>JOAZ01000013.1 GCA_000720535.1 Streptomyces halstedii
CTGGGAACGACGGGCCGACATCCACGAAGCCTTCCTCAAACTCGCCTGCTGTCTCATCACCCACCGACAGATCAACTCATTGTGTTAGCCGCTGTTAGTGGGCACTCGGTGATCGATGGAGGCGGCAAACCTTATGTGTTCGCCGCCGCCTCCATTGGCCGTTCCGGCAGGAACTTGCGACAGCGTCTACGAGGGCGGGCTGCGGACTCGCCCTACTGGCGTCCTGGCACGCTGGGCCAGGTTTGGCGTGCGACGGCTCATGGAGAGGCCGGCTTCGTCCTCAAAGACCAGCCATGCTCCACGGGCTTTGTACGAACTTCCGCGCGTGGCCACGCTTCCTTAAGCCAGCCAGCCAGTCAGCGACCGCGTCGTCGTCCCGTTCCGTTGCGCGAAGGGCCGGAACTCGACAGGACCAGCCGTTACGCACCAACAGCTCGTACGCCCTGGATCGTGGTGTGAGACGTAAGCGGCCGTCCGATCACCGTCTTCACGCGGCTCATGGTTCATCGGCGGCCCCCGGCCGTGCTCGGCCTGCAGTATCCCAGCCGAGCGAACTGCCTCTCACTCGGTCGCGGCAACGACACGGCCAATGGATTGCAGCGGCCCAGGGGCCACCCTTGGCCTACGCGTGACGCCATCACTGCACTGATCTGAAACCGGCCCCCCCCCGCAGGTGGGCAGTTACTGAACAGCCCTCGCCCTGGCCAGACCGCTCAGCTGCCCTGAGTCGTAACTCCTCACACTTGCACTGTCGTTGCTGCCGCCACCCTGTGGGTACCTCATCATCCGTCGATGCCGCAGGCAGGCACCAACCGTTACCCCAATGGCTTCACGAGTTCGACCTCGGTAATTACTGGTACGGCTTCCGGCGAGGTGTAGGCGCCGGTGTCCGTTCAACTGCTGTCACGCCCCAGGCTTTTGGTGGTCCCGGGGCGTTGTGTGACCAGGGCTTCTTGGTACTCTGCCGCACCGCCGTTCGGCCGGTGATCGTTCCGGGCGGCGGATTCTTACTCCTTTCGCAGCGATGAGGTGCGCGTGAAGACAAGTGGTAGAACCGGCGCCGTGGGTGTGGTCGTGGGGGCGCTCGCTCTTTCGGCGTTCACGGCTCCGGCGGCGCAGGCCGCGAGTACCGGGATCAAGGTGTCCCGGGTCGTGGTCAACGGAGGCAAACCGATCGTCGTGGGTACGACGGACGAGAAGGAGCCGTCCATCACCTTCCGGGTCACCCTTCCCTCCGGGTACACCTCGGCCAACATGTGGCCGTGGACCGCGAGGCCCTTCCTGTACCACGGCACCACCCTGGCCAAGGGGGCGGAGAACGGCCTCGGTTCGGTCATGTACACCTGTGACGCGACGACACCCCGGATCGCGGACTGCGAGGGCAGCCTGTACATCGACCCGCGTTACGGCCTTCGCTCGAACAACGACGCCACCACCTGGAAGATCGGCGCCCTGACGCAGCTCTGGAAGCCGAGTGGCGGGCTCAAGACGGAGCAGATCGTCACCGCCTCCGGCACCGCGCAGCTCAAGCGGTGGGCGAAGGTCACCGTCAACGCCTCGCCGGAGCCGGTGAAGAAGGGCAAGACCATCACCGTGACCGGCAGCCTCAAGCGGGCGGACTGGGCGAAGCACACGTACACCGGCGTCGGCGGCGCGTCGGTCAAGCTCCAGTTCCGAAAGAAGGGCAGCTCCACCTACTCCACCGTCAAGACGGTGAAGACGGGCTCCACGGGCGCGCTGAAGACCACGGTCAAGGCATCGGTGGACGGGTACTGGCGCTGGAGCTACGGCGGGTCGTCCACCACGGGCACCGCCACCGCCAAGGCGGACTTCGTCGACGTGCGCTGAGTCGAGCGGTGGGCGCCTACGGAGTCCAGTGGATCACGAGCGCAGCCCCATGCGGGTCGCTGCGGTCGTGACGGTGGCGTGGACCACGTAGGCGCTCTTGCCGTAACGGGTGGTGACGGCTTGGACGTTGAGGGCGGGTGGCCGTGTGTTCGGCCTCCTTGCGGCGGCCGTGGTGTCGTGCGTGTGAACGGGGTCACCGCGTTTCATGCCTGAACGGTCTGCTGTTCTCCGCGGCCGGCCGGCGCCTTGGCCGGCGTCTTGATCGGTGCCGGCCGTGGTGCTCATACGGCTCGTGCGGCACCCCAGGGTGTGCCGTACACCGAGGACGCGAGGTCAGGAAGCAGCGGACTGCCTCTCGGTGGCCGTCTCGTGAGTGGTCGTCATGGACAGGTGGCGGGTGAGCCACTCGGCGACGAGGTCGAGCAGGCCCGGATCGACCGGCTCGCGCAGCAGGCGGCGGTAGGAGGTCAGGGCGGGGCGCCCGGAGTCGCGTCGCAGGACGTGGGTGAGATCGGCGACGCGGTGGGTCTCCGCGCCGCCGGGAACCAGCCGGGCGATCTCCTTCAGGTCGTCCGGATCGACCTGGAGGTCCTTGTCGCCGGTGACGGCGAGGACCGGGGCGTCGACGGCGGCCAGGTCGTCCCGGGTGTCGTGGACGAGCATCTCCCGCAGCCAGCGGGCGTTGACCTTGTTCCCGGCCACCCGCGCCACGTCCGTCCGGGTCTCCTTCACCCGGGCGAGGACCCGGCTGCCCAGTCCCGCCAGCGGCCGGCGCAGCAGCCGGACGGGGGCGGGCATGCTCGACATGATCGAGCGGCCCTGCCACCGGAAGGCGTCCTCGCCCACGCCGGCGAAGCCGGCCAGCAGCACCACCGCCCGTACGTCCGGCCGGGAGCCCAGGGCCATGGCGTGCAGTGCGCCCTCGCTGTGGCCGATCACGCCGATCGCGTCCGCGCGGATGCCGGCCCGGTCCGCCAGGGCGCGTACGCCCGCCGCGGCGTCCCGGCGGTTGTCGGTGAAGCCGGCCGTCCGCCAGTCGCCGGGGGTGGCACCGGCGCCTCGCCGGTCGTAGCGCAGGGTGGCGATCCCCCGTGCCGCGAGGGCCTCGGCCACCGGACGCGCCAGGTTCACCGGGAGCTTCGGGGCGTTGCCGTCGCGGTCCAGCGGGCCGGAGCCGTGCAGCAGCAGGACGGCCGGGTGCGGGCCGGGGCCGGTGGGCAGTGTCAGGCTGCCGGCCAGCGGGGTCCCGTCGTCCGCGGTGACCGTCATGTCGATGTCCGGCAAAGCTCCGCCTCTTTCGTCTCACGCGGCACTGTCGTTTCACACGCCACGGTGGACGCCGTTGCGAACGCCGCCCGTTCTCAACTACGAGAACGTTATCAGATATGAGATCATTGGCCTCATGGCAACCGTGAATCTCCTCCTCCACCCGGTCCGGATGCGCGTCATCCAGACTCTGGTCGGCGCCGGTGAGCTGACCACCGCCCAGCTCCGGGAACGCCTGCCGGACGTCTCACCGGCCACCATGTACCGGCACGTCGCGACGCTCACCCAGGCCGGCATCCTGGAAGTGGTCCACGAGAGACCCGTACGCGGGACGGTGGAACGCAGCTATCGGGTCCGGCAGGACGAGGCCCTCGTCGACGAGGAGGCCCGCGCCGGCATGACCAAGGACGACCACCGGCAGGCCTTCACCGTCTTCACCGGGGTGATGATGGCCGACCTCGACCGCTACCTCTCCCGCGAGGACGCCGACCCCGCACAGGAGGGCGTCCTCTACCGGCAGGGAGCGGTGTGGGCGACCCCCGAGGAGTTCACCGAACTGGTGGAGGAGTGGGAGGCGCTGGTCGCCCGCCGTACGGGACACGCCCCCGGCGACGGCCGTGTCCGGCACATCGTCAGCCTCGCCCTGGTGCCCGACAAGGCGGCGGGGGAGGGCCCGGCCTCCTGAGCCCACCTGCGCGCGAGCACGGGTCCCGGCCACGGCGGCATCCGGGAACGCGCCGTTTCCGGCCATGGCGGGAACCGCGCGCACGGACGCGGGCGTCGCAGTGACCATGGAAGATCATCCGAACGGCACCGCCCTGGTGATCGGCTCGGAGGGCGGCCGGGCCGGGAGATCCGTCGTGGCCGAGGGTCTGAGAATCACCGGCCGCGACCGGCGCCCCGTGTTCGCCTCGGCCGCACTCGCGGTCGCGGCGGCGTCCGTCGTCGGCGGCGGGATCGTGGCCGCCGGGTTCGAGGCGTCGTGGGGCCTCTTCCTGGAGGCCAGGCGATCGGCCGAGAGCTCCATCGACTACGAGGAGTCCTACGTCGCGTACATCGACCAGTGGGACGGTCTCGTCAAGGTCGCGTTCTGCGTGTACCCCCTGCTGCTCCTCGTCGCGGTGGCCCTGCTCGCCTGGCTGCTCACCGCCCAGGCCGTGACCGTGGCCCACGCGCGGGAGCGCGACGCGGCGGGCGCGCCGCCGGGCGCCGGTCCCGGGACGCTCACCCTCCGCGCCCTGTGGCGACGGTCCCGTCCGCATCTGGGCGCAGCCTTCCGCGTCCAGTGGCTCACCCTGGTGTGCGCCCTCGTCCCGGCGCTGGCGGGCCTGCTCGTGCTGGCCGCCGTCGCCGAGGAGTGGGTGCCTGGGGTGGTGTGGCCCACGTACCACGACCCGGCGACCGTGCCGTTCATCCTGGTGGGACGGGTCCTGCCCGTGGTGATCTGGGGGCTCGGGCTGGTCCTCCTCGCCCGTTTCGCGCCGGCCACCGCCGTACGGGTGGCGGACCGCTGCTCCGCGACGGCCGCGATGCGCCGTTCCTGGACGCTGACCCGTACCGCACGGCCGCGCACCACCGGAATCTGCCTGCTGGCCGCGGCCGTGATCGCCGTGGCCGTCGCGGTGCTGAAGTGGCTCGGTACGTACGTGGCGCACGGGGCGGGGCTGCTCATGCTCGCCACCACCGACGACAACGTGTGGGTCACCGGCGTCCTCGTCGTCATCACCCCGGTCGCGGTGGCACTCGTGTTCCTGCCCGTGGTGCTGGCGCCGGTGGGCGTGGTGCTCGCCTGCCTGCGCGCCCGGCTCGCCTGAAGGAGGCGGCGGCCCCGCGTACCGGAAGGCGTAGGCCCGCGCAGGGCCCGCCACCTCGCGGACATGTCGGACGCCGGGCAGGGCGTGACCCGAGCCGTATGGTGCTGATATGTGCGGAATCGTGGGTTATGTCGGTGGGCAGTCGGCGCAGGACGTCGTCGTCGCGGGACTGAGGCGCCTCGAATACCGGGGCTACGACTCGGCCGGAGTCGCCGTTCCGGCGGACGGCGGTCTGGCCTCGGCCAAGAAGGCCGGGAAGCTCGTCAATCTGGAGAAGGAGCTCAAGGACCGGCCGCTGCCCGCCGGGAACACCGGTCTCGGGCACACCCGTTGGGCCACGCACGGCGGGCCGACCGACGCCAACGCGCACCCGCACCTGGACAACGCGGGCCGGGTCGCCGTCGTGCACAACGGGATCATCGAGAACTTCGCCGTCCTGCGCGAGGAACTGACCGGCCGCGGTCATCACCTCGCCTCCGAGACCGACACCGAGGTGGTGGCCCACCTCCTGGCGGAGGCGTACTCCTCGGCCGGGGAGCTGGCCGAGGCCATGCGGCAGGTGTGCCGGCGGCTGGAAGGCGCGTTCACCCTGGTCGCTGTGCACGCCGACGAGCCCGGCACGGTCGTCGGGGCCCGGCGGAACTCGCCCCTGGTGGTGGGCGTCGGGGACGGCGAGATGTTCCTCGCCTCGGACGTCGCCGCGTTCATCGCCCACACCCGCTCCGCGATCGAACTCGGCCAGGACCAGGTGGTGGAGCTGCGCCGGGACGGGGCCACCGTCACCGGCTTCGACGGCCACCCCGCCGGGACGCGCGCCTACCACGTGGACTGGGACGCGTCCGCCGCCGAGAAGGGCGGGTACGCCTCCTTCATGCTCAAGGAGATCGCCGACCAGCCGAAGGCCGTCGCCGACACCCTCCTCGGCCGCATCGGCGCCTCTGGCGCGCTCCGCCTCGACGAGGTGCGCATCCCGCCGCACGAACTCAGGGACGTCGACAAGGTCGTCGTCGTCGCCTGCGGGACCGCCTTCCACGCCGGGATGATCGCCAAGTACGCCATCGAGCACATCACCCGGCTGCCCTGCGAGACCGAGCTGGCCAGCGAGTTCCGCTACCGCGACCCGATCCTGGACGGACGCACCCTGGTCGTCGCCATCTCCCAGTCCGGCGAGACCATGGACACCCTGATGGCCCTGCGCCACGCCCGTGAGCAGGGGGCCAGGGTGCTGGCCATCTGCAACACCAACGGCTCGACCATCCCCAGGGAGTCCGACGCCGTCCTCTACACGCACGCCGGCCCCGAGGTCGCCGTCGCCTCCACCAAGGCGTTCCTGACCCAGCTCGTCGCCTGCTACCTGGTCGCGCTCTACCTCGGCCAGGTCCGCGGCACCAAGTGGGGCGACGAGATCCGCACCGTGGTCCACCAGCTCTCGGACATCCCCCGTCAGGTCGAGGCGGTCCTGGGCACGATGGAGCCCGTACGGGAGCTGGCCCGGACGCTCGCCGACCGGGACACCGTGCTCTTCGTGGGACGGCACGTCGGCTACCCGGTGGCCCTGGAAGGCGCGTTGAAGCTCAAGGAACTCGCGTACATGCACGCCGAGGGCTTCGCCGCCGGGGAGCTCAAGCACGGGCCGATCGCCCTCGTCGACGAAGGGCTGCCGGTCGTGGTCATCGTGCCGTCCCCGCGCGGCCGTTCGGTCCTGCACGACAAGATCGTGTCGAACATCCAGGAGATCAGGGCCCGTGGGGCGCGTACCGTCGTCATCGCCGAGGAGGGCGACGAGGCGGTCGTCCCGTACGCCGACCACCTCGTCCGGATCCCGGCTGTGCCTACGCTGCTCCAGCCGCTGGTCGCCACCGTGCCGTTGCAGGTCTTCGCGTGCGAACTGGCGACCGCCCGGGGCAACGAGGTGGACCAGCCGCGCAACCTGGCGAAGTCCGTGACGGTCGAGTGAGCGAATGAGTGAGTGGGCGCGTGATCATTGGGGTCGGGATCGATGTGGCGGAGGTCGAGCGCTTCGGCGCGGCGCTGGAGCGTACGCCCCAGCTCGCCGGGCGGCTCTTCCGGCCGGCGGAGCTGCTGCTGCCGGGCGGGGAACGGCGGGGGACCGCCTCGCTGGCGGCCCGGTTCGCCGCGAAGGAGGCCCTGGCCAAGGCGCTCGGCGCCCCGGCCGGACTGCTCTGGACGGACGCCGAGGTGTGCGTCGAGGACAGCGGCAGGCCCCGGCTGGAGGTGCGTGGCACGGTCGCCGCACGGGCGGCGGAGCTGGGGGTGCGCGGCTGGCACGTCTCGCTGAGCCACGACGCGGGGGTGGCGTCGGCCGTCGTGATCGCGGAGGGTTGAGCGTATGCGACATGCGTACAGCGTGGACAGGGTACGGGCCGCCGAGCGGGCCCTGATGGCACGGGTTCCGGAGGGCGCGCTGATGCGGCGCGCCGCCGCGGGCCTCGCGGTGGTCTGCGGCGACCTGCTTCGGCGCAACGGCCGGGTCTACGGGTCCCGGGTGCTGCTCCTCGTCGGCAGCGGTGACAACGGCGGCGACACCCTGTACGCCGGAGCCGCGCTCGCCCGGCGCGGGGCGGGCGTCCGGGCGGTGCTGACCGCGCCGGACAAGGCGCACCCGGGCGGGCGCGCCGCGCTGCTCGCGGCGGGCGGGCGGGTGACCGGCGCCCTGGGCGACCTCGGGACCGTGGACCTGGTCGTGGACGGCATCACCGGGATCGGCGGGCGGGGCGGCCTGCGCCCGGACGCCGAGCGGCTGGTGCGCGAGGCCACGGCCGGGCGGGCCCCGGTGCTCGCCGTGGACCTGCCGAGCGGCGTCGAGGCGGACACCGGGCAGGTGCTCGGCCCCGCCGTCCGGGCGGACGCCACGGTGACCTTCGGTACGTACAAGCCGGGCCTGCTCATCGACCCGGCGGCCGAACACGCGGGCGCCCTGCACCTCGTGGACATCGGCCTGGGGCCCGAACTGCCGGAGCGGCCCGACCTGGAGGCCCTCCAGTACGCGGACGTCGCCGCGCTGCTGCCCGTGCCGTCCGGCGAGAGCGACAAGTACCGGCGCGGAGTGGTCGGGGTGGCCGCGGGCTCCGAGCGGTACCCGGGCGCGGCCGTCCTGGCCGTCGCGGGCGCGCTGCACGGCGGCGCGGGCGCGGTCCGGTACGCCGGTCCCGGCGCGGACGCGGTCATCGCCCGCTTCCCGGAGACCCTGGTGCACCCCGGGCGGCCCTCGGAGGCCGGACGGGTGCAGGCGTGGGTGGTCGGGCCGGGCCTCGGCGACTCCTCGGCGTCGGCCACGGCGGTGGCCGACGTGCTCGCCTCCGACGTCCCGGTGCTGGTGGACGCGGACGGGCTGCGGCTGATGGACGCCGACGCCGTGCGCGCCCGTACCGCCCCGACCGTGCTCACCCCGCACGCCGGTGAGGCCGCGGCCCTGCTCGGCGCGGCCCGTGAGGAGGTCGAGGCCGGGCGGCTCGGCGCCGTACGGGAACTGGCCGCGCGCTACCGGGCCACCGTGCTGCTCAAGGGCTCCACCACCCTGGTCGCCCAGGACGGGGACGCGCCGGTGCGGGTCAACCCGACCGGCACGTCCTGGCTCGCCACGGCCGGCAGCGGCGACGTCCTGTCCGGGCTGACCGGTTCGCTGCTGGCGGCGGGTCTGGACCCCCGGGACGCGGCGTCGGTGGGCGCCTATCTGCACGGCCTGGCGGCGCGCCGGAGCTCGGACGGGGCGCCGGTGGCGGCCCGTGACGTGGCCGAGGCGATCCCCGCGGCCTGGCGGGACGTCTACGCCTGACCCACCCTAGGAAGGGGGCGGGACACGCACCGGACGGGACACACGCACCGGGAGGATGAGAGCCGTGGACGACGCCGTACGCGTACGCAGGGTGTACGACCCGCCGGAGAAGGACGACGGCACCCGGGTGCTCGTCGACCGGCTGTGGCCGCGCGGGGTCTCCAAGGAGCACGCCGCCGTCGACGTGTGGGCCAAGGAGGCGGCCCCCTCGAAGGAGCTGCGCTCCTGGTACCACCAGGACCCCGACGGCCGCTTCGACGACTTCGTGGACCGCTACCGCACCGAGCTCGACGACTCCGCGCACCGGGACGCCGTCGAGGAACTGGCCGCCCTGCTGCGCGGGGACGGCCCGGTCACCTTCGTCACCGCCGTGAAGGAGGTCGGAACCAGCCAGGTGCCGGTGCTCGTGGAGCACCTGGAACACGTCACCGGCCGACGCTGACGCGTCACGGGCCCGCGATGCCGAGGACGCCGGGCCGGGGTGCCGAGGACGCCGGGCCCGCGATGTCGAGGACGCCGGGCCGGGCCGGTGAGAGACTGGGCCCGTTATGAATGAGACAGCGTCCTTGAGAGCACGTGCCGAGATCGACCTCGCCGCCCTGCGCGCCAACGTACGCGTCCTGCGGGAGCGGGCGTCCGGGGCGCAGCTCATGGCGGTGGTGAAGTCCGACGGGTACGGGCACGGGGCGGTGCCCTGCGCGCGGGCCGCCCAGGAGGCCGGCGCGGCCTGGCTGGGCACGGCCACCCCGCAGGAGGCGTTCGCGCTGCGGGAGGCCGGGATCGGCGGCCGGCTCATGTGCTGGCTGTGGACACCGGGCGGGCCGTGGCGCGAGGCGGTCGAGGCGGACATCGACGTCTCGGTGAGCGCCATGTGGGCCCTGCGTGAGGTCGTCGCCGCGGCCACCGCGGCGGGCCGGACGGCCCGGGTCCACCTCAAGGCCGACACCGGCCTCGGCCGGAACGGCTGCCAGCCCGCCGACTGGCCGGAACTCGTCTCGGCCGCCCGTGCCGCCGAGGAGGCGGGCGCCCTGCGGATCGTCGGCCTCTGGTCCCACTTCGCGTGTGCCGACGAGCCGGGCCACCCGTCCATCGAGGCCCAGCTGACGGTGTTCCGGGACATGGTGGCGTACGCCGAGAAGGAGGGCGTGCGGCCCGAGGTGCGGCACATCGCCAACTCCCCGGCGACCCTCACGGTCCCCGAGTCCCACTTCGACCTCGTCCGCACCGGGATCGCCGTGTACGGCCTCTCGCCCAGCCCCGAGCTGGGCACCCCGGCGGACCTCGGGCTGCGCCCCGTGATGACGCTGTCCGCCTCGGTGGCGCTGGTCAAGGAGGTACCGCCGGGCCACGGCATCAGTTACGGCCACCACTACACGACCTCCGCCGAGACGACGCTCGCCCTGGTGCCGGTCGGCTACGCGGACGGCGTCCCCCGGCACGCCTCGGGCCGTGGGCCGGTGCTGATCGACGGCACGGTCCGTACGATCGCCGGGCGCGTCGCGATGGACCAGTTCGTCGTGGACCTCGGGGGCGACACCCCGGAACCCGGCGCGCGGGCGGTGCTGTTCGGGCCGGGCGACCAGGGCGAACCCGGTGCCGAGGACTGGGCGGCCGCGGCGGACACCATCGTGTACGAGATCGTCACCCGGATCGGCGGCCGCGTGCCCCGGATCCATCTGAACGCCGCCCCCGAGCGGGGCTGACACCGGCCGGGCACGCCCGGCGACGACGGCTGAGGAGTACGGCAGGTGAGCGAGACCGGCGCGGGCGTGGGGGACGTGGCGGCGACGGCGGCCGTCGCGGCGGCCGGCTGGCGCCGGGCGGGGTTCGCCGGGGCGGCGATAGGGGTCCTCGCGGCGGGCGCGGCGGCCGGGGTCGCCGTCGAACGGCTCACGGTGGGCCGGGGGATGCGCAAGAAGGCCCGCCTGGCCCTGGACGCCTCCGGCCCGTACGGCTCCCTGCGGGGGCGGCCCGGCCGGGCCGTCGCGGACGACGGCACCGAGCTGTACTACGAGGTGGACGAGGCCGGACCGGACGCCGCCCCGGGCCCTGTCGGCGCGGAGGGCGACGGGGCGGGCGGCGGCGGGGGCACCGGCCCGCGTCGGCGCAGGCTCTTCGGCGGCAAGGCCCCCGGGCCCGTCACCGTCGTCTTCAGCCACGGCTACTGCCTCAACCAGGACTCCTGGCACTTCCAGCGGGCCGCGCTGCGCGGTCTGGTGCGCACGGTGCACTGGGACCAGCGCAGCCACGGGCGGTCCGAGCGGGGCCGGGCGCAGGCCGACGGCGTCCCGCTCGGCATCGATCAGCTGGGGCGGGACCTGAAGGCGGTCATCGACGCGGCGGCGCCCGAGGGCCCGCTGGTGCTCGTGGGGCACTCGATGGGCGGGATGACGATGATGGCGCTCGCCGACCGCCACCCGGAGCTGATCCGCGACCGGGTCGCCGCGGTCGCGTTCGTCGGGACCTCCAGCGGGAAGCTCGGCGAGGTCAACTTCGGGCTGCCGGTGATGGGTGTGAACGCGGTGCGCCGGGTGCTGCCCGGGGTGCTCAGGGCGCTCGGCTCGCAGACGGAACTGGTGGAGCGGGGGCGCAGGGCGACCGCGGACCTGTTCGCGGGGCTGGTCAAGCGGTACTCGTTCGGATCCCGGGACGTGGACCCGGCGGTCTCGCGGTTCGCGGAGCGGCTCATCGAGTCCACCCCGATCGACGTGGTCGCCGAGTTCTACCCGGCCTTCACCGAGCACGACAAGAGCGGCGCGCTGCCCGCCTTCCGGGACGTCCCGGTGCTGATCCTGGCCGGTGACAGGGACCTGGTGACCCCGAGTTCGCACAGCGAGGCCATCGCGGACCGGCTGCCGGACGCGGAACTGGTCATCGTGCCGGACGCCGGCCACCTGGTCATGCTGGAGCACCCCCAGACCGTCACGGACCGGCTCGCGGACCTGCTGGTACGGAGCGGAGCGGTTCCGGCCGAAGGGCCCTGATCCTCTACCGTTGCCCGCATGGAAGCAGCGCACAACGGCCCGGCCGCCACCGCCCCCGTCATCCTGGAGCTCTCCGTCGGGTCGCCCGACCAGATGCGGGACCTGGGCCGCCGTATCGCCGCCGTGCTGGCCCCCGGGGACCTGGTGATGCTCACCGGCGAGCTCGGCGCGGGCAAGACCACCCTGACCCGTGGACTGGGTGAGGGCCTCGGCGTACGCGGCGCGGTGACCTCGCCCACCTTCGTGATCGCCCGCGTCCATCCGCCGCTGGGCAGCGGCCCGGCCCTGGTCCACGTGGACGCGTACCGGCTGGGCGGCGGGCTCGACGAGATGGAGGACCTGGACCTCGACGTGTCGCTCCCGGAGTCGGTGGTGGTCGTGGAGTGGGGCGACGGCAAGGTGGAGGAGCTGGCGGAGGACCGGCTGCACGTGGTCATCGACCGTGCGGTCGGTGACACCGACGACGAGCGGCGCACGGTGCGGCTGGTGGGGATCGGGGCCCGCTGGGCGGGGCTGCGGACGGACCTGCCGGAGGGCTGAGCACCCGCGGCCCGTGGGTGTTCCCCGTCATCGAGAACACCGATCGCTACTGGCTGACGGCCGACGGCAACCGCGTCTTCGTCCTGGACGGTGACGCGCTGACCGCGCTGCCGGTGTTCTGAGAGACGGCCCCGGGCGCTCTTGCCGACAGCTCGTCGGTAAGTGTTGCGTGCGGGGCCGCGGACGTGGTCCCATGGGAGGAGACTTGGTTAGGTCTACCTAATTGTCTGTCTGATCAAGGACCTCACCGCGTCGTTCACCGCAGCCCGAGGAGGCGTGTATGCCCACACCCGAGCGTGAAGTGGAGCCGCAGTCGCCGCCGGTGGAGCAGCCGTCGGCCTCCGCGGTGTCGATGAAGGACCTGCTGGCTTCCTGTGCCGCCGCGTCGGCGGTCTCCA
The DNA here is from genome assembly GCA_000720535.1 of Streptomyces halstedii. Taxonomy (GTDB): domain Bacteria; phylum Actinomycetota; class Actinomycetes; order Streptomycetales; family Streptomycetaceae; genus Streptomyces; species Streptomyces halstedii. The sequence goes on from JOAZ01000013.1 coordinate 12,647, forward strand.
CGCCGCCCCGGCGCGGCGAACGGCCCGACGCGGAGGAGGAGCCGGAGCATCCGGCCGCCCGCCGCGACGCGGCGTAGTCCCGCCCTGCCCGGGAAGCCGTGACGGGCGTCAGAAGACGGGCGTCAGGAGACGACGACGACCTTGACGCCGAGCGTCGCGAACGTCCACAGCGCGTTGCCGTCGGGGCGCTTCATCCGCACCCCGCCGGTCTTCAGCGTGGGGTCGGGGGCCTCCATCGAGCCGTCCTGCGCCGCGCTGAAGCCCACGGCCACGCCGTCGATGTTCTCGAACAGCACCACGTGTTCGATCGGGACCCCGTCGGAGCCTTTGATGGCACCGGTGCGGGAGGTCACCTCGTACACGCCCGGCTCCGGGCTGACGGCGCTCGGCATGACGGGGAAGGTCCGCAGGGCCTTCTCCTGGTCGTCCACGATCCACACCCGGCGGTCCGCCAGCGCGTACACGACGCGGGCGCCGGTGTCGGAGTCGTCCGGGACGGCCAGCGGGTCCTTGGTCGGCGCGGGCTTCGGGGACGCGGCGGGCGGACCGCCCTGGCCGGACGGCCGGGCCGCGGGAGTGGCGGCGACCGAGTCGGGCGCGTTCGCCGATGCCTGGTAGGCGAGGAAACACACCGCGGCCACCGCCGCGGCAGTGAGCCCGGCCACGATTCCCGAGCTGCCCCTTGCCACCGTGAGCTCCCCTTCCGCATGCCGTTCGTCGCATGTCGTACAAGCATTTACGTCGTACATGCCGCTGTACCCGGGCGACGGTACCAGCAGCGGAGGCGGGTGCCGGGACGCCGTACAGGCTGCCGTGGGCCGGTCGGCGGAGCCGTAGGCTGTTGGTGTGCTGCTGCTCGCCTTGGATACCGCCACCCCCGCCGTCACCGTCGCCCTGCACGACGGGGACCGCGTCGTCGCCGAAACCGGCCGGATCGACGCCCGACGGCACGGGGAACTGCTGCTGCCCGCCGTCGACCGGGTCCTCGCCGAGGCGGGGCTCGGACTCGACGCCGTCACGGACGTGGCCGTCGGGGTCGGCCCCGGCCCGTACACCGGACTCCGCGTCGGACTGGTCACCGCGGCGACCTTCGGCTCCGCCCTCTCCGTACCCGTGCACGGCGTCTGCACGCTCGACGGCCTCGCCTACGCGGCCGGCGTCGAGGGCCCCTTCGCGGTCGCCACGGACGCCCGCCGCAAGGAGGTCTACTGGGCGCGCTACGAGGACGCCCGGACCCGGACCGGCGGGCCCTGTGTCGACCGGCCCGCGGACATCGCCGGACAGCTCGCCGGGCTGCCCGTCGTGGGCGCCGGCGCCCTCCTCTACCCCGAGGCCTTCCCGGACGCCCGGGGCCCGGAGCACGTGCGGGCCGGGGCGCTCGCCTCCCTCGCGGCCGAGCGGCTCGCGGCCGGCGAGGAACTGCTGCCGCCCCAGCCCCTCTACCTGCGCAGGCCCGACGCCCAGGTCCCGAAGAACTACAAGGTGGTCACCCCCCAGTGACCACCGCGACCGCTGTGCTGCGCGAGATGCGCTGGTGGGACATTGATCCGGTGCTGGAGCTCGAACACGAGCTGTTCCCCGACGACGCCTGGTCGGCCGGCATGTTCTGGTCCGAGCTGGCCCGCGCCCGGGGCCCCCGGGCCACCCACCGCTACGTCGTCGCCCAGGATCCCGTGGACGGCCGGATCGTCGGCTACGCCGGGCTCGCCTCGGCCGGCGACCTCGCCGACGTCCAGACGATCGCCGTCAGCCGGACCCACTGGGGCGGCGGCCTCGGCTCCGAACTCCTGAGCGACCTGCTCCGGCACGCCACCGCCTTCGAGTGCGCCGCGGTGCTCCTGGAGGTCCGGGTCGACAACACCCGCGCGCAGAAGCTCTACGAACGCTTCGGCTTCGAGCCCATCGGCTTCCGCCGGGGCTACTACCAGCCGGGCAACATCGACGCACTCGTCATGCGCCTGACCGTACAAGGAACAGAGACAGACTGATGGCTGACGAACCGCTCGTACTCGGTATCGAGACCTCCTGCGACGAGACCGGCGTCGGCATCGTGCGCGGTACGACCCTGCTCGCCGACGCCGTCGCGTCCAGCGTGGACACCCACGCCCGCTTCGGGGGTGTCGTCCCGGAGATCGCCTCCCGCGCCCATCTGGAGGCGATGGTCCCCACCATCGAGCGCGCGCTGAAGGAGGCCGGGATCAGCGCCCGCGACCTCGACGGCATCGCGGTCACGGCCGGTCCCGGACTCGCCGGGGCACTGCTCGTGGGCGTCTCGGCGGCCAAGGCGTACGCGTACGCCCTGAACAAGCCGCTGTACGGGGTCAACCACCTCGCCTCGCACATCTGCGTGGACCAGCTGGAGCACGGCCCGCTGCCCGAGCCCACCATGGCCCTGCTGGTCAGCGGCGGGCACTCCTCGCTGCTGCTGGCCCCGGACATCACCGCCGACGTACGGCCGCTGGGCGCGACCATCGACGACGCGGCGGGCGAGGCGTTCGACAAGATCGCCCGGGTGCTGGACCTCGGCTTCCCCGGCGGCCCGGTCATCGACCGGCTGGCGAAGGAGGGCGACCCGGCGGCGATCGCCTTCCCGCGCGGCCTGACCGGGCCGCGCGACGCCCCCTACGACTTCTCCTTCTCCGGCCTCAAGACGTCCGTGGCGCGCTGGATCGAGGCCAGGCGGGCGGCCGGCGAGGAGGTGCCGGTACGGGACGTGGCGGCGTCCTTCCAGGAGGCCGTGGTGGACGTGCTCACCCGCAAGGCCGTGCGGGCCTGCAAGGACGAGGGCGTCGACCACCTGATGATCGGCGGCGGGGTCGCCGCCAACTCGCGGCTGCGCGCCCTGGCCGAGGACCGGTGCGAGCGCGCCGGTGTCCGGCTGCGGGTGCCCCGTCCGGGCCTGTGCACGGACAACGGCGCGATGGTCGCCGCGCTGGGCGCCGAGATGGTGGCCCGTAACCGCCCGGCCTCCGACCTGGCCCTCTCGGCGGACTCCTCGCTGCCGGTGACCGAGACCCATGTACCGGGCACCCACAGCCATGACCACGACCACGTGCACGAGGTCAGCAAGGAAAACCTGTACTCATGACCGTCGCCCTGATGTGGGAGGCCCGCGCCGTCGAGGGCCGGGGACCCGAGCTGCTGGAGTGGGCGCGGGCCCGTACGGCGGAGCTGGCCCGGCCGCCGCTGCGCAGCGAACTGCTGCGCGCCCCGCAGGACCGGGTGCTCGTCCTCACCTGGTGGGACGCGGCGTACGACGCCGGGCTGCCGGAGCTGCCCGAGCCGGACGCCGGTCTGGTGACCCGGGCGGTGCACCGCTGGCGCTTCGAGTCGCTGGGGCCCGCGGACGGCTGAGCGGGGCGGCCCGGGGCGTGTTCCGACGAGTTCCGGGCCCCGGGACGGTCTACCTTTGGTCTTGGACAGTGTTCCGGTGTTTTGGCCGGGGGTGAAGGTCATCTCAGGTCTGCTCTGATCCGCGTGTGAGTACGGGGCAGCGCTGTTGGGCTCAGCCCGCGGGGCGTTTCTGGTTCTCGATGTACTGCTTGACCGCGGTCAGTGGTGCGCCGCCGCAGCTTCCGGCGAAGTAGGAGCTGGACCAGAAGTGTCCGCCCCACAGATACCGGCGGACGTGGCTGTCGTACTCCTTGCGCAGCATTCGGGCGGACACGCCCTTGAGGGAGTTGACCAGCTTGGAGAGCTGGACCTTGGGCGGGTGGTGCACCAGGAGGTGCACGTGGTCGTCCTCGCCGTTGAACTGTTTCAGCTCGGCCTCGAAGTCGGTGCAGACCTCGCGCATGATCTCTTCGCACCGCGTCAGCATGGCGTCGGTCATGGCCTTACGCCGGTACTTCGTGACGAAGACCAAGTGGACGTGGAGGTTGTGGACGACATGACGACCGGTGCGAATATCAGGATTTGGGTTCCATCGTGGTGACATAGGCCAAAGGGTATGGTGATCGGCGTGCAGCTTCGGTACAGCTTCCGCGTGTACCCGAGCGCCGGTCAGCGCATGGCGTTGGCGAGGGCGTTCGGGTGTGCTCGGGTCGTCTTCAACGACGCCCTTCGGGCCCGTGAGACCGCCCGGGCCGCCGGGCTGGCGTTCATCCCGTCCGGCGAGCTGTCCAAGCAGCTCACCGCCTCGAAGAAGACCCCCGGGCGGGCATGGCTCGCCGAGGTGTCATCGGTCGTGTTGCAGCAGTCCCTGCGGGACCTGGACATCGCCTACAAGAACTTCTTCGACGGCCTCAAGGGCAAACGCCCCACGACGGGGCCGCCCCGGTTCAAGTCACGCAAGGACACTCGGCAGTCGGTCCGGTTCACCGCCAACGCCGGATGGAAGATCACGACCGGCGGAAAGCTCCGGCTCCCCAAGGTCGGCGACGTGCCGGTCAGGTGGTCGCGCTCCCTGCCGGCCACCCCGCCCACGGTGACCGTGATCAAGGACAGCGCGGGCCGGTACTTCGCCTCGTTCGTCGTCGAGGCCGAGCCGAAGACACTGACCGTCACGGACAGCGTGGTCGGCATCGACCTGGGCCTGACCCACTTCGCGATCCTGTCCGACGGCACGAAGATCGACAGCCCCCGCTTCCTGCGCCGGGCCGAGAAGAAGCTCAAGAAGGCCCAGCGGGATCTCAGCCGGAAGGCGAAGGGGTCGAAGAACCGGGCGAAGGCCCGGATCAAGGTTGCGCGCGCCCACGCACGGACCGCCGATGCGCGGCGTGAGTTCCACCACCAGCTCTCCACGAAGATCATCCGCGACAACCAAGCGGTTGCGGTGGAAGACCTGGCGGTCAAAGGACTCGCCCGCACCCGCATGGCCAAGTCCGTGCACGACGCCGGATGGTCGGCGTTCACCACGATGCTGGAGTACAAGGCCGCGAAGTACGGCCGGACCCTGATCAGGATCGGACGCTTCGAGCCGACGTCTCAGGTGTGCTCACAGTGCGGCGTCAAGGACGGCCCCAAGCCCCCGCACATCCGGGAATGGACGTGCGGCGCGTGCGGGGCCGTCCTCGATCGGGACGTCAACGCGGCGGTCAACATCGCCAAGGCGGCCGGACTGGCCGTGTCAGCCTGCGGAGCGCGGGTAAGACCGGTACTCGTACCGGCGCAGCGCGAAGAAACAGGAACCCATCCGAAGCCCCAGCCGGTGACCACCGGCAGGCAGGCGGGGCTCTCCGTCCTTTAGGGCGGAGAGGATGTCAACTTGCACAGCGTCCATGACGCACCGCACCACGCGAGGGAGTACGACCATGCAGAAGATCAGGCCCTGTCTGTGGTTCGACGGCCAGGCGCGGGAGGCCGCCGAGTTCTACGTCTCGGTGTTCGGCGGCGACTCCGCGGTCCTGGACGTCACCTACAACGGCGAGGCCGCCCCCGGCGAGACCGGCGCCGTGCTCACCGTGGACTTCCGGCTCGCCGGCCAGGAGTACATGGCTCTCAACGGCGGCCCCGCGTTCACCTTCTCCGAGGCCGTCTCGCTCTCCGTCGACTGCGCCTCGCAGGAGGAGGTGGACCGGCTCTGGAGCGCCCTCACCGAAGGCGGCACGGAGAGCGACTGCGGCTGGCTGAAGGACCGGTACGGCTTCTCCTGGCAGATCGTCCCCAGGGTGCTGCCCGAGCTGCTGGGCGGCCCGGACAAGGCCAGGGCGGAGCGGGTCATGTGGGCGATGCTCACCATGCGCAAGCTGGACGTCGAGACCCTGCTCAAGGCCTGAACCGGCGGCTCGCGCGACCCCCGGACCGGTGGCGGGTGCGGCCTCCGGCCGACGGGCGCACCCTGGAAAGAGGACTCCCAGGAGGTGACCGTCATGATGGAGACCACGGTCGGATGGCACATCGAGCTGGAATTCGAGGAGGACACCCACCGGACCCGCGCGGCCGCCCTGGTGCGGCTGGCGGACGGGACGGAGGTGCGGGCCCACGGATACGCCAGCCGCCACCCCACCGACGCCGAACAGCCGAGGGTGGGCGAGGAGATCGCCGGTGCCCGGGCGCTCAACGAGATGGCGATGAAGCTGCTCACCAAGGCGCACGACGAGATCGACGAGGCGTCCGGCAGGGCGTCCTATCCGCTGACCTGACTGACCTGACCTGACCTGACCTGACCGCCCGGCTCCGGCCGGGCGGTCGGCACGTCCAGAAGGCGCGCGTCTCCCGCCGACGCGCCCCCAGGCCGTCAGGGGCGCTTCAGGGCCGCTTCAGGGGCTGTCCGATCAGCATGGTGGGTGCCCCGGCCACCCGGGTCAGGAACACGGTGGCCGCATGGGGTCCCTGGAGCTTCATCTTCCGCCGCAGCTCCTCCGGTTCGACCGCGGAGCCGCGCTTCTTGACGGTCAGGACACCGATCCGCCGCTCCCTGAGCAGGGCCTTCAGCCGCTTCATGTGGAAGGGCAGCTGGTCGGTGATCTCGTACCCGGTCGCGTACGGCGAGGGGTGCGGCTCGTCGCTCGTGACGTACGCGATCGTCTCGTCGATCAGTCTGCCGCCGCACCGGGCCACGACGGCGGCGACCAGGTGCGCCCGGATGACGGCGCCGTCCGGTTCGTAGAGGTACCGGCCGACCGGCCCCACGGGCGGGGCGGGCAGCGGGGCGGTGGCGGTGAGGGCCGCGCCGGAGGGGAGCAGGGTGGCGCGGAAGGTGCCCGGCTCGATGCCCTGGCCGAACCAGAGCACGGCCTCCTTCACGTCGCCGCCGTCCGAGATCCACTCGGCCTCGGCGTGCGGGCCGATCGCCTCGTGCGGGATGCCCGGGGCGATCTTCAGCGCGGCGCGCGGGGCCCTCAGCGCGGCCTCGGTCGCCCAGGACAGCGGCGGTGAGTAGGCCTCCGGGTCGAAGATCCGTCCGCGTCCGCCGCGCCGGGCCGGATCGACGAACACCGCGTCGTAGGCGGAGGTGTCGATCTCCGTGACGTCCGCGCACCGCACCTCGATCCGGTCCTGGAGGCCGAGCGCCTCCGCGTTGGCGCGGGCGACGACCGCGGTGAGCGGGTCGCGGTCCACGGCCAGCACCGAGATGCCCCGGCGGGCCAGCGCGATGGCGTCGCCGCCGATCCCGCAGCACAGGTCGGCCACGCTCCGTACGCCGCCGAGGCGGGCGAACCGCTCGGCGCGGTGGGCGGCGACCGAGGTGCGGGTGGCCTGTTCGACCCCGTCGGGGGTGAAGAACATCCGGTACGCGTCGTCCGCCCCGAACTTCGCCACCGCGCGCTGCCGCAGCCGGGCCTGGCCGAGCGCCGCCGACACCAGGGAGGCGGGGTGGTCGCGGCGCAGCCGGGTCGCGGTGGCCAGCTCACGCGCGGGGTCGTGGTCGCGCAGTTCGTCCAGGAGCGCCGTGCCCCGGGGGGTGCGCAGGGCGGCGAAGACGGTGAGGGGGTCGGCCGGACCGGTCTCCTCGGACGGACGGCCGTCGTCACCGGTCGCCGGCGGATGGGTGTCTTCGGGCGAGGGAAGGGCGTTCACCGGTCCATTGTGAGCCAGTCGGTGGGACCGGCCGGAGCCGGTGGAGTGTCGGGGCGGGCGGCCGGGGACCGGCTGGCAGGATGCGGCGCCATGCAGACAGTACGACAAAACGAAAAGTTCTCCACGAAACGTCACAGACCGGTCTGCGCGCTCGCGGCCGCCCTGGTGGTCGCCGCCGTCGCCTCCGGCTGCGCCGACGGAGGGAGTGACGGACCCCGTTGGGTCCCGTCCGCCTCGCCCGCCGCGGGCCGGCCGGGGGCGGCGGCCGGCCAGGCGGGGCCCGCCCCCGAAGCGGACACCCGGGCCGAGGAGATGAAGCGGCAGCAGGCGGCCCGGGTGGCCGCCGCCAAGAAGTGGGGGCTGGCGAAGGTCCCGCTGGCCGCTCCGGCGCCGCCCGCGAAGAAACCGCTCATCCCCACCCGCGAGGGGTTCGAGATCGACGGTGCCGAGGGCGAGGACCTCCCCCCGGTCTTCACCACCGTGCCGACCAAGGAGCGGATCGTCTTCCTGACGATGGACGACGGTTCGGAGAAGGACCCCGAACTGCTGCGGATGATGACGGAGCTGAACATCCCGTACAGCGCCTTCCTCAGCGACTACGAGGTGAACGACGACTACGGCTACTTCGAGGAGATGCAGAAGCGCGGCGTCACCCTCAACAACCACACGCTCAACCACCCCTATCTCCCCGGGCTCTCGGAGGAGGAGCAGCGCGAGGAGATCTGCGGCGAGCAGGAGAAGATCGAGAAGCGCTTCGGGAAGCGGCCCGCCCTGCTCCGGCCGCCGTACGGCAACTACAACGGCGACACCCTGCGGATCGCCAAGTCCTGCGGCGTCAAGGCCGTGCCCCTGTGGGCCGCCGAGGCGTTCCCCGACCACATGGAGTGGCGGGAGTGGGACCAGGACCTGCACCCGGGCGACATCATCCTCACCCACTTCCGCGGACGGTCGGACTGGGACGCGTCCATGACCGACCTGGTCCGCAACGTCATGAAGACGGTCACCGACAAGGGATACGCCGTGGCCAGGCTGGAGGACTACGTCTGACACGCCGTCCGCCCCAGGGGCGGAACCCCTCCCCTCAGGACCCCGTCGTGCGGAACGCCGCGGCGGGGTTCCGCGTTGTCCCGGGTGCGTACCGGGGGGGTCCGCCCGCGCCACGCGGGGGTGGTGAATTGGCACTCCGCTTGACCGAGTGCTAATCGTCGCCATAGTCTCGTGCCTGGCACTCCCCACTGGAGAGTGCCAGCACCACCGTGCGACAGGACAGGTCCGGCACCCGCGACGACGGATCGGCCAGTCGCCACCCACAGACTGTTAAACCCCGTGAGATCTCCGAAGGGGGAGACCGGATCGTGTCGACCACCAGCTCCAAGGTTGCGATCAAGCCGCTTGAGGACCGCATTGTGGTCCAGCCGCTCGACGCCGAGCAGACCACGGCTTCCGGCCTGGTCATTCCGGACACCGCCAAGGAGAAGCCCCAGGAGGGCGTCGTCCTGGCCGTGGGACCGGGCCGCTTCGAGAACGGCGAGCGCCTTCCGCTCGACGTCAAGACCGGCGATGTCGTGCTCTACAGCAAGTACGGCGGCACCGAGGTGAAGTACAACGGCGAGGAGTACCTCGTCCTCTCGGCGCGCGACGTTCTCGCGATCATCGAGAAGTAGTTCACCCACGTTTGCTTCTGTTCTGCGCCCCTGGCCCCCTGCGAGATGACTAGCCGGGTGGTGAGGGGCGCAGTTCGTTTGAGAGGACAGCTCAGCCCATGGCGAAGATCCTGAAGTTCGACGAGGACGCCCGTCGCGCCCTTGAGCGCGGCGTCAACAAGCTCGCCGACACGGTGAAGGTGACGATCGGTCCGAAGGGCCGCAACGTCGTCATCGACAAGAAGTTCGGCGCTCCCACCATCACCAACGACGGTGTCACCATCGCGCGCGAGGTCGAGCTCGACGACCCGTACGAGAACCTCGGTGCCCAGCTGGTGAAGGAGGTGGCGACCAAGACCAACGACGTCGCCGGTGACGGCACCACCACCGCCACCGTCCTGGCCCAGGCGCTCGTGCGCGAGGGCCTGCGCAACGTCGCCGCCGGTGCTTCCCCGGCCGCCCTGAAGAAGGGCATCGACGCCGCGGTGAAGGCCGTGTCCGAGGACCTCCTCGCGACCGCCCGCCCGATCGACGACAAGGCCGACATCGCCGCCGTGGCCGCGCTCTCCGCGCAGGACCCGCAGGTCGGCGAGCTCATCGCGGACGCGATGGACAAGGTCGGCAAGGACGGTGTCATCACCGTCGAGGAGTCCAACACCTTCGGGCTGGACCTTGAGTTCACCGAGGGCATGGCCTTCGACAAGGGCTACCTCTCCCCGTACATGGTGACCGACCAGGAGCGTATGGAGGCCGTCCTCGACGACCCGTACATCCTGATCCACCAGGGCAAGATCGGCTCGATCCAGGAGCTGCTCCCGCTGCTGGAGAAGGTCATCCAGGCGGGTGGCTCCAAGCCGCTGCTGATCATCGCCGAGGACGTCGAGGGCGAGGCGCTCTCCACCCTCGTCGTCAACAAGATCCGTGGCACCTTCAACGCCGTCGCGGTGAAGGCCCCCGGCTTCGGTGACCGCCGCAAGGCCATGCTCGGCGACATCGCCACCCTCACCGGTGCGACCGTCATCGCCGAGGAGGTCGGCCTCAAGCTCGACCAGGCCGGTCTGGACGTGCTGGGCAGCGCCCGCCGCGTCACCGTCTCCAAGGACGACACGACCATCGTCGACGGCGGCGGCAACTCCGCCGACGTCCAGGGCCGGGTCAACCAGATCAAGGCCGAGATCGAGTCCACCGACTCGGACTGGGACCGCGAGAAGCTCCAGGAGCGCCTCGCGAAGCTGGCCGGCGGCGTCTGCGTGATCCGTGTCGGTGCCGCCACCGAGGTGGAGCTCAAGGAGAAGAAGCACCGTCTGGAGGACGCCATCTCCGCGACCCGCGCCGCGGTCGAGGAGGGCATCGTCTCCGGTGGTGGCTCCGCGCTCGTCCACGCCGTCAAGGTCCTGGAGGGCAACCTCGGCAAGACCGGCGACGAGGCCACCGGTGTCGCGGTCGTCCGCCGCGCCGCCGTCGAGCCGCTGCGCTGGATCGCCGAGAACGCGGGCCTTGAGGGCTACGTCATCACCTCGAAGGTCTCCGAGCTCGACAAGGGCCAGGGCTTCAACGCCGCGACCGGCGAGTACGGCGACCTGGTGAAGGCCGGCGTCATCGACCCGGTCAAGGTCACCCGCTCCGCCCTGGAGAACGCCGCGTCCATCGCGTCGCTGCTGCTCACGACCGAGACCCTGGTCGTCGAGAAGCCGGCCGAGGAAGAGGCCGACGCGGGCCACGGCCACGGCCACTCCCACTAGTACGGCTCCGTACACAGCCGAGGCCCGGTGCCCCCGTCGCGGGGGCACCGGGCCTCGGCCGTACCGCTCGACAGCGGAGGCGGCGGCTACCGCGGACCGTAGGAGCGGCCCGCGCGGGAGGTGACCCCGCCCAGCAGGGCGCGGGGCGTCACCTTGACCAGCCCCATCAGCGCCTTGTAGCGGGGATCGGGGATCGACACCGACGTACCGCGGGCCAGGTCCGACAGGGCCGCCTCGACGACCTTGTCGGCGTCCAGCCACATCCAGCCCGGGATGTTCCCGGTGCCCATCCCCGCCCGGTCGTGGAACTCGGTCCGCACGAAGCCGGGGCACAGCGCCATCAGCCGCACCCCCGTACCCGCCAGGTCCTTCGCCACGCCCTGGGTGAACTGCACGACCCACGCCTTCGAGGCGCCGTACGTGCCCCGGGGCAGGAAGGCCGCCACCGAGGCCACGTTGACCACCCCGCCGCGACCGCGCTCCCGCATCCCGGTCACCGCGGCCGAGGTCAGCCGCAGCACCGCCTCGCAGTGCACCTTCAGCATCGTCAGCTCGTCGGCCACGGGGACGTCGAGATACCGCCCCTTGTTGCCGAAGCCGGCGTTGTTGACCAGCAGGTCGATCGGGCTGACCCGGTCGCCCAGCCGTGTCTCGACCGCCTCGATCCCGGCGTCCGTGGCGAGGTCGGCCGTCAGCACCTCCGCCTCGATGCCGTGCCGGTCGTGCAGCTCCGTGGCCTGTGCCCGCAGCCGTTCGGTGTCACGTGCCACCAGGACCAGGTTGTGCCCGTCGGCCGCGAGCCGCCGTGCGAAGGCGGCGCCGATGCCCGCCGTCGCGCCCGTAATCAGTGCACTCGTCATACGCGGCACGTTAGTGCCCCGAGGAAACGGGCGGCAGGCCAGCCCGGACCGTGGTCAGGAAGGATGCGCGGCCACGTACTCCCGGGCCGTCCGCAGCGTCTCCCGGTGCAACGCGTCCCCGGCCGCCAGCAGAGCCGGAAGCAGCTGCCGCTCGGTCGTCACCGCCCTGAACTGGAGCGCGGCCGTGACCGAGTGGTCCGGCCGGTGGACGATCTCGATGGGGTCCCCCGCCCGGACCGACCCCGGCCGCACCACCCGCAGGTACGCACCGGTCACCCCCCGCTGCGTGAACCGCTTCACCCAGCCCCGCTCGCCCACATGACCCGCGAACGTACGGCAGGGGATACGGCCGGACGTCACCTCAAGCACCAGTTCGCCGCCGATCAGCCAGCGCTCCCCGATCAGCGCCTCGCTGACCGTGAGACCCGAGGTCGTCAGGTTCTCGCCGAAGCAGCCGTTGGGCACCGGCCGGCCCAGCTCCTTCTCCCAGGCGTCGAGCTCCTCGCGCGCGAAGGCGTACACCGCCTGGTCGGAGCCGCCGTGATGGCGCAGGTCGCACACCGAGTCACCGGTCAGACCGCTGCCGCCGACACCCTTGGGGCCGGGGTCGCTCACCTGGACGGGCCCCTCGGCCGGACGCTTGTCGATGCCGGTGAACCCGCCGGCGCCGTTGGTGTGCGCGGAGGGCCGAGGGCGTCCCAGATTCACGGTGAGCAGCTTCATGGTGCTCACCCTAGCCATGCGGACATCAAAGACTCACCCGATTAATCCCCCTGTGCTGCAAGCATCGCTTATGGTTGAAGGGTGATCGAAGCCCGTCATCTCCGAGTCCTGCGCGCCGTGTCGACGACCGGCTCGTTCTCCGCCGCCGCGCGCGAACTGGGCTGCACCCAGCCCGCCGTCAGCCAGCAGATGAAGGCCCTGGAGTCCTCGGCCGGTACCCCGCTGCTCATCCGCGCGGGCCGCGAGATGCGGCTCACCCAGGCGGGACAGGCGCTGGTGCGCCACGCGTCCGGCATCCTCGCGGGGCTGACCGCCGCCGAGGAGGAGGTCGCGGCCATCGCCGGGCTGCGGGCCGGCCGGGTCCGGCTGGTGTCGTTCCCCAGCGGCAGCTCCACCCTGGTCCCCGGGGCGCTGGCCGCCCTGCGCGCCGCGCACCCGGGTACCCGGGTCTCGCTGGTCGAGGCGGAGCCGCCGCGCTCGGTGGAGATGCTCCGGGACGGCGACTGCGACATCGCGCTGGCCTTCCGGTACGGGGCGGCCTGCGGCGAGTGGGACGACCTCGTGGTGCGCCCGCTGCTCGCGGACCGGCTGGTCGGGCTGGTCCCCGAAGGGCACCGGCTGGCCGGCGCGGAGACGGTGGGCATCGGGGAGCTGGCGGGGGAGCCGTGGATCGCCGGCTGCCCGCGCTGCCGCCGTCAGCTGGTGGAGGTCTGCGAGACGTCCGGGTTCACACCCCGGATCGACTTCGCCACCGACGACTACCCGGCGGTGATCGGCCTGGTCGGGGCCGGCCTCGGCGTCGCCGTGCTGCCGGAGCTGGCCATCGAGTCGGTACGCGCCAAGGGGACCCGCACCGTGACGGTGGAGCCCGCGGTGGAGCGGGAGATCGTCGCGCTCACCCTCCCGGACCTCGCCCAGGTCCCCGCGGTCGCGGCCACCCTGGACGAGCTGGCCCGAGCGGCCACGCGCTGACCCGGGGCGGGGCCGGGCGCCGCGGATCCAGGGCCGGGTCCTGAGAATCGGTCCTGGGGGGCCGGGGTGCCGAGGGTCCGGTGCCGGGAGTCGGGGGTGGTGAGAGCCCGGTGCCCGGACTCGGTGGTGGTGAGAGTCCGGCGCCGAGGGCCCGCCGCTGTGGATCCGCCGCTGGGGGTCCGGGGCCGGGGGTGCCTGTCCAGAGGACGATTCCCGGACAGAAACGTTTCTGCGTTCGATGGCGCCGTGAGGTGTCTCAGGTGGTTCCCGGGTTCTGCGCGGGGCCGGACCGGGCGGTGATCAGACGGTTGCGGGCGCGGCCCATGAGTTCCTCGCGCTCGTCCTCCGTCAGCCCGCCCCAGACGCCGTAGGGCTCGCGGACCGCCAGCGCGTGCGCCGCGCACTCGGCGCGTACCGGGCAGCGCATGCAGACCTCCTTCGCCGAGGTCTCACGGGCGCTCCGGGCCGCCCCGCGTTCGCCTTCGGGGTGGAAGAACAGCGAGCTGTCGACCCCGCGGCAGGCGGCCAGCAGCTGCCAGTCCCACAGATCTGCGTTGGGTCCGGGAAGGCGGGAGAAATCTGCCATTGCGTGTCCCCTCGAAACCTTGCTGAGTCGGTTCGGCTTCCTCGACCGTCGGTGGCCATGTCAGGTGATCGTGGTGGCCGGAGTTCCGACCGTACATCCATGGTGTTAGTAGATGTAAATATGACTTCTTGGGAATCTAGCTACAGACGCCAGGAAAAGTGCAGAAAACCCGCTAAATGGGGCATGTGTGAGGGTGAGGGGATCGATCCGCGGGTGAAGAACACCGCGTCGTTCTCCTCCGTGTGCACCCCCTCACTTAGAGTGCCGAACCGGGCGCTTCGACCCGTAACTCTTTCGAGTGACCGTCGTTGAGAAGGGGGAGGCGGTTGACGGAGAACGAGCTCGGGCAGATGTCCGAGGGGGTCGACCGCACAGGTGACGACTTGTATCAGCCTGGAGGCTCAAGGTGACGCGCATCAGCTGCGGAGGACGGCCATGACATCCGTCCTCGTCTGCGACGACTCCCCGCTTGCCCGAGAAGCGCTTCGCCGGGCGGTCGCGACCGTGCCCGGCGTCGAGCGTGTGACGACGGCGGCCAACGGCGAGGAAGTCCTCCGCCGCTGGGGAGCCGATCGTTCGGATCTGATTCTGATGGACGTACGCATGCCCGGCCTGGGGGGTGTGGAGACGGTCCGGCGACTGCTCTCGGCCGACCCCGGCGCCCGGATCATCATGCTGACCGTCGCCGAGGACCTGGACGGGGTCGCGCTCGCGGTCGCCGCCGGTGCCCGCGGCTATCTGCACAAGGACGCCTCACGCGCCGAGTTGCGGGCCACCGTGACCCAGGCGCTGGCCGATCCGACGTGGCGGCTGGCGCCGCGCCGGCTGCGGTCCGCCGAGATGGGGGCGGCGCCGACGCTCACCGCGCGGGAGATCCAGGTGCTCGAAGGGATGAGCCACGGCCGTTCCAACGCGGAGATCGGACGTGAGCTCTTCCTCTCGGAGGACACGGTGAAGACGCACGCCAGGCGCCTGTTCAAGAAGCTGGGGGCCTCGGACCGCGCGCACGCCGTGGCGCTCGGCTTCCGCTGGGGCCTGGTCCGCTGACCACCGCGGCGGCCCGGCTGCCGTACGGTCCCGTCCGCATCCGGCGGACGGGATTCCGATGGCGCCGGCCCCGCCGCCGTACCGACCCCGCCAGTGGTATGTGACGCTTCCCGGCCGATGCCGCATCCTTGAGGTGTGGAGTTCCTCGGGAACGATTCGGTCGAGCGGAAGGGGAGGGCGCAGGACATGACATCCGGCGCACCCGCTCATAACGCTTCGGTGCACAACTCGGGACGCGATGCCACGGATCAGACGGCCTCAAGGCACCATGGTCCGATGCGCGACGACGGGACGACGGTGATCGGTGCTCTGGTGCACCGTGCCGTCGACGGTGACGCGCAGGCCACCCATGACCTGCTGGCTCACGTCCACCCCCTTGCCCTGCGCTACTGCCGGACCCGGCTGAGCCGGCTGCCCGGTGACGCCCGTCACTTCGTGGAGGACCTGGCGCAGGAGGTCTGCGTCGCGGTGCTGATGGCGCTGCCTCGCTACAAGGACACCGGACGGCCCTTCGAGGCCTTCGTCTTCGCCATCGCCGGCCACAAGGTCGCCGACCTCCAGCGCGCCGCGATGCGCCATCCCGGGTCGACGGCCGTGCCCTCCGACGAGATGCCCGAGCGGCCCGACGACTCGCTCGGCCCTGAGGAGCGCGCGCTCCTCAGCAGCGACGCGGCCTGGGCGAAGAAGCTCCTCGCCAACCTCCCTGAGAACCAGCGCGAGTTGCTGGTCCTGCGGGTCGCGGTCGGGCTGACCGCCGAGGAGACCGGACAGATGCTGGGGATGTCGCCGGGCGCGGTCCGGGTCGCCCAGCACCGCGCGTTGAGCAGACTGCGGGCCCTCGCGGGGCAGTAGGGCGGCCCGGCGGTCCGCGGGCCGGACCGGTGGGAGCTTCGTCACCCTGCCCACGCGAGGACCCCGGCCCGGCTTGCCCGGGGCATGGTGGGATCGCACGGAAGTACCAGGTGATCTTGATCGTGGAATGAGACGGCCCGCGAGCCCGTTAGCATGGACATCCGCACCGATCAAGGCCATTTGGGGAAGGTGTCATGACTGCAAACGTCGACGGAGTGCCCGAGAAATTCGCGAGGCTCGGGCTGACGTACGACGACGTGCTGCTGCTGCCGGGCGCGTCGGAGGTCCTGCCCAACGCGGTCGACACCTCGTCCCTCATCTCGCGCAACGTGCGGGTGAACATCCCTCTGCTGTCGGCCGCCATGGACAAGGTGACCGAGGCCCGGATGGCGATCGCCATGGCCCGTCAGGGCGGGGTCGGTGTCCTGCACCGCAACCTCTCGGTCGAGGACCAGGTGAACCAGGTCGACCTGGTGAAGCGGTCCGAGTCGGGGATGGTCACCGACCCGATCACCGTGCACCCCGACGCCACGCTCGGCGAGGCGGACGCGCTCTGCGCGAAGTTCCGCATCAGCGGGGTGCCGGTCACCGACCCCGCGGGGAAGCTCCTGGGCATCGTGACCAACCGTGACATGGCCTTCGAGTCGGACCGGGGGCGCCAGGTGCGCGAGGTCATGACGCCGATGCCGCTCGTCACCGGGCGGGTCGGGATCTCCGGCGTGGACGCCATGGAGCTGCTGCGCCGTCACAAGATCGAGAAGCTGCCGCTGGTCGACGAGGCCGGCATCCTCAAGGGCCTCATCACGGTCAAGGACTTCAAGAAGGCCGAGCAGTACCCGAACGCCGCCAAGGACGCCGAAGGCCGTCTGCTGGTCGGCGCGGCCGTCGGCGCCAGCCCCGAGGCGCTGGACCGTGCGCAGGCGCTCGCCTCCGCCGGGGTCGACTTCCTGATCGTCGACACCTCGCACGGACACAACAGCAACGCCCTCGACTGGATGGCGAAGATCAAGTCGAGCGTCGGCGTCGACGTCATCGGCGGCAACGTCGCCACCCGCGACGGTGCCCAGGCGCTGATCGACGCCGGTGTCGACGGCGTGAAGGTCGGCGTCGGCCCCGGTTCGATCTGCACCACCCGTGTGGTCGCCGGTATCGGCGTCCCGCAGGTCACCGCGATCTACGAGGCCGCGCTCGCCGCGCGTGAGGCGGGTGTCCCCGTGATCGGCGACGGAGGCCTTCAGTACTCCGGCGACATCGGCAAGGCGCTGGCCGCCGGCGCGGACAGCGTGATGCTGGGCAGCCTTCTCGCGGGCTGCGAGGAGTCCCCGGGCGAGCTGCTCTTCATCAACGGCAAGCAGTTCAAGTCGTACCGGGGCATGGGCTCGCTGGGCGCCATGCAGTCCCGCGGCCAGGGGCGGTCGTACTCCAAGGACCGTTACTTCCAGGCCGAGGTGTCCTCGGACGACAAGCTCGTCCCCGAGGGCATCGAGGGGCAGGTGCCCTACCGCGGCCCGCTGGCCAACGTCCTGCACCAGCTGGTCGGCGGCCTCCGCCAGACCATGGGGTACGTCGGTGCCGCCTCCGTCGACGAGATGGAGAGCAAGGGCCGCTTCGTGCGGATCACCTCGGCGGGGCTCAAGGAGAGCCACCCGCACGACATCCAGATGACGGTCGAGGCGCCGAACTACAGCAGGAAGTAACGCGTCAGCACAGGTGAGGGGCGGGCCGGGGTTCCCGGGACCGCCCCTCACGCGTGCGTCGGGGATACTGGACAGCGCAGACGTAGAGGGAAAGGCCACACCATCGTGACTGAGATCGAGATCGGGCGCGGCAAGCGCGGCCGCAGGGCGTACGCGTTCGACGACATCGCCGTCGTACCGAGCCGGCGTACCCGTGACCCGAAGGAGGTCTCGATCGCCTGGCAGATCGACGCCTACCGTTTCGAGCTGCCGTTCCTGGCGGCCCCCATGGACTCGGTGGTCTCGCCGCAGACCGCGATCCGCATAGGGGAGCTGGGCGGCCTCGGAGTCCTCAACCTCGAAGGGCTGTGGACGCGGCACGCCGACCCGCAGCCGCTGCTCGACGAGATCGCCGAGATGCCGGTCGAGAGCGCGACCAGCCGGCTCCAGGAGATCTACTCGGCGCCCATCCAGGAAGAGCTGATCGGGCAGCGCATCAAGGAGGTGCGCGACTCCGGTGTCGTCACCGCCGCCGCGCTCTCGCCGCAGCGCACCGCGCAGTTCTCCAAGGCCGTCGTGGACGCCGGTGTGGACATCTTCGTCATCCGCGGTACGACGGTCTCCGCCGAGCACGTCTCGGGCGCGGCCGAGCCGCTCAACCTGAAGCAGTTCATCTACGAGCTGGACGTCCCGGTGATCGTCGGCGGCTGCGCCACGTACACCGCGGCCCTGCACCTGATGCGGACCGGCGCCGCCGGAGTCCTGGTCGGCTTCGGCGGGGGCGCGGCGCACACCACGCGCAACGTCTTCGGCATCCAGGTGCCCATGGCGACCGCGGTCGCCGATGTGGCCGGGGCCCGCCGCGACTACATGGACGAGTCCGGCGGCCGGTACGTGCACGTCATCGCGGACGGTGGCGTCGGCTGGTCGGGAGACATCCCGAAGGCCGTCGCCTGCGGTGCGGACGCCGTGATGATGGGCTCCCCGCTGGCCCGCGCGGCGGACGCGCCCGGCCGTGGCCGGCACTGGGGCATGGAGGCCGTCCACGAGGACGTGCCGCGGGGCAAGCTGGTCGACCTCGGGTCCGTGGGCACCACGGAGGAGGTCCTGACCGGGCCGTCGCGCAACCCCGACGGTTCGATGAACATCTTCGGCGCCCTGCGCCGCGCGATGGCCACCACCGGGTACAGCGACCTCAAGGAGTTCCAGCGCGTCGAGGTGACGGTGGCGGACTCGCAGCACCGCCGCTGACCTGGACCTCCTCATACGCCGGGGCCCGGACCGCGATGCGCGGTCCGGGCCCCGGCGTGTACGGGCGCGCCTCAGCCGACGGCCTTCCTGGCGCCACCGAAGGCGGCGACCGGGCCCAGGAGCAGGAAGAGGTACGTCATGAAGTCGGCCTCTTCCTTCCAGACGTCCAGCAGGGCACCGAAGCGGTCGAAGAAGATCTCGGAGAAGCTGACGTGCAGGGCGTCGGCGACGATCATCGACATGCCGATGAGCTGGCCGAAGAAGACGGCCACCAGGGAGAAGACGACTCCCGCGCCGATGACGGCCGGGTTGGAGCCGCCGACCTTGCTCCCGACGAAGCCGACCAGGAAGCCGACGCCGACGGCCGCGTACCCGATCTCGCGCTCGATGGACCCGGCGATCACCCCGTAGAGGATCGCGGCGACGATCGCGGCGCCGAGGGCGGCCAGCACACCGAGGCCGATGTTGCCGCGGGCCGGCGGGGCGGGCTGGAACGGGGCGCCGCCGCCGAACTGGCCGGGCTGCGCGCCCTGCTGCCCGAACGGATTGCCGGTCGGCGCGGCGGGGTGCGGCGGGTACGGGGCCCCGGGCTGCGGCGGGTTCGGGCTGCCCGGCTGCTGCGCGTAGGGGTTGCCGTCGGTGGGCTGCCCGCCGCCGTAGGGCTGCTGGGGCGGGTTCGGCGGCTGCACGGGCTGGCTCATGGTGTTCTTCCCCCTGTGACGGATGCGCACTGCTGTGCGACGAGTGACGCCGCAGGCTAGCAGGCCGCACCGACACCGGGCAGCGGGAATCCCTTGGGGGACCTGGGCTCTAGAGCCGGTGCGCGGCGCCCGCCGGGGTCGCTCCCCTTGTGTCCAGGAGGAGTTGGGCCTTCACGGCCAGGCCCTGGAGGTCGTAGGTGCGGTGGTGCTGGAGGAGGACCGTCAGGTCCGCGCCGGCCGCCGCCTCGTAGAGCGAGTCGGCGCGCGGGACGGGCAGGTCGCGCACCCGCCAGTCCAGGACGAGGGGGTCGTGGTAGCCGATCTGGGCGCCCATGTCCATGAGGCGGCTCGCGATCTCGCGGGCGGGGGAGGCCTCCTGGTCGGCGAGGTCCGGCTTGTAGGTGACGCCGAGCAGCAGCACCCGGGCGCCCCGGACGGACTTGCCGTGCTCGTTGAGCAGGGTCGCGCAGCGCTGGATCACATAGCTCGGCATCCGGTCGTTGATCTCCTTGGCCAGCGAGACCATGCGCAGCGGGTGGCCGGGGGTGCGGCCGCTGTACGGGAAGTAGCCGGGGTCCAGCGGGACGCCGTGGCCCCCGACCCCCGGCCCGGGGCGGAAGGGCTGGAAGCCGAACGGCTTGGTCTCGGCGCACCTGATGACGTCCCAGAGGTCCACCCCGAGGTCGTGGCAGAGCACCGCCATCTCGTTGACCAGGGCGATGTTGACGTGCCGGAAGTTGGTTTCGAGGACCTTCGTCATCTCGGCCTCGCGCGGCCCCCTGGCCCGGACGACCTTGTCCGTGAGCCGTCCGTAGAAGGCGGCGGCGGACTCGGTGCAGGCGGGGGTGAGGCCGCCGATGACCTTGGGCGTGTGGGCGAGGGTGTGGGCGCGGTTGCCGGGGTCGAGGCGGCCGGGGGAGTGGGCGAGGTGGAAGTCGCGTCCGGCGCGCAGGCCCGAGCCCTCCTCCAGGAGCGGGCGCACGACGTTCTCGGTGGTGCCGGGCGGGACGGCCGACTCCACCAGGACGGTGGTGTGCGGGCGCAGCCGGGCCGCCAGGGCGCGGGTCGCGTCGGTGACGGCGCCGAGGTCCAGGGTGCGGTCGGGGCCGAGCGGGGTGGGGGCGCAGATCACGGCGGTGCGTACCCGGCCGAGTTCGGCGGGGTCCGCGGTGGGCCGGAAGCCCCCCGAGAGCATCCGGCGGATCTCGGAGGCGCTGAGGGATCCCTCGACCGGAGTACGGCCGGCGGACAACTCGGCGTGCGGCCGGGGGTCGGTGTCGTACCCGACCGTCTGGATCCCGGCGGCGACGGCCGCCTGGGCGAGGGGCAGGCCGAGGTGGCCGAGTCCGATGACAGCGAGGTCTGCGGGCATGGTGGAGGGCCGTCCTTCCCTAGCGCCTGATCCAGACGAAAGGCCTTTAAGACCAAGAGGCAGAAAGCGCAACTGCTGTGGACAGTGCAATGTCAGACTAGGCGTATATATGACCTATATGTCGCATTCATCGGGTCTCGTCGGCCGGGTGTTGTCCACAGGCGGTGGCTGAAGTCGCGGAGCGCGGACAGAATCGAGGGGTGGGTGCGGTCGTCCGGCGCGGAGCCGGTCCCGCCCCCACGCCGCAAGCACCCAGATGACCGGAGTACCGGGAGTACCGGGAGGCAGCAGTGAGGACAGCGACACTGGGACCCGCGGAGCGCGCCGAGGCGCTGGCCGCGATGGCCGAGCGCGAACTGGACGTGCTGGTCGTGGGGGCGGGCGTGGTCGGCGCCGGGACCGCGCTGGACGCCGCCACCAGAGGGCTCTCGACCGGCCTCGTGGAGGCGCGGGACTGGGCGTCGGGGACGTCCAGCAGATCGAGCAAGCTGATCCACGGAGGGCTGCGCTATCTGGAGATGCTGGACTTCGCGCTCGTACGGGAGGCGCTGAAGGAGCGCGGGCTGCTCCTGGAGCGGCTGGCCCCGCACCTGGTGAAGCCCGTGCCGTTCCTCTACCCCTTGCGGCACAAGGGGTGGGAGCGGCTGTACGCGGGCTCGGGCGTCGCGCTGTACGACGCGATGTCGGTGTCCTCGGGCCACGGCCGCGGACTGCCCGTGCACCGGCACCTCTCGCGCCGCCACGCGCTGCGCGTGGCACCGGCGCTGCGCAAGGACGCCCTGGTCGGCGCCCTCCAGTACTACGACGCCCAGATGGACGACGCCCGCTATGTGGCGACCCTGGTGCGCACCGCCGCCGGGTACGGCGCGCACGTGGCGAACCGGGCCCGGGTGACCGCGTTCCTGCGGGAGGGCGAGCGGGTCGTCGGCGTCCGGGTGCGGGACGTCGAGGGCGGCGGCGAGTACGAGGTCCGGGCCAAGCAGGTGGTCAACGCGACGGGGGTGTGGACGGACGACACCCAGGCACTCATCGGTGAGCGCGGGCAGTTCCACGTCCGGGCCTCCAAGGGCATCCACCTCGTCGTGCCGAAGGACCGCATCCACTCCACGACCGGGCTGATCCTGCGCACCGAGAAGTCCGTCCTCTTCGTGATCCCGTGGGGGCGGCACTGGATCATCGGCACCACCGACACCGACTGGGACCTGGACAAGGCGCATCCGGCCGCCTCCAGCGCCGACATCGACTACCTGCTCGAACACGTGAACTCGGTGCTCAACGTCCCCCTGGGCCGGGACGACGTCGAGGGCGTCTACGCGGGGCTGCGTCCGCTGCTGGCCGGTGAGTCGGACGCGACCAGCAAGCTCTCACGGGAGCACACGGTGGCCCACCCGGTGCCCGGACTCGTCGTCGTGGCGGGCGGCAAGTACACGACGTACCGGGTGATGGCGAAGGACGCGGTGGACGAGGCGGTGCACGGGCTGGACCAGCGGGTCGCCCAGTGCGTCACGGAGGAGGTCCCCCTGCTCGGCGCCGAGGGGTACCGCGCCCTGTGGAACGCCCGTGCGCGGATCGCCGCCCGCGCGGGGCTGCACGTCGTCCGGGTGGAGCACCTGCTCAACCGGTACGGCTCGATGACCGAGGAGCTCCTGGGCCTGATCGAGGGCGACGCACGGCTCGGAGAGCCGCTGGCCGGCGCGGAGGACTACCTGCGGGCGGAGATCGTCTACGCCGCCTCGCACGAGGGCGCCCGCCACCTCGACGACGTCCTGACCCGGCGCACCCGGATCTCCATCGAGACCTTCGACCGGGGCACCCGCTGCGCCCGTGAGTGCGCGGACCTGATGGCGCCGGTGCTGGGCTGGGACACCAGCCAGGTGGAACGGGAGGTGGAGCACTACCGCAAGCGGGTCGAGGCGGAGCGGGAGTCGCAGCGGCAGCCCGACGACCTGACGGCGGACGCGGCACGGCTGGGGGCGCCGGACATCGCGTCCCTGTAGGGGCGGGGCGGGCGGGTTCCCGGCCCCCCACATCGCGGAGGGCGGGGCGGGGCCCCGGCGGGGGCCGGGGCCGTTTCGGCTTGCGGGTTCCGGCTTCTGGGTTCGGCTTCCGGTCCGGGTCGCGGCTTCTGGGTTCCGGGTTCCGGTCCGGACTTGGGTTGCGGTCCGGACCTGGGTTCCGGTCCGGATTCGCTTTCCGGTTCCGGTCCGGGTCCGGGTTCGGCTTCCGGGGCGTCAGGGGCCGTGGTCGCCCGGTTCCCGGGGGCCCCTGAGCCCGTATCAGGCCCGGCGGCCGCGGTCCGGCGGTGTCCGTCAGCTTCAACTCGCCCTCACCGGCGCGTGGGAGGACCGGGTGGTGGTGAGCGTCTCGGTGCGGCGGCCCGCGCGGAAGCCGTCGGCGGGTGAGATGCCGGTACCGGCCGCCCGGTCGGTCTCGTAAGGTGCGGAGTCACGGGTCACCGGCCGGAAGCACGGCCGCGGGAGCCTGCCCCTCGACGGCGGGCCGGTGGAGGTAGGACGATGCGGGGGTGCGGTGTGGTTCGCCGGGCGGTCTCGCGGTCGTCGGCGCGAGCGCGAGCCGGCTCCGGCGGGGCGGCGGGCAGAGCCCGGGGTACCGGCACGGCCGGGGCTCCCTCCGCCGGCCGCGTCGTGGCCGACCCCGGACCCGGGACCATGACCGGTCCTGGGGTGAGGGACAATAAACGCTCTGCCAGGGCGGGTTGATAGCAGAGGGGACGCATGTCGGAGGCGGAGCAGGCACGGGAGCCCCAAGGGGACAAGGAAGGGCGTCTTCTCGCGGGGCGGTACCGGCTCGGGGAGGTGCTCGGCCGGGGCGGCATGGGCACGGTCTGGCGTGCTGCCGACGAGACCTTGGGCCGTACGGTCGCGGTCAAGGAACTGCGGTTCCCCTCGGCCATCGACGAGGACGAGAAGCGCCGGCTGATCACGCGCACCCTGCGTGAGGCGAAGGCGATCGCGAGGATCCGCAACACCAGCGCGGTGACGGTGTACGACGTCGTCGACGAGGACGACCGGCCGTGGATCGTCATGGAGTTGGTCGAGGGCAAGTCGCTGGCGGAGGCGATCCGTGAGGACGGGACGCTGACGCCGAGGCGCGCGGCGGAGGTCGGACTGGCCATCCTCGACGTGCTGCGCTCGGCGCACCGCGAGGGCATCCTGCACCGTGACGTCAAGCCGTCCAACGTGCTGATCGCCGAGGACGGCCGGGTCGTCCTCACGGACTTCGGCATCGCCCAGGTCGAGGGCGACCCCTCCGTGACCTCGACGGGCATGCTGGTCGGCGCCCCCTCGTACATCTCGCCGGAGCGCGCCCGTGGCCACAAGCCGGGTCCGCCGGCCGACCTGTGGTCCCTCGGCGGCCTGCTGTACGCGAGCGTCGAGGGCTGCCCGCCGTACGACAAGGGCTCGGCCATCGCCACGCTGACGGCCGTGATGACGGAACCGGTGGACCCGCCGAAGAACGCCGGTCCGCTGACGGAGGTCATCTACGGACTGCTGACCCGGGACCCCGAGCAGCGGTTGGACGACGCCGGGGCGCGGGTGCTGCTCAACGCGGTGATCAACGCGCCGGAGACGCCCGACGCGCCCCCGGCCGACGCCACGCAGATCATGGCGCTGCCCCCGACCGGTCCGAAGAGCGGGGACAAGGGACCGAAGGGCCCGGGACGCAAGAAGGCGGCGGGCGCGGCCGCCGCGGGGGCCGCCGCGGCGGGGTTCGCGAGCGGCCCGGCGGCCGGTGCGGGCACCGGGGCGATGTCCGGCCCGGCCTCGGGCGGTGCCGCCGGTTCCCGGCCCGGCACGGGTCCGGGCGGTGCCGCCACCGGTGCGGTCCCCGGGTACGGCCCGGCCACGGTCTCCGGACCCGGGGCCCGTGGCCGGTCCGGCAGCGGTCAGGTTCCCGGCGCGAGTACGGGTTCGGGTTCGGGTTCCGGTTCCGGTTCGGGTTCCGGTTCCGGGACGGGGGAGAGCACCCGGGAGCGGCTGCGCGGCGCGCTCCGGTCCGCCAGGAACGCCAAGTCCCCGGCTGCCACCGCCTCGGTCTCCGGTCCGGGCGCGTCACCGGGCCGTGCGGGCGGAGCTCCCGCCTCCACCCGTGCCTCGATCACGGACGTCGTGCCGCGCCGCACCCTGGCGATCATCGCGGGCGTCGTCGTGCTCGCGGTGCTGGGTACGGTCCTCGCGCTCACCCTCGGCGGCGACGACGAGGACAAAGGGGCGGGCGGTTCGGCCAAGGGCGACACCACCGCGTCGGCCGGGGCGACGGCCGCCGGCGGCGACTCCGGCAAGGGCGACGGGGCGGGCACCGGAGGCGACACGGACAAGGGCGGTGCCAAGGAAGGCCAGGAGGACGGCCAGGGGCAGCAGACCGGCGAGGCGGCCGACGACGCGTCACCGTCCTCCCCACAGGACGACCCCCCGGCCGCGGACGCCGTGCCGGACGGGTACAAGAAGGTCTCCGACAGCCAGTTCCACTTCACCATGGCGATGCCCGAGGGCTTCGAGCGCAACGGCACGGCGGGCTCCAACTCCGGCGGCATCTACAACGTCGACGGCGGCTTCCCCCGCGTCCAGGTCGACTACAACTCCTCGCCCGGCAACGACGCCGCGGCGGCGTGGCGCGGCCTGCGGGGAGCCGTCGCCGGGAGCAGCAGCGGGTACAAGCACCTGGGCATCCGCAAGACGGAGTTCAACGGCTATCCGACCGTCGCCGACTGGGAGTTCGTCCGTACCCAGAAGGGCCTGCGGATCCGGGTGCTCAACCGGGGCTTCAAGGTGGACGCCACGCACGGCTACTCCATCATGATCAGCTGCGAGGAGAGCGAGTGGGACGGCGCGGAGTGCACCAAGCTGCGCGAGACGGCCTTCGCCACGTTCAAGCCGGCCGACTGACGGTCAGACGCTGACGGCCCGGCCACGACCCACCGGCCGACGACCCACCGGCCGACGACCGGCCGGCCGACGACCGGCCGGCCGCGGGCGGGCCGGAGGTGAGGGCGGAACGGCTGTGTTGGCCGACCCGGCCGCGCGGCGACGACTTGCCACGTATCGTGAGAGGCCATGGACCGTACGCATCCGGGATCATGGGTCAATTGCACAGCAAGTGACCGCAATTGACGGATTGATGCGGTCTCCGTGACCGGGAGATCGTGCGCTCTGGGGAGGCCTCGTGGACGACTACGCGGGTCGGGTTCTTGCCGACCGCTACCGCCTGCCGCTGCCCCCGTCCGATGCGTACGAACTGGTGGAGACCCGGGCGTTCGACACCTACAGCGGGCAGGAGGTGCTGGTCCGCCAGGTGCCGCTGCCGGAGGTGGTGGACGCGGAGGTCCTGGACGCCGACGGCATGCCGTCGGCGGCGCGGCGGGCCACCGGACGGGCCGTGCGCGGGTCCACCGATCCCGCCGTCCGGCGGGCGATCGAGGCCGCGCAGGCGGCCGCCCAGGTGCCGGACCACCCGCGCCTCGACCAGGTCTTCGACGTGTTCGCGGAGGCGGGATCGCTCTGGATAGTGAGCGAACTGGTCGCGGCCCGGCCGCTCGCCGCGCTCCTCGCGGAGCGCCCGCTCAATCCGTTCCGGGCCGCCGAGATCGGCTCGGACGTGCTCACCGCCCTGCGGGTGCTGCACGCGCACGGCTGGACGCACCGCAACATCACCGTCCGCACGGTGCTGGTCTGCGACGACGGCCGGGTGGTGCTGACCGGTCTGGCGGCGGGGGCCGCCGAGGAGGCGCTGTGCGGGTACGTTCCCGTGCCGCGACCGGAGGACGAGGACGGTTACGGGCCGCCGGCGGTCGAGTCCGGCCCGACCGGGCCGTACGAAGGGTTCTCGTCCCCGGCCGCGACGCCTGAGCTGGAGGCTTCCGACCCGCCGTCGTCCGCCGGGGTGCCGGCCGCGCGGGGCCACCTGGAGATCGAGTCGGCGCCGTCGCTCGAAGCCGCCGTGCCGGAGCGCCAGGAGCTCGTCCCGCGCCCGGCCCACCCCGCCGTTCCCGTTCCCGTCGCGGAGCCGGGCGCGGGCAGCGCCGCTCAGTTGCGGGCCGCCCGTGCCGGGGCCATCGCCGCCTACCGGGCCGGGGCCCGCGCGGCGGTCCGCGCCCAGGACAACCAGCGGCAGGACGGCCCCACCACCGGTCCGGCGGCGTCCGGTGCGGGCCCCGGCGGTTCCGCCGGGGTCGGTGCCGATGCCGGTGCCGGTGCTGGGGACGCGGGCTCCGGGGCTCCCTCCGGGGCCATGGGCAGCGGGGGTCCCTCCGGACCGGGCGGTGTCTCCGTCTCCACCGGAGAGGCGTGGCAGGACGGCGGGGCCGGGGGCGGGGAGCCCGCGCTGCGGCCGGGCGACCCCGGCGGGCCCGGACGCATACCGGGGCCCGCCGACGCTCAGGGCGCCGGTACCGGCGCGTCCGACGCCATCAGGCCCGTCCTCGGCCCGCCGACCCCGGACCGGCCCGTGTCCGGCCCGCCGATCCAGGGCCCGCCCGTGTCCGGCTCACGCGCATCCGACCGGCCCGCCACCGGCCCTGGCGGCGCCCGGCCCGGCAGCGGCCCCGGGGGAGCGTCGTCCGGTCCTGCCGGGGACGGCGGCGGCGAGCCCGGAGCGGGCCCCGCACCGGCCGGGCCCGGTGGTCCGGGGCGGCCCCGGCTGAGCGGGACCTGGGGACGGCCGGTGGACGCGCCGTACCAGGGGCCGTTCGCCGACGACGACGTCTACGACGACGAGGGTGACGACGAGGACGACGACGGCGACGACGGCATCCTGCCCCCCGGCCGCCGGGTGCATCTCGCCGGTACCTGGGACGACGGCCCCGGCGACGGCCGCCCGGTCCCCGCGGGCGGTTCCGGCGGCGGCTTCGGCCGGGACGAGCCGTGGGCCGAATCCCGGCACGGGACCGACCGCCCCGACGACCGGAGCGACTGGAACGACGGCCGGAGCGACTGGGACGACGGCCGGGACGGCCGCCCGGGCGACTGGAACGACGGCCGGAGCGACTGGGGCGCCCACGACACCGACCACCGCCCCGACGACCGCACCGACCGCTTGCCGCAACCCGTGGGCGCCCGCGCCTCCACCGGCGGCTGGGACGAGGTCGTCGCGGGCAGTGGCGGCGACACCTCCGTCTACCGGGGCCCCGCCACACCGCTCGCCGCCGAACGCGCCCGGCAGGCCCGTATCGCGGTCGTCGGCGCCGTCACCGAGCGGTGGGCGCCCGAACAGGCGGGACCGGTCCACGACAACTGGCAGCTGGCCCCGCCCATCGGCCCCTCCACCGACCTGTGGGCGCTCGGCGCCCTGCTCTACCGTGCCGTCCAGGGCCACGCGCCCTACCCGGAGGAGAACGCCGCCGAGCTCGTCCAGATGGTCTGTGGCGAGCCGCCCGCCTTCGCCGAGGAGTGCGGCCCGCTGCGCCCGGTCGTCGAGTCGCTGCTGCGTCAGGACCCCACCGAGCGCCCCGACTTCGAGGAGCTGCGCGGATGGCTGCGCTCCCTCGTACGCTCCGCCCCCGAACCGGAGGCGGGCGCCGACGTCGTCACCCTGCCGCCCACGGACACCGACCGGCTGCCCATCGTGCGGCGGCGGGGCGAACTGGTCCGCAGGCGCTGGGGCCGTGGCGCCGCTCAGGGCCGCCACCGCCAGGGCAAGCGGCAGCGCACCGAGCCGTCGCGCCCCAGGTACGAGAAGCCGCCGCGTGTGCCCCGGGGGCCCAAAGAGCCCAAGGAGCTGAGGGAACCGAAGGAGCTCAGGGAGCCCAAGGAGCTGAGGGAGCCCAAGGGCCCCAAGGTGCTGCGCCAGCCTCCGCCCGGCGGGAAGGCGCCGCGACGGCTGGGGCGGCTGCTCCTCGTGCTGATCCTGCTGCTGATGGCCGCCGCCGTGGCCTACGCCGTGCTGTTCATGCCCGGCACGGACACCGACACGGACAACGCCTCCCAGGGCCGGCCCGCCGGGTCCGCCGCTCCCGCCCCGGGGAAGAGCCCCTCGGCCGGGGCCTCGGACAAGGCGTCCGCCTCGCCCGGCGGCGGATCGCAGCAGCCGCAGACCAGCCGCTCCGCCGCCGCCGTCGCCCCCGGTTACGCACTGCGCAAGGACGCGGAGGGCTTCGAGGTCGGCGTGCCGAAGGACTTCCAGCGCAGCCCGGCCAACACACAGCGTCAGATCGTGTACGGAAGCGACGGATTCAGTGTGCTGATCGTGCCCGGCCGGGACTCCGTCAAGGCCAACGGCGCCGACCCGCTGGACTACCAGCGCACCAAGGAACCGGAGTTGCGCCCCTTCCGGGAGTCCAGCTGGGCCAGCTCGTCGGGTGTGCGACGCGTCGACGTCGGTGAACAGAGCATGGCCGAAGGGCAGTTCACCTGGCAGGAGGGCGGCGGCCGCGAGGTGTACGTCCGCAATCTGGTCATGATCGTGTCCGGTCGGTACCACATCGTGCAGGTCATCGGTCCGGAGAACGAGCGCGACAAGGTGACCGACATCTACCAACAGGCCGTCGCCACCTACCGTGTGAGTTCCTGACGGAGAGTCGGCGGACGCGACAAGCATCACAGTGCGGTCTCGTGGGCGATGCGCGGTTACGCGCCACCGCTTCCCCTCCGTAACCTGGCAGTTCGAGGGAATGGGGCGGGGACACACGTGGATCAGGCGCAGGG
Organism: Streptomyces halstedii; assembly: GCA_000720535.1. Classification (GTDB taxonomy): domain Bacteria; phylum Actinomycetota; class Actinomycetes; order Streptomycetales; family Streptomycetaceae; genus Streptomyces; species Streptomyces halstedii. Next base: position 42,193 of record JOAZ01000013.1, read on the forward strand.
TACGGAGTCGGGGCTCGTGCTGGCGGGCCGGTACCGGCTCGGTGACGTCCTGGGGCGCGGCGGTATGGGCAAGGTGTGGCGCGCCCATGACGAGGTGCTCCACCGCACCGTCGCCGTCAAGGAGTTGACCGCCGGACTGTACGCGGCCGAGGCGGACCGGGCCGTGCTCCACGCCCGTACACAGAAGGAGGCGCGGGCCGCCGCGCGGATCACCCACCCCGGTGTCGTCACGGTCCACGACGTCATCGAGTACGACCACCGGCCCTGGATCGTCATGCAGTACGTCGACGGGCCCTCGCTCGCCGACGCGACGAAGGAGACCGGCGAGATCGAGCCACGTGAGGCGGCCCGCATCGGTCTCCATGTGCTCAGCGCCCTCCAGGCCGCGCACAGCGCGGGCGTGCTGCACCGGGACGTGAAGCCGGGCAACGTCCTGCTGGCCCGGGACGGGCTGGTGCTGCTGACCGACTTCGGGATCGCCGCGATCGAGGGCGACTCCACCATCACCCGGACCGGCGAGCTGGTGGGCTCCATCGACTACCTGGCGCCGGAGCGGGTGCGCGGCGGCGATCCGGGGCCCGCCTCCGACCTGTGGTCGCTGGGCGCCACGCTCTACACGGCGGTCGAGGGACGCTCCCCGTTCCGGCGTACGTCGCCGATCTCCACCATGCAGGCCGTCGTCACCGAGGAGCCGCCGCACCCGGACCGGGGCGGCGCCCTGGCGCCCGTCATCACGGCGCTGCTGCGCAAGGAGCCCGAGGACCGGCCCACGGCCGCGCAGGCCGAACGGATGCTGCTGGACGCGATGGAGGGCCGCAAACCCCGCGCGGCCCAGGCGCACGTGCCCACGCAGCGCCTGTCCGACGAGGAGATGCACGCGTTCTCGGTACCGGAGGGGGCCACGGCCCGGCTCCCGCAGGCCGCTCTGCCGGCGGAGCCCCCGCCCGTCGCCACCCCGGTGCCCACCGTCCGGCGCGGCCGGGGGCGGTGGCGTACGGCGGCCCTGGTCGTGGCGGTGGCGGCGCTGCTCGGCGGGGCGGCGGGGCTGGTCGCGATGAAGACGGGCGGACACGACGGGGGACCGGGCGTCGTCGCGGAGGAACAGGGCACCGCCGATCCGGGCACCTCCACGCCGTCCGGATCGTCCGGGGAGTCGTCCGGGGCGTCGGAGGAGTCCGAGGAGTCGCAGGTGTCCGGGCCGTCCGAGGAGCCGTCCTCCGACGCGCGGCCCGCCGCCAAGGAGATCCCCGACGGCTGGAAGCGCGTCGAGGACCCCGAGGGCTTCAGCCTCGCCGTACCGGAGGGCTGGACCCGGCAGACGGACGGCGGTCAGATCGACTACACCCCGGACAACGGGGCGCACCGGATCCGGATCGGCGTCGATCCCGATCCCGACTTCGACACCCCGTACGCGCACATGCTCGGCATCGAGAAGGACCTCGCGGCCCGGCTGCCCGCGTACGAGCGGCTGACGCTGCACTCGAACATCTTCCGCGACCGGCCCGGCTCCCTCTGGGAGTTCACCTGGACGGAGTCCAAGGACCATCCGGGCCCGCGCCACGGGATCGACCAGATGTACTTCGGTGAGCCCGGCGGACCGGAGTACGCGCTGTACATGACCGGGCCCGAGGAGGACTGGGCGGAGACCCGGCAGCTCTTCGAGACGATGCTCCGCAGCTGGCAGCCCCCGGCACAGGACGACTGACGCCTCCGCGGGCCGGAGCGGCCGGGGCGTCTCGCCCGGCCCGGGGCGCGCGGGCTGGGGACGGCGGCGGACTCCGGTCGGCGGAAGAAAAAGATCCGCGCCGAGGCCGACAGGGGCACGAGCGCGCCCGGATCCCGACCGGCGACGGACAGAGAGCCCCTGATCAGCGGTTATGTCGCCAGTGATCACTGGCCGGGTTGCCGGGTGCGGTCGAGGGCGCGCGCGGGGACGGCGAAAACCTGTTACCCACGGGTACCCAAAGCGGGCGGCGCGGCATACTCTCGCCCTCATGACGGACTCGCAGGCCCCCTCGACCACCGCCGCCGCTTCCGCCGCCCGCGCCGGCACCAACCCGGTGGCCGCCGCCCCCGCGGGGGCGCGCACCGCCGCCGACGTGGTCACCCCCGAGGTGATCGCGCGGCTGACCCGCGGAGTCGTCGGCTCGGGCCGTACGGCGAGCCACGCCCCGTTCACCGGCGGCAGGCTGGCGGAGCTGCCGGAGTCCACCCCCGAGGACGTGGAGACCGCCTTCGCGCGCGCCCGCGCCGCCCAGCCCGCCTGGGCCGCGACCCCCGTGGCCACCCGGGCCGCGGTGCTGCTGCGCTTCCACGACCTGGTCCTGCGACGCCAGACCGAGGTCCTGGACCTCGTGCAGCTGGAGACCGGCAAGGCCCGTCTGCACGCGCACGAGGAGGTGCAGGGCGTCGCCGTCACCGCCCGGCACTACGGGCGGCAGGCCGCCGCGTATCTGCGTCCCAAGCGCCACACCGGCGTCGTCCCGGTCCTGACGAAGGTCACCGAGCTGCGCCAGCCGCGCGGGGTCATCGGCCAGATCACCCCCTGGAACTACCCCCTCGCCCTCTCCGTCGGGGACGCGCTGCCCGCGTTCGTCTCCGGCAACGCCGTCGTGATGAAGCCCGACACGGAGACCGCGCTGACCGCGCTGTGGGCCCGTGAACTGCTGATCGAGGCGGGACTGCCCGCCGAGGTGTTCCAGGTCGTCATCGGGGACGGCCCCGTCGTCGGTCCCGAGGTCGTCGCCCGCGCCGACTACGTCTCCTTCACCGGCTCCACCCGTACCGGCCGCGACGTCGCCCAGCGCGCCGCCGCCCGGCTGATCGGCGTCTCGCTGGAACTCGGCGGCAAGAACCCCATGCTCGTCCTCGCCGACGCCGACGTGGAGAAGGCCGCCGCCGGTGCCGTCCGCGCCTGTTTCTCCTCCGCCGGGCAGCTCTGCATCTCCATCGAGCGGCTGTACGTCCACGCGTCGGTCGCGGACGCCTTCGTGGAGCGCTTCGCCGCCCGCACGAGGGCCATGCGCCTCGGCGCGTCCCTCGCGTACGGCGCCGACATGGGCTGCCTCGCCGGGCAGCGGCAGCTGGAGACCGTCGTCCGGCACGTCGACGAGGCCGTGGAGAAGGGCGCCACGCTCGTCGCCGGAGGCGTCGCCCGCCCCGACATCGGCCCGCACTTCTACGAGCCGACCATCCTCGACCACGTCCAGGAGCCGATGGCGGTCTGCACGCAGGAGACCTTCGGCCCCGTCGTCTCCCTCTACCGCTTCACCGACGAGGAGGAGGCGGTGGCCCGCGCCAACGCCACCCCGTACGGCCTCAACGCCAGCGTCTGGACCAAGGACGCCCGGCGCGGCCGGGCCGTCGCCGCCCGGCTGCGGGCCGGCACCGTCAACATCAACGAGGGGTATGCCCCCGCCTACGGCAGCGTCCGGTCCCCGATGGGCGGCATGAAGGACTCGGGCCTCGGCCGCCGGCACGGTTCCGAGGGCATCCTGCGCTACACCGAGGCCCAGACCGTGGCCCACCAACGGCTGATCCCGCTCGCCCCGTCCTTCGGGATGGACGACGAGCGGTACACCGCGTTCATGAGCCGCGCCCTCCAGGCGATGAAGACCTTCCGGCTGCGCTGACCCGCCGCCCCGCCCGTTCCGCCTTCCTTCACCGGCCTTTCTTACCGAGGAGAGCCATGTCCCAGGACAGCCCTGCCCAGAAACCGGCCGGTCCGGCCGTTCCGGCGGCGGACGACGCCGCGTACGACTACGACGTCCTCGTCGTCGGATCGGGCTTCGGCGGCGCGGTCTCGGCCCTGCGGCTGAGCGAGAAGGGATACCGCGTCGGTGTCCTGGAGGCAGGCCGCCGCTTCACCCGCGAGACCCTCCCCAGGAACTCCTGGGACCTCAAGAACTACCTGTGGGCCCCGGCGCTGGGCCTGTTCGGCATCCAGCGGGTGCACCTGCTCGGCAAGGTGATGGTGCTGGCCGGCGCGGGCGTCGGCGGCGGCTCCCTCAACTACGCCAACACGCTGTACGTGCCGCCCGCGCCCTTCTTCGAGGACCGCCAGTGGGCCGGCATCACCGACTGGAAGGACGAGCTGGCCCCGTACTACGACCAGGCCACCCGCATGCTCGGGGTCCGGCTCAACCCGACCATGACCCCCGCCGACGTCCACCTCAAGGCCGCCGCCCAGGCCATGGGGGCGGGTGACACCTTCCACCTCGCCCCGGTCGGCGTCTTCTTCGGCGACGGCGAGGACGCCGACGGCACCGCGCGCGCGAAGCCCGGCGCGGAGGTCGCGGACCCCTACTTCGGCGGGGCGGGGCCGTCCCGGCGGGCCTGTTCCGAGTGCGGCGAGTGCATGACGGGCTGCCGCCACGGGGCGAAGAACACCCTGAACGAGAACTACCTGTACCTGGCCCAGAAAGCCGGTGCCGTCGTCCGCCCGATGACCACCGTCGTCGCCGTCACCGACGACCCGGACGGCGGCTACCGGGTCTCGGCCGTACCCACGCACCGCCGCCGGAAGGCCACGCCCACCGTCCTGCGCGCCCGCCAGGTGATCGTGGCGGCGGGCACGTACGGCACGCAGACCCTGCTGCACACCATGAAGGACCACGGTCTGCTGCCCCGGCTGTCGGCACGGCTCGGCGAGCTGACCCGGACCAACTCCGAGGGCCTGGTGGGCGCGCAGACCAGCGACCGCCGCTACCGCAAGAAGCACGGCGTCGGGAAGGCCGACTTCACCCGGGGCGTGGCCATCACCTCGTCGGTCCACCCCGACGAGAACACCCATATCGAGCCCGTGCGGTACGGCAGGGGATCCAACGCGATGGGCGCCATGACCATCCTTCAGGTCCCTTACACGACACACCGGGTACGGGCCTGGTTCGGCAACGTGGCCAGGCACCCCTGGCTCTCGGTCCGTTCGCTGTCCAACCGGCGCTGGTCGGAGCGGACCATCATCGGGCTCGTCATGCAGTCGCTCGACAACTCGCTGACGGCGTACCGCAAACCGGGCGGCCTCGGCAAGGGGCTGCTCACCGCCCGGCAGGGCCACGGCACGCCCAACCCGACGCAGATCGCGGAGGCGACCCAGGCCGCCACGCTGCTGGCCGAGGAGATCAACGGCTTCGCCGGCTCGAACGTCGGGGAGCTGATGGGGACCCCGCTCACCGCGCACTTCCTCGGCGGCTGCCCGATCGGGGAGAGCGCGGAGACCGGTGTCATCGACCCGTACCACCGGGTGTACGGGCACCCGGGCATCTCGGTGGTCGACGGTTCGGCGGTCTCCGCCAACCTCGGCGTCAACCCGTCGCTGACCATCACCGCGCAGGCGGAACGCGCGATGTCGTTCTGGCCCAACAAGGGTGAGGCGGACCCCCGTCCGGCGCAGGGCGAGACCTACGAACGGCTGACCGCCGTCGCACCGAAGGCGCCCGCGGTGCCGGAGAAGGCCTTCGGGGCGCTGAAGCTGCCGTTCCTGGGCATCCCGGCCGTGCCCCCGAGGGCCGCCGTTCCGAAGCCCGCCACTCCGAAGCCCGCTACTGCGAGGGCCGCCGATCGGGAGCCCGCCGCTCCGAGGGGCGCCGTCCGGGAGACCGCGCCGGAGACGGCCCCGGACGCCTGAACACCCCTGCGCCGACGCGTCGTTCACCCCTCCGGACCGGGCATGCCGAAGGGGCCGCGCCTTCACCGGGCGCAGCCCCTCGGACGTCGGTGGTACGCGCCTTACACGGCGTCACCGCCCCCGTGATACCGGGTACATGCCTTACGCGGCGGCGTCACCGTTCCTGCGGCGTCGCACGACGAACATCGCGCCGGCGCCCAGCACCACGGCCGCGCCGCCCGCCAGGGCGATCATCGGGGTCGAGGAGGACGAACCGGTCTCGGCCAGGCTGCCCGTCAGCTGGGCGGTACCGGCGTTCGGCTTCTTCGTCGGCGGGACCGGGATCTTGCCGCCTTCCTGGGGCGCGGCGCCGTCCTGGTCACCGGCCTCGACGATCTGGAACTTGTAGCTGACGTCGGTGAAGCACGGGAGCGTCTCCTCCTCCTGGCCGAAGACGAGCCCGCCGCCGAGGCTGAAGCCCGCACCCACCGGGGCGCTCTTCTTCACCTTGACGCGCAGCGGGATGTCGACCTCGTAGCCCGGCTTGATCGTGTCGGTCGCGCCGACGATGCCCGCCGTCAGACCGCCGTCGGACACGTCCTCCCAAGTTCCCTCGTTGAGGGCCTGGAGCTCGACCTGCTTGGTGGTGAACAGGTCGTCGCCGTGCTTGTCCGTCGAGGCGCCGGCGAAGAACAGGACGTTGTTCACCGTGTTCTTGGAGTCGTTGTAGGCGTTCAGCCGGAACTTGTGCCAGCCGCTGCCCCGGACGATCTTGCCGGCGAGGCCCTTGACGGACAGCTCCAGCGGGCGCGGCTCGCACACCGGGGTGATCTCGTCGTCCCCGGGGTCGGTGTCCTCCGACGGCGTGGCGGTCGGCGTCGGGGACGCGGAGACCGTCGCGGACGGGGTGGCGGACGGGCTGGTGCTCTCGGACGGCGTCGTGGCCCCGTCCTCGGGCTTCTGGGTCTCCTCGGTGTCCCCCGGCGTCTCGGACGTCTCGTCGTCCGGCGTGGCCGACGCCGTCTCGTCGGGCGCGGCGGTCTCGGACGCGGAGTCGGAGGGCCCGGGGGAGGCGCTCTCCGTCGTCGTGGTGGTCGGCTCGGCGTACGCGGCCGGTGCCGAGAGCAGCGCGACGGGCGCTATGACGGCGGTGGCGGCGGCGAGCGCCATGGTGCGGCGAAGCTTCATGTTGGGCCTCAGCGGGTCCGTGGGTACCGCGCGGGTTGCGGTACGGCGAAAGGTGAACGGCCTGCCGTTGTGGGGCACGGAACGAGCCGGAGTGTTCGCCATGCATGACCGGTGGGACGGGACAACGGTTGCCTCCGGCCTCACAGAATCTTTATGTGGCACACGACACACTCCCGCCACACGCCCACCACGTATCCGCCACATCCCCACCACGCCCCTGCCACACATCCGCGCCGGGGCGCACGCACTCACGCGCCCCCGACGCATATCCGCCCGTGCATCCCATGCACCCCACGCGCCTCGCCCACCCGCCACCGTGCCCGATCCGTGATCATGTCCGGTGCAACTCTTCGGCCGGTGCCGCGGTCGAACCCGTACCGAGTCACAGCAGCCGCACCGTCCTGCCGACCCCCGAGGTTCGTGATGACACGCATGTCCCCGAGAACCGCGCCGCTCCGCACCACCGGCGCTCTCGCCGTCACGGGACTGCTCGCGGCCGGCTCCCTCGCCGTGGGCGTTCCGGCACACGCGGCCGACCCCGTCTTCACGCTCGGCGGCCCCGCCGAGACCGCCGTGCGTCCGTATCCGGCGACGGGCTCGCCGCTCCCGTCCTCGCTCGGGATCACCGTCCACCACCCGGACACGGGCGAGGAGGGCACCGGCTACGAGGGTGAGGTGACCTACACCCTCGACCTCGGCGGGATCGAGGGCGTCGCCGTCCTCTCCCCGGCCGGGGACAGCGGGGCGGACTGCGAGACCGACGGGGCCACGGCCGTCTGCCACCGCCACGGCGTGCGCCCCGGCCTCGGGGGCGTCGCCGACTTCGCCCTCACCGCGGCGGAGGGCAGCGCGGACGGGGCGACCGGCACCATCGAGGTCACGGGCTCGGCGGACGGGGCGGTCTTCGCCCCGTTCACCACGCGGGTGACCGTCGGCGGACCCGACCTCGTGATGAAGCGGCTGCCCTTCGAGCGGCGGCTCCGGCCGGGCGATGTCCAGCCCGCCCCGATCACCTTCTCCAACCGGGGCACCCGGGCCGCCGACGGCGTGCTGCTCACCCTGAGGTACTCGCGCGGCCTGGAGATCCCCGAGCGCTACGGGAACTGCGTGTACGACGCCGAGGCGGGCGAGGCGCCGTTCGACGCCTTCGCCTGGTCCACGGCGCTCTGCTCGGTGGAGGGCTCCTTCGAACCCGGTGCCACCTACACGCTGGGCGTACCGCTGTCCGTGAAGGCCGGACCGCACGCGTACGACGACACGTTCGTCTACGGCGTCGCCGAGGACGGCCCGGCACTCACCGCCCAGCGCGCGGGAGCCGCCTTCCGCCGGGGCACCGGCCCGGAGCTGACCCTGCGGAAGGCCACGGCGGTCGCCACCCGCGGCGCGGACCTCGACCCTTCCGACAACCAGCGGGAGGCCGACTTCCGTACGGAGAACACCGCCGACTTCGTCGCCCTGGGGGGTACGGGCACGGGCGCCGTCGGCGAGAGGGTGACCGCGAGGATCGGCTACCGCAACGACGGCCCGGCCTGGATCGGGCACCTCCGCTCCGGCGAGTCCGTCGCCACGCTGGACTTCACCGTGCCCGAGGGGGCCGAGGTCACCGCCAAGCCGCCGTCCTGCCGGGGCGTGACGGCCACGGGCGGGCACCGTGCGGAACAGCTCGGCGCGCCCCGGTACGTCTGCGACTCCTCGATGACCGTGCGGGACGGGGCCCAGGCCGCGCTGCCGTTCGAGCTGAAGATCACCGAGGCCGTCCCGGACGCCGTGGGCACCGTCCGGGTCCGCGGCCCCCGGCTGTCCGCCCCCGGGCTGCCCTTCGACCCCGAACCGGCCAACAACACCGCCCTCTGGGTGCTGAACGGGGACGGCGGCCCCGGCACCGGGGACACCGGCGGTACGAAGGGCTCCACGGGCGGAGGCTCGAACGGCTCGAACGACGGTTCCGCCGGGGGCTCCACCGGCCAGGGCACCGGGGTTTCCACCGGGGCCGACACCGCGGGCTCCGCCTCCGGGACCACCGGTGGCGCGTCCTCGTCGGTCACCGCGGGCACATCCGGGGCGGGCTCCTCCGGCACCGGCGGCGCTCTCGCCTCCACCGGAACGGTCGTCCTGACGCTCTCCGGAGGGGCTGCCGCAGCCCTCGTCGCGGGCGGTGTCCTGTACGTGACGGCCCGGCGCCGCGCCTCGCATCGCTGAGGCCGCTCACGCGGGCGTACATCCGCACCACGCGCACTCCGCGGGCGGCCGGTCCCGGGCGTCCCCGGGTCCGGCCGCACTTGGGTGACCGGGCGGCTGTCCCCTGCCGACCGGCCACACGCGCCGGAACGCGGTCCCACGACGTACCTGCGGCACGCCACACGCCCCGGCGGAGCCACGCGTGGTTTCCCATCGATGCCGCCCCTGGCTGGCACGGACACCCGGACCAACGAGGCCGCCGGGGACCGGTCACGCGCCGTACGGGTGAGAAGGGGCCCGAACGCGGGTGCGGCCGTACGCCTTCCCGGTCGGGGTGCGCCGGAGCGCGGTCCCGCAGGCCGTGCCCCGGCCCCGCGCGCCGGGAGGTCCGGAGCACGGCCTGCGGGAGGCCGGTCCCGCGCGCTGGAGGTCCGGGTCCCGCGCGTCGAGGGGCGTGCCGTACGCGCCGGGGCGTCCGGGCCCCACACGCCGGGGCCCTGCCCGGTGGCGTCACACCCGGCCGCGGCACAGCTCCAGCAGCGTCATGGCCAGCGCGGTGCCCGGCTTGCCGAGCGCCTGGCTGTAGTGGCCGAGGACGTCCATCTCGCGGGAGAGGTTCACCCGACGGCCGCCGGAGGTGATCCTCGCCTCCTGGATCACGGCGGAGACCGCCATGCGTTCCTGGACCAGGCCGATGATCCGGTCGTCCAGGGCGTCGATGCGCGTCCTGGCGTCCCCGATCAGCGAGGCGGCCTCGTCGGTGTGCGCGCCGGTCCGCTCGGCGGCCGTCTTCGGGGTGGCGGTGCTGGTCATCTGTGACTCCCGGTGAGGTGCGGCTCCCCGGACCGACCGCCCCGCAACGCCAAGACGCCCCGGGCCTGTCGGCCCGGGGCGCCTGGAGAGGTGCTTGTCAGTTGCTCAAGCAGCACGACCATGGCAGCCGGCGGGCCGGGTGCCATAGGTAAAGACGAAGGTCGTGTGCTGACGCATGGGCGACAGTATGGACCCGTCCCGGCACCGGGGCCACGCCGGGCCCGGATCGTGAGACGGAAGCCCGGCCCCACCCGCCGGGCCGGGCCCGGCCGGGACGGGCGGGGAGCCCGGTGGGGGAAAGCCGGGCGGCCGGTAGAATCGGGAGGACACACCCCTCTCCACCGCCGGAAGGCCGCCCAGTGCCAGCAGCACCCCCCGCCGCCCCCGACAGCACCACCGACGTGGTTCTCGTAGTCGACTTCGGCGCACAGTACGCCCAGCTCATCGCCCGCCGTGTCCGTGAGGCCCGGGTCTACAGCGAGATCGTCCCGTCCACGATGCCGGTGGCCGAGATGCTGGCCAAGAACCCGCGCGCGATCATCCTGTCCGGCGGCCCGTCCTCGGTGTACGCGGAGGGGGCGCCCAGCCTGGACCGTTCGCTGTTCGAGGCCGGGGTCCCGGTCTTCGGCATGTGCTACGGCTTCCAGCTGATGGCCACCACCCTCGGCGGCACGGTCGACGACAACGGCGCCCGCGAGTACGGCCGGACCGCCCTCGCCGTCTCCAAGTCCGGCTCCACCCTCTTCGAGGGCACCCCCGCCGAGCAGTCCGTGTGGATGTCGCACGGCGACGCCTGCTCCGCCGCCCCCGAGGGCTTCACCGTCACCGCGTCCACGGACGTCGTCCCGGTCGCCGCCTTCGAGAACGACGAGAAGAGGCTGTACGGCGTCCAGTACCACCCGGAGGTCATGCACTCGACCTACGGCCAGCAGGTCCTGGAGCACTTCCTCTACCGGGGCGCCGGTATCGAGCCGGTCTGGACGACCAGCAACGTCGTCGAGGAGCAGATCGCCCTGATCCGCGAGCAGGTCGGCACCAAGCGCGCCATCTGCGGCCTCTCCGGCGGCGTGGACTCCGCGGTCGCCGCGGCCCTGGTCCAGAAGGCCATCGGCTCCCAGCTCACCTGCGTGTACGTCGACCACGGTCTGATGCGCAAGGGCGAGACCGAGCAGGTGGAGAAGGACTTCGTGGCCGCCACCGGCGTCCAGCTCAAGGTCGTCGACGCGGAGAAGCGCTTCCTGGACGCGCTGGCCGGGGTGTCCGACCCGGAGCAGAAGCGGAAGATCATCGGCCGGGAGTTCATCCGGGTCTTCGAGCAGGCCCAGGCCGAGATCGTGGCCGAGGCGGCGGGCGGCGAGGACGTCGCCTTCCTCGTCCAGGGCACCCTCTACCCCGACGTGGTGGAGTCCGGCGGCGGCACCGGCACCGCCAACATCAAGTCCCACCACAACGTGGGCGGCCTCCCCGAGGACATCGAGTTCCAGCTCGTGGAGCCGCTGCGCCAGCTGTTCAAGGACGAGGTCCGGATGGTCGGCCAGGAGCTCGGCCTGCCCGACGAGATCGTCCAGCGCCAGCCCTTCCCCGGCCCTGGTCTCGGCATCCGTATCGTCGGCGAGGTCACCAAGGAGCGGCTCGACCTGCTGCGCGAGGCCGACGCCATCGCCCGCGAGGAGCTGACGGCGGCCGGCCTGGACCGTGACATCTGGCAGTGCCCCGTGGTCCTGCTCGCGGACGTGCGGAGCGTCGGTGTCCAGGGCGACGGCCGTACGTACGGCCACCCGATCGTGCTGCGCCCGGTCTCCTCCGAGGACGCGATGACGGCCGACTGGTCGCGCCTCCCGTACGAGACGCTGGCGAAGATCTCCACCCGCATCACCAACGAGGTCGCCGAGGTCAACCGCGTGGTGCTCGACGTGACGAGCAAGCCGCCGGGGACCATCGAGTGGGAGTGACGCCAGCTCCCTGAGGACCTCCGAGGTCAACGACGGTGCCGTCGTCCATTCGTTTGGGCGGCGGCACCGTCGTATGTGCTGGGTACGCTGGCCGAGGAGACGAGACTCTGCCCCATGGGAGCAATCATGAGTGCCGCACCCGACGACGAACTGATCGAGCCCTACCGCTACCCCGTGCCCCCGCCCCAGGGCTGGGTCGCGGAGGACCTCGACCGGCTTCCGGACCTTCCGGGGCACACGGAGCTGATCGACGGGAGTCTCGTCTTCATGAGTCCGCAGCGGAAGTTCCACACGCGCGTGATGTGGCTTCTGGAGAGGGCGTTGCTGGGGCATCTGCCGCACGGTCTGGACGTCGACCGGGAGATGGGTGTCAGGCTCGACACCAGGAACCGGCCGGAACCGGATCTGCTGGTCTATCGTGCGGAGGCCGACGCCGGAGCAGACCAGACCTGGTACGCACCCGAGGACGTCGTGCTGGTCGTCGAAGTCGTGTCGCCGGATTCCGTCGACCGTGACCGTGACGTCAAGCCCCGTAAGTACGCCGCCGCCGGGATCGCGCACTTCTGGCGGGTCGAGGCCAATGACGACGGCCTGCCCGTCGTCTACGTCTACGAACTCGACCCGGCACTCAAGGCGTACACGCCCACGGGCATCTACCACAACAAGCTCAAGCTGGACGTACCGTTCCCGGTCGAGGCGGACCTCACGGAGCTGTACGACCGGGGCCGGTAGAACTCGCTGTCCGGGGGCGGGGCGGGCATGCCGGGGTGAGGGCCATGGCCACCGACGACGTGCGCGCCCTCATGTCCGCCCCGGGCAACGACCGCCTGATCTGGAACACCCCGCTGTCCGAGGAGCGCGGGCTCGCCGACCGGGTCTTCTTCCACGAGGTGCCGGCCGCCGCCTACGCGCGGGACGGCTACGACCTGGCGGTCTCCATCGGCGCCGCGCACGCCTGGCCCGGGGGCGCTGCGGAGGCCCTGAAGGCCTTGCGGGCCGCCGTACGGCCCGGTGGCCGGGTGCTGTTCGGGGACGGGTTCTGGGAGCGGGAGCCGTCACCCGCCGCGCTGGAGGGGCTGGGGGCCGGGCCGGGGGACTTCGGCTCGCTGCTGGAGCTGATCCGGCTGGCCGGGTCCGCCGCCAACATCGGCCGGGGCGAGCGCTGGGCGCTGGCCCATCCCGGGCATCCGCCGCACGCCGAGGTGACCGCCGCCGTCGACGCCCGCCGCACCGGCTACTACGGCGGCTACCGGGGGACCCTGGGCCTCGCTTACCTCGTCCTCGGCACCTGACGAACCCGACATTCCACCCCTGGCAATCGCACATGTGTGCAAGGGTTGCCGCCGGGCTGCCCCGATGTGGGCGGATCCCGCTCCGTACGGCACAATTCGCAGAAATCAGAGGTGAGTTGGTTCTACCAGGGCGGGAAAGGGCGGCGTTCTCCGTGGCGTTGGACGAGGCGAGGGCGAAGAGCACGCACGCGGGCGGCTGCACGTGCGGCGACTGCCCGCACGGAGCGCGCGAGGGACACCGCCGGGCCGTGGCCGCCTTCCTGACCAGACGGGACGAACTGGCCACCGGCAAGGGGCTGCCCGCCGGGGTCGCCCAGTCCGCCTCGGCCTCCCGGCAGTGGGTCTCCGACGAGCTGACCCAGTCGGCCCGCACCCTCGCCGAACGCGGCCGGGAGGCCGGTGACGCCTGGCTCCACACCGTCCGTCAGCGCACGCTGGTCATCGTCTGGGGCGCCGTCGTCCTCCTCGCCCTGGGCGAGTCCTTCACCGCCATCGGCCCCGGCTGGTCCACCGCCCGTACGGCGGGGCTGGCCGCCGGGCTGATCACGGCCGCCCTGCTCACCGGCGCCGCCCAGGTGCACCGGGCCCGCGGCGGGCTGCTCGCCCCGCTGATCGGTGAGGACAACCGGCTCTCCACCTCACGCGCCGTCGCCGCCTCCTGGGTGCTGCTCGCCGTCTTCTCGGTCCTGGTCCTCGCCCTCCAACTGGCCGGCGCCTCCGACCACACGGACCGCGACGCCCTGATCGAGGGCCTGGACCTGGTCCGCTCGGCCGGGGTGCTCACCGTGCTCGCGCTGGTGTGCGCGGTCGCCGTCGTCGTACGCCGGGTGGTGACCGTACGCGTCCTGGACCAGCGGCTCCAGAAGCTGCGGGCCGACCGGCCACGGGCCGCCGACCTGCTCACCGACGACTCCGGGCGCGGCAGCTTCACCGATGTGCAGTACGTCCTGGTCAGCACGGTGGCCGTGCTGTTCGCCGCGGTCCGCCTCGCCCGCCGCCCCGAGCAACTGCCCGACCTGCCGTGGGGCCTCGCGCTGCTGGTGGCCGTCTCCGCGGCGACCTACTTCGCCGGGAAGTACGCGGAGGGCGGCCGCCCCGTCGTCCTGTCGGTCGTCCGGGCCCGGGAGGCCGGAGACCTGGACGCCCCGATCCGCACCGGCGACGACATCGAGATCCGGGGCGCCGGGTTCGTACCGCCCGGCGCGGGCGGCCCGGACCGCCTCGCCCGGGTCGTCGTCCGGATCGGCCGGGTGCACGTCCACGTCCCGCTGATCCCGGTCGCCGGAGGCTTCGCCAACCCGGCCGACACGGTGCTGACCGTGCCGGTGCCGGTCGAGGTCGAACCGGGCGTCGTGGACGTCCAGGTGATCACGGCGGCGGGCGTCGAGACCGAACCCTGCGCGATCGACGTCACGGACTGAGCCCGCGGGTACGCGGAGGCCCGCCCCGTACGTAAGGTCTGTTGAAAGGCCAACGGAAGGCGGGCAGTGATGCAGGGGTACGGCACAGGGGCCTACGGGCTGCGGGAGCCGAGGCGTGTCCGGGACCTGGCGCGGCAGTACGCGCTGGTGCCCCTGCGGATCTTCCTCGGCGTCACCTTCGTCTACGCGGGGCTCGACAAGCTGACCGACAGCGCTTTCCTGTCCGCGAGCGGCCCCGGGTCGATCGGCGAGCTGATGGAGTCCGTCCGCGACAGCGCCGCGTTCCCGGGCCTCGTCGACCTCGGGCTGAAGAGCCCCGACGGCTTCGGACACGCCCTGGCCATCGGTGAACTCCTCGTCGGCCTCGGCACCCTGGCCGGGCTGTGGGCCCGGATCGCGGCCCTCGGCGGCGCACTGATCTCGCTGACCCTGTGGCTGACGGTGAGCTGGCAGTCCACGCCCTACTACTACGGCAACGACCTGGTCTACCTCATGGCCTGGCTGCCGCTGCTGCTCGCCGGAGCCGAGTTCCTGTCCGCCGACGCCCTCCTCGCGTCCCGGCGGCGGCGGAGCCGGTAGCTCACCCACGTCACCGTCGCCGCGCACCAGAGCCCGCCGAGGAACAGCGGGACGAAGAACGTCCACGGGGCGTCCCAGACCCCCGCCGCGTCCGCCGCGTAGCCGCCGGCCAGGGCCAGCATGACGAGGCCCGCCACCGCGCGGCCCGGCCGGATCTCATGACGTAGCACGGGTGACCTCCACCTGTCCGATGCCGACTTCCAGGGCCAGTTCGACCGTGCCGGCGGGCTTGCTGTCCTCCAGCGGGCCGAAGGTCTGCCGGGTGTGCAGGCCGGTGGCCAGCCGCGTCCCGTCGGGGGCCGGCGTGAACAGCCGGATGTCGCCCAGGCCCGCCTCGGCGTCCACCTTCACCGTCACCCCGTTCGGTACGACGACACGGGCGACACCCGCCCCGACCTCGACCCGGGTGCGCACCGTGGCGCCCTCGGGGACGGCGAGGCCGGACAGGTCGAGCTTCGCCACCCCGGTGCCCAGCTCGTACCGGGGCTCGACCGTGGCCACCGAGGCCGGCCGCCACTCCTCGCGGACCCAGTCGGTGCCGATCTCCTTCGGTACGACCGAGGCACCCGCCAGCAGTCCCGCGGTGATCACCGCCAGGGTGATCGTGCCGAAGCCGGTACGTCCGAGGACCGAGGCGACCAGCAGACCGAGGCCGAACACCGCGAGGGCGGCGGCGAGCCCGAACTGCAGACTCGTGCCCAGCGGGTGGGTGTCCCAGCTCAGCCCCGTGCCCAGACCGCCCGCGACCAGCGCGAGCAGGAAGACCGGCCCGCCGATCGAACGGGGCCCCCGGGTCTCCGGCGCGCCGCGCGGAGGGAGGAAGAGGTCGGTCGTGGTCGTCCCGCGCCGACGCGAGGCCCCGGCGGCCGGCGGCTGGTCCGCGGGACCCCACAGATAGCCCGGACCCACCGGCCCGGTCGTGCCGTCCTTGACGATCGGGTCCCGCCACCAGGACGGGCTGCCCGGCGTGGGCGGCGCCTTCACCTCGGGCGGCGCCCGGGGCGCCTTCACCTCGGCCGGTGCCCCGTGGGCGGGCGGCTGCGCGGCCCCGCCGCGGTGCTGCGCCGTCGCGCCCGGCGGCTCCTCGGCGGGCGCCGTCGTGCCCCGGTGCTGGGTCCAGACCGCGAAGCCGACGACGGCCAGCGACAGCATCGTCGCGAAGGCGAACATCCCGCCGTTGTGCAGCATCGACAGCAGAAGCCCGCAGCCCACCAGCGCGAAGAGCAGCGCGACCAGGGACGCGCCCTCGACCCGGCCCGACAGCAGCTTGCGGGCCTCGTTCTCCTCCTCGCCCTCCAGGGGCAGCAGGAGCCACGCGAAGCCGTAGAAGATCAGCCCGATGCCACCGGTGACCGCGAGGACACCGATCACGATCCGGAAGATCACCGGGTCCACGTCGCAGTACCGGCCCAGCCCGCCGCACACCCCGGCCACGGCCTTCTGCCGGGGGCTGCGCTGCAACGGGGGCCGGGGCCCGGGATGCGGTGCGACACCGGGGGCGGTGTCCTGGGGAACGGTCATGCCTCCATGGTGACGGCCCGTACGCCCCGGCGGGAGACGGGGCGACCCTGGCCGGCCCCTGATATTCCGCCCGGGGATTCCCGGGGGCGGATCCGGGGCGGGCCAGGGGTGCGGGGGCCGGGGGCCGGGCCGCCACCGGGGGAGGGCGCCGGGTCTCAGGGTCGTCTCCGGGCGGACCCTGATGCCGCCACGGGCCGCCGCGTGTGACCATCGGACCATGCCATCCGCCACGACCCGAGCCCCGAGCGCTCCCGCCCCGGACCTGGAGGAGCCGCCGCCGCGCAAGCTGTACCGCAGCGCCGACGGCCGGCTGCTCGGAGGTGTCGCGCGCGGGCTCGGCGGACACGTGGGGCTGCCGGTCGCCTGGGTGCGGTTCCTGTTCCTGGGGCTGTTCTTCGCGGACGGGCTCGGCGCCCTGCTCTACGCGGTGTTCTGGATCGTGGTCCCGCTGGGGGTGGGCGGGGTCGACGCCCCCCGGTCCGTCTTCGAGACCGCGCCGGACGGCCGGCGCCGGCTCCGCAAGCCGGACAAGGGCCAGGTCTTCGCCCTGGTCGCGCTGCTGATCGGTGCCGTGAGCTTCGTCAGCAGCGTCGACATGGGCAACGGCGCCGACCGGTACATCTGGCCCGCCCTGCTCATCGGCGCGGGCTCGGTCCTGGTGTGGCGCCAGGCCGACAACGCCCGCCGGGCCCGCTGGATCGAGATCGGCCGCCGCCGCCGGGTGCTGCAACTGGCCCGGGGACTCGCGGGCGTCGCCCTCGTCGGCCTCGGCCTCGCCGTCTTCATGGTGGTCCGCGGCTCGGCGGCCCAGCTCGGCAACGTCCTGACCGCCGCGATCGCCGTGCTCACGGGCATCGCGCTGCTGGCCGGGCCCTACCTGGTGCGGATGACCCAGGACCTCTCCGAGGAGCGGCTGATGCGCATCCGCGCCCAGGAGCGCGCCGAGGTCGCCGCGCACGTCCACGACTCCGTCCTGCACACCCTCACCCTGATCCAGCGCAACGCGGACGACGGCGGTGAGGTCCGCAGGCTCGCCCGCGCCCAGGAGCGGGAGTTGCGCAACTGGCTGTACAACCCGGAGGGCACCGGCAAGGACGAGGCCGACGAACCGGAGACGCTGGCCGAGGCCGTCAAGCGCGCCGCCGCCGAGGTCGAGGACAAGCACGGCGTCCCGCTGGAGGTCGTCGTCGTCGGTGACTGCCCGCTCGACGAGAAGCTGACGGCGCAGATGCAGGCCGCGCGCGAGGCGATGGTCAACGCCGCCAAGTACGGTGGCGAGGGCGGTGCCGTACAGGTCTTCGCGGAGGTGGAGGGGAACACGGTCTTCGTCTCCGTACGGGACCGGGGGCCGGGCTTCGACCTGGACGCCGTTCCCGACGACAGGATGGGCGTACGAGAATCGATCATCGGCCGGATGCAGCGCAACGGCGGTACGGCGCGGCTGCGTTCGGTGCCCGACGGGGGCACGGAAGTCGAGCTGGAGATGGAGAGGGCGGGTCAATGACCGAGAACACCGAAGCGACCGGAGGTCCGGAGCGCCGGGTCCGGGTCGTGCTCGTCGACGACCACCGGATGTTCCGCACCGGGGTCCAGGCCGAGATCGGCCGCACCGAGGAGACCGGTGTCGAGGTCGTGGGCGAGGCCGCCGACGTCGACCAGGCGGTCACCGTGATCACGGCGACCCGACCCGAGGTCGTCCTCCTCGACGTCCATTTGCCGGGCGGCGGCGGGGTCGAGGTGCTGCGCCGGTGCGCCCCGATGATGGGCGCGGTGCAGGACCCGGTGCGCTTCCTGGCGCTGTCCGTGTCGGACGCCGCCGAGGACGTCATCGGCGTCATCCGGGGCGGCGCCCGCGGCTACGTCACCAAGACGATCACCGGCAGCGACCTGATCGACTCGGTCTTCCGGGTCCAGGAGGGCGACGCGGTGTTCTCGCCCCGGCTGGCCGGCTTCGTCCTGGACGCCTTCGCCTCGACGGACGCGCCCCCGGTCGACGAGGACCTGGACCGGCTGACCCAGCGCGAGCGGGAGGTGCTGCGGCTGATCGCGCGCGGGTACGCGTACAAGGAGATCGCCAAGCAGCTCTTCATCTCGGTGAAGACGGTCGAGTCCCACGTCTCGGCGGTGCTCCGCAAGCTCCAGCTCTCCAACCGCCACGAACTGACCCGCTGGGCGACGGCGCGACGGCTGGTCTGAGCGGGGCGCCGTCAGGCCGGGGGAGCCAGTGAGATGCCGATCTTCTCCCCGATCCGGCGGTAGCCGAGGCCCGCGTAGATCCGCTCGACGTCCGGGTCGCCCGGCTCCAGCCAGACGGTGCGGCAGCCGCGCGCGAAGGCACTCGACGTCAGCCAGGCGGCCAGCGCGGCACCGACACCGCGGCGGCGGAACGGTACGGCGACGGCCAGGCCGGTCAGTTCGCTGATGCCGTCGGCGGGAGGCGAGCAGCAGCCCGTCCCGGCGGACTGCCCGTCCAGCACGGCCAGCGCCGACACCCCGCCGTCGTGCGTGGCGGCCCGCAGCCAGGCGATCTCTCCGTCTTCGGGGCCGCCCTCGCCGCCGAACCCGGTGTGCTGGACGGCGGCGGCCGCGGTGAACTCCGCGTCGGTGACCGGCTCGGAGACGTACAGGCCGTCCACCGGCTTCGGGGCGAGGAGAGTGGCGGGCGTGCAGGCGAGGACCGGGGCACGGCTCTCCACGGTGAAACCGGCCGCGAGCAGGGCGGGTTCGACGGCCGGGGCGCAGGCGGGCAGGTACTCCAGGCGGGGCAGCCGGTCGCGCCCGCGCATCGCGGCGACGAGGCCCGCGATGTCCTCGGCGGTGGGTTCCGCGTCCTGATCGGGCATGGCGTAGTTGGCGAACTTCAGTGGCCAGCCCGGGTTGTGGCGCACGGTGAAGGGGCCCGAGCGGTAGTGGTCGGGGGAGCGCCGGGCCAGTGTGCGCGTGTAGTGCTGGATGTCGCGGTCCGTCGGCACGGTGGGCCTTCTCTCTCGCGGGGGCCGGGCGACCCGGAGCCTAGGCCACCCGGGTCGCTCCCGCGAACGGCATTTCGCTGATCGGCGCGACCCGGACCGGGGCTCCCGGGCGTGGGGCGTGGATCATCTGGCCGCCGCCGATGTAGAGGCCGACGTGGGAGATGCCGGAGTAGAAGAACACCAGGTCGCCCGGGGCCAGTTCGGAGCGGGAGACGCGGGTGCCCGCGTCGATCTGCGAGTAGGTGGTGCGGGGCAGGGAGACGCCCGCCGCGCGCCAGGCGGCCTGGGTGAGGCCGGAGCAGTCGAAGGAGTCGGGGCCGGTGGCGCCCCAGACGTACGGCTTGCCGAGGGCCGTGAACGCGAACGCGACGGCCTGTGCGGCGCGGGCGTTGGGGGCGGCGGCCAGACCTCGGGGCGCGCTCCGGTCGGCGCGCGCGGACCCGGTGGAGCGGTCGTAGGCGGCGCGCTGGTCGGCGTCCAGGGTGGCCAGGAGCTTCTGGGCGTCGGCCAGCTTGGCGCGGACCGCGTCCTTGTGCTTCTTCAGTTCGGCCCGGCGGGAGGTGAGGACGTCGAGCTCGTTCTCGGCGCGGGCGCGGAGTTGGGCGATCTGGCTCATCTGCCGGCGTACGCCGTTGAGCGCGCCCGCCTGGCGGTCGAGCGCCCGGTCCTCGTAGGAGGCGCGGGCGAGGTACTGGTCCGGGTCGGAGGAGAGGGCCAGCCGGACGCCGGGGTCGATGCCGCCGCCGCGGTACTGGGCGGTGGCGTAGGAACCGAGGGCGTTGCGCGCGGTGTTGAGGCGTTCGGTCCTGCGGGCGGCCTCGTCGCGCAGCGCGTCGAGGGACTTCTCCGCGGCGGCGGCCTTCTCCTTGGTGCCGTTGTACTTCTCGGTGGCGATCTCCGCGTCCTCGTACAGCCGGTCCACCTTGGCCTTGACCTGCGCCGGGGTGAGTTGGGGCTCGGCCTGGGCGGCGCCTTCGAAGGCGGTGGCGGTCGCCGCCCCGGCGAGGGCCAGGGAGGCCGCGGTGCGGGCAGCAGGCCCGGTGAACAGGCGCTGCTTGGGTTTGCGGTGAGCGGCTTTGCGCTGGGCGGCCACGGGGGCGTGGGTCCTTCCGTTCGACTGCCCGTCGGGAGGTGCCGGCGGGCCCGCCGGATTCCGGCGGTACCTGGAAGGGACGCTAAGCCCGGGACACCGGCAGGAGTCGTAATGACTGCTATTTGCCCTGGTGTGACGTTTCGGTTATCGAACATGACCGGAATGGACAAACGGAGTCCGGTAGTCCGTTCTGCTCGCGAGCACGCTCGTAGGTAAGTCGTACCTGACTGAAGAGTGGTGATATGGCCGTGGCTAGGCTGCGGGCCATGAACGAACTCATCCGTGTCGTCCTGGCCCTGCACATCATCGGCATCGCCTCCCTGCTGGGCGGTTTCCTGACCCAGATGAAGGCCATGGGGGCCGGTACGGCCCGCTTCGTGCCCGCGATGCTGCACGGTGCGCTCACCATGCTCGTGACGGGCGTCGCCCTCGTCGGTCTCAACCAGGCCGACGGCATGAGCGTGAACAACATCAAGATCGGCGTCAAGCTGCTGATCCTCATCGTGATCCTCGCGCTCGTCTATGTGAAGCGGGACGAGGAGAAGGTCGACAAGGGCGCGTTCGCGGCGGTCGGCGCGCTGACGGCCGCCAACATCTTCATCGCCACGCTCTGGACCTGAGCGCGCCGGACCTGAGCGCGCCGGAGCGGAGGGCGCCGGAGCGGAGCGCGGAGCGAGCATGGCGCGAGTGCGGCGCGAGTGCGGCGCGGAGTGCGGAAGGGGGCGGGCCCGGTGGCCCGCCCCCTTCTCTTCTCGCCTTGCCGTGCTCCGGGTCACGCCGGGCGCACGCTCCCGTAGATGGGCATGTAGTAGATCGACTCCTCGCGGACGTTCGCCCCCGGCTTCGGCGCGTGGATCATCATCCCGTCGCCCTTGTAGATGCCCACGTGGCTGATGTCGTCGTAGAAGAAGACGAGGTCACCCGGTTGCAGGTCCGCCGTGGCGACCCGGGTTCCGACCTTGACCTGGTCCCAGGTGGTGCGGGGCAGGGTGACCCCCGCCTCCTTCCACGCGGCCTGGGTGAGCCCGGAGCAGTCGTACGAGGAGGGGCCCGTCGCCCCCCAGACGTACGGCTTGCCGATCTGGGCGCGGGCGAACGCCAGGACCTTCTCGGCCTTCGACGCGTAGCCGGCGTCCGAGCCGGTGCCGCCGGTCCCCGTGCCCGTACCGGAGCCGGTGCCCGAACCGGTGCCCTGGCCGGCGGCCTTCTCCTTGGCGGCGCGGTCGGCCTCGGCCTTCGCGGCGGCCTGCTGGCGGGCCAGTTCCTCGGCCTTCCGCTTCGCCTCCGCCTCCTTCTTCCGCTCCAGCTCCGCGAGGCGCGCCTTCTCCTCGGCGGTCAGCTTCGACAGCAGGGTGCGCGCCTCGGACAGCTTCTCCTGGACCTCCTGCTTGCTGGTCCGCAGCTCCGCCTGGGACGCGGTGAGCGTCTGGAGGCTCTTCGTCGCCTCGACCCGCTTGGCGGCCGCCTCGCGCTGCTGGGTACGGAAGTCGGCGACCGCCTTCTGCTGCCGGCTGGTCATCCGGCTCATCAACTGGTCCTGGTCGAAGTACGACTGCGGGTCGTCCGCCAGGAAGAAGGTGGCCGTGGGGGCGATCGAGCCCCCGCGGTACTGCGCCGTCGCGTAGCGGCCCAGTTCACGCCGCGTCTCGTTGAGCTTGTCGGCACGCTCGGCGGCGGCCTTGAGCAGGGCGTCCACCTCGTCGCGCTGCTTCGCGGAGGCGGACTTGGCCTCGTTGTACTTCTGCGTCGCGGTGCCCGCCTGCCGGAACAGGCCGTCGACCTTCTTCTGCACTTCCTCGATGGTGGGTGCCGGTTTCGCGGGGGCGGCCGTCGCGGTCTGCGTGGAGAGCAGGGTCACGGAGGCGAGCGCGGCCGTGGTGAGGCCGACGGCGGGGGTGGTGGTGCGCAGGCGGGTGCGCGGTTTGCGATGCGACGCCAAGGCCGGCATCTCCTTCCGTGGACCGCCTACCGGGTTAGCGATGGGGGTCCCCCCAGGCCCTTCAGGCACTGGGGGAGGGTTCGGGCGGAACGGAAGGCTGCCCTACGGTCCCATCGGGCCGGACCGATTCACCCCGGTGCTGCGTGTGGGTCCCCGGTTCCGGTCTCCCGCGAGGGAGGACGGATTCGGCGGAGGCGCCCGCGTGGCGTGGTTCGCCTCAGAGGGGGAACGGGTCACCTGACCGAGCACGCTAGCCAACCGTGGTGTCCCTGTGAAGGTTGAT
Organism: Streptomyces halstedii; assembly: GCA_000720535.1. Lineage (GTDB taxonomy): Bacteria > Actinomycetota > Actinomycetes > Streptomycetales > Streptomycetaceae > Streptomyces > Streptomyces halstedii. Next base: position 65,029 of record JOAZ01000013.1, read on the forward strand.
GTTCGATATGCCCGATACGTTTTCGTGACCTTTCCCGGACGGCAGCCGCCGGCCCTGTCCGGGGCCCCGGAATCGTACGGTCCGCATGCCCGTCGTCGCTGTGGGTGACCGGTTGGGTCCTTCCTGTCGATGCCGCTCCGGAGTGTCGGTGGGTCGGCCTAGACTCGTGAGGCGATGAGCAGCCTCTTTGACGACAGTTTCCTGGCCGGCCTCCAGCAGGCGGACGACGGCCCCCCGCCGCCTCCCGAGGAGCAGGTACCCGAAGCGGTGCCGGAGGGTCTCTTCGGCGATGTCTTCGACACCCCTCCGCCGCCACGCGAGACGCACTACCGCGACGGCGCCCCGCGGCCCGTCATCGACTCCGCCGCACTGCTCGACGGGCTGAACACCGAGCAGCGCGCCGCCGTCGTGCACGCCGGTTCCCCCCTGCTCATCGTGGCCGGTGCCGGCTCCGGCAAGACCCGGGTGCTGACCCACCGGATCGCCCACCTGCTGGCCGAGCGCGGGGTGCATCCGGGGCAGATCCTCGCGATCACCTTCACCAACAAGGCCGCCGGTGAGATGAAGGAGCGCGTCGAGGAGCTCGTCGGCCCGCGCGCCAACGCCATGTGGGTCATGACGTTCCACAGCGCCTGCGTGCGGATCCTGCGCCGCGAGTCCAAGCTCCTCGGCTTCACCTCGTCGTTCTCCATCTACGACGCGGCCGACTCCAAGCGTCTGATGGCCCTGGTCTGCCGCGACCTGGACCTCGACCCGAAGCGCTACCCGCCGAAGTCGTTCACCGCGAAGGTCTCCAACCTCAAGAACGAGCTGATCGACGAGGAGACGTTCGCCGGGCAGGCCTCGGACGGTTTCGAGAAGACGCTGGCCCAGGCGTACGCGCTCTACCAGGCACGGCTGCGCGAGGCCAACGCCCTCGACTTCGACGACATCATCATGACGACGGTGCACCTGCTCCAGGCGTTCCCCGACGTCGCCGAGCACTACCGCCGCCGCTTCCGGCACGTCCTGGTCGACGAGTACCAGGACACCAACCACGCCCAGTACACCCTGGTGCGTGAGCTGGTCGGACCGTCCGGAGAGGCCGACGCCCCCGGTGAGCTGTGCGTCGTCGGTGACGCGGACCAGTCGATCTATGCCTTCCGGGGCGCGACGATCCGCAACATCCTCCAGTTCGAGGAGGACTACCCGGACGCCACGACGATCATGCTGGAGCAGAACTACCGCTCCACGCAGACGATCCTGTCCGCGGCCAACGCCGTCATCGAGCGCAACGAGAGCCGCCGCCCCAAGAACCTCTGGACGAACGCCGGCGCCGGTACCCGGATCACGGGGTACGTGGCGGACACCGAGCACGACGAGGCGCAGTTCGTCGCCGAGGAGATCGACCGGCTGACGGACGCCGGGGAGGCGAAGGCCGGCGACGTCGCGGTCTTCTACCGGACGAACGCCCAGTCCCGTGTCTTCGAAGAGATCTTCATCCGGGTCGGCCTGCCGTACAAGGTCGTCGGCGGCGTCCGCTTCTACGAGCGCAAGGAGGTCAGGGACGTCCTTGCCTATCTGCGGGTTCTCGCCAACCCCGAGGACACCGTCCCGCTGCGCCGCATCCTCAACGTGCCCAAGCGCGGCATCGGGGACCGGGCCGAGGCGATGATCGACGCCCTGTCGATGCGCGAGAAGATCTCCTTCCCGCAGGCGCTGCGCCGCGTGGACGAGGCGTACGGCATGGCGGCCCGCTCGGCCAACGCCGTGAAGCGGTTCAACACGCTGATGGAGGAGCTCCGCACGATCGTGGAGTCGGGCGCCGGGCCCGCGGTCGTGCTGGAAGCCGTCCTGGAGCGCACGGGCTATCTCGCCGAACTCCAGACGTCCACCGACCCGCAGGACGAGACCCGCGTCGAGAACCTTCAGGAACTCGCGGCCGTAGCCCTGGAGTTCGAGCAGGACCGGGCCGAGGAGGAGGGTGCGGGCACGCTCGCGGAGTTCCTGGAGAAGGTCGCGCTCGTCGCCGACTCCGACCAGATCCCCGACGAGGACGCGGACGGGGCCGGAGTCATCACGCTGATGACGCTGCACACCGCGAAGGGCCTGGAGTTCCCCGTGGTCTTCCTGACCGGCATGGAGGACGGCGTCTTCCCGCACATGCGCGCGCTGGGCCAGGTCAAGGAGCTGGAGGAGGAGCGCCGGCTCGCCTACGTCGGCATCACGCGCGCCCGCGAGCGGCTGTACCTGACGCGGGCGGCGATGCGGAGCGCCTGGGGCCAGCCCTCGTACAACCCGCCGTCGCGGTTCCTGGAGGAGATCCCGGACCAGCACCTGGAGTGGAAGCGCAAGGGCCCGATGGCGGCCCCGGCGGGACCCACCTCGGGCATCACCTCGTCGCTGTCCTCGTCCCGTTCGAAGTCCGGCCCGTCCGGGTTCGCGACCCGGCGCGCGTCGGAGAAGCCGGTCGTCACCCTGGTGGTGGGGGACCGGGTCACGCACGACCAGTTCGGGCTGGGCACCGTGACGGCGGTCGAGGGGTTCGGTGACCAGGCCAAGGCCACGGTCGACTTCGGTGACGAGCGGCCGAAGAAGCTGCTCCTGCGGTACGCGCCGGTCGAGAAGCTCTGACGGGCGGAGGGCGGGGGCACCGGCGGACCGCCGGTGCCCCCGCCCTCCGTTCGCGGTGCGTCAGTCGGGGTTGACTTCGCGGTGCGTCAGTTGGGGTTGACGCCATGGCTGCGGAGCCAGGGCGTCGGGTCGATCGCCGCGCCGCCACCGGGGCGTACCTCGAAGTGGAGGTGCGGGCCGGTGGAGTTGCCGGAGCTTCCGGAGTACGCGATGACGTCGCCCGCCTTGACCGAACCGGCACGGATCTTGGTGGTGCTGAGGTGGCAGTACCAGGTCTCCGTGCCGTCGGCCGCGGTGACGATGGCCATGTTCCCGTAGGCGCTGTTGTACTGGGTGCGCACGGTGCCGTCGGTCGCCGCCATCACCGGGGTGCCGTACGAGACGGGGAAGTCGATGCCGGTGTGGACGGACATCCAGTTCACGCCCGCCTGGCCGTACGACGCGCTGAGCCCGTGCTGCTTCACCGGGAGCATGAACTTGGGGCGCAGCGCCTCACGGCGGGCGGCCTCCTCCTCCCGCTTCTTCTTCTCCGCCGCCTGACGCTCTTTCAGGTCGATGCGCTCCTGGGTGCGGCTGGCGCGGTCCGCGAAGTTCTCGGCGTCGGCACTGAGGTTGGCGAGCTGCGTGTCGAGCTTGTTGTTGGCGACGGCCGGCTTGACGGTGTCGGCGGCCGCCATGGACGTGGTGTCGTCCTTCTTCTCGTCCGCGTCCGTCACGCCGCTCACGGAGGCGGCGGCGATACCCGCGACGCTCATCACGCAGGCGGAGGGAACGGCCACGGTGAGCAGGGCGGAACGCTTCGCGGGGGTACGGCGCCGTCCGCGGCCGCCCCCACGCTGGACCGAACGCCCCACCGGGGCCGAGGGGGAGGGGACACGGGCCGCGGGCACGTCGATGACCTCGGCCAACTCGGTGACCGCGTCGTGGATACCGGCGGGCTCCCTGGCGGGCTCCCCAGCGGACTCGTGCTCACCCCGCGCGTCCATGAACGGTCCGTCCGTGAACGACTCGTTCGCGATCGGCCCGTCGGTGAACGGTCCGTCCGTGGGCGGCTCGTGTCCGGCCATGGACGAGGGGTCGGCGGAGGAGGCCGAGGGCTGCGGACCGGTGGCCTCGCGGGCGTAGTCGTGGTCGCGGAAGTCGTGGCCGCTGAACTCGGCCGTCTCGTACGGCTGGTGGGAATCGCCCCGGTGTTCGTACGGCGGGTACGACGTCTGTTCGGTGGCGTATGCCGTGGTCTCGGGCGTGTCGCCGGTGTTCCAGGCGGTGGCGTCCCAGGCCCCGGTGTCGGCCGGAGCGTACGCGGAGGAGCCGAGGGCGTCCGCCGCGAAGGCTGGTGCCGTGTACGTGCCCGTGGCGTACGCCGTGTCCGCGAACGTGGCGGTGGGGAAGGCGCCGGTGTCCCCGCTGCCCCACGGATCGGCGGGGGCGGTGTTCCAGCCGCTGGTGTCCCACTGGCCCGTCGCGTCGGGGGTGACCATCTGGGTGGGGAGGCCCACTTCGGGCATCCAGATGGCGGTGGTGTCGTAGCTCTGCTGGGGCTGCGGGTGGCCCTGGGCGCCGTAACTCTCGTACGGGGCGGCCTGCTGGTGGGCTCCGGTGTCCCACTGGCCGCTGTCCCATTGGCCGGTGTGGTGCGCGCCTGTGTCGTACTGGCCGGTGGGGTGCGGCTGTTGCCCGGATCCCGTGGTGTCGCCGTAGCCGCCGTACGGGGTGTCCGGCGTGCCGTACGCGGCGCTGAAGCCGCTGCCGTACGTCGTGCTGTGGCTGTCGTCGTGGCTCTCGCCGTGGCCCGGGAGCGTTCCGAAGAGCGGATCGGTGGTGTAGCTGCCGGTGGTGCCGCTGTCGTATCCGGCATACCCGGCGTGGGGGTGCTGGTCGTTCACCAACTTCTCTCTCGCCTCGGCAGCAGGACCTGTGCTGGGGTCCGGTGGGGGGATCCCAGGGGGGAGCAGTGGCCGCGACTGTACCCGGCGGTATGCGACGACGACAATCTTCCACAGGGTTCAGCCGCTCAGGAAACGGGCAATCGGCCGCCTTTTGGTGGACGGGATGCGGAGGCTTGGCCCTACGTTCGATGTTTGTTCTATTCCTGGGCGTGGGGCCGGGTGGCCGGGGTGTGCCGATGCGTGGTGGGGCGCGCGGGGCTGCTGGGGTTCACGCGGGGATGCGGATGCCTGGGTTCACGCGGGGATGCCGGGGTTCAGGGGCGGCTGAAGCCGTGCAGGAGGAGGGTGGGGGGTGCCCGTGCCCCTGCCCGTCGCCCTCTGTCCCTGCCGTCGCCCCGTGCCGTCGCCCTCTGTTCCTGCCGTCGCCCTCTGTTCCTGCCGTCGCCACGTGCCGTGCCTGTCGCCCGTCCGGCCGTCTCGGCGCTCGGGGTGTCGCCGCACGGTGTGCTCCGGGGCGTGCTCTTCGGCTCTCCGGCGTGTTCTCAGGCCCGGTCCCAGGCTGGTCCCGGGCCTGTCCTCCGGCGTGGCGGCCTGCCTGGTCGCGGGCGGTCCGGAACGGTCCTGGGGTCTGGCGGACCTGGGGGACCGGCGGTTCTGGCGGACCGGCGGAGCCGCCAGGACCCGGCGGACCCGGCGGACCTGGGGTCGCACCACCGTGCCGTGCGGCTGACGGCGCGGTGGTACGACGAACTCGTGCGGCTCCCCTGGCGCCGGTCCGTGTGCGGCAGGTGTGCGGCGGGTATCGGCAGATGTGCCGCAGGACGCGGAAAGCGAGCTCGGCGAACATGTCCCATGTGTGATTTCCCCCTCCCCGCCCACCGCGAAACGGCGCCGTGCGGGATGCTGTGGATAACGTTCGTTCACATCCCCGGCCCGTCAGGCACGGGAGACGCAGGTGGAGGCATTGATGGGTGTGACCGGTCCGATCCGTGTCGTGGTGGCCAAGCCGGGCCTCGACGGCCATGACCGCGGGGCGAAGGTGATCGCGCGGGCGCTGCGGGACGCGGGTATGGAGGTCATCTATACCGGCCTCCACCAGACCCCCGAACAGATCGTGGACACCGCGATCCAGGAGGACGCCGACGCGATCGGCCTCTCGATCCTCTCGGGCGCGCACAACACGCTGTTCGCCAAGGTCATCGAGCTGCTGAAGGAGCGCGACGCGGAGGACATCAAGGTCTTCGGCGGCGGCATCATCCCCGAGGCGGACATTCCCCCGCTGAAGGCGGTGGGCGTCGCGGAGATCTTCACGCCCGGCGCGACGACGGCCTCGATCGTCGACTGGGTGAACGCCCACGTCCGTCAGCCGGCGGGCGCCTGAGACGCCCGGCCGCCCGGTTGGCCGACGGTCCCCTCCGCCACGGGTCGCTCCTGGCCGGCGCACGCCCGCAGCCCGCGCCGGCGTCGTCGTACACGCGCAACCGCGCTGTGTCGCGGGCCGAGCGCCATGCCTCGGCGGTACGCGGAGACGTTGTGCCATGCGCCGGGCAGTGCGGCGGCGCGGTTTCGTGTGCCGGGCAGCGCGGCGGTGCGGTGCCCACGCGCTGGGTGCCGGGCAGTGCCGTGGTGCGGTGTGCCAGGCGCCGGTGGGTCGGTGGGGTACGCCGTCGTCGTGGGGCGGGCTGGAGTGCGGGGCACCTCCCGGAAGCAGGTAGGTCATCCGCATACTGCGGAAGCGGGCGGGTCACCCGCGTGCTCCGGGGCAGGAGGGTCACCCGTATGTTCCAAGGCGGGAAGGTCACCCGCACCCGCATGCTCCGAAGGTGGCCAGGTCACCCCCATGCTCCCGGGGCGGGCAGGTCATCCCCATGCGTCGGGGCCAGCCGGGTGCCGCGTCGTCTCGCCGTGGTCCGGCTCCGGATCGGGGTCAGGATCGGGGTCAGGACCGGGGTCCGGCGACGGTCGCCCGCCGTCGTTCCCCGTCAGCTCCCTCTCCATGGCGGCGCGCAGGCGCAGGGTGGCGACCAGGCGCCGGAACGCCTCCGACCAGTAGCCGCCCGCGCCCGGTGAGGCGTCTTCCGGCTCGTCCTGTGTCGTGGTGAGCACTTCGAGCCGGTCCGCCTCCGCCGGGTCGAGACAACGCTCGGCCAGGCCCATGACACCGCTGAAGCTCCACGGGTAACTCCCCGCGTCGCGCGCGATGTCCAGCGCGTCGACCACCGAACGGCCGAGCGGTCCGGCCCAGGGGACGGCACAGACGCCGAGTAGTTGGAAGGCCTCGGACAGGCCGTGCGCCGCGACGAAACCGGCTGCCCAGTCCGCCCGCTCGGCCGGAGGCAGGGTCGCCAGGAGCTGTGAGCGTTCGGACAGGGAGGCCGTGCCGGGGCCGCTCGCCGGAGGTATGGAGGGGGCACCCAGCAGCGCCCTGGCCCATGCCGGGTCCCGTTGCCGCACCGCCGCCCGGCACCACGCGGCGTGCAGTTCGGCCTCCCAGCCGTCGGCCACCGGCAGGGCGACGATCTCCTGAGCGGTGCGGCCCCCGAACCGCTCCCGCCAGACGGTGAGCGGGGCGGCTTCCACCAACTGACCCAGCCACCAGGAGCGTTCACCACGCCCGGACGGGGGGACCGGTGTCACGCCGTCCCGCTGCATGTCGGCGTCGCATTCGTGCGGGGCCTCCACGGCGACCGTCAGCCCTTCGCCCGTACGGTCGGCGTTCACACACGTCAGCGCCCGCGAAGCCATCCGCCGGGCCAGTGCCGATGCGGGCAGGGTGGACAGCAACTCGGCCGCCACGGAACGGACGTTGCGGCTACGGTCCGACAACGCCGCCTCCAGGAAGGGCTCGTCGGCGTCACCGAGACCCTCGCGGAGGGCGTCGAGGAACATCAGCCGGTCTTCCGCGCGCTCGGCGGACCACGTACCGGCGAGCAGGGTCCGTCCGGCAGAGGGATCCTGCGCCCGTATCGCACCGAGCAGCGCGACCCGTTCCGCGAAGAGCCCCTCTTCCCAGAGCCGCCGCACCGCGTCCGGGTCGTCGGCGGCGGTGAGACGGGCGCCGTTCGAGGCGCGCAGGGCGAACCTCCACTCCGGGTTCAGAGCCGCCAGCCAGAGCCCGCGCGGCCCCGCGAAGGACAGCACGTACGGCCGTAGATCCGTGCGTGCTCTGGCCGCGTCCAGCAGCGCGGGCAACAACTCGGCCGGGGCACGGAAACCGCGCTCACCGGCCAGGGCCAGCCATTGTGGGATGAGCTCGGTGAGATCGGGTGCCGCGCCCCGGCGGCCGCCGCCGGACGGCGCGGAACGGTCGGCCAGCAGGTGCGCGAGCCGTCTGCGCGCCGCTCCAGGCAGCGGCGGCCGGAGGTCGGGAGGCGCCGGTACGGGCGGTGTGGCGCCGACCGAGGGGAGCAGCGCGGCCCGACGCCGCACGGTGTGCAGCGCGGCCGCCTCCAGAAGCGCCGCCGGACCGTCCGTGGGGCGCGGAGCCGATGAGCCGGGAGCCGACAAGCCCGGAGCCGATGAGCCCGGAGTCGGCGGGCGGGGTGCCGATGAGCCGGCGCCTGTCCTACCGGTCCGCAGCGGGCGGCGGTCCGTGCCCAGCAGCGCCGAGGTGACCAACTCCTCCCAGGGGATGGTCACGGCCGACGGGCCGGGCTCGGAGGCGGCGGGGGACGTCGGTGCCGAGGACGAGGCAGTGGTGGCGGGACTGGCGGAAGTAGTGGACGTGGTGGGGGTGATGGACGTGGTGGAGGTGATGGACGTGGTGCCGGACATGTGGTGCCCTCCGATATCGGTCGATCACGGTCGATCGCGGTCGATCGCAGCCGGGTCACGGGGCGTCAGGAGGGGGCGTCAGACGAGGGCGACGATCGGGCAGCCGTCCGCTTCCTGTGCGCTCGCACGCGACGCGTCGGCTTCCCGCACGCCGGTGACCTGTGCGGTCGGGCCCGCACCGCCCATGTCGCGGGCGCCCACGCCTCGTTCGGACCCGCCCCGTTCGTGGGTGTCAGGTCCGTGAGCGTCTGCCTCGCCCGGGTGCCACGCGGCCAGCGGGTCGAATCCCCGGTGACCGCACTCGCCGAACACCGAGACGGGTCGGCCCCCGGCGAGCGCGACCAGCTTCCACAGGCCGGAGCGGGACAGCGCCTCGGGTGTGATCGGCAGGGCGGAGCCGTCCGAGGCCCCCACCAACTGCCAACCTCCCCCCGACGGCACGGGTATCGCGTCCCGCAGGGTGACCGGCCACGTGTCCAGCCAGGGATCGTCGCGCAGCGCCCGTCCGTACGCGGCGGTGGCCTCGGCCGTCGTGCCACCACGCGGCGGTGCGGCCCCGGTGGCCAGGGTCCCGAACGGCTCACCCAGATCGCCCCGCAGCCGCCCGCCGCCCGGATACCGCGTGACCTCCGCGTCGATCGTCGTGCCCACCGTGAGGGAACGGGCAGGGGCTCGCCCGGGGGCCCCGAAGGACAGCAGCAGCGTCGTGCGTCCGGACTCCTGTCCGTACAGCCAGATGCGTCGGGCCACCAGCTTGCCGTCCGGTGTGTCGTGCTGGGCGAGGACCAGCCACCGGTCGCGGAGGGGCGGCCCCTCGGCGGCTGCCGTCAGCCCGACCCGCGTGCGGACCGTGGCGGCCAACGGGGCCGGCAGATGCTCTCTCCGGAGCCAGGCGGAGTCCAGCAGATGCAGCAACGCGCACTCTTCGAGCAGCCGGACCGGCCAGTCCGGGCCCGATGTGGTGATCGCCCCCAGCTTCCGCACCCGGGCGGCGAGTCCCGGGGCCTGTGCGTCGACCATGCGGGCCGCCGTCTCCTCCCACAGGCCGTAGTCCGGGCGGTCCGCGGCGGCGATCCCGCCGCGCAGCAGGTCGGTGAGGCGCTGCTCCAACTCCAGGGCCCCGCCGGTGATCCGCTCGGCACGACGCTCCGCGCGCCGCCTGGCCGCCTCCGGATCGACGGGGCCGCCACCCGTCGTGGCCCTCACTCCGGCTCCCTGGCGTGCCGGGCCAGGTGCCGCCCCGGCGACGCGTGAGGCGTCGTCAGGCACGCCTGCCCGCGCCTCTTCCGCCGTCCCGCGCACCGACGGGCAGGCGGTGTGCGTGGGTTCTCCCCCGTGAGATCTCAGCATGGTGAAGACGGTAGAAGGCACCACTGACAACGGCCTCCGACCTGCGCTTTCGTCGCCCGGCGGTCGATTGTCAGTGCCATGGTGCACGGTGGAGGACACATCGGGTCGAACGATCTGGAGGGGGATCCATGACCGTGTCCGAGTCCGTACACACCGCTTCGACCACCACCGCCTCGACCACCGCTTCGACGCCCGTCGTGCCCACTGCCGCGGGGGCCGGCGCCGCCACGCCGGACGGGGTGCTGAGGCCGCACGCCGAGCACGCCTTCGCGGACGAGCTCAGGGCCCTCGCCGCCGCGGACGACCGTCCCCGGCCGGCCCGTTGGCGGCTTTCGCCGTGGGGCGTCGCCACCTACCTGCTCGGCGGCACCCTGCCGGACGGCACGGTGATCACTCCCAAGTACGTGGGGCCCCGCCGCCTCGTCGAAGTCGCCGTCAGCACGCTCGCCACCGACCGGGCGCTGCTGCTCCTCGGTGTGCCGGGCACCGCCAAGACCTGGGTGTCCGAGCATCTCGCCGCGGCGGTCAGCGGGGACTCGACCCTGCTCGTGCAGGGCACGGCCGGCACCCCGGAGGAGGCCGTCCGCTACGGCTGGGACTACGCGCAACTGCTCGCCCACGGCCCCAGCCGGGCCGCGCTCGTGCCGAGCCCCGTCATGCGGGCCATGGCCGAGGGCACGACCGCCCGGGTGGAGGAGCTCACCCGCATACCGGCCGATGTGCAGGACGCGCTGATCACCATCCTGTCGGAGAAGACACTGCCCGTACCGGAGCTCGGGCAGGAGGTCCAGGCCGTGCGCGGGTTCAACCTCATCGCCACCGCCAACGACCGTGACCGGGGGGTCAACGAGCTCTCCAGCGCGCTGCGTCGGCGCTTCAACACGGTGGTGCTGCCGCTGCCCGCCACCCCCGACGCGGAGGTGGACATCGTGTCCCGCCGTGTGGAGCAGATCGGCCGCTCACTGGATCTGCCCCCGACGCCGGACGGGACGGCGGAGATCCGGCGGGTCGTCACCATCTTCCGTGAACTGCGCGACGGCGCCACCACGGACGGCCGGTCCAAGCTCAAGTCGCCGTCGGGAACGCTGTCCACGGCCGAGGCGATCTCCGTCGTCACCGGCGGCCTCGCGCTCGCCGCCCACTTCGGTGACGGTGTCCTGCGGCCCGGCGACGTCGCGGCCGGCATCATGGGCGCGGTCGTCCGGGACTCCGCCACGGACCGGGTGGTGTGGCAGGAGTACCTGGAGACCGTGGTGCGTGAGCGGGACGGCTGGCAGGACTTCTACCGCGCCTGCCGTGAGGTCTCCGCATGACGGCCCGTGCACCCGCGCGTGCGCCCGGCCGTGCCGCTCGTGGCGGTGCGGCCGGGGCGGATCCCGCGACGCCCGGCGGGCCGCTGCTGCTCGGGGTACGCCACCACGGACCGGGCTCCGCCCGAGCGGTTCTCGCCGCCCTGGAGCACGTCCGGCCGCGAGCCGTGCTCATCGAGGGGCCGCCGGAGGGCGACGCCCTGCTGTCGCTCGCCGCCGACGAGCGGATGCGTCCGCCCGTGGCCCTGCTTGCCCACGCCGTGGACGACCCGGGGAGGGCCGCGTTCTGGCCGATGGCGGCCTTCTCGCCGGAATGGGTGGCGATCCGCTGGGCGTCGGCGCACCAGGTCCCGGTGCGGTTCATGGACCTGCCCGCCGCGCATGCCCTGGCGGTGCCGGAGCAGCCCGAGCCCCGGCAGGAGGACGCCCGGTCGTTCGACCCGATCGGCGTCCTGGCCTCGACCGCCGGATACGACGATCCGGAGCGCTGGTGGGAGGACGTGGTCGAGCACCGTGCGGCAGACGGGGCACCGGGCGACCCACGGGCACCGTTCGCCGCGCTCGCCGAGGCGATGGGCGCGCTGCGTGAGGCGTACGGCGACGGCGGGCACCCCCGGGACGCGGTCCGGGAGGCCTGCATGCGGCTGCGGTTGCGGGCCGCCCGGAAGGAGTTCGGGGACGGCGTCGCCGTCGTCTGCGGCGCGTGGCACGTTCCCGCACTGGCCGCGCGGACGACGGTCGCCGCCGACAAGGCGCTCCTCAAGGGCATCCCCAAGGTGCGGACCGAGACGACCTGGGTGCCCTGGACCCACCGCAGGCTCGCCCGGCACAGCGGATACGGCGCGGGGATCGAGTCGCCCGGCTGGTACGGCCACCTCTTCGACGCCCCGGACAGGCCCCTCGAACGCTGGATGACCAAGGTCGCCAGGCTGCTCCGCGAGGAGGACCGCCTCGTCTCCTCCGCCCATGTCATCGAAGCGGTGCGTCTCGCCGAGGCCCTGGCCGCGGTGCGGGGCCGCCCGGCCGCCGGTCTCACGGAGGCCACCGACGCGGTCCGTGCGGTCATGTGCGAGGGGTCCGACGTCCCGCTGGCCCTCGTCCACGACCGGCTCGTCGTCGGTGAGGCACTCGGGGCGGTCCCGGACGGCGCACCCGCCGTGCCGTTGCAGCGGGACCTCGCCGGACAGCAGCGCACGCTCAGGCTCAGGCCGGAGGCGGAGCGACGCGGGCTGGAGCTCGACCTGCGCAAGGACACCGACGCGGCCCGCAGCCGGCTCCTGCACCGGCTGAGGCTCCTCGGCGTCGGCTGGGGCGAACCGTCGGCGGGCCGGGGCGGCACCGGTACCTTCCGGGAGAGCTGGCAGCTGCACTGGCAGCCCGAGCTGTTCGTCCGGGTCGCGGAGGCCGGGGCGTGGGGCACCACCGTGCTCTCCGCCGCGTCCGTCCGCGCCGAGTCCGACGCGGTGTCGGCGACGACGCTCGCCGAGGTGACCGCGCTCGCCGAGCACTGCCTGCTGGCCGGGCTGCCCGACGTGCTGGCCGCCGTCATGGACGCCCTCGCGGCCCGCGCCGCCCTCGACGCGGACGTCGGCCACCTCGCGGACGCGCTGCCGGCGCTGGCCCGTGCCCTGCGCTACGGAGACGTACGTGCCACGGACACGGCCGCACTCTCGACCGTGGCCCTCGGCCTCGCCGAACGGGTCTGCGTGGGCCTGCCGTCCGCCTGTACGGGCCTCGACCCGGCCGCCGCCGAGGAACAGCGTGGTCGGGTGGACGGGATACACACCGCCGTCACCCTGCTGGCGGGAGCAGGAGCGGGAGCAGGAGCGGGAGCGGGAGCGGGAGCAGGAGAGGGAGAGGAGAGTGCGGGTCCGGGGCCCGGCGGAGGGGCGGGCGCAGAGAGCGGAGCGGGCACAGGGGGTGGAGCGGAAGGCGGGGCCGAAGCGGGCGCAGTGGCTGGCGCCGGATCGCCGGGCGGCGGGCTGAGGGAGCGCTGGACGGGTGTCCTGCGCAGGCTCGCGGCCCGGGACACGGTCGCGGGCGTCCTTCGGGGCCGGGCCACCCGGCTGCTCCTCGACGACGGGCACCTCCCCGAGGAGGAGGCGGCACGGCTGATGGGCCTGGCCCTCTCACCCGGCGCGCCACCCACCGACGCGGCGGCCTGGATCGAGGGCTTCGTCGGCGGGGCGGCAGGGGGCGGAACGCTGCTCGTCCACGACGAACGTCTGCTGGGCCTGGTGGACGGCTGGCTGACCTCCATACCTCCCGCGTCGTTCACCGCCGTGCTGCCCCTGCTCCGGCGCACCTTCTCCACGTACGAACCAGGGGTGCGCCGCACCCTGGGCGAGCTCGTCCGCCGCGGCCCGGCTCCGGGCGGTGACCACCGTGCGAGCGACGCCGAGACCGACGGCTTCGGACCGGGACTCGATGGGGAACGGGCCGACGCGGTGGTTCCGGTATTGCGGTTGCTGCTCGGCCTCGACACCGGAGAGGGGAGCACCGGAGGCGAGAGAGCGGCGACGGAGACCGCGGCGACGGAGAGCGCGAACACCGAACAGACAGCCGGAACGGAGCAGATCGCCGGAACGGAACAGACAGCCGGGACGGAACAGACAGCCGGGACGGAACAGATCGCGGCGGGTACCGAAGCGGGGAGGACGGCGACGCGATGACCACGTCCAGGGAGACCACCGGCGCGAAGGAGCGGCAGATGGCGGCGGCGGGTGCCGGCGGCGCGAAGGGTGTCGGCGGACATGCCGGTCACGGAAGACACGGCGGACACGACGCGCACGACGAGCGGTTGCGGCGCTGGCGCCTGGTGCTCGGACCGGACGGTGCCGAGAGCACCGGACGCGCGCTCACCGGCCAGGACGCGGCGCGGGACGGTGCGTTGTCCGCGTTGTACGGCGGCGGGAAGAAGCCCGGCGGCCGTGGCGGGATCGAGCGTTCCGCAGGGCTCGGGGCGTCCGCCCCGGCTGTCGCCCGCTGGCTCGGCGACATCCGTACGTACTTCCCGGGCCCCGTCGTCCAGGTCATGCAGCGTGACGCGATCGACCGCCTGGGACTGTCCGCACTGCTGCTGGAGCCGGAGATGCTGGAGGCCGTGGAGCCGGACGTCCACCTCGTCGGCACCCTGCTCTCCCTGAACAAGGCGATGCCCGAGACCACCAGGGAGACCGCACGGGCCGTCGTCCGCAAGGTCGTCGAGGACCTGGAGAGGCGACTGGCATCCCGCACCAGGGCCACGCTCACCGGCGCGCTGGACCGTTCGGCCGTCACGGCCCGGCCGCGCCCAGGGGACATCGACTGGGACCGCACCATCCGGGCCAACCTCAAGAACTACCTGCCCGAGCACCGCACGGTCGTCCCCGAACGGCTCGTCGGACACCGCCGCGCCGCCCGGTCGGTGAGGAAGGAGGTCATCCTCTGCATCGACCAGTCCGGGTCCATGGCCGCGTCCGTCGTCCACGCCGCGGTCTTCGGCGCGGTGCTCGCCTCCATGCGCACCCTGTCGACGCGGCTGGTCGTGTTCGACACCGCCGTGGCCGACCTCACCGACCAGTTGGACGACCCGGTCGACGTGCTGTTCGGCACCCAACTCGGGGGCGGTACGGACATCAACCGCGCGCTCGCCTACTGCCAGTCGAGGATCACCCGGCCCGCCGACACCGTCGTCGTACTCATCAGCGATCTCTACGAAGGCGGCATCCGCGACGAGATGCTCGAACGAGCGGCGGCGATGACGGCCTCCGGCGTCCAGTTCGTGACATTGCTCTCCCTTTCGGACGAGGGGGCGCCGGCGTACGACCGGGCACACGCAGCGGCGCTGGGCGCACTCGGTGCCCCTGCCTTCGCCTGCACGCCCGACCTGTTCCCCGAGGTCATGGCCGCCGCACTGGAGAAGCGGCCGCTTCCCGTACCGGACCCCGGCGCCGACGTGCCGTTCCGTCCTCCGTACCCCGGTCACCAGGGGGGTCTGTGACCGTTATCACCGCTCAGGTGTGATCTGCGATTTAGGGTCCTGCCGAGCGCGGGGATAACCTGCCGGGTGGACATGCCGCGTGCCGGAAACACCGAGTGCGCCTCCCCTGTGACCGCGCAGTCACGTTGCCCTCGCGGCACGCCCACGCAGAAAACGAACCGCGAGACCACTAAATAGGGACGGACGCGCGTGGACCTGTTCGAGTACCAGGCGAGGGACCTCTTCGCCAAGCACGGTGTACCGGTGCTGGCCGGTGAAGTCATCGACACGCCTGAGGCAGCCCGCGAGGCGACCGAGCGGCTGGGCGGCAAGTCCGTCGTCAAGGCGCAGGTGAAGGTCGGAGGCCGCGGCAAGGCCGGCGGCGTCAAGCTGGCCTCCACCCCCGACGAGGCGGTCGCCCGCGCGACCGACATCCTCGGCATGGACATCAAGGGCCACACGGTCCACAAGGTGATGATCGCCGAGACCGCGCCGGAGATCCTGGAGGAGTACTACGTCTCCTACCTCCTCGACCGCACCAACCGCACCTTCCTGGCCATGGCCTCGGTGCAGGGCGGCATGGACATCGAGGAGGTCGCGGAGAAGACCCCCGAGGCCCTCGCGAAGGTCCCGGTCGACTCCAACACCGGTGTCACGATCGAGAAGGCCCGCGAGATCGTCGCCCAGGCGAAGTTCCCGGCCGAGGTGGCCGAGAAGGTCGCCGAGGTCATGGTGACGCTGTGGGCGACCTTCGTCGCCGAGGACGCGCTCCTCGTCGAGGTCAACCCGCTCGCCAAGGTCGCCTCCGGTGACGTCCTGGCGCTGGACGGCAAGGTCTCGCTCGACGAGAACGCCGCCTTCCGCCAGCCCGGCCACGAGGCCCTTGAGGACAAGGCCGCGGCCAACCCCCTCGAAGCCGCCGCCAAGGCCAAGAACCTCAACTACGTCAAGCTCGAAGGCGAGGTCGGCATCATCGGTAACGGTGCCGGTCTGGTCATGTCGACGCTGGACGTCGTCGCGTACGCCGGTGAGAAGCACGGCGATGTGAAGCCCGCCAACTTCCTCGACATCGGTGGCGGCGCCTCCGCCGAGGTCATGGCGAACGGCCTGGAGATCATCCTCGGCGACCCGGACGTCAAGTCCGTCTTCGTCAACGTCTTCGGTGGCATCACCGCCTGCGACGAGGTCGCCAACGGCATCGTCCAGGCCCTGGAGCTGCTCAAGTCCAAGGGCGAGGACGTCACCAAGCCGCTGGTCGTGCGCCTCGACGGCAACAACGCGGAGCTGGGTCGCAAGATCCTCTCCGACGCCAACCACCCGCTCGTGCAGCGCGTGGACACCATGGACGGCGCGGCCGACAAGGCCGCCGAGCTCGCCGCGGCTGCGAAGTAAAGGACGAGGGACTCCAACACCATGGCTATCTTCCTCACCAAGGACAGCAAGGTCATCGTCCAGGGGATGACCGGCGCCACGGGCATGAAGCACACCAAGCTCATGCTGGCCGACGGCACGAACATCGTCGGTGGCGTGAACCCGCGCAAGGCCGGTACGTCCGTCGACTTCGACGGCACCGAGGTACCCGTATTCGGTTCCGTCAAGGAAGCGATGGAGAAGACGGGCGCCGACGTGTCCGTCCTCTTCGTACCGCCGGCCTTCGCGAAGGCCGCCGTCGTCGAGGCGATCGACGCCGAGATCCCGCTGGCCGTCGTGATCACCGAAGGCATCGCCGTCCACGACTCGGCCGCCTTCTGGGCGTACGCCGGCGCGAAGGGCAACAAGACCCGGATCATCGGCCCGAACTGCCCCGGCCTGATCACCCCCGGCCAGTCCAACGCCGGCATCATCCCGGGCGACATCACCAAGCCCGGCCGCATCGGTCTCGTGTCCAAGTCGGGCACGCTGACCTACCAGATGATGTACGAGCTCCGGGACATCGGCTTCTCGTCGGCCGTCGGCATCGGTGGCGACCCGGTCATCGGTACGACCCACATCGACGCCCTCGCGGCGTTCGAGGCCGACCCCGAGACCGACCTCATCGTGATGATCGGCGAGATCGGCGGCGACGCCGAGGAGCGCGCGGCCGACTACATCGCGAAGAACGTCACGAAGCCGGTCGTCGGTTACGTCGCGGGCTTCACCGCCCCCGAGGGCAAGACCATGGGCCACGCCGGTGCCATCGTCTCCGGCTCCTCCGGTACGGCCGCGGCCAAGAAGGAGGCCCTTGAGGCCGCCGGTGTGAAGGTCGGCAAGACGCCGACCGAGACCGCCAAGCTGGCCCGCGAGATCCTCGCCGGCTGACCTCCCGCACGCGGCACCGCCGCACCGCGCGGAAACGGCGTGGGCCCGCACCCCTCTCGCAGGGGGCGCGGGCCCACGCCGTTTCCGCGTCCGTGTGGTTCCGGGCCCAAGCCGTGTCCGCGTGGTTCCGGGCCCACGCCGATTCCGTGTGGTTCCGGGGCCGGGCCCTGCCCGGGTGGTTCCGGGGCCGGGCCCGTCGGGGCGGTGTCAGGGGATCCGCGGCACCAGGCGTTCCGGGCCGTGCGCGAGTTCGCCGCGCAGCGCCTTCTGGAGCTTGAGGTCCTGGGCCGTGAGCTTCTCCGGTCCGGCCAGCGGTGGCACGCCCGCCACTCGGGCGGCCGGTGCGATCGGCTGCTCGTAGTGGGTGGGGGCGGTGTTCAGCGTGAAGGCCGTGGCCCCGGCGAGCAGTACGCCGAAGCACACCGTCGCCCGGGTCCACCGCTGGGCACGGCGCTCGCCGCCGGTACGCACGACCGGGGCGGACGACGGCGCGGGCACCCGTTCGGCGAGGGCGAGGGCCCCCAACCGCTCGCGAAGGACCACCGACTGTCCGGCCGGGGACGAGCACCGGGCCAGTTCCGGCAGCCGCTCGGCGACGGTGGCCCGCGCGTTCACCAGCCGTCCCGCCGTGGCGGGGGTGCTCGCCTCGGTCTCGGCCGCCGTCTCCGCGAGGCCCAGTCCCACACCGTCGTGGAGCAGCAGGGTGCGGCGGTAGGAGGCCGGCATCTCCAGCAGGGCGTGGAGGAGCGCGCGGCGCCCTGGCTCCTCGGGCAGCGCGTCCGGACGGCGGTGGGCCCGGCGCACCCGGTTCCAGGGTGACATCGCGTACTCGTACGCCGCCGCCCGCACCCATCCCGCCGGGTCGCGGTCCCTGGCCACCTCGGGCCAGCGGTGCCAGGCGAGTTGGAAGGCGCGCTCGACGGACTCCCTGGCGAGGTTCCGGCGCCCGGTCAGCACGTAGGCCTGACGGACGAGACCGGGTGCGGTGTGGGTGTAGAGGGCGTCGAACGCCTCCGCGGCGGTGAGGCCCGCCGGGGCGGGAGGAGTGACGGGAGCGGGGTCGGGAGCGGGGTCGGAAACCGTGTCAGGAACGGTTTCGGGGACGGTCTCGGGGGCGGGGACGGGGACGGGGGCGCGGTCCGGTGCGCCCGCGCCTGCCTCCTCCACCGCCGTCTCCCGGCCCACCGGTGCCTTCCGGTCCGCCGCCGTCTCCTGGTCCACCCGCGTCTTCGGGGACTTCGTGCCGCTGTCCGCCGTCTTCGCCTCTGCCCTCTTCTCCGCCCCCGTCCCCGGTGCCGTCTCCGCGTTCGTCGCCGTGGCCTTCGGCGGTGTCGGCGGACCGGCCGAGCCGATCACCTTGGCGTACGCCGCTCGGCGACGGCCTCGGGGGCTGGTCCGGCCGGTCTCCCAGGCGCGGACGGTGGCCGGGGTGACTCCGACGGCCGTCGCGACCTGTTCCTCGGTCAGTTGCCGTGCCTCACGCAGCCTTCGGCGTTCTTTGGGCGAGGGCAGAGGGGGCGAGGTGCCCGGGCCGGTGGGCTTGCGCGTCATGTTCGTCCTCCACCTACACTCAATGGGTGAAAAAGTACATAAACATATATTGAGCGACACAGCGACCATTCGTCCGTTACGCGAAAAAGGCGCGTGTCGTTGGCAGCATGGCCCGGGTGACCCAAGTGACCGAACGCAGCCCGATGTTGTCGGCCGAGCGGAGCCGATCCGCCGTCCTGGCCTCCGCTTTCGTACGCGGGACGTTCGCCGCGGGGCTGGGACTGGGTGCGATCACGGTCCTGGTCATGGTGCTGTGGATCAGCTCCTCCTCCCCCGACAGCGGGCCGGGCGGGGCCCTGCACGTCGCCACCGGTCTGTGGCTCCTGGCGCACGGTGCGGAGCTGGTCAGGACCGAGACCCTGAGCGGGCACCCGGCCCCCGTGGCGACCGTGCCGCTGCTGCTCACGGTCCTGCCGCTGTGGCTGGCGTACCGGGCCGGCCGCGACTCCACCGAGTCCGGCGGCGCCGAGGACCCCGCCGGCAGACGTTCCGCGGTGGGTGTCTGCTGTGCCGTGAGCGCCGGATACCTGCTGGTCGTGCTGGGTGTCGCGGCGTACGCACGGAACAGCGGGCTGCCCGCCGACCGGGCCTCACTCGCCTTCCCGCCGGCCGTCCTCGTGGTGCTCGTGGTCGCGGCGGGGGTGTGGGCCTCGCGGGGTCGCCCGTGGGGGCCGGTGCTGGCCTGGGCTCCGCTGAGGGTGCAGGAAGCCGCGGCTCGGGCCCGGTTCCGTGCGGGGCTGGAGGCGGCACTGCGTGCGGCCGCGGCCGGTGTGGCGATGCTGCTCGGTGGCGGGGCCCTGCTGGTGGCCGTGGCGCTGGTGTGGCACGCGGGGGAGGTGCAGGAGTCGTTCCTGACCCTGGCCGGTCACTGGGCGGGCCGGATCTGCGTCCTGCTGCTGGCCCTGGCCTTCGTCCCGAACGCCGCGATGTGGGCGGCCTCCTACGGCCTGGGGCCGGGCTTCGCACTCGGTACGGCGTCCACGGCCACGCCGCTCACCTTCGGCGGACACCCGGCACTGCCCGACTTCCCGCTCCTGGCCGCCGTGCCCGCGCAGGGACCGGGAACGGCGGCGAACTGGGCGTCCGTCGCGGTGCCGCTCGCCGCGGGTCTGGTCCTGGCCCGGTTCACCGCCCGTGCCGCCGTTCCGGTGAGCGGCAGCAGGGAGGGGGCGTGGGGCGCCGGGGGTACGGCGGCGGTGGCGGCACTGGCCGCCGCCGGGTGCGGTGCGGGCGCGGCGCTGCTGGCGGCGGCGTCGGGCGGAGCGCTGGGGACGGGGGCGCTGGCGGAGTTCGGTCCGGTGTGGTGGCTCGTGGGCCCGGCCGCACTGGTCTGGGCGGCGGTGATCGGTGTGCCTGCGGCGCTGCTGACACGGGCCTGGCGGCTGCGGGAACAGGGGTGGAGCTGGCGACGGGACGTCAGTTCCACCGAGGACGAGCGTCCGGAGCCTGCCCCGGACGAGGGGACGGGCGGCAAGCCGCGGGCCTCGGGTCCGCTCGCGGAGCGGTACGACTTCCTGTCGGCCGGGTCGTGGCACGGGGAGGGCGCGCGCAAGGCCCGTTGGGCGTCGCTCAGGAGGGGGTCCGGCGGGCTGATGGCGGACTTCCCGGCCGGCCACACCGGCGCGCGGACCGACCCGCGCGCCGACCTGGTGGCGGACCCGCGTCCCGACCCGCGCGCCGACCTGGTCGCGGACCCACGCTCCGACGCGGTCCCCGTACCGCAGGACCCGCGTCCCGACCCGGCCCCCGTACCGCAGGACTCCCCTCGGCGCGCCGCCTCCCAGGACCTCCCTCGGGACGCGGTCCAGGACGCGGAGAAGACCGGCGACACGAGCGGCAACGAGACGGAGAGCGCGGGCACGGGTGCGGGTGCGGACACAGGCACGGACACAGGCACAGGCACAGGCACGGACACCGGCACAGGCACGAGCGCGAGCCGGGCCGAGAACGGCGGCGCCGGGGCCGAAGACGGGGCGGGTACCGGCGGCGGTGGAACAGGGACCGGCCGGCTTCCGGATGCCCAGGGGCACGCGGAAACCGGCCGGGAGGACGCGCCGTGACGGTGGAGGACGCCGGAGCGGCTACTCCTTGATGCCGAAGAACGGCCGCAGCGGGTCGGGCAGCTTGTCGTTGCACGCCACGGCACCGGACTTGGTGAGGGCGTCGTTCACGCAGGTGTAGTAGTCGCGGTAGAGCAGCTGGACCGTGTAGGTCGTGGCGACGATCGACAGCGCCAGCAGGGCCGTCACCAGACCGCTCACGGCGGCCGTGGTCAGCTGCCGGCCGCTGTTCTGCGGGGTGCCCGGCCGGGCCGGCGGGGCGGCGCCCTCCGCGGGGGTGTCGGAGGTCGCGGCATCGGTCGGCTTGGCCTTGCGCGGGCCCGCGCGCAGGGCGCTGACGGCCCAGTACACGGCGAGCGCACCGAGAAGCAGGGCGATCTCGGGGAAGTCGAAGAGGGCGAAGAAGAACGCCCACATGCCGCCGAGCACCGCGTAGCGGGCACGCCGCTGAGCGGGGTCGGTCGGGTCCCAGCGCATCCCGCCGGGGTTGCCTTCGGGTCCGCCCTGTCCGCGCGGGCCACCGGTGCCGCCCGGCCGGTCGCCGAAGCCGCCGTCCTCCCGGCCCGGCTGCCGGTCGCTCCACTGGCTGCCCCAGACCGGGCGGTCGCCGGACGGCCGTTCGCCCTCGCCGCCACCGTCGCCGTGGTCTCCGTCACCCGCTCCGGGGGAGGGGCGGCGCGGCTGCCAGGGCTGGTCGGGCCGGTTCTCGGGGGGTGCCGCGAACGGATTGTCGTCGCCCTGCCCCGAGGCGGAGCCGGAACCCGACGCCGAGGAGCCCGGCCCCGAAGAACCCGAAGAACCAGAAGAGCCGGAAGGACCCGAAGAACCCGAAGTACCCGAAGAACCGGAGGCCGAAGAACCGGAAGAACCCGAGGAGTCCGACGCCGAAGGACCCGAGGAGCCCGAAGAACCCGACCCCGAAGAACCCGAGGCCGAAGAGGGACCCGGCGGCGTCGACGGGTCCGGCGAAGAGGACTGGCGTTCCCGCATCAGCGTGGATGCCCGCTCGGGCAGCGGGTGGCCATAGGCGGTGCGGAGGCGGTCCGGCATGTGGTGAACGTCTTCCCCATCTCGTCATGTCCGCCCGGAGGACGGTTCCCTGTCCCCAGACGCTACCTCCCGGTCACGCCCCCGTCCCGTGGGGGCCGCCGGGTGTGCCGGTATCGTTGCTGACGGTCGGACCGTTCGTAGAGTTCCCCGTATCCCGGGGCGAGATTCTTTCGTACGACCATACAAACGCCGGCCCGCGCCCATCCACCCCGGCACATCCGCATCTGCCTGACCCGCGAGAAAGGGCCCCGTCGTGGCCTCCCCGCTCCCTTCCGCCACCCCGGCCCGCCTGGTCGTACTCGTCTCCGGCTCGGGTACGAACCTGCAAGCCCTGCTCGACGCCATCGACGCCGACCCCCAGGGCTACGGCGCCCGGGTCGTCGCGGTCGGCGCGGACCGTCCCGGCACGCTCGGCGTCGAGCGTGCCGAGCGGGCCGGGATCCCCACCTTCGTGTGCAAGCTCGGCACCTACCCGAACCGCGAGGAATGGGACGCCGCGCTCACCGAGGCCGTGGCGGAGCACCGTCCGGACCTGGTGGTCTCCGCGGGGTTCATGAAGATCGTGGGCAAGGGCTTCCTCGCCGAGTTCGGCGGACGCGTCGTCAACACCCACCCCGCCCTGCTGCCCAGCTTTCCCGGTGCCCACGGGGTGCGCGACGCGCTCGCGTACGGCGTGAAGGTCACCGGGTGCACCGTCCACTTCGTCGACGACGGTGTCGACACCGGTCCGATCATCGCGCAGGGCGTGGTCGAGGTGACCGAAGAGGACACTCCTGAGGGCGAGTCCGCCCTCCATGAACGCATCAAGGAAGTCGAGCGCACGCTGCTCGTCGAGGCCGTGGGGCGGCTCGCCCGCGACGGCTATCGCATTGAGGGACGAAAGGTTCATCTCGGTCATGTCGGTGAATAAGCCCATCCGCCGCGCCCTGGTCAGTGTCTACGACAAGACGGGGCTCGAAGACCTCGCCCGCGGTCTGCACGAGGCGGGTGTCGAGCTGGTCTCCACCGGCTCCACCGCCGGGAAGATCGCCGCCGCCGGAGTCCCGGTCACCAAGGTGGAGGAGCTCACCGGCTTCCCCGAGTGCCTCGACGGCCGTGTGAAGACGCTGCACCCGCGGGTGCACGCCGGCATCCTCGCCGACCTGCGTCTGGACGCCCACCGCGAGCAGCTCGCCGAGCTGGGCGTGGAGCCGTTCGACCTGGTGGTCGTCAACCTGTACCCGTTCAAGGAGACCGTCGCCTCCGGCGCGTCCGACGACGAGTGCGTGGAGCAGATCGACATCGGCGGCCCCTCCATGGTCCGCGCCGCCGCCAAGAATCACCCGTCCGTGGCCGTCGTGACCAGCCCGGAGCGTTACGCCGACGTCCTGGCCGCGGTCGGGGCGGGCGGCTTCGACCTGACCGCCCGCAAGCGGCTCGCCGCCGAGGCCTTCCAGCACACCGCCGCGTACGACGTGGCCGTCGCCTCCTGGTTCGCGGACGGATACGCCGCCGCCGACGACTCCGGCTTCCCCGACTTCACCGGTGCGACGTACGCGCGCAAGAACGTCCTGCGCTACGGCGAGAACCCGCACCAGCCCGCCGCGCTCTACACCTCGGGCGAGGGCGGCCTCGCGGAGGCCGAGCAGCTGCACGGCAAGGAGATGTCCTACAACAACTACACGGACACCGACGCCGCCCGCCGCGCCGCCTACGACCACGCCGAGCCGTGCGTCGCGATCATCAAGCACGCCAACCCGTGCGGCATCGCCGTCGCCGACGACATCGCCGAGGCCCACCGCAAGGCGCACGCCTGCGACCCGCTCTCCGCGTTCGGCGGGGTCATCGCGGTCAACCGCCCGGTGACCGTCGCGCTGGCCGAGCAGGTCGCGGAGATCTTCACCGAGGTCGTCGTCGCCCCGGCGTACGAGGACGGCGCCGTCGAGGTGCTCGCCCGCAAGAAGAACATCCGGGTCCTGCGCTGCCCCGACGCCCCGGCCTCCACCGTGGAGACCAAGCCGATCGACGGCGGCGCGCTGCTCCAGGTCACCGACCGGCTCCAGGCCGAGGGCGACGACCCGGCCCACTGGACCCTGGCCACCGGCCAAGCGCTGTCCGCCGAGGAGCTGAAGGAGCTCGCCTTCGCGTGGAAGGCCTGCCGGGCCGTCAAGTCCAACGCCATCCTGCTCGCCAAGGACGGCGCCTCGGTCGGCGTCGGCATGGGCCAGGTCAACCGCGTCGACTCCGCGAAGCTCGCCGTCGAGCGGGCCGGTGAGGAGCGCGCCCGCGGTTCCTACGCCGCCTCCGACGCCTTCTTCCCCTTCCCGGACGGGCTGGAGATCCTCACCGCCGCCGGTGTCAAGGCCGTGGTCCAGCCGGGCGGTTCGGTCCGTGACGAGCTGGTCGTCGAGGCCGCGGAGAAGGCGGGCGTGACCATGTACTTCACGGGCACGCGCCACTTCTTCCACTGACCCTCGTCTCCCGCGCGGGCCGCACCTCCCCGGGTGCGGCCCGTGTCCGTACCGGGGTCTCCCGAGGTACGAACACGGCTCGTCCCTCTGTTCTAATGAATGGCCTTGTCGGGGCTGCCCCTGCGGCACGCGCGCGACCGGCAACGACCAGCGAGGGATTCGGCCAGCGGGGGCATCGTGCTTGACCTGAACCAGAGCGGGACCGACACGCCAGGGGACGGGAACAAGAACAGCGACGGAAACGGGAACGGCGACCGGAACGGGAACGGGAACGGGAACGACGACCGGAACGGAAACGGGAACGGGACCGGGGGCCGGAACGGGGAGCCCGGCCCGGCCCCCGGGACCGCCGCCCGCGCCCTCCACCCCGCCCCGGTACGCCCGTACCTGATCACGGCCGCCGTGCTGTGCGCGCTGTACTTCCTCTACGCCTACCTGCGGTACAGCCACTTCCACTCGCCCTCCTGGGACCTGGGGATCTTCGAGCAGGAGGTACGGGCGTACGCCGGCTTCCACGCCCCCGTCGTGGACATCAAGGGCCCCGGCTACCTCATACTCGGCGACCACTTCAGCCCCGTGGTCGCGCTGCTGGTCCCCCTGTACTGGATCTGGCCGTCGGCCCTCGCCCTGCTCTTCGCGCAGGCCGCCCTGTTCGCCGCTTCCGCCGTCGTCGTCGGTCGTACCGCCCAGCAGATCCTGGGCGGCCGCGCGGGCCTGTGCGTCACGGTCGCGTACGGGCTGTCCTGGGGACTCCAGGAAGCGGTCAAGTCGGAGTTCCACGAGATAGCCCTCGCCGTCCCGCTGATCGCCCTGGTCTGCCGGGCGCTGCTGCTGGAGCGGTGGTGGGCCGCCGTCCTGTGGGCGCTGCCCCTGGTCCTGGTCAAGGAGGACCTCGGGGTCACCGTCGCGGTCGTCGGGGCGGTCCTGGCCCTGCTCGGCCGCCGGCTCCAGGGGATGCTGCTGGCGGCGTTCGGGATGTTCGCGTTCGCACTGACCGTCCTCGTCCTCATACCGGCGGCCAGCAGCGCGGGCACCTACGACTACTGGACGAAGATCGAGAAGAACGGCGAGCGGGAGGTGTCCCTGCTCGACTCCGTCCTCGGCGTCCTCAACTCCTCCGTGAAGCTGGAGATGCTCGTCTTCCTGGTCGGCATCACGGCCTTCCTGGCCCTGCGGTCACCGCTGATCCTGCTGGTCCTGCCCACGCTCGGCTGGCGCCTGCTCTCCCAGGACTCCAACCACTGGGGCATGGTCTGGCACTACAGCGCGATCCTCATGCCGGTGGTCTTCCTGGCCATGGTCGACGGTGTCCGCCGCAGCCGCGCCTCGAAGCGCCCCTGGCTCGTCTCGTACGCGAACGTGGCCGTCCCCGTCGCCACCGCGATCGCCGTGACCCTCACCCAGCACCTCCCGTTGCGCGATTTGCTGCGCCCCGAGACGTACGCCGCCGACGCGAAGGCCGAGGCGGCCCGGCGGACCCTGGAGGCGATTCCGGTGGGTGCCCGGGTGGAGACCGACATCACGCTCATGTCGCATCTGACCTCGGACCGTACCGTCTACTGGATCGGCGGGGCTCCGGGCACCGCGCCCGACGTCGTGGCGATCAACCTGGACTTCTGGTCACAGCCGATCGACGACCCGGTGCGGTACGCCGAGCAGCTCCACCCCGAGGCGGAGTACCGGATCACCCACCGGGCCGACCCGTTCGTGGTCATGGAACGGACCACACCGGCGCCCGGAAACGGCTGAAGGCCGTACACCCGCCGGGGTACGGGTGTGACGGCCTTCGCGCGGAACCCCGCACCGGAGCGCGGACGGGGTGACGCCGTGCGTCAGTAACGCGGACGCTGGAACCACTGGGCGCCGTCCTGCCGGGCGCAGAAGACGATGACCATGATGCCGAGCGCGACGCTGATGAGGGCGAAGACGTTCGCCGTCAGCAGGCTGATGACACTGAAGAGCGTCACGAGCGAGCCGTAGATGATCGCCGAGATGCGGATGCCGTTGCCGCCGGTGGAGAACTTGGCGGCGGTCAGGATCGCCCAGAGCGCGATCCCGAGCGTCAGGATCCCGATGACCACGAACACACCCATGCCGATGTTCGCCATGTCCTGGCTGCTGGAGGAGCCGTAGGTCTCCGTGTCGGAGAGCTGGTCGCTCAGCCAGGCGCCCGCGGCGACCATGATGATCGCGCCGATGACCTGGAAGCCGCCCAGGACGTAGAGCATGACGCGCGCGGCCTTCACACCGCCGGGCATCTCCCCGGGGACGCCCGGGTAGCCGCCGTAACCGCCCGGGACCGGGGGTGCCTGCGGGTAGCCGTAACCCTGCTGCGGGACGCCCTGCGGGGTCTGCTGGGGATAGCCGTAGCCCGGCTGCCCTTCCGGCTGCCCGCCTTGCTGCTGGCCGTAGGGATTGTTCGGGTCGCCGAAGCTCATGGCGAGATTCCTCCGTTGCCGATCTGTGGGGACGACGCGATCCGGGTGGAGGAATGCTGCGCGAGGTGCACGGTTGGTCCCCCCGACACCGTCCGCGGTTCTGCGCGACTTATCGTCGTCGTGACATCGCCGTTCTGTCCAGTCGTATGCCGGATGCGTTGTGCAAGTGCAACCTCCTGTCCATTCCGGCCACCCGCAATTGGTATGCGGGACGGTTCATCCGCGAAGATGGGTGCTATGACTGCCCAGATTCTCGATGGCAAGGCCACCGCAGCAGCGATCAAGTCCGATCTGACCGTCCGCGTGGCGGCCCTCAAGGCACAGGGCGTCACTCCTGGCCTGGGAACCCTGCTGGTCGGCGACGATCCGGGCAGCCGGTGGTACGTGAACGGCAAGCACCGTGACTGCGCCGAGGTCGGCATGGGGTCCATCCAGCGCGAACTCCCCGGCACGGCCACCCAGGAGGAGATCGAGGACGTCGTACGGGAACTCAACGCCGACCCCGAATGCACGGGTTACATCGTGCAGTTGCCCCTGCCCGAGGGGATCGACACCAACCGGATCCTGGAGCTGATGGACCCGGCGAAGGACGCGGACGGGCTGCACCCGATGAACCTCGGCCGGCTCGTGCTGAACGAGGCCGCCCCGCTGCCCTGCACCCCGCAGGGCGTCGTCACCCTGCTCCGCCGGCACGGTGTGGAGATCAACGGCGCCCATGTGGTGGTCGTCGGTCGGGGCGTCACCATCGGCCGCCCGCTGCCGCTGCTGCTGACCCGTAGGTCGGAGAACGCCACCGTCACCCAGTGCCACACGGGCACCCGCGACCTCTCGGCACACCTGCGGGAGGCGGACATCATCGTCGCCGCCGCCGGTGTCCCGCACCTCGTCAAGCCCGAGGACGTCAAGCCGGGCGCGGCCGTACTGGACGTCGGCGTCAGCCGCGACGAGAACGGCAAGATCGTCGGGGACGTGCACCCCGGCGTCCGCGAGGTGGCCGCGTGGGTCGCCCCGAACCCGGGCGGTGTCGGTCCCATGACCCGCGCCCAACTGCTGGTCAACGTGGTCGAGGCGGCCGAGCGCGCCGCCGGGTCCGCTGTCTCCGCCGGCTGATCCGGCCCGGAAGGAACGCCATGGGTGCTGGTACGAGTCCGGCGGACGGGACGCGGCCGGAGGGCTCGCGCACGGAAGGGCCGCGCGAGTCGGCCGGAGCGGCCGTGACGACGGTGACGGCCGGGTCTGCCGCGACGGCTGAGGCCGACAAGGCGACCGTGACGGCTGAGGCCGACAAGGCGACAGGGTCCGACGAGACGGCCGGGTCCGACGCGGCCACCGATGCCGTGGCGGGGCCGGACACGGTAGGTGCGACCGGGCCCGGCGCTGAGGCCGGGGCCGGTACGGCGGCGGGCGCGGAGCCCGAGGCGGCTGCCCAGGCGGCGGCCGGGTCCGGCAAGGCGGCCGGGCCCGACGCTGCGACCGGGGCCTCCGGGGCCTCTGCGGCCTCCGGGGCCTCCGGGGCCGATGCGGCAGTGGCAGCCGGGCCCGACAAGGCAGCCGGGCCCGGGACGCCCGCCGCTGCCGATGCCGGGCCGGACACGTCGGGGCCTGCGGGGTCCGGCGCCGATGCCGGGTCCGACGCGGCAGCCGGGTCCGATCCCGACGCGGCAGCCGGGCGCGACGCAGCCGCCGATGCCGGGCCCGACGCGGCGCCCGCCGAGGACGGTGCTCCGGCGTCGGCTCCTTCGCGGCGGTTCTCCCTCACCCACGACACCGCCCGTCCGGAGGGCGGCGGCCGGGCGGCGGCGGGTGACGCGTCCGCCCCCGCGCGGCAGTGGCCCCTG
This sequence comes from Streptomyces halstedii, assembly GCA_000720535.1. Classification (GTDB taxonomy): domain Bacteria; phylum Actinomycetota; class Actinomycetes; order Streptomycetales; family Streptomycetaceae; genus Streptomyces; species Streptomyces halstedii. Next base: position 93,611 of record JOAZ01000013.1, read on the forward strand.
CTGACGGTGCTCTGCGTGGCCGGTGCCGGGCTGCTGATCGTCGCCGTCGAACCCTTCGCCGAGGCCTTCAGGATCGGCGCCATGCTGATCGGGGCCGCCCTCCTCGCGGGCGGCGTACTGCGCTGGGTCGTGCCGTCCGTCGGCATGCTCGCCGTGCGGTCCCGGTTCACCGACCTCGTCACCTACGGGGTGATGGGGGCCCTGATCGTGCTGCTCGCGCTGACCGCGCAGCCCAAGCCGTGGCTGGACGTCCCGTTCCTCCAGAACGTCGTCCACTTCACGATCCGCTGAGGGCTGTCCCGCCCACGCACGAGAGTGGTGTCCGTCCCCTCCCCCGAAGAGGGACGGACACCCGACGGGGCGGCGCACCCTGATGCAAGAAGCCCCGGAATACGGTGACTTGAGCGGCCTTGCCCCGTCCTGCCTCCAGCGTCATGGACATGCCGTGGCGCTTCAAGGGGTGCCTGGTGCCTGTGGCACGGAAGTGACCATTCCGCCATCGTGTGATCGCCGTGCAACGACCTGTCACCACCCGGCGTCCACACGCCCTCGGCCAGGGCGCGCGAGGGATGGCCGGACAACGCCGAATGCACCTGTGCGCCCCCCTTCTCCCGAAACTGGCCCCCCTTCCCCCGCATCCTCCTGAATAGTCCGGGGGGAACCGACTGGGGGGAACGATGCCGCGTTGGAAGGCGCTTCCGCAGGAACTCGATCCACAGGTGAAGGAGTTCGCGGGGCATGTGCGCAGACTGATCGACCGCAACGGGCTCGGCCTGGCCGCGGTCGCCGACCGTACGGGGTACAGCAAGACGTCGTGGGAGCGGTATCTGAACGGCAGGCTGCTCCCGCCGAAGGGGGCCGTCGTCGCGCTCGCCGAGGTGACCGGCACGCACCCGGCTCATCTGACGACGCTGTGGGAGCTGGCCGAACGCGCCTGGAGCCGTGCGGAGATGCGGCACGACATGACGATGGAGGCCATCAGGATCTCCCAGGCGCGTGCGGCGCTGGCCGAGGCCACGACGCCCACCACGGCCGCGCCGGCCACCACAGCCGCGAGGCCCACCACGGCCACCACAGCCACGACGCCCACCACAGCCACCACGGCCACGACGGCCGCGCGGGGCGGGCGCGCCGGCCGGAGCCTCGACACCGCGCGCGCCGCCACCGCCGCCCCGGTGCCCACCGTCGCACCCGAGCCCGTCCTCGGCCCCGGTGCCGCCGGTGCCCGTGACATGGACCCCTGGCGGGAGCCCGTGTGGGAGCCGCTCTCGCCGCGCAGAGGCGGGGGCGAGGCCGCTCCGAGCGGTCTCCGCCGCCCCAGGCGCCCGGCCCGTCCGTACGGGGGAACCCACCCGCACGAGGGAGGCCGCCCGAGCACGGCGGACGGCCCGCACACGACCGACCGTCCGCACAAGGCGTTCCGCACGACCGACCGCCCGCGCGCGGCGGACCGTCCGCGCGGAACAAGCCGCCCGCGCCGAACAGCCCGTTCGCACGAGCGGGACCGTCCGGGTGACGTGCGCCGCCCGGACGCCGCTCCCGGCCCGGACGGGCGCGGCGGTCGGCGCCGTACCGTGACGACGCTCCTCGCCGGTGCCCTCGGCGCCCTGCTGGTGACGGCCGCGGCCGTCCTGCTCACCGGCCTCGGCGCGGGCGACGGCGACGCGACGGCGGACGCCGCCCCGTCCACCGCGCCCGGCCCCGCCACCGGCGTCCCCCGCACGTCGGACGGTGTCGGCTGCGTCGGTGCGGACTGCACCGGTCAGGACCCCGAAGCCATGGGCTGCGGCGGTCAGTTCGCGAGCACCGCCACCAGGGCGACGGTCGGCGGCCGCCTCGTCGAGGTGCGCTACAGCAAGACGTGCGCGGCGGCGTGGGCCCGCCTCACCGAGGCCGAGCCGGGGGACACCGTGCGCGTCGAGGCGGGATCCGTACGGCAGGACGGCACCGTGGACGCGGACCGGGACGCCTATACGCCGATGGTGGCGGTGGAGGACGCGGCGGACGCGCGGGCCTGCGCCACCCTCACCTCCGGGAGGACGGGCTGCGCGGCGCCCGGCTGACCCGGCCGGACGCTGCGCAGCGTGACCGGCTGTGTGCGGGGACACAGGGGGGCGGGCGGCCGGGAACGGGCGCGTCGGATAGCCTGGCGGCTGGATATCTCTTCACGTCAAGATTCAGGGGTGTCCAGCACCGGGGCAGTGCCCCTACCGCCAGCTGTCTAAACGGAGACCGCCATGACCCGCACTCCCGTGAATGTCACCGTGACCGGCGCAGCCGGCCAGATCGGCTACGCGCTGCTCTTCCGCATCGCCTCCGGCCACCTGCTCGGCCCGGACGTGCCGGTCAACCTGCGACTCCTGGAGATCCCGCAGGGCCTCAAGGCCGCCGAGGGCACCGCCATGGAGCTCGACGACTGCGCCTTCCCGCTGCTGCGCGGCATCGAGATCACGGACGACCCGAACGTCGGCTTCGCCGGTGCGAACGTCGCCCTCCTCGTCGGGGCACGGCCGCGCACGAAGGGCATGGAGCGGGGCGACCTGCTCTCCGCCAACGGCGGCATCTTCAAGCCGCAGGGCAAGGCCATCAACGACAACGCCGCGGACGACATCAAGGTCCTCGTCGTCGGCAACCCGGCCAACACCAACGCCCTCATCGCCCAGGCCGCCGCCCCGGACGTACCGGCGGAGCGCTTCACCGCGATGACCCGCCTGGACCACAACCGCGCGATCTCGCAGCTGGCCGCCAAGACCGGTGCCGCCGTCTCCGACATCAAGAAGCTGACGATCTGGGGCAACCACTCGGCGACCCAGTACCCGGACATCTTCCACGCGGAGATCGCCGGGAAGAACGCCGCCGAGGTCGTCTCCGACGAGGCGTGGCTGGCCGACACCTTCATCCCGACCGTCGCCAAGCGCGGCGCGGCGATCATCGAGGCCCGGGGCGCGTCCTCCGCCGCCTCGGCCGCCAACGCCGCCATCGACCACGTCCACACCTGGGTCAACGGCACCGCCGCGGGCGACTGGACCTCGATGGGCATCCCGTCGGACGGCTCCTACGGCGTTCCCGAGGGCATCATCTCCTCCTTCCCGGTCACCACGAAGGACGGGACGTACGAGATCGTCCAGGGCCTGGACATCAACGAGTTCTCCCGCGCCCGCATCGACGCGTCGGTGAAGGAGCTCACCGAGGAGCGCGACGCGGTCCGCGAGCTCGGCCTGATCTGACCGGACCCCGGCCCCGCGCCGGATCCGAACCGTACGGAAGGGGCGCCCCCGGCACACGCTGCCAGGGGCGCCCCTTCACGCGTGCTCAGACCCTGAGCACCGTGCTCAGGCCGTCATCAGCCGCTTCGCGAGGTCCCGTACGGCGTCCGTGGCGCGCAGCTGGAGCAGCGGGCCGAAGGTGATCCGGGCCGCGCCCAGTTCGCCCAGGCGCCGGGCGCACGCGGGGTCGTCGGGCGTGCCGTTGGCGTTGAGCGGGACGGGCACGCCCGCCGACAGCCGGGGCAGGTCGTCGGCCGGGGCGGTGATCGGGTAGACGCAGTCCGCACCGGCCGCGGCGTAGAGACCGGCCCGGGTGAGCGTCTCCTCGACCACGTCCGTACCGTCCGGCAGTGCGGTGAGGTACGTGTCCACGCGGGCGTTGACGAAGAGGCGCCCGTCCGCCGCCGCGCACACCTCGGCGAGCCGGTCCGCCTGCTTCCGGGGGTCGAGGAGCGTCCCGTCGACGGAGTCCTCCAGGTTGCAGCCGACGGCGCCGGCCTCCAGGAGGCGTTCCACCAGCTCCGCCGGGGGCAGGCCGTACCCGGCCTCGACGTCCGCCGACACGGGTACGGACACGGCGGCCGTGATCCGGGCGACGGCCGCGAACATCTCGGCGGCGGGGGTCTGCCCGTCCGCGTACCCGAGGGCCGCCGCGACCCCGGCGCTCGGGGTGGCCAGCGCCGGGAACCCGGCCTCCTCGAAGACGCGGGCGCTCGCGGCGTCCCAGGGGCCGGGCAGCACCAGCGGATCGTCCGCCGGGCGGCCGTGGTGCAGGGTGCGGAAGACCGCTGCGGGATCGTTCAACGGTGCCTCCCGGGTCAGTGCTTGATGTCCCCGGGAGTGTAGTGACCAGGGGTCTGCCGGGTCGTCACCCCGAAGCGGTTCCAGGCGTTGATCACCGTGATGGCGGCGATCAACTGGGCGAGTTCGGCCTCCTCGAAGTGGCGCGCGGCCTTCGCGTAGACCTCGTCCGGGACGAAGCCGTCGGTCAGGACCGTGACGGCCTCGGTCAGCTCGATCGCCGCCAGTTCCTTCTCCGTGTAGAAGTGCCGCGACTCCTCCCAGGCGCCGAGCTGGACGATCCGCTCGACGGACTCACCCGCCGCGAGCGCGTCCTTGGAGTGCATGTCCAGGCAGAGGGCGCAGCGGTTGATCTGCGAGGCGCGGATCTTGACCAGTTCGAGGAGGGCCGGGTCCAGTCCCTTACGGGCCGCGACGTCCAGCCGGATCATGGCCTTGTAGACCTCGGGCGCGAGGGTGGCCCAGGACAGGCGGGCGGGGTGTTCGGGGGCGTACGCGGAGGGTGCGTGGTGCGCGTGTGCTTCGGTCGTCATGGGGATGAAGCTACCGGGCCGGTGGCGCACCGGTATGGTCCATTTCCATGACGGATTCCTGGGCCGCTTTCGGTGCCGACCTGCACATCGAACCGGTCGGGTCCGGGCTCCGCAGCGGGCTCACGACCGCGCTGCGGGACGCCGTACGGTCGGGGCGGCTGCCCCCGGGGACCCGGCTGCCCTCGTCCCGGACGCTCGCAGCCGACCTGGGCATGGCCCGCAACACCGTCGCCGACGCCTACGCCGACCTGGTCGCCGAGGGCTGGCTCACGGCACGGCAGGGCTCGGGGACGAGGGTCGCCGAGCGGGTCCCCGCCGCCCGGGGGTCCTCGGCTGCCGCCCCCGCCCCGCCGGTGCGGCGGCGCCCGGCCCACACACTGATGGCCGGATCGCCCGACGTCTCGGCCTTCCCGCGCGCGGCCTGGCTGAAGGCCGCCCGCCGCGCCCTCACCGCGGCACCCAACGAGGCCTTCGGGTACGGCGACCCCCAGGGCCGTGTCGAACTGCGCACCGTGCTGGCGGAGTACCTGGCGCGGGCGCGCGGGGTGTACGCCGCCCCCGAACGCGTCGTCGTCTGCGCCGGGTTCGTCCACGGACTGTCGCTGCTGGGGCAGGCGCTGAGACGGCGCGGGGTGCGGGAGGTGGCCGTGGAGTCGTACGGGCTGCACATCCACCGGGACCTGCTGACCGCGGCCGGACTGCGCACCCCGGGCCTGCCGGTGGACGCGCTCGGCGCCAGGACGGAGCTGCTCGCCGGGATGCGCGGGGCCGGCGCGGTCCTGATGACACCCGCGCACCAGTTCCCCACCGGGGTGCCGCTGCACGCCGACCGGCGGGCCGCGGCGATCGACTGGGCGCGGTCACGGGCGGGCCTGATCCTGGAGGACGACTACGACGGGGAGTTCCGCTACGACCGGCAGTCGGTCGGCGCGCTCCAGGGCCTCGACCCGGAGCGGGTCGTCTACCTCGGGACCGCCAGCAAGTCCCTGGCGCCGGGGCTGCGGCTGGCCTGGATGGTGCTCCCGGGGAATCTGGTGGACGAGGTCCGCGCGGTGAAGGGGGGAGCCGAGTGGATGCCGCCCGCGCCGGACCAGCTGACGCTCGCGGAGTTCATCGCGTCGGGGGCGTACGACCGGCACGTGCGGTCCATGCGGCTGCGCTACCGGCGCCGCCGCGACGCGCTCGTGGCCGCCCTCGCCGAGCGGGCGCCGGACGTCCGGGTCAGCGGTATCGCGGCGGGACTGCACGCCGTCCTCGAACTCCCGGCGGACACGGAGCGGTCGGTGGTGCAGGCGGCCGCCTGGCAGGGGCTCGCCCTGGAGGGGCTGAGCCGCTTCCGGCACCCGGAGGCGGAGCCGGGCCGCGAGGGGCTGGTGATCGGCTACGGCTCGCCCGCCGAGAGCGCCTGGGCGGGCGCGCTCGACGCCCTGTGCCGGGTGCTGCCGTAGGGGCCGGGCACCCCGAACCGCCGTGCCCCGCCCGGAGATTCGTGAGGCAACGCCTTCAGACGGAGGGGCTATGCATCTAATCTGACAGGCGGTAGGAGGTCGGCCGCGCCGGGCGCGCGGCACGTACGACGGGGGAGAACCGGCCATGGCCACACGCAGACTGAGGTCGAGCACCGTGGTGCTCGGCGGCATGGGGATGCTCGCGCTGACGATCACCTCGTGCGGCTCGGAACCGGACCGGCGGTGCGTCGACCCGGTGACCCGGGACAAGCTGCCGAGCTACGAGTGCCGCGGCGGTGGCAGCGGCTCGTACTACTACGGCGGCAGCGACAAGAACGGCAGGTACTCCGGCGGCAGTTTCGACAAGTCCGCCGTCGACCGGGGCGGTCTCGGCTGCTCCCGTACGGGCGGTGGCTGAGCACCGTGGAACGCCGCACCACCGAGCCGCGCCCCGGCTGGCAGGAGACCGTCGAGGCACAGGGGCTGGTGTACCCGCTGACCCGGTACCCGGACGGATCGCTGCGCCCGTACTGGGACGAGAGCGCCTACTACGTCTTCACGCTGCCCGAGGTCGAGGCGCTGGAGGAGGTCGTCGAGGACCTGCACACCATGTGCCTGGCCGCCGCCGCCCACATCGTGGAGCAGGACCGTTTCGCCGATCTGGGCATCACCGATCCCCGGCTGGCCGCCCTGGTCGCCGAGTCCTGGCATCGCCGCGCCGAACTGCCCTCCCTGTACGGGCGGTTCGACCTCCGCTACGACGGTCGGGGCCCGGCGAAGATGCTGGAGTACAACGCCGACACGCCCACCTCGCTGGTGGAGGCCGCCGTCCCGCAGTGGTTCTGGATGGAGGACCGCTTCCCCGGCGCCGACCAGTGGAACTCCCTGCACGAACGCCTCGTGGACGCCTGGCGGCGGCAGGCGGCCCTGCTGCCGCCGGGACCGCTGCACTTCGTCCACACCGACGGCGACGAGAGCGGCGAGGACCTGATGACCGTCGCCTATCTGCGCGAGACCGCCGAACAGGCCGGCGTGGAGACGGAGGCGCTCTCCGTCGAGGGCATCGGCTGGGACCGGCTGAGCGGCCGTTTCGTGGACGACCGGCTCCGCTTCATCCGGGGCTGCTTCAAGCTCTACCCCTGGGAATGGCTGGCCACCGACCGCTTCGGGCCGCATGTGCTGGACACCCTCGACAACGGGGGCGGTACCGGCTCCACCTGCTGGATCGAGCCCGCCTGGAAGATGCTGCTCTCCAACAAGGCGCTGCTGGCCGTCCTCTGGGAGCTCTATCCCGGCCACCCCAACCTGCTCCCCTCCTACCTCGACGGACCCCGTGAGCTGGCCGGGCCCCGGGGCGCCGGATACGTGGCCAAGCCGCTGCTCGGCCGTGAGGGCGAGGGGGTCACCCTGCACGGTCCGGGCAGCGGGGCGGTACGGCGTGACGAGGCCTGCTGCTACCAGGAGCTCGCCCCGCTGCCCGACTTCGACGGCAACCGCGTGGTCCTCGGCGCCTGGGTGGTCCAGGACGAGGCCGCCGGGCTCGGCATCAGGGAATCGGCGGGGCCGGTCACGGACGGGTACGCCCGCTTCCTGCCCCACGTCATCCTCTGATCCGGCCGCCGGAGCCGCTGCCCCGCGCGAAAGCGGGCACCGGCTCCGGAGGGGGCCCCGCTCAGCCGGCCAGCACCGTGCGGAGCTGGTCCAGGCCCCAGTCCAGGTCCTCCTTGGTGATGACCAGGGGCGGGGCGATCCGGATGGTGGAGCCGTGGGTGTCCTTGACCAGCACACCCCGGTCCATCAGCTTCTCCGAGATCTCCCGTCCGGTCCCGAGGCGCGGGGAGATGTCCACCCCCGCCCACAGCCCGCGCCCGCGCACCGCCGTCACCGCGTCGCCGCCCGTCAGCAGCCCCAGCTCGTGGTGGAGGTGGTCACCCAGCTCCGCCGCCCGCTGCTGGTACTCACCGGTGCGCAGCATCGCGATCACCTCCAGGGCGACCGCGCAGGCCAGCGGGTTCCCGCCGAACGTCGAGCCGTGCTCACCGGGCCGGAACACCCCCAGCACGTCGGCCGAGGAGACCACGGCCGACACCGGCACCACCCCGCCGCCCAGCGCCTTGCCCAGGAGGTACATGTCGGGGACGACCCCCTCGTGCTCCAGGGCGAACGTCCGCCCGGTGCGCCCGAGCCCCGACTGGATCTCGTCCGCCACGAAGAGCACGTTCCGCTGCCGGGTCAGCTCGCGCACCCCGGCCATGTAGCCCGCGGGCGGCACCAGGACGCCCGCCTCGCCCTGGATCGGCTCCAGCAGCACCGCCACCGTGTTCTCGGTCATCGCCGCGTCGAGCGCGGTCAGATCCCCGTACGGCACGATCTCGAACCCCGGGGTGTACGGACCGTAGTCGGCGCGTGCCTCCTGGTCCGTGGAGAAGCTGATGACGGTGGTCGTCCGGCCGTGGAAGTTGTCGGCGGCCACGATGATCTTCGCCATGCCGTCCGGGACGCCCTTGACGCGGTAGCCCCACTTGCGGGCGGTCTTCACGGCCGTCTCCACCGCCTCCGCCCCGGTGTTCATGGGCAGGACCATCTCCATGCCGCACAGCTCGGCCAGTTGGGTACAGAAGTCGGCGAAGCGGTCGTGGTGGAAGGCGCGTGAGGTCAGCGTCACCCGCTCCAGCTGCGCCCGTGCCGCGTCGATCAGCCGGCGGTTGCCATGGCCGAAATTGAGTGCCGAGTAACCGGCCAGCATGTCGAGATAACGGCGGCCCTCCACGTCGGTCATCCAGGCGCCGTCCGCGGTCGCGACGACGACCGGCAACGGGTGGTAGTTGTGCGCGCTGTGCGCCTCGGCGGAGGCGAGGGCGTTCTCCGTGGTCGACACGGGATCTCCGTTCGTCGTGAAAGGTGGGCGGGGTGTGCCCACTTTGTATCGTCGGTCGGATCACCGGCCGGGAAACCTCCGGGGCGCGGCGTGCCTTCGCCGGCCCGCCCGAACGCCCTGCCCGCATCCCCTCCCACGGCGTGCCGGAGACCCGCCGCGCACGTCCGGCGCATTCCCGCACCGGCTGCCGGGGAACGCCCCCGCACCTGAGACAATGGGGCCATGGCCTCTGATCGTCCCCGCGTGCTCTCCGGAATCCAGCCCACCGCAGGCTCGTTCCACCTCGGCAACTACCTCGGCGCGGTCCGCCAGTGGGTGGCGTTGCAGGAATCACACGACGCCTTCTACATGGTGGTGGACCTGCACGCGATCACCGTTCCGCAGGACCCCGCCGAGCTGCGCTCCAACACCCGGCTCGCGGCCGCCCAGCTGCTCGCCGCCGGGCTGGACCCGGAGCGCTGCACGCTCTTCGTCCAGAGCCATGTGCCCGAACACGCCCAGCTCGGCTGGATCATGAACTGCCTCACCGGCTTCGGCGAGGCCTCCCGCATGACGCAGTTCAAGGACAAGTCCGCCAAACAGGGCGCGGACCGGGCGACCGTGGGCCTGTTCACCTACCCGGTGCTCCAGGTCGCGGACATCCTCCTCTACCAGGCGAACGAGGTGCCGGTGGGTGAGGACCAGCGCCAGCACATCGAGCTGACCCGCGACCTCGCCGAGCGTTTCAACGGCCGGTTCGGGGACACCTTCACCGTGCCGTCGCCGTACATCCTCAAGGAGACGGCGAAGATCTACGACCTCCAGGACCCGGCGGTCAAGATGAGCAAGTCGGCGTCCACGCCCAAGGGTCTGATCAATCTGCTGGACGAGCCGAAGGCCACCGCCAAGAAGGTGAAGAGCGCCGTCACCGACACGGACACGGTGATCCGCTTCGACGCGGAGAAGAAGCCCGGCGTCAGCAACCTCCTGACCATCTACTCCACCCTCACCGGCACCGCCGTCACGGACCTGGAGCAGAAGTACGAGGGCAAGGGCTACGGGGCGCTGAAGACCGACCTCGCCGAGGTCATGGTGGAGTTCGTCACGCCGTTCCGGACCCGCACGCGGGAATATCTGGACGACCCCGAGACGCTGGACTCGATTCTGGCCAAGGGCGCCGAGAAGGCCAGGACCGTCGCCGCCGAGACGCTGGCGCGGACATACGACCGTATGGGACTTCTGCCCGCCAAGCACTGAGTCCAAGGACCCTGGCGAGATCGCTGCCCGAGGGGTCACACTGACGTCGGCACGAGTGACGCACGGCGTTCGGCGTGGCGCTCGGGCAGGGTCGAGAACCGGCCACAGACAACAGAGGAGAACGATGTGGGGACCGTAACGCTTGGCGTTTCGATCGCGGTCCCGGAGCCCTACGGCAGCCTGCTCCAGGAGCGGCGCGCGAGCTTCGGGGACCCTGCCGCGTACGGCATTCCCACCCACGTCACCCTCCTCCCGCCGACCGAGGCCGAGGCGGCCGTCCTGCCCGCGGTCGAGACACACCTCGCGAAGATCGCCACGGCGGGCCGGCCGTTCCCGATGCGGCTGTCCGGCACGGGTACCTTCCGGCCGCTCTCGCCGGTCGTCTTCGTCCAGGTCGTCGAGGGCGCCTCGGCCTGCTCCTGGCTCCAGAAGCGGGTCCGGGAGCGCTCGGGACCGCTGGTGCGCGAGCTCCAGTTCCCGTACCACCCGCACGTGACCGTGGCGCACGGCATCGCGGAGGAGGCCATGGACCGCGCGTACGAGGAGCTCTCCTCCTACGAGGCGGCCTGGACCTGCGGTTCCTTCGCGCTGTACGAGCAGGGCACCGACAGCGTCTGGCGCAAGATCCGGGAGTTCCCGTTCGGGGGCGGCGACGGCTCACCCGCGGTACCGGCCCAGGGCGGCTCGTCCGTGGACCGGCCCTCGCTGCACCCCTGACCCGGTCCTGACCCGCGGGCACCCCGGACTCCAGGAGCACCGGCCCCCAGCCCCTCTACCTGACCGGCAGCCGCCGGAACAGCGGGCGCGGCACATGCCGCAGGGCCGACATCACCACCCGCAGGGCGCCCGGCACCCACACCGTCTCGGAGCGGCGCCGCAGCCCCGTCACGATCGCGTCCGCCACGGCGCCCGGGGTCGTCGCGAGGGGCGCCTCCTCCCGCCCGGCGGTCATCCGCGACCGTACGAAGCCGGGGCGCACCACCATCACGTGCACACCCGTGCCGTGCAGCGCGTCCCCGAGGCCCTGGGCGAACGCGTCCAGCCCCGCCTTGCTGGAGCCGTAGATGAAGTCGGCGCGCCGGGCCCGTTCGCCCGCCACCGAGGAGAGCACCACCAGTGAACCGTGGCCCTGCGCCTGGAGGGCGCCGGCGCACACCAGACCGGCGGAGACCGCGCCGGTGTAGTTGGTCTGCGCCACCTGGACCGCGCTGAGGGGTTCCTCCTCGTCGCGCGCCTGGTCGCCCAGGATGCCGAAGGCCAGCAGCACCATGTCGATGTCGCCGTCGCTGAACACCTTGCCGAGCACCTCCTCGTGCGAGGCGGGGTCCAGCGCGTCGAAGGCCACGGTGCGCACCTCGGCGCCCAGTTCACGCAGCTCGGCGGCGGCGCGTTCCAGCGCGGGTGACGGGCGCCCGGCCAGCCGGACCGTACGGGTGCGGCGGGCGATCAGCCGGCGTGCGGTGGCCAGGCCGATCTCCGAGGTGCCGCCGAGGACGAGCAGGGACTGCGGGGCACCGAAGGCGTCCTTCACGGGGGGAGCTCCTAGCGACGGGGGCGGGACGGCGGGACGGCGGGCGGTCAGAGGGCGAGGCGGCGGGAGAGGTCCGAGCGGAAGGCTCCGTCCGGGTCCAGCTCCGCGCGCAGCGCCCGGAAGTCCGCCAGCCTCGGGTACATCGCGGCCAGCGTCTCCGGCCGCATCCGGGAGTCCTCGGCGAGGCAGACCCGGCCGCCGGCCGCCGCCACCTCGTCGTCCAGGCGGTCGAGCAGCCGTGCCAGCCCGGGGAGCCCGGCCGGCAGGCCGAAGGAGAGCGTCCAGCCGGGCACCGGGAAGGAGAGCCAGCCGGAACCGCCCTCCCCGAACCGCTGGAGCACGGCGTGGAAGGCCGGGCAGCGCCGCAGTGAGAGCCGCCGGACGACGCGGTGCAGGGCCTCCTCCTGGCCCCCGCCCACCGCGAACCGGTACTGCACGAAGCCGCCCCGGCCGTGGAGCCGGTTCCAGCCGGGGAGCGCGTCCAGCGGGTGGAGGAAGGCGGAGAGGCGCTGGAGCCGCCGGGCGCGCGCGGCGCGTGTGCCCCGGAAGCGGAGTTCGGCCAGGAGCGCCGCCGAGGTCCGGCCGAGCAGCCCCTCCGGTACGTACGCCGGGGCGGCGGGCAGCCTCGCCGGGCGGAACTCCAGCGGGGCCTGACGGGCGCGCGCCGGGAGTGCGTCCAGGGGCGTGTGCTCCCCCCGGGTCAGGACGGCGCGCCCGGTGGCCTTCCCGCGCGCCATGAGGTCGATCCGCGCCGCCGCGTACGGGAGGCGGTCGTCCGTCGCGGCGAGCCCGGCCAGTGCCGCGTCCAGGTCGGCGGCGCGCTCGGTCTCCACGGACATCAGGGAGGTGTCGACCGGGCGCAGCGCGAGCGTGGCGGACAGGACGACGCCGGTCAGCCCCAGCCCGCCCGCCGTCGCGTCGAACAGGTCGGTGCCCGGCAGCACCGTGCGCACCGTGCCGTCGGCGGTCAGCAGGTCCAGGGAGCGCACATGCCGGGTGAAGGAACCCGCGCTCGGGTGGTTGCGGCCGTGGACGTCGGCGCCGATCGCGCCGCCGACGGTGACGAACCGGGTCGAGGGGGTCACCGGGACGAACCGGCCCAGCGGCAGCAGCTCCTCCATCAGCCGGTGCAGGCTCACCCCGGCGTCACAGACGACCGTGCCGGCGGCGGGGTCGATCGCGTGGACGCGGTCCAGCGCGCTCATGTCGACGACCGAGCCGCCCGCGTTCTGCGCCGCGTCGCCGTGGGCCCGGCCCAGCCCCCGGGCGACGACCCCGCGCGGACCCCGGCCCGTCACGGCGATCACCGCCTCCTCGTAGGTACGGGGGCGGAACCGGAGCGCGGTCGTCGGGGCGGTGCGGCCCCAGCCGGTCATGGACACCGTGTCGACGGACATGGGGGTGACCGTATCGCCCACGAAAACCCTTTTGAGGGATTTGTTACATCCCTCACCGAAATGGGTGATTGGCTCCTCAGCTGGCCCCCGAGGCCGGTTTTCCGCGGCCGGTAGGGTACGCGTACGTCATGGACTGGCTGAAAAAACTTCCCGTCGTCGGCCCGCTCGTCGGCCGGCTGATGGAGACACACGCCTGGCGCTCGTACGAGACGCTGGAACGGGTCCACTGGGCCAGGCTCGCCGCGGCGATCACCTTTCTCAGCTTCCTGGCGCTCTTCCCGCTGATCGCGGTCGGTGCCGCCGTCGGTGCGGCGCTCCTGTCGGACCAGCAGTTGCACAAGATCGAGAAGCAGCTCGCCGAGCAGGTGCCGGGCATCTCCGACCAGCTGGGCATCGGCAACCTGGTGGACCACGCGGGCACGGTCGGACTGGTCGCCGGTGCGCTGCTGCTCTTCACCGGCATCGGCTGGGTCGGGTCCATGCGCGACTGCCTGCTCGCCGTCTGGGAGAAGGACGACACCGAGAAGGGGAACCCCGTCGTCCGCAAGCTCAAGGACGCCGGTCTGCTGCTCGGTCTCGGCGGCGCGGCGCTCGCCACGCTCGCCGTCACCACCATCGGCTCGACGGCCATCGGCTGGACCGCCGAACAGATCGGCATCCCGGAGAACGGCGTCGGAGGCGTGCTGCTCCAGGTGGCCGCTTTGCTGGTGGCGGTCGGCGCGGACTTCCTGCTGCTGCTCTACATGCTGACCCTGCTGCCGGGTGTGGAGCCGCCCCGGCACCGCCTCGTCGTCGCCGGGCTGGTCGGCGCGGTCGGCTTCGAACTCCTCAAGCTGCTGCTCGGCAGCTATATGAAGGGCGTCGCCTCGAAGAGCATGTACGGCGCCTTCGGCGTGCCGATCGCGCTCCTGCTGTGGATCAACTTCAGCGCCAAGCTGCTGCTGGTCTGCGCCGCCTGGACGGCGACGCCGGAGCGCGACGGCGAGGACGCGCCGGCGGACGGCACGGACGCGCCCGCCGGTGGCACGGACGGGTCCCCGGCCGACAAGGGTGCTCCCGCCGGGAACCCGTCCGTCAACGGCGGGGGAGGCGGCGCACCAGGTCGGGCAGCGGCCAGCGCCGGTTGACGAGGTACGCCCCCGCGGCCAGGACCACCAGCACCCCGGCGACGACCGACAGTGCGATCCAGACCCCCGAGCCGGCGGGCGAGGCGCTCGCGGCCGCCGCCTGCTTCCCGGCGGCCGCCGCCGGTGTCGAGCCGGCGTCGGGCTCGGTGCCCTTGCCGGCCTCGGTGACGGCGGACTTCGGCGGCACCAGTGTGCCGACCGGAGTCACCTTGCCGCTCGCGGCGAAGCCCCAGTCGAGCAGGCTCGCGGCTTCCTTGTAGACGGCGTGGCTCACGTCGGACGACGGGTTCATGACGGTGACCAGCAGCACCCGCCCGTCGCGTTCGGCGATGCCGGTGAACGTGTTGCCGGCATGGGTGGTGTAGCCGTTCTTGACGCCCGCGATGCCCTGGTACTGCTCCACGCCGTCGGCGCCGGTGAGCAGCCGGTTGGTGTTCTGGATGCCGAAGGACTGCCGCTTCTTGCCCTTCTTCTTCTCCCCGGGGAACTGCGCGGTGGCCGTCGCCGCGTACTCGCGGAAGTCCGCCTTCTGCATCCCGCTGCGGGCGAACAGGGTCAGGTCGTACGCGCTGGAGACCTGCTTCGGGGAGTCGTAGCCGTCCGGTGAGACGACCCGGGTGTCGAGTGCCTGGAGCTCGTCCGCGTGCCGCTGCATCGCCGCGACCGTCGCGTCCACACCCCCGTACATCGAGGACAGCACGTGCACCGCGTCGTTGCCCGACTGGAGGAACACCCCCAGCCACAGGTCGTGGACCGTATAGGTGTAGTCCTCCTTGACGCCCACCAGGCTGCTGCCCTCACCGACCCCGGCGAGCTCGTCCTCGGTCACCAGATGGGTCGTGGTCGGCTGGAGGGCCGGCAGGACGGTGTCGGCGAAGAGCATCTTCAGCGTGGACGCGGGCGGCAGCCGCCAGTGGGAGTTGTGCGATGCCAGCACCTCGCCGTTCTCCGCGTCCGCGACGATCCACGACCGGGCGGTGAGGTCCTTCGGCAGCACCGGCGCGCCCGGTCCCAGCTCGACCTGGGTGCCGATCTCGCCCAGGCGCTTCCCGCCGACGGTGGACATGGGACCGGTCGGCTTCGGCTGCTTGTCACCGGGTTTGTCCTTGTCGGCCGCCGTGGCCGGACTGAGGACGCAAACGGACAGCAAAGCGGCAGAGAGGACCGTCATTACGGTCTTTCTTAGAGCAGGCACGGTCGGAAACGTACATGGCCTGGCCATGGACCGGGACCCGGATAGGCTGACCCGCCGTGTATACCGCCGGGACAGCCCACCCCGGGCGAAGGCCCCGGAGCGCGGTGGCGATACTGATTCCATGAAGCTCAGCCGCCCCGTGTCCTGGTTCCTGCTCGTGTTCGGGGTGTGGAGCTGGTTCATCTGGATCACTTTCGTCAAGAACCTGTGGAAGGACAGCAGCGGACTCGCGTTCGACGACGCGGGTGACCCGACCGCGTACTTCTGGGTCCATCTGCTGCTCGCCGTGACGTCGTTTCTTCTGGGGACGGCTGTCGGGTTCATCGGGTTCCGTGGTGTCAGGGCACTGCGCCGCGCACGCACATGAACGAGACACGGACGGACGCGGTCCGGCGGGGGAGCGGGGGAACGTAAGTGGTGGTCGTCTTCGTCCTGGTGGCGGTCGCGGTGCTCGCGCTGCTGGCCGGTGTGCACCGCTATGTGTGGCGCCGCCTCGTCGGTGACACGACGGCCGAGGGCGGCCTCGCTCGCCGCGCCGGGACGGTCGCGGTGTGGGTGCTGCCCCTGCTGAGCGTGGGCGCCTTCGCCGGAGGGCGGGCGGGATTCCCCTTCTGGCTCCAGCAGGTGCTGGCCTGGCCGGGCTATCTGTGGCTGGCCGTGCTGCTTTATCTGACGCTGGCTCTGCTGGTGGGCGAGGCGGCGCGGCCGCTGCTGCGGCGTGTCCTGGCGCGCCGTGCCTCGCGCGCGGCCGCCGCCGCGCCGGCCGTGCCGGGGGCGGAACCGGCCGCGACGGCCGGACCGGCGGGCGCCGAAGCGGAACCGGCGGTCGCCGAAGCGGAACCGGCCGCGGTGCCACGTACCGCCGCCCTCGCCGCCGCCTCCGCGACCAAGACCCTGCCGGGGACCCCGGCGGCGGCCCCGGTGGAGGCCGCGACCGACACCGACGCCCCCGCCGCGTCACCGGCGCCGGAACCCGCGCCGGAACCGGAAGCGGAACCCGCGCCGGAACCCGCCCCGCACGCCCCCACCGGCCCCTCGCGGCGGCTGTTCGTCGCGCGGGCCGTCGGTGGCGCCGCCGCCCTCGCGGGGCTCGGCACGGTGGGGTACGGCACCTACGGGGTGCTGCGCGGCCCCCGGGTCAAGCGGATCACCGTCCCGCTCGCCAGGCTGCCGCGCTCCGCGCACGGCTTCCGGATCGCGGTCGTCAGCGACATCCACCTCGGCCCGATCCTCGGCCGCGCCCACACCCGGCGCATCGTCGACACCATCAACGCGACCTCGCCCGATCTGGTCGCCGTGGTGGGGGACCTCGTGGACGGTACGGTCGCCGACCTCGGCACCGCCGCCGAACCGCTCGCCGGGCTCGAAGCGCGGCACGGCAGCTACTTCGTCACCGGGAACCACGAGTACTTCTCCGGCGCCGCCGAGTGGGTCGATCACGTACGCGACCTGGGGCTGCGGCCGTTGGAGAACGCCCGGGTCGAGATCGCCGGGTTCGACCTCGCCGGTGTCAACGACGTCGCCGGTGAAAGCGAGGGCCAGGGACCGGACTTCGCCGCCGCGCTCGGCGACCGCGACCGGGGCCGGGCCTCCGTCCTCCTCGCGCACCAGCCGGTCGTCATCGACGACGCCGTCGCGCACGGCGTCGACCTCCAGCTCTCCGGTCACACGCACGGGGGGCAGCTCTGGCCCGGTAACCTGCTGGCAGAGCTGGCGAATCCCACCGTCGCGGGGCTCGAACGCTACGGTGACACCCAGCTGTACGTGTCGCGGGGCGCGGGCGCGTGGGGTCCTCCGGTGCGGGTCGGCGCGCCCTCGGACATCACCGTCGTGGAGCTCGCCTCCAAGCGGACCTGAACGCCGCCGGACGTGGCTCGGAACGAACACGCAAACGGCATGCCGCCCTTACGCCCAGCAACGAAAGTTGCTGGTAGGAGGCGGTGTGGCCCTGCTTTCGAAGCCATATCCAGTTTTTCGGCGAACAAGTCCCTGTGAGTACCCCATTTGCTCTTCCAGATGTGAAAATCGTGTGATTGGCTGAGTCCGAACATGCGGCAATGTGCGCGAACTCAGCACATGGGCCGCGGTGGGCTGGTAAGGGAGAGCACGGCAACATGCGGTCGATCCGGATACGGATTCTCGCGATTCTCGCGGTACTGATCATTGTCGGCGTCGGCGCCTGGCAGCTGCTCCCCTCGGACGAGGCGAAGAAGGACCCCGTCACGGTCGGGACCTCGGACGTGGTGAGCTCCCTCGATCCGGCCGGGGCCTACGACGCCGGTTCCTGGGCGATCTACAGCAACATCTACCAGTCTCTCCTGACCTTCAAGGCCGGTGCGATCGTCCCGGAGCCGGACGCGGCCGAGAGTTGCACCTTCATCGGGCAGAAGTTCCAGACGTACCAGTGCAAGCTGCGCGACGACCTGACCTTCTCCAACGGGCACAAGATCACCGCGGAGGTCGTCAAGTACTCCTTCGACCGGATCCTGAAGATCAACGCGGACTCCGGCCCGGCACCGCTCTTCCCCAGCCTCGACACGATCGTGGTCGACGGGCGCACCATCACCTTCAACCTCTCCGCGCGTGACGCGACCTTCCCGCTGAAGCTCGCCACCGGCGCCGGGTCCATCGTCGACCCCGCCGAGTACCCCAAGGACAAGCTCCGCACCGGGAACCAGGCCGACGGGTCGGGCCCGTTCACGCTGAAGTCGTACGAGCCCGGAGTCCAGGCGGAGTTGACGCCGAACGGGTCCTACAAGGGCGCGGTGAAGAACCCCGGCGGACCGGTCCGCATCCGGTACTTCGAGGGCTCCAGCCAGCTCCAGGCGGCCTGGGACGCCGGCAGCGTCGACGTGACGCACCGTCAACTCCCCGCCGAGACACTGGCGGAGCTCAACCCCGGTGCGACCGAGCAGCGCATCACCGAGGCCGGCAGCGCCGAGATCCGCAACCTCATCTTCAACGTCCGCGACGGTTCGGCGTTCTCCGACAAGCGGGTCCGGCAGGCCGTCGCGTGGATCATCGACCGCGGGCCGCTGGTCGGCGACGTCTACCACAGCACCGTCGAGCCCCTGTACTCCCTGATCCCCCAGGGTTACATCGGGCACAGCACTCCCTTCTTCGACGCCTACCCGCATCCCGACAGGGACGAGGCGAAGCGGCTGATGCAGGAGGCCGGCGTGCAGATCCCGCTGCCGGTCACCTTCGCGCACCGCGACGACGACGCGAACAAGAAGGAGAGCACCGAGCTGGTCCGGCAGCTGGAGAAGAGCGGGCTGTTCAAGGTCACCGAGAAGGCCGTGGAGTGGACGGCCTTCCAGAAGGGGTACGCGTCCGGTGACTACGACGTGTACACCGTCGGATGGTTCCCCGACTTCCCGGACTCCGACAACTTCAGCCAGCCGCTCGTCGGCAAGGGCAACAGCCTCAACAACGGCTACCAGAGCAAGAAGGTCGACGATCTCATCGCCGCCACCCAGCAGTACAGCGACCGCAGCCGCACCTCGAACGACTTCAAGGAGCTTCAGCGGCTGGTCGGCGAGGACGTCCCGCTGATCCCGCTGTGGCAGAAGAAGGACTACGTCGTCGCCAAGGGCGAGGTCTCCGGCTCCCAGTACCTCTCCGACGGCACCGGGATCTGGCGTCTGTGGGAACTCAGCTGGATCTGACGCCCTCGCCCGCACGGGCCCCGGGCATGAACTCCACCAGCACCTCGTGGAGTTGCCGCACGAGCGGTCGCAGCACCCGGAACCGGGAGAGCGCGATCGCCCGTGCGGCCAGCGGCGCGGTGCGCTCCACCAGCCGACGGCTGCGCGCCGCGCCGTCGCTCCGGTCGTAGACCCAGAAGAGCACCAGCCCCATCTGCATCAGCCACATCAACTGCGGAAGTTCCCGGCCGAGTTCCGGGTCGTACCGGGTGCTGGACCCGGACAGGCAGCGCTCGTGGAGGGAGATCACCGCCTCGCGGGCGGCGGCCGAGTCCTCGGAGAACGGCGAGAGCGGGCTCTCCGGGTCGGCGGCGTTCCTGAAGAACTGGGCGGCGAAGCGGTGGTACGGCTGGGCCACGTCCAGCCAGCCCAGCAGGACGCCCCGGATGCGTACGGCGAGATCCGGGTCCCCGTCCAGGACCGGCCGCACCGCCGCCGCGTGATCGGCCGCGATCCGGTCGTAGAAGCCCTGGACCAGGTGTTCCTTCGAGGCGAAGTAGTAGTAGGCGTTCCCCACGGAGACCCCGGCCTCCTGGGCGACGGCACGCATGGTCGTCCGGTCGTACCCGCGCTCCTCGAAGAGCCTGAGGGCCGTCTCCAGGATCAGGGTGCGGGTCTGCTCGCTCTTCGGGGCCTTCGCCGTCTTCTCTTCCTTCGCCACGGTCCCCAGGCTATCCGGGGCCCGCTTCCCCCGGATTCCGCGTCACCACGGCCTCGGTGAACTCCGCCCGCAACTCCTCGGGGGAGGGCAGACCCGCCTCCACCACCTCGTTCCACCGGGCGGCCGTCTCGTCGATCCCCTGACGGAACGCGCGCTTGAGGGGGACCCGGAACAGCAGCAGCACGAGCGCGGCGGGCGGCCGCAGCAGCGCCCGCCCGCGCACGGTCACGGTGACGCCCACCTCCCACACCCCCGCACCGGCCTTACGCCCGTCCGTGCCGGCCTTCCGCGCCCCGTCGCCGGCCGGACGGACGGCGATCGACAGGTCCGCGCGCCCGAGCGGGTGCCGGGCACGCGCCGATACCGGGGGCCGGGCCGCCGGAAGGGCGCCGGCAGGCCCCGCCACGGCCGCCCACCAGGCGGCCAGGTCGATCCTCGCGCGCCCCGAGATCCGCCGGAGGAAGCCCCCGGCGGGATCGCGCAGGGTGCACCGCGCCTCCAGCCCCGACGGCCGGTCGGGGGTGCGCAGGCGCAGCGTCACCCGGCCCACGGCGTCGGCCGACGCCACCCGCTGCTCCACCGCGATCGCGGTCGAGCGCCGCCACTCCCGTATGCCTATGGTCAGCGTCTCCACGGGGGCTTGGGGCGCCTCACCTGGCGTGGGCGGGGCCGGGTCCTGGGTGACCGTGTACCGGGCCCCCGCGCGCAGGTGACGGCCTTTCACCAGCCGTACGCCCGGCACGGGTTCACCGCCCTCCAGCAGGGTGCCGTCCGGCCCTGTCCGGGTGGACTCCACGACGTCCAGGAGGAGCGCCGCGCACTCCTCGAACCAGCAGCGGTCGAGGGCCGCGACGGTGACGGTGTGCTGGAGGCGGGCCATGGGGCGAGGGGCTCAGGCGCTCATCGACCGGGCGGTGTTGACCTGCGCCATGACCATCTGGAAGGTCTCGGGAGCGTTGGCCGGGATCATGGTCGAGTGGTGGCGCCCCCCACTGGTCACCGTGACCTGGACGAAGCCCGTCGTCTTCTTCTCCTTCATCAGGAGGAAGAGCAGACCGACCAGACAGAACAGCGCGAACACGATGGCGAGCACGATCGCCACGGTCGGGATCTTCTCCTCCGTACGCGACATGTCGGTCGCCGTCCACACCGCGCCCTTGAGCGGCATCGTGCCCGACGGCGTCACGATGCCGTCGTTCATGACGGTGATGTCACCGAACGACAGCATCGCCGTCTGGCCCCCCGGCTGCCCCTGACCCGGGTGCTGCGCCGGGAGGTTGTAGCCGGGCTGCGTCGGCTGCCCGCCGGGGCCCGGGTAGCCGTACCCGGGACCGGGCTGCGCGGCCGAGTCGGGCAGCGTCTGCGGGTAGCCGTACGCGGGAGCCGCACCCGGCGGCGTGGAGCCGTAGCCCTGGCCCGGCCCGTCCGGCATCGTCGGCGGGTTGCCCGGCTGCTGGGGCGGGCCCCACTTGTATGAGTCGTCCGCGTACGGATTCGGATCGCTCATGACGTTCCCCGTTCTCCATCAAGCCATCTGCTCCCGCGCCTGCCGCGTCGGGAACCGCGGGCCGGTCACCGGCCCCGCATGACCGTACCGTTCCCGCCCCCGCGACGCAGCAGGAGACCCCGCCTCCCGCACGGACGGTGCGGGAGACGGGGCCTTCACGGTGCGACGGACGGAGCCGGACGGGCCGTCGGGTCAGAAGCGGCGCGTGATCAGCGCGCGCTTGACCTCCTGGATCGCCTTGGTGACCTCGATGCCACGGGGGCAGGCGTCCGTGCAGTTGAACGTCGTGCGGCAACGCCACACACCGTCACGGTCGTTGAGGATCTCCAGGCGCTGCTCGCCGCCCTCGTCACGCGAGTCGAAGATGAACCGGTGCGCGTTGACGATGGCCGCCGGGCCGAAGTACTGCCCGTCGTTCCAGAACACCGGGCACGAGGACGTGCACGCGGCGCACAGGATGCACTTGGTGGTGTCGTCGAAGCGCTCACGGTCCTCGGGGGACTGGAGCCGCTCACGGGTCGGCTCGTTGCCCTTGGTGATGAGGAAGGGCATGACATCGCGGTAGGCCTGGAAGAAGGGATCCATGTCGACCACGAGGTCCTTGAGGACCGTGAGGCCCTTGATGGCCTCGATCAGGATCGGCTTCTCCGGGTTGATGTCCTTGATCAGCGTCTTGCAGGCGAGCCTGTTCTTGCCGTTGATCCGCATCGCGTCGGAGCCGCAGATGCCGTGCGCGCAGGACCGGCGGAACGTCAGGGTGCCGTCCAGCTCCCACTTGATCTTGTGAAGGGCGTCGAGGACACGCTCCTTCGGGTCGATCGAGATCTGGAAGTCCTGCCACTGGGCCTCGTCGGAGACCTCGGGGTTGAAGCGGCGGATGCGGAACGTGGCCGTGATGTACGGGGTGTCGGCGAAGCCGGCCTCGGCGGTGCCGTTCTTCTCCAGGGTCGGGGTAGCCATCAGTACTTACGCTCCATCGGCTGGTAGCGGGTCGTGACGACCGGCTTGTAGTCGAGCCGGATCGACTCGGTGCCGTCGTCCGCGACCTCGCGGTACGCCATGGTGTGGCGCATGAAGTTGACGTCGTCGCGGTTCGGGTAGTCCTCGCGGTAGTGACCGCCGCGGGACTCCTTGCGGGCCAGCGCGGAGGTCGCCATGACCTCGGCCAGGTCGAGCAGGTTACCCAGCTCGATGGCCTCCAGCAGGTCGGTGTTGAACCGCTTGCCCTTGTCCTGGATGGACACGTCCAGGTAGCGCCTGCGCAGCTCGGCGATCTTGTCGACCGCGGTCTTGATCGTCTGCTCGGTGCGGAACACCATCACGTTGGCGTCCATGGTCTCCTGGAGCTCCAGGCGCAGCGCGGCGACGCGCTCGGTGCCCGTGGAGTTCCGCAGCCGCTCGACCTGGTCCTGGACCAGCTGCGCCGGGTTCTCGGGAAGCGCGACGAAGTCGTTCTTCGCGGAGTACTCGGCGGCGGCGATGCCCGAACGGCGTCCGAAGACGTTGATGTCGAGCAGCGAGTTGGTGCCGAGGCGGTTGGCGCCGTGCACGGAGACACAGGCGACCTCCCCGGCGGCGTACAGGCCCGGCACGACGGTGGTGTTGTCGGCCAGCACCTCGCCCTCGACGTTGGTCGGGATGCCGCCCATGGCGTAGTGCGCGGTCGGCTGGATCGGGATCGGGTCCGTGTAGGGCTCGATACCGAGGTAGGTGCGCGCGAACTCGGTGATGTCCGGGAGCTTGGCGTCCAGCTGCTCCGGCGGGAGGTGCGTGAGGTCGAGGTAGACGTGGTCGCCCTCGGGACCGCAGCCGCGGCCCTCACGGATCTCCGTGTAGATGGAGCGGGAGACGACGTCACGGGACGCGAGGTCCTTCATGACCGGCGCGTACTTCTCCATGAAGCGCTCGCCGTCCTTGTTGCGGAGGATGCCGCCCTCACCGCGGGCGCCCTCCGTCAGCAGGATGCCCATGCGCCAGATGCCCGTCGGGTGGAACTGGAAGAACTCCATGTCCTCCAGCGGCAGACCCCGGCGGTAGCAGGCGGCCTGGCCGTCACCGGTCAGGGTGTGCGCGTTCGACGTCACCTTGAAGAACTTGCCGGTGCCGCCCGAGGCGTAGATGACCGACTTCGCCTGGAAGACGTGGATCTCGCCGGTGGCCAGCTCGTAGGCGACGACGCCGGCGGACTTCTTGACGCCGTCCTCCTCGACGACCAGCTGGTCCAGGACGTAGAACTCGTTGAAGAACTCCACGCCCTCCTTGACGCAGTTCTGGTACAGCGTCTGGAGGATCATGTGGCCGGTGCGGTCGCCCGAGTAGCAGGCGCGACGGACCGGGGCCTCACCGTGGTTGCGGGAGTGACCGCCGAAGCGGCGCTGGTCGATCTTGCCCTCGGGCGTACGGCCGAACGGCAGGCCCATCTTCTCCAGGTCGAGGACGGCGTCGATGGCCTCCTTCGCGAGGATCTCGGCGGCGTCCTGGTCGACCAGGTAGTCGCCGCCCTTGATCGTGTCGAAGGTGTGCCACTCCCAGTTGTCCTCCTCCACGTTGGCCAGCGCGGCGGCCATGCCGCCCTGCGCGGCGCCCGTGTGGGAGCGGGTGGGGTAGAGCTTCGTCAGCACGGCGGTGCGGCTGCGCTTGGTCGACTCGATGGCCGCGCGCATGCCGGCGCCGCCGGCGCCGACGATGACGGTGTCGTACTTGTGGATCTGCATGGTTTCCTCTGGTCCCTCTGTCCCGGCGCCTAGCGGATGTTCGGGTCGAAGGTGAAGATCACCAGCGTGCCCAGCAGGACGGTGAACACCGTGGCGGTGTACAGGAGCATCTTCAGCCAGAAGCGGGTGTTGTCCCGTTCGGCGTAGTCGTTGATGACCGTACGGAGGCCGTTGGCGCCGTGCAGCATGGCGAGCCACAGCATCGCCAGGTCCCAGACCTGCCAGAACGGCGAGGCCCAGCGGCCGGCCACGAAGGCGAAGCCGATCTTGGAGACGCCGCCGTCGAGCACCAGCTGGATCAGCAGGTGGCCGATGACGAGGACGACCAGCACGATGCCCGACAGGCGCATGAAGAGCCAGGCGTACATCTCGAAGTTGGTACGCGAACCCTTGGGCGTCTTGCCCGTGCGCTTGCGCGGGGGCTCGATCACCGGCGCGGGGTGGTCGACGTCGTACAGGCTCACGCCCTCGACGTCGCTGATCGCGGACGAGGAAGAGGTCTCGGCGGACATGGGCCTCAGCTCCCGAAGACTTCGCGTACGGCGTGACCGAGGACGGGGTACAGGGCCCCGACCATCAGCACGATCCAGATGCCCAGGACGGTCCAGAGCATCGTCTTCTGGTGGCGCGGGCCCTTGGCCCAGAAGTCCACGGCGACGATACGGAGACCGTTCAGGGCGTGGAAGAGGATGGCGGCCACCAGGCCGTACTCGAGCAGGGCGACGAGCGGGGTCTTGTAGGTGGCCACGACCTCGTCGTACGCCTCGGGGGAGACACGCACGAGAGCGGTGTCCAGGACGTGTACGAACAGGAAGAAGAAAATGAGGACACCGGTGACTCGATGAGCCACCCAGGACCACATGCCTTCCCGGCCGCGGTACAGCGTTCCAGCCGGCACGGAAAAACCCTCCGGGAGCGGGGATCGGGGTCGGCCGGCTTGACTGTCGGTCTGACCCGGCCGGGTACGGTCCACCGGCCCCGGCCATCGTAGCGACGGTTTGTCGGTTCCATGGCGGCGGGGCCTGGAGGTGTGATCAAAGTGGCAGCCAAACGGGCACGGACGGGCTATTGCGGGCCTTATACGCCCTGGTCAGAGCAGCGGATCCGGCCGTCCCGCGGCGGTCACGAGCTCGATGATGCGTCCCCGGGCGAGTCGTCGCATCTCCTCCGCGGTGAGCGAACGCTCCTCGTCGGGGTCGTTGGCCAGCCGGGCCCGGATGGCGGTGAGGACCTGGTCCACGTGCTGGGAGGGCGGCACCCCGTCCATGCAGATGACGAACACGTGTCCGAAGCTGTGCTCGTACGCGGCGTGCGCCGCCCGGAGCGCGAGGTGCGCGGCACGGGGCGCCTCGTGGTGCAGGCAGGGCGCGCACTCGGAGGCGAGGGCCTCGGCGAGATCGGTGGGGCCGAGGTCGTACCCCGCTTCGTCGGAGGCGGCCAGCAGCGAGGCCAGGTCCGGGTACGGGCGGTGGGCCGCCATCCGCTGCGCCCAGCGGCGGCTGCCGCAGCACTCCAGGAGGGCCGCTTCGGCGAGGTCGCCCGTCCAGCCGTTGAAGCGGCCGAGTCCCTTCGAGTGGGCACTGGTGCGGGTGCTCGCGGAGACTGGTTCCGGAACCGGGATCCGGGCGGGGGTCCGGACCGGGTTCCGGGTCCGGGCCTCTTGCGGGACCGGGACGGAGCCGTGGCTCTGGACGGGGCCGTGGCCCTGGACCAGTCCTTGGCTCTGGACCAGTCCTTGGCTCTGGACGGGGACGGCCGCCCGGCCGGCCCGGCGCCCTCGCTCCGGCAGGCCTGCGGGGGACTCGCTGGACCTGGACAGCGGAACTCCTCGGACGAATGGCATCTGTGACCCTGGAGAGGGTTCGGAGAGCGACGAGGTTGCGCGGGGGAGAGAGAAGGCTGATGAATGTGTCGCAACGGTAGCGAGACCGGGCAACGAGTACCTCAAGCGCACCCCGGAATTCACCCGGACGGGAGAGTTCCGGAACGCTTGATGGACGCCCTTCCGGGGTGAACGCCCACTTTTCTCCACCTCTGTCCGCGCCTCGGTTTCGGCCATGGGGTTCCCTGGGCCCCGGGCCCGGCGTGCGTCCCCCCGCCTCTCCCTGGCACGGTTCGTCCTTTCGCCCAGCCCCTTCCGCCCCTCCCCACGCTTCCGCCCCTCCCGCCCCACGGGCCCCAGCCCGCCCCCCCCAGCTCCCCCCAACTCTCCGTAGCTCCCCAGCTCCCCCAACTCCCCGCGATTCCGTCCCCACGGGATTCGCCTCCCCCACGATCCGGAGGATTCTGACCGATGTCGCCCTCGCACAGAGCCACATCACGCTCACGCGGAGCCCTGGTGGCCGGCGCGGCCGCCACGGCGGCAGCCGCAGTCACCCTCACCGTCGTCCTGTGGCCCGACGGTTCCGGCTCCGGACCGCAGAACGGCTCCGCCTCCTCCCGTACGGACGCCTCACCGTCCCCGTCCCGCAGCTACCCGCTCTCGACGACGCCGCGGACCGTTCCCGCGGTCCGTGAGCACACTCCCGCCCGCGGACCGGGCTGGAAGCCCGGGAAGAACAGCACGGTCGTCGCCGCCGACCACGAGCTGGCCGACGAGGCGCAGCTGCTCGCCAAGGAGCTGAAGATCAGCTACCGGGGTGAGACCGCGGCCCGCGCCGGTGACGTCGAGCTGGCGCTCGGCACCCCCGGCAAGGGCTCGGCGGAGTCGTACACGCTGAAGACCGCGGACGGCCGGGTCACGATCAGCGGGCCCGACGAGGCCGGTGTCTTCTACGGCACCCGCACCCTCAAGCAGTCGCTCGCGGCGGACGACACCGTGCCCGAGGGCGTCATACGCGACGCTCCCGACC
This sequence comes from Streptomyces halstedii, assembly GCA_000720535.1. Lineage (GTDB taxonomy): Bacteria > Actinomycetota > Actinomycetes > Streptomycetales > Streptomycetaceae > Streptomyces > Streptomyces halstedii. The sequence continues at coordinate 120,464 of JOAZ01000013.1, forward strand.
GGCCGCAGCGCGGGCTCAACCTCGACATCGCGCGCAAGTACTACACCCCCGCCTGGATCGAGGACCGGCTGCGCGAGATGGCCGACCTCAAGCTCAACCAGCTCGGCCTGCACTTCTCGGACGACCAGGCCTTCCGGATCGAGTCCGAGTCGCACCCGGAGATCGTCTCCCCGGAGCATCTGACCAAGGCCGAGGTCCGCGGCATCCTGAAGCTCGCCGCGAGCCTGCACATCACGGTCGTCGCAGAGATCGACTCGCCCGGACACCTGGGGGCCGTGCTGAAGGCCCACCCCGACCTGCAACTGCGCAACACCCAGGGCACTCCCCGGCAGGGGGCCATCGACATCTCCAAGCCGCAGGCGGCCGAGATCGTGGACGACCTGCTGCGCGAGTACGCCGAGCTGTTCCCCGGCCAGTGGTTCCACATCGGGGCCGACGAGTACCAGGCGCTCACGGTGAGCGACCCGGCCTCCTCGTACCCGCAGCTCGCCGTCGCGGCCCGCGAGAAGTACGGCGACGGCGCGACCGTCCAGGACCTCACCGAGGGCTGGCTGAACGACCGGGCGGCCGTCGTCCGCGAGGCGGAGAAGATCCCCAAGGCGTGGAACGACGGCTTCTTCAGCGGGGGCACGGTCACCGCGGACAAGGGCATCGAGGTCGAGTACTGGACCGGCAAGGAGATCGGCGCCCGGCCGCCGCAGGACTACCTCGCCGAGGGCCGCAAGGTGGTCAACCTCAACGACGAGTTCCTCTACTACGTGCTCGGCGAGCCCAACAACTTCGTCTATCCGACGGGCGAGCGGATCTACAAGCAGTGGACCCCGCTCGTGCTGCGCGGCACCGAGCCGGTGCCGGAGCGCTACTCGAAGCAGATCCTGGGCGGGCGCTTCGCGGTCTGGGGCGACTTCCCGAACGCGCAGACGCAGGCGCAGGTGGCCGACGGCATCCGGATGCCGCTCAACGCGGTCTCCCAGAAGCTGTGGGACCCGAGGAAGCCGGAGCTGAGCTGGGCGCAGTTCAAGAAGCTCGCGGACGAGGTCGACGCGACCAGCTGATCCCGCCGGACGACCGGTCCGGGTCCCGCCGGCCGTCCCGGATGACCGATTGTTTTCGGCCGCGATCCCCCGGGAGCCCCTGCGCTCCCGGGGGATCGATCATTCGAACACCCTCCGAAATTCCCCCGGAAACCCCTCGGAAATGCCCTCGGGCCGGTAAGGGGTCCACCCCTCCGTATCGCCTGAGTGACGCTTTTCAGCCATTCGGCGCAGTACGCGGTAAGTGGAGCGAGCGACCGAGAAACCGAGGGGGGCACGTCGATGAGCGTGCTGGAGCTGATCACCCGCGCGGACGAGCGGGGCCTGGCGGCGAGCGGGATCGCCTGCCTGGAGCGGTGCCTGCCGTCCTCGGACGACGGCACCGGCGCGGAGGCGCTGCGCCCGCTCTGGGCGAGCTGCGGGAACGGGAAGGACTGGGCCGCCCGGCTGGTGGCCGCGGGCGAGGCCCTGGAGGGCGCGACCCCGCCGGACGCCGGGCGTGCGGCGGCCGACCGGGTCCGGGACCTGGTCCACGCGGCGCCGGAGGAGTTCGCCGAGGAGCCGCTGCGTGCCTGGTCCGACGCCTGCTCGCTCCTCGCGCTGGAGGTCCACCAGGAGTACGACCTGCCCGCCCCGGACGGCGGGGAGGGGCTGGAGCGTCTGCGAACGGGAGAGGCGGAGGACGCCGGCCCGCTCGTCATGGGTGAACTCCGCCGCCAGATCGCGATCCTGGAACTGCTCGCGGAGACCGAGGGCCCGGCCGGCGGCGGAGCGGGCCTGCGCCGTGCGCTCGACCTGTCGACCGAGGGGCAACGGGTACTGAAGGCGGCCCTGTCCCGCCGGGCCCGCGGCCGGACCTGACTGGGTGCCGTTCCCGGGCGGCGGTGCGGGTGCCGTCCGGGACGCCTCCATACCCGTATGCCCCCGGGCCGGCGAACAGGACCGTCGGTTCTGGCGACGCTCGTGTTCAGCTCTGCGGCCACCTTCCCGGGCGTCTGGCAGGCAGGCGGTTCATGCCCGCACGGCCATCAGCCGCTGGTGTGCGTACGAGCGCAGGTCGCGAACGGCGGCACAGCCCCTATGGGGTTCGAGTGACTCCCGCAGCGTGCTGAGCACCAGGTCGAGACAGCGTGAAGCACCTGTCCCCAGAGCGGTGTCCAGGGCTGTCCGCGTGTCCGCCGTGGCGGCGTCGATGTCATGGTTGGCGAGGGCCGCGTGGGCACGATAGGTGAGCATGATGGCTCGGGTCCTCTCCCGTGCGGGAACCAGCAAGCCCAGGCCCTCCTCCAACGCGGCCGTGGCTCGCCGTGGATCTTCCAGGTCCAGCCAGCAGCGCCCGGCATCGACAGCGAGGTCGGCGGATGACATCCAGGACACCCACGTGGGTGCCGACTGCGTCCGGCCGCGGTCCAGTTGATGTTCGGCTTCTTTCAGCGCGCGAGCGGTGCCGACGTCGTCCTTGAGAACAGCGAGGGCGCGGGCCCGTCGCACATCCAGGAGTGAGCGAGCGGTGGCGTGGCGAGTTCGCGTGCGGGCGTGGGCGAGGATGTCGACCGCTTCGCCAGGGTGGCCGAGCCAGGTGGCGGAGTAGGCGAGGTCGGAGAGGACCCCGGCTCCGAGGTCGCGGTCGTCGGCGCTGTGAGCTGAGTGCAGGGCGGTGCGCCAGTGGTGCTGAGCCGAGGCATGGCGGCCTTGGTCGAAGTGGAGCCAGGCAGCGCTCTGGGCTGCCTGAGCCAGGACGGTGCGCAGGCGACGGCCGGTGGGTTCGTCGTAGCGGGCTGAGTCGAGCAAGTTGATGGCGACGCGCATGGCCGCGCCGAGGAGATCGGCGCACTGCTGAGGGGATGCGTTTGCCAGGCCGGGTAGACGTCCGACGCTGCTCTCCAGCCAGATGAGCAGACTGTCATCGACGCGTTGCCCGGCCAGTGCCCCGGCCAGGCGTTCGGGTTCGACACGAGCCCATTCGGTCGCCATTCCGACTAAGGATCCGGCGGCCAGGACGAGGAAGGTGCGGCGGTCAGGCTGGTTGAGATCCACCAGTAACTCCGTGTGGGCGGCGCGGGCGCCGGCCGGGCTGAAGGGGAAGGGGCGGTCGTAGGCGGGGAGCCACCACGGCCAAGCCACAGTCTCCGATCGGGTGGAATCGATGCCCAGAACGTCGGCCAGCAACTCTTGATAGAGGTCGCTGGGAGTGCCTACTCGCCTGTGCTCCCACCGGTAGATGCGGCTGCGGTCGGCGGCGATGCGAAGACCGCGGCGTTGCGCGGCCAGGTTCAGGTGATGGGCGAGCTTTTCCATGCTCCACCCGCGCTGTTGGCGCACGTAGGTCAGGGGATGCCCTACTCCCTCTGTGGTCATGCACATCCCCCAATCCTCGTGTCCGCACGGCACCGTGGCGACCTGCTTCGCAGAGCGAGCCCACAACGGGGATACAGACGCCGAGAGGGTGTACGGACCACCGTGGAGGCAGCTCGGCGAGATGCCGGGCATCTCTCGACGGCATACGGGCATCGGGCCTCTGCGTAATGCGCCGGGCCGTCACTCTTCCAGGAGGCGTGCGTGAAACACGTACTCGTCACTGGAGGTGCGGGCTTCATCGGCTCGCACTTCGTCAGGCGGATCATTCAGACCGAGGACGTCGCCCGTGTGACCGTCCTCGACGCCCTCACCTATGCCGGTCACATCGAGAACCTGGGCATGGCGTTCCTGTCCGACAAGCTGCGGTTCGTTCACGGCGACGTTCGAGACGCAACTGCTGTTGACAACGTGATGGCGTCCGGTCCCACAGCAGTGGTGCATTTCGCTGCCGAGTCCCATGTCGATCGCTCCTACGCGGCGGCCGACGGGTTTCTGTCCACGAATGCTCTCGGTACCCGGGTACTTGTGGACGCGGCTCACCGCCATGGCATCGACAAATTCGTCCACGTCTCGACCGACGAGGTCTACGGCCCGCTGCCGAAGGGATCAGCGACCGAGGAGTCGCCCCTGCGCCCGTCGGTCCCGTACGCGGTGTCGAAGGCGGCTGCCGACCTGGTAGCCCTGGGCGCTCACCAGACCCTTGGGATCCCGTTGTGCGTAACTCGCAGCAGCAACAACTATGGGCCTCGCCAGTACCCCGAAAAGATCATCCCGCTGTTCGTGACCCGGCTCTTGCGAGGTGCGTCCGTCACCCTCCACGACCAGGGACAGCACGTACGTAACTGGCTGCACGTAGAAGACAACTGTGCCGGGATCGAAGCGGTGCTGCGTGGTGGGGAGCCGGGAGCCGTCTACAACCTCGGTGGGGGCACTGACCTGTCCAGCAAGGAGCTGACCGGCCACCTGCTCGACATCTGCGGCGCGACGTGGGACGCCGTCACGTACATCCCCGACCGACCCTCGAACGACGTCCGCTACTCGATCGACTGGTCCAAGGCCCGCAACCAGCTCGGATACCGGCCTGCTCACCGACTGGAGGACGGGCTGGCTGAAACCGCTGAGTGGTACCGCCGCAACCCCGACCGGTGGGCCCCGCTCGCGAGCGGCGGTCTGCGGCGCACCACTCCGCCGGCCCCCCGCCCCGCGCTCGCATCTCTGGAGGACGACCGTGTCCGCTGACCAGATCGCACCGCGCCGGATCCTGGTCACCGGCACCGGTGCCAACCCCGGCTTCGGGCTGGCCCGGAGCCTTACCCGCCTGGGCCACCACGTCATCGCCGCCGACGCCAACCCTCTTGCCCCGGGGTTCCTTCTCCCACAAGTCGTCCCCCTGGTGATTCCGCCGGCTGACGACCAGGGCTACCGAGCCCGCATGGCCGGACTGTGCCGGGAGCTGGCGGTGGACGCGGTGGTACCCGCCATCGAGAACGATCTCCCGCCGCTGCTGCGCATGAGTTCTCGGCTGGAGGAGATCGGCGTGCACATGTGGCTGCCCGAACCCGCATCGGTGCACGCGTGCATCGACAAGGCAGCCTTTCATCGAGTGCTCACCAAGCACGGAGTGCCCACCCCCCGGTCTTGGTGGGGCGACACCCTCGACCGGGTTCCCGAGAACAGGCAGCTGGTGGTCAAGCCCCGGCGCGGCCATGGTGCCCAGCACGTCCACTTCGTCGAGAAGAAGCGGCACGCCCTGTTGCTGAGCGAGGTGGTCCCTGGCGCACTGGTGCAGGAGCGCGTGCACGGAACCGAGTTCACGGCCGACTGCCTCGTGGACCGCACAGGACGAGCGTCGGTGATCCTGCGCCGACGGGACCTGGTGAAGGCCGGGCTCGCCGCCGTCTCCACCACCTTCCAGGACGCCGTCGTGCTCGATCTTGTGCGGCGGGTCCTACGCGCCGTACGCGCCGAGGGTCTGTGCTGTGTACAGGGCTTCGTCCAGGACGACGGCCAGGTCACCATCACCGAACTGAACGTCCGGATCGCAGGCGGCTTCCCGCTGACCGAGGCGGCCGGAGCTGATCTGGTCGGCCAGATGGTCAACGGGCTGTTCGGCCTTCCGATCGACCATGACCGCCTGACCTACCGGACAGGGGTGTTCCTGGCCAACTACGTCGAGACGTTGGCCGTCGGCGAGACGACTGACCTCAAGCGCGCCGCGATGAACGGAGTACCCACATGACTGCGACCGAACCCGACGCCCGGAGGAACGCGTCTCCCTACCTCTACGGACGAGAGGCGGCGTCCGTAGCCCGAGTCCTGGGGACCGGTCAGTACGGTCACACTGGTCTCACCGCTGAGTTCGAGCGCCGGATCGCCGCCCATCTCGGCGTGCCTGACGCAGTGGCCGTCACCTCCGGAACTGCCGCCCTGCACAGCGCTCTGCTGGCCACAGGCATCGGCGTTGGTGACGAGGTGATCGTGCCGTCCATGACGTTCTGCGCCACCGTGCAGGCCATCCGGGCTGTTGGAGCGGCCCCGCGATTCATCGACGTAGATCCGGTGACGTTGTGCGTCACTCCGCAACTCGTCATAGAGGCAGTGACTGAGGACACGGCCGCAGTGCTGCCCGTGCTCTTCGGCGGCCGGGCCGTCGACCTCGGTCCCATCCGCGAGGATCTGGCGAAGCGGGGCATCGTGGTCATCGAGGACGCCGCGCACGCCTTCGGCTCTCACGGTGGCTCCCATTACGTCGGCGCCGATGACACGGCCCTGACGTGCTTCTCCTTCGGGCCTGTCAAGAACCTGACCTGTGGCCAAGGCGGGGCCGTCATCCCGCGTACGCCCGAGGAGGCCGCCGCCGTCCGCCGACTCCGTACGCTGGGCGTCACGCAGTCCCAGAGCGAGCGCGCCGAGATCACCAGCTACCAGGTGGAGGGCTTCGGCCTGAGGTACCAGCTCTCATCGATCAACGCAGCCATCGGGCTGGCGCAGCTCGACCACTTCGACATCACCGTGCGCTCCCGGCGGCATCTGTGGCACAGCTACAGCGATGCCCTGGGCGCACTGGAGGAGGTGACGCCTATTGACGTCGGCCTCGACCAGACGGTGCCGCACCTGTGCCAGGTCCGCGTACCCCACCGGGATCAGGTATTCGCCCACCTAAGGGCCAGGAGCATCGGCGTCGGCGTCCACTACCCGCCCAATCACCTTCAGCCCGCCTTCGCGCGCTGGAGGCGCGACCTGCCCGCCACCGAACGGGTCAGCCGGGAAATCCTGAGCCTGCCGTTCCACCAGCACCTCACGGAGGCAGATGTCCACCGAGTGGTGACCGCCCTCGGACACGCACTGAAGGCCACGGGCGGCGCATGATGTCGAAGCTGCTCGTCGTGTGCCTGGGGAACTACTGTCGCAGCCCCTTCGCCCAGCTCGCTCTCGCCCGACGGGGCGGACCGCGTATGGTCCGCTCGGCCGGCCTGATCGGTAAGTGGCAGGATCAGCCCGCCCATTCCGCCATGATCAACGCCGCCCGGCGGTTGGACTACGACCTCACCGCGCACCGCGCTCAGCAGATAAGCCTGAGCATGCTGGACTGGGCGGACACGGTACTCGCCATGGACGCCTTCGTTCTCACCACCCTCCGGGCCGTTTGCGGTCCGGAGAACGAGAACAAACTGTGCCTCTACCTCGGCGACCGGGATGTGCCCGACCCGATGGGTCAGGACGATGCCGCGTTCAACGAGTGCGCCGTACTCATCGAAGCCGGCACCGTCCTGCACACCGGCGGCCGCTTCACTTAGCCCACTCCTCAGAACCGTTACTGAGACACCGCGGACAGGATCACGTCCACCAGCCTTTCCGCGGCGTCCGGGCGGCCGTGCGCCCTCGCCGCCGCAGCCATCGTCTCCCGGCGGGCCGGGTCATGGAGGAGCGGGCCGAGCGCCTCACGCAGGTGTCCGCCGGTGACGTCACCGAGAAGCGCGACCGCCGCCCCCGACTCCTCCAGGTGGCGGGCGTTGTGAGCCTGCTCGTTTCCGGCCGCCGTCGCAAGCGGGACGAACACCGCCGGCTTGCCCAGGGCAGTCAGCTCCGCCAGGGTTCCCGCGCCGCTGCGCGAGACGACCAGATCGGCCAGGGCCAGGACGTCCGGCAGCTCTCGCCCGACGAACGGGGTGAGGTGGTATCGGGCGGCGAGGGCGGCAGGCAGCCCTGCGGCGCGAGCGGACAGCGCGTCCTGGTGGGCTGGACCGCACTGGTGCACCACGTTGGCGTGTTCCAGCAGCCACGGCAGCTCGCCGCCGACTACGTTGTTGATCTGCTGTGATCCTTGCGCGCCTCCGGTGACGTACACCGTCGGAAGTCGCCGGTCGAAGCTGTGAAGACCGAGAGCGGTCACCGCTTTGTCCGGGTGCCCCGTCAGGACCTCCGGTCGTACGGGGTTGCCGGTGACCACAGCCGCCGACCGCACGCTCTCCGGCAGGAGCGGCAGGGTCGACTCCGAGGACACGGCGATCCGCGCGGCGGAGCCGGCCAGCTTCCGGTTGGCGAGTCCGAGGCGGACGGTCTGCTCGTGCAGGACCAACGGCACCCGGCACATCCTGGCGGCGAGCCCGGCCGGCACGGCTACGTAGCCTCCCGTGGCGAGCACGACGTCTGGCCGGAAGGCGGAGACCGCGCTGCGCGCCTGGGCGACCCCGAGCGGCACGCGTGCCATGTCCCGGACATTGGCCGGGGACATCATCCTCAACGGGTTCGCGTGACGCCGGACCTTGCCCGTGGCAACGGTGGTGAAGGGGATGCCCTCCGCACTGGTGACCCGGGCTTCCAGGCCTTCTGCCGTTCCGATCCACAGGACGTCGAGCGAGCGGCCGGAAGCGGCCAGGCGTGCCTGCAACGTACGGATGGCGGTGAGAGCGGGGTAGGTGTGGCCGCCGGTGCCCCCTCCCGTCGCGATCAAGCGAAAGACCGACGTTTGCTGAGGCGCGGTGTTCACGTGGAGCACTCTAGCCGCCGTGTCGGTCCCGGTCGTTGGTCACGAGGGGATGGATGGCACGAGTCTGCCGGTCGGCAGACCACATCGGCAGACCACATGGCGGACGACGACCGGGGCCGCCACCCCCCACAGGAGAGGCCCCGGCCGTCTTCCACGAGGCCGCGCCGCGACCCCGTACTCAACACAGCGCCGCCGGTGCGTTTTCTGTCACACCGCGCTGGGTCAGAGGACAGTTGCGTGTTGTACAAGTCATGGACGGGGGAGCGTTCGACCACGTAGCGTGCTGAGTCACGCAGAGTGGCGTGGCAGTGATGACCAGCTGCGATTCGGATCAGCAGGGCGGGTTGAGGGAGTGCTGGGGGACGACGCGGAGCTGACCGCCGCGGTGCTCGCGGCACAGGACGGGGACGAGGACGCCTTCCGTACTGTGTACCGCGCTGTGCACCCGCGGCTGTTGGGGTACATACGGACACTGGTGGGCGAACCGGATGCCGAGGACGTGGCGTCCGAGTCGTGGCTCCAGATAGCGCGTGACCTGGACCGGTTCAGCGGGGACGCCGACCGGTTCCGGGGCTGGGCCGCCCGGATCGCCCGTAACCGCTCGCTCGACCACATACGGATGCGGGGCCGGCGCCCCGCGATCGGCGGCGACGAGAGCGAACTGACCGGACGCCCCGCCGAGTCCGACACCGCGGGGGAGGCGCTGGAGGCACTGGCCACCGGCCGCGCCCTGGACCTCATCGCCCAGCTCCCGCAGGACCAGGCGGAGGCCGTCGTGCTGCGGGTGGTCGTCGGCCTGGACGCGAAGAGCGCGGCCCGCACCCTGGGCAAGCGCCCCGGCGCGGTGCGCACGGCCGCGCACCGGGGGCTGAAGCGGCTGGCGGAGCTGGTGGGCACGGACAACGGCGCCGACGAGGGGGCGTCGGCGGCCGGCGGGGGGCTCGACGGCATGCCCGCGCAACGGCTCGCACGGGGTGGCGCGGTGGCGCCCGCCGGTGTGACGCATTCGCGTCCGTGGACGCAGAGGGACATGTGATGGCCGACGAGCAGGACGAGTGGCTCGACGCGGACACGGCGGAGAACCTGCTCCGTGGCGACCGGGTCGAACCCGACGACGCTCCCGACCCGAACGGGGCCTGGCGACTGGACGCGCTGCTGCGCGCCGTGCGCACCCCCGACCCGTCCGCCGGTGAACTCCCTGGTGAGGAGGGGGTGCTGGCCGCGTTCCGGGAGCTGTCCGGGGCTGCGGCCAGGAAGCGGGACGGTGCGGCGCGGTCCACCGGGCCCGCCGGACGGCAGGACATCCCGCACAGCGTGCGGATCGGTCCGGCGCGTACGGCTTCCTTCCGCCGCCCCCGCTGGACCCGCCCGGTGCGGTACGGACTGGCCGTCTCGCTCGCCGGGTGCGCGCTCGGCGGGGTGGCGGTCGCGGGGAGTTCGGGCATGCTGCCCGGCCCGTTCGGCGGTCAGGGCGCGCCCGTTCCCGCCTCGTCGGTCTCCTCGGAGGCCTCACCGAGGGAGCTGGGCGCCGAGGTGCCCGGCGCGGATCCGTCGGCCTCGCCGTCCGGTTCGGCCAGTGCGCCCGTCACCCCGGGGAAGCCGGAGGAGGCGGGCCAGGAGGACGGGCGCACGGAGGACGGCGGCGATCCGGCGGGCGGTACCGGCGACCCGGACGGGGACGGTACGGCCACGGGCCGCGGCTCCTCGGACGGCGCGTCCGGCGCCGCGGAGGACGACGCGTCCGGCGGGACGACGGCCCCGTCCGGCGGCTCAGGCGAGTCCGCCACCGAGGGGTACGGGAAGTCGCTGCGGGTCTGCCGGAAGTACCGTGACGACGCCCTGAGCGGCGAGGACCGGCGCAGGCTCCTCGAACTCGCCCGTGGGGAGCGGAACGTGGAGCGCTTCTGCGACCGCCTCCTGGACAAGGACGGCGGGGACGAGGACGGCGAGAGCGGCGGAGGCCAGAACGGCGCGGGCGGCGGTGGTCACGGGTCCGGCGGGGACGCGGACGAGGACGGCGGCACCTCGCTCCCGCCGATCAGCTTCCGCACCGCGGACCCGGACGAGGACGGCTCGCCGTCCGCCGCGCCGACCTCCTCCACCGATCTGGCGGCAACGCGCTGACCTGCGGAAATGTTCGCCCTGGCAACCGGGCGTAACGTTTTTCGGCACGGCGGCGCAGTACGGAGTGCCGACTGGTCATCGGCCGCGCGACGAGCCGGGGTTCCCCCCGTACCTTCGGCTCAGCGCGCATGGCGCGGGCGGGACACGTTCCCCCGGTCCCGTCCGCGCCTCTCATCCCGCATCACGCGGATCACGCGGCGCAACCCGGATCACGCGGCTCAACCGGATCACCGGGCTCACCCGACGCGCAGACGCTACCGGTAGACGACGACCTTGTCGCCGTCCTTCACCTGGGCGTAGAGCGCGGCGATCTTCGCCTCGTCCCGCACGTTCACACAGCCGTGCGAGGCGCCGCTGTAGCCGCGGGCCGCGAAGTCGGAGGAGTAGTGCACCGCTTGGCCGCCGCTGAAGAACATGGCGTACGGCATGGGCGAGTCGTAGAGCGTGGACACGTGGTGGCGCGACTTCCAGAACACCGTGAAGGTGCCTTCGCGGGTGGGTGTGTACTCCGAGCCGAACCGGACGTCCATCGACGAGACGACCCGGCCGTCGATCATCCACGACAGGGTCCGGCTGTTCTTGCTGATGCACATCACCCGGCCCTTCAGGCAGCGCGGGTCCGGCTTCGCCACCTCCCGCTCGGTCGGCGGCTTCAGCTCCGCCGCCGTCGGCTTCCGGGTCATCCCCAGCAGCCGTTCCCAGGTCACGGTGTCCGTCCTGCCGGTCCGGGGCAGGCCGCGCTTGCCCTGGAAGGACTGTACGGACGCCTGGGTGGTGGTGCCGTAGTACCCGGTGGGGCTGCGGTCGAAGTGGCCGATCTGGCGCAGCCTGGCCTGGAGTTCGCGTACCCGTTCGCTGGTGTCGCCGGTCCTCATCAGCGTCTCGGGCTCCGGCGGGGGAGGCGGGCTCGGTGACCGGGTGGGGGGCGCGGCGGACGTGCGGGGCGCGGTGGGGGAGGCGGGGGCCGGTGGGGCGGAGGACCGGGTCGGGGGTCCGCTCGTGGCGCCGCCGCCCGGCTTCGCGTCGTCGGTGGGCCGCGCCGAGGCGGTGGGCGGGGGCGCCGGGGCCGTGGTGCCCGCCGCGCCCGCGGTCTCCACCCGGCAGCCCGTGGTGAGCGCGGCGAGGGTGAGTACCCCGACGGCCGCGGTCGCCGCCGCGCGTGTTCCGCCGCCCCTGCCACTCGTACGCATCGGTCCCATGTCCCGGCCCCCTGGTTCGTCTTCGCCGTCCTGCCGGCCGGCTCTTCCGTCCGTCCTGCCCGTCCCGCCGGCCCTGACTGTCCCATGAGACGGGACTGCCCCGCCGACCGGTTGCCGAATCCCGTGGATGATGTGCCGGACGGGGACCTTCCGGTGGTTCATTCTGTGAGGAAGGTCCCAGCGGACGGCACTCCGGTGGTGGAAGGGCCGCCGCTAGAGTCCGTCGCAAGGTTGTTACGCCTGAGTAGGTGGAACGGGAGGCACAGCACATGACGCGTGAGTCCGAATCGGGACTGCCCATCGAGCCGGTGTACGGGCCGGACGCGCTCGACGGCTGGCGGGCCGAGGAGAAGCTGGGTGAGCCGGGGGCGTACCCCTTCACGCGCGGTGTCTACCCCTCGATGTACACCGGGCGGCCCTGGACCATGCGCCAGTACGCCGGTTTCGGCACCGCCACCGAGTCCAACGCCCGTTACAAGCAGTTGATCGCCAACGGCACGGCGGGGCTGTCGGTCGCCTTCGACCTGCCGACCCAGATGGGCCACGACTCGGACGCGCCGATCGCGAGCGGTGAGGTCGGCAAGGTCGGGGTCGCGATCGACTCGGTGGACGACATGCGCGTCCTGTTCGGCGGGATCCCGCTGGACAAGGTCTCCACCTCGATGACCATCAACGCGCCCGCCGCCCTCCTGCTGCTCCTCTACCAACTCGTGGGCGAGGAACAGGGTGTTCCGGCCGACAAGCTGACCGGCACCATCCAGAACGACGTGCTCAAGGAGTACATCGCCCGCGGCACCTACATCTTCCCGCCGAAGCCCTCGCTGCGGCTGATCGCGGACATCTTCAAGTACTGCAAGGCCGAGATCCCGAAGTGGAACACCATCTCGATCTCCGGCTACCACATGGCGGAGGCCGGCGCCTCGCCCGCGCAGGAGATCGCGTTCACCCTGGCCGACGGCATCGAGTACGTCCGTACCGCCGTCGCCGCTGGCATGGACGTGGACGACTTCGCGCCGCGGCTCTCCTTCTTCTTCGTCGCCCGTACGACGATCCTGGAGGAGGTCGCCAAGTTCCGCGCCGCGCGCCGGATCTGGGCGAAGGTGATGCGGGAGGAGTTCGGCGCGACGAACCCGAAGTCGCTGATGCTGCGTTTCCACACCCAGACCGCGGGCGTCCAGCTCACCGCCCAGCAGCCCGAGGTCAACCTGGTGCGGGTCGCGGTCCAGGGTCTGGGCGCGGTCCTCGGCGGCACCCAGTCGCTGCACACCAACTCCTTCGACGAGGCCATCGCGCTGCCCACCGACAAGTCCGCCCGCCTGGCCCTGCGCACCCAGCAGGTCCTCGCGTACGAGACGGACGTGACGGCGACCGTGGACCCCTTCGCGGGCAGTTACGTGGTCGAGAAGATGACCGACGACGTGGAGGCCGCCGCCCTGGAACTGATGCTGAAGGTCGAGGAGATGGGCGGCGCCGTCAACGCGATCGAGCGGGGTTTCCAGAAGAGCGAGATCGAGCGCAGCGCCTACCGCATCGCGCAGGAGACGGACAGCGGCGAACGCGTCGTCGTCGGCGTCAACCGCTTCCGCCTGGACGAGGAGGAGCCGTACGAGCCCCTGCGCGTCGACCCGGCGATCGAGGCCCAGCAGGCCGGCCGGCTGGCGAAGCTGCGCGCCGAACGCGACCAGCGGGCGGTGGACGCGGCGCTGACGGAGCTGCGGAAGGCGGCCGAGGGCACGGACAACGTGCTCTACCCGATGAAGGACGCGCTGCGGGCGCGCGCGACGGTGGGCGAGGTCTGCAACGCGCTGCGCGAGGTGTGGGGGACGTACGTCCCGTCGGACGTGTTCTGAGGCGGTGGGACGTACGTCCCGTGGGACCCACGTGTTCCGGCCCGGCGTGGCGTACGTCTCGGCGGCCGGGACGCGGATGGTCTGGACGGGGTGCCGTACGCGCGTGCGACACTCCGTTCATGCTGGGTGTGACCGATCTTCCGACCTACCTCGCCGGCCTGGTGCTCATCATCCTGCTGCCGGGGCCCAACTCGCTGTACGTGCTCTCCGTCGCCGCCCGGCGCGGGGTGCGCACCGGGTATGTGGCCGCGGCGGGGGTGTGGACCGGGGACACGGTGCTGATGACGCTGTCCGCGCTGGGGGCCGCCTCGCTGCTCCAGACCACGCCGCTGCTGTTCGCCGTGGTCAAGTACGCGGGCGCGGGCTATCTGACCTGGCTGGCCGTCGGGATGCTGCGGACCGCCGTGTCGATGTGGCGTGAGCGGCACCGGCGGGTGGCCGAGCTGACGCGGGACGACGAGGCGGCCGGGACGGCGGGGGAGCGGGAGCGCCCCTACCGGCGGGCGCTGGTGGTCAGCCTGTTCAACCCGAAGGCCATCCTCTTCCTGATCTCCTTCTTCGTGCAGTTCGTCGATCCCGGATACGCCTATCCGGCGCTCTCCTTCCTGCTGCTGGGCACGCTGCTCCAGATCGGCAGCTTCCTGTACCTCTCGACGCTCATCTTCGGCGGTACCCGGCTGGCCACCGCCTTCCGTCGCCGTAAGCGGCTGTCGGCGGGGGCCACGTCGGCGGCGGGTGTGCTGTTCCTCGGGTTCGCGGCGAAGCTCACCCTCAGCAGCGTCTGAGCGGGGCGGCGGCCGGCCGTTCAGTGGTGCCAGGCCGTGCCGCCCACGTTGTGGATCATCCGCTGGAGGACCTTGAGGGCCGCCACGAACTCCTCGTCGGGGATTCCCGCGTGGATCTCCGCGGTCGCCCCGCTGACCCGTTCGTGGGCACGGGCCCGCAGCGCGTGGCCCTCGGCGGTCAGACGCAGCCGGCCGGTGGGGTCCTCGGTGACCAGGCCCCGGGCCACCAGGGTGTCGATCTCGGGTTCCAGCGCGTCCCCGACGTCCAGATAGCCGCGGAGCGTGGCGACCACCTCGGCGCGGGGACGGCCCGCCTCGTCCGCGTCGGCGAGCCGGCCCAGGACCCACCAGGGCGGCTGGGTCAGCCCGTGTTCGGCGAGGGCGGCGCGGATGTGGGTCACGGTCGCCGTGTGGGCGGCCCAGCTCCAGTAGCCGATGGGCTGGCGGGCGAGGCCCGCGTCGTCATGTGAGTAGTCCATGTCCTGGACCGTAGGAACTCAAGTGGACTTGAGGTCAAGGCCGAGTGCGCGCGCGTACTCCGCGAGGCCCTGGGGGGTGTCGCCCGCCCAGCCGAGGTAGCCGTCCGGCCGGACGAGGAACAGGCCGCTGCCGTAGGCGGCGCAGGCGTCCACCCGGTGCGTACGCAGCATGCCGTGGTCCGCGTACGGCGGCAGGGCCCCCGGTCCGACGGCCAGCAGGGTGAAGTGCGGGCCGCGGAAGACGTCGAAGAGGCGCCGGCCGTCGCCCGCGGCGCCGTCCGGGGCCCGGTCGCCCGCTTCCAGCAGCCCCGCCCGGCCGCGGGACAGCGGTCCCTCGCGGTAGCCGAGGCCCAACTGCTGGGTGTTGGTGCCGCGTTCCTCCTGGCCCCGGTGGATCCGGGTCGAGAGGCCCAGCATGTCCGCGGCGACGGGGCGGCGTTCCTCCTCGTAACTGTCCAGCAGGCTGTCGGGGGCGCCGCGCAGCAGCACCTGGCCGAGCTTCCAGCCCAGGTTGTACGCGTCCTGCACGCTGGTGTTGAGGCCCTGGCCGCCCGCCGGGGAGTGGACGTGCGCGGCGTCGCCCGCGAGGAAGACCCGCCCGGCGCGGAAGCGGCCGGCCAGCGCGGCGCGCGGCCGGAAGTCCGAGGCCCAGCGCACCTCGGTGACGTCATCGGCGGTCAGATGGGTGCGGGCGGCGACCAGCTTCCGTACGCCCTCCGGTGTGGTGTCGGGCGCGCCGTCCTTGAACTGGGCGACCAACTGGAAGTCCGCCGTGCCGGGCAGCGGGCACAGGGTGGTGTATCCGCTCCCGCCCATGAAGACGTGCCAGTTCAGCCGGTCCAGGGCGGCCGCGTCGATCCGGACGTCGGCGACCAGCATGGGGGAGGGGTCCACCGTCTCCCCCTCCATCGGGATGCCGAGGGTGCGGCGGACCGTGGAGCGGCCGCCGTCGGCGGCGACCAGGTAGGACGCCCGGACCGGCCCGGTCGTGAGCTGGGCGGTGACCCCGTCCCCGTCCTGCGCCAGGTCCGTGAGGGCGGCTGAGAAGACGACGTCGCCGCCCAGTTCGCGCAGCCGGGCGCGGAGGATCTCCTGCGTACGCCACTGGGGCATCATCCAGGGCTCCCCGTACGGCTCGGCCTCGGTCGGCGCGGCGCGGCGGAACAGGTCGTGCTCGCCTTGCCGTTCGCCGTTCTCCCAGAGCATGCCGACAGGTGCGGCCCCGCCGTGCTCCCGCACCGCTTCGCCCACGCCGAGGTCGTCCAGGACCTCCCGGGTGCGCGGCTGGACGCCCTTGCCGCGCGAGCCCGGGAAGAGCGCGGGGGCCTGCTCGACGACCTGGGCGCGCACCCCGCGGCGGGCCAGGTCGCAGGCGAGCGCGAGGCCGCTGGGGCCCGCGCCGACGATCAGCACACCGGTTTCCTTAACGCCGTTAAGTTCCATGGTGGCGAGTGTGAACTTAACGCTGTTAAATTGTCAAGGTGGGAACGACGAAGATCGACCGGGCGCGCGTCGCCGACACCGCCCTCCGGCTGCTGAACGAGGTGGGCCTCGACGGGCTGACCCTGCGTGCCATCGCCAGGGAGCTGGACGTCAAGGCCCCCGCCCTCTACTGGCACTTCAAGGACAAGCAGGAACTCCTCGACGAGATGGCCACGGTGATGTACCGCCGGATGCTCCACGAGGAACTGCCCGCCCCCGCCCCCGGCCGCTGGCAGGACCAGCTCGTGAGTTACCAGTGCGTCCTGCGCCGGGCGCTGCTGCGCTACCGCGACGGGGCGAAGGTCTACAGCGGCGCGCGGTTCACCGGGACCGACCACGCGCCCGGCCTGGAGGCCCATCTGCGCACCATGACCGACGCGGGGTTCACGCTGCGGCAGGCCGTGCGCGCGGGCACCACCGCGAACGCGTACACGATGGGGTTCGTCACCGAGGAGCAGGGCGTCCAGCCGATGCCGGACGAGCGGCGCGAGGGGTACGACGTCGCCGAGCGGGCCGCGCGCATGGAGCGGTACCCGCTGGTCGCGGCCGCCGGGGCCGAGATCTTCGGCGCGTACGACGAACGCTTCGAGGACGGCCTGTGGATCCTCGTCGCGGGCATCGAGGCGCGGTACGGGGTGAGCTGAGGGCGGGCCCGTGAGCCGGCCCGTGAACCGCGGCCGTGAGCCGGGCCCGCGACGGGGCCCCGGCCCAGGCCACCCGGTGGACGCGCAGAGTTCACCGGGTGTCGGGCCGGAGGACACCCGCACCTCGACGGGACTCACTAGCGTGTGCGGACCAAGATCGAAGGTGAGTTCCGCGTGCCCCAACTGTCCGTCGTCGTCCCGTTCCACAACGTCGCGGCCTTCGCCGACACCGCGCTGGGCAGCCTGGCCCGCAACGCGGGCCCCGACGTGGAGTTCCTGCTGGTCGACGACTGCTCCACCGACGAGACACCGGCCGTCGTCGACCGCTGGGCCGACCGGCTCCCGCAGGCCGAGGTCATCCGGCACACCACCAACGTGGGGATCGCCGCGGCCCGCAACAGCGGCATCGACGCGGCCCGCGGCGACTACGTCACCTTCCTCGACGGCGACGACTGGTACGCCCCCGGTCATCTGGCCCGGCTGCTGCACGCCGTCCAGGAACTGGACTGCGACTTCGCCCGCACCGACCACGTCCAGTCCACCGGCACCAGCCGCGTGGTGCGAAGAGCGCCCGCCCGGCTCCGCGACACCGTGCTGGACCCGAGGGACGGCATCGCGGCCCCCGAGCGGGAGACCATGGTGGACTACCCGTTCGTCTGGGCCGGGATCTACCACCGTCGCCTCTTCGAGGACGGCGCCCTGCGGTTCGCCACCGACCTGCGCACCGCCGAGGACCGGCTCTTCGTCTGGCGGATGCACCTGCACGCCCGCAGCTACGCCGCTCTCGGCCTGTACGGCGTCTTCTACCGGCGCGGGGTGCCCACCTCCCTCACCCAGATCAAGGACGCCCGCCAGCTGGACTTCTTCGCCGCCTACGACACGCTGATGGACGAGATCGGGCGGGACCGGGACGCGGAACTCTTCCTGCCCAAGGCGGTCCGCACGTACTGCGCCATGATCGCGTTCCACAACGAGAAGGCGGACGCGTACGAGCCCGCCACCGCGAAGCTGCTGCGCCACGAGTCGGCCGCCGCACTGCACCGCATGCCGCAACCGGTGCTGGACACCACCCTGACGATGATGGACAGCAAGCGCCGCACCCTGCTCCAGCGCCTGCGCGACAAGCAGAAGGCCGCCTGACCCATGACGCTGCGCACCCAGATCTTCCAGGTCTCCACCCTGTACGGGGCGGCCACCGTCGCGGCGGCGCTGGACGCGGGCATGTTCGGGCCCGGCCAGGACAGCCACCGCGTCCTGCTCGTCTCCAACAACGCCGAGGTCCCCGAGACCGCCCTGCGCCTGGAGGAGATGCGCGGATACGGCTCGATCGCCGCCCGCTTCGACTCCGTCGTCGACTGGAACGAGGCGATCAGCCCGCACCACCCGAGCGGCTGGGGGCCCGTCGCCGAGGAGACCGTGCTGTGGCAGCGCGCCTTCCGGCTCGCCTGGGGCATCGACCCCGCGTCCCCCGTGGACCTCGCCGTGGAGTCCATCCAGGTCAACCCGGCCCGCGCGCTGGCGGCGATCTTCTCGGAGAGCGCCCTGCACGTCTACGCCGACGGCCTGATGAGCTACGGGCCCACCCGCAACCGGATCCCGGCCTCCCTCGCCTGCCGCGTCCAGCGGGTCCTGCACCTGGACCTGGTGCCCGGCCTGCGACCGCTGCTGCTCACCGAGGCCGGGGTCGCACCCGAACTCGTCCCGGACGAGACCTTCCGCGCGGTCCTCGCCGAGATCGCCCGCGCCGCGGACGGCGACCGTCGGCTCGCCGAGGCGGAGGAGGCGGCACCCACGGCCGTCCTGCTCGGGCAGTACCTCGCGGCGCTGAACATCCTCACCGCCGACGAGGAGGAGGACCTGCACGCGCGGATGCTGCGCGGCGCCGCGCGCGCCGGCCACACCTCCGTCCTCTTCAAGCCCCACCCCACGGCCCCGGCGCGCTACTCCCGGGCCCTGGAGGACGCCGCCGCCGAGGCCGGGGTCCGGCTGACCACGCTGGACAGCCCGTTGCTCGCCGAGACCCTCTACGAGCGGTGCGCGCCCACGCTGGTGGTCGGCTGCTTCTCGACCGCCATGTTCACCGCCGCCGTGTACTACGGCATCCCCGTCGCCCGGGTCGGCACCCGCCTCGTACTGGACCGCGTCACCCCGTACGAGAACAGCAACCGCGTCCCGCTGACCATCGTCGACCACCTCGTCCCCGACCTGGACCAGGTGGGCGCCGAGCCGGTGCCCGCCCTGCCCGGGGCGGCACCCGACACGCTCGCGCCGCTGGTGCGGACGGTCGGCTACTGCATGCAGTCCGGCCTCCACCCCGCCCTGCGCGCCGAGGCCGAGACCTGGCTGCGGGCCCGGCTGGACGCCACCACCCAGCACTACTTCAAGCGCCGCCGCCTCCAACGGCTCCTGCTGCCCGGCGCCGGACCGCGCGGCGCGGCCGTCCGGCTGCGCCGCACCGTGCGGCGGACCCGCAGCAGTCTCGGGTTCTGACCGGCCGGCACGGGGGCTTCACCTTCCGGACACCCCGGCGAAGTGAGTGTTCATCCCACGGGAGTTCACCGGCCCCTGGAGCGTTCGTAGCCTGCGATGACCATGCCCTCCTCCTCCGCCTTTCCCGCGCCCGCTCCCGCCCCCGGGGCCGTCTCCGGGCCCGCGTCCCCGGCCGGGCCGGACGCTCCGGCGCCGCGCCGTGAGCACCGGTACGACATCGATCTGATCCGGCTGCTCTGTTCCGTCGGGGTGATCCTCTGTCACACCGGTTCGGCCTTCGTGAACACGGCGCACCGCACGGCCGCCGACGGCCCGGCGACCTACTGGGCCGGGCTGGTGGCGGACTCGGCGGGCCGGTTCGCCGTACCGCTGTTCTTCGCGATCGCCGGCTGGGTGGTCCTGGTCGGGGCCCCGCCCCGGGACGGCCGCCAACTGCGCGTGCGGATCGTGCGGATCGCGGTCCCCCTCGCCGTGTGGACGGCGCTCTACCTGGCGTGGGGGCGGCTGCGCGGCACCAACGACGCCCCCGTCCGCGATCTGGCGCTGGACGCCCTGTTCGGCTCGGTGCGCCCCGGCTACCACCTCTGGTACCTGTACGCCTACATCCCCGTGATCATGCTGCTGGCCTTCGCGGCGGCGGTGAGGGCGGGCCGCCGCCCCTGGGGCCTGGGCGCCGCGCTGCTCGTCCTGGCCGCCGCCCCGTCCCTCTGCGGCGACCTCGCCTCCGTCACCGGTGTGGACGTCCCGCGCTTCGGCTGGGGCTTCGGCCCGTACCAGCTGGTCTACGCGGTGCTCGGCGCGCTGCTGCTGGCGGCCCCCGCCGGTACGCGCGGTGCCCGGCGTCCGCTGTGGCTGCTTCCCACCGGCGCCGCCCTGGCCGCCGTGGTCGCGTACCAGCACGCGGTGCACTACGCGATCCCGTACGCGAGCGTCCTGGTCGCCCTGTTCAGCGGCGGGGTGCTGCTCTGCCTGCACCGGGTCCGGGTGCCGGTCCGGTGGCGCCCGGCCCTGGCCCGGCTGGCCGGCGCCTCGTTCGGCGCGTACATGATCCACGTCCTGGTCCTGGGCGTGCTCACCGACGCCCTGGTCACGGCGGACCTGACCTGGCCCGCGGCCCTGGGACTCGTCGTGGCCGTGACGGCGGCCACCACCGTGCTCTCCTTCGCCGCCGCCCTGCTGTGGACCCGCCTCGGCCTGAGCCGCGCGCTGGGCTGAAGCGGGGGGGCGGGGCGGCTCGGACCCGGCCGTCCGGGTCAGCCCCCCGGGCCTCCGCTCAGCGCGCGGGCGCGGCGGGCCAGGCGGCGTACGGTGGCGTTGCGGCGGACGGCCGCGAGGCGGGCCGGGACCGCGCCGGGCAGGGCCAGCGAGGCCAGGCGGCGGCGTGTGAAGTAGCGCCGGGTGCGGCTGTCCAGGCGGGTGGAGAGATACCGTTCCGCCGCCGGACGCAGATCGGGCCGCACCCGGGGCCGCATCGCGAACGCGACCGCCGCCAGCAGGTCCGCCAACTCCCCTGCCGCCTCAGGCCCGACGGGGGGCGGGCCGGAGGCCACGGCGGCCGGGTCCGTGAGATCGGGCAGCAGGGCGTCGGTGACCGTCACGGCGGTCCTGGCGCTGTTCTCGTACGGGGTGAGGCGCTCCAGGAGCGTGCCGGTGCCCGAGACGGCCACCGGAATCCGGTACAGACAGGCGGCGGTGAGCAGCGCGGGGGACGCGCAGCCGACGACCAGGGCGGGACGCAGGCGTTCGAGGAGGACCTCAGGGAGTACGGGGGTGCCGAGCGGCCCTACGTGACACATCGTCAACTCAGCGCCCAGGCGGGCTGCTTCGTCGGACAGCTCATGGACCCAGGGCACGGCCGCGCCGGGGTCCGGGGCGAACACCAGTCGCGTGCTGCCGGAGGCGACGGCCCCGCGCACCATCCTCAGATGCAACTCCCTTTCCTCGGCCGCCGGGAGAAGCCCCGCCTCGGCCAGGCCCTCCCCGAGCAGCACGGCGGAAGACTGAGCTGCTGTCAGCTCGGTTACAGGCAAGGCGAGTTCGGAGTACACCCTGGCCAGGGCGGCAGTCGGCACCGCCCACGGCCGCGCGCCGAACTCCGCGAGCAGGTGCGGGCGCAGCCCCGGCAGCGCGTCGGTGTGCAGCAGTCGGCGGACCCGGGTCCCGGTCAGCGCGGGGAGTTTGCCGCTGGTGGGGCCGTAGGCGTCGAGGCCCGTGGTGTACGCGTCGATCGGCGCGCCGGTGAAGATGTCCGCGACGGCCTGGGCCGGGGCGGTGGTGAGGGATTCCAGCACCAGGGCCACCGGAGCGTCCGCGAGCCCCCAGGCCCTCCGCAGATGCCGTTCCCACAGGGGTACGTCGTCGGCGCGCGGAACCCAGTCGGCGGGGTGGAGCGGGGCGATGGCCTCGTTCCAGGAGACGACGTCGTCGAAGCGGGCCCGCAGCCCGTCGAAGCCCGGCATCCCGGAGACCGGGGGCACGGCCTCCGGTACGGGCGCGGTACCGGTGAGCAGCAGGACGCGGCGGCCGGAGTTCTCGAAGCAGCCGGAGTCGGCGGCGGCCGCGAGCACGGCCACCGCGCGGAGCGTCGAGGCGGCGAGGATCAGCGTGGTCACCGGGCAGCCGTCTCCTTCGCGGCGGCCGGGCGCCGGCGCAGTCTGCGCAGCGGGGCGGCCCGCCGTACGTCCATGGCGTCCAGCGCCTCGTCCAGCACCGGCCGCGGCAGCCGCCTGAGCGCCGCGGCGCCGAGCGACTTCAGCGAACGGGCCACTCCCGGTTCGAACTTGCCGATGTCGCCCAGTTGGTGGGCCAGCACGGCGCAGTAGGTGCGTACCGCCTTCGGCAGCAGGGTCTCCGCGTCGCGGTCCGCCGCGGTCTCCTCGACGACCTGGTCGAACGCGCGGAGGAAGTCGAGCTGGCGGACATCACCGATCTGGGTGAGGGAGGAGGAGATCCCCCGCCGGTAGAAGTGGCCCAGCGTCCCCAGCACCGCGAAGGACTCCGCCTCCCGGTGCAGACGCCAGATCCACGGCCGGTCCTCGGCGGTCCGCAGTCCGTCGGTGAAGTGCAGCAGCCCCCGGTCCAGCAGCTCGCGGTGGTAGAGGCCGGCCCAGGCGAACGCGTAGTCCACCGAGGTCGTCCGGTGGGCGGGCAGGATCGCGTCCCGGGGCGAGCTCACCACACCCCGTGGACCGTGCGGGACGCGCCGTACCGTACGGGTCCTGCCGGTGACCTGCACATGGTCCGTGCGGACGAACGAACAGCCCAGGCGTTCCGTCTCGGTGAGCAGCCGGGCGTAGTGGCCGGGCACCAGCCAGTCGTCGCCGTCCAGGAAGGCGACGTACTCACCCCGCGCCGCGTCCAGCCCGGTGTTACGGGCGGTCGCCAGCCCGCGGTTCTCCTCGTGTCCGAGCAGCACCGCCCCCTCGATGCCGTCCTGGGCGCGGCGCAGGAGTTCCCCGGTCCCGTCGGTCGAACAGTCGTCGACGAGGATGAACTCGATGTCCTCGCGCGCGTTGGCGCGCAGACTTCGCAGGGTGTCGGGGGCGTACGCCAGAACGTTGTAGAACGGCACGATGACGGAGAGCTTGACCACCCGCGCCACGGTAGGGGCGGGTCCGGCACCCGCCCTTACCTGCGGGGGTCCGGCGGGTGAACGACGTGCGGCACCCCGGTGAACCGGTGCGGATCCGCGCCCCGCGGGCCGCCCGCGCGGGCCGGTTGGCCAAGCGTCGGCGGGCTGTTAACCATCTGTTGCCCCCTCGTTGGGCCGCTCCTCGGAATGCCTTCCTAGCTTCTAGGACGTGCCTCCACGTACCAGTGACACGGCTGATCCGGCCGACACCGCACCAGCCGCCCGCCCGGCGCTCAGGGCCGCCGTCCTCGCCGACTCCGACACCCGGTGGAAGTGGGGCGCGCTCACCGCGCGCCGCCTGACCGCCCCGGGCGCCGGGCCGGGTGACGGGGCCCGTCCGGTCGAGATCGACGGGCTGCTGCTGCGCGGCCGGGCCACGCCCACCCCCCGGCAGCTCGCCGAGGTCGGTGACGTCGGCGTGGACACGGGCCGGGTGCGCGAGGTGACCGCGGTCGAGTTCCTGCACGCCGTACGCGACGAGGGGTACGACGTCCTCGTCCTCGCCCTCGTCGGCGGCGCCGTCCAGGCGATGCTGCACGGCCTGGCCGCGCTGCGGCTGCCCCGCAGGCCCGTCGTCGTCACCGGATACGTGGGCGTCGTCTACGAGAAGCTCGCGGACGGGCTCCTGCTGCGGCACGGCGCGGACGTCGTCCTCGCCAACTCCCGCCACGACGCGGAGCGTTTCCGGGCGGTGTACGAGGGGGTCGGCGCCGACGCGTCGGCCGTCACCGAGGCCGCGCTGCCGTTCCTCGGCGGGGAGCCGTACCGCCCCGAGGAGGGCCGCACCACCGTCGTCTTCGCCGCCCAGCCCTCCGTACCGGCCTCCCGCGCCGACCGTACGTACCTGCTGCGGAGGCTCGTCGAGCACGCCCGGCTGCACCCGGACCGCGAGGTGCTGCTCAAGCTGCGCTCCAAGCCGGGCGAACACACCACCCACATCGAGGAACTGCCCTACCAGCGCCTCGCGGAACGCCTCCCGGGCGGGCTGCCCCCCAACCTCCGCCTGGTCTACGGGCACATGGGCGAGGTCCTGGACCGCACCGACCTGCTGGTGACCGTCTCCTCGACGGCCGCCCTGGAGTCCCTGCACCGGCGCGTCCCGACGGCCGTCCTCTCCGACCTCGGCGTACGCGAGACCCTCGGCAACCACCACTTCGTCGGGTCCGGGCTGATCACCTCCTGGGACCGGCTCGACGGCGGCCACCTCCCCCGGCCCGACCGGACGTGGCTGGCCGGCCAGGGCGTCGCCGCCGACGGCTCGTACGCCTCCGCCTACGACACCGCCCGCGCCCGGGTCTCCACCCTCCTCGCGGCCGACCCCCTGCCCGCGCTCGCGCCGTACTACACACCCGCCTCGGCCCCCGGCTACCTCCCCGGCATCCTCGCCCGCCACCAACTGGCCCCGGACGGCCACCCGCTGCCCGGCGCCGTGGCGCCCAGGGAGCCCGGCCGGGTCAGGGGAGCGGTACGCGAGACCGTCCGCAACGCGGCACGCGGCGCCTACCGGCACGGCGTCCAGCGCGTCGCTCCCGTGATCCGCCGGATGGGCGAGCTGTGACCACCACCTCAGGAGCATCCATGACCCCGCCCCCGGCCCCGCCACCGTCCCCGGCCGCACAGGCCACACGGGCCGCACACGCCGCCCCCGCCGTGCTCGCCGTGATCCCCGCACGCGGCGGATCCAAGGGCGTACCCGCCAAGAACCTCGCCCAGGTCGGCGGCGTCCCCCTGGTGGCCCGCGCGGTCCGCGCCTGCCTCGCCTCCGCCGAGGTCACCGACGTCGTCGTCACCACCGACGACCCGGACATCGCCGAGGCGGCCCGCGCCGCCGCCGACGCCCTGGGGGAGTCCGGACGGCTGCACTGCGTCGCCCGCCCCGCCGCGATCGCCGGCGACACCGCGACCAGCGAGGCGGCCGTCCTGCACGCCCTGGACGCCTACGAGGCGCTGCGCCACGGCCACACCGCCGACGTGGTCCTCCTCGTCCAGTGCACCAGCCCCTTCCTGACCCGCGAGGACATCGACGGCGTCGCCCGCGCCGTCGCCCGCGACGGAGCCGACACCGCCGTCACCGTCGCCCCCTTCCACGGCTTCCTGTGGCGCGACGGCAGCGCGGTCGAGGACGACACCTACGGCGTCAACCACGACAAGGCCGTACGCCCCCGGCGCCAGGACCGCCCGCAGGACTTCCTGGAGACCGGTGCCGCGTACGCCATGGACGTCACCGGCTTCCGCACCCACCGCCACCGCTTCTTCGGCCACACCGCGCTCGTGCCGACCGACCCGGCCCGGGTGCTGGAGATAGACGACCCGCACGACCTGGCCCGCGCCCGCGCCCTGGCCCCGCTCCTGGACCCGTCACCGCTGCCGACCCGCGCGGACGTGGACGCCGTCGTGCTCGACTTCGACGGCACCCAGACCGACGACCGCGTCCTCATCGACTCCGACGGCCGCGAGACGGTCGCCGTGCACCGCGGGGACGGCCTCGGGATCGCCGCCCTGCGCAAGGCCGGCGTACCGCTGCTGATCCTGTCCACCGAGCGGAACCCGGTCGTCGCCGCCCGCGCCCACAAGCTCCGCGTCCCCGTCCTGCACGGCATCGACCGCAAGGACCTGGCGCTCAAGCAGTGGTGCGAGGAGCAGTCCGTCGACCCCGGCCGGGTCCTCTACGTCGGCAACGACGTCAACGACCTGCCCTGCTTCGGCCTCGCCGGCTGGCCCGTGGCCGTCGCGAGCGCCCATGACTCGGTACGCGCCGCGGCGCGGGCCGTCACGACCACACCCGGCGGCTCCGGCGCCGTCCGCGAGATCGCGGCCTGGCTGCTGGGACCCACCCTCACCGACTCCGAACCGACCCCTGCCACCACCCCCACCCAGTAAGGAAGCACCACCATGACCCGCACCTCCCGCCTGCGCACCCTCGGCACCCGTACCGCCGGCCCCGGCCACCCCGTCTACGTCACGGGCGAGATCGGCATCAACCACAACGGCGACCTCGACAACGCCCTCGCGCTGATCGACGTGGCCGCCGAAGCCGGCTGCGACGCCGTCAAGTTCCAGAAGCGCACCCCGGAGATCTGCACCCCGCGCGACCAGTGGGACATCGAGCGCGACACCCCCTGGGGCCGGATGACGTACATCGACTACCGCCACCGCGTGGAGTTCGGCGAGGCCGAGTACACCGCCATCTCCGAGCACTGCGCCGCGCGCGGCATCGACTGGTTCGCCTCCCCGTGGGACACCGAGGCCGTCGCCTTCCTGGAGAAGTTCGACGTCCCCGCCCACAAGGTGGCCTCCGCCTCCCTCACCGACGACGAGCTGCTGCGCGAACTGCGCGCCACCGGCCGCACGGTCATCCTCTCCACCGGCATGTCCACGCCGCGCCAGATCCGGCACGCGGTCGAGGTGCTGGGCAGCGACAACATCCTGCTGTGCCACGCCACGTCCACCTACCCGGCCAAGGCCGAGGAGCTGAACCTGCGGGTCATCAACACCCTCCAGCAGGAGTACCCGAACGTCCCGATCGGCTACAGCGGCCACGAGACCGGCCTCCAGACCACGCTGGCCGCCGTCGCCCTCGGTGCCACCTTCGTGGAGCGCCACATCACCCTGGACCGCGCCATGTGGGGCTCCGACCAGGCCGCCTCCGTGGAGCCGCAGGGCCTGACGCGCCTGGTCCGCGACATCCGCACCATCGAGGCCTCCCTCGGTGACGGCGTCAAGAAGGTCTACGAGTCGGAGCTCGGCCCGATGAAGAAGCTCCGCCGGGTCACGGGCGTCGTCGCCGAGAACGAGAGCGCGCCGGCCGCCGAGCCGGTCGCGGTCTGACGGGCCGACCGGTGAACCTCGCCTTCGTCGAGAGCCCGGTCCAGCTCCTGAACGTCCTGGAGTGGACCCACACCCGGGGAGAACACGACAGCACGGTCGTCGTCGTCCTCCCCCCGGTCGACCCGATGTCGCGCGGTCAGCTGCGCAGGATGGCGGAGCTGGCCCGCGACGAGGGCGCCACCGTCCGCTGGCAGGAGGCGCGCGGGGAGACCGGCGCGCCTCTCAAGGCCCTGCGGGCGCTGACCGGACTGATCCGCCAGGCGGACCGCATCGTCATCGGGGACCCGTTCTCCCGGTACGTGCAACTGCTGCTCTCCCTGGTCCGCCCCCGCCGGACCACCGTCGTGGACGACGGCACGGCCACCATGGAGTTCGTCGCCCAACTGGTGCGCGGCGAAAGCCTGGTGCGCTGGCACCGTCGGGGCAGCCGGGGCCCGCGCGACCTGCTCCTGGCCCCGGTCACCGCCGCGGCCCGCCGCAGCTTCGTCCCGTCGGCGAAGCGTACGGTCGAGGTGTTCACGGCGATGCCCGTCGAGGCGCCCGAGGGCGTCGAGGTCACGGCCAACACCTTCGCCTGGACCCGGGCCCGGTTCGGCCCGCCCTCCCTGACCAAGGGCGCCGACCTGGTCGGTACGTCCCTGGTGGAGACGGGCGTCATAGACCCCGTCCCGTACGAGGAGGCGGTGGCCACCCTGGCCCGTACGCACGGGGCGACCCGCTACTTCGCCCACCGCCGCGAGTCCGCGCACAAGCTCCACGCCCTGGAGGCCGCCACCGGCCTGGAGATCGTCCGCCCGGACCTCCCGCTGGAACTCATCGCCCGCCGGGGCCCGATCGGCCACACGGTGCTGAGCTTCCCGTCCACGGTGGTCCACACCCTGCCCCTGGCCCTGGCGGGCACGGGAGTGAAGGTCGCGGTGTGCGACATAGCGCCGGAATGGCTCCGCGACACGGCCTCCCCGCGTGCACAGGGATTCCTGCGCGGGGTCACGGAGACGGCCCGGGACGTACAGCGGCTGGCGCCCTGGCGGGTGACGGCGGTGACGGAGGGATGAGGCGGGAGAGACCGACGCGGGGGTAGTCACCGCACGCCCTCGAAGAGCCGGGTGAGGAACGACGCCCCCACGGTGCCGGCCACCCACAGCGCGATCACCCCGGCCGAACAGACCAAGGCGACGACCACCGTGATCCAGGTGCGTCCCACGGCCGCGTGGTAGTCGCTGTCGTCGTCCCGGTCGCGCTCTGACACGGTGCCCTCCCCGGCCGGTGTTCCGGCCGCACGGCCCTCGGTGTGCGGCCCCTCGCCCCGCGGGGCCCACGGACCTTCCGTCAGCCGCCGATCGTGCGGAGGAAGTGGTCCGCGTCGTCGGGCTCGGCGAGTCGGCCGACCTCCAGCCAGGAACCGTCGGCGAAGCGGAGCCGGAAGGTGGCGAACCCGCGAGGCTGGTCGGCCTCGCCCTCGACACGGACCTCGGTACACGGGTACTCCGCCACGATCCGGAAGTCGTCCGCCCTGGTCGGTGACAGCCTCCTGCGCGGGGAGGCGGCCACACAGACGCGGTCCCGGGTCAGCAGCACCAGGCGCTTGGGGCTGGGCGAGTGCCCGTACCAGCGCAGCAGCGCCTGCCCCGCGGCCAGGTGCCAGTCACCGTCGAAGATCCCTCCGCCGGGCTCGTCCCGGGAGTCACTCGGCGCGGAGGAGGACCGCGACCGGCGCGGGGTCCGTCGCGGCTCCAGGAGCCGGGTCATCTTGTCGATGAGCAGCAGCGGGACCACCACGAAGAAGAACAGGGTGCCCATGACGTACAGCAGCCAGTGGTGCCTCGACTTCAGCCGGCCGTTGCCCGCCGCCCGGTGAACATCCTTGGGCGGTACGGGAATCGGCTTGGCCACCTCGCACCACACCACGGCCACCGGGTCCTCACCCAGAACCTTCCGCGCCCGCCGCCGCACAGCACGCTTCGCCATGACGGGGAGTCTAACGAGGCGGCCCTGTACGGAAGACGGGGAGCCCGCCCCCGCCCGCACCGGGCGTCGGTGCGCGCGGACGCCGGGACCCCGCTCGACCGGTACGGGCCGGCCGTCTACCGGGCCGCGTCCCGCCAGACCGTCAGATCCCCTTGCAGGAAGGCCAGTTCCGGCACGGCGGTCGACTTCGTCTGGACGGCGTACAGACCGATGTTGCCCTCGGCGTCCTGCATGCAGATCTCGGTGCCCGCGGCGGACGCGGCCAGTGACAGGCTGGTGTGCCCGGCCTTCTTGGCGCCCTTGAGCATGAGACGGCACTCGTCCAGAGTGGTGCCCTGTGAGCCGAACATCTGCACGAAAACGGTGGTTTCACTCTTCAGTACGCAGTCGCCCGACGTGCAATCGAAATGGATGTCACCCTTGCGGTTCGTCCGCTTCGGGTCGGCGTCCTTGAGGCTCAGCGAGTTGTCCGCGTCCAGTGACACCAGGGTGAAGCCCTCCGGCCGTGGATCACGCGAGGACTTCTCCGCGGAGGCGGCATCGGCGTCCCCGGACGCGGGGTCACCGTCGGACCCGGACCCGGCCCCGGACGAGTCCGACGCCTCCGATGGGTGCGACGCGTCCGAGGAAGAGCCGGAGCCCGAGGAGGATCCTGGTCCGGATGCCGGGGGCTGTGCGGCCGGCCCCGACGCGGAGGGCCCGGGGCCGGCCGTGAGCCGGTCGTCGAGCATTCCCTTCGCCTCCATGACCGACCATGCCAGTGCCACGACCAGCAGCACGCCTCCCGTGACACCGGCGGCCGCGAGCAGCGCGGTGCGCCGCTTGCGGGCCTTGCGTTCCTCCGGTGTCGGTGTCGGCTGCGCCGGGCCGAAGGGCGGCTGCGGATGGACGGGCGCGGGCCCGTGCGCCTGCTGGTGGGGGAGGGTCGGGGTCAGGGTCGGCTCGGGTACCGGCGCCGGAACCGGACTCTCGGCCTCCGGTCCGGTGATCTCCTTCCACACGGCGGGCCCCCCGCCCGCCTCCGCGCCCAGTCGTTGCCGGCACCACTCCACGACCTCCGCCGGGCTGATCCGCTCCGCCGGGTCGGAGGCCAGGCACCGGGCGAACAACGGGCGCAGCGACTCGGGCAGCACGGACAGGTCGGGTTCCGAGTGCACGATCCGGTACAGCACGTTGACGGCCGGACCGTCGCCGTAGAGCGGCCTGCCGAGCACCGCGAACGCCGCCGTCTGGCCGAGCGCGAAGACGTCGGCCGCCGCCGTGACCTCGTCCCCGGACGCCTGCTCGGGGGCCATGTAGAAGGGCGTGCCGATGGTGTCCCCCGTGGCCGTGTACGAGGTCGCGTCTCCGGCGAGCGCGATACCGAAGTCGATCACCCGTGGGCCGTCGGCGGCCAGGAGCACGTTCGACGGTTTCAGGTCCCGGTGGACGATGCCCTCGGCGTGGATGGCCTGCAACGCCTCGGCCACCCCCGCCATCAGCCACAGCACCGCGGGCACGGGCAACGGCCCGCGCCGGGCCACCGCCTCCGTCAGGGACGGCCCCGGCACGTAGAGAGTGGCCAGCCACGGTGGTACGCCGTTCGCGTCGGCGTCGATCAGCTCGGCGGTGTACGCCCCCCGGACCCGGCGGGCCGCCTCGATCTCCCGCCCGAACCGCCGCCGGAAGCCCGGGTCGTCGGCCAGTTCCGGCCGCACGACCTTGATCGCCACGGGCCGCCCGCCCCGCGTGTGCGACAGATACACCCGGCCCATGCCACCGGCGCCCAGCCGCGCGGCGAACCGGTAGCCCGCGACCACGGACGGATCGTCGGCCTGGAGTGGCTGGAAGTCTCTCGTCGGATGGCTCATCAGCCCTGTTCCCCCCACAGTGATGCGTTGGCCAACGTCAGCAGCCTAAACGGAGCTTGGGCGCCCGTGCCCCGCGCTGTACCGGCTCCGCCCCCCCGCGGGCGCCCCCCCCCCCCCCCCTCCCGCCCCCCCGCCCGCCCCTTCCGCACTCCCGCCTGACCGCTGACGCGACCCCGCCCCGACGGCTCCTACTCCGGGGGCAGCATCGCCCGGCGGCCCGGGACGGCCGGTGACTGGCTCGTCATGCCCCCGTCCACCACCAGCAGCTGCCCCGTGAGGTAGCGGGACTCGTCGGAGGCCAGGAAGACCATGGTGTGGCCGATGTCCTCCGGGGCGCCCAGACAGGGCAGCGAGTTGTATCCCTTCAGCGCCTCGATCACCTCGGCCGGGAGGTTGTCCCGCAGGGCCGGGGTCATGATCGTGCCCGGCGCCACCGCGTTGCAGCGGATGCCCTGGGGGCCGTACTGGACCGCGACGGACTTCGTGATGTTGACGACCGCCGCCTTGACCGCCCCGTAGGAGATCTGGAGGACGTCACCCACCAGTCCGGCCACGGACGCGGTGTTGATGATCGAGCCGCCTCCCGTCCGGATCATGTGCGGAACGGCGTACCGGGACCCCGTCAGGGTGGAGCGGACGTTCAGGTCCACGGCCCGGCCGAACTCGTCCATGTCCAGACGCAGCAGGTCCAGGTCCTTGCGCGGGTTCGTGCCGCCGACGTGGTTGCAGAGGACGTCGAGCCGTCCGAACTCGCGCACCGCCGCCTCGACCATGTCGCCCACGGAGGTGTCGTCCATGACGTCCACCGCCCACGGCAGGGCCTCGCCGCCCGTCTCGACGACCGTCCGGGCGGTCTCCTCCGCCGCGGCGGAGTCGTGGTCCGCGACCAGCACGCGCGCGCCCTGCGCGCTCATGAGCCGTGCGGCCGCCCGGCCGATACCGCTTCCCGCGCCCGTGATGATCGCCACCTTGTCCTTCAAGCGGTCCATCAGTCCGTCCTCCGATCGTTCCGGCCCGCGTCCTCGCGGGGTCGCCCGTCTTCGCGCGGGGCTCCCGTGTTCCCACGGGTCTCCCGTGTCCGCGCGGCCTTTGTCAACATTGATGACAAGCGTAAGTCATCTATGATGACTTACCTGGCCGGCCGGCCGGGAACGACCGAGGAGCACTGTCCGCGATGAGTACGCGCCCATCCGCCGCCAAGCCGCGGCAGCCCGCGGCGGTGACCCGGAGCGCGATCTTCGACGCGGCGCGTGAGCTGTTCGGGGAGGCCGGTTTCGACGCCGTCGGCATCCGCGCCGTGGCCGCGCGCGCGGGCGTGGACGCCGCGCTGGTCATCCGGCACTTCGGGTCCAAGGAACGGCTGTTCCTGGAGACCATGACGGTCGACCTGCCCGCCATCCAGGTCATGGAGGGCCCGCTCGACGGCATGGGCCGGGCGATCGTGGAGCACGTCGTGTGCCTGCCCTCGACGCGGACGGGCGCCCTGGCCGTGACCGCCCTCGCGGCCCTGTTCCGGGCCTCGGACCGCGACGAGGTGCGGCGCACTCTGCGCACCACGATCGACGAGGTGTTCGCCCGGCCGCTCGTACGGCGGCTGACGGGGGGTGACGCCGAGGTGCGGGCGCATCTGGTCGCCGCCCAGCTCGGCGGGCTGCTCACCAGCATGCACGTGGTGCGGGACCCGGTGCTCCTCGCCGCCGATCCGCAGGTCGTCGTCGCCCGGTACGGGGACGCCGTCCAGCGGTTGATCGACCCCTGAGGCGTCGCCGTCACAGGCCGCCCCCCGAGGCGTCGCCGTCCAGCGGCCGACCGTTCCCCTGGGCACCCCGGAGCCAGGTCGCGCGCCGCGTGACGCCGTGCGGCCGGAAAGCGGCGAAAACCGGGAAGTGTACCCATCCGTAACGGCCCGCACACGCCGCGACGCCCGTTCTTGTTCGCCTGAGCGGCTGAACTTTTGTTGATCTGTGGCCAGTTGAGGGGCCGGGGGCCCTACCCTTCACTGGGTGAACCAGTTGAAGTCCCGCACATCCCGCGCCGAGGCCGCGCTGCCCGGCACCCTCCCCGACGACCTGCGTGCCGAGCTCGTCGCCTTCCGCCGCGACCTTCACATGCACCCCGAGCTGGGCAACCAGGAGTTCCGCACCACCGCCGCCGTCAAGGCCCGGCTGGAGAAGGCGGGGCTCGCGCCGAAGGTGCTGCCCGGGGGGACGGGGCTGATCTGCGACGTGGGGGAGCGGGACGGGGCGACGCCGATGCTGGCGTTGCGGGCGGACATCGACGCGCTGCCGATCCCCGACACCAAGGCGGGCGTCCCCTACCGCTCCACCGTGCCCGACCGGGCGCACGCCTGCGGGCACGACGTCCACACCACCTGCGTCCTGGGTGCCGGACTGGTCCTCGCCGGGCTGGCCCGGCAGGGGCTGCTGCCGCGCCCCGTGCGGCTGCTGTTCCAGCCCGCCGAGGAGGTGCTGCCCGGCGGGGCCACCGACGCGGTGGAGGCCGGGGTGCTGGACGGGGTCGGCCGGATCATCGGGGTGCACTGTGACCCCAAGGTGGACGTCGGGAAGGTCGGGCTCCGGATCGGGCCGATCACCTCCGCCTGCGACCGGCTGGAGGTCTCCCTCGACGGGCCCGGCGGCCACACCGCCCGGCCCCACCTGACCACCGACCTGGTCACCGCCGCCGCCCGGGTGGCCACCGACGTCCCCGCGCTGCTCGCCCGGCGCATGGACGCCCGGGCGGGGCTCGCCGTCACCTGGGGGCGGTTGCAGACCGGGCACGCCCCCAACGTCATCCCGCAGCACGCGGAACTGTCCGGGACGGTCCGCTGCCTGGACCTGGAGAGCTGGCGGCTGGCGCCCGACCTGGTCCACGCCGCCATCGACGAGGTGGCCGGAATGTACCGGGCCAAGACGGTGATCGACTACATCCGGGGCGTCCCGCCCGTGGTGAACGAGGCCGAGTCGATCGGCCTGCTGGACGCCGCCATGACGATCCGCCGGGGTTCGTACGCCATCGAGGACACCGAGCAGAGCCTCGGCGGGGAGGACTTCTCCTGGTATCTGGAGAAGGTCCCCGGTGCCATGGCCAGGCTCGGCGTGCGCACCCCCGGGGACACCCGCGGTCTGGACCTGCACCGGGGCAACTTCGACGTCGACGAGGAGGCGATCACGGTCGGTGTGGAGCTGTTCACGGCCTCGGCGCTGCTCGACGTCAACCGTTAGGAAGCCGCCGGGACACCTTCTGTTCGCGACGATCCGATAACGGCTTCCGTACAGGTCATTATCTGACATCTACGCGCGTTACGATCGCGGCGAAACCAGCGCCGGAAGAGGCGCTTCGGTCAGGTTTGAAGGAGCCTTCCCTTGCGCCGGATCACCAGGATTGCCACCGTGGGCGTCATGTCCGCGGCGCTCGCACTCAGCGTCACCGCGTGTGGCGAATCGTCGTCCTCGTCCTCGTCGGACACCTCGTCCGACTCCAAGGGCGGCAAGACGGCCATCGCCTACGACATCGGTGGCCGCGGGGACCAGTCGTTCAACGACGCCGCTTACGCGGGTCTGGTCCGCGCCCAGAAGGAACTCGATGCCAAGGGCACCGAGGCCGAGCCCTCCGACGGCGAGTCGGACGCCGACAAGGTGCAGCGCCTCACCGCGCTGGCCCGCGCCGGCAACAACCCGGTCATCGGCGTCGGCTTCGCGTACGCGCCCGCCATCAAGAAGGTCGCGCCGAAGTTCCCGAAGATCACCTTCGGCATCATCGACGACGCCTCGGTGACCGGCGACAACATCGCCAACATCGTCTTCAACGAGGAGCAGGGCTCCTACCTCGCGGGTGTCGCCGCCGCCAAGGTCACCAAGACCAAGACGGTCGGCTTCATCGGCGGTGTCGAGACCCCGCTGATCAAGAAGTTCGAGGCCGGCTTCGTGCAGGGCGTCGCGGACACCGACCCGAAGGTCAAGGTCGTCCCGCAGTACCTCACGCAGCCGCCGAACTTCGACGGCTTCTCCAAGCCGGACCTCGGCAAGGCCGCCGCCCAGGGCCAGCTCGACAAGGGCGCCGACGTGGTCTACTCGGCCGCCGGTCTGGCCGGTTCCGGTGCCATCGAGGCCGTCTCCAAGGCCGGCAAGTGGAACATCGGCGTCGACTCCGACCAGTACAAGCAGGAAGGCCTCTCGGCCTACAAGGAGTCGATCCTGACGTCGGTCACCAAGGACGTCGAGGACTCCGTCTTCAACCTGATCAAGTCCGTCAAGGACGGCAAGCCCGAGTCCGGCGAGGTCCGTTACGGCCTCGACAAGGACGGCGTCGGCCTGGCGATGTCCAACCCGGCCTTCACCAAGATGACCGACGTCATCGCCGCCGTGGACAAGGCGAAGAAGGAAATCATCGGCGGCACGATCACCGTCAAGTCCGCCCCGTAACGGTTCCGGTCGAACGGCTGGTTTCCCGTGGGCCCGGAGTGCGCGCCGAGCGTCGCTCCGGGCCCGTGGGGTGCTCGTCGAAGGACCACCGAGAGCTACCGGAGAAATACCGAAGTATCCGGAACTCCGAGAGTCAACGAAGAAGTTGTGCCCTTCGCAGTGCCCCCGCTCCGGACGGTCCCGGTCCCGTGTCCCGGACCCCGGTGGTGGCCCTGAGCTTTACGATTCGGCAGCGCTACGCGTGTAGACAGCCCTCAGGCGCGATAACTTCACCCCGCCCCCTCTGCCCCTGTGCCCCCGCTCCTGTCCGGCCAAGGAGAGTGCGTCATCAACGCGTCCAGCAGTCCCCCTGCCGTAGAACTGCACGGCATCACCAAGCG
This sequence comes from Streptomyces halstedii, assembly GCA_000720535.1. Taxonomy (GTDB): domain Bacteria; phylum Actinomycetota; class Actinomycetes; order Streptomycetales; family Streptomycetaceae; genus Streptomyces; species Streptomyces halstedii. The sequence continues at coordinate 155,980 of JOAZ01000013.1, forward strand.
TTTCCCCGGAGTCGTCGCCAACCACGACATCGGGATCACCGTCCGCAAGGGCACGGTCCACGCCCTGGTCGGAGAGAACGGTGCCGGCAAGTCCACGCTGATGAAGATCCTTTACGGCATGCAGAAGCCGGACGAGGGCACCATCGCGGTGGACGGCGAGCAGGTCTCGTTCAACAACCCGGGTGACGCCATCGCGCGCGGCATCGGCATGGTGCACCAGCACTTCATGCTCGCCGACAACTTCACCGTCCTGGAGAACGTCGTCCTGGGCGGCGAGAAGCTGCACGGCATCGGCGGAGCCGCCCGCAGGAAGATCAAGGAGATCTCCGACGCGTACGGCCTCGGCGTGCGGCCCGACGCGCTCGTCGAGGACCTCGGGGTCGCCGACCGCCAGCGCGTGGAGATCCTCAAGGTCCTCTACCGCGGCGCCCGCATCCTCATCCTGGACGAGCCGACCGCCGTACTGGTCCCGCAGGAGGTCGACGCGCTCTTCGCGAACCTCCGGGAGCTGAAGGCCGAGGGCCTCACCGTCATCTTCATCTCGCACAAGCTCGGCGAGGTGCTGTCCGTCGCGGACGAGATCACGGTGATCCGCCGCGGTACGACGGTGGGCACCGCCGACCCGGCGAACACCACGACCAAGCAGCTCGCGGAGCTGATGGTCGGCAGCGAACTCCCCTCGCCCGAGACCCGCGAGTCCACGGTGACGGATGTGCCGATGCTGCGCGTCCAGGGGCTCTCGCTCGGCGCGACGGACCCGGACGGCGTCGTCCGCGACGTGCTGGCCGACGTCGGCTTCACCATCCACAAGGGCGAGGTCCTCGGTATCGCGGGCGTCGAGGGCAACGGCCAGACCGAGCTGATCGAGGCCCTTGTCGGGATGCGGACCCCGGACGCCGGAGTCCTCACCCTGGACGGCGCCGACATCTCGCACGCGCCCACCCGCAAGCGGCGCGAGGACGGCATCGGCTACATCCCCGAGGACCGCCACCGGCACGGCGTGCTGCTGGAGGCCCCGCTGTGGGAGAACCGCATCCTCGGCCACGTCACGGAGAAGCCCAACAGCCGCGGCTTCCTGCTCGACCCCAAGGCGGCCCGCGCCGACACCGAGCGGATCGTGCGCGAGTACGACGTCCGCACCCCCGGTATCGAGGTCACCGCGGCCTCGCTGTCCGGCGGCAACCAGCAGAAGCTGATCGTCGGCCGTGAGATGAGCCACCACCCCAAGCTGCTGATCGCCGCGCACCCCACCCGCGGCGTGGACGTCGGCGCGCAGGCGCAGATCTGGGACCAGATCCGTGACGCCCGCCGCGAAGGGCTCGCCGTCCTGCTCATCTCCGCGGACCTGGACGAGCTCATCGGGCTCTCCGACACCCTGCGCGTCATGTACCGGGGAAAGCTGGTCGCGGACGCCGACCCCGCCACCATCACCCCCGAGGAACTGGGCTCGGCCATGACCGGCGCCGCCGCCGGTCACCTCGAAGCAGCACCGGAGGACGAGGCCCGATGAAGAAATTCGACAAGGACCGGATGATCCTGGGCTTCGCCGGCCCGGTACTCGCCCTGGTCGTCGCGTTCGCGCTCACCACCCTGGTGCTGCTCGCCTCGGGGCGTAACCCGTTCGAGCCGTACCGGCTGATGTTCGAGCAGGCGTCGTACGCCGACATCCAGGTCCTGATCATCAACCAGGCCGGTACGTACTACCTCGCCGCCCTCGCGGTCGCGATCGGCTTCCGGATGAACCTCTTCAACATCGGGGTCGACGGGCAGTACCGCCTCGCCGCGATGATGGCCGCCCTGGTCGGCGCCAGCGTCGATCTGCCCGGACCGCTCCACATCCTGCTCATCGTCATCGTGGCGATGCTGGTCGGAGCCTTCTGGGCCGGTATCGCGGGCTTCCTCAAGACCACCCGCGGGGTGAGCGAGGTCGTCGCGACGATCATGCTCAACTCGATCGCGACCTCGCTGATCGCCTGGCTGATCCTGCCGAAGAACTTCGGTGACCAGGCCGCCGGTTCCAACAACCTGACCACGGGCGACATCCCCGAGTCGGGCTGGTTCCCCGGCGTCTCGCTGAGCGCCGAGGCGGGCGAGATCTACGGATTCACCTTCGTCGCCGCGGGCTGCGGCCTCGTCTACTGGTTCGTCCTGAACCGCACCCGGTTCGGCTTCGACCTGCGCGCCACGGGCGCCAGCGAGAGCGCCGCACAGGCCTCCGGTGTGGACGCCAAGAAGATGGTCCTCACCTCGATGCTCATCTCCGGCGCCGTCGCCGGTCTCGCCGGGATGCCCACGCTGCTGGGCGACACCCACACCTACAGCCTCGACTTCCCCACCGGTATCGGCTTCACCGGCATCACCATCGCCCTGCTCGGCCGGAACAACCCGCTCGGCATCGCGCTGAGCGCCCTGCTGATCGCCTTCCTCGACAAGGCGTCCTCCTCGCTCGACCAGTTCGGGTACGAGAAGGAGATCGCCACGATCATGCAGGGCCTCATCGTGATCTCCGTGGTCGTCAGCTACGAACTGGTCCGGCGCTACGGAACCCGCCGGCAGCAGCAGAAGGTCGGCGAGGAACTCGCCGCCGGCCACGCCCTCACCACCGAGAAGGAGGCGGCCCTGTGAGCACCAGCAAAGTCTCCGCCGCTCGCGTCGCCACCCCGAAGGGCGGTGGACGGCGCAGGCTCTCCCTGCCCGTCGTCCTCCTGATCATCGCCGGGGCGCTGGCCCTGGTCTCGCTGGTCCGCCTCATCAGCGGCGCGGACGACGTGACCTCCGTCGGCCAGGTGCACGGCGCCCTCGAACTCGCCGTGCCGATCGGTCTGGCCGGACTCGGCGGCCTGTGGGCCGAGCGGGCCGGTGTCGTCAACATCGGGCTCGAAGGGATGATGGTCCTCGGCACCTGGTTCGGTGCCTGGGCCGGATTCCAGTGGGGCCCCTGGGTGGGCGTCCTGTTCGGCATCCTCGGCGGCGCGCTCGGCGGGCTGCTGCACGCGGTCATCACGGTCACCTTCGGCGTGAACCACATCGTCTCCGGTGTGGCGATCAACATCCTCGCCGTCGGCCTCACCCGCTACCTCTCCAACTTCACCTTCGCCGACGCGCCCGGCGGCTCCTCCAAGCAGTCCCCGCGCATCGACCCGATCGACAAGATCACCATCCCAGGGCTGTCGGACTGGATGCAGGACCTCCAACAACGGCACTGGTTCTTCGTCTCCGACCTCGCCGGCATCGTCGGCGGCGTGTTCACGGGTCTGTCGCTGCTCACCGTCGTGGCCCTGCTGCTCATCCCCGTCACCTGGTGGGTGCTCTGGCGCACCGCGTTCGGGCTGCGGCTCCGCTCCTGCGGGGAGAGCCCGGTGGCCGCCGAGACCCTCGGCGTGAACGTCTACAAGTACAAGTACATCGCCGTGACCATCTCGGGCGGACTGGCCGGGCTCGGCGGAGCGTTCCTCGCGATCGTGGCGACCGGGATCTACCAGGAGGGCCAGACCGGCGGCCGCGGCTACATCGGTCTCGCCGCGATGATCTTCGGCAACTGGATGCCGGGCGGCATGGCGCTGGGCGCGGGCCTGTTCGGCTTCACCGACAGCCTCAAGCTGCGCGGCGGCGCCGAGAACGTCCACGCGATGCTGCTGCTCCTGGCGATCCTGCTGGTGATCGTCGTCTTCTGGCAGCTGTACCGGAAGAAGTACCTCACCGCGGTGATCTCGGCGGCCGTCTCGGCGCTGCTGTTCACCTGGTACGCGCTCACCGACCAGGTGCCCAGCCAGTTCGTGGACGCGGCCCCGTACGTCACCACGCTGCTGGTACTCGCCCTGTCCGCCCAGCGATTGCGCATGCCGAAGGCGGACGGCGTGCCGTACCGCAAGGGCGAGGGCAAGTGACCGGGGACGCGGCGGCGGCCGGCCGGGACGTCGACTGGGAGGCCCTGCGCGCGGCCGCCCGGGAGGCCATGTCCCGGGCGTACGCCCCGTACTCGGGCTTCAGGGTCGGTGTCGCCGCGCTCGCCGACGACGGCCGCACCGTCGTCGGCTGCAACGTCGAGAACGCCAGTTACGGCGTGGGCCTGTGCGCCGAGTGCGGGCTGGTCTCCCAGCTCGCGGCCACGGGCGGCGGCCGGCTGACCCACTTCGTCTGCGTGGACGGCGAGGGCGCGCCCCTCGTCCCGTGCGGGCGGTGCCGTCAACTGCTGTACGAGTTCGGGGGACCGGACCTGGTCCTGGAGACCCCCGACGGCTTCCGCACCCTCGACGCGATGCTGCCGCAGGCCTTCGGGCCCCAGCACCTCGGCTGACGTCCGCCGGGGCCACCGGATCGGCCGGTGGCCCCGGTACCCGGGCCGGCCCCGCCGCGGGCGCCCGGTGATCCATTCATCTCTATGCGCGTAGAGTCACAGGGGACTCGTGCGTACGCACCCGGCCGGAAGGACTCCCAGGACATGGACGCCATCTCCGTCATCCGCACCAAGCGGGACCGAGGCGAACTCAGCCCCGAGCAGATCGACTGGGTGATCGACGCCTACACCCGCGGCGAGGTCGCCGACGAGCAGATGTCCGCGCTGGCCATGGCGATCCTGCTGAACGGCATGAACCGCACCGAGATCGCCCGCTGGACCGCCGCGATGATCGCCTCCGGCGAGCGGATGAGCTTCGGCGCGCTGTCGCGTCCCACCACCGACAAGCACTCCACCGGCGGCGTCGGCGACAAGATCACCCTGCCGCTCGCCCCGCTGGTCGCCGCCTGCGGTGCCGCCGTACCGCAGCTCAGCGGCCGGGGCCTCGGCCACACGGGCGGCACCCTCGACAAGCTGGAGTCCGTCCCCGGCTGGCGGGCCCTGCTGTCCAACGCCGAGATGCTGGACGTCCTGGACACCACCGGCGCCGTGATCTGCGCGGCGGGCGACGGGCTCGCCCCCGCCGACAAGAAGCTCTACGCGCTCCGCGACGTCACCGGGACCGTCGAGGCGATCCCGCTCATCGCCAGCTCGATCATGTCGAAGAAGATCGCCGAGGGCACCGGCGCGCTCGTCCTGGACGTCAAGGTCGGCTCCGGCGCCTTCATGAAGACCATCGAGGACGCCCGCGAACTGGCCTCCACCATGGTCGCGCTGGGCACCGACAGCGGGGTGCGGACCGTCGCCCTGCTCACCGACATGTCCACCCCGCTCGGCCTCACCGCGGGCAACGCCCTGGAGGTACGCGAGTCCGTCGAGGTGCTGGCGGGCGGCGGCCCCAAGGACGTCGTCGAGCTGACCCTCGCACTCGCCCGCGAGATGCTGGACGCCGCCGGGCTCAAGGACGCCGACCCGGAGAAGGCCCTGGCCGACGGCTCCGCCATGGACGTGTGGCGCCGCATGATCTCCGCCCAGGGCGGCGACCCGGACGCCGCGCTGCCCGTCGCCCGCGAGCAGCACGTGATCACCGCGCCCTCCTCCGGGGTGCTGACCCGCCTGGACGCCTACGACGTCGGCGTCGCCGCCTGGCGCCTCGGCGCCGGCCGGGCCCGCAAGGAGGACCCGGTGCAGGCGGGCGCGGGCGTCGAACTGCACGCCAAGCCCGGCGACACCGTGACCGAGGGCCAGCCCCTGCTGACCCTGCACACGGACACCCCGGAGAAGTTCGCGTACGCGCTCCAGGCGCTGCCCGGCTCGTACGACATCGCCCCGGGCGGCACGCCGTTCGCCGCCACGCCGGTCGTCCGGGAGCGCATCGCCTGACGTCCGGGGAGCACGAACGGCCTGCCGGGACACGGGTCCCGGCAGGCCGTTCGCGTCGTCGGGGGCTACTTGCCCCGGTAGGCGTCGAAGACGGTCACCTTCGACGTGTTGCCCCTCTTGTCCGTGACCTGGGCCTTGAAGGAGACGGACTTACCCTTCGCGGGGTTCTTCACCGAGATCCGGCCCGACTTCACCGAGACCTTCTTCCAGGTCTTGCCGGAGTCGTGACTCACCCACACCGTGAGGGACTTGAGGTTCTTCCCGGCGGCCGGACCCTGCACCCGCACCGGCACCTTCGCCGTGGCGCCGGCCGGGACCGTGGAGCCGAGGGAGACCTCGGGGGTGAAGCGCACCGTGGAGGCCGGCAGCTTCTTCCCCGAACCGAACGGCCTGCCCGACCGGAAGGTCCACTCGGCGTCGACGCGGCTCGACACGGAGCCGACCGAGGCACCGCGGCGTACCGAGGTCGTCAGCCGGTAGTCGGCGGTGCCCGCGGGCACGGCGAACGGCTCGGCCGTGCCGGTCAGCGGGTCGTCGCTCCGGCCGACCTGCTTGCCGTCGCGGTACAGCACCGTCTTCGCCGAGGAGTACAGGGACGAACCCGCGTTGCCCGAGCCGTCGGCCAGGACCGGCAGATAGCCCCAGATGCCCTGCTCGTCGTGGTAGAGCCCGAAGTCCCCGCCCAGCAGCGGCCCGAACACGGCCGTGTTGACGGTCTTCCGGTACGTCGAGCCGGCCTTGTACGCCCGCTCCTCACCGAGGGAGTACTGCGCCTCGTACACCGGCCAGCCGTCCTCGTCGGCCCCGCCGATCTGCGCGAAGTCGATCGAGTACCTCGCCTTGTCGGCCGCCGAGACGTACAGCGTGCGGGCGCCCGGCAGCTTCTGCGGGATCTCCGTGGCGCTGGCCCCGCTCATGCCGGGGACCGTGCCCCAGACCGTGAGGGCGCCCGTCTTGCCGGACGCCGGGGCGCCCATGCCGACCTGGACCCGGGCGAACCGGTCGGCCGCCAGCGCACGGGTGTAGCCGGTCGCGAGCCGCTGGACCGGGCCGCCGAGCGCCACGTCGTACTGGGTGGAGGAGCCCTTGGCCCAACTGCCCGCCCAGTACTGCGAGAGGGAACCGTCGGTGACCGCCGGACCCACGTGCGCCGTGCGCAGCTGGTCGAACGAGTCCAGCCACCAGCCGAGGCCGACGGCGTAGTCGCCGGAGCCCACCTCGTAGTCCGCCGAGGCCAGAGCCGGCTTCGCCCCGCCGGGCACGGTGATGCGCGTCCGCTTCGTCAGGCGGGTGTCGAAGGCGACGCCCAGGTCCTTGGTGACCTCCAGCCTCGGCGCGGAGAGCCAGTCGACCGGTCCGCCCTCGGCCTCCGGGTCCTGGACCACGCTGCCGTCGAGCACATAGGTGCCCGCGGGGACGCGCATCGTCGCGGTGCCCTTCGTGCTCTCCCGGTCCACCCACACGTCCGCGACCTTCTCGGAGAGGCCGATGAGCCGGGTGCTCCCGTCCACGGGCCGGCCGTCCCGGCCGGTGAGCGTGACGGTCACGTCGTACGACTCGACCTCGCGGTCGACGGCCGCCGCGGTCCGGACACTCTGCCCGCCCCCGCTCGCCACCACGTACGCGACGTACGTGCCGTCCACCGTGCCACCGAGCCGGGTGTCCGCGGTCAGCGGCACCTCGGCCCGGCCACCCGCCGGCACGGTGACCCGCGAGGCGCCGAGGGTGAAGAAGCCGTCCGGGGCGGGCTTGCCGTCCGGTCCGGTCGCCGCCACCTTCAGCGACAGGGTGACGTCCTGGTCACCGAGGTTGCGGTAGGCCACCTTCTCGGTGACCGGGGTGTCGTCGGTGTGCGGCCACTCCCGCACGCCGAAGCTCACGGACACCGGATCGGCGACGACGCTCTGCCCGGCCGCCCGGTCCACCGCGATCCGCCCGGTCCCCTGCTCGAAGGGGCTGTACGCGCCGGGCTCGGCGGACGCGGTGAGCGCCCCCTTCAGCTCGGTGTACGTCCAGGTGGGGTGCTGCTGCTTGAGCAGTGCGGCGGCGCCCGCGACATGCGGGGTCGCCATCGACGTACCCGAGATGGTGAGGTAGCCGGCCGGGTTCTGGCCGACCTCCCGGTCGATGACCGACCCGGGGGCCGCGGCGGCCGTGATGTCCACGCCCGGGGCCGTGACGTCGGGCTTGACGGCGCCGTCACCGACGCGCGGCCCGCGGCTGGAGAAGTCCGCCAGCGCGTCCTGGTGGTCCACGGCGCCCACGGTCAGCGCCGCGTCGGCGCTGCCGGGCGAGGAGACCGTACCGGCACCGGAGCCCTCGTTGCCCGCCGCTATGGCGAACAGGACGCCCTTCTCGGCGGAGAGCTTGTCGACCGCCGCCTCCAGCGGGTCGGTCTCCGGGGTGTCGCCGCCGCCCAGGCTCAGGTTGACGATGTCGGCGCCCTGGGCGACCGCCCACTCCATCCCGGCCAGGATGCCGGAGTCGTCGCCGAAGCCGTCGTCGTCCAGCACCTTGCCGTTGAGCAGCCGGGCGTCGGGGGCCACCCCCTTGAACTTCCCGGCCGACTTGACGCCCCGGCCGGCGGCGATGGACGCGACGTGCGTGCCGTGGCCGTACCGGTCGACGGCGTCCGCCGCGGCGGAGAAGTTCCGCTCGCCCGCGACCTGCCCCTTGAGGTCGGGGTGGGTGGCGTCCACACCGGTGTCCAGCACGGCGATGGTGACGCCCTTGCCGGTGTAGCCCGACTTCCAGACCGTGGGCGCACCGATCTGCGGCACGCTCTTGTCCAGGTCGGCCCGGCGCACCCCGTCCAGCCAGACGCGGTCGATGCCCGCGGCCGTGGTGCGCTGCGCCTGGCCGCCGGACGGGGCGGTGAGCGCCTCCCAGATCTCGGCGGCGTCGCTCTTCGGCGTGGTCAGGGACTCGGCGTTCAGCGAGGCGAGCGTCCGGCCGACCTTCGTGCCCCCGGCGTCGCGGACCTCGGCCTTCGCGGCCTTGGCGGCCGCGCCCCGGTAGCCGACGATCAGCCGGAGGCCCTTCTGCTGGGACCTGCGATATTCGGGACGGCTCAGCTCGGTCGTGTCGAACAGCCGCCGGTCGAGCTTCCCGGCCGCGACCAGCCGGTGCGCGTCGGCCGGTACGACATAGGTGTGCCCGCCGGACGTCTGTCGTCGGACGGGTATGTGTTCACGGCCCCGGGCGGGCTCGAAGCCCACCGGGCGCCCCTTGGCGTCCACGGTCACCCGGTCACCGGTGATCAGTGTGATGTGGTGCCGGACGGCGGCCTCGGACGCCCTCGACCGGGCGTCCACGGTGTCGGCGGCGGCGGCCGGGGCGGTCATCCCGGCCGCGAGTGCCACGGCGGTCGCCGCGGCGATCACGGATGCGTAGGCGCTCTTGACGTGTCTGCGCAACTCTCCCCCTGGAGAATCGTTCGGTCCCGGGCTCCGCGTGACGGATGTGCCCAGGGTTCACCCAGGGAGAGAGCTTCGGAGGTCAGCAGGTTGTCAACAACCGTGCGACAGCGTCGGGATGACGGGAAACGGCCGTCGCGACCTGGGACGCGGCGGGTGCCACCGATGAGTTTCGGCCGCCCCACCGGTCTGTGGGGGTGTGGATGCCACGAATGCGAAGGCCCTCGTCCTGACCGGACGCGTCACCCGTGCCGAAGTGCCGGGGCTCTGTGCCGAGCTGGAGGCGCTGCTGACCGTGCCCGGGACCACCGTCGTGGACTGCTACGTCGGCGGTGTGACGGATCCGGACCTGGCTCTGGTCGAGGCGGTGGCCCGGCTGGCGCTCGTCGCCCGCCGGGCCACCGTGCCCGGAGGCGTCGTGCTGCGGCTGCGCGACGCCCCGGACGGACTCCGGTCCCTGCTCGCGCTGGTCGGTCTGTCCGAGGTGCTGGGACACGTCCGGGTGGACCCGCCCTGACCGGCCCGCCGGTGGTCGGGCCGGTGGCTGGGCCGGACCGCCTCGGTCACCGGCCGAGGATCCTCAGCCCGCGTCCAGATGGTTCGGGAGCCCGAACAGGGGGAACCAGCGCGGGGTGTCCAGGAAGCAGTGCATACCGGTGATGGCACCCCCGGAGACGTCGATGACCTGCACCGCCCACGGCACGAACCCCGGGCCGTCCGGATTCGGCTTGTAGTGCGCGAAGGCCGGGGAGCCGTTGGCCTCGGTCGCCACCAGCCGGGAACCCGCGCAGCCCGCGCCGATGCTGAGCATGAAGCCCGTGATGTCGGCGTGCCCCTGGAGCCAGAGGTCGAACGGCGGCATGGTCATCACCGCGTCCTCGTGGAGCAGTGCCGTCAGCGCCGCCATGTCGTACCCCTCGAAGGCGGCCACATAGCGGTCCAGGAGCTTGCGCTGCTCCTCGTCCAGCGGGTTCGCCGATTCCGGCGCCGAACGGTCCGTGTCGGCCAGCGTCGCCCTGGCCCGCTGCAACGCGCTGTTGACCGAGGCGACCGTGGTGTCGAGCAGTTGGGCGACCTCGCTCGCCTTCCAGGCCAGCACCTCGCGCAGGATCAGCACCGCGCGCTGCTTGGGCGGGAGGTGCTGGAGCGCCGCGACGAACGCCAGGCGCACCGACTCACGGGCCACGGCGGCCTCCGCCGGGTCGGCCACCGACGGCAGGACGCGGCCGTCCGGCACCGGCTCCAGCCAGGTGTTCTCCGGAAGCGGGTTGAGCGCCGCCTGGGCCAGCGGGGTCGGGCCGGTGAGATCCACCGGCCTGGCCCGCTTGTTGCCCGCCTTCAGCATGTCCAGGCAGACGTTCGTGGCGATGCGGTAGAGCCAGGAGCGCAGGGACGAACGGCCCTCGAAGGAGTCGAAGTTGCGCCAGGCGCGCACCATCGTGTCCTGGACCGCGTCCTCCGCCTCGAAGGCCGAGCCGAGCATCCGGTAGCAGTAACCGGTCAGCTCGACCCGGTGCCCCTCCAGACGACTGTCGATCCCCGCCGTCGTCGCCGCCGCCTGCTCACCCATCGCTCACCCCTGTTGCGCCGTGACACCGCTCATCCAGCACTCCGGAAGCTACCCCAGGGCACTGACAATCGGGGTGGGAAGCAGAGAAACCGCAGGTCAGGCACCCCGCAGGTCAGCCAGGGAGGTCAGCAGGTGGGACGGGCACCCCGCGGCGAGCTCTCAGGCAGCCCCCGGCGAAGTCTCAGGCCGCCCGCAGCGCGGCCCGGCGTTCGGTGCGCGCCGCCCGGCTGCCGAACACCGTGATCGTCACGACGCCGGACACCGCGAGGAGCCCCAGCGCGACCGTGCCGCCCCAGCCTCCGGAGTGGAAGGCCACCGCGCCGAGCGTGCCGCCCGCGCTGGAACCCAGGTAGTACGCCGACTGGTACAGCGCCGACGCCTGGGCGCGGCCCGTCGTCGCCGTACGGCTCACCGAGGACGAGGCGACGGCGTGTCCGGCGAAGAAGCCGGCCGTGATCAGCACCAGGCCGAGCAGCACCGCGGCCAACTGGTCGGCCAGCGAGAGCAGCAGACCCGCGGCCGTCGTGGACACCGCGAGGTACAGCGCGCCCCGGCGGCCCAGCCGGGCGACGAGCCGTCCGGCCGCGGCGGAGGAGACCGTACCGACCAGGTAGACCAGGAAGATCGAGCCGACGATGCCCTGGGGGAGGCCGAACGGCGCCTCGACCAGCCGGTAGCCGATCACGGTGTAGACCGCGCCGAACACCGTCATGAACAGGGCGCCGATCGCGTACAGCCGGCGCAGCAGCGGATCGGAGAGGTGCGTACCGACGGTCCTGGCCAGGGCCTTCGGGTTGAGCGAACCGGGGGTGAAGTGCCGGGCCCGGGGGATCATCAGGTGGAAGACGACCGCGCAGCCCACGGCCAGCAGCCCGACCGCGCCGAGGGCCATCCGCCAGCCCCACAGCTGGGCGATCCAGCCGGTGAGGATGCGGCCGCTCATGCCGCCGATGCTGTTGCCCGCCACGAACAGGCCGATCGCCGCCACCAGGGCCTTGGGGCGCACCTCCTCGGCCAGGTACGCCATCGCCGAGGCGGGCAGTCCGGCGAGCGCCGCGCCCTGGACGGCGCGCAGCGCGATCAGCCAGCCGAGCGAGGGGGCGAACGGCACGAGCAGCCCGACCAGGACGGCGACCGTCAGGGACGCCGTCATCATCTGCCGCCGCCCGAAGCGCTCGGAGAGCGCGCTCAGCGGCAGGACGCACAGGGCCAGCGCCCCGGTGGCCGCGGAGACCGTCCAGCTCGCCTGGCCGGCCGTGGCGCCGAAGGAGGCGGAGACGGCGGGCAGCAGGGCCTGCGTGGAGTAGAGGAGGGCGAAGGTCGCGACCCCGGCGGCGAAGAGCGCGAAGCTCATCCGGCGGTAGCCGGGGCGGCCCGGTTCCAGGCGGTCGGCGGTGGCCGGGGCACTGGTCGCGGGGGTGGCCGTGGTGTCGGCGGCGGATGACGGAGCTGAGGCGTCCAGCGCGATGGTGGACGCCCCGGTACTGGCAGGAGGCATACGGCGAATCTAGGCGCGCGGGGTTGATGCGTCCAATGCATGAAGTCGCCATAATCGTTCCCATGGCGCATCAACCCAGCTCACAACCCCGGCTGTCACCGAGTAGTTACGAAGAAGACATCCGCGCGGTCCTCGCCCCGAGGCTCGCGTACTTCGAGGCGGTGGCCCGGCACGAACACGTCACCCGGGCCGCCCACGAGCTGGGCGTCCCCCAGTCGACGCTGTCGCGGGCCATGGTCAGGCTCGAACAGGACCTCGGCGTCAGCCTGTTCGCCCGGCGCGGCCGCACGGTCTCGCTCACGCCCGCGGGCCGCACCTTCCTGGGCTCCGCCGAACGTGCCCTGGCCGAGGTGGAGAAGGCCGCCGACTCGGTGCGGGCGGACGCCGATCCGACCGCGGGCAAGGTCGCCTTCGGCTTCCTGCACACGATGGGCTCCGAGACCGTGCCCTCCCTCATCCGCGCCTTCCGCGCCGACCACCCCCGGGTCCGGTTCCAGCTCGTCCAGAACTACGGCGAGGCGATGATCGAGCGGCTGCGGGCCGGCGGACTCGACCTCTGCCTCACCTCTCCCGTGCCGGACGCGCCGGACCTGGTCGCCCGCCGTCTCGACGAGCAGCGGCTGCGCCTGGTGGTGCCCGAGGACCACCGGCTGGCGGGACGGCGGCGCGTCCGCCTCGCGGAGGCCGCCGACGAAACGTTCGTCACCCTGGAACCGGGGTACGGCCTGCGGCGGATCACCGACGACCTCTGCGCGGAGGCGGGCTTCACGCCCCGCGTCGCGTTCGAGGGCGAGGAGGCCGAGACGCTGCGCGGCCTGGTCGCCGCCGGACTCGGGGTGGCCCTGCTCCCGCCGCCCGCCGTGGCCAGGCCGGGGGTGGTCGAGCTGAACGTCACGGCACCCCGCGCGGTCCGCGAGATCGGGGTCGCCTGGCTGGGCGGCCACCCGGACACCCCGCCGGTGGCCGCCTTCAAGCACTTCCTGCTGTCGCGCCGGGGCCACCTGCTCCCGGACTGAGGGGAGACGAGACGGCCGGGGCCGACCGGCCGGTGCGCGGCCCGGACCGCTCGGGGCCCTGCCGTACGGCCTGTGGCGGGTCAGTGCCATGAGCGACCGCCCGAATCCGGCCTGTGGCGCGTCAGTGCCGCAGCGACCGCCCGAATCCGGCCGCCAGCGGCATCCGCAGCCCAAGCGGCGGCGGCGCGGCGAACGCGTCCACGACCGGGCGGGCGTACGACCGGGCGAAGAGTGATCCCCGCACGAAGTCCCCGGCCAGCGCCATCACTTCGGAGCGGTGCTGGCGCAGCGCGTGCCCGTCCGAGTGGACCTCGAACCGGCAGGTGTCCCGGTTGGTCTTCTTGGCGCGCTCGGCCAGCCGGTAGGACATCTCCGGATCGGTCCGCGCGTCGTTCGTGCCGTGCACGATCAGCACCCGGCGCCCCGCCAGGTGCTTCACCGGCTCGGGTTCCGCGCCCGTTGTGGCTTCGGGCAGCCAGGGGGCCATCGCCAGCACCGAGGTGACGGCCGTGTGCCCGGCCGCCCGCAGGGCCGCCCGGCCGCCCATCCCGTGCCCCACCAGGCAGACGGGCACGTTGCCGTACCGCCGCCCGACCTCGTCGGCGGCCCAGCCGGCGTCCGCCGCCGGGTCGGCCCCGGAGTTCCAGCCCCGGCGGCGGTAGCGGACCACGTGCACGGCGAGCCCGTCCTCCCCGCCCGCGCGGGCCAGTGTCCGGGCGAGGGACAACTGGGTCGCGTACGACAGGGTGGAGGGACGGCGACGTGACTCTCTCTCGCCGTCCGGGAGCAGCAGGACCACGCCGCTGACCTCGGATAGTGCCCCGGCCGTGTGGACGGCCCGTCCCAGCCTCGCGGCAGGCGGGGGAAGTGCGCGCTGTGCCATGACAGAACAGTGTCAGAAGGGGACGTGTATTCCACCCGGCTTCGCGGTCACTGTTACGCATCGGGGGCAGCGATCTACGCGCGTAGGCGTTAGAGTGCCCAGATGACCAGCCAGACCCCGAACGCTCCCGGTCCCGACCAGATCCGCCGCGCCCCCAAGGTGCTGCTCCACGACCACCTCGACGGGGGCCTGCGTCCCGGCACCGTCGTCGAACTGGCCGCGGCGCTGGGCTACGACGCGCTGCCCGAGACGGAGGCGGACAAGCTCGGCGTCTGGTTCCGCGAGGCGGCCGACTCCGGTTCGCTGGAACGCTACCTGGAGACCTTCGCCCACACCTGCGCCGTCATGCAGACCCGTGACGCGCTGTTCCGGGTGGCCGCCGAGTGCGCCGAGGACCTCGCCGAGGACGGTGTCGTCTACGCCGAGGTGCGGTACGCCCCCGAGCAGCACCTCACCGCCGGACTGACCCTCGAAGAGGTCGTCGAGGCGGTCAACGACGGCTTCCGCGAGGGTGAGCGCAGGGCCCGCGCCAACGGCCACCGCATCCGGGTCGGCGCCCTCCTGACGGCGATGCGGCACGCGGCCCGCGCCCTGGAGATCGCCGAACTCGCCAACGAATACCGCGACCGGGGTGTCGTCGGCTTCGACATCGCCGGCGCGGAGGCGGGCTACCCTCCCACCCGCCACCTCGACGCCTTCGAGTACCTCAAGCGGGAGAACAACCACTTCACCATCCACGCGGGCGAGGCCTTCGGTCTGCCGTCGATCTGGCAGGCACTCCAGTGGTGCGGTGCCGACCGGCTCGGCCACGGCGTCCGCATCATCGACGACATCACCACCGCCGACGACGGCACCGTGACGCTCGGCCGCCTCGCCTCCTACGTACGCGACAAGCGCGTCCCGCTGGAGCTCTGCCCGACCTCCAACCTCCAGACCGGGGCCGCCGCCTCGTACGCCGAGCACCCCATCGGGCTGCTGCGGAAGCTGCATTTCCGCGTCACCGTGAACACGGACAACCGGCTGATGAGCGGGACCAGCATGAGCCGTGAATTCGAGAAGCTGACCGAGGCTTTCGGATACACGCTCGACGACATGCAGTGGTTCACCGTCAATGCGATGAAATCAGCGTTCATTCCTTTCGATGAACGTCTGGCGATGATCAACGACGTCGTGAAGCCCGGTTACGCGGAGCTGAAGTCGGAGTGGCTTTTCCGTCAGACGGCCACCACCAGGGGTTCTTCGGGCGCGTCCGCCTGAACGAGCGGGAAGGGAAGCGGCCGGGAGCGCGGAATTCCGGCTGTTTTCCGTGTCGGGGGATGTTTGCGGTAAGGGGGCGGGCCTGACTACCTTGCGGAGCCGCTCACATCCCCCTTCCCCAAGGATGAATGTCACATGAAGCAGTCTGCTGCCAGGACCCTCGGTGTCGCCGCTCTCGGTGCCGCGTTCGCCGCCGCCGCCGGAGCGGGAAGCGCCTCCGCCGTCGCTCTGCCCGTCGACTCCGTGGCCGGTGTGCTGCCGGCCAACGTCGCGCTCGACACCGTGACCGACGCGCTGCCGACCGCCCAGAAGGCCGCGGGCGGCCTCCTCGACCAGCAGAAGAGCGGCAACACGGCCAAGAAGGGCGGCAACGCCGTCAAGTCGAAGGGCGGCAACCTGCTCGGCGGCCTGCCCGCCGGCGGGCTGACCGGCTCCCTGCCGATCGGCCGCTGAGGCCCCGGGGCGTTCCGCGCCCCGCCCGCCTCCGCAGGCGGCCTCCACGCGCACAGAGGGCGCGCACCCGGTCAGGGTGCGCGCCCTCCTGCGTGTCCGACGTACCCGCCGTCGTCCCCGTACGCGCTCGTGGGTGCCGCGGTCCCCGTCCCCCGGGTATCCGGGGCCCCGCCGTCACCAGGATGTCGCCGAGGAGTGCTTCTCCGACGGCAGCAGCACCCACAGCGCCAGGTAGAGGACGAACTGCGGGCCGGGCAGCAGGCAGGAGAGCACGAAGATCACGCGCATCGTCCCGCTGGTGGTGCCGAAACGGCGGGCCAGCCCCGCGCACACTCCACCGATCATGCGGCCTTCGGTAGGGCGGACAAGTGCTGCCATGGTGACTCCTTCGCGAAGCGTCGCGGGGGCCGCTGTGGTGTGCTCCCGATATCTCCATACTGCCCCCGGGAGGGAGGGCAAAGCGTCGCTCTACGGGGCGATCCCGACCCTGGAAATCGTCGGGGTCGTTCCCTGAGGGGCCTCGTCCCTCAGGCTCCGGGGCTCGTGACCGAGGTGGGAGAGGTCCCCGGCACCCGCCCGGTTGCCCCGCCGCAGCCGTGCCCGGGACACCGGGACGACCAGCAGATGGGCGAGGGCGACGCCGACCGTGTTCAGCAGGATCGAGTCGACGTCCACGACCTGCCCCGGCACCCCGGTCTGTCCCAGCTCGATGACCGACGACAGCAGCGCCCCGGCCGCGACGGTCCGGGCCAGCGAGGCCCACGGGGAGACCAGCAGCCGCCCCCCGGCCATCGGCAGCAGCACGCCCAGCGGGGCCAGCAGCACCAGCCCCTCACCGATCCGGCGGGCCGCCTCGAACCCGCCGAGGGCCAGATCCGCTCTGATCCCGTCGAACGGCCGCAGATTGGCCGCGGTCACCCAGGGGACGTCCAGCGGGCGCAGTGTCAGCCAGCCGACGAGCAGGAGGTGCGCGAGGAGGAGGACTACCCCCGCCGCGCGGAAGCGGATGACGGACCGGCCGTCCGGACTGTGACGCACGTGCACCAAGACGCCACGACCGGCAGGATCGGTTCCGCCCAGGCGCGCGAAGGGATGGTGACGCCCGGCACGCGCCCCGGACAGCCTGTGGGGCCGCCCTCGGTGCTCACGGCGCGGCCCTCAGGGTCGGTACCTCGGTCGGCCGGCTCTTCGTCTGTGACGTGCACAGATAGTCCCGGGGGGCGTACGCCCCGGGCCCGCCGAGCAGCACCGAGCCCCCGCGGTCGACCGCCACCTCGCTCTCGGCGTACGAGCACACCAGCTGGGCCAGCGCCTCCGCCGGGAGGTCCTCCGGCTGCTCGCTGAGGCGCAGGGCGCCCTTCGGATCGCCCCGGCGGGCATCGGCGACCCGCAGCTTCGCCGGGACGAGCGTGGAGAACCCCGCACGGCGCTCCTCGGCGGACGGCGCCTGCCGCAACTGGGCCAGGAGCGCCCGCGCCACCCGCAGCCGGTCGGACCCCGACTCGTCGACCTCGACCGTGCGCTCCACCGTCGCCAGCTGCGAGGCGCACACCAGATAGACCTGGACCGTCAGGCTCTCCGGCGGCTGGTTGCCGGTGTCCGTGCCGGACGTCCGGCACGGCACCCGGGACGGCGCCGCTCCCGCGTCCACCGGTACCGAGGTGCTCCGGATCCCGCACCCCGCCGCCAGCGCCACACAGGCCACGGCCGCGGCGAACGCGGTCGCCCGCCCGGGGCGCGCGTCCCGGCGCGTGCCGTACGCGTGCTCGCTGCGCATCACTTCGCGCCGTCCTTCCCGTTCGCGTCGTCCCCCGGCCCGTCCCGGTCGTCGTCCCGGTCCTCGTCCGCGGGGGCGTCGAGCAGCCGGCCCGCGTCACGGGGCAGCCGCAGGAGGAACACCGCGCCGTCGCCGTCCGGCGAGTTGAAGGCCGTGATGTCGCCGCCGTGGATGTGGGCGTTCTCCATGGCGATCGACAGGCCCAGACCGCTGCCCTCCGAGCGCGGACGGGAGGCACTCGCCTTGTAGAAGCGGTCGAAGACGTGCGGCAGCACCTCTTCCGGGACGCCCGGCCCGTGGTCGCGCACCTCGATGGTCAGCTCGTCGTCGTCGGCCCGCACCGCCACCCGGACCGGCGAACCGCCGTGCTTGAGCGCGTTGCCGATGAGGTTCGCCAGGATGACGTCCAGCCGGCGCGGATCGAGCCGCACCATCAGCCCGCGCTCGGCGTCGAGATCGACCGCGTCCAGCCACGCGCGGGCGTCGATGCAGGCGGTCACCTGGTCCGCCACGTCCACCGTGTCCAGGACCAGCCGGGCCGTCCCCGCGTCGAAACGGGTGACCTCCATGAGGTTCTCGACCAGGTCGTTCAGCCGCCGCGTCTCACTGACCACGAGGTGCACGGCGGGCGCGATCATCGGATCGAGGCTGTCCGCCTCGTCCTCCAGCACCTCCGCGACCGCGGTGATCGCGGTGAGCGGGGTGCGCAGCTCGTGCGACATGTCGGCGACGAACCGGCGGCTCGACTCCTCCCGGGCGCTCATGTCCGCGACCTTCTTCTCCAGCGAGCCGGCCGCCCTGTTGAACGTACGGGAGAGATCGGCCAGTTCGTCGGTGCCCGAGACCACGAGACGGGTGTCCAGCTTGCCCTCGCCGAGCTTCCGGGCGGCGTCGCCCAGCCGCTGCACGGGCCGCAGCACGGTCGTCGCCGCCGCCTGGGCGAGCAGCGCCGAACCGATCAGCGCCAGCGCGGTCGCGATACCCAGGGACCAGGCCAGCGAGTTGAGGTCCTGGCGCTCCTGGTCGAGGGACTTGAGCATGTATCCGGTCGGGCCGCCGCCGATGATCTTCGTACCGGCGACCAGATAGGGCGTGCCGCCGATACTCGTACGCTGCCAGAACAGGTGGTACTCGAAGGAGTCGCCCTTCTTCAACGGCTGCTTCCGGCTCACCTGCTTCCGCAACGAGTCGGGCACGTCCTGCGCGGTGAACGCGTCGAGGTCCGAGGAGCCGACGACCGGCTTGCCGTCGTGGGAGCCGACCAGCAGCACGTGGTAACCGGGGCTGCTGCTCGCCATCTGCTCGGCGGCGTGCCGCAGTTCGGCCGCCGTCAGCTGCGTCGGCAGCGACGCCGCCCGGTTCTGCATCTGCCGGCGGAAGTCACCCAGCGCCGCGTCCTGCGTACGGGTCAGCACCGCCTCGCGGTTGAGCCAGTACGCGATGCCCGACGCGGACACCGCGGCCACCAGGGCCACCAGCGCGAACACGATCAGCAGCCGCAGTCGCAGGCTGGTCCAGCGAAGACCCGCGAGGAAGGAACGCTTCGCGGCACCGCTCACTGAGGCGAGTCCAGCCGGTAGCCGACACCGCGCACGGTACGGATCAGGGTCGGCGAGGACGGCACGTCCTCCACCTTGGCGCGCAGCCGTTGGACACAGGCGTCCACCAGGCGCGAGTCACCCAGGTAGTCGTGTTCCCACACCAGCCGCAGCAGTTGCTGCCGCGACAGCGCCTGACCGGGCCTGCGGCTCAGCTCCAGCAGGAGCCTCAGCTCGGTCGGCGTGAGCTGGAGGTCCTCGCCGTTCTTCGTGACGGTCATCGCGGAACGGTCGATGACCACACTGCCGAAGGTCGCGGAGTCGGTGGACTCCCGCTCGCCCCGGCGCAGCACCGCGCGGATACGCGCGTCGAGCACCCGGCCCTGCACGGGTTTCACCACGTAGTCGTCGGCCCCCGACTCCAGACCCACCACGACGTCGATGTCGTCGCTGCGGGCGGTCAGCAGGATGATCGGCAACTGGTCGGTGCGCCGGATACGGCGGCAGACCTCGAAACCGTCGATCCCGGGCAGCATCACATCCAGCACGACCAGGTCGGGCCGCTGCTCGCGGAGCAGCTCCAGGCCGTCCTCTCCCGTCGCCGCGGTGGCCACACGGTGGCCCTGGCGAGACAGCGAGAGTTCGAGGGCCGTGCGGATGGCGTCGTCGTCCTCGATCAGCAACAGGAAAGGCACGGAGGCCATTGTGGCCCATAGGGGTGTCACAGTTCGACAGCGCTCCCCACTTGAGCGGTCACCGGGGGCGCGCCGACGGGCCGCGCACCACCCTGACCTGCCTTGTGACAGGCCTGTGACAGTCGGGGGACAGGGCCATGAAGTCGCCCCGGCAAGCTCGGTGGCACATGGAAGAGACGAACTCCACCGATGGGGGGCGCGAGATGAACGCACTGCACAGCACCACCTCAAGCGCAGTTGTCACGCGCCTCCACGACACCGGTCGGAGCACCGAGAAGTCCGGCGCCGGGGGAGGGCGGGGGTGCTTCCGCGGTGCCGGGCGTCAGCACTCGTCGCACCTGACGATGGTTGACGTGCCCACGGGGGAACACGGGGGCAACGGGGGACACGCGTGCGGGGAGGCCACGGGGGAGCGGAAGCCCCTGGCGCGGACCGAGGACGCCGAAGCGGCGTTCACGGCCTACGTCCAGGAGCGCCGCGCCTCCCTGTACGCGACCGCCTACCACCTGACCGGAGACCGGTTCGAGGCCGAGGACCTGCTCCAGAGCGCCCTCTTCTCGACCTACCGGGCATGGGACCGGATCACGGACAAGGCGGCGCTCGGCGGCTACCTCCGCCGCACCATGACCAACCTGCACATCAGCGCGTGGCGCAGGCGCAAGCTGAACGAATACCCGACCGAGGAGCTGCCGGAGACGGTGGGCGACACGGACGCGATGCGCGGCACGGAGCTGCGGGCGGTGCTGTGGCAGGCGCTCGCACGGCTGCCCGAACTCCAGCGCACCATGCTGGTCCTGCGGTACTACGAGGGCCGCACGGACCCGGAGATCGCGTCGATACTCGGCA
The DNA here is from genome assembly GCA_000720535.1 of Streptomyces halstedii. GTDB lineage: Bacteria > Actinomycetota > Actinomycetes > Streptomycetales > Streptomycetaceae > Streptomyces > Streptomyces halstedii. Next base: position 176,648 of record JOAZ01000013.1, read on the forward strand.
TCAGTGTCGGCACGGTGAAGTCGAGCATCTGGCGGTCACTCCGCCGGCTCCGCGAGGACCAGGTCCTCAGCTTCGGCCGTGACGAGGAGGAGTCCTTCGGCGAGTTGGTGGCCTGAGGCGCACGGGGGAAACGGGGGAGACAGGCCGCCGCGCCGGGGGGACGCGGCGGTTACGGGGGCGGTACGGGCGGGGTCGGACGAGCCGGGGGGTCTCGTCCGACCCCGCTTCGCCGTGCGCCCGCCCTACTCCGGGACCGGGGCCTTGACCGGGGCCCGGCGGCAACGGCCCGCCGCCGCGGCGGCCAGGCGGCCGAGGGCCTCCTGCTTGCCGCACGGGTAGGCGCCCATCGTCGTCTGGCGGGCCACGATGCGCCGTTCGGCGCGCATCAGGCGCCAGCCGCGGCGGAGCAGGAACGGCACCGACTTGCGGCCCTCGCGCAGGTCCCGCAGCAACCGCCGCCGGAACGTGGTCGAGGGGCGCCCCCGCAGGCACAGCGCGTCCGCGAGCAGGCCGAGTTCCTGGCAGCGGGACACGATGTCCGCCGCGAAGATGCCCTCGGCCACGAACAGCGGCGTACGGGCGATGTCGAACGCCTCGCGGCCCGTCCGGGAGCTCGTCGCGATGTCGTACACCGGCACGTGCGTACGGCCCGTCCGGCACAGCTCCGCGATGGCCGCGACCGCCGCGTCCGCGTCCCACGAACGCACCGAGTCCCAGTCGATGTCGGTGCTACCGGTGACCTGCGGCAGGGTCGGGTCGTTGCCCTCCTTGTAGAAGTCGTCCAGACGTAGCACCGGAAGTCCGGTGCGGGCGGCGAGGGACGACTTGCCGGACCCGGAGGGGCCGGCGAGCAGCACGACGCGAGTGGGGATCGGTTGGGAACTCACAGAACAGAAGTGTGAGGCATGGACCCGCGCAGGCGATCCCCGGGAGGTGACGTTCGTATCGAGCATCACACCTCAACTACTCTGCGAGTACGTACGACTACTGGATCCGGCTCGATCAGGTGGGAAAACATGGCACGTCATGCACTGTCCAAGCCCCGGCGTCGCGCTCTGCTGCGCGCCGGTCTGACCCTCACCGCGCTCGGCGCGGCCCTCGGAGCGGGGGGCGCGGTGGCCCAGGCGGCCCCGCTGCCCGTCCCGGCCACCGGTTCGGACACCGTCGACGGCGCGGTGGGCGCGGTCGGTGACGCGGCCGCGCCGGCGGTGACCAGCGCGCTCGGTTACGGCCTGGTGGGCGCCGTCGCGCCCGTCGCGGACCTTCAGCTCGACCCGCTCGCCGGTACCGGCACGGACCCGCTGGACAACGCGGTGGGCACCCAGATCGCCGACTTCAAGCCGGTGACGACGGCGCTGCTCACCGACCCGCTGACCAGTGGCGGCTCGCTCGGTGACCTGCCGGTGGTGGGTCAGGTCACGGGCCTGGTCACGGGCTGACGGCCGGTGGTCGGTGAGGTCACCGGTCCGATCACGGGCTGACGGCCGGTCGCGGGAGCGCCCGCGGGGCCCGCCCCGGGAAGGGCGGGCCCCGCGGTTCGCGTGCGTCCGTCAGTACGAGGACCCGGAGGCCCCCAGCGCGCCCGTCGGGTGCCAGACCGTCTTGGTCTCCAGGAAGGCCGTCAGCCGGTGCGTACCCGGATCGGCCGACCAGTCGGATCCGTCCACAGCCTGTGGACGAGCGGCGTCCTTCGCCTCCTTCTCGGGGCGGTGGCGGGAGACGGACGGGCGGAGCACCCGCTTCAGGTTCTCCGCGGCGGCCGCCTCCAGCTCCTTCGCCAGCTCCGCGTCGCCCGCGGCCCCCGTGAGGTCGATGCCGTTGACGTCCTGGTGCGAGGCGAGCGGCGCCGCCAGCTCCGCCGTACGGCCCGACAGGATGTTCACCACGCCGCCCGGCAGGTCCGACGTGGCCAGCACCTCGCCCAGCGAGAGCGCGGGCAGCGGGGCGTCGGCCGAGGCGACGACGACCGCCGTGTTGCCGGTGGCGATCACCGGGGCGAGGACGGAGACCAGGCCGAGGAGTGAGGACCCCTGGGGCGCCAGCACCGCGACCACACCGGTGGGTTCGGGCGTGGAGAGGTTGAAGAACGGGCCCGCGACCGGGTTGGCCCCGCCCACGACCTGGCCGATCTTGTCGGTCCAGCCCGCGTACCAGACCCAGCGGTCGATCGCCGCGTCCACGACGGCCGCCGCCTTGGACTTCGACAGGCCCTCGGCGTCCGCCACCTCCCGGACGAACTGCTCGCGGCGGCCCTCCAGCATCTCCGCGATCCGGTAGAGGATCTGGCCGCGGTTGTACGCGGTCGCCCCCGACCAGTCGCCGAACGCCTTGCGGGCGGCCACGACCGCGTCACGCGCGTCCTTGCGGGAGGACTGGGGAACGTTCGCCAGCCACTTGCCCTTCGGGTCCGTCACCTCGTACACCCGGCCGCTCTCGGAGCGGGGGAACTTTCCCCCGACGTACAGCTTGTAGGTCTTGAAGACGCTCAGTCGCCCGTCAGACATCGAGGTAGGCCTCCAGACCGTGACGGCCGCCCTCGCGGCCGTAGCCCGACTCCTTGTATCCGCCGAACGGCGAGGTCGGGTCGAACTTGTTGAACGTGTTGGCCCACACCACACCGGCGCGGAGCTTGTTCGCCACCGCGAGGATGCGGGAGCCCTTCTCCGTCCAGATGCCCGCCGAGAGGCCGTACTGGCTGTTGTTGGCCTTGGCGACCGCCTCGTCCGGCGTACGGAAGGTGAGCACCGACAGCACCGGGCCGAAGATCTCGTCGCGGGCGACCGTGTGCGCCTGGGTGACGCCGGTGAAGAGCGTCGGGGCGAACCAGTAGCCGGTGGACGGCAGTTCGCAGGGAGCCGACCAGCGCTCGGCGCCCTCCGCCTCGCCGGTCTCCACCAGCGCGGTGATCCGGGCGAGCTGCTCGGCGGAGTTGATCGCGCCGATGTCGGTGTTCTTGTCCAGCGGGTCGCCCAGGCGCAGCGTGGTCAGCCGGCGCTTGAGGGCGTGCAGCACCTCGTCGTGGACCGACTCCTGGACGAGGAGCCGGGAGCCCGCGCAGCAGACCTGGCCCTGGTTGAAGAAGATGCCGGTGACGATGCCCTCGACGGCCTGGTCGACGGGCGCGTCGTCGAAGACGATGTTGGCGCCCTTGCCGCCCAGTTCGAGCGTGGCCCGCTTGTCGGTGCCCGCGATCTGGCGGGCGATGGCCTTGCCGACGGCGGTCGAGCCGGTGAAGGCGACCTTGTTCACGTCCGGGTGCGTGACGAGCGCGGAGCCCGCGTCGCCGTAACCGGTGAGGATGTTGACGACGCCCTTGGGCAGGCCCGCCTGGCGGCAGACGTCGGCGAAGAACAGCGCGGAGAGCGGCGTCGTCTCGGCGGGCTTCAGCACCACCGTGTTGCCGGTGGCGAGGGCCGGGGCGATCTTCCACGCGAGCATCAGGAGCGGGAAGTTCCAGGGGATGATCTGCCCGGCCACACCCAGCGGACGCGGGTTCGCCCCGTATCCGGCGTGGTCCAGCTTGTCGGCCCAGCCCGCGTAGTAGAAGAAGTGCGCGGCGACCAGCGGGAGGTCCGCGTCGCGGGTCTCCCTGATCGGCTTGCCGTTGTCCAGGGTCTCCAGGACGGCCAGCTCGCGGGAGCGCTCCTGGATGATCCGGGCGATCCGGAAGAGGTACTTGGCGCGCTCGGAGCCGGGCAGCGCCGACCACTTCTCGAACGCCTTGCGGGCGGCCTTCACGGCCCGGTCCACGTCCTCGGCGCCCGCCCGCGCGACCTCGGAGAGCACCTCCTCGGTGGACGGGCTGAGGGTCTTGAAGACCTTGCCGTCGGCGGCCTCGGTGAACTCGCCGTCGATGAACAGCCCGTACGAGGGGGCGATGTCCACGACGGAGCGGGACTCCGGCGCCGGTGCGTACTCGAATGCAGATGCCATGGGGTATCAGTCCACCGTCACGTAATCGGGGCCGGAGTAACGGCCGGTGCTGAGCTTCTGGCGCTGCATCAGCAGGTCGTTCAGCAGGCTGGAGGCGCCGAAGCGGAACCAGTGGTTGTCCAGCCAGTCCTCACCGGCGGTCTCGTTCACCAGGACGAGGAACTTGATCGCGTCCTTCGTGGTCCGGATGCCGCCCGCCGGCTTCACCCCGACCTGGACGCCCGTCTGCTCCCGGAAGTCGCGTACGGCCTCCAGCATGAGCAGGGTGTTCGCCGGGGTGGCGTTCGTCGCGACCTTGCCGGTCGAGGTCTTGATGAAGTCCGCGCCCGCCAGCATCCCGAGCCAGGAGGCCCGCCGGATGTTGTCGTACGTGGACAGCTCGCCGGTCTCGAAGATCACCTTCAGCCGGGCCTGGCCGCACTCCGCCTTCACGGCGACGATCTCCTCGTACACCTTCAGGTAGCGGCCGGACAGGAAGGCGCCCCGGTCGATCACCATGTCGATCTCGTCGGCCCCGGCCGCCACCGCGTCGCGGACGTCCGCGAGCTTGACGGCCGGCGCCGCGCGCCCGGCGGGGAAGGCCGTCGCCACGGACGCCACCTTCACGCCCGAACCGGCCAGCGCGGCGACGGCGGTCGCCGCCATGTCGGGATAGACGCAGACCGCGGCGGTGCGCGGGGTCGTACGGTCGAGCGGGTCGGGGTTGACGGCCTTGGCGGCGAGAGCCCGGACCTTGCCCGGGGTGTCCGCGCCTTCCAGGGTCGTCAGGTCGATCATCGAGATGGCGAGATCGATGGCGTACGCCTTGGCGGTCGTCTTGATCGACCGCGTACCGAGAGCGGCCGCGCGCGCTTCGAGCCCGACGGTGTCGACGCCGGGAAGCCCGTGCAGGAAGCGGCGCAGCGCACTGTCGGACGCGGTCGCGTCGGCGAGCGGGGGTGCAGTGGTGGGCATGGTCACCAGAGGAGCATATCTACGCGCGTAGCGACCTGTACAGGCCCCCTCCCTTTTCCGCGCCTCCGGACCGTCACCGTGTGTCCGCGCGTGGCCACCCCGGCGGCCACCCGGCCGTACGGCCGGACGGTCAGGCAGAATCGGACCATGACGAGCCCCACGCCCCCCACCGAACCCTCCTTCGCCGACCGGACCTACCGGTCCGGAGCCGGGCTGGTCACCGGCGCGCTGCTGATCGTGCTGGTCGGCGGGGTGGCCGGCGACGCCGTGTTCCGGGGGACGGGCCGCACGCCGTGGGCCGCCCTCGCCGTCCTGCTGTTCGTGATCCCGCTGATCGTCGCTTTCACGCTGCGGCCCGCGGTGTACGCCAACGCGGAGCGCATCCGGATCCGCAACCCGTTCCGGACGATCGAACTGCCCTGGACCGAGGTCGCGGACCTGCGCGCCTCGTACACGAGCGAACTGTTCGCCGAGGGCGGCGCGAAGTACCAGCTGTGGGCGGTGCCGGTGTCGCTGCGCGAGCGTAAGAAGGCGGCCAGGAAGGCCAGCCGGGCGTCGCAGGACGACCCGTTCCGCCGGACCTCCGTGCACGCCGACGTACGCGACGCGCAGGCCCGCATGGCGGCCGCCGACCGGACGATGAGCGAACTGCGCGAACTGTCCGAGGGCGCGGTCCCCGCCCCGGAGCGGGAGGCCACCAAGCCGTCGGTGCGCTGGGCGTACGAGGTGCTCGCCCCGTCCGCCGTGGGCGCGGTGCTCCTCGTGGTGCTGCTGGCGATCGGCTGAGGTGGGGGCGGGGGCGCGCTTACGCCGGGCTCATGGGCCCGCTTCGCCGCGGCCCGGCAGGCTCGCGAGGGCCCTCATGAGGCAGTCGCGTGCCCCTTGCCCGTACACGGCCTCCTGGACAGTTCCGCGAACGCTCGTAGGTACGTGCGCACCTCGCCGGGCGCCGTGATGTTCACCTCCGCCGTCAGCGTCTCTACGGCGACCTGAGTGTCGTCGAACGCGTAGAACGCTTCCAGTGGCCAGACGGTACGCCGGGCCGTGAACGGGATGACCCCGAGCGACACGTTCGGCCGGGCCATGACCTCCAACAGGTACCGGAGCTGCCCGGCCAGTTCCGGGCCGCCGCACACCTGGTAGTAGAGAACGGCTTCTTCGAGGAGCAGCCCGAACCGGTGGTTCCCCGTGTGGACGACACGAGACCGGTTCAGGCGTGCCCGCACGGCGTCGGCCACATCGTCCGGCGTGCCCTGAAAGGCGGTGATCGCCCGCAGCAGACCGGTTGCGTAGTCGGCGGTCTGGAGCATGCCCGGTACGACGTTCGAGGCGTATACGCGGAAGTGGGCCGTCCGCTCGTACAGCGGGACGGTCTTCTCGTGGACCCGGCGCAATCCGTCCCTGTGGATCTGCCGCCAGTGGACGTACATGGCCTCAGCGGTCCTGGATGCGGCGATCAGGTCCGCCGCCTGGTCCTCCACCCCGCACGCCCGGCACCAGGCCCGGATGTCCGCGTCCGACGGGGCGGTCCTGGCACGGGCGATGCGGGAGGCCTTCGACTTGTGCCAGCCGCACCGCCCCGCCAGTTCATGCCCGGTGAGTCCGGCATCCCGGCGCATCCCGTCCAGGCGGGAGGCGATGGACGCGCGGGCGGCCTGGGCGGCGGAATGTGGAGACGCGGGCATGAACTGACGCTTCAGATGGTGTACGTGTCATGCGGGGTGGCACGTTCCCAGACGGCTTCGAAGGCGTCGGAGCAGAGGCCGGCGACCCCTTGGTCCTCGGTCTGGTCGGTGTGGATCCACCGCCCCTCGCCGTCGAACACGTTGAACTGGACGAGCTTGCCGTCGAACAGCCAGAAGTCGTTGCCGGGGAGGGCCAAGCCGGATGCCAACCGCCGGGGCAGCCAGCGGATTTCCTCACCCGCGGCGATGTTGGTGAAGCTGAACGAGTGCTCGTAGCGGATGTACTCGCTGGGCGGTTCCCCCACGATTCGGGCGCGGCGCACCCGTACCCCCTTGGACGTGACCTCCTCCATGAGGTCGAGCCAGGGCCGCCACCACGACGCGCGGTCGTCCGGGTCGAGTCGGTGGCCCCGCCGCCACGCCGCGAAGCCCTCGTCCTCGTCGTCGATGGCGTACACGTCGCGCATCTCAAGATGGACGGCGGACCGCTCGACCGACCGGAACAGGTCGGCGAAGCTACTCAGGCTCTGTGCCATCAAGTGCCTCCCTCAGCAGCGGAATCATGCGCTTCGGCAGCCTTACCACGCCTTCATGGGCGGGAAGCGGACTGTCCTGGACGGTCAAGGCAGTGGTGGCGGTGTCAGCCGTCACGCCCTGGATGACGAGATCCTGCGTCTCCTCGTCCACCCACACGGCCGGACAGCCGTGATCACCGGACTCCGGGTCTTTCCCGATGAACCGTAAACGCACAGCCCCTCCTCTAGTAAATTCGCGTTGTAGCAGGTTGCACGCAGCCTTCCGGCGTTTCAGCCTGGGCGTCAAGGTCGCTTGGATGCCCTTGCAACCGAGTGCAACTTCGTGGACCGTCATCTTCCGCGTTCCCTACGGTCGCGTGCCATGGACGACGCGAAGACGACGATGGCGCCCCCCGTGTTCCTGGTGGAATCCCCGGAACCGCCGAAGCCGCACAAGGACTGCGACGTGTGCGGTGCGCTGGTCGAGGAACGTACCGAAGCGGCTCGGGTCGGGGACTGGTCGAAGGTGACGGACGTCAACGTCGAGATCGGCCGCCACCGTGCCGGGCGGCGGCGCGGGTGACCGGGGCGGTCCGGGCCGCGTGCTGGTACTGGTAGGCCTTCGCAGCGCATTACCGAACATCCGGATATCGGGGCTACGTTCGCGCCCTGGTGGGTGGGGGAGAGCGGCACGGTGAACTGCCGGGCTGAAGTGGAACGTTCGGTTCGGGTGATTTCTCGGGGTGTATCACTCAGAGTGGCCATGCTCGCGTACCGTAACGGTGATGGTCTGGTCACTCCACGTGATTGTTCCGTGGTTGTCCAGTGCTGTCCCGGCTGTCCGGGGTGACGTGCCGGGGACATGGGGGGTTGGTCGGGGGTGGCATGCGCATCGGAAGTGGGGCACAGGTGAGCGTGGTTGAGGTGGGAGCAGAGCACCGGGACGGCGGGGCGGACGAGCCGGGCTGGGACGTCGATCCGGACGACGAGTCGGGGGCGGCGGTGGTCGCCACAGTGGGTCGTCAGATCAAGGCGTGGCGGGAGGCGGCCGGAATGCGGGCCGGCGAGTTCGGGGCCGCGATCGGGTACGGGGAGAACCTGGTTTACAAGGTGGAGGGCGGGCGTCGTATCCCGCGCCCGGAGTTTTTGGACAAGGCGGACGAGGTGCTGGGCGCGGGCGGCCGGATCGCCATGATGAAAGGCGACGTCGCGGTGGCTCGCTACCCCAAGAAGGTGCGAGACCTGGCCAGGCTGGAGGCCAAAGCGGTCGAGATGTTGCTGTACAGCAACCACAACATGCACGGCCTTTTGCAGACACCGGGGTACGCGCGGGCGTTGTTCGAGATGAGGCGGCCGGCGTACTCGGAGGACGACGTGGAGCGGGTGCTGGCTGCACGCATGTCCAGGCAGAGTGTCTTCGGGAGATCCCCCGCGCCCGCTCTCAGTTTCATTCAGGAAGAGGTGACCTTGCGGCGTCCTGTGGGAGGCGCGATGGTGTTGCGACGGCAGCTCCAACACCTGCTGGAGGTAGGGCATCTACGGAACGTGGATATCCAGGTGATGCCGACCGGTCGCGAAGAGCACGCGGGGATGGACGGGGGGATCGAGGTTCTGAAGTTCGAGGACGGCGCAGCGGTGGGCCGTTCGGACGGTGCCTTCGTCGGCCGGCCGGTGTCCGACCCGAAGCAACTCAGGCTGCTTGAACTGCGTTATGGGATGATCCGGGCTCAGGCGCTCACCCCGCGTGAGTCGCTGGCCTTCATCGAGGACGTTCTGGGGGAAACATGAGGCGCGAGACCTCTGCTGAGGCTGTTTCAGGGCTGGAATGGTGCAAAAGCAGCTACAGCAGCAGCAGCGAGGGTGATTCGTGTGTCGAGGTGGCGGCAGCCATCAGCGTGATCCATGTGCGTGACTCGAAGAACGTGGCAGGGCCGCATGTCGGCTTCGCTCCGACCGCGTGGGCGGACTTCGTGGCGTACGCGGCCGGAGGCTGAGCGGTTTGCGCCTCCCGTGCCGGGTCCGAGACCTGCGGCGGAGCGCGATGCTGTCAGGGGAGCGCCGGGCTGGTCCCGGTCTCCGGGCTGACGGTGCCTTCGCCCGAGTACGGGCAGTGCGCCGTACGACCCGGTGGCCGTGGTCGAGCCACCGCCACCAGGTCGTACCGGCGGTCCGTGTCGCCCGGACGGAGGGCCGTCAGATCCCCGCCGCCGTCGCCAGGTCCCGCCTGATGCCGGACAGCAGGTCCGCGGCCGTCTTCCGTGCCTCCGGGAGCCCGTCCCTGGCGGAGACCGGGACCACGACCTCCAGGTAGCACTTGAGCTTCGGCTCGGTGCCGCTCGGGCGGACGATCACCCGGGCGCCGGTCAGGTGGTAGCGCAGCCCGTCGGTGGGCGGCAGGAGGTCCGTGCCCCTGGTCAGGTCCTCGGCCGAGGTGACGGGCAGGCCCGCCAGCGCGGTCGGCGGGTTCTCGCGCAGGCGGCGCATGGCGTCCGCGATGACCGTCAGGTCCTCGACCCGCACCGACAGCTGGTCGGTCGCGTGCAGTCCGTGCTCCAGGGCGAGGTCGTCGAGCAGGTCCGTCAGCGTCCGGCCCCGCTCCTTGAGTACGGAGGCCAGCTCCGCGACCAGCAGCGCCGCCGTGATGCCGTCCTTGTCGCGGACGCCCTCCGGGTCGACGCAGTAGCCCAGCGCCTCCTCGTACCCGTACCGGATGCCGTCCACGCGGGCGATCCACTTGAAGCCGGTCAGCGTCTCCTCGTAGCCCAGGCCCGCCTTGTCGGCGATCCGGCCCAGCAGCGACGAGGACACGATCGACTCCGCGAAGACCCCGGAGACGCCCCGGTCCACCAGGTGGGCCGCGAGCAGCGCGCCGACCTCGTCGCCGCGCAGCATCCGCCAGCCGGCCTCGGCCGAGGGGTCGGGGACGGCCACGGCACAGCGGTCGGCGTCCGGGTCGTTGGCGATGATCAGGTCCGGTTCCGACCGGCGCGCGGTCGCGAAGGCCAGATCCATGGCGCCCGGCTCCTCCGGGTTGGGGAACGCCACGGTCGGGAACGCCGGGTCCGGGTCGGCCTGCTCCGCGACGAGCACCGGCTCGGGGAAACCGGCCCGTGCGAAGGCCGCCGTGAGGACGGAGGTGCCGACGCCGTGCATCGCGGTGTAGACGGTCCGCGCGGTGCGGGGCGATCCGGCGGCCAGGACGGTGTCCGTACGGGCGAGGTAGGCGTCCAGGACCTCGTCGCCGAGGATCTCCCAGCCGGACTCCGGGCGCGGTACACCGTCGAGCGGGCCGACCGCGTCGATGGCGGCCGCGATCTCCGCGTCGGCCGGGGGCACGATCTGTGAGCCGTCGCCGAGATAGACCTTGTAGCCGTTGTCACGCGGCGGGTTGTGGCTCGCGGTGACCTCGACGCCCGCGACGGCCCCCAGGTGCCGTATGGCGTAGGCGAGGACCGGGGTGGGCAGCGGTCGGGGGAGCACGGCGGCGCGCAGACCGGCACCGGTCATCACGGCCGCCGTGTCGCGGGCGAAGTCGGCGGACTTGTAGCGGGCGTCGTAGCCGATGACCACGAGCTTGCCGGTGCCGCCGTTCGCCCGGAGGTACGCGGCGAGGCCGGCGGCGGCGCGGATGACGACGGACCGGTTCATCCGCATCGGGCCCGCGCCCATCTCGCCGCGCAGACCGGCCGTACCGAACTGGAGCGTGCCGGCGAAACGTTCGGCCAGGGCGTCGTGGTCCTCGGCGTCGAGGAGGGCCGCGAGCTCCTCGCGGGTCTCCGGGTCCGGGTCCTCGGCCAGCCAGGTCCTGGCTCGGGCGATGAGGTCCTGCTGCACGGGGTCCGCCTCTCGGGGGGTGCGGGTGGGGTGGGCTGGGGG
>JOAZ01000014.1 GCA_000720535.1 Streptomyces halstedii
AGGCCTCCGTGCGGTGAAGAATTCGACACCTCCACCACACACGGAGGCCTTCGCCATGATCAAGCCCGATCGGCGTTAACAACGCTCGTGATCAATACATCTAGGGCGTGTTTCGAACGTAGCGCCGTCCGCCCAAAGGGCGGGGCCCGCGGCGTCCGGTGCGTGCGATCGCAAGGCGGAGGATCGCCCTCGTACTGGACGTACGTGGGCGACTCCGACAACGCGGCGAGCGTGCCGGGAGGAGCGGCCGGGTGAGGAAGTCGGCCACCAGGGCCGCGACCTCGTCGGACCGCTCCAGCACAACCCAGTGGTCGGACTCGGGCAGGGTGAGGAAGCGGCTGCCCTCGATCGTGGCCGCGAACTCCCGTTGCCGCTCCGGTGAGGTGACCGTGTCGTGCTCACCCGCGAAGACCAGCGCCGGTACGCCCGACAGCCCGCCGGTGAACTCCGGACGGTCCCCCAGGGCCCGGTGCAGCGAGTCCACGGTGTGCGGGGAGTCGCCGCGCAGGGCGTGCAGGAAGGAGCGCCGGACGTAGCGGCGGGCCAGCTCTCCACGGTGGACGGGGCGGTCGGGGTCCAGGCACATCAGGCCGTCGGCGGCGAGCGCCGCGAACCCTTCCTGGTCGCCCTCGGCGAGGCGTTCGGCGGCCCGTCGCCAGTACGCGCGCTGCGCCTCCCCGATGTGGACGGGGACACCGCCCAGGACCAGGCGGGCGACACGTGCGGGGGCGTGCCGGGCCCAGCCGAAGGCGATGGCCGCGCCGTAGGAGAAGCCGAAGAGGTTGATCCGGGGGGCGCCGAGGTCGTCCACGATCGCGGTGACCGCGTCGCGCAGGACCCCGGCCGCGGGGCCGGGCGGCAGGGGGTCGGCGGTGCCCATGCCGGGCAGGTCGGCGGTGACCACGTCGGTCAGCGGGCCGAGGTGCTCGTCCATCTGCGGCCAGCCGTACATGCCTTGCAGGGCGCCGCCGAGGACGAGGACGGGTTCGGTCGCGGCGGGCTCGTTCCGGCCGTCGCGGGGCAGGACCCGGTAGCTGTACCGCACCCCGTGGACGGCCAGCGACCGGATGATCTCCTGGGTCATGGTGCTTCTCGCCTCCCGTCAGGCCCTGGTGAGGACGAGCGCCGCGTTGTGCCCGCCGAAGCCCAGCGAGGTCTTCACGGCGCAGTCGAACCTGCCGCTCCGGGCCTCCTTGCTCACCACGTCGACCGGGATCGCCGGGTCCGGGGCGTCCAGGTTGGCGGTCGGCGGGACCAGTTGGTGCTGGAGCGCGAGGACCGTCAGGGCGGCCTCGATGCCTCCGGCGGCGCCCAGGGTGTGCCCGGTCATCGCCTTGGTGGAGGTGACGAGAGGGTGCTCGCCCAGGACGCGGTGGAGCATGGTCGCCTCGATGAGGTCGTTGGCGACGGTCGAGGTGCCGTGGGCGTTGACGTGCCCGATGTCGTCGGGGCCGAGGTCCGCGTCGGCCAGGGCCGTGCGCAGCGCCCGTTCGACACCGAGTCCGTCGGGGTCGGGGGCGACGGCGGAGTGGGCGTCGCTGGAGGCGCCGTAGCCGGTGACGTGGGCGCGCACGGTGGCACCGCGTGCGCGGGCGTGCTCGGGGCGCTCCAGGACGAGGAGGCCCGCGCCCTCGCCGACGACGAAGCCGTCCCGGTGGGAGTCGAAGGGCCGGCAGGCGGCCGCGGGGTCGTCGCGTCGGGTGGAGACGGCCCGCATCTGGCACGCGCTGGCGATGAGGAGCCGGGAGCGGACCGATTCGGCGCCGCCGGCCACGACGATGTCGCAGGCGCCGGCGCGGAGCATCTGGTGGGCGGTGCCGATGGCGACGGTGCCGGAGGAGCAGGCGGTGGAGACGGCGAGGCTCGGGCCGTGCACCCCCAGGTCCATGGCGACGCTGCTGGCGGCGCCGTTGACGACGGTGAGCGGGGCGAGCTTCGGGGAGACGCGCCGGGCCCCGCGTTCGGTGAGGGTGGTGTGCTGCTCGTCGTAGAAGGGCAGGCCGCCGTGGGCGGAGCCGATGACGACGGCGACCCGGCCGCTGTCCCACACCGAGGGGTCGAGACCGGCGTCGGCGACGGCCTCCCGCGCCGCGATCACGGCGAGCTGCGAGAAGCGGTCCATGAGCCGCTGGGCGGCGACCCCCAGGACGGCCTTCGGGTCGGTGTCGGTGACGGTGTACATGAAGTCGCAGGGAAGCCCGGCGAGTTCGTCCACGAGGTGGACGGAGGGCGCGGTGGCGAGGTCGCTGACGCCGTGCCAGGCGGCGGCGGCTCCCGTACCGGCGGCGGTGACCAGGCCGATGCCGGTGACGGCGGCGGCGAACGGTCCGGCTCCCCGGCGGGCGGCGACCGGCCCGGCCGCCCGGTCGGCGGAGCCGCGCGTGCGGGGCACCGGGGCCGTCACGCGCCGGCCTTGCTGTGCACCGCGGCGACCAGATGGCCGAGGGTGTCGCGCGAGCTCAGGACGATGTCGTCCAGGTCGATGTCCAGCCGGTCCTCGATGAGCAGCCTGAGCTCCTCCAGGGCGAGCGAGTCCAGGCTCAGCTGACGCAGCGGCACCTCGGGCCGGATGGCCGCGGGGTCCGTGCCGAACCTGCTGACGAGCAAGGCGTTGATCTCTTCCGAGGTACTCATGCGACGCTCCTGAGCTCTCGTACGCGGTGACGCCGGCCGCGTGGGGTGGGGGCGGGGGCCGTCGGGGGCGCCGGCTGCTCCGGAGGCACCCTTTATACGCCTTCACGGCCGGGTTTCCGTGCCGCGTTCCCCCGGGAGGAGGGGACCCCGACCAGGTGTGCGAATCCACGGCGACGCCGGGTGGGGGTGGGGGCTCGATTCCGGGCCGGGCCCGCCCCAACTCCGTTCGGGTGAAGTCGATTTGGACACGCCGAGACATCATTGTCATGCCCAAATCACACGGATAGCCTGCTCGGGCTCGACGGCCCTCGGCCCACCCCACCCGGTCCGGGGGCCTTCCCCTCCCCCACGAACCTGGAGCAGGTATGCCCCGACCCCCCGCCGGCCACACCGCGAGACGCCCGGCCGCCCTGGCCGCCCTCACCGTCTCGGCCCTGGTCGCCACCGTCTCCCCCGCTCCCGCCGCCCCCGGCACCCCACCCGATCCGATGAACCGTGCGTTCACGCGGGCCGCCGCGGCCTACGGCGTACCGCGCGACCTGCTCGCCGCCGTCGGTTACGGCGAGACCCACCTGGACGGGCACTCCGGCCGCCCCAGCCAGGCGGGCGGCTACGGGGTGATGCACCTGGTCAGCAACCCCGTGAACCACTCCCTGGAGAAGGCCGCCCAGCTGACCGGCGAGACACCGGCCGAACTGCGCCAGGACACCGAGGCCAACATCCTGGGCGGCGCCGCCGTCCTGCGCAGCCACGCCGACGCGCTCGGCCTGGACGGGGACGAGCGCGCCGACATCGACGCCTGGTACCCGGCCGTCGCCCGCTACAGCGGCGCCGAGGGCCCGGTCGCCGCGCTCTACGCGGACACCGTGTACACCTTCCTGGCCCAAGGGCTGCACACCACGGTGGCGGGCGGCGAGCGGATCGCCGTGACCTCGCGTCCGGTCGCCCCGGAGAAGGGGGCCCTGGCCTCGGCGGACGTCACCGCGCAGAGCACCGACTACCCTCCGGCCCTCTGGGTGCCGGCCGCCTCCGCCAACTACGCGACGGGCCGGTCGGCGACGGTCGACAAGGTGGTCGTGCACGTCACGCAGGGCTCGTACGCGGGCACCATCAGCTGGTTCCAGAACGCCGCGTCGCAGGTCAGCTCCCACTACGTGGTCCGTTCCTCGGACGGCCAGATCACCCAGATGGTGCGTGACAAGGACACCGCCTACCACGCCAAGAGCGCCAACTCCTCGTCGCTGGGCATCGAGCACGAGGGGTTCGTCGACGACCCGTCGTGGTTCACCGACCCGATGTACCGCTCGTCCGCCGCCCTGACCGCCCATCTCTGTGACCACTACGGCATCCCCAAGGACCGGTCGCACGTCATCGGGCACAGCGAGGCCCCGGGCAACGACCACACCGACCCGGGAGCCAACTGGAACTGGACCTACTACATGCAGCTCGTCGGCGGGGCCGCCGGCTCCGGCAGCGGGAGCGACGAGCTGAGCTTCGGGGCGTACGACACCCAGAAGACGGGTTCCGCGGGCGACCAGGTGAAGGCGCTCCAGCGGCTCCTGGACAACCAGGGGTACGAGCCGGGGACCGTGGACGGCCTCTTCGGGCCCGCCACCAGGAGCGCGGTGCGGGCGTTCCAGACCGTGCGCGGACTCCCGGCCGACGGCACGGTCGGCGCGAGGACCTGGACGGCGCTGCTGTCGGCCGGGACCACCCCCGCGCTCTCCCAGGGCAGTTCGGGTGACGCGGTGAAGCGGCTCCAGCGGGCACTGACGGCCGCGCTCGGCTCGACGCTGGCGGTGGACGGGTCGTTCGGCCCGGCGACGGGCACGGCGGTGCGCGACTACCAGAGGGCCCGCGGGCTGACCGTGGACGGGAGCGTGGGGACCGGCACCTGGACGGCCCTGCAGTCCGGCCGCTGACGCCTCGTCAGGTCCTCACGACCGGGCTCAGACCGACCACGCGGGCCTCGGCGTTCACCTTCCGGGACGCCCGGCCGCCGCCCCGGCGTAGGCGCCGGCCTGACCGCCCGTACGCTCCGGAGCGCACCGGCCGGGTGCGGGTACGCCTTCCCCGGGGCATCGCCGCCGGACGATCCTGGGTCCCGCCGGCACACCGGCCGGCCGGATCCAGGGGGCGGTAGGGCATGGCACGTACGCAGCCGACATGCGGGGCACCCACGCGGAAGGGCACCCGCTGCGCGCGGCTGGCCATGGTGGGGGCGTCCCGGTGCGACCGGCACCGGGGCGACTGGTCGACGTACACCGTGGAGCGGCGCAAGGCGCGGGAGCGCGCGGACAGGAGGCGCCACGGGTAGCCGGGCGGCCAGGCGGCACGGGCGGCCGGCCGCGCCGGTCGGCCCAGGCGCCACGGGCGGCCAGGCGCCACGGGCCGCGCCGGTAGCGACGGCGGTGCCCCTGGCCGGGGCGGCCGGCCGCCCCGGCCCGCCCGCACCCCGCCGGGGCGTCTTCCGGCCGTGTCGCGCGCGTCCGGAACGGGGCCGGGGCCGGGGCGTCACGTTTCGGTAACCTCCTGGAAACCCTTGACGTTTCTCGTCACGCGTTCCTAATCTCACTGCGTAGTCCCGCATTTCAGCAGTTCACGTGCTGCGGCGCTTTCCGCAGTGTTTTGACAGGCACAGACATAGACCACCTGTCGGTGGTTTCGTCATGCCTGTTTTTTTGTGCTCCCCGTGCCACCGATGGGTCCTCCTCGAAGGCGGATTCATGGCACAACGTCCGAGCGTCAAAGGCGTCGCCGACGTCGTTGGGCTCATCGATGGGCTGGGTAAGATCACCGGCCGGGCGCAGGTCATCTGGTTCCTGGTATTCGGTGGACTGTTCCTCGACGCCTATTCGAACGCGGCGCTGAGCGCCGGTCTGGGACCGATGACGTCCCAGATGGAGCTCACCAGCACACAGGTGTCGGTCCTCACGGCCACCGCCCCGGCCCTGGCGATCCTCTTCAACCCGATAGGCGGCTGGCTCGCCACCCGGATCGGCCGGGTGCCGCCGCTGCTGCTCGCCAAGGCCTTCGCCATCGCGGGCGCCCTGATCGCCGCGTTCGCCGACGACTTCGGCGTCGTCTGGGTCGGCCGGGTGCTGGTCGGCGTCGCCTACGGCATCGACTTCGCCGTCGCCATGGCGCTGCTGGCCGAGTACACGCCCGCCAAGCTGGGCGGCCGGCTGA
The DNA here is from genome assembly GCA_000720535.1 of Streptomyces halstedii. GTDB lineage: Bacteria > Actinomycetota > Actinomycetes > Streptomycetales > Streptomycetaceae > Streptomyces > Streptomyces halstedii. The sequence continues at coordinate 5,824 of JOAZ01000014.1, forward strand.
ACCTGTGGCAGGCCGTCTGGTACGTCGCCACCACCAGCAACCTCGCGCTCGCCCTGCTCTTCTTCAACCTGGACGTCGGCGCGGACATCTGGCGCTGGTCGGTCGGTTCGGCGGCCGTCGTCGCGGTCCTGCTGCTGGTGGGCCAGTGGACGATGCTCAAGGAGAGTCCCACCTGGCTGGCCGGGAAGGGCCGGCTGGACGAGGCGGTCGCCAACCTGGACGCGATCTACGGGATCAAGGCCGTCGCCGGCCGGCCCGACGCCGCCACCCTGGCCGCCTCCGCCGCGCCCGCCATCGGGTTCCGTCACGCCGGGGTGCTGTTCAAGGGCGACTACCTGCCGCGCACGATCCTGTCCTCGGTGATCTCGCTCGGGCAGTCGATGCAGTACTTCGCGGTGGGCTGGTACCTCCCGCTGATCAGCCTGACGATCTTCGGCGAGAGCTTCGAGAAGGCCACCATCGGCTCGATGGTCTTCAACGCCTTCGGTATCGCGGGCGGTCTGCTCTCCGCGTACTTCGGACGCCGCCTGGGGCTGCGGCTCAGCTCCGCGGCCGGATTCGCGGGGGTCTTCGTCGCGCTGCTCGCGATGGGCCTCACCTTCGAGAAGGTCCCGACCGCGGTGGCGTTCCTGCTGCCGGTGCTCTTCATCCTGTGCCACTCCACGGGGCCCGGCGCCAACGGCAAGTCCATCGCCGCGCTGTCGTACAGCAGTGACGTGCGCGCACTGGGCACCGGGGTCACCGGCATGGTGGGCAGCTTCGGCTCGGTCGCCGGGCTGTATCTGTTCCCGCAGATCAAGGACTCGCTGGGGCTCGCCGACACCTTCCTGGTGCTCTCCGTCGTCCCGCTGCTCGGCATGATCACCTGCCTGGCGATCAAGTGGGATCCGATGAAGGCCGACAGGTCCCCCGACGAGGCCGCCGCCGACGCGCTCGCGTCCGCCGGCGCCCCCGGCGCACTGCCGGACACCGCGAAGGCCACGACCGCGCGCTGACCGCTCCCGGGACCCGCGCCCCCGCACGATGGTCCCCCTCCCCCTCCGTACCGCTCGCTTGCTCGCGATGAAAGGGCCGCAATGACGCAGACCTTCCCCGGCGCCGCCCCACGGCGCGGTGTGCTGGCCATCGACGAGGGCACCACGGGCACCCGGGCCGGTGTCGTCCTCGACTCCGGCGCCGCCCACGAGGTGTTCTACCGGCCGATCAAGGTCAGCCATCCGGACGACCTCTCCGTCGAGCAGGACCCGATGGAGATCTGGACCGCCACGCTGGACGTGGCGCGCCGGGCCGTCGGGCGGGCCCGGGAGGACGGCATCGCCGTCACCTCGGTCGCCCTGTCCACCCAGCGGGCCACCGCGATGCTCTGGGACCGGGTGACCGGCCGGCCGCTGCTGCCCGCCGTGGTGTGGCAGGACCGGCGGTACGCCGCCGAGCTGACCGCGTACGAGACGGAGTGGGACGCCGTCCTGCTGGCCCGGCAGGGGCGGCCCGTGGGGGCCCGCGCCCCGTTCCTCTGGGCCGCCCGGCAGATCGCCACGCACCCGGAGGCCGCCGAGGCGCACCGGGCCGGGCGGCTGCTCTTCGGCACCGTGGACACCTGGCTGATCTGGCGGCTGACCGGCGGGGCGGTGCACGCCACCACCCCCACCAACGCCGCCTCCAGCGGCGGGTACCTGCTCACGGAGCACGCCTGGGACGAGGAGTGGATCGGCCGGCTCGGCCTCCCCCTCGACCTGCTGCCCGAACTGCGGTCCGACGACGCCGGGTTCGGTACGACGGACCCGGCCGCCCTCGGCATCGCCGTCCCGCTGGCCGCCTCGATGGGCGACCAGCACGCGGCCCTGGTCGCGCTCGGCGGGCTCACCGCAGGGCAGGGCATGGTCATGTACGGGACCGGCGCCTTCGTGGACGCCGCCACCGGCACCGTGCCCGCCCTGCCCCGGCCGGACATCTCCGGGGTGCTCGCCCAGCCCGGCCGGCGGCAGGGCGGCACCAGCCACTACAGCCTGGAGGCCTACACCTCCACGGCGGGTTCGGCGATGCGCTGGCTCTGCGACGACCTGGGCCTGTTCGCCTCGCCGAAGGAGCTCGGTGAGGAGGCGGGCCGGGTCCCCACCCGGCCGGGCCGCACCCCGCGTTTCGTGCCCTCGCTCGCGGGGGTACGGACGCCGGTCTGGCACCCGGAGTCCACCGCCGCCCTCACCGGGCTCACCCTCGCCACCACCCGCGCCGACCTGGCCCGCGCCGTCCTCGACGGGATCGCGCACTCCGTGTGCGACCTGATCGACGGCATCGCGGACACCATGGGCGGACCGTTCACCCGGCTGCGGCTGGGCGGCGGGGTCTCCGGCAGCGACCCGCTCATGCAGATCCAGGCCGACCTGACCGGACTGGAGCTGGAGCGGGTCGCCGACTCGGCCACCGCGAGCCTGCGCGGCACCGCCTATCTGGCCGGGACCGCCCAGGGGCTGTGGTCCTCGCTCGACGAGGTCGTCGAGGCCCAGCCGCACGGCCGTGTCTTCCGCCCCTCCGTCTCCCGGGCCGAGCGCACCGCGCAACGCGCCGCCTGGCGGGACGTCCTCATCGCCCATCTGGGGGACCCGGAGCTGCGCCCGTACGGCGCGCCCGGCTCTCCGCCGCACACCCCCCACTGACGGCGCCCTCACCGCCGCCCGGCGGCCGGCCACCCGACCACACGGCCGCCGCACCCGAAACACCAGGAGTTGATGTCGTGATCACCTTGCCCGCCCGGAAACCCCGGAGCAGCGCCGCGGCCACCCGCCGCACCCCCTTGCTGCTGGACCGTCAGGCGCTCAAGCGCCGGCTGGCCGACGACACGTACGACGTGGTCGTCATCGGCGGCGGCATCACCGGTGCGTACGCCGTGCTGGACGCCGTCTCGCGCGGGCTGCGCGCGGCGCTGGTCGAGAAGGACGACTTCGCGTCCGGCACCTCGTCGAAGTCCTCGAAGATGGTGCACGGCGGTCTGCGCTACATCGAGCAGGGCAACGTCAACCTCGTACGCCACTCGCTGCTGGAGCGGCACCGCTTCCGCAAGAACGCCCCGCACCTGGTGCACCGGCTGCCGTTCCTCTTCCCGGTCCTGGAGAAGGAGGGGGTCTTCGACGCCCGCCTCGCCAAGGGCTTCGAGGGCCTGCTGTGGACGTACGACCTGGTCGGCGGCTGGCGGATAGGCAAGCTGCACCAGCGGCTCACCGTCCCCGAGGTGCTCGCCCAGGCGCCGACCCTGCGCGCGGAGAACCTCAAGGGCGGGCTGGTGTACTTCGACGCCCGCACCGACGACGCGCGCCTGGTGCTGACCGTCGTGCGGACCGCCGCCGCGCTCGGCGCGACCGTGCTCAACGGGGCGAAGGCCGAGGGGCTGCTGACGCGGGCGGGCCGGGTGTCCGGAGCGCGGGTGTCGGTGGACGGCGACCTGATCGACATCCGGTCCCGGGCCGTCGTCAACGCGACCGGGGTGTGGACCGACGAGCTGGACGCGAAGGCCGACGAGGGCCACCGCCCGCAGGTCCGTCCCGCCAAGGGTGTGCACATCGTGGTGCCGTGGGAGAAGGTGCGGATCAACTGCACCGTCACCGTGCCGATCCCGGGCCGGGCCCGCCGCGCGACCTGCACCCGCTGGGGCGACCGTGTGGTGCTGGGCACCACGGACGAGGACTACCAGGGTTCCCCGGACGACGTGCACTGCACCCGCCGGGAGATGGAGTTCCTGCTGGAGGGCGCCAACACCGCGTTCGAGGGCACGCTCACCGAGGACGACGTGGTCGGCTCGATCGGCGGGCTGCGGCCGCTGGTCGGCGGCAAGGAGGGCGCGACCCTCGACATGCGCCGCGACCACCACATCACCATCGGCCGCACCGGCATGGTGACGGTGACCGGCGGCAAGCTCACCACCAGCAGGCACATGGGCGAACTGGTCATCGACAAGGTGATGACCGTGCTCGGCCGCAAGGCGTCCAGCCGCACCGCGAAGCTCCCGCTGCTCGGCGGCGCGGGGTACGACGCGGAGGCCGTCGCCGCCTCGGGCGGCCTCGCCGCGCACCTGGGCGAGCGCTACGGCACGGAGGCCCGGTTCGTCGGCGACCTGATCCAGGAGGACCCGTCGCTGGCCGAACCGGTCGTCGCCGGACTCCCCTACACCCGCGCGGAGGTCGTCTACGCGGTCCGCGCGGAGCTGGCCCGGTCGGTCGACGACGTCCTCTCCCGCCGGCTGCGCGCCCGCCTGTTCGCCCGGGACGCGTCCGCCGACGCGGCCGAGGCCGTCGGCGCGGTCCTCGGCCGCGAACTGAACCTCCCGGACGCCGAGGTGGAGCGCTCCGTCTCCGCGTACCTCGCCTCCGTCCGCCACGAAAAGTCCGTACTCCTCGAAAGGACAGCAGCATGATCAGCCGTCAGACCATCACCCACCCGTTCAACCGGGGCGACTACACGATCGGCGCCCCGAGTTTCGCCAAGTGGGCCCGGAACACGCCGGTCGGTGACGGCGAGGCCGCTCTCCAGAGCGATCCCGTCGAGGTCCCCGAAGCCGTCGTGGAGGCGCTGCGCGAGGCCGCGCACGCCGTGCACACCACCCGTGAGGAGGTCGTCACCCGGACCCGCGACTGGTGGGCGGGCTCGATGATCGGCGAGACCGAGGGCCGCCCGGCGACCCCGGACGCGGTGGTCGTGGAGGCGGTGGACGCCGACCAAGTCGCGGCCGTGCTGCGGATCTGCCACGCGGCCGGCGTCCCGGTCACCCCCTCCGCGGGCCGTTCCAACGTGACCGGTGCGGCGCTCCCCGTCTTCGGCGGGGTGGTGCTGGACGTCTGCGGGCTGAACCGCATAACCGCCTTCGACGCCGAGTCGAACGTCGTCAGCGTCGAGGCCGGCATGTTCGGCGACCTGTTCGAGAAGCAGTTGCAGGAGGAGTACGGCGTCACCACGGGCCACTGGCCCTCGGCGTTCGCGGTCTCCACGGTCGGCGGCTGGATCGCCTGCCGCGGTGCCGGCCAGCTCTCCACCCGGTACGGGAAGATCGAGGACATGGTCGTCGGCGTGGACGTCGTCCACGCGGACGGCACCCGCGCCACCTACGGCGACTACGCCCGCGCCGCGGTCGGCCCGGACCTGCGCCAGCTGTTCGTGGGCTCCGAGGGCACCCTCGGCGTCATCGTCTCGGCGCGGCTGCGCGTGCACCCGCTGCCGACGTACGCCAAGGCGGTGGCCTTCGGCTTCGAGAGCTTCGCGGAGGGCCTGGACGCCTGCCGGAAGATCATGCGGCGGGGCGCGACCCCGGCCGTGCTGCGCCTGTACGACGCGCTGGAGTCGGGCACCCACTTCGGTCACCCCGGGACCAACCTGCTGCTGATCGCGGACGAGGGCGACCCGGCGATCGTGGACGCCTCGATCTCGGTGGCCACCGAGGTCTGCTCCGCGTACGGCCCCGAGCTGGACAGCGACGCGGTCTTCACCCGCTGGCTGGACGAGCGGATGCTCGTCGGCAAGTCGGCGGACGGCTTCACCCCGGGCCCGGGTTTCGTCGCGGACACCCTGGAGATGGCCGCGTCCTGGGCCGACCTCCCGGTGATCTACGACGAGGTGGTCGCCGCGATCCAGTCCGTGGACGGGACGCTCGCCGCCTCCGCCCACCAGTCGCACGCCTACACCGACGGCGCCTGCGTCTACTTCTCGCTGCGCGGTGAGGTGGCGCCGGAGTCCCGCCGCGACTGGTACCGGGCGGTGTGGGACGCGGCCAACGCCGTGCTGATCAGGCACCGGGCGGCCCTCAGCCACCACCACGGCTGCGGTCTGCTGCGCGGCCCCTACCTGGAGGAATCCCTCGGGGCCGGGTTCGCGACGTTCGTCGCCGTCAAGGACGCCCTGGACCCGGCCGGCATCCTCAACCCTGGCAAACTGGGACTCCCCAGCCGATTCGGTACGTCTCCGCTGAACTGACCCAGCACCGGCCGCACCCCTTCACCAGGCAGGCTTCGCCATGACCCACTCCCCGTCCCGGTTCGGCCGGCCGCTCGATCCCCGGCTGGCCTCGGCGTTCGCCGAGGTCCCGGTGATCGCGTCGGTCGTCGGTACGCAGCCGCTGCGGCAGTTCCTCACGGCTCCGGCCAGGGGATGCATCCTCGCGTCGTTCGCCGTGGGGCAACTGCCCCAGGTGGTCCCGGCGTTGGGACGGGCGGGCAAGCTCGTGTTCGTGAACGTCGACAGCAGCCCCGGTCTGGCACAGGACCGGGGCGCGCTGGAGTTCATCAAGAACATGGGCGCCCACGGGGTGGTCAGCACCCGGCTTTCGCTCATAGAGAAGGGCCGGCCCCTCGGCCTGCTCACGATGATGAAGGTGTTCGTCACCGACCGGTCCAACCTGCGCCGCTCCACGGACGCGATCTCGCGCGGCGCACCCGACCTGGTCGAGATCATGCCCGCGCCGATCGTCGGCCGGATGACCGCGCAGGCCCAGCGCGCGATGTCCCCGTCGGTCGCCGCGGGCTTCGTGGAGAGCGCCGCCGACGTGGCGCTGGCGCTGGCCCTCGGCTCGGCCGCGGCCGCCACCTCCGATCCCCGCCTGTGGCACCTGCGCCGGGACCAGCTGCCGCCGGTCCCGCCCTCCGCCCTCAACAGGCCCGCACCACCCCAGGAGTAGTCCCCGTGACGTACGTAGTCGTCGCCCGTTACCGCACCAGGCCCGGGGAGCAGGACACCGTCCTGCCCCTCCTCGACACCATGGCGGCCGCCTCCCGCCGGGAGCCGGGCAACCTCGCCTACCGGGTCCACCAAGGTGCCGAGGACCCCCGGACCGTCCTCCTGTACGAGGAGTACGCCACCGAGGCGGACTTCACCGCGCACTGCGCCACCGAGCACTTCCGGGAGATCGTGCTCGGCCAGGTCGTCCCGCTGCTGGAGAGCCGCGACGTGCTGCGCTGCGCGCCGCGCGCGGAGGTGGGGGCGTGAAGACGCGGGCCGCCGTGCTGCGCGGGACGTCCGTCTCCCGCCCGTACTCCGCGACCCGCCCCGTCGAGGTGGAGGAACTGTCCCTCGGGGCGCCGCGCGAGGGCGAGGTGCTGGTCCGGATAGCGGCGGCCTCCCTGTGCCACTCCGATCTCTCGGTGGTCAACGGCGACCGGGTCCGCCCGCTGCCGATGGCGCTGGGACACGAGGCGGTGGGCGTCGTCGAGGAGACCGGCCCGGGTGTCCGCCGGTTCGCTGCGGGTGACCATGTGGCCCTGGTCTTCGTGCCGAGCTGCGGCTTCTGCCGGGACTGCGCGGCGGGCAGGCCGGCGCTCTGCGAGCGCGCGGCCGCGGCGAACGGTTCGGGCGGGCTGCTGCACGGCCCCTCCCTCCTGACGGACGCCTCGGGCGCACCGGTCCACCATCAGCTGGGGGTGTCCGCGTTCTCCGAACACGCCGTCCTGGCCCAGGAGTCGCTGGTGCCGATACCGAAGGACGTGCCGTTCGCCGTCGCGTCGATGTTCGGCTGCGCGGTGCTCACGGGCGCGGGCGCGGTGATCAACACGGCGTCGGTGCGCCCCGGGGAGTCGGTCGTGGTGTACGGCCTGGGCGGTGTGGGCCTGTCGGCCGTCCTGGGCGCCCGTGCGGCCGGAGCGTACCCGGTCGTGGCGGTGGACCCGGTCCCGGAGAAGCGTGAACTGGCCCTGCGGCTGGGGGCGTCGCACGCGTTCACCCCCGAGGAGGCCGGGGCCGTCCGCGAACTGACCGGGGGCGGCGCCGGGGTGGCGGTGGAGGCGGTGGGCAGCCCGAAGGTGATGGCCGACGCCCTGTCGGCGGTCGCCCGGGGCGGCCGGGTCGTCTCGGTGGGGCTGCCGGCCCCGGACCGGGTGCTGGAGGTCCCCGCCCTGGCCTTCGCGGGTGAGGGCAAGTCACTGATCGGCTCGTACATGGGTGACGCGGTGCCGCGCCGGGACATCCCGCGCTTCCTGGAACTGTGGCGGGCGGGCCTGATGCCGGTGGAGCTGATGCACACCGGCACGCTGCCGCTCGCGGACGTCAACACCGCGCTGGAGGAGCTGGCTTCGGGCCGGGCGATCCGTCAGGTGCTCGACACCTCGGTCCTGTCGGCGGCCTGAGCGGTCACCTCCGCCGGGGGCCCGGGGCGGGGCCGCCTTCCGTACGTCCCGGCCCGGCGGGGGCGGCGCGCCGCTCCCGTCCGGGCGTGCCCTGTGACATGTCACAGGTCCTGGGTGGAGCCGCCTTCCGTACCGGCGCGGCGGGGCGGGGCGGGGCGGCCCGGCACTGCCCGGCCGGGACCGCGCCGGCGCGCCGCGCCCACCCCGGCGTGCCCTGTGACATGTCACAGCCCGGCCGAAGGGGAGCCGCCAGGGCCTCCGGCCGACGGGGCGAGGTGCCGTGGCCTGCGTCGTGGAGCCCCCCTCCCCCGGGGAGGGCTCACGGCACCGCGCCGGGGGCGGTCGCGGTTGTGCGGTCCGCGTCGTACGCCGCACGCCAGCTCTCCCAGATCCCCGTCAACTCCCGTTCCACAGCCGGGGCATGGGTGTCCAGCAGCCGGACCTGCGCGCCGGGTCCGGCCAGGTCCATGCGGGAGGGGTGGGGCGGTCCACCGGGGTCGGCGCCCAGGGCGGTGACGGCGCCGACGACCCGGTGCGGGCCCAGGATGCCGGGGAGTTCGCGTACGTCCGGGTCGGTGAGGTCCAGGTCCTCGACCAGCAGTTCCCGGCCGTCGTGGACCGCCCGGGTGGTGGCCCTCATCCGGCCGCCCCGTTCGCCGGAGCGGCCGAGGACCAGGGTGTCGCGCCACAGCATCCGGGCGCCGGGGGCCAGGGTGACGTCCATCGCGCGGGTCACGCTGGCACCCGAGGAGACCACGAACGGCCGTGACTCCCACGTCAGTTCGCCGCCCTCGGCGACCTCGACCTCGGCCCGCCACGCGGACGTGCCGCCCCGGTGGTCGTAGGCGACGAGTCCGGCCGGTTCCACGACGTGCAGCCGGGACCCCGGACCCACGGTGATCCGGATCCGCAGGTCGTCGCCCGCCAGGAGGCCCGCCGTGGTACCGACCAGGGCGATGTGGAGGCCGTCGGCGGCCGGCAGCAGGGGGCGCGGGGCGAGGAAGGTGCCGGGGGCCAGTTCGCCGGCCGCGTCCCGGCCCGAGGCGTCACGGTGGACCGTGACGACGGTCGGTACGTCGTGACGGGTCACGGGTGCGAGTGGCTGTGCGGCGCCATCGGCCCCGGGTCGGTGGGCACATGGCTTCCGGCGCGGTGCCGGGCGAGCACCGACCGTACCCAGTCGGCCAGTTCGGTGACGGAGGCCGGGTCGTGCTTGGACAGGGCGAGCACCGGCAGGCCGTTGCGCACCGCCTGGGCGTCCGCGACCATGCGCGCCACGTCGACCTCGACGTGCGGGGCGAGGTCCGTCTTGTTGATGACGAGGAGGTCGGCGCCGGTGATGCCGGGGCCGCCCTTGCGGGCCACGTCGCCGCCGCCCGCGACGTCGATGCAGAAGATCTGCGCGTCGGCGAGCGCCGGGCTGAAGGTGGCCGTGAGGTTGTCGCCGCCGCTCTCCACGAGTACCAGGTCGAGCGGCCCGTACGCCTCCTCCAGGTCCTCGACGGCGTCGAGGTTGGCGCTGACGTCGTCGCGGATGGCGGTGTGCGGGCAGGCTCCGGTCTCCACGGCGCGGATCCGCTCGGTGGGCAGGACCCCGGCGGAACGCAGGAAGCGGGCGTCCTCGTCGGTGTAGATGTCGTTGGTGACGACGGCCATGGACAGTTCGCCGGCCAGGATGCGGCAGAGCGTCGCCAGGATGGAGCTCTTGCCGGTGCCGACCGGCCCCGCGACACCGATGCGCAGGGCGCGGGGCTGGTTGAGGGGTGCGTGGAAGTGCTGGTTGGTGCTCTCGCTGTCAGGCAAGGAAGAGTCTCCGTTCGCTTCGTTCGTGGTCGAGTGCCCACTGCTCGGTGAGCGGGGCGGTGCGGGCGGGAATCCCGTCCGGGGTGCGGACCGCCAGGGCGGCGGCCACCGCGTCGGCGGCGTCCGGTTCGGCGGCCAGGATCCAGGCGACCGAGTCGAGCGGGTCGCCCGGCAGCAGCTTGAGGGCGGCGGAGGTGAGGGTCTGGAGCTCGTCGTAGACCACGGCGTACGCCAGTTCCTCCTCGCCCACCGACAGGGCCGCCCCCAGCGCGCCGAGCGCCACCGGGCGCAGCGGCCTGGGCTGTGCCGTCGCGAGGGCGCGGACGGCCGGGTGGTCGGGGGCGAGCCGCCGGGCGAGCCGGTGGACACCCCGGCCGAGTGTGGTGGAGGCCGCCCGCAGCGGGGCCGCCGGGGTGCGGGCTTCCAGGGCCCGCTGTACGGGGCCGTAGTCCACCGGGTCCTGTCCCCCGGCGCGCAGGGCCAGGACGGCGGTGGCGGCCTCGGTCACCGCGGTGGTGTGCAGCCGGGCGCGCAGCAGGGCGGGGATCCGGTCGCGGGTGAGGCCCGCCGCGACGGCCGGTTCGAGTCCGGCGCTGTAGGTGTACGCGCCGACCGGCAGCCGGCCGTCGGCGAACAGCAGCGGTGCGAGTGCGCCCATCAGAACATGCTGTACCGCTGGGCGAGCGGCAGTTCGGTGGCGGGGGCGGGTTCGACGAGTTCCCCGTCGATGTGGATGGCGAAGGTCTCCGGGTCCACGTCGATGGCGGGCAGGGCGGTGTTGTTCGGCAGGTCCGCCTTGGTGAGGTGGCGGGTGGGGCGTACGGCCACCAGCTCCCGTTCCAGGCCGAGGCGTTCGGCGAGGCCGTCCTCCAGGGCGGCCGGGGCGACGAAGCTGACGGACAGGTGCGGGGCGGCGCCGGCGGCGGCGGTGCGGCGCAGCAGGACGGGCTGGGTGGTGGGGATGGCGGCGTTGGCGTCACCGAGGGGCGCGTGGACGACCATGCCGCCCTTGATGACCGCGGCGGGGCGGATCCCGAAGAACGCCGGGTCCCACAGCACCAGGTCGGCGAGCTTGCCGGGTTCGACGGAGCCGACGACGTGGTCGATGCCGTGGGCGACGGCCGGGCAGATCGTGTACTTGGCGACGTAGCGGCGGGCGCGTTCGTTGTCGGCGGGCTGGGTGGTGCCCCGGTCACCGAAGCGCTGCTTCATGACGTGGGCCACCTGCCAGGTGCGGCAGATGACCTCGCCGACGCGTCCCATCGCCTGGGCGTCGGAGGAGGTGATGGACAGGGCGCCGATGTCGTGCAGCACGTCCTCGGCGGCGATGGTGGTCGCCCGGATGCGGGACTCGGCGAAGGCCAGGTCCTCCGGCACACGGGGGTTGAGGTGGTGGCAGACCATCAGCATGTCGAGGTGTTCGGCGACGGTGTTGACGGTGTGCGGGAGCGTCGGGTTGGTGGACGCCGGGAGGATGTGGGGGTGCGAGGCGACGGTGATGATGTCGGGGGCGTGGCCGCCGCCCGCGCCCTCGGCGTGGAAGACGTGGATGCCGCGGCCGCCGATCGCGGCGAGCGTCCCCTCCACGTAACCGGCCTCGTTGAGGCTGTCGGCGTGCAGGGCGACCTGGAGTCCGTAGGTGTCGGCGGCGCGCAGGGCCGCGTCGATGGCGGCGGGGGTGGCGCCCCAGTCCTCGTGGACCTTGTAGCCGCCGGCACCGCCGAGCGCGGCCTCGCGCAGCCCTTCCTCCCCGACGGTGGAGCCCTTGCCGAAGAGCATGACGTTGAGCGGGACGCGGTCCAGGGACCGGTGCATCATCGCGAGGTTCCAGGCGCCCGGGGTGACCGTGGTGGCCTTGGACCCCTCGGAGGCGCCGGTGCCGCCGCCGATGACGGTGGTGGTGCCGGTGGCGAGCGCCTCGTGGAGGGTCTCCGGCATCAGGAAGTGGACGTGGGTGTCGACGGCCCCCGCGGTGAGGATGCGGCCCTCACCGGAGACGACGTCGGTGCCGGGGCCGATGACGAGGTCCGGGTGGACCCCGTCGCTCATGTCCGGGTTGCCGGCGCGGCCCAGGGCGACGACGCGTCCGGCGCGTACGCCCACGTCGGTCTTGACGACACCCCAGTGGTCGAGGACGACCACGTTGGTGACGACCAGGTCGAGGGCGCCCTCGGCGCCGGAGGTGGTGGCCTGGGCCATCGACTCGCGGATCGACTTGCCGCCGCCGAAGACGGCCTCGTCCCCGCCGAAGCAGCGGTCCTCCTCCACCTCGATCCACAGGTCGGTGTCGGCGAGGCGGACGCGGTCGCCGGTGGTGGGGCCGTACAGCGCCGCGTAGGCGGCACGGGTGAGCTGCGCCATCAGTTCTCCTCCCCGGCCGTGGTGTCGGCGGATCCGGGTGCGGTCTCAGGGGTGTCGGACGCGGTCTCGGAGGGTCCGGACGCGGTCTCGGGGGCATCGGACGCGGTCTCGGGGGCGTGCTTCGTCCGCACCACGAGGCCGGGCACCTCCCGTCGGCCGCCCAGGGCCACGAGGGCGACGTCGGCGCCGACTCCCGGTTCGAAACGCAGGGACGTTCCGGAGGGAATATCGAGACGGAATCCCTCCGCGAGCGCACGGTCGAAGGAAAGGGCCGGATTCGCGTCGGGCATATGGAGGTGCGAGCCGACCTGAATGGGCCGGTCACCGTCATTCACCACGGTCGTATGCCTGATCTCGCGCCCCGCGTTGATCTCCAGAATTCCGGATCCGGTCCGGATCTCACCGGGGATCACGGGATCGGGGAGGTGATCGTGACGAGCTTGCGCCCGTCGGGGAAGGTCGCTTCGACCTGCACGTCGTGGAGCATCTCCGGGACGCCTTCGAGCACGTCGGAGCGGGTGAGGACGGTACGGCCCGTGGTCATCAGCTCATGGACGGGGGCGCCTTCCCTGGCTCGTTCCAGAACCCAGCACGCGAGCAGGGCGACCGCCTCCGGGTAGTTGAGCAGAACCCCGCGCTCCCGCCGGTCACGGGCGATCATTCCGGCAACACTCAGCAGCAATTTCTCCGTGTCGGACGGAGTCAGAAACATGGGAAACCTCCATGGCGGCATTTCCCGGAATTCCCGGAAGCGCCCGAGCCACGCTCCTCTTATAAGCCTTCCGGGAGGCCCGTGGCAACTCGCCCCGCACCGCAAAAAGTCCCTTTCTGGGGTTATCGCCCGCCATATACGGGCAAACAGGACATATTTTGATCGTTCAAACGTATACGGCGAGGTGGTTCCGCTCCCCGCGCGGGAAGCGGAATCACCTCCACCGGCCCCTTCCGGAGGGTCAGTTCAGCCCGAGGCCCGAAGCCCGGTGAGCGCCCGCCCTGCCCCGCCGGGAGGCCCGTCGCTCAGGCCACCCGGGCCAGTGGGGTCGTGCCCTCGTGGTGGATCGGGGTGTGGGCGCCCCTCAGCGGCACACCGCTGCCGCCGCGCCGTCCGGCGACGATCTCGGCGACGATCGACAGGGCCGTCTCCTCGGGCGTACGGGCACCGAGGTCGAGGCCGATCGGCGAATGCAGGGCGGCCAGTTGGCGTTCGGTGACCCCCACCTCACGCAGCCGCTCGTTCCGCTCCAGGTGGGTGCGGCGCGAGCCCATGGCCCCGACGTAGCCGACCGGAAGCCGCAGGGCCAGTTCCAGCAGCGGTACGTCGAACTTGGCGTCGTGGGTGAGGACGCAGAGCACCGTGCGGGCGTCCACCTCGGTGGTGGCGAGATAGCGGTGCGGCCACTCGACGACCACCTCGTGGGCGTCCGGGAAGCGGGCCGGTGTGGCGAAGACGGGGCGGGCGTCGCAGACCGTGACGTGGTAGCCCAGGAACCGGCCGGCCCGCACCAGGGCGGCGGCGAAGTCGATGGCGCCGAAGACGATCATGCGGGGCGGCGGGACGCTCGATTCGACGAGCAGGGTGACGGGGCTGCCGCAGCGCGCTCCCTCGGCGCCGACGGTGACCTGGGCGGTGCGGCCCGCGTCCAGCAGGGCTCGGGCCTCGGCGGCCGCGGTGCGGTCCAGCTCCGGATGTCCGCCGAGCCCGCCCTCGTGACGGCCGTCCGGGTGGATCAGCAGGGGACGGCCCAGCAGGTCGTCCGGGCCCTCGGTGACCCGGACGACCGCCGCCGCCGTACCGCCCGAGGCGGCGGCGAACGCGGCGGCGTACACCGGGCGCGCGGGATCGTCCGCGCGCACCGGCGCGACCAGGATGTCGATGACGCCGCCGCAGGTCAGGCCCACCGCGAAGGCGTCGTCGTCGCTGTATCCGAAGCGCTCGCGGACGGGGGTGCCGTCCTGGAGCGCCTGCCGGCACAGCTCGTACACCGCGCCCTCCACACAGCCGCCGGAGACCGAGCCGACCACCGTGCCCTCGCTGTCGACGGCGAGCGCGGCACCCGGCTGCCGGGGCGCGCTGCCGCCGACCGCCACGACCGTGGCCACGGCGAACGCGCGGCCCTGCCCGACCCACCGGTGGAGCTCTTCGGCGATGTCCAGCATGGCGTGTCTCCTTCTGGGGGAAGTGCGCGGGGACGGACGTCAGCTGACGCCGAGCCAGCTCTCGATGGGGTTCAGGGCGAAGTAGACGAGGAAGACGAACGTCAGCACCCACATGAAGGCACCGACGTCCCGGGCCCGGCCCTGGGCGGCCTTGATCGCGGCGTACGAGATGACGCCCGCGGCGACCCCGGTGGTGATGGTGTACGTGAAGGGCATCAGCACCACGGTGAGGAAGACCGGGACGGCGACGGAGCGGTCGCCCCAGTCCACGTGCCGGGCGTTCTGCATCATCATCGCGCCGATCACGACCAGGGCGGCGGAGGCCACCTCGGCCGGCACGATCGCGGTCAGCGGGGTGAAGAAGAGGCAGGCCGCGAAGAAGAGCCCGGTGACGACGGAGGCGAGCCCGGTGCGGGCGCCCTCCCCGACGCCGGTCGCCGACTCCACGAAGACGGTCTGGCCGGAGCCCCCGGCGACACCGCCGATCGCGCCGCCCGCGCCGTCGATGAACAGCGCCTTCGACAGGCCCGGCATCCGGCCCTTGTCGTCGGCGAGCTTCGCCTCCGTACCGACCCCGATGATGGTGGCCATCGCGTCGAAGAAGCCGGCCAGCACCAGGGTGAAGACGATCATGCCGACCGTCATCACCCCGACGTCGCCCCAGCCGCCGAACTCGACGTTCCCGAAGAGCGAGAAGTCGGGTGAGGAGACCGCGCCGCCGGTCAGCTCGGGCGGTCCGCTGCTCCAGGACTTGGGGTCGATGTCCGCGACCGCGTTGAGGGTGATCGCGACCAGGGTGCCGGCGACGATGCCGATCAGGATCGCGCCGGGGACGTCGCGTGCCTGGAGCATGAAGATCAGCAGCAGGGTCACGGCGAAGATCAGGACGGGCCAGCCGGCGAGCTGTCCGCCGGGGCCGAGGGAGAGCGGGGTGGCCGTGCCCTGGTGGACGAAACCGGCCTTGTAGAGGCCGATGAGCGCGATGAACAGGCCGATGCCGATGGTGATGCCGTGCTTCAGGGCGAGCGGGATCGCGTTCATGATCAGCTCGCGCAGGCCGGTGACCACCAGCAGGCAGATCACCACGCCGTAGACCACGCACATGCCCATCGCCTGCGGCCAGGTCATGGCCGGGGCGACCTGCGAGGCGAGCACACCGGAGACGCTCAGTCCGGCGGCGAGCGCGAGGGGCACCTTGCCGACGAAGCCCATCAGCAGGGTGGTGGCGGCCGCGGCGAACGCGGTGGCGGTGATCAGCCCGGACTGCCCGAGCACCTGGTCGTGGACGTCCTTGCCGCCGAGGATCAGCGGGTTGAGCAGGAGGATGTACGCCATGGCCATGAAGGTCGTGACGCCACCGCGCACCTCACGCGCGACGGTCGATCCTCTCTCGGAGATGTGGAAGTACCGGTCGAGCCAGGACCGTCCGGCGGGGACGCGCGAGCCGGGGCCCGCGTCCTCCGGACTCGTCCTGGGTTCCACTGACTGCTGGGTCATGTTGCCTTACTCCCAAGGTTCACAGGGGCACCCGCGTGGAGCTGCGTGATTGCGGGATTTGGGATGACTGCGAGGCGCACGACCCGGGGGACGGCCCGAGGCGAACTCTTCTTGCGGGGTGGGGCTGGTGCCCGGGCGGTACGCGTGTACCGCCCGGGAGTTCAGGTACCGGTGATGTGCTCGGGGCGCACCGGCGTCCGGTCGAGCTCCAGCCCGGTCGCGTTCCGGATCGCCGCGAGGACGGCCGGGGTGGACGACAGGGTCGGGGCCTCGCCGATGCCGCGCAACCCGTACGGGGCGTGGTCGTCGGCGAGTTCGAGCACGTCGACCGGGATGGTCGGCGTGTCGAGGATGGTGGGGATCAGGTAGTCCGTGAAGGAGGGGTTACGCACCTTGGCGGTCTTCGGGTCGACGATGATCTCCTCCATGACGGCGACCCCGAGCCCCTGGGTGGTACCGCCCTGGATCTGGCCCTGGACGGAGAGCGGGTTGAGTGCCTTGCCGACGTCCTGGGCGCACGCCAGCTCGATGACCTTGACCAGGCCGAGTTCGGTGTCGACCTCGACCACCGCCCGGTGCGCGGCGAAGGAGTACTGGACGTGGCCGTTGCCCTGTCCGGTGCGCAGGTCGAAGGGCTCGGTGGGCCGGTGGCGCCACTCCAGCTCGACGTCCACCGCCTGGTCCTCCAGCACCTCGGCGAGGGAGGCGAGGACCTCGCCGCCGTCGGTGACGACCTTGCCGTCCTCCAGGAGGAGTTCGGCGGTCGCCCAGGCCGGGTGGTAGGTGCCGAGCTTGCGGCGGCCGATGTCCAGGACCTTCTCGCGGACGGCCTCGCAGGAGTGCTTCACGGCGCCGCCGGTGACGTAGGTCTGCCGGGAGGCCGAGGTGGATCCGGCCGAGCCGACCTGGGTGTCCGCGGGGTGGATGGTCACCTGGCTGACGCCCAGTTCGGTACGGGCGATCTGGGCGTGGACGGTGACGCCGCCCTGCCCGACCTCCGCCATCGCGGTGTGCACGGTGGCGACGGGTTCGCCGTTGATCACCTCCATGCGCACCCGGGCGGTGGAGTAGTCGTCGAAGCCCTCGGAGAAGCCGACGTTCTTCAGCCCGACGGCGTACCCGACGCCGCGCACCACGCCTTCGCCGTGCGTGGTGTTGGACAGGCCCCCGGGCAGCGCGCGTACGTCGACGGAGCTGCCCTCCGCGTCGGCCGAGAGCCACTGCCGCTCGGGCGGCAGCGGCCGGGCCTTGACGCGGCGCAGGAGTTCGGCGACCGGGGCCGGCGAGTCGACGCGCTGACCGGTGGGGAGCAGGGTGCCCTGTTCCATGGCGTTGAGCTGCCGCAGTTCGACCGGGTCCATGTCCAGGGCGGCGGCCAGCTTGTCCATCTGCGCCTCGTAGGCGAAGCACGCCTGGACCGCGCCGAAGCCGCGCATGGCGCCGCAGGGCGGGTTGTTGGAGTAGAGGGCGATGGCCTCGATGTCCACGTCCTCGACCACGTACGGTCCCACCGCGAGCGAGGAGGCGTTGCCGACGACGGCCGGGGAGGCGGAGGCGTAGGCCCCGCCGTCCAGGACGATCCGGCACTTCATGTGGGTGAGCTTGCCGTCCCTGGTGGCGCCGTGCTCGTAGTGGAGCCTGGCCGGGTGGCGGTGGACGTGGCCGAAGAAGGACTCGAAGCGGTTGTAGACCATCTTGACGGGCTTGCCGGTGCGCAGCGCCAGCAGGCAGGCGTGGATCTGCATCGACAGGTCCTCGCGGCCGCCGAAGGCACCGCCGACGCCGGAGAGCGTCATCCGGATCTTCTCCTCGGGCAGCCCCAGGACGGGGGCGATCTGCCGGAGGTCGGAGTGGAGCCACTGGGTGGCGACGTACAGCTCGATCCCGCCGTCCTCGGACGGTACGGCCAGACCCGACTCGGGGCCGAGGAAGGCCTGGTCCTGCATGCCGAAGATGTAGTCGCCGGTGACGATCACGTCGGCGCGTGCGGCGGCCGCGTCGGCGTCGCCGCGGACGACGGGCTGGCGGTGGACGATGTTGGGGTGCGGGACGTGCCCGATGTGGTGGTCGGTGCGGCCCTCGTGGACCAGGACCGCGTCGGGGGCGGTGGCCGAGGCCTCGTCGGTGATCAGCGGCAGCTCGGCGTAATCGATGACGATCTTCGCGGCGGCGCGGCGGGCGGTCTCGGGGTGGTCGGCGGCGACGAGCGCCACCGGTTCGCCGTGGTGGCGGACCTTGCCGTGGGCGAGGACGGGGGTGTCCTGGATCTCCAGCCCGTAGTTCTTCATCTCCGCGGGAAGGTCGTCGTAGGTCAGGACGGCGTACACGCCGGGGGTGGCCAGTGCCTCCCCGATGTCGATGGAGGTGATCTGCGCGTGCGCGACGGTGGAGCGGAGCGTGTGGCCCCACAGCATGTCCTCGTGCCACATGTCCGAGGAGTACGCGAACTCCCCGGTGACCTTGAGGGTGCCGTCGGGGCGCAGGGTGGACTCACCGATGCCGCCCCGGGTCTGCGAGCCCTGGGTGATCTTGGTGGGGGTGCCGGCCGGGACGGATCCGGTGCGCGGCTGGGGCGCGGTGCTCATCGGACCGCCTCTTCCTGACGGGCGGCCGCGAGACGGACCGCGTCGAGGATCTTCTCGTAACCGGTGCAGCGGCACAGGTTGCCGGAGAGCGCCTCGCGGATGTCCTGGTCGGACGGTGAGGGGCGGGTCTCCAGCAGTTCGTCGGCGGCGACCAGCAGACCGGGGGTGCAGAAACCGCACTGCACGGCGCCCGCGTCGATGAACGCCTGCTGGATCGGGGAGAGTTCGGCCGAATCGGCGCTCCGCGCGCCGGTGGGCCCGGCCTGCCACCGCTGGGCGGCGTCGAGCGAGGTACCGCAGGTCCCGGCGGCGCAGCCGGTGCCGGGGTGGGCGTCCTCGCGGTGCCGGGCGTAGTCGGCGAGGCCCTCGACGGTGACGACCTCGCGGCCTTCGGCCTGACCGGCGGCGACCAGGCAGGAGCAGACCGGCACTCCGTCCAGGCGGACCGTACAGGAACCGCATTCGCCCTGTTCACAGGCGTTCTTGGAGCCCGGCAGGCCCATCCGTTCGCGCAGGACGTAGAGGAGGGACTCGCCCTCCCAGACGTCGTCGGCCTCCTGCGGGCGGCCGTTGACCGTGATGGTGACGCGCATGATCAGGCAGCTCCTTCGAGGGTGCGGCGCGTGCCGCGGTACTGCTCCCAGGTCCAGCCCAGCGTGCGGCGGGCCATGATGCCGACGGCGTGCCTGCGGTAGGCGGCGGTGCCCCGTACGTCGTCGATGGGGTTGCAGGCCCCGGCGACCAGCTGGGCGAACCGCTTGGCCACCGAGGGGGTGATGATCCGGCCGTTCTCCCAGAACCCGCCCTCCTCCAGCGCGGCGTTCAGGAACTCCTCGGCCTCCTTCGCCCGGACCGGTGTGGGGGCCGCGGAGCCGATGCCGGTACGCACGGTGCGGGTCTCGGGGTGCAGGGCGATCCCGAAGGCGCACACGGCGATGACCATCGCGTTGCGGGTGCCGACCTTGGAGTACTGCTGCGGCCCGTCGGCCTTCTTGACGTGGACGGCCCGGATCAGCTCGTCCGGGGCGAGGGCGTTGCGCTTGACGCCGGTGTAGAAGGCGTCGACGGGGATCATCCGGGTGCCGCGCACGGAGACGGCCTCCACCTCGGCACCGGCCGCGAGCAGCGCCGGGTGGGCGTCCCCGGCGGGTGAGGCGGTACCCAGGTTGCCGCCGACGCCGCCGCGGTTGCGGATCTGCGGCGAGGCGACGGTGTGCGAGGCGAGCGCCAGTCCGGGCAGCTCCGCGCGCAGGTGCTCCATGATCGCGCTGTACGGTACGGAGGCCCCGAGGCGTACGGTGTCCTGGCCCACCTCCCAGGCGGCCAGTTCGCCGACGCGGTTCAGGTCCAGCAGGTACTCGGGCCGCCGGTGGTCGAAGTTGATCTCGACCATCACGTCGGTGCCACCCGCGATGGGCACAGCGGTCGGGTGCGCGGCCTTCGCGGCGAGCGCCTCCTCCCAGCTGGCGGGGCGAAGGAAGTCCATGGGCTCTCTTCTTCTCGATCGGGTCGTACGACGGGGCGGGGACGGCCGGCCCTGTGGTTCGTTCCATGGTGTGACGCGGTGTGTGACCCAGTACACAAGCCGTGCTCGGCCCGGTGCAGTCACCGAAACCATGAAGCAATTGGCTGGCCCGTGTCCGTGTCTTGTAGATTCGAACGAATGGCGGGTATCGGCAACCTCACGGCAATTCACAGGGAACGGCCGATGTCCCCGCCCCCTGTTCTCCCCTCCCCTGATCCCCTGCACCCCTTCCCCCCCTTCCCCCCTCGAAGAAGAACGGCGGCTATCGACGATGCGGCTGCGCGCACTGCTGGACACCGACGCGCTGGGCCTGAGCCTGCTCGGCGGCGAGGCCGAGCTGGACCGCGCGGTCCGGGGCGTCATGACGACCGACCTGCGCGACCCCAGCCGCTACCTCTCCGGCGGCGAGCTGGTGCTCACGGGCCTGGCCTGGCGCCGGGACGCCGAGGACTCCGAGCCGTTCGTACGGATCCTGGCGGGTGCCGGGGTGGCGGGCCTGGCGGCGGGTGAGGCGGAGCTCGGCGCCGTGCCCGGCGACCTCGTCGAGGCCTGTGTGCGCCACCGGCTGCCCCTGTTCGCCGTGCACGAGAAGGTGGCGTTCGCCACGATCACCGAGCATGTGGTGCGCCAGGTCTCCGGCGAGCGGGCCGGTGACCTCGCCGCGGTCGTGGACCGGCACCGCCGGCTGATGACGTCGGGCCCGGCGGGCGGCGGCCCCGAGGTGGTCCTGGACCTGCTCACCTCCGACCTGGACCTGCGGGCCTGGGTGCTGTCCCCGACGGGCCGGCAGATCGCCGGGGCGGGCGAGCCGCTGGCCGCCCCGGTGGGCGCGGCCCTGGCCGGGAAACACCTCGCGGCGACCCGTACCGGACGGCGCGGCCCCCACCGGGCGGAGGCGGACGGCAGGACGTACTCGCTGTTCCCGATCTCCGGTGGACGGGACACGGTGGCCGGGGCGTCCCCGGACGTCCGCGCGTCGGTGCTCTCCGACTGGCTGCTGGCCGTGGAGGCCGACGCGGGCGAGTGGCCGCCGGCCCGGCTCGACCTGCTCCAGGGCGTCACCCAGCTGATCGCGGTGGAACGCGACCGCCGTGACGCCGCCCGCACGGTACGCCGCAGACTCGCCCAGGAGATCCTGGAACTGGTCCAGACGGGCGCCGCCCCGGCCGAGATATCGGCCCGGCTGCGGGTGGCCGCCCCGGTCCTGCTGCCGGGGCTCGGTACGGCTCCGCACTGGCAGGTCGTCGTGGCGCGGGTCGAATGGGCGTCCGAGGGCGCGGGGGCCGGGGCGGAGCTGGAGAGCGGCCGGGCGGCCCAGGCGCTGCTGGAGGAGATCCTGGTCGACCCGCTGGTGACGGGGCCGGACTCCGCGGACCGTATCGCCGTCGCGCACACGGGCGGCGAGGCGGTCGCGCTCGTCCCGCTGCCCTCTTCGGGGGCGGGGGCGGGGTCCGGTGCGGGTGCGGCCGCCGTCGCGGGGGCGGGGTCCGGTGCGGGTGTGGGTTCCACTGCGGGGTCGGGGTCCGGTTCCGCTTCCGGGTCCGGTCCCGGTTCCGGGAGACCCGCCGGACCGGCGTCCCGGGAGGCGTCGGCGACCGGACCGGCCGCTGTGGCACCTCAGAGCGGGCCGTCCGGCACCGGGGCCGATCCGAAGACCGCCTCCGGGTCCGGCACCAGATCCGGGTCCGCCTCCGGCCCCGGGTCCGTATCCGGGTCCAAGTCCGGTTCCGGTTCCGTACCGGGTTCCGTTTCCGGGTCCGAGGCCCCCGGTGCGCGGGACTCCGCGCTGCACGCCGACGCCCTTCTCTCCGCCGTCCGCGAACCGCTGTCCGCCGGACTGGCGGACGACGGCCGTCTGACACTGGGTGTCAGCGCCGCCGTGCACTCGGCGGAAGGGCTGCGCGGCGCCCTGGAGGAGGCGCGGCACGCCCGCCGGGTCGCGGCGGCCCGCCCCGGGCGGGTCTGCGCCGCCGGCCACCACGAACTGGCCTCCCACGTCCTGCTGCTGCCGTTCGTACCGGACGACGTGCGACGCGCCTTCACGGCCCGGCTCCTGGACCCGCTCCGCGACTACGACCGGCGCCACCGCGCGGAACTGATCGAGACCCTGGAGGCGTTCCTCGACTGCGACGGCTCCTGGACCCGCTGCGCGAGCCGGTTGCACCTGCACGTCAACACACTGCGCTACCGCGTCGGACGAATCGAGCAGTTGACGGGACGCGATCTTTCGCGGCTGGAGGACAAGCTCGACTTCTTCCTCGCCCTGCGTATGAGCTGATCTCACGGCCCTATCACGGCCATGCCGGGTCCAGGCCGATTGTGAAATCTTTCACCTGACATTGTTCCGACCCCTTGGCCCGGCGTGCCATTCCGTGCTGAGATGCGCGCAGACTCAGGCCGACCGGCAGCGGAGGACGGGAGAAGCCGCGGGGTCTGGCGTGTGCAGCCGCACGGCGGAGGACCGGGCCCCTTACGGTCTCCCCGCACCGCGGGTGCGCCTGCCGGGCCCGGCGCCGCCCCGTCCCCCCGCCGGCCGACCTCCACAGCTCGATGGCGCGCTCGGGGAGGGCAATGTGGCGCATCCCGCCATGTCTGGTTCCGGAACGACAGCCGATGATGACGATCCGCCGCTCCAGACAGCGGTGTGGCGGCTGCGCTCCCGGGCCTGCTGGACCGACGCGGCCGCGCTCCTCGAACCCCACGCGTCCACCGATCCCGCGGCCGCCCTCCAGCGGACCTCGCTGCTCACCGAGCGGTGCCTGTACACCGGGACCGGGTGGACGGACGCCGAGGACGCGCTGCGCACGGCGGAGGCGCTCGCCCAGGACGACATCGAGCGCGGCGCGGCCGCCTGTGAGCGGGGCTACCTCGCCTACGCCTCCACCCAGCTGGGGGCACGCGACCGGGCCGACGAGGCGAGCGTGGCGCTGAGCAGGGCCGCGGCCCTGCTCCCACCGGCCGCGCCGGGCCGCCCGCTGCTGGACTTCCGCCGCGGTCTGATCGCCCAGAACATCGCCGAGGCACCGCAGTCGGCGCGCGCCGCCTACCGCAGGGCGCACGCCGGCGCCACGGCCCGCGGAGACGCGTTACTGCTCTCGTTCACCTGGCGGCACCTGGCGTCGCTCGCCCTCGGCGAGGGCGAACTCGCCGAGGCGCGGCACGGCTTCGCGGAGTCACTGCGGATAAGGGAGGAGCTGGGCTACCTGGTGGGCACCGCCCCGGCCCTGATCTCGCTCGCCGACGCGGAGACCGGGCCCGAGGCGGCCCGGCTGCGCGCGGAGGCGGGCCGGCTGTTCCGGCTGCTGGGCGGGGTACCGACGTGGCTGGCCCCGCGTCTGGAACCGCCGGACCCGGAAACGGTGGAGGCCAACTGACCGAGGTTCCGACGACTCCCCGGGGGCACCACGCGCCGGGACGGACCGGGCCCCGCACCAGGGACTTCTCGCATCGAGGAACCGTCGGTAGCGGGGGACTCGGTCGCACCCAGGGACCGTCGTACCGGGACTCGGCCGTACGGGGGATCGTCGTACCGGGGCCTCGTCGCGCACCGGGCGGCGGTCCGCCAGGGCCCGGCCGGTCAGGTCTCCGCGCCGTCGAAGTGCCCGCGCACCAGGGACTGCGCCGCGGTCAGATCACGGGCGACGAGCGCGTCCAGGAGCGCCGTGTGCTCGCGGGCGTCGGCCAGCAGGTCCGCCCGCCGGCTCCCGTGGCCGCCCCCCAGGGGCCACTGGGAGCGGCGGTGGAGGTCGTCGGCGACGGCCACCAGCTGGTCGTTGCCGGAGAGGGCGAGCACCGCCCGGTGGAAGGCACGGTCACGTTCCGCGTAGGCGGCCGGGTCCCCGGTCGCGGCCGCCACGACGGTGGCCTCGGCCAGCGGGCGCAGCCGGCCCCAGTGCGCGGCCGGCACGGTGCGGGCGAGCCGCAGCATCACGGGGACCTCGATCAGGGCGCGTACCTCGGCGAGTTCGGCGAGCTGGCGCGGGCCGCGTTCGCTGATCCGGAAGCCCCGGTTCGGCACGACCTCCACGGCGCCTTCGAGCGCGAGCTGCTGCATCGCCTCGCGGACCGGTGTGGCGGAGACCCCGAAGCGGGTGCCGAGCGCCGGTGCGGAGTAGACCTCACCGGGGGTCAGCTCGCCACCGACCAGGGCCGCGCGCAGGGCGTCCAGGATCTGGCCGCGCACCGAGTGCCGCTGGACCGTCCGGGGCGCGGCCGGCTCGCCGTGGGTGTGCTCCCCGCGCGCCTGTTCGGGCACCCGGGCGGTCACCGTCGCCTGAGCCGCCCCGGCCGCGTCCCCCGTGGGACGGGCGGCCGACGGCGCGTGGGGCGGGGCCCCCACGGACACGTACGGCGTCGGCGGCCGTACCTCCTCGCGCGCGCTGCCCTGGTCCACCGGAATCCTCCTCGCACTGGCGGGCCCGGCTCGCGTGTCTCCGGCCCCTTGTGCACGATAGGCGGAGCAGACCTCAGTTCACATACCGATCGAGTCGGGTAAGGTAAGGCTTACCTGTAAATGATCGTGATTCGGTGGTCCCTGCATGGCCGTCCCCGCTCTCCTCGCGACCTCCGCCCCGTCCCCCGTCGCGCCCGCCTACGCACGCCTGTCCGAGGTGTTCGCCGGGCTGCGCGCCGAGGTGCTCGCCGACGACGCGCCGGCCCCGTCCGGTGACGGCTGGATCCGCGTGGCCGACCTCGCCACCGGCGGCGCGGCCCTGGACGCCTTCCTGGCCCACGACGACGCGCAGGTGCTCCGGGACTACGGCATGCGGGCCCGCCCGGACGTGGTGGCCAGCTTCGGGCTGCACCGCTACGCCTGGCCGGCCTGTCTGCTGGTGACGGTCCCGTGGTTCCTGGACCGCCGGGTGCCGCGCGTTCCGGTGGAGCACGTCTCCTTCCACCGGGGACTGGGCCATCTGACGGTACGGGTACCCACGTTCGCCTGCCTTCCCGACGACCCCGCGGCGGGGCTGCCCGGCGCCCGGGTCGTCGCCGACGAGGCGGCGCTGCGGGCCGAGGTCCTCGCCGCCGTGGCGGAGCACATCGAGCCGGTGCTCGACGGCTTCCGGCCGCGCATGCGCCGTGGCAAGCGGGCGCTGTGGGGCATGGCGACGGACGAGATCGTCGAGGGCCTCTGGTACATCGCCCATCTGCTCGGCGAGGAGAGCCGCGCGATGAGCGAGCTGGAGCTGCTGCTGCCCGGCACCACCAAGCCGTACGTGGGCACCGCGGGCTTCCGCGAGCTGACCGGCCCGAACGGCGAGTCGCTCCCCACCCGGGACCGGGCGAGCTGCTGCCTGTTCTACACCCTGCGGCCCGAGGACACCTGTGTGACCTGCCCGCGCACCTGCGACGACGAACGTGTCCGGAAGCTGACACCCGCCTCCTGAAGCCCGCTTCGCGGCTCTTCCGGAATCATGCCGCTCATCCGGGCGACTCCATGTCGAACACAACTCATTGACTCAGTCGGGTGTTCGAGAAGATTCCGCCCATCGGTGACGTCCTTCTCCCCGATGGCGTTCACTTGTCCCGAAAGCCCCTGAACGGGTTGGTCCTTCCGTCACGATGGCGCCGGAAACGCCCTACGTGACGCAAGGGACCGCGCATGAGACTGACCGACATATCGCTTGACTGGCTGCTTCCGGGCGCCGTATTGCTCGTGGGGGTCATGGCGGCGGTGACGGTGGTCGCGCGCGGCAAGCGCGCCGCTGAGAAAGCCGCGGCCGACGACAGCTGGGAACGCAGCGAGGAGCGCCGCAGGCGAAAGGAGGCGCTGTACGCCACCGCCTCCTACGTCCTGCTGTTCTGCTGCGCCGCGGTAGCCGCCGCCCTCTCCTTCCACGGGCTCGTCGGCTTCGGCCGGCAAAACCTCAGCCTCTCCGGGGGCTGGGAGTACCTCGTACCGTTCGGGCTCGACGGCGCCGCCATGTTCTGCTCGGTCCTCGCGGTGCGCGAGGCCAGCCACGGTGACGCGGCGCTGGGATCCCGGCTGCTGGTCTGGACGTTCGCCGGTGCCGCCGCCTGGTTCAACTGGGTGCACGCCCCACGCGGCATGACCCACGCGGGCGCGCCGCACTTCTTCGCGGGAATGTCGCTCTCGGCGGCGGTGCTCTTCGACCGCGCGCTGAAGCAGACCCGCCGGGCGGCCCTGCGTGAGCAGGGCCTCGTGCCCCGGCCGCTGCCCCAGATCCGGATCGTACGGTGGCTGCGTGCCCCCCGGGAGACCTTCGGCGCCTGGTCGCTGATGCTCCTGGAAGGGGTGCGCACCCTGGACGAGGCGGTCGACGAGGTACGCGAGGACCGCCGGGAGAGGGAGCAGGACCGGCACCGCCGAAGGGACCGGGCGAAGCTGGACCGGGCCCGCATCAAGGCCCTCAACCGGCAGAACCGGGCCTGGGGCCGCAGCGGGCGCGGCGGCCACCAGGTGGACGTCCAGGCCCTCGCGCCCGCGGGCGGCGGCCCACCGGCCGTCTCGGAGCCTGCCATAACAGAGCCGGGACAGCTGCCCCTGCGCCCCCGGCCATCCCTGCAAGCCGTGAACGGCTCGAACTCCAGGAGTACTTCGGCGCAGACCCCGAGCGGTGACCCCGTGACCGTCGATCTGACCGCGGAGGACGACACCCAGACGCTTCCCCGGCTCGACTCGCTGGAACAGAAGCTCAAGGATCTGGAGGAGCAGTTCGGCTGAGACCCCGTGCCTCGTCAGGGCTCGCCTCACGCCCCGTCAGGCCCCTGGCCGGACAGGCAATCCTCTGCCCCGTCAGGGCTTCGCACCCCTCAGCTCGAACCACACCACCTTGCCCAGTGCCTGCTTCGTGACTCCCCAGGAGTCCGCCAGGCTCTGTACGAGGAGCAGCCCCCGGCCGTGCGTACCGTCGTCGGCGTTCGGTACGTACGGTGCGGGCTGCTGTCCCGTCACGAAGTCGCGGACTTCTACGCGTAAGCGCCCGGGAGTCGAGGTCACGGTGATCGCCGCGCCGTTGCGGGTGTGGATCAGCGCGTTCGTCACCAGCTCGCTGAGCAGGAGTTCGGCGGTGTCGACCTCCCCGGGATCCGAGCGGTGGCGGAGGAACTCCCGCAGGGCGCCCCGCGCTTCGCCCACCGCCGGCAGATCGCTGTGTCCGAGTCTTCGGTGCAACAGCACCGGTCCGGTCTTCTGTCGCTGCGTCATGTCCCCCGCTCGCATGTCGGTGCACACTCCCGTCCTGGGTCGGTGACTCCGTCAGTTCTCGAACGACTTCACGGGATGCATGCCCCACAGGAGGACGGTCACGCGTGTCGTGCTGCCAACTGATGAACACGCGCGGGCGCAACCCCCCTCGCTCGAACGGGAGATGGCGGGCACTCCACGGTTGGCACCCAAAAAATTCACACGAGGCCGCGTTGACGCGGGGGTGTCTACGCGCGTCATCATGGTGGGTATGCGCATCCCCCCACGGATCACCACGCTCGGCGGCGTCGCCGCCCTCCTGTCCGCCGTCTTCGTCGCCGGCCCCGTCGCCGCGACGGCGGCCACTTCCCCTTCCACCACCCCGGTGGCCGCCTCCGGCGTCCACATCAGCGCGGTCGGCAGCGTCTGCTACTCCGCTCTGCCGTCCCAGGCCCATGACACCCTCGACCTCATCGACGCGGGCGGCCCGTTCCCGTACGACCAGGACGGCACCGTCTTCCAGAACCGCGAGGCCGTCCTGCCGAGCCGGTCGACGGGGTACTACCACGAGTACACGGTGGTCACCCCGGGCTCCGACACCCGTGGGGCCCGGCGGATCGTCACCGGCGAGGAAGTCCGGGAGGACTACTACACCGCGGACCACTACGCCTCCTTCGATCTGGTCGACCACGGCTGCTAGGGCGTGTTTCGAAAGTAGCGCCGTCCGCCCGGAGGGCGGGGCCCGCGGCGTCCGGCGCGTGCGATCGCAAGGCGGAGGATCGCCCTCGTACTGGACGTACTCGGGCGACTCCGGACCGCCGTCCCCCTGTGAACCCCCTTGTAGGCTCGCCGTATGACCGTGACCTATGTGATCGAGGGTTCCGAGGTCACCGGCCTGGAGCGTTTCTGGGATCTGATCGGCGAGGCGGTGAACGGCCCGGGGGGCTACTTCGGCCGTAACCTCGACGCCTTCGCCGACTGTCTGGGCGGCGGCTTCGGTACGCCGGCCGACGGCTCCTACGTCATCGAGTGGCGCGATCACGAGGCGTCGGCCCGTGCGCTGGGCCATGAGGAGACGGCCCGCCGGCTGGAGGGCCTCCTCGGCCGGGCGCACCCCACCAACCGGGCGCGTGTCGAACGGGAACTGGCCGAGGCCCGTGCCGGCCGGGGTCCCACCCTCTTCGACCAGTTGGCCGGGATCATCGAGGACCGGGCCGGCCCCGGGACGCTTCTCCTGAGGTGAGGTGACGTGCGCCCGGCGCCGGTGGGATGCCGGCGCCGGGCGTGTCAGGTGGGTCCCCGTACCCCGCGGTGCGCACCCCGGGGCCCGTGACGATCACCGCTCATCGGCTCAGTAGGAGGTGGAGACGCTCACTCCGTCGAAGCCCGCGGCCGCGTGGAGACTGATGTAGTGCGCTCCGGCCTTGGGGTTGTCGATCCTCAGGGTGTGCGCGTTGCCGCTGCCGGTCGCCTTGCTGGTGTAGCCCGCCGTGGTGGCCCAGCCGTTGGCGCTGTAGTAGAGATCGGCGTCCCCCGTACCGCCCGACGAGGTGATGTCGAGGCGTGTGGTGCCCGCCGGGATGTAGAGGTACAGGTAGGCGTAGTTGCCCTTGGTGGCCTTGAGCCCGCTGCGCCCGCAGTTCTTCCCGAGCTCCCGGACGTCCGCGGCCGTGCACTCGTCGGCGGACGGTGTGGTGACCGTGCCGCAGTCACCGGCCGAGCAGGCGGTCAGCCATGTCGTCCAGTCGGCCTCGTAGCGGTTGCCGATGGTCGAGGTGAGCAGGGTCCTGGCGGCGTTCCAGTCACCGGTGCGGTAGTGGCCGAGCAGCTTGTCGACGTCCGCCCGGTGGGACTGGAGCATGTATCTGACCGCCAGATAGCCCCAGTTGTAGACGCGGGTCTGGTCGGCGTTGTCGTAGGTGGTGTCGAACAGGGTCCTGAGGGTGTAGGTGTGCGCTCCGGCCTGGGCCAGGGCCGCGTCGTATGTGACATTGCGGTAGGAGTAGGACACGTACTCCGCGAAGCCCTCGATCCACCAGATGGTGGGGGTGCTGATGCCGGCGTCGAAGTCGCCGTACATGTTGAACCGGCCGTCGAGGTAGTGGGTGTACTCGTGGTTGAGGTTCCAGATCTGGAACTCCGGGCGGACCCACTCGGCCTCGTACGCGATGAAGCGGGGCTGGTTCCCGGCGACCGCGGGGTCGCCCTCCAGGTACATGCCGCCGTTGTTGGTGTCGATGCCGTAGATGGCTCCGGCGTACGTCTGGTAGTCGGTGCTGGAGTCGAACGCCACCACCTCGATGGTGCTGTTGTTGTCCTGGGCGACCGGGCCGTTGTCCTTGGCTATGCGGTGGAAGTAGGCGTCCTGCTCCCGCAGGCTGGTGCAGCTCGCCGCGAGTTCGGCGGCGGTCATCTGCTGGGCCTTGATGCGGATGCTGTCGCTACAGGTGTAGGAGACCGGGAGGACGGCGGCGCGGAGGCGTGCGGCGAGGTCGCAGGTGCCGTAGGCGGAGCAGTTGCCCTTGTCGTAGAAGTCGGCCATCTCGGCGAGGCCGACCCAGAGCGGTGCGGTGGGGCCGGTCATCGCGCTCCGGCCGAGCAGCTCGGTGACCAGCGGGCGCACCTTGGTCCGCAGGGAGGCTTCCTGGAGGAACCGGGCGAGTTCGCGGCCTGCGTTCGACGTCAGGTACGACTGGTCGGTCCCCAGCAGGCTCAGATGGCCCGCGGCGAAGGCGTGGAGGGAGGTCAGCAGGCTGGGATCGGCCTCGACCGCCTGGACGAACTCCGGGAGCTGGTGCCCGCGGAATGTCACCGTGTACACGTTGTTCACCGCGTTGAGCATGTACCAGGAGCTGTTGTACGAGGAGTCGTAGGCGGCCAGCAGCCGCTTGACGACGTACAGGTACCGGGCGTTCTGCTCGGAACTGTCGATGAGGATGACGGCCTCGGCCAGGGTCTCGCCGTTGGCGTCGGTCACGTCCGAGGAGCGCGGGGAGGCGAAGAAGGCGTCGAGCCCGCCCCGGACGGCGGTGCGCAGGGCGGTGCCGTAGGAGCCCACCGTCGCCGGGTCGTAGTACTGGACGTAGTACCCGGCCCGGAGGTAGAGGACGAGTTGCGGAAGTCCGGTGCTGCTGTCGCCGGGGTAGGCGGCCGAGCCGTCGCGCATGGCGTTGGCGACGGTGACCATCTGCGCCTCACGGAAGGCCTGGTAGCCGTCGCCGCCCTTCACCGAGAAGAGCGTGTTCACGCAGTCGGTGGTCGAGGACTTGATCTGCTGGACCAGGGCGCTGCCGGTGCGGCTGGTGAAGTCGGAGACCTTGCACGCCGGGGCGGCGGAACCGGTGGCGGTCTGCGCGGCGGTGGCCTTCGAGGTGGTGGACTTCGCCGTGGTCGCGGACTTCACGGCCGTGGACTCCGCGGCTGCCGCGGCCTTCATGGAGGGTGCGGGGTGGCGGGGCCGCCCGGCGTCCTGGGTGTCGTAGTCCCGGCGCAGCGCGTCCTTCGACGCGGAGAGCGGGGCGCGTTTCGAGGGTTCGAGTGCCCCGGTGCCGACGTGGTCCGCGTCGAGGACCGGCGCGGTCGCGGGGCGGGCCCTGGGTCCGTCGGGGTCGTCCTCCCGTACGGAAGCCGCCTCGTGCGTGCCCTCGGTCGTCGCCGTACCGGCCAGGGGGGACCGCGCTTCGGCGGCCTGGCTCGGTGCGGTGAGCATTCCGGCGCCGAGGCACGCGGCCAGGAGCACGGTGGCCACACCGCCTATGCCGCGGATTCCCTTTTTCTCTCTTTGCCTCTGTCGGACCGTTCGGTTCTTCACGTGCCGCCTCCCAGCGGAGTGGGGGCCACGCGACGCCGCGTGGCCGTGGGGGTGAGCACCGGGGAGAGACCGGACCAGGTCTGACTTCACTCACGTTGTGGCATGAGCACGACCTCGTCCCGGCGCGTCTGTACAATGGCACATGTCACATGTTCTTCGGAAGCCGCTGGACGTACATTCATCGCCGCGCCAACTTCCCGTCGTCGTCAGGCCGTTGCCGCCCTCGGGATCACCGGCCCGGTCGAGGCGTTCACCGGACCTCGTACCGCCGTGCCCCTACAGAGCCATGAGGAGTACCGCCCCGTGTCCCGTACCTTCACCTCGTCGCGCACCAGCAGCCACGATCTACCGTCGTCACCCGCCTTGAACGCCTTCATGAGTACGGCGTGGACGCCCACTCCGCTGCCCGCCGACGCCCGTGTGCCCAGCCACGACCTGACGCCCGCGCGCCGGGCCCGGGTGGCCGCGCGCTTCCCTGGGGAGCGCCTGATCATCCCGGCGGGCGCCCTCGCCGTCCGGTCCAACGACACCGATCACCGCTTCCGGCCCCACACGGCGTACGCGTGGCTCACCGGGCTCACCGGCGAGGAGCAGGCCGGCCATGTCCTGGTCCTGGAACCCGACGGCGACGCGCGGCACGAGGCGGTGCTCCATCTGCGCCCCCGGTCACCGCGTACCGGCGAGGAGTTCTACCGCGACCGCAGGTACGGGGAGTTCTGGGTGGGCCGCAGACCGGAGCTGGAGGAGGCGGCCCGGATGACCGGGATACGCTGCGCGCCCCTGGACGCCTGGGAGAAGCTGCTGACGGGCCCTCAGCCGCCCACCCGGGTCCTCGACGGTGTGGACCCGGCGGTCGACGAGGCCCTGCGCGGTCGCCGGGCGAGCCCTGCCGCACGGCGGGTACCGGCTCAGCTCGCGAGCGTGCTCTCCGAGCTCCGACTCGTCAAAGACCCCTGGGAACAGAGCGAGTTGCAGCGTGCGGTCGACGCGACGACAGCCGGGTTCGAGGACGTCGTGCGCACCCTGCCCCGTGCGCTGGAACACGCCCGGGGCGAACGGTGGGTGGAGGGCGTGTTCAACCTGCGCGCCCGGCTCGAAGGCAACGGGCCCGGGTACCACACCATCGCGGCCGGCGGGGCGAACGCCTGCGTCCTCCACTGGATCCGCAACGACGCGTCCCTGGAGAACGGGCAGTTGCTGTTGCTGGACGCGGGCGTGGAGATGGATTCCCTCTACACGGCCGACATCACGCGCACGCTCCCGGTGTCCGGGCGCTTCACGCCGGTGCAGCGCGGTGTCTACGATCTGGTGCTGGCCGCCCAGGACGCGGGGATGGCCGCTCTGCGCCCCGGCGCCCGCTTCCGCGACTTCCATCTGGCCGCCATGCGGGTGCTGGCCGAGGGGCTGCACGAGTGGGGTGTGCTGCGGATGTCCGCCGATGAGGCGCTCGCGTCGGACAACGGCTTCTACCGCAGGTACACGCTCTGCGGCAGTGGGCACATGCTCGGCATGGACCTCCACGACTGCGCGGAGTCGCGGAGGGAGGCCTATCCGGACGGGCTGCTGGAGGAGGGGCAGGTGCTGACCGTGGAACCGGGGCTCTACCTCCAGCCCGACGACGAGACGTTGCCCCGGGCGCTGCGCGGGATCGGCGTCCGGATCGAGGACGATCTGGTGATCACCGCGGACGGTGCCCGGCTCATGTCCTCCGCGTTGCCGCGCACGGCGGACGGTGTCGAGGAGTGGATGGCCTCACTGCTGGACGCCTGATTCCCGCCGTTCCCCGCGGGCACGGCCCGCGGGGAACGGGGGTGCGGGAACAGGGTGTGGGAGGGGACGGGTGTGCGGGGACGGGCGCTCGGGCAGCCCAGGCGCGTGGTTCGGGGAGTCCGGTCAGGGCCTGGCCCGTTCAGGCCGAGTGGCCCACCATGACCGGGTGGACCGCTGTGACCGGGTGGCGGTGTGACCGGGGGGGACCGGCCGGGCAGGCCAGACGGTTGTCGCCGGCCCGGCCGGGTCCGGTCGGTTGTGGCCGGCCCGGTGGGCTCAGACCGCTGCTCAGGCCTTCGGCTGGGGCGGCAGGTACGCGCGCCTCACCCGTGGACCGTCCGCCTCCGCCCCCGGGACATCTCCCTCCGTGGACTGCCCGACGGCGTCCCCGGTGGGGTCGCCGTCGGCCCAGAGGGACCGGACATGTGACATATGAGCCAGCATGCAGACCTCGGCGCGCCGGGCGTCCCCGGCCACCATGAGGTCGAGGAGCTGAACGTGCTCCTCCGCCGACGTGACCAACTGCCCTGTTTCGGCGAGCCGGTTGAGCCCGAAGAGCCGCGAGCGCTTCCGCAGGTTGGCGACCTCCTCGACCAGGCGCCGGTTGCCCCCCAGAGCGAGCAGCTCCAGATGGAAGCGGCGGTCGGCCTCCAGGTAGCCGAGGATGTCGTGTTCGCGTGCGGCGTCGACGATCGCCGAGGCCAGCGGCCGGAGCGCCTCCAGCTCCCTGGTCTTGCCCATGCCGGCGATACGGCCGACCGTCGGGACCTCGATCATGGCCCGCAGCTCGGTGAAGTCGTCGAGGTCCTGCTCGGTCAACTCGGTGATCCGGAAACCCTTGTTGCGGACGGCTTCCACCAGTCCTTCACGGGCCAGGTCGAGCATGGCCTCGCGCACCGGGGTGGCGGACACACCGAACTCGGAGGCCAGTGCCGGGGCCGAGTAGATCAGTCCCGGACGGAGTTCACCGGCGATCAGAGCGGCCCTGAGCGCGTTCGCGACCTGGTCACGCAGATGCTCTTGCGCCGAGATCACGTTGAGCGACGTCAGGCGGGCCATGTCTGTTCCTCCAGCACCGTGCGGAACCCCAGAATACAATGTCACGTTTCCGTTGAGATCCGCCGACGCCGGTCGCGTCCCCGCCGGTCGCCTTCACCTCACAGGAGGAACCCTTCGGGGAAGGGGTCCGTAGGGGCCAGGAAGTACTGGGCGGTTCCGGTGATCCACGCCCGCCCGGTCACGGTGGGGACGACCGCGGGCAGACCCCCGACGGTCGTCTCCCTCACAAGCCGGCCCGTGAAGGAGGTACCGATGAACGACTCGTTGACGAAGTCGGTGTGCAGGGGCAGGTGTCCTCGGGCGTGCAGTTGCGCCATGCGCGCGGAGGTACCCGTACCGCACGGGGAGCGGTCGAACCAGCCCGGGTGGATGGCCATGGCGTGCCGGGAGCGCTCGTGGTCGGACCCCGGGGCGATCAGCTGTACGTGTTTGAGGCCGTTGATGCCCGGGTCCTCGGGGTGGACGGGCCGGTCCGCCGCGTTGACCGCGTCCATGACGGCGAGCCCGGCGGCGAGGATGTCGTCCTTACGGGACCGGTCGAAGGGCAGCCCGAGTTCGGCCAGCGGCACCATCGCGTAGAAGTTCCCGCCGTAGGCGAGGTCGTAGCGCACGGTTCCGTGGCCGGGGATCTCGACGGTGCGGTCGAGGGCGACGCTGAACGACGGCACGTTGGTGAGGGTCACGGCGACGGCACAGCCGTCCTCCACCCGCACCTCGGCGGTCACCAGTCCGGCCGCGGTGTCCAGCCGTACGGTGGTGACCGGTTCGGTGACCTCCACCATCCCGGTCTCCACGAGCACGGTGGCCACCCCGATGGTGCCGTGCCCGCACATGGGCAGAGACCCGGACACCTCGATGAAGAGCACGCCGTAGTCGGCGTCGGGCCGGGTGGGCGGCTGGAGGATCGCACCGCTCATCGCGGCGTGCCCGCGCGGTTCGTACATCAGCAGCGTGCGTACGGAGTCCCGGTGTTCGAGGAAGTACGCCCGCCGCTCGGCCATGGTGGACCCCGGCAGGGTGCCGACGCCCCCGGTGACCACGCGGGTGGGCATGCCGGCGGTGTGCGAGTCGACGGCGTGGAATATGTGACGGGTCTGCAAGGCTCCCCCTGGTGGTCACGGTCACGGCGTGGATGGGTGGAAATCGTCGTCTGCCGGGGTTGTCCCGGCCGCGGGCCCGGCCCTTGCCCGGCCGTACCCGCGGGTGCCCGCCCGGAACTCCGGAACCGCTCCGCTCGGCGGCTCCGGGGTTCCGGGCTTCGAACCCCCGAGGGGATCAGGCAAGGCCCTCCGCGAGCAGTTTCTCGGTCGTGGCGCGTACGGCGGAGTGGTCCGGGGCGGACAGCGGGAGCCGGGGCGGGCGCGTGGGGCCGCCGCGCCGTCCGGCCACGTCCATGGACGCCTTGATGGCCTGGACGAACTCCGTCTTGGAGTCCCAGCGCAGCAGCGGGTGCAGTCGGCGGTACAGGGGCAGCGCCGCTGCCATGTCACCGGTGACAGCGGCCCGGTACAGCTCGACACAGGACGCCGGCAGGATGTTGGGGCAGCCGGCGATCCAGCCGACGGCACCGGCGAGGGCGAGTTCGAGCAGGACGTCGTCGGCCCCGACCAGGATGTCGAGTCCGGGGGCCGTCTCGGCCATCTCGTACGCCCTGCGCACGTCACCGCTGAACTCCTTGACGGCCACGACGGCGCCGGCCTGGTGGAGGTCGGCGAGCAGCGAGGGTGCGAGGTCGATCTTGGTGTCGTAGGGGTTGTTGTAGGCGACGATCGGGATACCGACCTCGGCGACGGCCGCGTAGTGGGCGCGGACGGCTTCCTCGTCGCAGCGGTAGGCGTTGGGCGGAAGCAGCAGGACGGAGCCCGCTCCGGCCTCGGCGGCCTGTTCGGCCCACCGGCGTGACTCCGCGCTGCCGTAGGCGGAGACGCCCGGCATGACTCGGCTGCCGTCGCCCGCGGCCTCCACCGCGACCCGGACCACCCGCTCCCGCTCGTCGTCCGTCAGCGTCTGGTACTCCCCCAGCGAGCCGTTGGGCACCACACCGTCGCAGCCCGCCGCGACGAGTTGCCGCACGTGCTCGGCGAACGCGTCGAAGTCGATGGAGTCGTCGTCCCGCAGAGGCAACGGGGTGGCCACCATGACTCCGCGCCAGGGGTGGCGGCGGGTGTGTGCGAACTTCTGCATCTGAACTCCTCGAAAGGTAGGAGAGAAGGGAGAGAGGGATGTGACATGGCACAGATGGCTCGGGGTGGCGGAGGGCGGGAACCGGGAGGCAGACGCACGGATCGGGCGCCCGGTCAGCGGCCGGTCGATGCCCGGTCGGCGGCCGGTTTCCGGTGGCCCGCCGGATCAGGAAAACCGGCTCATGGACCTCGGTCGATGAAGGCCGACTCATGCCCATCGGCCCGTGGGCGACGGCTCACGGGCGAAGGCTCATGGCAGCCGGTTCCCACCGTTCCCGCCCGGCTCGGCGGCTCCGGGTGTCTCTGAAGCCCCAGCTACCTCCTCCGGGTCGGCGGTGGTGTCCTCACCGGCCAGTGCGGACAGGAGCACCGGGCAGGCCGGCATGCGCCGGTCGGGCGTGGGCGCCCGTGCCCCGTCACTGTCGGAGCGGGCCAGTTCATGGACGGCGAATCCGCAGGTGCGTCCCTGGCACCAGCCCATCCCGGCCCGGGTGAAGAGCTTGACGGTACGGGCGTCCGAGGCGCCGAGCTCCGTGACCGCCGTCCTGATCCGGCCCGCGGTGACCTCCTCGCAGCGGCACACCTCGGTGTCGTCGTCGGCCCAGTCCCGCCATCCGGGGCCGGGCCGGTGCACCGCGCCCATCAGCTCGGCGAAGGCCCGTTGCGCGCGCCGGGCCCGGAGGAGGGACCGGACACGGCCGGCCGTCTCCCGCAGGGGACCACCCCGCACCTCGGCAGCCACCGCGTGGGCGGCCAGCTCCCCCTCGACCAGAGCGAGTCCGACGCCTCCGATACCGCCTGGTTCGCCCGCCGCCCAGACTCCGCCGACGCTGGTCCGCAGCCGTTCGTCCAGCCGCAGCGCCGGTGAGCCGTCGGCCCGGACCGTGGTGTCGCAGCCGATCTCGACGGCGAGTTCGAGCTGAGGTGTCAGTCCGTGCCCCACGGCGAGCGCGTCGCACACCAGGGTGCGCCCCGAACCGGGTACGGGACGCCAGTCGCGGTCCACACGGCTCACGGTCACCGCCTCGACCCGGTCGGCGCCGTGCACCGCGGTGACCGCGCTGTGTGACATGACACGGACTCCGGCGCGGGCCAGGGCCGCACCGTGACGGAGCCCCTCCGTCAACTTAGCCGGGTTGGCGGCCAGTACACGGGGCGCACGGGCGTACCCGCCGTAGCCCGCGGCCTCCACCAGGGCCGGAACCCGCGCGCCCGCCTGGACGAGTGACACGGCCACGGCCTGTAGGAGCGGCCCGCTGCCCGCCACCACGACACGTCGTCCCGGCAGCACGAGTCCGGACTTGAGCATGGCCTGCGCCCCCGCCGCGCCCACCACACCAGGGATCGTCCACCCGGGGAAGGGCAGTTGGCGCTCGTACGCCCCCGTCGCCAGGAGTATCCGCCGGGTCAGGACCATGGGCCCGCCCTCGCCGGCTTGACCGGTCACGGTGTGCAGGGCCCAGTCGTCGCCGGTACGGGCGGCCGTCCACACATGGTGTCCGGACAGGTAGCGGACACGGCCGGTCGCGCGGTGGGCGGTGAGCCGGGTGAGGAGGTCGTCGAACCCACGCTGCCCGCGCGGGGCCGCCCCCGGCCGGACGGCGGCAAGCTCCTCGGGCGGGCTCCGGAAGTACTGCCCGCCAGGTGCGGCGGCCGCGTCCACCACGGTCACGTCGAGCCCGTGGTCCGCCGCGGTCACCGCCGCGGCCAGTCCCGCCGGGCCTGCCCCCACCACGGCGAGGCCGGTGGCGGCCCGGCCGCCGGCCGGTGCGCGGGCCTCACTCCTGGAGCCAGGCACGGCCGTTCCCTTCCTGGGTGGTCACGGTGTCGCCCGGCCGGGCCGGCACCAGACAAGCGCGGTTGTTGGGGGCGCCGTTGACGGAGGCCAGGCAGTCGTAGCAGCTGCCTATCCCGCAGAACGCCCCGCGTGGACGGCCGTTCAGCCGGGTGGTGCGCCAGCTCAGGACGCCGGCCGCCCACAGGGCCGCCGCGATGCTCTGTCCCGGCAGGGCACGGACCGGCAGCCCGTCGAAGCTGAACTCGAACCCCGCCCCGGAGTCGGCTGGCCCGGCGGCCCCGGCGGCCCCGGCAGACCCGGCCGACCCAGCCGAACCGCCCGGCCGGCCCGCCCCGGGGGCCGAACCGCCGGACCCCGCGGTGGTGCGTACGCGGATACGTATCAAGAGGCCCACTCCTCCGTCATGTGACATGGCACAAGGGGGTCGAAACGGTCCGGCGCGAACGGCGCCAGATCAAGCGCGGGCTTCTCCCCGCTGATCACGGAGGCGATCAGGCTCCCCGTGGCGAGTGCCAGCCCGATGCCCGCTCCCTCGTGACCGCAGGCGTGGAAGAGGCCCGGCATCCGGCCGTCCGGACCGATCGCGGGGAGGTGGTCGGGCAGATAGGGGCGGAACCCGTGATAGGTGCGGAGCACGCGCACGTCCGCGAGTACGGGGAAGAGCGCCGAGGCCTGTGCGGCCAGCCGGGCCACCACCGGCACGGACAGCGTCCGCTCGAACCCGACCCGCTCACGGCTGGCCCCGATGAGCACGGGCCCGGCGGGCGTGCCCTCCACGACCGGTGAGGTCTGGAGCGCCGCCGAGCCGCTCGCCACGTCCGCCATGTACTCCGCCGCGTAGACCTTGTGCCGGATCAGCGGGGGCAGGGGTTCGGTGACCAGGACGAATCCTCTGCGGGGCTGCACCGGCAACTGAACCCCGGCCAGGGCCGCCACGCGACCGCCCCAGGTGCCCGCCGCGTTGACGACCACGGCGGCGGCCAGTTCGCGTCGCGACGTCCGCACCCCGCGAACACCGCCGCCCCCCGGCTCCCCGTATATCTCCAGCACCTCTTCGCCGGGGAGGAAGAGCGCGCCCGCGCGACGGGCCGCGTGCAGCAACCGGGCCGCCGCGAGGGCCGGTTGCACCTGACAGTCCTGCGGGTACAGGATCCCGCCGGCGAGGCCGGGCGCCAGGTGGGGCTCGACATCGCGCAGCCGGTCGGGTGTGACGTGGTACGCCTCGACACCCGAGGCGCGCTGCTCTTCGGCCGACGCGGACAGCGCGCCCAGCGACGCGTCCCCCGCCGCCACGACGAGGCCGCCCTTGGGGTCGAACTCGATGTCCTCCGGCAGCTCCTCCGCCAGCTCACGCCAGAGGGAGAGGGAGAGCAGAGCCAGGTCCAGTTCGGGGCCGGGGGCCTTGTCGGACACCAGCAGGTTCCCCTCCCCCGCTCCGGTGGTCCCCCCGGCGACCGGCCCCCGGTCGACGACGGCCACCGACAGTCCGGACCGGGAGGCGTAGTAGGCACACGCGGCCCCCACCACCCCGGCCCCGACGACAACGACATCCACAGGCTGTCTGATGGGCACGGCAGTAATATGTCACATTGCTCTGGGGGTGCCAAGGGTGCGGACCAGGTGACATGACGCCCGCCCGCCGCCCACCTGACTGACCGTCATTTCACTGTCCACACACCCGAGAACCCCGCCGACTCCCTCCCCGCACATCCCGGCGGGCCCAGCTCCGACCCCCCGGAGCCGGAGCACGCCCCCGACCCTCGGAGCCGGGGCACGCCCCCGACCCAGAGGCCAGGGGGCAACTGGCCGACCTCAGAGGCCGCGGCACACAACCGGCCTCAAGGCCGGGGCACGTTACGGAGGTTGGAGCGGGCCATCTGCAACATCCGCCCGACTCCCCCGTCCAGCACGATCTTGCTGGCGGAGAGCGCGAACCCGGTGACCATGTCGGCGCTGATCTTCGGCGGAATGGAGAGCGCGTTCGGGTCGGTGACCACGTCCACCAACGCGGGCCCCTTGTGCTTGAAGGCGTCCTTCAGCGCGCCCTCCAACTGCTTGGGCTTCTCGACGCGCACGCCGTACGCACCGGCGGCCCGCGCGATCGCCGCGAAGTCGGGGTTCTTGTTGGTCGTACCGAACGACGGCAGTCCGGCGACGAGCATCTCCAGTTCGACCATGCCGAGTGAGGAGTTGTTGAACAGGACGACCTTCACGGGCAGGTCGTACTGGACGAGGGTGAGGAAGTCGCCCATCAGCATGCTGAACCCGCCGTCGCCGGACATCGACACGACCTGCCGATTCGGGTCGACGAACTGGGCGCCGATCGCCTGCGGAAGCGCGTTGGCCATCGAGCCGTGGCTGAACGAACCGATCACCCGGCGCTTGCCGTTGGGCGTGAGGTAGCGGGCGGCCCACACATTGCACATACCGGTGTCGACCGTGAACACCGCGTCGTCGTCGGC
The DNA here is from genome assembly GCA_000720535.1 of Streptomyces halstedii. Taxonomy (GTDB): domain Bacteria; phylum Actinomycetota; class Actinomycetes; order Streptomycetales; family Streptomycetaceae; genus Streptomyces; species Streptomyces halstedii. Next base: position 46,078 of record JOAZ01000014.1, read on the forward strand.
GAGTTCGTCCAGCACCGACGCCACGTACTCCGGGTGGATCGGCACGTGCTTCTCGACCTTGCGGGTGTAGGCCTTGACCACACCCTCCAGCGCGTCGGCGTGCTTCTTCAGCATCCGGTCGAGGAACTTGCGGTTCTCCTTGATCCTCACCTGGGGTGTCAGGCACCGCAGCGTCTCGCGGACGTCCCCCCACACCGCCAGGTCGAGCTTGGACCTGCGGCCCAGGTGCTCCGGGCGCACATCGACCTGCACGATCTTCACATCGGTCGGGAGGAAGGCGTTGTACGGGAAGTCGGTGCCCAGCAGGATGAGCAGGTCGCACTCGTTGGTCGCCTCGTAGGCGGCTCCGTAGCCGAGCAGCCCGCTCATCCCGACGTCGAACGGGTTGTCGTACTGGATCCACTCCTTGCCGCGCAGCGCGTGCCCGACCGGGGCCTTCACCCGCTCCGCGAACTCCATCACCTCGGCGTGCGCGCCGGCGGTGCCGCTGCCGCAGAACAGGGTCACCCGTTCGGCCTCGTCCACCATGCGGCGGAGCTTGTCGATCTCCTCGTCACCGGGCCGTACGGACGGCCGCGAGGTCACCAGCGCGTGCTCGACGGACTTCTCCGGAGCGGGCTGGGAGGCGATGTCACCGGGCATCGCGACAACACTGACGCCGCCCTGGCCGATCGCGTGCTGGATGGCCGTCTGGAGCAGTCGCGGCATCTGCTGCGGGTTGGAGATCATCTCGTTGTAGTGGCTGCACTCCTGGAAGAGCAGTTCGGGGTGCGTCGCCTGGAAGTAGGCGAGCCCGATCTCGCTCGACGGGATGTGTGAGGCGAGGGCGAGCACCGGGGCCATCGAGCGGTGGGCGTCGTAGAGACCGTTGATGAGGTGCAGGTTGCCGGGGCCGCAGGACCCGGCGCAGACGGCCAGATTCCCGGTGATCTGGGCTTCGGCCCCGGCGGCGAACGCGGCGGTCTCCTCGTGGCGGACCTGGATCCACTCCATGGCCGGGTTACGCCGAACGGCGTCCACCACGGGGTTGAGACTGTCGCCGACGACGCCGTACATCCGCTTGACGCCCGCCCGCGCGAGGATGTCGACGAACTGCTCCGAGACGTTCTGCTTGGCCATGGGTGCGCACCCTTTCTGCTCTGCTCCGTACACATGCGGCTGTCCCGGCACCGGAGCCCGAAACGTCGGGCCGAGGGCCCGCCGGGCGGACTCCGGTGTCCATCAACCCATGGTGTGCGCGGTTACGCCTCCCAGACCGCGGCGGCCGTACGGTCGTCGGCGTAGCCCTTGACCCGTAGCTGGACGTCCGCGAGATAGGCGGGCAGCCCCGGCGGGTCACCGGCCGTCCAGCGGCGGGCCAGCTCCTCGGCGAGGTCCGGGGCGCCGCGCACCGGTTCGGCCAGTCCGTTGCCGCAGAGGAGCAGGGTGTCCCCGGGCCTGGCCACCGAGGCGCGGAAGCGGAACGGCTCGGCGGGTGGCGGCGCGGCCGGGCCCCCGGCGTACGGCGGCGGGGCCGTGGTGATCTGGAGGTCCATCGTCAACCGGTCGCCCCCCGGACCTTCTTCGGGCCGGGACGGGTCGGCCGGGGCGGGAACGAACGGTTCGAGGTCCTGCCAGGCTCCGTCGCGCAGGCGGAACAGCCCTCCGGGGCCCACGCCGAAGAAGACCCGCGTGCGGCAGGCCGGATCCGCGGACAGCAGCAGGCAGCGGAGCCCTGCGGTGTACGCGGACGGCTCCAGGCCGAGTTCGGCGGCACGGGCGCGCAGCTTCCCGTACGTACGGTCGGTGAGCCGGTGCAGCCCCGATTTCAGGTCGCCCCTGCGGCCGGCCCTTATGTCGTCGGCGAGGCGGGTGTGGCTGCGGGCGACGGCACCGCCGATCCACCGGCAGGCGTCGGCCGCGGCCAGGTGGGCGTGCTCGGTGGCCCGCGCGCCGCAGGCCACCGCGACCAGGACGAGCGCGCCGTCCCCCGTACCGAAGCGCGCGGTGAGCAGGGCGTCTCGGCGCGGCTCGCCACGGAAGCGCGCCGAGTCCCCGCGTACGGACGTGGCCCGCAGGGTCCAGGTGCCGTACCGGGCGCCGTCGAGCACGGTGTCCGGTACGAGTCCGTCGAGGTCGTCGGCACCGGACGCGGGCAGCGTGACGGGCTCGGGCTCATAGGTGGGCGGCCGGTCCCCGAGATGCTCCACGAGCGGGCGCGGCGCGTGCCGGTCCGCGTCCGACAGCGGCACGGACGAGGCCTCGGACGGCGGCGCGGACATCTCGGTCGAGGGCTGGGGCGCCAGCGGCACGGCGAAGGTCAGGGGCGCCGGCTCCTGGACGCCGGGGGCTTCCCACGGCGGGCGCACGGCGATGATCTGTGGCCGCGTCCTCGGCGACGACGCGGTCTCGGCCTTCCGTGACGTGGTACGCGGATCGGGTACGGGCGGTGGAGGCGGCGGCTCCGGTACGGAGGCGACCTCCGGTGCGGAGGGGGCCTCCGGCCGGAGGGGCCGAGCAGGCTGAGCGGGGGCGGGCGGCGGCAGGGGTCCGTCACCCCGGGATGCCGCCTTCGGTGTGGGGCGCGGGGGCGGCCCGCCGGACGGCTCGGGCGTCGGGTCCCAGGCGGACCCGGCGGCGGGCAGCACCGGGGCACCGGACGAGGCCGCTCCGAACCCCGTCCCCCGCTCCGACGCGCCGCCGTCCGACACCGCCGTCTCTGCCGCCCATGACGCCCGTGACGCCTCCGGAGGGCCCGGCTCGGGCGGCGGGGCCGATCCGGACCATGCGGCCGGGGCGGACGGCGAGGCTCCGTAGCCCGTCCCGGGCTCAGGGGGCGGCTCCGGCGCCGTAGCGGCCGGTCGTGCCTGGTCGGCCGCCGACCGGCCGGGGGCCTCCCCCTGGACCGACGACCGCGGGTCCCGGCCACTTGGCGGGGCACCCGGAACGACCCGTTCCACCTCATCGGCCGGAACAGGCGGCTCCGGCGCGGGCGACCCCGGCGCGGGCATCACCGGCGCAGGGGGCTGCGGCTCGGGCATCACCGGCGCGGGCGTCACCGACGGCATACGCGACTCCGGCTCGGGCGTCACCGGCTCGGGCGTCACCGACGTACGCGACCCCGGCGCGTCAGCCGCCGGAAGGCGGGGTTCCGGTACGTGCACGCCCCTGACCGGATGGTCCAGCGGGCCGGAGTCCCGAACCGCTTCGGGGCCGGGGACCACGCCCTGCTCCGCACTCGGCCCCGGACTCGAACCAGTGCCGTCCCCCAGGGGCTCGCCCCGCCCCGGTCCTCGTCCCGGACCCTCGCCCCGGTCCCGGCCCGGCCTCCGGCCGGATTCACCGTCGCCGTCCGGTACCGAATTCTCGCCCGGGACGGAGCCCCTGTCCGGGACGGACCCCGCCTCCGGGACCCGCCCCCGGCCCGGGGGCGGGGAGCCCTGTACGGCTCCCTCACCCGGGGCAGAGTCCCCGTCACCGGCCGGTGCCCCGCCCGCCCCGCCCACCGCGTCCGACGCGGAGTCGAAGCGGTCGTCGAGACTGTCGGGCGCGCTGCTCGGGCCCGTGTCCGGCGTGGCCTCGTCGTACAGCCGACGCCACCAGTCGTCCTCATGGGCGGCGGGCTTCTCCCCCTGCTGGCTCATGCCCATAGTGTCCACCGCGCCGGGCGTACGGAAACGGGTCATCCGCGAAACGCGCCCGGAATTGACACGTCGGCAGGAGCCTGCCGGGCGTCCACACCCCCCACGGGAAGGACGACCGGCCGGCCCCCGCAGCCCGCCTGCGGGCCGGTTCCGAACGGTTCCGGCCACGGTGCCGCGGTGGCGCCACCCTGGCAGAAGGTCAGGTCGGACGGGGCATGATGGGCCCGGCGGGTTTACGCCGTGGCTGCTTTCCGCCACCGCGGCCCGCCGCACGGGCGCAGCGGTGCGCGACCACCACCTGGGGAGGGCCGGAAGATGCTGGCAGCGATAGGTCTCGACGTGAGGCAGGAGGCGGCCTACCGGGCGCTCGTCACGGTGGGGGCGGCGGAAGTCACCGATCTCGCGCGTCGGCTCGCGCTGCCCGAGGCGGACACGGAACGCGCCCTGCGCGGGCTGGAACAGCAGGGGCTCGCCGCACAGTCCTCCGCGCGGGCCGGACGCTGGGTGGCCGCGCCGCCCGGGGTCGCGCTGGGGGCCCTGCTGACCCAGCGGCGGCACGAACTGGAGCGGGCCGAGCTGGCGTCCGTGCTGCTGGCCGAGGAGTACCGGGCCGAGGCGGACGAACCCGCCGCGCACGACCTGGTGGAGGTGGTGACCGGGGCGAGCGCGGTGGCACACCGCTTCCATCAGCTGCAACTGGGCGCCACCTCGGAGGTGTGTGCCCTGGTCACGGGGAAACCGGTCGCGGTCACCGGGATGGAGAACGGTTCGGAGGAGCGGGTGGCGATGCGCGGGGTGTCCTACCGCGTGGTCGTGGAGCGCGATGTGCTGTCGCTGCCGTCCGGGATCGACGAGCTGTCCGCCGCGCTGGGACGGGACGAGCAGTGCCGGGTGGTCGACCGGGTGCCGACGAAGCTGGTGGTGGCCGACGCGTCGCTGGCGATGGTGCCGCTGACCGGCCGGGCCGTGGAGCCCGCCGCGCTGGTCGTCCACGCGAGCGGGCTGCTGGAGTCGCTGATGGGGCTCTTCGAGGCGGTGTGGCGGGACGCGATGCCGTTGCGGCTGGGCGAGGGCGGCGTACGGGAGGAGAGCGGACCGGGGCCGGACGCCACCGATCTGGAGATCCTGTCCCTGTTGCTGGCGGGTCTGACGGACGCGAGCGTGGCGAAGCAGTTGGAACTGGGCCTGCGGACGGTGCAGCGGCGGGTCAAGGGGCTCATGGAGCTGACGGGTGTCTCCACCCGGTTGCAGCTGGGGTGGCACGCGTACGAGCGGGGCTGGGTGGCCCGCGCACCGCGCTGAACAGACCGCGCGCCTGCCGAGACGACCGAGACGACCCCGCTGGGCGCCTCGACCGACGCGACGCCCCCGCTGAGCGCGCCCGACCGCCGTGACGGCCCGCTCGGTGCGAGGCCGTGACACCTCGGCCCCGCACCCCCCTCGGCTCCGCACCACGGGTCCGCCCACGGCGGGCCCCGCTGACAGGCGGGACCGGGCGGGCTCCGGCACGCTGGTCGAATGAGTGTGTGGCAGCTCGTCGCCGTCGGCGCGGTGATGCTGCTCGGCCTGGTCGGGGTGCTGGTGCCGGGCGTCCCCGGACAGGCCATCGTGTGGGCCGCGGTGCTGTGGTGGGCGCTGACGGACCCGACCCCGGTCGCCTGGGGCGTCCTGATCGGGACGACCGGCCTGCTCCTGTTGAACCAGGCGCTCAAGGCGCTGCTCCCCCCGCGCCGCCGGAAGCGGACCGGGGTGCCGCGCGGCACCCTGATGCTCGCCGGTCTCGCGGGCATCGCCGGATTCTTCGTGGTCCCGGTGATCGGCGGTGTGCTGGGGTACGTCGGTGCGCTGTACGGGGCCGAACGGACACGCCTGGGCGGCCACGGCGCGGGCCGCACCTCCGTCAGAACGGTGATGCGGGCGGCCGGCTACTCGGTGCTCGTGGAGCTCTACTGCTGCCTGCTGCCGGTGGGCGTCTGGCTGGGCGCCCTGATCTGGGCCTGAGCGGCGGGCGGAACCACGACCCCCGGCGCAGCGGCCACCACCGGCACAGGGCCACCACCGCACAAGGCGACCACCACACAGAGCGCCCACCGGCACAGGGCGCTCACCGGCGCGGGACGCCCGCCCGATGTGCGCGCCCACGCCTCCGTGTGACGCTGGTCCCATGACCGAATTCAGCGAGGCCGAGCGCGCGTACCTCGGCTCCCAGCGGCTCGGCAGGCTGGCCACCGTGGACCGGCGGGGGCAACCGCAGGCCAACCCGGTCGGCTTCTTCCCGCAGCCGGACGGCACGATCCTGGTCGGCGGCTACACCCTCGGGAAGACGAAGAAGTGGCGCAACCTCCAGGCCAACCCCAAGGTGGCCCTGGTCGTCGACGACATCGTCAGTCTGCGGCCGTGGGCGGTGCGGGGCGTCGACATCCGGGGCGAAGCCGAACTCCTCATCGGGCCGCACGACCTCGGCGCGCACTTCAGCGACGAGCTGATCCGGATCCACCCGAAGAAGATCCACAGCTGGGGTCTGGAGGAGGAGCGGCCCTGATCCGTCCCCCTCGGTCCAGCGGCCGCAGATGCCGTACGGCGTACGAACGCCACGGGCGCAGGTGCTCCGTCCCCGGCATCCCCCACGGATCGACGTCCGGGTCGCCCAGGCCGCGCATCCGGATCAGCGCCGCGGTCACCGCGCCGGTCCCGGGCAACCGCCGCAGGGCGTCTTCCGCCTCGTCCCGCTCGGCGCCGGCGTCCAGCGGCACCGTACCGTCCGCCAGGGCCCCGGCCAGCTCCCGGAGCGCGGGGTCATCGGCGCCGTCGGCCAGCGCGTCCGGCTCCGGGAAGAGGTGGGTGAGCCCGCCGCAGGGCACGTCCAGGGCCTTGCCGAACCGCTCCACCAGCGCTCCGGCGCCCGCCGTGCCCACCAGGGCGCGCACCGCGAACTCCTGCGGGTCTGCGGTCCCCGGCGAGCGCAGCCCCGGCCGGGCGGCGACGAGCGGGGCCAGCCGCGGATCGGCGCCCAGGGCCTCGTCCACGGCGTACGGGTCGGCGTCCAGGTCGAAGAGACGGCGCAGCCGCCGCACGGCGGTCGTCAGGTCGCGCAGGTCGGTGAGCTGGATCCGGGCCTCCAGCCACGGCCCGGCGGACGCCTCGTCGACGGCCGCGACGCCCGTCCCGTACGGCAGCCGCAGGGTGCGCCGGTAGGTACGGGAGCCGGGCGCGCCACCGACCTCCTCGACCAGCGGCACCGCCTCGGCCGCCAGCAGGTCGAACACCTCCCGCGCCGCGTACGGACCCCGGTGGGCCAGCCGCAGCGGGACACCCGCCCCGCGCCCCGCCGACGTGCCCGCGCCCCGTCCCGTCCCGGTCTCGGTGCGCAGCGCGCTGGGGGTACGGGCGTAGATCCGCCGGATCGTGTCGTTGAACTGGCGCACGCTCGCGAAGCCCGACGCGAACGCGATCTCCGTGACCGGCAGACCGGTGGTCTGGAGCAGGACGCGTGCGGTGTGGGCGCGCTGGGCGCGGGCCAGCGCGACCGGGCCCGCGCCCACTTCGGCGGTGAGCTGGCGCTGCACCTGGCGGGTGCTGTAGCCGAGCCGGCCGGCGAGGCCGGGGACGCCCTCCCGGTCCACCACCCCGTCGCCGATCATCCGCATGGCCCGTCCCACGACGTCGGCGCGGACGTCCCACTCGGCGGAGCCGGGCACGGCGTCCGGGCGGCAGCGCCGGCACGCACGGAAACCGTGGCGCTGCGCCGCCGCGGCGGTCGGGTAGAACCGCACGTTCTCCCGCTTGGGGGTGACGGCGGGGCAGCTCGGCCGGCAGTAGATGCCGGTGGTCGCCACGGCGAAGAAGAACACTCCGTCGAAGCGCGCGTCGCGGCTGCTCACCGCCTCGTACCTGGTCCGTTCGTCCATCACACCGTCCAGTGTGCGCCCCCGCCGGGGCGCCGCACTCGCGGTTTTCGGACGTCGCGCCCGGCCCGCGCGCCCGCTACCGGAAGCGGCCCCGCTTGGCGTCCATGGCGGCCTTGCCCTCCGCGCCGCGGCGCTTCCACTCGCGCCGTGCCTCGCCGCGCAGCCGGGCGTCCGTCTTGGCGGCGATCCGGCGGTTCTCGCGGAGCAGCTTGCGGTAGCTGTCCAGCCGCCGGACGTGCAGGGTGCCGTCCTCGACGGCGCGCAGCACCGCGCAGCCCGGCTCGCCGTCGTGGGCGCAGTCGTGGAAGCGGCACTCCCGGGCCAGCCCCTCGATCTCGGAGAAGACCTGCCCGACGCCTGCCCCCGCGTCGAAGAGGCCGACCCCCCGCAGCCCCGGGGTGTCGATGAGGATGCCGCCGCCCGGCAGCACGAGGAGGTTGCGTGTGGTGGTGGTGTGCCGGCCCTTGCCGTCCACATCGCGGGCCGCCTGTACGTCCATCACCTCCTCGCCGAGCAGGGTGTTGGCGAGGGTGGACTTCCCGGCGCCGGAGGTCCCCAGCAGCACGCTGGTGCCGTCGGCGACGACGGCGCGGAACACGTCGACGCCCTCGCCGGTGGCGGAACTGACGGGCAGCACCGGCACGCCGGGGGCGCCGCGCTCGACGTCCTGGACCAGTTGGGTCAGCGTGGTGGCGTCCGGGACGAGGTCGGCCTTGGTGAGCAGGACGACCGGCCGTACCTCGTGCCGCGGGGCGCCCGTACCGTCGTGGAGCAGCGCGGCTCCGGCGGTGCTGGACATGGCCAGCGCGAGGAAGCGTTCCAGCCGGCCGAGGTCGAGTTCGAGGGCGAGCGAGACACAGACGACGACATGGTCGACGTTGGTGGCGAGGACCTGGCCCTCGGAACGCTGCGAGGACGTGGAGCGTACGAAGGCGGTACGCCGGGGCAGCAGGGTGCGCACGAAGCGCGGGTCGCCGCCGGGGTCGACGGCCACCCAGTCGCCGGTGCAGACGATCCGCATGGGGTCGCGGGGCACCACGAACGCGGTGTCCGCCTGGACGGTGCCGTCCGGGGTGACCACGTCACACCGGCCGCGGTCCACCCGCACCACCCGTCCTGGCAGGAGTCCCCGCTCGGCGTGCGGGGCGAAGGCGGCGGCCCAGTCCGCGTCCCAGCCGTACGGGACCAGCGGGTGGGACGGGGAGGAGAGGCGGGAAGGGAGGAAAGACAAGGGATACCCTTTTCACAAGGGTGGCCCCGGCAGCGCGCGTTCTCGTGCGCGGAAGAAGGTTCGGGTCAGCCGGCGGCCACAGGGGTGGGAACGATGTTCTTCGGGTCGTGGGCAGCGCCCATCGCGACGACAGACATCAATGTCCTCACCTCCTGATTCCTGGCACTCGACACATCTCGGCGGCTCCGGTCCGCTTCTGCGGCTTCCAGCCGCCTCGGCCGACTCCGCACACCCTAGCGGGAAGCCCTCCGTCGGCGTCAACGGGTTTTGCCGTCACCCTCCCCTGACCCACGGTTCACCGGAGATTCCGGCAGATCTCCCTCGATCAGGTGATACGAGTGCGGGACGGGCGGTTCCGGACCATTAGGGTGCCGGACATGACCACACCCCAGACCGCCACCGGCACGTTCACACAAGCCCAGTTGGGCACCCAGATCCTCCTCGGCTGGAGCGGCGAGCACCCGTCCGGGGACCGCGATGTCGCCTTCCTGCTCACCTACTCGCTCGGCGACGGGCAGGACGGCCCGGAGGCCGGGGAGAGGGCCATGCGTACGGCCCTCGAACGCAGTGGGCTGCGGGTGGGCGGCGAGACGCTGGACGCCTCGGAGTCGCCGAACCTTCCGGTGAAGCTCCTCGTGCAGGCGGGCCAGGCGGTTCTGACGCTGCCTCACTTCACCGCCCAGTACACGGTGCCGCGTGAATGGCTGGCCGCCGCACGGGCCGAGGGCACCGTGCACGGGATGTTCGCGACCCGTCCGTGGCCCGCGGCCGTCCCGGGGCAGCCGGTCAGCGAGGAGTCGCTGCGGTCCTTCGTCTGCGATCCCGAGGTCGTCGGGACGTCGGCCCACTGCCTCCTGCCGGTCCGCAGCCTGGGCTGACCCGCCCGGCCCCGCACACACGACGATGCCCACCACCCCCCGTGGAGTGGTGGGCATCGTCGTGACGGTGCCGTACCGGGGAATGCGGCCGGCCGAGGCCGGCCGCACCCCGCCGTGCGTCAGTTGTTGGCGATGCCGTTGCCCGAGAGCACCGGGATGTCGTCCAGGATGTGCGACAGCGGCTCGTCACCCTTGGCCTGGGTGGAGTTGTCGGCGCACTGCTGGTTCTGCGGGTTCGCCAGGACGTTGACGTCCTGGACCGTGATCGGCACGAGGCCGATCAGCGAACCGGCGTTGACCTTCGCCGGGACACCGAGGCAGAGCTTGTTCAGCGAGCCCTGGACCAGGCTGAGCTGCGGGCTCTGGTCGCCCTTGGTCACGGAGTTGCCGGAACCCGTCGAGGCACCGTTGCCGTTCACGACGGTCGTCCCGTGGTCGTTGCCGATCGCCATGGCCGCGGGGGCGGCAGCGGCGGAGGCGCCGATCAGGGACACGGCCACGGCCGCGCCGGCCATCATCTTCTTCATTACGCTTCACCTTTCCACGCGTCCCTTGTGGGACGGACTGATAACCGCGGTCGGAGGCCGAGGTTCTGCTCCACCACTCGAACGGATTCGATGGGGTGAGAGGTAGACGTTCCGCCGCAGAAGCGGATTTACGTCCTGCGGGCCGCCGGGACGAAGACCCGCACGCTCCCGGGCGCCACCGCCGCTTCCCGCTCGGCGGCACTCCTGCCCGCCTCCCGCCACTCGGCCAGCAGCCGGTCGTAGATCGGGGTCGGCGTGGAGTGGTCGGGCGTTCCGTCGTGGCCGCGCCGGGGCTGACTGTCGTACTGGTCCATGAGGTGGCACTACCCGACCGAGCGGGAGTTGCCGACCGCACGTGCGGCAATCGGACCAATGTCCGCACGATCGGGTTACCCGACCGGCGAGAAGACGCACACGAAGGGGCGCGGCGGGGCCGGTCCACCGGCTCGGCGGGCCGGCCCCGGTCGCTCCGCGCACAGGTGGCGGTCCGGTCCGCCGGTGGCGCCCACTGGGAACTGGACGGGTCCCGGGGCGTCACCGGCGGGGAGCCGGAACCGCCCGCTGTCAGTTGTTGCCCGCGCCGTTGGCCGACAGGATCGGGATGTCGTTCAGGATGTGCGACAGAGCCTCGTCACCCTTCGCCTGGGTGGAGTTCTCGGTGCACTGCTGGTTCTGCGGCGAGGACAGGACGTTGATGTCCTGGACCGAGATCGGCACGAGACCGATGAGCGAACCGAGGTTGGCCTTGGCGGGCAGCGCGATGCAGGGCTTGTTGAACGAGCCCTGGATCAGACCGATCTGGGGGCTCATGTCGCCCGAGGTGCTGCTGTTGCCGTAGTACTGCACGGCACCGTTGCCGTTGACCGCGGTGGTCCCCATGTCGTTGCCCGTGGCCATGGCCGCGGGGGCCGCGACGGCGGAGACGCCTGCGACGGAGGCGGCCATGGCCGCCGACGCCAGAACCTTCTTGATCATGAACTAGCCCTTCTGGATTGCCTGTTGCCCACCGCTGCGGAGCATGCCGAACACATTCCTCACGGATGGACGCGGTTGTGCCACTTCACTCGAACGGTGCTGTGTTCTCCGGCCGACCAGGGAACGCGTCGGACCGGGCACCGGAGAAAATGCGCTGAATGGAGAGAACTTTCGCGGTACGGACCGGTCAGCCACCGACCGGCAGACCGCCGAGCAGCGGGGCGGCCTCGGCCGCCACACCGGTCGCCTGGTCCGCCAGCCTCGCCACGGTGCCGTCCTCGTGGACCTTCCGGGTCGCACCGCCCACCGTGTCCACCACCGGGTCGAAGACCTGCGGAGTGCTGGCCATCAGATGGTTCACGCCGGTGGTGAGACTGAGCGTGGGAGAGGTCGCGGGAGCAGCGAAGGCGGGTGCGGCCGTCCCGAGTGCGACCACGGAGCCGGCGACGAACGCGGCGGTCTTCGCGTACTTCACTTTCGGATTCCCTTCTTGCAGCGGCATGGTTTCCGGTCGCGTTCCCGCGCCGCACAAGCCTTCTGAGCCTGTGACGTCCACCGCTTTCACCAGGCATAACGATTCACGGGGGCACCGGAAACTGTGCGACGCGGTATTTTTTCGACGGAATTCGGCGCACTCCCGTGCGAACGGGGCGAAGGAGGTCTCCGGACCACACGGGCAGGCCCCGGACCGCGCGAGCGGTCCGGGGCCTCGCATGACGAGCGACCGGCGGGGCCGGTGAGCCGGTCAGGCGTTGATGCAGGTGTTCCCGAAGGCCGGGTTCAGCAGACCGATGACGTTGATGCTGTTGCCGCAGACGTTCACCGGGATGTGGATCGGAACCTGCACGACGTTGCCGGACAGCACGCCCGGGGAGTGGGCCGCGACGGCCTCGGCACCCGAGTCGGCCATGGCCGGCGCGGCCACGCCCAGCGCCATGAGGGTTCCGGCGGCGACTGCGGCAACCTTGGTGTACTTCACTTTCGTCCCTTTCTGCTGCGGAGTCCTGAGCGGTCACGTCTTTCGTGCCGCACGAGCGCGCTGTCGTGAAATGCGCTCGTGACTCCGGAGCTGTAATCCGTAACGATTGACGGGCGGCGGCGAAACTCTATGGGGGAGGTTTCCCGGAAGTCCGCCCGAATGACACAGGCCCGGACCGCACGATGGAGGAGTGTCGGCGGCCCGGACCGGTCGTGGTGGCCGGATCAGCGGTTGCCGGCACCGTTGCCCGAGAGCACCGGGATGTCGTCCAGGATGTGCGACAGCGGCTCGTCGCCCTTGGCCTGGGTGGAGTTGTCGGTGCACTGCTGGTTCTGCGGGTTCGACAGGACGTTGACGTCCTGGACCGTGATCGGGACGAGCCCGATGAGCGAACCGACGTTGGCCTTGAGCGGCAGACCGACACAGGGCTTGTTGAGCGAGCCCTGGACGAGGCTGAGCTGGGGGCTCATGTCGCCCTTGGTCGCGGAGTTGCCGTACTCCGACTCGGCACCGTTGCCGTTGACGACGGTGGTGCCCATGTCGTCACCGATGGCCATGGCGCTCGTCGCCGAGAGACCGAGGACGGAGGCGGCGACGGCGCCCGTTGCCAGAACCTTCTTGATCACGATTAACCCTTCTCGTACCGAGTGCCCCGTGGCGGAGCGTCCTGATCAACTCGCCGAACGGCTTTTGGTTCCCCCCGTTCACCCGAATGCCGCATCGCGTCCCGGCGCGCGAACGGATGTGCGTGACCCTTTCGGGTGATTACAAAATTTCCACCGTTCTCCAAGTTTCCCCCGTAACCACCTCGTCGTTAGGAGTGCGTCCGCGTATATGGAATGGCTACGTTCCATCCGGGTCACCGCCCGCGCGAATTTCCCGAAGAAGGGCAAGTAATGCGACAGGTTCTGAATAAAAGCATGATCGTCATGGCGGCGGCGTCGGGCATCCTGACCGCCGCCGGGGGCTACGCGCACGCCGACGCCTCGGCCGACGGCATCGCCGCGGGCTCGCCGGGCGTCGGGTCGGGCAACGCCGTGCAGGTCCCGGTCCACGTCCCGGTCAACCTCTGCGGGAACACCGTGGACGTGATCGCTCTGCTGAACCCCGCCTTCGGCAACACCTGCGCGAACGTCGACTCGGGCGACGACCACCACGGGCAGGGCGGCTCCGGCGCGAACGCCGAGGCCGAGGCCGTCGGCTCGCCCGGGGTCATCTCCGGCAACGCCGTCCAGGCGCCGATCGACGTCCCGGTGAACGCCTGCGGCAACTCCGTGGACGTCGTCGGCCTGCTGAACCCGGTCTTCGGCAACACCTGCGTCAACGACAGCGGTCCCACGCACCACCACCCGCCGGTCCAGCCCCCGGTCGAGGAGCCGCCGGCCGAGCAGCCCCCGACGGTCGTCCCGCCGACCGAGGAGCCGCCGGCCGAGCAGCCGCCGGTGAAGGAGACTCCGGTTCAGGAGCCGCCGGCCCACACCCCGAACACCCCGAACACCCCGGACACCCAGCTCGCCGAGACCGGCGCCGGTGACATCGGCATCGCCGCCGGTGCGAGCGCCGCGCTGCTGCTGGGCGGGGCGGTGCTGATGCGCCGCACCCGTGTCACGCGCGGCCGGTAGCACCCGCTCCGGGTACACATACGAGGGCCCCCGGCGGTGACCGACACCGCCAGGGGCCCTCGTGTGTGTCCTTCTTACACGCGGGAGAGTCCCGCGCGGTCCAGGTACGCGGCGATCTTCACCGTCTCCGCGGCGTCCAGCCGGCGCATCGGCGGGCTCATCACGTTGGTCGCGATGACGCCCCGCAGCATCAGAGCCGTCTTGAACGCGCCCAGCCCTGCCGCCGTGGCCGAGGAGGTGCCCGGCGCGGCGGCCGTGACGATCTCGAACAGCCCGACGAGCCGGTCCTGTTCGGCCGTGGCGGCGGCCCAGTCACCGCGCACGGCGGCCTCGTGCAGCCGTACATAGCCGTGCGGGTCCACATTGCCCAGGCCGGGGACGGAACCGTCGGCGCCGCCCAGCATCATCGCGTCGACGACGAGTTCGTGGCCGGTCAGGACGGAGAAGCCCGGCAGGTCCCGCGCCGCGATGGCCAGCCGGCGGAAGGAACCGTCGTCCCCGCTGGAGTCCTTGACCCCCGCGAGCACGCCGTCCGCGGCGAGCGGCAGCAGGAGTTCCGGGTCCAGCTTGGTGTGGACGCAGACCGGCACGTCGTACGCGAGGAGCGGCAGGTCCACGGCCGCGGCGATGTCCCGGAAGTGTCGGTCGATCTCGGTGGCGTGGGTGCGCGTGTAGAAGGGGGCGGTGGCCACGACCGCGTCGGCGCCCAGGGCGGCCGCGGCGCGGGCCCGCTCGACGGCCCGGTTGGTGGTGGTCTCGATGGCTCCGACCAGGACCGGCACCTGGCCCGCCGCCGCCGAGGTGATCACCTTGATGACCTCGTCCTGCTGGCCGGGCGTCAGGTAGGCGGTCTCGCCGGAGCTGCCGAGGGCGAAGAGGCCGCTGACACCGCCGTCGAGGAGATGGCCGACGACCCGCTCCAGGGAGGCCCGGTCGAGCTCGCCGTCCGCGGTGAGCGGGGTGACGACGGGCGGGATCACTCCGGAGTAGGTGGTGGTGGGGGCGGTCATGCGGTGCTCCTTGCGGGCGGTACGGGGGTCCCGTCCCCGGCGGGGGACGCGGAGGTCTGGGGGTGGACGCAGTGCCAGCGGTGTCCGCCGGGCCCGGTGGTCTCCACGGGGAAGGCCGTGGAGCACTCCGCGTCGGCCTTCCAGCAGCGGGTGCTGAACGGGCAGCCGGGCGGCGGGTTGGTGGCGGAGGGCACCGGGCCGGTGAGCACGATGCGCTGGGTCGCCTCCAGCAGGCTGGGGGTCGCGGAGAGCAGTGCCTCGGTGTACGGGTGGCTGGGCTCACCGGCGACGTCGTCCGCCCGGCCCTCCTCGACGACGCGGCCGAGGTAGAGGACGGCGATGCGGTCGGCGAGGTAGCGCACGGTCTGGATGTCGTGCGAGATGAACACCATGCCGAGGCCGAGGCGTTCGCGCAGGTCCACGAGGAGGTTGAGCACCTGGGCGCGTACGGAGACGTCGAGCGCGGAGGTCGGTTCGTCGGCGACGATCAGTTCCGGTTCGAGGGCCAGGGCGCGGGCGATGGCGACGCGCTGGCGCTGTCCGCCGGAGAGCTGTCCGGGCAGGGCGGCGAGGGTGTGGCCGGGCAGGCCGACCAGGTCGAGCAGTTCCTCGACGCGGGCCTCGCGCGCCTCCCGGGTGCCGCGCCGGTGGACGTCGAGCGGGTCGCGCAGGATCTGGCGGACCGTGAGGCGCGGGTTGAGGGCGGTGGAGGGGTCCTGGAAGACCACGCCGACGGCCGAGCCGAAGTCGTTGCGCCGTTCGGCGCCCGTCATCTCCCACAGGTCGCGGCCGTGGAAGAGGACCTGGCCCTCGGTGGGCTTCTGGAGTCCGGTCAGGACGCGGGCGAGGGTGGACTTGCCGCAGCCGGACTCCCCCACCAGGCCCACGATCTCGCCGCGCTTGACCTCCAGGGTGGCGTCGGTGAGCGCGTGGACGGCGTCGCGGCTGAAGAGGCCTCCGCTGCGTGCCTTGTGGCGTACGTGGACGCCGTCGAGCCTGATCACAGGGCGCTCCCTTCCAGCTGTGCGGCGGCTTCGGCCGGGTGGTGGCAGGCGAAGCCGTGGTCCTTCGTGGTGCCGCGCCCGGTGAGTGCCGGTGTCGTGGTGCGGCAGAGTTCGGTCGCGGCGCCGCAGCGGCCGGCGAAGCGGCATCCCTCGCCGAAGCCCTGGGGGGCCGGGACGACGCCGCGGATCTGGTGGAGCCGCTCGGCGCCGGCCTCCAGGGAGACGACGGAGCCGAGGAGGCCGCGGCTGTAGTGGTGGGCGGGGTCGGTGAGGACGGACCGGGTGTCACCGACCTCGGCGAGCCGGCCCGCGTACATGACCGCGACCCGGTGCGAGAGGTCGCCGACCAGGGCGAGGTCGTGCGAGACCAGGACCATGGCGAAGCCGAGTTCGTCCCGGAGCCGGATGAGGAGTTCGACGACCTGGGCCTGGACGGTGACGTCGAGGGCGGTGGTCGGTTCGTCCGCGATCAGCAGGCGGGGGCTGCGGGACAGGGCCATGGCGATGAGGACGCGCTGGCGTTGTCCGCCGGAGAGCTCGTGCGGGTAGCTGCGCAGGGTGCGTTCGGGCGAGAGGCCGACGAGTTCGAGGAGTTCGGCGGGGGTCTTGGTGCCGCCGCGCGAGGTCAGCTGCCTGAGCTGGGTGCCGACGAGTACGGAGGGGTTGAGGGAGGAGAGCGCGTCCTGGTAGACCATCGCGATCTCGGGGCCCATCAGGGCGCGGCGTTCCTTGGGCGGGAGCGTCAGCAGGTCCCGGCCGCGGTAGAGGATCTCGCCGCTGACCTCGGCGTTGCGGGCGAGGAGGCCCATGACGGCGAGGCTGGTGATGGACTTGCCGCAGCCGGACTCGCCGACCAGGCCGAGGGTCTCGCCCTCGTGGACGGTGAAGTTCAGCTTGTCGACGACGGGGATGTCGCCGTAGCGGTCGGGGAAGCGGATCGCCAGGTCGCGTACGACGAGGAGTGGGTCGGCGTCCTCGGGTACCGGGGTGATGGTGGGCCCGGTGGCGTGGATGTGCCGGGCGAGCTTGGCGAGGGCGGCGTCGATGTCGGCGGTGGAGGAGGCCTCGACGGGGTCCGGTGCCGTGGCGGCGGGGGCGGTGGCGCGGCCGCTCCTGGGCGCGGCGGAGGCGTCGGTGAGGCCTTCGGAGAGGATGTTGAGCGCCAGGACGGTGATCAGGAGGGCCAGGCCGGGGAAGAAGGTGGCCCACCAGCCGCCGGCCAGGAGGATCTGCCGTCCGTAGGCGAGGACGCTGCCCCAGCTGGGGTCGGGGTCCTGCACGCCGGCTCCGATGAAGGAGAGGCTGGCCTCGAAGATGATGGCTTCGGCGACCATGACGGTGGCGAACACCATGACGGGGGCCATGCAGTTGACGGCGACGTGGCGGAGCACGATGTAGCCGCGCCGGGCCCCGATGACCTTCTCGGCGGCGACGTAGTCCTCTCCGTACTGGGCGAGGACGTTGGCGCGTACGACGCGGGCCAGGGAGGGGGTGTAGACGAAGGCGATGGTGAAGATGATGACGGGGATGCTGGTGCCGAAGACGGCAACCAGGACGGCCGCGAGGGCGATCGGCGGGAACGACATCACGACGTCGAGGGTGCGCATGACCGATTCGTCGCCGAGCTTGCGCGAGGTGGCGGCGAGCGAGCCGAGCACGGCCCCGGCGACCAGGGCGACGGCGGTGGCGCCGAGCCCGATGATCAGGGAGTAGCGCGATCCGTGGACCACGCGGGCGAAGACGTCGCGGCCCGCGCGGTCGGTGCCGAACCAGTGGTCGCCGCTGGGTGCTTGGACCGGGGTGCCCGTGGTGAGCGGGTCCTGGGTGAGCAGCGGGGCGAGTACGGCGCCGAGGAGGACGACGATCAGGACGCCGAGGGCGACGCGTGAGGTGACCGGGAGGGCGCGGAAGGCGATGCCCGGTCGGGAGAGCTTCTTGGCCAGTCGGCCCGTGGCGAACATGTCACACCGTCCTGATGCGCGGGTTGACCAGCAGGTAGAGCAGGTCGACGATGACGTTGACCACCAGGAAGGCGATGGCGATGGTCAGTACGGTGCCCTGCACCAGGGCGACGTCGCCGCCGGTGACACCTTCGAGGATGAGTTTGCCCATGCCGGGGAGGTCGAAGATCGCCTCGATGACGACGGCGCCGCTGAGCAGGTAGCCGACCTTGACGCCGAGCACGGTGAGCGGGGTGACGAGCGCGTTGCGCAGGACCGAGCGGATCACCAGGAAGACCGGCAGGCCGTTGCCCTGGGCGGTACGGACGTAGTCGCGGTCGAGTTCGGCGACCATCGAGGTGCGGACCAGGCGGGCGAGCGACGCCGCGACGGGCACCGCGAGTGAGACGGCGGGCAGGGCCATGGTGGTGAGCCAGCCGCTGAACGAGTCGGCGGGGTTGGTGTATCCGCCGGTCGGGAAGATCCGGGTGTTCAGGGCGAACTGCTGGATGAGCAGGACGCCGAGCCAGAACGACGGGACGGCGACCCCGGCCATGGACAGGATCCGGAAGAGCTGGTCGGGCCAGCGGTCGCGGTACATGGCGCCCAGGACGCCGCCGACGACGGCGAGGACGACGGCGATGACCAGACCGAGGATCGTCAGCTGGAGCGTGAGCGGGAAGGCCGCGGTGATGCGGTCGATCACGGGCTGGCTCGGCGGGACGGTCATCCCGAGGTCGAAGTGGAGCAGTTGGCCGAGGAAGTCGAAGTAGCGGATCGGCAGCGGGTCGTTGAGCCCGTTGGCCTCGGCGAAGGCCTCTCTGGCCTCGGGTGAGGCGCCCTCTCCGAGCGCGTTGAGGGCCGGGTCGGCCGGCGAGAACTGCAGCACCACGAAGACCAGCAGTGCGATGCCGAGGATCATCACCGGCATCATCGCGACGCGGCGCAGCGCGAGCCGGAGAAAAGCAACCATCGTCGGGTTCCTTGCGATTGGGCGGACAGCGGGTCCGGGCCGCCGGGGAGGCGGCGGCCCGGACCGGTGGGCGTCAGGCGCGGCCGACGTCCACGAAGGACAGGCCCGTGGTGGGGAGCGGCTTGAAGCCGGTGAGGGCCTTGTCGTTCCACGCGGTGGGCAGCTTGCGGTGGAGGATCGGGTAGAGCGGGACCTCGTCGGCGATCAGGTCGGTGACCTCGCCCCACAGCTGCTTGCGGGTGGCCTCGTCGGCGGACTGCGCCGCCTTGTCGAGGAGCTGCTTGGTCTTCTTGTACTCGGCGCTCTTGCTCCAGTTGTAGCGGGTCTCGGGCCAGAGGCCGTAGTAGAACCAGCGCAGCAGGAGGTCGACGTCGTTGCCGAAGACGGACGGGTCGCCGGGGGCCACCAGGACCTCGTACTTGCCCGTGTCGACCTTGGCGTACTGGGCCGCGGACTGGGCGATGTCGAGCTTCGCCTCGATGCCCGCCGCCGCCCAGCTCTCCTTGAGCAGGGGGGCGATGTCCTTGACCCAGCCGGTGTCGGTGGTCAGGACGGTGAACTTGAGGTCCTTCACGCCGGCTTCGGCGAGCAGCTTCTTCGCCTTGGCCACGTCGTGGGTGTAGACCGTGGCGGCCTTGTGGTACTCGGGGTGGGTGGCGGGGACGTATCCCGTGGCGGCTGACGCGTTGCCGACCATGGCGGTCTTGATGATCTTCTCGGTGTCCAGCGCGTAGTGCAGGGCCTGGCGGACCCGCTTGTCGGCGAACCGCTTGTCGGCGGTGTTGAACATCAGGAAGAGCAGGCCGAAGGACTGCACGGAGTCGGTCTTCGCCGTGGCGGCGAGTCCGGCGACGTCGATGTAGGGCACGTCCTCGATGGCCTGGACGCGGCCGGACTGCATGGCGCTGACGCGGGCCGACTGGTCCGCGATCAGCCGCCAGATCATCTTCTTGGCCTTGGCGGGGTGGGGGCCGTTGTACGTGTCGTACTTCTCGAAGACGATCTTGTCCTCGCGGGTGGCCGAGATGAACTTGTAGGGGCCCGAGCCGACGGGCTTGGCGTCGAATCCCTTGACGTCGGCCTCGACGATCTTCTTGGGCACGATGCGGGCGACGGCGATGCGGGAGGGGAAGAGCGCGAAGGCGTACTTGAGCTTGAACTCGACCGTCTTGGTGTCGACGGCGGTGATCGTGTCGATGAAGGGCACGAACTGCGCCATCAGCGAGGAGTTCCTCGGGTCCAGGATGCGTTCGAAGCTGAAGACCACGTCCTCGGCGGTGACCGGGGAGCCGTCGTGGAAGGTCGCGCCGTCCCGCAGGGTGGCGCGGTAGGTGGTGGCGTTGATCTTCTTCGGCATCTCCGTGGCGAGCGCGGGCGCGGCCACGAGTGTTGCCGGATCGAGATCCACGAGGCCCTCGAAGATGTGCATATTGGCGGCGTACGGCGTGGCGCCCGAGGTGATCATCGGGTCGAACCCGGTCGACAGGGGGTACGAGAGACCGGCCTCGATGGTGCCGCTGCCATCGCCCTTGCCCGCCGCGCCGTCGGCGGTCGAGGAGGGTCCACCGCACGCGGAAAGGCTTGCCGTGATGGCGGCGGCCGCGCCGATGACGCCGGTGTAACGCAGGAAGGTGCGGCGCTCGACGCCGGCTGGCCTCAGCTCGGGCACGGGTCCTCCAAGGGACGTGAGGGGTGGGGGATGGATGAGGAAAGGGCTGTTTCGACGGCTGTCGGGGACCGATGAACCGCCGAGCGTCAGACGTCAGATGTCTGATGCCTTGATAGCGTGGGAACGTAGCTTGACAATCGAGAGGGGTCAAGAGGTGGGGAGTTCAGATATGTCCGGCACACGACCCGGTCGCACCCTGTTGCGGCAGGAAGTCGTCGAGGGCATCAAGCGCTACATCCTCGACGAGCGGCTGCGCCCCGGGGACCCGCTGCCGACGGAGCCGGCCCTGTGCGAGGCGCTGGGCGCCAGCCGTTCCAGCGTCCGGGAGGCCGTCAAGATCCTCGACGCCCTGGACATCGTGGAGGTGCGCCACGGCCACGGAACGTACGTGGGCCGGCTCAGCCTGTCCGCGCTGGTGGAGAGCCTGACCTTCCGCGGGCTGCTCTCCCCCGACGACGACTTCCAGGTGATGGCCGACCTCGTGGACGTGCGGGAGCTCTTCGAGCGGGGCATGGCCGACCGGATCGTCTCCTCGCTGAGCGCGGAGCAGCTCGACACCCTGGAGGGCCTGGTCGGGACCATGCGGGCCACCGGGGTGGGCGACGGGCACGGCTTCGTGGCGGCGGACCGGGCCTTCCACGCGCTGCTCGTGGCCCCCCTCGGCAACGAGCTGATCGGCCAGCTGTCGATGGCCTTCTGGGACGTGTACACGATCGTCGCGCCGCATCTGGACGGCTTCACCCACGCCGACGAGACGGAGACGATCACCGCCCACCAGAACATCGTGGACGCGGCCCGGGCCGGGGACATCAGCGCGTTCCTCAAGGCCCTCGGCGAGCACTACGCACCGGTCAGGCGGCGGATCGCCGAGGCCAGGGCGCGCGGGGCGGACCAGGTCTGACCGGGGACGCCCCGTCCCGCCCCACCCCGGGGCGGGAGCCCCTCCCCCGCCCCACCCTTGACGCCCGGCCGCGAAGCTCTCTAGGGTCCCGTTGCCACCAGGACATCTGACGTCTTCTGTCCTGCCGCTTCCCGTACCCCTGGAGGGCACAGCCATGCCGTCGGCCGATCTCCCGCTCGCGGACTGCCTCACCTACCGGCCCGAACTCCCGCTGCCGGACGGCTTCGACGACTTCTGGTCCGCCACGCTCGCCGAGGCGCCCCACGACGGAACACCGGACAAGCCGCGGTTCAAGGAGGTCGACTGCGGGCTGACACAGGTGCGTACGTACGACGTGAGCATCCCTGGGTACGGCGGCCGTCCGGTGCGCGGCTGGCTGCGGATGCCAGCCGGGGCCACCGAACCACTGGGCTGCGTCGTGGAGTTCCTCGGTTACGGGCGCGGACGGGGGCTGGCGCACGAGCAGTTGACCTGGGCCTGCGCCGGATACGCGCACCTGGTCATGGACACCCGGGGGCAGGGCTGGTCGGCGGCGGGCGGGGTCACCGCCGACACCGACCCCGGGGCGTCCGGGACCGTGCCGGGCTTCCTGACCCGGGGCGTCGAGAGCCCCGAAACGTACTACTACCGGCGGGTGTTCACCGACGCGGTGCGCTGCGTGGAGGCGATGCGCGAGCACCCCGAGGTCGATCCCGCCCGCGTCGTGGTGACCGGGGTGAGCCAGGGCGGCGGTATCGCGCTGGCGGTCGCCGGGCTGGTGGACGGGCTGGCCGGGGTGATGCCGGACGTGCCGTTCCTCTGCAACATCCCCCGGGCCGCGCGGATCGCCGGAGCCCCGCCGTACACCGAGATCGCCGCCTACCTCCAGCTCCACCGTGACCGCACCGCGTCCGTCTTCCGCACGCTGTCGTACTTCGACGCGGCGCACCACGCCACCCGGGCGACCGCGCCCGCGCTGTTCTCCATCGCGATGATGGACGAGATCTGTCCGCCCTCCACCTGCTTCACGGCCTACCACCGCTACGCGGGCCCCAAGGACGTGCGGGTCTACGAGTTCAACGGCCACGAGGGCGGCACCGAGCACCACCGGGCGGAACAACTGGCCTGGGTGCGCTCCCTGTTCGCCGGCCTGCCGACCGGGCAGGCCGCCCTCTCCTGACCGGAGGAAGCTCCGTGCGCAGACGTTCCATGCTCCTTGCCGCAGGGGCGGCGGCCCTGACCGGCCCCCTGGCCGGCCACGCCTTCGCCGCTTCCACCAGCGGCCCGCTGGTGGACCACGGCACAGCCGTGGACCTGGACGGGGGCGGGCAGGTCGACCTGTCGCCCCAGGTGGGGGCCGTGGCCCCACTCACCACGGGAACGATCCTCGTCACCTTCCGCACCACGAGCCACCACGACGCGATGACGCTGATCAGCGCGTCCGATCCGTCCACCCCTTCCTCCAACCTCACGCTGAACCTCAGCGGCGGAGCCCTGCAGTTCTCGGTACGGCAGCGGGGCGCCGTACTCGTCAATGTCATGACCAGGACACGGTACGACGACGGGCGGCAGCACACCGTCGCCGTCACCGTGGACGGCACCGGAACCCGCCTCCACGCGGGCGGCCACGTGGTGTTCGAGACGGCGAGCCGTCCGTTCTTCGGCAGCGTGTCAGGGCTGACCGCCCTGACGCTCGGAGCGAACCGGGACAGTGACCACCCGTCCGGCGAATGGTTCTTCACCGGCACCGTCGAGCGGGCCGCGGTCTGGGACCGGGTGCTCGACGCGGGCGAACTGGTGGCCCAGTGCCCGCGACCGGTCGTCCCCGACCACGGCCGGATCTCCACGATCCTCAACAGCGACACCCCCGCCACCTGGGTCTTCACCGGCGACAGCATCACCCACGGCGCCCAGCACACCAACGGCTGGCGCAGCTACCCGGAGCACTGGACCGAGCGCGTCCGCTGGGAACTGGGCAAGCCGAAGAACCGCGACTTCGTGATCGATTCGGGGGTGAGCGGTGCCACGAGCGCCGATCTCACCGCCTCCTTCGGCGATCGGGTCACCGCCTTCTCGCCGAAGGTCGTCTCGATCATGATCGGGACCAACGACATCGCGACGTCGGGCCTCGGCCTGGAGGCCTACCGGGCCAATCTCGTCTCGCTGGTCGGTTCGGTGCGCGCGTTGCCCGGATCGCCGGTGCCCGTCCTACAGGCGCCCAACCCGGTCGATCCGGCCAAGTGGCCCGGCCGGGTCGCCCTCTCGGGCTACGCGCGGGTCATGGGCGAGGTGGCCGCGCAGCAGAACGTGGTCTTCGTCGACCACTACGACGACTGGCTGACCGGAAACGGCGGCCAGGTCCCCCTGTCCCTGCTCAACGACGGGCTCCACCCCAACGAGCGGGGCCATCACCGGATCGCCCTGAAGATGATCGAGGAACTGCAGATCTTCGACTCCGGCAGCCGGGTGTGCACCCTTTCCATCCCCTGACGCGTCGGCCCGTCACGCCGCGCTCCGCTCCCTCTCCGCACCTCTCCCCCTCACAAGAAGAGAGATCGTTCATGCAGCGCAGAGTCACCGTCGCCATGCTGTCCGCCGCCCTCATGGTGGCCACCGCGGCCGACACCGCCCACGGCGCCCCCACCACCGCCGCCGCGGGCGAACTGACCTTCCAGGACATCGCCACCGCGGGCGTCGGGTCCCCTTACTACCGCATCCCCGCGCTGACCACCTCCACCAAGGGCACCCTGCTCGCCGCCTACGACGCCCGGCCCACACTCGGTGACCTGCCCGGCAACCTCGGGGTCGTCCTGCGCCGCAGCACCGACGGCGGGACCACCTGGCAGACCCAGCAGGTCGTCCGCAAGGAGGCCGCCCCCAAGGGCTTCGGCGACCCGAGCCTGCTCACCGACACCACCACGGGCCGGATCTTCGTCTTCTACGCGAGCTCCGTGAACCAGGGCTTCTTCGGATCGGCCACCGGCAACGACGAGAACGACCCGGACGTCCTCCAGGCCGACTACAGCTACTCGGACGACGACGGGGTGACCTGGACCCACCGCCGCATCACCCAGCAGATCAAGAACCCCGCCTGGGCCGGGATGTTCGCCGCCTCCGGCCAGGGCATCCAGCTGCGCAACGGCCCGTACAAGGGCCGGCTGATCCAGCAGTACGCCATCCGCCACGACGGGGCCAACTACGCGGTCAGCGCGTACAGCGACGACCACGGCGAGACGTGGAAGACGGGCCGGCCGGTCGGGCCGGGCGGCGACGAGAACAAGACCGTCGAGCTGAACGACGGGCGGATCATGCTCAACAACCGCTCCGCGCCGTACCGCACCGTCGCCTACTCCTCCGACGGCGGCGTCACCTACACGCCGTTCACGCAGGACACCAACCTGCCCGACCCGGCGAACAACGGCTCGGTCATCCGCTACGCCCCCGACGCGGCCGCGTCCGACCCGCAGTCCTCGTGGCTGCTGTTCAGCAACACGGAGAGCACCTTCTCGCGGCGCAACCTCACCGTGAAGATGTCCTGCGACAACGGGAAGACCTGGCCGATCCGGAAGGTCGTCGATCCCGGCAGCGCCGCGTACTCCACGCTGACGCGGCTGCCCGACGGCCGGCTCGGGCTGCTCTACGAGCGCGGCGACGTCCAGCACATCACCTACTCCTCCTTCGACCTGAAGTGGCTAGGCGGCACCTGCGCGGACATCACCATCACCCCGCCGGCCACACTGAAGGCGGGAACGGCCACGGAGATCACCGTCCGCGTCGTCAACCGGATGGACGTGACCCGCAGCGCCGGGACGCTCGACCTGGCGGTGCCCAGCGGCTGGACGACGAAGCGGGTGGCGTTCCCGGCGACCCGGCCGGGTGAGGGCGCGAACATCAAGGTCCCCGTCACGATCCCGGCCGGCGCCTACGGGAACGCCGAGCTGACCGTTACGTACACCTCCGACGGCAAGCAGGCCTCGGGGCGCCGGACGGTGACCGTGACGCCGTAGGCACCGGACAAAGGCGGCGCCTCCCGTCCCGGCTCCGCGTCATGCCGGAGCCGGGACGGCCGTGTCTCGGCCGAGGACTCCTCGGCGTCCGCTCACGGCTGCCGTTCCACGGTGCTCAAGGAGCCGGAGCGCCGTGCGCCGGCGGCGTGGGGCGGTCCAGGCGCCAGACCACCTCGACGCCGCTGCCGGAGGGGACCACGGGCGGCGCCGCCCGTTCACGCCGGACCTCGGTGAACCCCAGCCGGCGCGGTACGGCGGCGCTGGCGGTGTTGGCCAGATCGTGCGTGATCTCCAGGTACTCCACGTCCGGCAGGGCGAACATCTCGGCCACCAGCCCCGCCGTCGCCCGCGTGGCTGTGCCCTGGCCGACGGCGGCGGGGTGCAGCCAGTACCCCATCCGCCATCCCCCGGGTACGGGCCCCCGGTAGCTCTGGCACATCCCGATGAACGTGCCGTCCCTGACGACGCCGTAGGTGTAGACCTCGCCGCGCGCCCACTTCGTCTCGGCCTTCGCCAGAAGATCCCGGGTGCTCTTCCCGCTGAGCGGGGCGACCCACGGCATCCACGGGCGCAGGTGGTCCAGGGACTCCTCGGTCAGTCTGAACACCTGGGCGAAGTCGCGCTGTCCGCGCAGACGCCGCAGGAGGAAGTCTCCGCAGGGGATGATCTGACTCGGCCGGTCCATGACGGCCATGATTGTTTCGCGGAACGGTCCACCGCAACGAGGTACGGGGATCCGGGCGGCCCGCCTGTCCGTTCGAGCGGCGCGCGCAGGCGGGTGGCCGGGCCCGGAAACACCTGTGCCCGCCCCCGGCCGGCTGCGACGATACGGGGACGGCACCTCCCGGGACGACGGACAGGCGGCAGCTCCATGGCGGCGACGGGTTTACGGATGGGCGTGGTCGGCGGCAGCGTCGCCGGGTGCGCGATGGCGGTCGCGGGCGTCCGGGCCGGGGCGGACGTCACGGTGTACGAGCGCAGCGCGGGCGCGCTCCAGGACCGGGGGCTCGGCATCGTCGTCCCGCCCGCACTGTACGCACGGCTGGTCGGCTCGGGCTATCTGGACGCGGCCATGCCGACGGCCCCCGTGGCGACCCGTGTCTGGCTGACCCGGGAGCCGGGGGGACGGTCGGCGCGTGAGTTCGCCCGTCAGCCCAGCCCGGTGACCCCGTGCAACTGGGGTCTGCTGTGGCAGGCGTTGCGCGCCGCCACCACCGGCGCGCGCTACCACCGGGGGCGCCCGGTCCTCTCCCTCGGACGGACGGCCGCCGGGCGCGCGGTCGTGCGTACGGCCGAGGGCGAGGAGACGTACGACGTCGTCGCGGGCGCCGACGGGCACCGCTCGCTCACCCGCCGCCTGCTCGCCCCCTCGCTGCGGGCCTCCCCGGCCGGGTACGCGGTGTGGCGCGGCACGCTTCCGCCGAGCGCCCTCGCGGAGCACCCACGGCCGCTGGAACTGCTGCGCGAGGCCTGGGTCACGATCGGCTTCCCCGGCGGACACGGCATCTTCTACCTGATCCCCCGGGGCGGCGGCGCCGGGCCCGGCGACCGTCTGCTCGCCTACGCGATCTACGCGACGCCGCCCGGCCGGTCCCCGGGCGAGGTCGCCCACGTACGGGAGATCGCCGAGCGGTACTTCCCCGCGGAGTGGGCCGGGATCGTGGCCCGCGGCGAGCACACCGCGATGACCTGCCACCCCGTCGCCGACGTGCGCGCGCCCCTCACCGCGGACCCGCCGTTCCTGCTGGCGGGGGACGCGGCGGGGGTCACCCGCCCGCACACGGCGAGCGGCGCCGTCAAGGCGCTCCAGGACGCCCTGTGCCTGGAGGAGGCGCTGCGGACGTCCGCCTCACCCGCCGAGGCCCTGCGCTCCTACGCGCGCGAGCGCACCCCCGAGGTGGCACGGCTGGTGGAGCTGGGCCGCAGGCTGGGCCGCGCCCAGGTGGAACGGGCCCCGGACTGGACCGCGATGGACCAGGGCGCGGTGGAGGCGTGGTGCCGGGCCACCCTGGCGGGCGCCACCAGCTACCTCTACGCGGAGGCGGAGGCGGACGCGGCTCCGGGGGCGGCTCCGGGCACGGTTCCCGAGGGGGCTCCCGGGGCGGGCTGAGGTTCGAGCCGGGCGCGGATGCCGTCGAAGTGCGTGCGCATGGCGCGCACCGCGCGCACGCCGTCCGCCGCCGCGACCGCCTCGACGATCTCGTGGTGCTGGGCGCAGGTGACGGCGGGGTCCTGGTGGCCGTCGTCCACGTCCTCGCGCACCCGGTCCATGGCCGCCCAGAAGGCGTCCAGCACCTCGCTCAGGAGGTGGTTGTCGAGCGAGGAGTAGAGCGCGAGGTGGAAGGCGCGGTCGGTGGCGCGGGCGACCCGGCCGTCCCGGGCGGCCTCGGACTCCATGGTGGCGACCAGCGCCCGCAGCACGGCCAGGTCCTCCGCGGGCACGCCCGCGGTGACGGGGCCGATCAGGCCGGTCTCCAGCGCCTCGCGCACCTTCATCAGCTCCAGCAGGCCCGGCTCCCCCTGACCGTGCCGGACGGCGGCCCGGAAGGCCAGCCCCTCGACGAAGGGCGACAGGGAGAGCGAGCCGACGAACGTGCCGAAGCCGCGCCGGATCTCGACGACGTTCATGGCCTGGAGCGCCTTGAGCGCTTCGCGCACGGAGACCCGTCCGGCGGCGAACAGCTCCATCAACTCGGCCTCGGTGGGCAGCGGGTCACCGGGGCCGAGCCTGCGTTCGAGGATCAGTTCCTTGATCCTTCGCTCGATGTCCTGAGCCATGGTGGGGCGGGCCACTACGGTCCTCCTGAGGTGTCGCCGGGTGCCGGTGCCTCTTGACCGGCCGCCGGGGCATCTGTCTAAGGTAAGCCTCAGACATAGGACATCTTACGTCTCATGTTCTGGTCCGTCTCCCCTTCCGGACGGCCCTCCGGAGGTCTTCCGGAGGACGTGCCGGAGGATTCCGGAAGACGGGCCGATGTTCCGAACGAGCTGGAGCCCCTCACCATGTCCCTGACCGCACCGCTGCACGGCGTCGTCCCGCCGGTCTGCACCCCGCTCGACGCACGCGGGGAGGTCGACACGGCCTCGCTCGCCCGGCTCGTCGGCCACCTCGTCGACGGCGGCGTCCACGGACTCTTCGCCCTCGGTTCGACCAGCGAGGTCGCCTATCTGACCGACGCCCAGCGCGCCACCGCCCTGGAGACCGTGGTCACCGCGGCCGCCGGGCGGGTCCCGGTGCTGGCCGGCGTCATCGACACGACGACCGCCCGGGTCATCGAGCACGCACGGGCCGCGGCCGAGCTGGGCGCGGACGCCCTCGTGGCGACCGCGCCGTTCTACACCCGTACGCACCCCAAGGAGATCGCCGCGCACTTCCGCCGGCTGCGCGCCGCCGTCGACCTCCCGCTGTTCGCCTACGACATCCCGGTGGCGGTGCACTCCAAGCTCTCCGCCGCCCTGGTGCGCGAGCTGGCGGAGGACGGCACCCTGGCCGGGCTCAAGGACAGCAGCGGTGACGAGGGCGGGCTGCGCCGGATGATCGTGGAGCTCGGCGGCCGCGAGGGCCGGTCCCGGGGGCCCGTGCCGCACTTCAGCGTGCTGACCGGTTCCGAACTCACCGTGGACGCCGCGCTGCTGGCCGGGGCGGACGGTGTGGTGCCCGGCATCGGCAACGTGGACCCGGCCGGCTACGTCCGGCTGTACGACGCCGCGCGGGCCGGGGACTGGGTGCTCGCCGCCCGGGAGCAGGAGCGGCTCGTCGAACTGTTCGCCATGGTGGACGCCGGTCCGGAGGAGGACATGGGCCGCAGCTCCTCGGCGCTCGGCTCCTTCAAGGAGGCGCTGCGGCTGCTCGGTGTGATCGACGACGGCGCCACCGCCTTCCCGCAGATCCCGCTGTCCGCCGAGTCCGTCGCGCTGGTCGCGGAGCGGCTGCGCGGCGCCGGTCTGCCGCCGGTCCGATGAGCGCCCGGGCGACCGGGGCCGTGGTGATCGGCCTCGACCTCGGCGGGACGAAGATCGCGGCCGCGCTCTTCGCCGCCGACGGCACGGTGCTGGCCCGGCACACCCGGCCCACCCCCGCGCGGGACGGGGCCGGGGCGGTGCTCGACGCGCTCGCCGGGGCGGCGGCCGAGGTGGACCCGGGCCGGCTGGCCACGGCGCTCGGCATCGCCGCCGCCGGGGTCGTCGATCCCCGCAGCGGCCTGGTCACCAGTGCCACCGACTCGATCCGCGGCTGGGCGGGCACCGCGCTCGGCGCCGGTCTCGCGGACCGTACGGGGCTGCCGGTGGCCTGCGACAACGACGTACGCGCGACCGCCGGTCCCGAGCTGGCCGCGCTGGCAGACGGCCGGGGTTCGCTGCTGTTCGCGGCCGTCGGTACGGGCGTGGGCGGCGCGCTGGCCGTCGACGGCCGGATGCTGCACGGCGCGTACGGCATCGCCGGCCACCTCGGCCATCTGCCCAGCGCGGAGGCGGCCGGGCTGCCCTGCACCTGCGGCGCCACCGGGCACCTGGAGGTCATCGCCTCCGGCCCCGGCATCGCCGCCCACTACGAGCGGCTCACCGGCGCCCCCGTGGACCGGCTCGAAACGGTCGCCGCCCGCGCCGCCGCGGGCGAAGCGGCCGCCGTACGCGCCGTCACCACCGGTGCCACGGCGGCCGGACGGGTCCTCGGGGGACTCGCCAACGCGCTCGGCCCCGACCGGGTCGTCGTCGGCGGCGGTGTCCCGAGGATCGGACCGCTGTACGGCGACGCGCTGGCCGCCGCCTTCGCGGCCGAGCTGATGCCACCGCTGCGCGGGCTCCTGCCCGAGCCCCCGCTCTTCGGCCACGACGCCGCCGTGACCGGCGCCGCGGCCCTGACCACCACCCTTCCCCTCCACCACCCGGGAGCCCTCCGATGACCGCTCAGGATCTCGCCGACACCCTCCGGGGCCGGCTGATCGTCTCCTGCCAGGCGCCCCCCGGCGACCCGATGCGGGAGACCGCCACCCTGGTACGCCTCGCCCTCTCGGCCGTCGCCGGCGGCGGCAGCGCGATCCGCGCCAACGGACCCGAGGTCGTCGCCGCGATCGTGAAGGCCGTGGACCTGCCGGTCATCGGCCTGTGGAAGGACGGCGACACCGGCGTCTACATCACCCCGACCGTCCGGCACGCCCTGGCGATCGTCGAGGCCGGTGCGGCCGTGGTCGCCGCCGACGCCACCGACCGGCCGCGCCCCGACGGCTCGGACTTCGCCGAGCTGGTCACCGCCGTGCACGCGGCGGGCGCCCTGGTCATGGCGGACGTCTCCACCCTCGACGAGGGGATCGCCGCCGCCGCGCTGGGGGCGGACTTCGTCTCCACGACGCTGTCCGGCTATGTGCCCGGAACCCCCGAGCAGACCGGCCCTGACCTGGACCTTGTGACATCTCTCTCGGCCGCGATCTCTGTACCGGTCGTCGCCGAAGGCCGTATCAATACCCCCGGGGAGGCTGCCGAGGCGATCGCCCGGGGCGCGCACAGCGTCGTGGTCGGTACGGCCATCACCGCACCCACCGCCCTGACCGCCCGCTTCGTCGCCGGCCTCGCCCGGCCCTGAGCGGCCTGTCCCACCCCCGCGGGACGGCTGCCCGGCGACGAGACGCCGTCCCGCACCATGGAGCGCACCGTGCATTCACCACCCCCCACGCTCCCCTGGTACCGCGAGGTGAGCGGTACCCAGTGGAAGTCCTTCTTCGCCGCCTGGATCGGCTACGTCCTCGACGGTTTCGACTTCGTCCTGATCACCCTGGTCCTCACCGAGATCAGCGACGACTTCGGGCTGAGCACGGTGCAGGCGGCCGGTCTGGTCTCCGGCGCCTTCGTCACCCGGTGGCTGGGCGGGGCGGTGCTGGGCGCCCTCGGCGACCGCTACGGCCGCAAGCTCTCCATGGTGCTGAGCATCCTGCTCTACTCACTGGGCACCTTCGCCTGCGGGTTCGCGTGGAACTACCACAGCCTCTTCGCCGCCCGGCTCGCCATCGGCATGGGCATGGCGGGTGAGTACAGCGCCAGCGCCACGTACGTCATGGAGAGCTGGCCGGCCCGGCTGCGCGGCCGGGCGAGCGGCTTCCTGATCTCCGGTTTCTCCGTCGGCTCGGTCCTCGCCGCGCAGGTCTACACCTGGGTGGTGCCCTCCCTCGGCTGGCGCTGGATGTTCTATCTGGGGCTGGTCCCGATCGCGGTCGCGCTGTGGATGCGGCGGGCCCTGCCGGAGGCCGAGGAGTGGACCGCGGACGTCGCGGAGCGGGGTGCCAGGCCGAACCCGTTCCGGCCGCTGTTCCGGACCCCGCGGCCGGCGCTGGTCAACACCGTCCTGGTGGTCGCCGCCACGCTCTCGCTCTTCCTGGTCTTCACCCCCGGCGGCGCGGGCCTGGTGCCGGTGCTGTCGGTGGTCGCGGGCCTCGCCCTCGTCGCGTTCGCGGTGCAGTTGGGCGGGAAGCGCGGCTGGCTGCTGTACGTGTCGATGATCGTGACGCTGTTCTTCGCGTTCCTGTACTCCTGGCCCATCCAGGCGCTCCTGCCCACCTACCTCAAGTCCGAACTGGGCTACAGCACCGGCCAGGTCACCGACGTCCTGTACTTCGCGGGTTTCGGCACCATGGCGGGCTGCTGGACGGCGGGCTTCCTGGGCGACCGGATCGGCGCGAAGAAGGCGTACGCGGTGACCCTGCTGGCCTCGCTGGCCTTCGTCTTCCCGGTCTTCATGGTGCACGACAACCTGTTGCTGCTGGGCTGTCTGCTCTTCCTGCTCCAGGCGACGAGCTTCGGGATCTCGGGGCTGCTGCCGCGCTGGATCGGCGGCCACTTCCCCACCGCGAGCCGTGGTGCCGCGCTGGGCTTCACGTACAACGTGGGGGCGCTCGGCGGGGCCGTGGCACCGGTCCTCGGCGCGCGGCTGGCGTCCGGGATGGACCTGGGGCAGGCGCTCGCGGTGCTGACCTTCGCGGGGACGGTGATCGTGGTGGTGCTGGTCGGCTTCGACGTCCCGGCCCGGCTGAACCGGCTGGTCGACCCGGACGCCACCGACGACCATCTCGCGGCGGCGGACCTGTCCGAGGGACTGCCCCGGCCGGAACCGGCGAGCCGCCGGTGACGGCCCGGGGCCGCTCACCGTGCCACGGTGAGCGGCCCCGCCCTGCGGACACCGTTCCTCAGGGGGAGAAGTACGTCAGGGACTCGGCGACGCAGACCGGCTTCGGCGATCCCTCGCGTTCGAAGGTGAAGGCGCGGGTCATCCGCACCCCGCCCCGGGCCGCCTCCCGCACGTCGGTGACCGTGGCGTGCAGCCGGACGCGGCTGCCGACGGGGACGGGCGCCGGGTACCTGACCCGGTCCGCCCCGTAGTTGAGCGCGCGCCCCACGCCGGTGACCTGGAGGAGTTCCGCGAACATCGGGATGCCCCAGCTCAGCACCATGTGGCCGTGGGCGATGGTGCGTCCGTAGGGCCCCTCGGCGGCTCGGGCGGTGTCGGTGTGGATCCACTGGTGGTCCCCGGAGACGTGGGCGTAGGCGTCGATGAGCTCCTGGGTGACCTCCTTCCAGCCGGAGTGCCCGAGGTCGCGCCCGCCGAGGGCGAGGATCTCCGGGAGGCCGTGGACGGTCAGGGGCATCGGTGGTTTCTCCGTTCGGTGCGTCGGGGCGGGTCAGGCGGCGACGGGGGCGGTACGGGGACCGGCGGCCGCGTCGGCGGCCAGCTCGTCGTGGTTGGGGCGCCGGAGCAGCAGGAGCATGCAGCCGAGGGTCAGCGCCACCTGGAAGACGGCGTACACGATGACCGCGGTGATGGAGCCGGTCCGGTTGAGGAGGAACTGGCCGATGATCGGGGTCGTGCCGCCCAGCAGGGTGCCGCAGAGCTGGTAGCAGAGCGAGATGCCGGTGTAGCGGACGTGCGCGGGGAAGCGGCTGGCGAGCATGCCGGCGAGGGCCGCGTAGTACAGGCAGTGCGGGATGGTGGCGACGGCGACACCGAGCATGGCGAGGCCGTAGTTCTCGGTGCTGATGAGGACGAACATCAGCGGCATCAGGACCAGTTCGGGCACCAGCATGACGACGACCGCGCGCGACCAGCTCTTCATCCTCATGGCGATGACCGCGCCGAAGGGCTGGACGAGGATCTGGGTGATGTTGGCGACCAGGATGATCGTCAGGAACGAGCTGCGGTCGAAACCGAGCGAGCTGGTCGCCCAGGACAGCGCGAACGTCGACTTGAAGTACGTGGCCGAGAGCCCGATGGTGCAGGCGCCGATGCCGAGGACGATCAGCATGGGGTGCTTGCGCAGGACCTCGGTCAGCGGGAGCTTGACGACCTCCTTCTTCTTGATGAGGCCGGCCATGGCGGGCGATTCGGCGACCTTCAGACGCACGAGGAGACCGACGACGACCAGGGCAGCGGAGGCGAGGAACGGCACGCGCCAGCCCCAGGCGACGAAGGCGTCGTCGGGCAGCTGGCTGATGGCCAGGAAGCTCAGGGTGGACAGGGTGTTGCCGACGGGCGAGCCCTGCTGGGCGAACGCCCCGTACAGCACCGACTTGCCCTTGGGGGCGTGTTCGGAGGCGATCAGGACGGAGCCGCCCCACTCACCGCCGAGGCCGATGCCCTGGATCATGCGGATGCAGACCAGCAGGACCGGGGCGGCGACGCCGATGGAGGCGTAGCCGGGCAGGAGGCCGATGGCGGTGGTGGAGACGCCCATCAGCAGCAGGGTGATGACCAGGGTCTTCTTGCGGCCGAGCCGGTCGCCGTAGTGGCCGAAGATGACGCCGCCGAGGGGGCGGGCGAGGAAGCCGACCCAGAAGGTGGCGAAGGCGACCAGGGTGCCTATGGGGCCTTCGAGTTCGGGGAAGAACACCTTGTCGAAGACGAGGGCCGCCGCTGTCCCGTAGATGTAGAAGTCGAACCACTCGATGGTGGAGCCGATGAAGGCCCCGAACCCCGCGCGGTTGGCGGCTCTCGTCTTCTCGCGTGCGGTGGCGGTGGACGCACTCATGGGTGGCTCCCGTGGACATCGTTGATCAAGCGGATGAGGGCATGACGGACCGGGGCGTCGCCCGGGGACGCCCTGCGCCGCGCGGGGTGGTACGGGGACGGCGGCGCGGTGGAACGGGTGGTGAGGGAGAGTCAGGCGGTGACGCGCTCGAAGACCGCGGCGAGGCCCTGACCGCCGCCGACGCACATGGTCTCCAGGCCGTAGCGGGCCTGGCCGCGGTGCATCTCGTGGGCGAGGGTGGCGAGGACGCGGGCACCGGTGGCCCCGACCGGGTGGCCGAGGGAGACGCCGGAGCCGTTGACGTTGATCCGCTGCTCGTGGTCGCTCTCGCCGAGGCCGAGTTCGCGGGTGCAGGCCAGGACCTGGGCGGCGAACGCCTCGTTGATCTCGATCAGGTCGAGGTCGGCGAGGGTGAGCCCGGCGCGGCCGAGGGCGGCGCGGGTGGCCGGTACGGGGCCGAGGCCCATGGTCGCGGCGGGCACTCCGGCGCGGGCGAAGGAGACGAGGCGGACCAGCGGGGTGAGGCCGAGCCGTTCGGCGGTGGCGGCGCTGGTGACCAGGCAGGCGGCGGCCGCGTCGTTCTGGCCGCTGGCGTTGCCGGCGGTGACGGTGGCCTCCGGGTCGCTCTTGGCCATGATCGGGCGCAGCGCGGCGAGTTGCTCGGCGGTGGTGTCGGGGCGGGGGTGCTCGTCGGCGGTGACGGTGGTCTCGGCCTTGCGGGTGCGTACGGTCACGGGGACGATCTCCGCGTCGTAGCGCCCCTCCCGTACGGCGCGGGCGGCGCGGGCCTGGGAGCGCAGGGCCAGGGCGTCCTGGTCGGCGCGGCTGATGCCGTAGGCGCGGCGGAGGTTCTCGGCGGTCTCGATCATGCCGCCGGGCACGGGGTGGTGGACGCCGCCCGCGGTGACCCGGCCGCGGGCGAGGGAGTCGTGGAGCTGGAGGCCGGGGCCCTTGATGCCCCAGCGGCCGTCGTGGGTGTAGTAGGGGGCGGCACTCATCACGTCCACCCCGCCCGCGACGACGACGTCGCTGAAGCCGGCCCGGATCTGCATGGCGGCGTCCAGGACGGCCTGGAGGCCGGAGCCGCAGCGGCGGTCGGTCTGGAGGCCGGTGACGGTGTCGGGGAGCCCCGCGTCGAGCGCGGCGACGCGGCCGACGGCCGGTGCCTCGGCGCTGGGGTAGGCGTGGCCGAGGATCACCTCGTCGACCCGGTCGGGGTCGATCCCCGTACGGGCGACGACCTCGGCGATGACGCGTGCGGCCAGCGCGGCGGGCGTCTGCCCGGCGAAGACCCCGCCGAAACGCCCGATGGGGGTGCGCAGCGGTTCGCAGATGACGACATCGGTCTGATCGGGCACGGCGGAACACCTTTCGGCGGCTCGGGTGTGTGGGCCGACCTTCGCACCCGACCACTGAGTCGGTCCAATATCGAGTTGGCCGTCCTTCCAGACGCCGGGCGTCTCAATCCTGGTGACGGGGCCGGGCGCCGGGCGTCCCGGTCCGGACGACGGGGCCCCGGAGCCGTGCGTCTCAGTCGGGGTGACGGGGTGTCGGCAGGGCGTGCTCGGCGACCGCCAGCACGGCCCGCAGCGCCGGTGAGGGGTTGTCGGTGCGCCACGCGAGGGCCGCCTGCCGCCGGACGGGCGGGCCGGCCAGGGACCGGTAGACGAGTCCGCTCTGCTGGATGTGCCGGACCGAGGAGACGGTGAGCGTGACGCCGACGCCCGCGGCGACGAGGGCCAGGATCGTGTACGAGTCGGGCGCCTCCTGCACCACGCGCGGGTTGAAGCCGGCCGACTCGCAGACCTGGACCATCGCGTCGCGCACCGAGGAGCCGGCGTTCGCGGGGAAGGAGACGAAGGGCTCGTCGGCCAGGACCGCGATGGGGACGCTGTCCAGGCCGGCCAGGTGGTGGTCGGAGGGCAGCGCGCACAGCAGCTCCTCCTCGTCGATGACCCGGTGGGCCACGCCCGGCTGGGTCACCGGGAGACGGACGAACCCCAGGTCCAGGGAGCCGTCGGCGACCCGGGACAGGGCGACGTTGGCGTAGGTCTGCCCCTTCATGACCAGCTCCAGGGCGGGGTGGGCCGCCCGCACCGCCCGGGTCAGCCGGGGCAGGGTCTCGTGGCTGGAGGCCCCGGCGAAGCCGACGGTGACGCGGCCGTACTCCCCGCGCCCGGCGGCCTTGGCCGCCCGTACCGCCGTGTCGAGGTCCTCCAGGACCGCGCGGACGGGTTCGAGGAACGACTCCCCCGCGCCGGTGAGCCGGACGGACCGGGTGTTGCGCTCGAAGAGCTGGACGCCCAGCTCCTTCTCCAGCTGGCGGATCTGCTGGCTGAGCGGGGGCTGCGCCATCTGGAGGCGCCTGGCTGCCCGGCCGAAGTGCAGCTCCTCGGCCACGGCGGTGAACGCGGTGAGGTGACGCAGTTCCATCGGACCCGTCCATTCATTGCTCTGCGGTCTTGACGGGACCCTAATTCGGTATTGGACAGCAATCAATAGCCGCTGACACGGTAGGAGGACACCCCCTGGGGACACCCCCGCACACTCGCCGAGGAGCACCGTGGAACGGACGGATACCGCCGCCGGAGCCGGCGTGGTCATGTCGATGAGGGAGGCCGTCGCCTCCTTCGTGCACGACGGCGCCACCGTCAGTCTCGAAGGCTTCACCCACCTCGTCCCCACCGCCGCCGGGCACGAGATCATCCGGCAGGGCCGCCGCGACCTCACGGTGGTGCGGATGACGGCGGACATCGTGGTGGACCAGATGATCGCCGCGGGCTGTGTCTCGCGGCTGGTCTCCTCCTTCGTGGGCAACTCCTCCGCCGGTTCGCTCGGTGAGCTCCGGCGCAGGATCGAGCGCGCCGACCCGGCACCGCTGGCCTTCGAGGAGTACAGCCACTACGGGATGGTCTGCCGCTACCTCGCCGGTGCGCAGCGCCTGCCCTTCTACCCGCTGCGCAGCTACGGCGGCAGCGACCTGCCGGGGGTCAACAGCGACCTGCGCACGGTGACCTCGCCCTATCCGGGGCCGGACGGCGAGCCGGAGCGGATCTACGTCGTCCCGCCGGTCAACCCGGACGTGACGATCGTCCACGCCCAGCGGGCGGACCGCCGGGGCAACACCCAGCTGTGGGGGCTGACCGGCGTCCAGGCGGAGGCGGTCTACGCGGCGGACAAGGCGATCGTCGTCGTGGAGGAGGTCGTCGCCGACGCGGTGGTGCGCTCCGACCCCAACCGCACCCTGATCCCCGCGCACGCGGTGGACGCCGTGGTGGTCTGCCCGCGCGGCGCGCACCCGTCCTTCGCGCAGGGCTACTACGACCGCGACAACGCCTTCTACCGCGCCTGGTCGCACATCAGCAAGGACCCGGAGCGGCTGCGGGAGTGGCTCCGGGAGTGGGTGTACGGCACGGAGGACCACGCCGCGTACGTCGACAAGCTGGGCGAGGAGTTCTGGGCGGGGCTCGCGGTCGGCGAGGCGCTCAGCGAACCGGTGGACTACGGGCGGCGGCTGTGAGCGCGCCGAGGGAGAGGGAACGGGTCATGACCACCACACCACCGGACACGGGCACCACCGCCCCCGGCACGTCCGTCACGTCGTCGGAGCTGCTCTCCGTCGTCGCCTCCCGCGAACTGGCCGCGCGTCGCGCGGTGTTCGCCGGGATCGGGCTGCCGACCCTCGCCACCGAGCTGGCCCGTCTGACGGTCGCACCGGAGATCGAGGTCGTCTACGAGTCCGGGGTGTGCGGGGCGCACCCCTCGCATCTGCCGGAGACGATCGCCGACGCGGTGCTGATCTCCGGTGCGGAGGCCGTGCTGTCGATGCCGGCGCTGTTCGGCTATGTGCTCCAGGGCGGGCACATCGACGTCGGGTTCCTGGGGGCCGCGCAGATCGACCGGTGGGGCAATCTCAACACCTCGGTGATCGGGGACTGGGAGCGCCCCGAGGTACGGCTGCCGGGCTCCGGCGGCGCGGTCGAGGTGATGGCCGGCTCCCGGGAGGTCTTCGTGGTGATGCGCCGTCACAACCCGCGCTCCTTCACGGAGTTCCTCGACTTCTGCACCACGCCGGGCCCGGACCGGGCGCTGGCGGAGGGCATCCGGCCGCGGGGCGCGGGGGTCACCCGGGTCATCACCGAACTGGGCGTCCTGGCCCGCGAGGGCGTCGGTGACCAACTGCGTCTGGTCGCCACACACCCCGGGGTGACGGTGGATCAGGTGCGGGCGGCGACCGGCTGGGAGCTGGCGGTAACCGACCGGGTGGCGACCGTGCCGCCGCCGACCGCGGCCGAACTGCGGCTGCTGCGCGAGGACGTGGACCCCGGTCGGGTCTATCTTCGCTGAGACGGCACACCGTCGCGCACCCGTTCGCTTCAACGAGAGGACCGCACCCGTCATGCGCATCAGGATCGTCGGCGCCGGAGCCATGGGCCGAGGCATCGCCCAGTGGGCGGCCGTCGCCGGACACACCGTCGAGCTGGCCGACGTACGGCAGGAGGCGGTGACGGCGGCCGTGGACTTCGTACGGTCCATGCTGGAGCGGGCGGTGGCCAAGGGCCGGATGCCGGAATCCGGGCTCCCGGCGGCCCTGGAGCGGCTGGTCCCGCTGGAGGACCCGTGGGCCCCGGGACCGGACGTCGCGCTGGTCGTCGAGGCCGTACGGGAGGACCTGGAGACCAAGGCCGAGGTGTTCGGCCGGCTGGAGAAGGCCCTGCCCGCCTCCACGGTCTTCGCCACCAACACCTCGTCCCTCTCCGTGACCCGGATCGCCGCCACCCTGGAGGACCCGACGCGGCTGGCGGGGCTGCACTTCTTCAATCCGGTACCGCTGATGAGGATCGTCGAGGTGGTGCCGGGCGCGGCCACCCGGCCGGAGATCGCGCCGTTCCTCACCGAGCTGGTGACCGGCTGCGGCCACCGCGCGGTCACGGTCTCCGACACCCCGGGCTTCCTGGTCAACCACGCGGGCCGGGGCCTGGTCACGGAGGCGCTGGCGCTGCTGGAGGAGTCGGTGGCCGGGCCCGCCGTCATCGACCGGATCGCGCGGGACGTGCTGGGGCTGCGGATGGGCCCCTTCGAGCTGATGGACCTCACCGGGCTGGACGTCACGGCGGCGGTCATCGACTCGATCTGGGAGGGCTTCCGGTACGAGGACCGGCTGCGCCCCTCCTTCCTCACCCCGAACCGGGTCGCGGCGGGGCTGCACGGCCGCAAGACCGGCCGGGGCTGGTACGCGTACGGCCCCGGGGCCCCGGCTCCGGCCGCCGAGGCGGCGGTGACCGGCGACCCGGACCGCCCGGTCTTCGTGGCGGGCGGGGACCCCGCGTACGCCGGGGCGCTGGCCGCCGCCGGGGCGACGGTGGAGGACGGCCCGCGGCCGTCGGCGCGGGCGCTGGTCCTGGTCCCGGTCTGGGGCACCACCGTGGCCTCCGCCGTGGCGGAGCTGGGCCTGCCCGCCGACCGGACCTTCGGGGTGGACCCGCTGCCCCCGGCGGGCCGGCGCCGGGTCCTCGCGGTGACCCCGGCGGCCGATCCCGACGCGGCCCGGGACGCGCGGGCGGTGCTGGCCAGGGCGGCGGACGGCGAGGAGCCGTACGCCGTGTCGGTGGTCCGGGACACGGCGGGCTCGGTGGCGCAGCGGCTGCTGGCCTCCGTGGTGTCCGTCGCCACCTCGATCGCGGAGCGCTCGCTCGCCGCGCCGTCGGACATCGACCTGGCGGTGACGACGGGACTGGGATACCCGGTGGGGCCGCTGGCCTGGGGCGACCGGATCGGGGCCGGCCGGATGCTGGAGCTCCAGCGGGCCCTGCACGCCACGACCGGCGACCCGCGCCACCGCCCGACCCGCTGGCTGACCGAACGCGCGCACCTGGGCCTGCCGCTGACCGGAGCGGGCACCTCCCCGGAGGACTGCGCCGGGTGACGGGACCGGGCACCTCCCCGGAGGACTGCGCCGGCTGAGGGCACCGGGCCCTCCCCGGACACGGCGCCGGTGTGACGGCCCCCGGCGCGCCGCCACACCGCGGGGTCAGTGCTCGTGGCCGTCCGGGGACTCCCCGGCGCCTTTCCCGCCTCCTCCGGGGCCCTTGGGGTCCTTCGGGTCGCGGCCGGTGTGCAGCCGGGCCTTCACGTCGTCCGGGGGCAGGAAGCGGGACCAGCGCTCGGGGAACTCGGACGGCATGGAGACGTCGTCCTCGTCGTCCTCGTCGTCCGCGTAGGCCTCCCAGTTGGCCGCCTGGGCACGTGCGACGAGTTCGGCGGCCTGCGCGGTGCGGGCGCGCTCGGTGGCCTCCCGGGCCTCGGCGGTGGCCAGGGACGGCCAGACCCGGTCGATCGCGGCGTTGACGGCGGCGCCGACCAGCACGGCGAAGGCCGAGATCCCTATCCACAGCAGGACGGCGATGGGGGCGGCCAGCGAACCGTAGATCGTGGGCCCCTCGACCGTGCTCGTGAGGTAGATCCGCAGCAGGAAGCTGCCCACGACCCACATCCCCAGGGCCACCAGGGCGCCGGGCACATCCTCCAGCCAGGGCGAACGCACGGGTACGGACACGTGGTAGAGCGTCGTCAGGAACGCGATGGACAGCACGATGACCAGGGGCCAGTACAGGACGGCGAGCACCTCGGTGCCCCACGGGACGTACCGCACGACCCGGTCCGGCCCGACCACCAGCAGCGGCAGCACCACGGAGCCGAGCACCAGCGCGACCACGTACAGCAGGAAGGCGAGCAGCCGGGTCTTGACGATGCCGCGGTGCCCGTCGAGCCCGTACATCACGGTGATGGTGTCGATGAAGACGTTCACCGCGCGTGAGCCCGACCAGAGGGCGATGGCGAAACCGATGGAGATGACGTCGGGGCGGGCCCCGGTGGTGACGTCCTCCAGCAGCGGTTTGGCGATCTCGTTGACGCCGCGCTCGGACAGCACCGTCTGCACGGCGCTCAGGATGTTGCGTTCGATGGAGGCCACCGTGGTGGTGGACGTCCACTCGTCGACGTAGCCGAGCAGTCCGATCAGGCCGAGCAGCAGCGGGGGCAAGGACAGCAGGGTGAAGAACGCGGCCTCCGCGGCGAGACCGAGGATGCGGTACTCCATGCACGAATTGACCGTGTCCTTGAGCAAGTGCCACACCATCCGCCGCTTGGATACGTTGCGGTAGA
Source organism: Streptomyces halstedii (assembly GCA_000720535.1). Lineage (GTDB taxonomy): Bacteria > Actinomycetota > Actinomycetes > Streptomycetales > Streptomycetaceae > Streptomyces > Streptomyces halstedii. The sequence continues at coordinate 87,479 of JOAZ01000014.1, forward strand.
GGACGCGCGCCCGGTGGAGCCGGCCCGATGGGCGTTCGGGTGTTTCTTTTGCTGCCTGCACCTCTTTACCGTATCGGCATGGCAGCAACCACCCACACAGTGACCAACCAGGTTCCGCCGCTGGTCGGCTATGACGTCTTCGCCGCCGACCGGGTGCTGGCCGAGGCCGTCGAGCGGCATCTGGAGCCCGGAATCCACTCCGGGGCACGGGAGGAACTGGAGACGCTCGGGCGCTCCGCCGGGTCCGCCCAGGCCCAGACCTGGGGGACGCAGGCGAACGAGAACCCGCCGAGAGCGCGCACGTACGACCGGTACGGGCACCGGCTGGACGAGGTGGAGTTCCACCCCGCCTGGCACCGGCTGCTCGGGCACGCGGTGTCGGCCGGTCTGACCGACGCCTGGGGCAGGCCAGGCGGCCATGTGCGCCGGGCCGCCGGATTCCTGGTGTGGACGCAGGTCGAGGCCGGCCACGGCTGCCCGCTGTCCATGACGCACGCGGCGGTGCCCGCGCTGCGGACCGACCCGGCGCTGGCCGCCGAGTGGGAGCCGCTGCTCACCTCGCACGTGTACGAGGAGGGACTGCGGCCCGCCCGGGAGAAGGCCGGGGTGCTCTTCGGGATGGGCATGACGGAGAAGCAGGGCGGCACCGACGTACGCTCCAACACCACCCGCGCCGAACCGCTGGACGGCGACGGGGAGTACCTGCTGACCGGCCACAAGTGGTTCTGCTCGGCGCCGATGTCCGACGGGTTCCTGGTGCTGGCGCAGGCACCGGGCGGGCTGAGCTGCTTCCTCGTCCCGCGCGTCCTGCCCGACGGTGTCCGCAACGTCTTCGCGATCCAGCGGCTCAAGGACAAGCTGGGCAACCGGTCCAACGCCTCCGCCGAGGTCGAGTTCGACGGGACCTGGGCCCGTCTGGTCGGGGAGGAGGGGCGGGGGGTGCGCACCATCATCGAGATGGTGGCGGCGACCCGGCTGGACTGTGTGGTGGGTTCGGCGGCGCTGATGCGGCAGGCGGTGGCGCAGGCGGTCCACCACAGCGCCTATCGCAGCGCGTTCGGCGGCCTGCTGATCGAGAAGCCGCTGATGCGGAACGTGCTGGCGGACCTGGCCGTGGAGTCGGAGGCGGCGACGACGCTGGCGCTGCGGCTGGCCGCCGCGTACGACGCGGACACCGAGGCGGAGCGGGCCTTCCTGCGGATCGCGGTGCCGACGGCGAAGTACTGGGTGACCAAGCGGTGCACCGCGGTCGTCGGCGAGGCGCTGGAGTGCCTGGGCGGCAACGGGTACGTCGAGGAGTCCGGGATGCCGCGGCTGCTGCGCGAGGCCCCGCTCAACTCGATCTGGGAGGGCTCGGGCAACGTCCAGGCGCTCGACGTCCTGCGGGCGCTCCGGCGCGAGCCGCAGGCCCTCGACGCCTTCCTCCGGGAGGTGGGCAAGGCGCGCGGCGCCGATCACCGGCTGGACGCGGCGATCAAGGACCTGCTGACCGAACTCGCGGACCTGGACGCCGTCGAGGCGCGGGCCCGGCGGCTGGTCGAGCGGATGGCGCTGGTGCTCCAGGGGTCGCTGCTGCTGCGCTGGGCGCCGCCCGAGGTCGCGGACGTGTTCTGCGCCTCACGGCTGGGCGGGGACTGGGGCGCCGCCTTCGGGACGCTGCCGCACAGCCTGGACCTGGCCGCCGTCGTGGAGCGCGCACGGGCCCACGTGTAGGGGCGCCCGGCCCACACGTAGGGGCGCTCAGCCCATGCGTAGGGGCGCCCGGCTCTGATCCGCCGGACACCCCGGGGCAAACGACGGAGGGTGGTGCTGCGCCGACACGGCACCACCCTCCACGCTTGTACGCACCGCACGGTGGCGTCGTCGGACACCGCCGCGTGGTGTTCTGCCACTCTTGTACGGTCCGCGGCCGGTCACCAGAGTTGCAATGGGTTGCAAACCATTCGTGGACTGCGAGGTCAACAGGGCCCGGGAGACGGCAGGATGGGGTTCCGGGCCGGGTAGCTCACTTCCCGAGCGGGCCCGCGCGCTGTCTTGGGGGGCCGTCATGGAAACACGTCCTGTCGTCACCGGCACCGTCCGTCCGGTGCGCCGGGCCCGTGAGGCCCGGCTCGCGGGCGGCCGCGCGGTGCCCGCGCCGCGCGCCGAGATCGACGCGTCCTGGGAGCGGGTGCTGCGCATCGGCGTCGATCCGGAGCAGTCGCCGGGGAGCGAACTGCTGGAGATGGACGAGATCGAACACCGCCGCAGGACGTCGGCGCTGGGCGGGGTGATGCCGGTGCTGCGGGACGGGCTGGCCGCGATCGCCGACGCCGCGCAGCAGATCCTGGTCGTGACGGACCCGGAGGGCCGGGTGCTGTGGCGCCAGGGCCACGCGGCGGTGATGCGCCGGGCCAAGGACATCTGCCTGGAGGAGGGGGCCGCCTGGTCGGAGTCGACGACCGGGACGAACGCGATCGGGACCGCGCTGGCCACCCGGGCGCCCGTCCAGGTGCACTCCGCCGAGCACTTCATCCGCGCCCTGCACGGCTGGACGTGTGCGGCGGCTCCGGTACGCGATCCGCGGGACGGCAAGCTGATGGGCATCGTGGACATCAGCGGCCCGGTGTCCACCTTCCATCCCGCGACGCTCGCCCTGGTCGGTTCGGTGGCCGCGCTCGCGGAGGGCGAGATGCGCGCGCGGCATCTGGTCGCCATCGAGCGGCTGCGGTCGGTGGCCGCCCCGATCCTGTGCCGGCTGGGCGGGCGGGCCCTGGTGGTGGACGGCCACGGGTGGCTGGCCGCCGTGAGCGGGATGCCGCCGGTGGACCGTCTGCCGCTGCCGAAGTCGCTGGGGCCTGGCCGGGTGTGGCTGGCCTCGCTGGGGATGTGCCGGGTGGAGCCGTTGCCGGGCGGCTGGCTGGTGCAGGTGGCCGAGGGCCAGCGGGACGCGCCGCCGCGCCGGGTGGTGCTCGACCTGAGCCGGCCGCGGGGGCTGGTGGCGCATGTGGCGGGGCCGGTGGGCACCTGGACGGTGCGGCTCTCGCCCCGGCACGCGGAGCTGCTGTACGCGCTCGCCGTGCACCGGGAGGGGCGCACCGCCGCGGAACTGGCCCAGGACGTGTTCGGCGACCCGACCAGGACGGTGACGGTACGGGCGGAGATCTCGCGGATACGCCGCCACCTGGCGGAGGTGCTCGCCCACCGCCCGTACCGCTTCGGGGAGGGCGTCGAGGTGGAGGTGGTCCACCCCGACCAGCCGGCGGACCTGCTGCCCCGCTCGACGGCCCCGGTGGTGCTCGGGGCCCGCGCCTCCATACGCCGGATCTGAGGGGCGGGGGGCCGGTCCCGGAGGCAGCCCGGACCCGGAGGCAGCCCGGACCCGGAGGCGGTCCAGGCGGTCGTGCGGGGCGCGCGGTGCGGCGGCCGTACGGTCCGGCAGGCCGGCCAGTCGTGCGGGCCGGACGGTCGCGCGGGCCGGACGATCGCGCGAGCCGGGACATGTGACATGGCACCTCGCGGCCGACCCGGTGTGCGGGACGGGACGGCGGCGTGGTTTTCTGGCGGCCATGAGCAACGCCACGCACCCCGCGCCCGCCGCCCCCGAGACGGCCCCCGCCGAGGTGGAGGTGACGATCTGGTCCCTTGAGCAGACCTCCTCCTCCGACCTGTGCCCGGCCGCCGCCCCGGCGGGCGACGTACGGATCGTGTGCGCGCGGACGCCACTGCCGGAGTTCAGCCGCTTCCTGTACGCGGCGGTCGGCGGGGACATCCGGTGGACGGACCGGCTCGGCCTGTCGTACGCCCAGTGGCAGGAGATCCTCGGGCGTCCCGCGGCCGAGACGTGGGTGGCGTACGAGAACGGCACCCCCGCCGGTTTCATCGAGCTCGACCCCCAGGAGGACGGCGTGGTCGAGATCGCGTACTTCGGGCTGATCCCCGCCTTCCGGGGCCGCCGGATCGGCGGCCACCTCCTGTCGTACGGGGTGGCCCGCGCCTGGGACCTGGCCGAGCGGCACGAGGGCCGGGCGGCGACCACCCGGGTATGGCTGCACACCTGCTCCGACGACGGTCCGCACGCCATGGAAAACTACCTGCGGCGCGGATTCCGGCTCTTCGACACCCGTACCGTGCGGGAGGCGGACGTCGAGGCCCCTGGCCCCTGGCCCGGCGCGTACCCGCCCCCCACCGCCTGAGCGCCCGGAAGACCGGCCCTGGCGCCCGAGCGTTCCGGACGGGACCGGCCCTGACACGCGAGCTTTCCGGACCGGCCCTTTCCGTTTCCCGTAATGGGTCGCTTTGTCGACCCACGGAGCGTGACCGACCCCACACCATCTCACCCTTCGGGACCATCTCGTCCACATGATGGATCGTGGTGGACTGGCCCGAGATCCGCGTGACACGCTTCCGCCATGTCTGGAACTGGAATTGCCTTGGTGAGTCGGCGGCACGTCGACCTCGGCCGCATGTCCAGCGCCATCTGTCCGGCCCGCTGAGAGTTTTCCAGCACTGCCGCGATCCCTTTTCCCCGCACCACCCCTGCGCACCGCCGCGCCTCACGCGAGTGTGCAGCTCAAAGCCGCCCTCCTGCAGTCCCGAAGGACGTATTCGCCATGGCCACCACCGAACAGCCCCCTGCCGTGACGCCCCGCCGCAAGGTCAGCCGGCACCGTGGCGAGGGCCAGTGGGCCATGGGGCACTTCACTCCGCTCAACGGGAACGAGCAGTTCAAGAAGGACGACGACAGTCTCAACGTGCGGACGCGCATTGAGACGATCTACTCCAAGCGCGGGTTCGACTCGATCGACCCGAACGACCTGCGCGGACGGATGCGCTGGTGGGGCCTCTACACGCAGCGCCGGGCGGGCATCGACGGCGGCAAGACCGCGGTGCTGGAGCCCGAGGAGCTGGAGGACTCCTACTTCATGATGCGGGTGCGCATCGACGGCGGAAGCCTGACGACCGCTCAACTGCGGGCGATCGGCGAGGTGTCCGAGGAGTACGCGCGCGGTACGGCCGACATCACCGACCGTCAGAACGTCCAGATGCACTGGGTCCGCATCGAGGACGTTCCCGCGATCTGGGAGAAGCTGGAGGCCGTCGGGCTCTCCACCACCGAGGCCTGCGGCGACTGCCCGCGTGTGATCATCGGCTCGCCGGTGGCCGGCATCGCGGCCGACGAGATCATCGACGGCACCCCCGCGGTGGACGAGATCCACGAGCGGTACATCGGCAGCCCGGAGTTCTCCAACCTGCCGCGCAAGTTCAAGACCGCGATCTCCGGCTCCCCCGTCCAGGACGTGGTGCACGAGATCAACGACATCGCGTTCGTCGGGGTCGAGCACCCCGAGCACGGCCCCGGCTTCGACCTCTGGGTCGGCGGCGGGCTCTCCACCAACCCGCGACTGGCCGAACGCCTGGGCGCCTGGGTGCCGTTGGACGAGGTCGCGGACGTCTGGGCCGGTGTCGTCGGGATCTTCCGCGACTACGGATACCGTCGGCTGCGCAACCGCGCCCGGCTGAAGTTCCTGGTCGCCGACTGGGGCGTGGAGAAGTTCCGTCAGGTGCTTCAGGACGAGTACCTGAAGCGTCCGCTGCTGGACGGTCCCGCCCCCGCCGAGCCCTCCTCCCGCTGGCGCGACCACGTCGGCGTCCACCGCCAGCGGGACGGCCGCTTCTACGTGGGCTTCGCCCCGCGCGTGGGACGGGTGGACGGATCCACCCTGGCCAAGATCGCGGAGCTGGCCGAGGCACACGGCTCGGGCCGGGTGCGGACCACGGTCGAGCAGAAGATGATCATCCTCGATGTGGAGCGGGACCGGGTGGAGTCGCTGACCGCGGGGCTGGAGGCGCTGGACTTCCAGGTCCACCCCTCCCCGTTCCGGCGCGGCACGATGGCCTGCACCGGGATCGAGTTCTGCAAGCTCGCGATCGTCGAGACGAAGGCGCGCGGCGCCGCGCTCATCGACGAACTGGAGCGCCGCCTCCCGGACTTCGACGAGCCGCTCACCATCAACATCAACGGCTGCCCCAACGCGTGCGCCCGCATCCAGACCGCCGACATCGGACTCAAGGGCCAGCTCATGCTGGACGCCGACGGCAAGCAGGTCGAGGGCTACCAGGTGCACCTCGGTGGCGCGCTGGGCCTGGACGCCGGCTTCGGCCGCAAGGTCCGCGGCCTGAAGGTGACCTCGGACGAACTCCCCGACTACGTCGAGCGGGTCCTCGGCAGGTTCCAGGAGGAGCGCGAGGACGGGGAGCGCTTCGCCACCTGGGCGGCCCGCGCCTCGGCGGAGTCCCTGTCATGAGCGGGCGGGCCGCTCCGTTCCACTGCCCCTACTGCGGCGAGGAGGACCTGCGTCCGCACGAGGCCGGACACGGCGCCTGGGAATGCGCCTCCTGCAATCGCGCGTTCCAGCTGAGGTTCCTGGGCCTGCTGGCCCGGGGCCTGACGGCCGACGACCGTGAAGGGGACGGGACATGACGGATACTCTGCACACCCGTGAACGCACCGACGAGGAGCTGCGGGAGCTGGCCGAGCGTGCCGGGCGCGAGCTGGAGGACGCCTCCGCGCTCGACGTCCTGACGTGGGCCACCGAGACCTTCGGCAGCCGCTTCTGCGTCACCTCCTCCATGGAGGACGCGGTCGTCGCCCACCTCGCCTCCCGGGTACTGCCCGGTGTGGACGTGGTGTTCCTCGACACCGGCTACCACTTCGAGGAGACGATCGGGACCCGGGACGCGGTCGAGGCCGTGATGGACGTCAACCTCATCACCCTGACGCCCCGTCAGTCGGTGGCCGAGCAGGACGCCGAGTACGGGCCGAAGCTGCACGACCGGAACCCCGACCTGTGCTGCGCGCTGCGCAAGGTCGCCCCGCTCCAGGAGGGCCTCACCGGCTACACCGCCTGGGCGACCGGGCTGCGCCGCGACGAGTCCCCGACCCGGGCGAACACCCCGGTGGTCGGCTGGGACGCCAAGCGCCGCAAGGTCAAGGTCTCCCCGATCGCCCGCTGGACCCAGGACGACGTGGACGCCTACGTCGCCGAACACGGCGTACTGACCAACCCGTTGCTGATGGACGGATACGCCTCCGTCGGCTGCGCGCCCTGCACCCGGCGGGTGCGGGAGGGCGAGGACACGCGCGCCGGCCGGTGGGCCGGGCGCGGCAAGACGGAATGCGGGCTGCACGGCTGATGACGACTGATCAGGAGATATCGATGAGCGTGACGGAGACGGGCGCCACGGTGTGGCTCACCGGTCTGCCGAGCGCGGGCAAGACCACCATCGCCTACGAGCTGGCCGCCCGGCTGCGGGGTGAGGGCCACCGGGTCGAGGTGCTGGACGGCGACGAGATCCGGGAGTTCCTCTCCGCGGGCCTCGGCTTCTCCCGCGAGGACCGGCACACCAACGTGGGACGGATCGGTTTCGTCGCCGGGCTGCTGGCCGCCCACGGGGTGAAGGTGCTCGTCCCGGTCATCGCACCGTACGCCGACAGCCGTGACGCGGTCCGCAAGCGCCATCTGGCCGAGGGCACCACGTATCTGGAGGTGCACGTCGCGACCCCCGTCGAGGTGTGCTCGGTACGCGACGTGAAGGGGCTGTACGCCAAGCAGGCGGCGGGCGAACTGCGGGGCCTGACCGGGGTGGACGACCCCTACGAGGCACCTCAGTCGCCGGACCTGCGGATCGAATCGCACCAGCAGACCGTGCAGGAGTCCGCAGCGGCGCTGCACGCGCTGCTCACCGAGAGGGGACTGGCGTGAGCACCGTCGCCATCGTGCCGGAAGGCACCGACCACCCGTACGCGCTCAGCCACCTGGACTCGCTGGAGTCGGAGGCGGTGCACATCTTCCGTGAGGTGGCGGGTGAGTTCGAGCGGCCGGTGATCCTGTTCTCCGGCGGCAAGGACTCGATCCTGATGCTGCACCTCGCGCTGAAGGCGTTCGCGCCCGCCGCGATCCCCTTCTCCCTCCTGCACGTGGACACCGGGCACAACTTCCCCGAGGTCCTGGACTACCGCGACCGGACCGTCGAGAAGCACGGTCTGCGGCTGCACGTCGCCTCCGTCCAGGAGTACATCGACGCGGGCACCCTGCGCGAGCGCCCCGACGGCACCCGTAACCCGCTCCAGACCGTGCCGCTCACCGAGGCCATCCAGCGGCACCGCTTCGACGCCGTGTTCGGCGGGGGCCGCCGCGACGAGGAGAAGGCCCGCGCCAAGGAGCGGGTCTTCTCGCTGCGCGACGAGTTCTCCCAGTGGGACCCCCGCCGCCAGCGGCCCGAACTGTGGCAGCTCTACAACGGCCGGCACGCCCCCGGTGAGCACGTCCGGGTCTTCCCGATCTCCAACTGGACCGAGCTGGACGTCTGGCAGTACATCGCGCGGGAGGGCATCGAGCTTCCCGGGATCTACTTCGCCCACGACCGCGAGGTCTTCGACCGCGACGGCATGTGGCTCACCGCGGGCGACTGGGGCGGCCCCAAGGAGCACGAGAGCGTCGAGCGGCGCCAGGTCCGGTACCGCACCGTCGGCGACATGTCCTGCACCGGCGCCGTCGACTCCGACGCCACCACCCTGGACGCGGTGATCACCGAGATCGCGGCCTCCCGGCTCACCGAACGCGGGGCCACCCGCGCCGACGACAAGATGTCCGAGGCCGCGATGGAGGACCGCAAGCGCGAGGGGTACTTCTAGGCCCGCCCGGCACCCCGCCTCGCCGCGGCGCCCCGTCGCCCCGGCCCAGCCACCGGGCACCGCCCCGCCCCGCGACGGCCTCCACCGTCCGAGGGGCGCGGGAGGTGCCCCCGCCCCCGCCACCGGCCCCGCTTCCCGATCCGGCCTGATCCACACGAGAGGCCCGCCCATGACCCTCACCACCGAGCAGCTCTCGGCCACCACCCTCCTGCGGTTCGCCACCGCGGGCTCCGTCGACGACGGCAAGTCCACTCTGGTCGGACGCCTCCTGCACGACTCCAAGTCGGTCCTCACCGACCAGCTCGAAGCCGTGGAGCACGCCTCGCGCAACCGTGGCCAGGAGGCCCCGGACCTCGCCCTGCTCACCGACGGGCTGCGGGCCGAGCGCGAGCAGGGCATCACCATCGACGTGGCCTACCGCTACTTCGCCACCCCCCGCCGCCGCTTCATCCTCGCCGACACCCCCGGCCATGTGCAGTACACCCGCAACATGGTCACCGGCGCCTCCACCGCGGAGCTCGCCGTGGTCCTGGTCGACGCCCGCAACGGGGTCGTCGAGCAGACCCGCAGGCACGCCGCCGTGGCCGCCCTGCTGCGTGTCCCGCACGTCGTCCTCGCCGTCAACAAGATGGACCTCGTGGACTACGCGGAGCCGGTCTTCGCCGCGATCGCGAAGGAGTTCACCGCGTACGCCGCCTCGCTGGGCGTCCCGGAGGTCACCGCCGTGCCGATCTCGGCGCTGGCCGGGGACAACGTGGTGGAGCCCTCCGCCCACATGGACTGGTACGGCGGCCCGACCGTGCTGGAGCACCTGGAGACCGTGCCGGTCAGCCACGACCTCACCGAGTGCCCGGCCCGCTTCCCCGTGCAGTACGTCATCCGCCCGCAGACCGCCGAGCACCCCGACTACCGGGGATACGCCGGACAGATCGCCTCGGGTGTGCTGCGGGTCGGCGAGAGCGTCACCGTGCTGCCCTCGGGCCGTACCTCGGCCATCGCCGGCATCGACGCGCTCGGGGAGAGCGTCGACGTGGCCTGGGCGCCGCAGTCCGTCACCCTGCGGCTCGACGACGACCTGGACATCTCGCGCGGTGACCTGATCGCGCCGAGCGCGGACGCGCCGGGCACCACCCAGGACGTCGAGGCGACCGTCTGCCACGTGGCGGACCGGCCGCTCGCCGTCGGCCAGCGGGTGCTGCTGAAGCACACCACCCGCACGGTCAAGGCGATCGTCAAGGAGATCCCCTCGCGGCTCACCCTGGACGACCTCTCCCAGCACGCGGCCCCCGGGCAGCTGGCCGCCAACGACATCGGCCGGGTCGTGGTGCGCACGGCCGAGCCGCTCGCGCTCGACGCCTACGCCGCCTCCCGGCGTACCGGATCGTTCCTGCTGATCGATCCGTCCGACGGCACGACGCTGACGGCCGGTATGGCGGGCGCGTCGTTCGGCGCCGCAGGCAAGGACGCCGGGACCGCCGAGGGCACCACGGGCGACGACGACGCGGGGTGGGACTTCTGATGCGTAGGGACTTCTTCTCGACCTTCGCGAAGGAGGGCGGCCGGGTCGGCAGCGGCGCCCTCGGCAGCGGTCAGGGCGGGGTCGGGCGATGTGCGGCATGACGTACGCGCACTGCCCGCGCGCCCGCTCGCACGACCACCCGCACCACCGTCGCAGACGAAGACGACCAGCCGACGACCCGGCCGCGCCCCCGTACCTCCGGGGGACGTGAGGACCGGGCCGACGAGAGGAAGACCTCCCGTGCCAGCCCCTCGCACCACCCTTCGCCGCGGCCTCGCCGCTGCCGCCGCCCTGCCGCTGCTCGCCGTGGCGCTCACCGCCTGCGGCTACGGTTCCGACGCGGAGGAGGACGACACCAAGAACCTCTCCGCCGGCGGGGAGAAGCTCTCCGCGGACAGCGTGAAGATCGGCTACTTCCCGAACCTCACGCACGCCACCGCCCTGGTCGGTATCCAGGAAGGGCTCATCGCCAAGGAGTTGGGCGGCACCTCGGTGAAGCCCTCCACGTTCAACGCCGGGCCCTCCGAGATCGAGGCGCTCAACGCGGGCTCGATCGACATCGGCTTCATCGGCCCCTCCCCCTCGATCAACGGATACACCAAGTCCAAGGGCCAGAGCCTGCGCATCATCGGCGGGTCGGCCTCCGGCGGGGTGAAGCTGGTCGTCAACCCGGACAAGATCAAGTCGCTGGACGATCTCAAGGGCAAGAAGATCGCCACCCCGCAGCTCGGCAACACCCAGGACGTGGCCTTCCTCAACTGGATCTCCGAGAAGGGCTGGAAGGTCGACGCCCAGAGCGGCAAGGGCGACGTCTCCGTGGTCCGCTCGGACAACAAGGTGACCCCGGACGCCTACAAGTCCGGTTCCCTGGACGGCGCCTGGGTCCCCGAACCGACCGCCTCCAAGCTGGTCGCCGAGGGCGGCGAGGTGCTGCTGGACGAGTCCACGCTGTGGCCCGACGACCAGTTCGTGATCACCAACATCATCGTGTCGCAGAAGTTCCTCGACGCGCACCCGGACGTCGTCGAGGCGGTGCTGCGGGGCACGGTGAACACCAACAAGTGGATCAACGCCAACCCCGAGAAGGCCAAGGCGTCGGCCAACACCGCGCTGGAGAAGCTGAGCGGCAAGGCGCTGCCGGCCGAGATCCTCGACCCGGCGTGGGAGTCCATCAAGATCACGGACGACCCGCTGGCGGCGACGCTGGACGCACAGGCCCAGCACGCGGTGAAGGCCGGTCTGCTGGACGAGCCCGACCTCAAGGGCATCTACGACCTGAAGCCGCTGAACAAGATCCTGAAGGCCGCGGGCGAGCCCGAGGTCGCCGACGCCGGTCTCGGCGTCAAGTAGCCCGTCCGGCAGGCAACCGGATTCCCGAGAGCACCGAGATCCCCAGGAGGTGACGACCATGGCGACCACCACCCTCACCAAGGCCGAGGACCGTGCGACGGTCGAGCACGCCGCTCGTATCACCCACGTCTCCAAGTCCTTCGCAGGCCCCTCGGGGCAGCAGCTGGTCCTGGACGACATCACGCTCGATGTCGCCCCGGGCGAGTTCGTCACCCTTCTGGGGGCCTCCGGGTGCGGTAAGTCGACCCTGCTCAACCTGGTGGCCGGACTCGACCGCCCGAGCGCGGGGTCCATCGAGACCCCCGGCGGGCGGCCGGCCCTGATGTTCCAGGAGCACGCCCTCTTCCCGTGGCTGACCGCGGGCAAGAACATCGAACTCGCCCTGCGGCTGCGCGGGGTGGCCAAGTCGGACCGCCGCACGGAGGCGGAGCGGCTGCTCGAACTCGTACGCCTGGGCGGGGCGTACGGCAAGCGGGTGCACGAGCTGTCGGGCGGGATGCGGCAGCGGGTGGCGATGGCCCGCGCGCTCGCCCAGGACAGCCAACTCCTGCTGATGGACGAGCCGTTCGCGGCGCTCGATGCCATCACCCGCGATGTGCTGCACGACGAGCTGACCCGTATCTGGCGCGAGACGCACGCCTCGGTGCTCTTCGTCACCCACAACGTGCGCGAGGCGGTGCGGCTGGCGCAGCGGGTCGTGCTGCTGTCGTCGCGGCCGGGCCGGATCGCCCGTGAGTGGACGGTCGACATCGAGCAGCCGCGCCGTATCGAGGACACCGCCGTGGCGGAGCTGTCCGTCGAGATCACCGAAGAACTGCGTGGGGAGATCCGCCGTCATGGCCAGCACTGACACCAAGCCCGACGATCTGGCCGGGCTGGAGGCCGGGCTGGACGCCCTGGACGCCGTACAGGTGCGCCGGACCCCGCTCCGCGAGGTCCTGGTGGCCAAGGTCCTGCCTCCGGTGGTCGCGGTGGTCCTGGTGGTCCTCGTCTGGCAACTACTGGTCTGGGGCGAGGTCACCGACGACTACAAGCTGCCTCCGCCGTCGGCCGTCTGGGACAGCCTGCGGGACATGTGGCTGAAGGGCACGCTGCTCGAAGTCGTCTGGACGAGCGTCTCGCGCGGTCTGCTCGGCTTCCTGATGGCCGTGGCGATCGGCACGCCGCTGGGCCTGCTGGTGGCCCGGGTGAAGGTGGTCCGGGCCGCGCTGGGCCCGATCCTGTCGGGGCTCCAGTCGCTTCCCTCGGTGGCGTGGGTGGCCCCGGCGGTGATCTGGCTCGGCCTCAACGACAAGATGATGTACGCGGTGATCCTGCTGGGCGCGGTGCCGTCCGTCGCCAACGGCCTGGTCTCCGGTGTTGACCAGGTACCGCCGCTGTTCCTGCGCGCGGGCCGCACCATCGGGGCGACCGGGCTGCGCGGGACCTGGCACATCGTCCTGCCGGCCGCCCTGCCGGGCTACCTGGCGGGGCTCAAGCAGGGCTGGGCGTTCTCCTGGCGGTCGCTGATGGCCGCCGAGATCATCGCCTCCTCACCCGATCTGGGCCTGGGGCTGGGCCAGTTGCTGGAGAACGGCCGCAACAACTTCGACATGCCGGGGATCTTCCTGGCCATCCTGCTCATCCTGTTCGTCGGCATCGCGATCGACCTGCTGATCTTCAGTCCGCTGGAGCGCCGGGTCCTGCGCGGCCGCGGCCTCCTCGTCAAGAACTGAGCCCGCCATGACTGCCCCGGTCCTCCTCGTCATCGCCCACGGCAGCCGCGACCCGCGGCACGCGGCGACCGTGCACGCGCTCACCGCGCGGGTACGGTCGCTGCGCCCCGGGCTGCGGGTGGAGACGGGCTTCCTGGAGTTCAACGCGCCGTCGGTGCACCGGGTGCTGGAGCGCCTGGCGGCGGACGGCGCGGGCGAGGTCGTCGCTTTGCCGCTGCTGCTGACCCGGGCCTTCCACGCCAAGTCCGACATCCCGTCGGTGCTGCGCGAGGCCCGGACCCGGCTGCCGAGGCTGCGGGTGCGGCAGGGCGGGGTCCTCGGCCCGTCGCCGCTGCTGAACACGGCACTGGAACAGCGGTTGTACGAGGCGGGTCTCTCCCCCGCCGACAAGAGCTCGACCGGGCTGGTCCTGGCCTCGGCGGGCTCCACAGATCCGGAGGCGAGCGCAGTGATCGCTGAAATCGCGCGGGAGCTGCGGCACACCGGTTGGTGCGCCGTGCGGCCTGCGTTCGCCTCCGCCGTGACCGCCGGCGGCTTCCCCCGCACCGAGGACGCGGTGCGGGCGCTGCGGGCCGAGGGGGTGCGGCGGGTGGCGGTGGCCCCGTACGTCATCGCGCCCGGCCGCCTTCCGGACCGTATCGTCGCGGGCGCGGCCGGGGCGGATGTGCTCTCCGGTGTCCTGGGCCCGTCCCCCGCGCTCGCCCGGCTGCTGCTGGCCCGGTACGCCGAGGCGTGTGCCTCGGCGGCCGGTGCGCCCTCGGAGCGGCTGAGCGCGTAGCGGCGGGATCCGGCCGCGGCGCACACGGCAGCGGACCGCGCTCCGGGAGCGCGGTCCGCCGGGGGTGAGCCGGGCCGGGTGGGACGTGGGGGTCAGAAGACCTGGACGCCGTAGGCGTTCAGCGCTTCCACGACGGGCTGGAAGAACGTGGTGCCGCCCGAGGAGCAGTTGCCGCTGCCGCCCGAGGTGAGGCCGAGGGCGGTGCTGCCCGCGAAGAGCGAGCCACCGCTGTCACCGGGCTCGGCGCAGACGTTGGTCTGGATGAGGCCGGAGACGATGTCGCCGCCGCCGTAGTTCACGGTCGCGTTCAGGCCGGTGACCGTACCGCTGTGGACGCCGGTGGTGGAGCCGCTGCGCTTGACCGCCTGGCCGACCGTGGGGTTGGCGGCCGAGGTGATGTCCTGGTAGCTGCCGTTGTAGAGGTAGACCCGGCCGTCCGCGTTGGCGGAGTTGGAGTGCCGGATGAGCCCGTAGTCGTTACCGGGGAAGCTGGAGCCGGCGCGCGTGCCGAGGCTCGCGGTTCCGGAGGAGTTGGTGTACCAGGTGCTGCCGATCGAGGTGCAGTGCCCGGCGGTCAGCGCGTAGTAGGTGCTGCCGCTGCGGACGTTGAAGCCGAGGGAGCAGCGGCCGCCGCTGGCGTAGATGGCCTCGCCACCGGCGATGAGCTTGTTGAACTGGCCCTCGGTGCGCTTGATGTCGATCTTCGCGCCTGAGTCGGTGACCGACTTCTCGATCGTGGCGAGCTCGGCCGCGGTGACCGTGCTGTCGGCCGTCACGACGACCTTGCCGGTCTTCGCGTCGGTGTACCAGGCGGTGCCCGCGATGTCCGCGCCGCGCACGGCCGAACTCGCGTCCGCCAGGGCCGCCTTGGTCACGGCGGTGTCCTGGGCGGGCTGGGCGACCGCGGTCGGGGCCGCGAGCGCGACGGCGGCGGCCAGACCGGAGGTGACGGCGACGATCCGAGCGCGTCTGGAGAGGGAGCCGAGGGTGAAGGTCACGAAATCCTCCATGGATGGGGGGTGTCGCTGACCGCTGGGTGGGCGGCCGCGGTGTGCGGTCCTCCACGGACCAGGTGGGTCTGGTCGTGAACCTGCCAACCGCACGGCCCGAATCCTTGACTCCGCTTGAACCGCTGACAAGGGTGCCGCCCGGATCGGTGACGGAAAACGGACGGTGAACCCCGATACGCGGCGAGGTGGCCCGCGGACGGTCCCGTCCGCTCACCGGACGGGGGGTGGCCGCGACCGTCCGGGGCCGGCCCGTGGGGCGCTGACGAGGACTCCTGACGGTCGGCGCGGCAGAGGTCCGGGCGCGGCCCGCCGGGCGCGGGGGCGGGACGGGGCGCGTTGTGGGGCCGGCGTGGAGAGCCACGCCTTCGCCCCGCTTCGTCACCGGTCGGCCGCGCGACCGCGATTGGCCGGAAACAGACCCCTGGGGGCGTACCTCATCCCGGGCGGGGGGCGGTGCCCGGGGCGGCGGCCGTCAGATCTCGGCGAAGGGGTCGTCGATGAAGGGGGTGGCCTGGTGGAAGTAGAGGCGCCAGCCGCTTCCGGTCAGCCGCCACAGCGAGCTGCGGTGCGAACGCAGTCCCCGGGACTCGGTGTCGAAGGTGAGATGCACCAGGTCGTCGGCGAGCTCCTCGCCGCGCATCCGCGAGGCGGTCAGCGGTCCGGGGCGCGGCGCGTCCGGGTCAGGGGTGGTGAGCGCCCTGATGATGGTGTCCCGGTCCCAGAGGCGGCCGCTGGTGCCGATCTCCCGGAAGCCGGGGTGCAGCATCCTCGCCAGCTGTTCCGCCGAGGCCCGGACGACGGGGTCGAGGAGGCGGAGCTCACCCTCGATGGCTGCGGCCACGGCGGGCGAGGGGTCAGTCACGCGTCATCTCCACGAGTCGCACCACGGTGTTCCAGTTGCGGGAGGTGCCGAGGAGGCCGCGGTTGAGCGCGGGCCGCCCGAGGGCGGCGGCAAGCTTGGACCGGCCGAGCCCGTCCGGGGCGTACAGGTACAGCTCCCGGCGGCCGAGCCGGAACTCCTCGGGGAGGAAGGCCTGGGCGTCCAGCGAGGCGTACCGCGCCGCGTCCACGGGCCGGTCGAAGAAGGTGACGTGCAGGTGCCTGCCCTCGATCCGGTCGGCCGGGAAGGGGCAGTCCTCGGCCGTCGCCGCAAGATCGGGGCCCGAGCGCACCAGGATCTCGACCGGGAATCCGAAGTGCTCCTCCACCGCCCGCTCCAGGCCGGCGGCGAGAGCGCTCTCGTCGCCCGAGGCGCTGCGGAAGACGGCGTTGCCGCTCTGCAGATGGGTGGCGACGTCGCCGTACCCCAGTTCCGTGAGCAGCGCCCGCAGTTCGGGCATCGGGACTCTTCGGTGGCCGCTGACGTTGATTCCGCGCAGCAGCGCCGCGTACATCGTGCTCATACTCCCCACCATAAGACGATCTTCTCAGCCGGTGAGCGCCGCCGCGCCCCGTGGGGGAGGGCGCGGCGGCCACTGCCGACCGGTGCTGCCGTGCGGTTACTCGACGATCTTCAGGAGCTTGTTCGCGGTGCCCTGGGTCGCGTTGGATATCGCGTCCGGGGTGGCCCCCTCGGTGAGCGCGTCGGAGACCTGCTCCGGGGTGGCGTCCGGGTGGCCGGCGAGGTAGACGGCCGCGGCGCCGACGACGTGCGGGGTCGCCATGGACGTCCCCGAGATGGTGTTCGTCCCGTCGTCGCTGTCGTTCCAGTCGGAGGTGATGTTCGAGCCGGGGGCGTAGATGTCCACGACCGAACCGTAGTTGGAGAACGACGACTGCTGGTCGTCGATGGTGGACGAGGCGACCGTGATGGCCTCGGGCACGCGCGAGGGGGAGCCCCCGCCCGCGTCGCTCGACTCGTTGCCCGCGGCCACCCCGAAGGTGACACCGGACGCGATCGCCTTCTGGACAGCGGCGTCGAGGGCCGGGTCCGCGCCGCCGCCGAGGCTCATGTTGGCGACGGAGGGGCCCTCGTGGTGGGCGGTCACCCAGTCGATGCCCGCGACGACCTGCTCGGTGGTCCCCGAGCCGGAGTCGTCCAGCACGCGGACGGCCACGATCTTGGCCTTCTTGGCGACTCCGTGCGCCGCGCCCGCGATGGTGCCGGCCACGTGGGTGCCGTGTCCGTTGCCGTCGTCGGCGTCGTCGTCGTTGTCCACGGCGTCGAAGCCGGAGGTGGCCCGGCCCTCGAAGTCCTCGTGCGTGACGCGGACCCCGGTGTCGATCACGTACGCCGTGACGCCCTCACCGGCGGCGTCCGGGTAGGTGTACGCGTCGTCGCCGGCGGTCTCGGTCTGGTCGATCCGGTCCAGGCCCCAGGACGGCGGGTTCTCCTGGGTGGTGTTGATGTGGAACTTCTTGTTCTGGACGACCTTGGAGACGGCCGGGTCGGCCGCGAGGCGCTTGGCCTCGGTCTCGGACAGGCCGCTGGCCGAGAAGCCGTTGATGGCCGAGCTGTAGTTCCGCTGGAGCGTGCCGCCGTACTGCGCGGCGAGCTCGGCCTTGTCGGTCTTCTCGGCCAGCATGACGATGTAGCTGCCGGACACGGCGGTCGCCGCGTCGGCGCCGTAGACGGTACCCATGGCGGGGGCCGGGGCGGCTCCCGCGAACGACGTGCCGAACAGGGTGACACCGGCGGCCGCCGCCACGGCGGTGATGGCGGCGGTGAGCTTGGTCCGGCGTGCGCGCTGGTGAATGGCCATGAAGAGGGGTTCTCCTCGTCATTCTTTGTGGGGGGATTGGCCCTCGGCCGGAAAATCTCCGGGGGCTGCCTCGAAACCCTGCTCGATTGACGCGCCCAGATCAAGGTCTTCATGTACCCGTCACGCAGTCGCCCGGCTCTCTCCACAGAAAACCGAAACACTCCCGGCCAAGTCGGACAGCTCCCCCGACGTCCCTTGTGCGCACGGCACTTCACCGCATGTGCGGCCGCCGCCGGGGCCGGCCGCCGGGCTCCGCCCCGATCCGTCCGGCCGCCCGCCGCGCGCCCCCTCCTGCCGCCGTCCGCCCTCGCGCGCGGGCCCGCCCGCGTGGATGCGAAAATACAGGTCATGGACGAGATGCGTGCCCGCGAGGTACTGACCGCCGCCGGGCTGCCCGCCGGGGCCGAGCTGCTGGCGCTCGGCGAGAACGCGGTGTTCGCCGTCGGGGACCTGGTGGCCAAGGTGGGACGGGCGGCGACCACGCATCCGGAGCTGCGGGAGCGGGCCGAGCGTGAGGTGGCCGTCGCACGGTGGCTCGCCGACTCGGGCGTCCCCGCCGTCCGCGCGGCCGAGCCCGCGCCGCGCCTGGCCGAGGGGCACCCGGTGACCCTCTGGCACCGGCTGCCGAAGGCCGTGCGCCCGCCCGAGCCCCGGGACCTGGCCCCGCTGCTCACCCAGGTCCACGCGCTGCCCCCGCCCGAGCACTTCACGCTGCCGCGCCGGGAGCTGCTGGGCGGTGTGGAGCGCTGGCTGCGGCTCGCGGGGGACGCCATCGACCCCGCCGACGCCGACTACCTGCGCGGCCGGCGCGACGGTTTCGCCAAGGCCGCGGCGGCCCTCGCCCCGCACCTGCCCCCCGGGCCCATCCACGGCGACGCGCTCCCCCGCAACGTCCACATCGGCCCGGACGGGCCGGTCCTGGTCGACCTGGAGACCTTCTCCGCCGACTTCCGGGAACACGACCTGGTGGTCCTCGCCCTCTCCCGCGACCGCTACGGTCTGCCTGCCGAGGCGTACGACGCGTTCACCGCGGCCTACGGCTGGGACGTGCGCGCGTGGGCGGGGTGCGCGGTGCTGCGCGGGGCCCGCGAGACGGCGAGCTGCGCCTGGGTCTCCCAGCACGCCCCGACCAACCCGAAGGCGCTGGCCGAATTCCGGCGCCGGGTGGCGTCGTTGCGCGAGGACGACCCCGAGGTGCGCTGGTACCCGTTCTGACGGCTGTCGAGGACACGGCCTCCCGGGACGGGGACGGCCGCCGTCCGCGTCCGCGAAGAGCCGGTGAAGGGACCCGCACGCGGCTACGGGAGGAGCGTCTCCTTCGGGGCGCGGGAACCCGGGTCGTGCAGAAAGGCGAGGACGTCGGCGAACCGCTCGAAGAAGAAGCTGTTCCCCTCACCGGTCCACCAGAAGCGCTCCTCGGCCTGGCCGGCGGCGTCGATCAGGAAGATCCCCTCACTGCGGTCGGCGTTGACCGCCACCGGGAAGAGAGGTGTCCCGGGGGCCAGTCCCACGTCCTCCGGACCGCTGTCCAGCACCGTCTCCCGGAACTCCTCGGCGGCCTCGCCCATGCCACCGGGTTCCCGGTCCTGGCAGCCGAGCAGCAGAAGGGGGAAGCCCTCCAGACCGTCCGTGAGCGACAGGAACTCGCGGTACCCCGCCTCGAACGACTGGCCGGACCGGCGTTCCAGCCGGTCCACCGCCCCGGGGTCGGCGGGTGGACGGATCGCCGGGCGAGGGCCGGTGCCCACCGGTGACTCCGCGAAGTATTCCTTCACCAGAGCGGCCACCACCTGGCCGACGCGCTCTCTCATCCGCATGGTGCGCCTCCTCATGACCGCGCGCCCGGCGGACACCGTACGTGCCCGCGAACCCCCGTCTTCCCATGCGGTCGGGCGCGGGCCCGGCAGGTATGCCCCCCGTCACCCGCCGCGAACTGACTTCCGGTCCGCCCGCCGGTGCGCCCGGCCGCTCAGGAGGCGTGCGCCGGGGCGAGCTCGCGCAGCGGCCAGCGGCCGTCGATCACCGCGTCCGCCGAGCCCTTGCGGCGCAGGAACTCCTGGAAGTCTGCGGCCCAGTCCGCGTACCACCCGATCTGACGGCCGTGCAGCTCGGCGGCGGTCAGGGCGGCCACCGACGCGTGCCGCCCGGCTATCGCGTACGCCACGCGCGCCGCGGCCAGCGCGTCGGCCGCCGCGTCATGGGCTCCGCCGTGCACCACGCCGTACTCGACGCAGACGGCCTCCAGGGTGCGCTTGCCCTTGCGGTAGCGGTCGACGGCCCGGTCGATGGTGTACGGGTCGATGACGGGGCCGATGCCCGCGCCGCCCAGCCGGTCGCTCAGCGAGGGCAGCCCGTGGCGCCGCAACTCGGCCGAGAGCAGCGTCAGATCGAACGCCGCGTTGTACGCGACGACGGGCACGCCCGCCCGCCAGTGCTCCACGAGGGCGCCGGCGACCTCGTCGGCCACCTCCCGCACCGGCCGCCCCTCGGCCGCCGCGCGCTCGCTGCTGATGCCGTGGATCGCCGAGGCCTGCTCGGGGATCCTGACTCCCGGGTCCGCCAGCCAGGTGCGGCACCGGACGGGATCGCCGTCCGTGCTCTCCACCGCGACGACCGCGGCCGTGACGATGCGGGCCTCCAGCGGATCCGTGCCGGTCGTCTCCAGGTCGAACCCGGCCAGACGCTCCCGGTGCCAGCTCATCCCGTACCTCCTTCGGTGGTGCTCTCCCCCATGTGACGACCACCATCGCACGGCCCACTGACAACGCAGGAGGGGGCGTCAGAAGACGTGAGGAGTCAGGACACGGGCCGCGAATCGATCCAAACCGACTCGAACTCCTCGCGGTAGGTCTCGAAGAGTCCGTGTTCGCTGTCCTGGCCCGCGCGGACCACCGCCCGCCCGCCGCCCCGCAGCACGAACACGGGCGCCTCCATGCCTCGCGCCCGCCGGAGATAGGGCTGGACGACCCCGACCGCGTCCGGCCCGTCGCCGTCCACCAGATAGGCCGTGAAGCGGGGCGTCTCGTCGAAGACCTGGATCTGGAAGGCGTCCGGGTCGCGGAGCTTGGAGCGCACCCGTCGCATGTGGAGGATGTTCATCTCCACCGAGCGGCTCAGCTCGCCCTTCTTGAGGCCCAGTTCCCGCTCCCGGCGCTTGACGGCGCTGCTCGCCGGGTTGATGAAGAGCAGCCGCACCCGGCAGCCCGACTCGGCGAGCCGCACCAGCCGGCGTCCCGAGAAGTTCTGGGTGAGGAGGTTGAGGCCTATGCCGATCGCGTCCAGCCGCCGGGCGCCGCCGAACAGGTCCTCGGCGGGAATCTGGCGCTGGAGCCGCACCCGGTCGGGGTGGACGGAGACCACGTCGGCGTACCGGTCGCCCACCAGCTCCTCCACCGCGTCCACCGGCAGCCGGTCGGCGGACGGGACGGACGCCCCGGTGCCCAGGATCTCCAGCAGCCGCGCGGAGGCCCGTTCGGCCTGCGCGAGGACCGCCTCGTTGAGGGCGCGGTTGCGGGAGACGACGTTGCGGGCCACCTCCAGCTCGTCGAGGGCGAGCTCCACCTCGCGGCGGTCGTCGAAGTACGGTTCGAAACACGGCCAGTGCTGGACCATCAGCTCCCGGAGCTGAGGGAGCGTCAGAAAGCTGAGGACGTTGTCGTCGGCCGGGTCGAGGAGGTAGCCCTTGCGGCGCGAGACCTCACGGACGGCCACGGCGCGCTGGACCCACTCCTGTCCGGCGGGCCCGGCGGCGGCCACCACCCAGTCGTCGCCGTGCACCGGCTCGTAGATCGGCCGGATCACCGCGGAGACCACGGCCCGCAACCGCTGTTCGACCAGATTCAGCCAGATATAGGCCCGCCCGGCCCGCTGGGCCCGGGTGCGCACCTCGTTCCAGGCGTCGGCCCCCCAGTCCAGCGCCACCCCGATCTCCATGGGCTGCGCGAGGGATACCGCCCCCGGCGGGGCATCGGTCGGCTCCCCCTCGTGACCTGCGTCACCTGGGGGCAGCTCGAACCCTCCCGAGCTCACCCGCGTACCGCCTTCCGCTCCCCCACCAACGATCAAGGAAGGGTACTCCGGGAGCGGGAGCCGGTGCAGCCGGTTGCACAGGCTCCTCACCCAACTCCCCCGCCAGTCACTCCCCTTCCCCGTGGCGAGATCGGGCGGAGTGAGCTGATTCATAGGGATTGGCCGCCCCGCGCACCCGGCATTCCGGACACCTTCGCGGACCGGTCGCCCCGTCTCACCCCCGGGCGACCGGAAGGTGTCCGAAGTTGACCGGCGGAGCGGCGTCCGAGGCGACGGCACCCGACCGCACCGGCCGACGTACTAGGTACGGACGCATCTTTCGGGGATTATCGGGGCAACAACCCCGAAGCACCCGGATCAGAAGTGGAAGAGTCCTATCTATGCAGGTCTGGCCGGGACAGGCGTATCCCCTCGGTGCGACGTACGACGGCGCCGGGACCAACTTCGCGGTCTTCTCGGAGGCCGCCGACCGGATCGAGTTGTGCCTGCTGCACGACGACGGTTCAGAAACGGCGGTGGAGCTCCGCGAGACCGATGCCTTCGTCCGCCATGCCTATCTGCCCGGGGTGATGCCGGGGCAGCGCTACGGCTTCCGGGTGCACGGCCCGTACGAGCCGCAGCGCGGGCAGCGGTGCAACTCGGCGAAGCTGCTCCTCGACCCGTACGCGCGTGCGATCTCCGGGAAGATCCAGTGGGGCGAGGCGGTGTACGGCTACCCGTTCGGCAAGCCGGACGACCGCAACGACCTCGACTCGGCGCCGCACACGATGAGCTCGGTCGTGGTCAATCCGTACTTCGACTGGGGCGACGACCGCCGTCCCCGTACGGACTACCACCGCACGGTGATCTACGAGGCGCACGTCAAGGGCCTGACGATGCTTCACCCCGGCCTGCCCGAGGGGCTGCGCGGTACGTACGCGGGGCTCGCGCACCCGGAGATCATCGCCCATCTGACGGAGCTGGGCGTCACCGCGATCGAGCTGATGCCGGTGCACCAGTTCGTCCAGGACCACCGCCTCGCCGACGCGGGTCTCGCCAACTACTGGGGCTACAACACCATCGGCTTCTTCGCCCCGCACAACGCGTACGCCTCCTGGGGCGACCGGGGCGAGCAGGTCCTGGAGTTCAAGCAGGCGGTGCGGGCGCTGCACCAGGCGGGCATCGAGGTGATCCTCGACGTGGTGTACAACCACACGGCGGAGGGCAACCACCTGGGACCGACGCTCTCCTTCCGCGGCCTGGACAACGCCTCGTACTACCGGCTGACCGACGACCCGCAGTACTACATGGACACCACGGGCACCGGGAACTCGCTGCTGATGCGGTCCCCGCACGTGCTCCAGCTGATCATGGACTCGCTGCGGTACTGGGTGACCGAGATGCATGTGGACGGGTTCCGCTTCGACCTGGCGGCCACGCTCGCACGCCAGTTCCACGAGGTGGACCGGCTGTCGTCGTTCTTCGACCTGGTGCAGCAGGACCCGGTGGTCAGCCAGGTGAAGTTGATCGCCGAGCCGTGGGACGTGGGTGAGGGCGGCTACCAGGTGGGCAACTTCCCCCCGCTGTGGACGGAGTGGAACGGCAAGTACCGGGACACGGTGCGCGACCTGTGGCGGGGGGAGCCGAGGACCCTCGCCGAGTTCGCCGGGCGGCTGACGGGCTCCTCCGACCTCTACCAGGACGACGGCAGGCGCCCGCTGGCCTCGATCAACTTCACCACCTGCCACGACGGGTTCACCCTGCACGACCTCGTCTCGTACAACGACAAGCACAACGAGGCCAACGGCGAGGGCAACCGGGACGGCGAGAGCCACAACCGCTCCTGGAACTGCGGCGCGGAGGGGGCCACGGAGGACAAGGAGGTGCTGGAGCTGCGCAGCCGCCAGATGCGCAACTTCATCGCCACCCTGATGCTCTCCCAGGGCGTCCCGATGCTGAGCCACGGCGACGAGTTCGCCCGGACGCAGCGCGGCAACAACAACGCCTACTGCCAGGACAACGAGCTGTCCTGGGTGCACTGGCCCGATCCGGCGGCGGCCCGCGCGGACGACGGCGCGGCGGGCGGGTGCGGCGGCACGGACACGAGCCTGCTGGAGTTCACCCGGGCCATGGTGTGGCTGCGCCGCGACCACCCGGTCTTCCGGCGCAGGCGGTTCTTCCACGGCCGCCCGGTGGAGGGCACCCACGACGAGCTCTCCGACATCGCGTGGTTCACCCCCCGGGGCGACGAGATGACCCAGCGGGACTGGCAGGCCGCGCACGCGAAGGCGATGACGGTGTTCCTGAACGGGCACGCCATCTCGGAGCCGGGGCCGCGCGGCGAGCGCATCTCGGACGACTCGTTCCTGCTGATGTTCAACGCGAGCGCGGACACCCTGGAGTTCACCGTTCCCACGCACCACGGGAAGCGGTGGCAGGTCGTGGTGGACACGGGGATCCCGGACGGGGTGCCGCCGGGTGCCGGGCCGAAGGTGTCGGCCGGGGAGCGGGTGACCCTGCTCGGGCGCAGTCTGACGGTGCTCAAGCGTCCGGCCTGAGGCCCCGGCGGGCCGTCCCCGTGGGCCGATCGGGTCACGGGGACGGCCGGCCCGCCGCCCACCGGCCCCCGGGGTGACACAGAAGCCGCCGGGCTGGGTACGTACGTGTCCATGACGCCCACCGCCACCTACCGGCTCCAGCTCCAGCCGGACTTCCCGTTCGCCGCCGCGGCGGACGCCGTGCCCTATCTCGCCGGGCTCGGCGTCTCGCATCTGCATCTGTCCCCGGTCCTGGAGGCCGTGCCCGGCTCCGGGCACGGCTACGACGTGGTCGACCACAGCCGGGTGCGGGCCGAGCTGGGCGGGGAGGAGGGCCTGCGGGACCTGGCCGCCACGGCGCGCGCGCACGGGCTCGGGCTGGTCGTGGACATCGTGCCGAACCACATGGCGGCCTCCCCCCGGCACAACCGGCAGCTGTGGGAGGTCCTGCGGGAGGGCCCCGGCTCCCCGTACGCGCGCTGGTTCGACGTCGACTGGGAGGCGGGCGGCGGGCGGGTGCTGCTGCCCGTCCTCGCGGGGCGGATCGGTGAGGAGAGCGACCGCCTCGTGACGGGCGCCCGGGACGACGGCACGCCGGTCCTGCGCTACGGGGAGCAGGAGTTCCCGTTGCGCGAGGGCACCGCGCACCTTCCGCTCCCGGAGCTGCTGGACGCCCAGCACTACCGGCTGGGGTGGTGGCGGCTGGCCCGTACGGAGCTGAACTACCGGCGCTTCTTCACCGTCTCGGACCTCATCGGGGTCCGGGTGGAGGACCCGGAGGTCTTCGAGGCCACCCACGCCAAGATCCTGGAGCTGCTGGCCGACCGGGTCCTGGACGGGCTGCGGATCGACCATCCGGACGGGCTCGCCGACCCGGCCGGCTACCTCGAACGGCTCGACGGGGCGACCGGCGGGCGGTGGACGGTGGTGGAGAAGATCCTCACCGCCGAGGAGGCGCTGCCGGCCGGCTGGGCGGTGGCGGGGACGACCGGGTACGACGCCCTGCGCCGGATCGACGGGCTGTTCACGGACCCGGCGGGCGCGGCGGACCTGCTGGGCCGCTACCGGGACTTCGCGGGGCCCCCGGGGGACCGCGGCGGCTACTGGACGGCGACCGTGCGCCGGGCCGCCTACCGGGTGGTCACCCATGAGCTGGCCGCCGAGACGGCGTGGCTGACCCGGATCGCCGTCCGGGTCAGCTCCGGGGACACCGCGCTGGGGGACCACGCCCCGTGGGCGCTGCGTACGGCGATCCGGGAACTGCTGGTCCGGGTCCCCGTCTACCGTCCGTACGTCACGGCGGGGGCCCGGCCGACGGACGTCGCGGAGTCCACGCTGCCGCCCCAGGCGGTACGGGACGCCAAGGCGGCGTTCTCCGTACCCCAGGAGGCGGCGGCCGTGGACGTGGTGCGCGACCTGGCGCTGGGCCGGCTCGGCGCGGGGCCGGAGCAGGCGGAGTTCTGCGCCCGGTTCGCGCAGACGGCGTCGGCGCTGCACGCCAAGTCGGTGGAGGACACGGCGTTCTACCGGTACGTCCCGCTGATCTCGGCGGCCGAGGTGGGCGGCGACCCGGGCCGGCCGTCCGTGCGCCCGGACGAGTTCCACGCGTACTGCGCGCGGATCGCCCGGGACTGGCCCGCCACCGGCACGGTGCTGACCACGCACGACACCAAGCACAGCGGGGACACGCGGGCCCGGATCGCCGTGCTGTCCGAGTGCCCGGAGCGTTGGTCCGCGCTGGTGGCCCAGTTGTCCCGGGCGACCGGGGTGGCGGCCCCGGACCCCCAGCTGGCCTGGCGGGCCTGGCAGTCGGCGTACGGCTGCGCGGGGCTGACGGACGGGGAGGCGGCGGGCAGGCTGGAACCGGCGCTGCTGAAGGCGGTGCGTGAGGCGGGCCTGTTCACCAGCTGGACCGAGCCGGATCCGGCGTACGAGCGCGCGGTGACGGACTTCGTGGCGGCCGGGCCGGGCAGCGGTACGGGGGAGGCGCACGCCGCGCTGGCCCGGTTCACCGCGGCGCTCGGACCGTTCGTCCGGGCCAATGTGCTGGGGGCGGCGCTGGTGCAGCTCATGATGCCCGGGGTGCCCGATCTGTACCAGGGCACGGAGCGGGAGTACATCGCGCTGGTCGACCCGGACAACCGCCGCCCGTTCACCCGCCCGCCCGAGGGGCACGACGAGAAGGCCGAGGTCACGGCGGCGGCGCTGCGGCTGCGCCGGGACCGCCCCGAGCTCTTCGACGAGTCGGGCACCTACGCCCCGGTGGCCGCGCGGGGCCCGGCGGCCGAGCACTGCCTGGCGTTCTGCCGGTCCGGTGAGGTGGTCACGGCGGTGACCCGGCTGTCGCTGCGGCTCTCGGAGGAGGGCGGCTGGCGCGACACGGCGCTGACGCTGCCCGAGGGCGGGCGGTGGCGCGATCTGCTGTCCCCGGAGCGGGAGTTCACCGGTCCGGGGGTCGCCGTGGCGGAGCTGTTCGCCGAGCGGCCGGTGGCCCTGCTCATGAGGGCGGGGGGCGGGGCGCCGCCGGACCGGGGGTGACCGGGGGCCTCAGGCGGGAGGCGCCGGGGGCGGGGCGGAGAGCAGGAAGGCCATGCGGCCGAAGCTCACCTGGTCGCCGTCGCGCACGGGGACGGCCCCGATGACCCGCTGCCCGTTGACGCACGTGCCGTTGGTCGAGCCGAGGTCACGCAGGATCCACCGGCTGCCGTGGGCGGTCAGCTCGGCGTGCCGCCGGGAGACGGTCTCGTGGCTGAGCCGCAGTCCGTTGCCCGGGTCGCGGCCTATGTGCAGCGGGTGCGGGCCGGGCGCGGGCAGCAGGAGCTTGGGCAGCCGCTCGGACTGCCAGGCGCGCCGCAGCCGGGCCGGAAAGGCGGAGACACCGCCCACCACCCGGAACAGTCCCCGCGAGAGACGGCCTCCGCTCTCCAGGTCGGCGGTGAGCGCGTACAACTCCTCGGAGCGCCTGGCGGCCAGGGCGAGTTCCATCCGCCGCAGGAAGGTGTCGTGCGAGAGCCTGCCCTGCGCCGCGCCGTCCCGGAGCACCCCGAGGACCCGGTCGCGCTGGGCGTCCGACAGCCGCGCGGGATACGTGGAGTGCTCGAAGGAAGACGTCACAGTGCCGATTGTCGGGCCAGGGTGTGCGGGTGTCCAGAAGAACCCCGGTTTCGTGCCTCCTGACCTGCGTGGGAGCGGTTAATTCCGGGCGGCGGCGGGGCGGGTGCTGTTACCGTCGCGCGCCGCGGTCCCCCGACCGCGGTCCCCGTACCGAGGAGCCTTTGTGACCCCAGCACCACCGGAACTGATCCTCCGCCCGCTCTCCGGAGCCGACGAGCTCGGTCTCTTCCTCCGCCTTCCCTACGTCCTGGACCATGAGCTGGCCGACGACCTCGCGACCGGCCGCCGCCGGCCCGAGTGGATGTGGGTGGCCCTGCGCGGTGAGCGCGTCGTGGCACGGATCGCCTGGTGGACCCGGCCGGGCGGCGCCGAGCCGCTGCTGCTCGACTTCTTCGACCTGGACGACACCCTGCCCGAGCCCGAGCGCACCGGGACCGGGCTGCGGCTGCTGGAGGCGGCGACCGCCGCCGTGGTACCGGCCGGGGCGGTCCGGCCCGAGTACGGGCGGTTCGTCCCGGCCGACTGGCGGGACGATCCGGTGGCGCGTGACGCCGTCGAGGCCCGGACGCGGGTCATGGCGGCGAGCGGCGCCCGGGTCCTGGTGGAACGGCTGCGCCTGGAGTGGCGGGCGGGTACGCCGGTGCCCGAGGACAGCGGGCGGCTGGTGTTCCGTCAGGTCGTGGACCGTGAGGACCTCCTCGCCCTCATGACGCCGGTGATGGAGGGGACCCTCGACGCGCACGGGCAGAAGGACCTGGCCTCCGGGATGAGCGCCCGGCAGGCCGCGGAGCGTCAGTACGAGGAGGAGTTCACCGGGCACAGGTCGCCCCGGGAGTGGTGGCGGATCGCCGAACTGCCGAGCGGCGAACCGGTCGGCTTCGTACTCCCGGCGCGCAACAACTACCACCCGATGATCGGCTACATCGGCGTGCTGCCGGCGCACCGGGGCCACGGCTACATCGACGACATCCTGGCCGAGGGCACCCGGGTGCTCGCGGCACGGGACGTGGAGCGGATCAGGGCCGCCACCGACCTCGGGAACGTCCCGATGGCCCGGTCCTTCGCCCGCCTGGGGTACGTGAACTTCGAGCGGGCCATCGACATGGTGTGGGACTGACCGGGAACGGCTGACGTGACGCCCCGTCAGGCCGGCACCGCCATCTCGGCCTCCAGCAGCCGTCAGAGGGACCTGGTACGCGTTCCGGGTGCGTCCACGCATGTCTGCTACGTATGAGCGGAAGCCGGTAGGGCAATGATCAGGACCAGACCTTAATGGCCAGGTACGGACTCGCTCCAGTGTTCCGGGGACCGTGCGTGCGACTTCCGCCGAACATGGGGCCCGAGCGGGTCCTGTCGGTCGTGGACGAGGAGTGGTGGATGCAGTTCGAGGTGTGGGCCCCTCGGGCCGAGTCGGTCCTGCTGGCGACGCGGGGCGGCCGCCTGCCGATGGAGGCCGATCCGCTGCGCGCGGGCTGGTGGACGGTCTCGGCCGAGGCGGTGGACGGCGACCGCTACGGCTTCGTGCTGGACGGCGGCCCCGTCCTGCCCGACCCGCGCTCGCGCCGCCAGCCGGACGGCCCGGACGGTGAGAGCGCGGTGGTCGACCACGCGGCGTACGCCTGGCGGAACGAGTGGGCCGGGCGCGGGCTGCCGGGCGCCGTCCTGTACGAGCTGCACATCGGTACGTTCACCGAGGAGGGCACCTTCGACGCGGCCGCCGGACGCCTCGGCCACCTGGTGGACCTGGGCGTCACCCATGTGTCGCTGATGCCGGTCTGCCCCTTCCCCGGTACCCACGGGTGGGGGTACGAGGGGGTGTCGCCGTGGGCGGTGCACGAGCCGTACGGCGGACCGGCGGGCCTGAAGCGCTTCGTGGACGCGGCGCACGGCCGGGGCCTGGCCGTCGTGCTGGACGTGGTGCACAACCACCTCGGCCCCTCGGGCAACCACCTCCCGGCCTTCGGCCCGTACTTCACCGACACCCACCACACGCCCTGGGGCGCGGCCGTCAACCTGGACGCCCCCGGCTCGGACGAGGTGCGCGCGTATCTGCTGGACAGCGCGCTGGCCTGGCTGCGGGACTACCGGCTCGACGGGCTGCGGCTGGACGCGGTGCACGCGCTCGCGGACGGCCGGGCGCTGACCTTCCTGGAGGAGCTGTCCGCGGCGGTGGACGCGCTCGCGGCGGTGCTGGGCCGCCCGCTGCCGCTGATCGCCGAGTCCGACCTGTGCGACCCGCGGACGACGACGCCGAGGGCCGAGGGCGGGCTCGGGCTGCACGCCCAGTGGAACGACGACTTCCACCACGCCCTGCACACCGCGCTGACCGGTGAGTCCCAGGGGTACTACGCCGACTTCGCGGACGCCCCGCTGGCCGCGCTCGCCAAGACGGTGACGGCCGCGTTCTTCCACAACGGCACGTACTCCAGCTTCCGGGGCCGTACGCACGGCCGCCCCGTGGACATCACCCGGGCCCCCGCCCACCGCTTCGTCGGGTACGCCCAGACGCACGACCAGATCGGCAACCGGGCGCTCGGCGACCGGCTCGCCTCGTCCCTCTCCCCCGGGCTCCAGGCGTGCGCGGCGGCCCTGGTGCTCACCGGGCCGTTCACCCCGATGCTCTTCATGGGCGAGGAGTGGGGCGCCCGCACCCCGTGGCAGTTCTTCACCGACCACACCGATCCGGCCCTGGCGCGGGCCGTACGGGAGGGCAGGCGGCGGGAGTTCGCGGCGCACGGCTGGGCCGCCGAGGACATCCCCGACCCGCAGGATCCGGGGACCCGGGCCCGTTCGTGCCTCGACTGGAGCGAACCCGAGCGGGAGCCGCACGCCCGGATGCGGGCCTGGTACCGCGAACTGATCGCGCTGCGCCACGCCATGCCCGACCTGTGCGATCCGGACCTGGCCTCGGTCCGGACCGCGTACGACGAGCGGGCCCGCTGGATCGCGTACCGCCGGGGCGATCTGCGGATCGCCGTCAACCTCGCCGGCCGGCCCGCCGCCCTTCCCCTGGGCCTCGGCCGGCACCGCGCGGGCGGGGGCCGGGTGCTGGCCGCCTGGACGCCGGTCGAGGCGCCCGGCGCGGACGGTGTGCTGCACCTGCCGCCGGAGTCGTCCGTGGTGCTGGCCGACGACTGAGTTCCGGGGACGCCGCCGGTCCTACTCGACGACCGCCAGCTCGCGCGGGGTGGTGTTCAGCCGCCGTCCGCCGTCCCCGGTGACCGTGACGATGTCCTCGATCCGGACGCCGAAGCGGCCCGGGAGGTAGATACCCGGCTCCACGGAGAAGCACATGCCCGGTACCAGGGGCTGTTCCTCGCCCTCGATCATGTAGGGCGGTTCATGGGTGGTGACGCCGATGCCGTGGCCGGTGCGGTGGATGAACCGCTCGCCGTAACCGAATTCGGTGATGACGGCACGAGCCGCCCGGTCGACGTCCTGGCAGGCGGCCCCGGGGCGCACGGCACGGAAACCGGCCTCCTGGGCCTCGCGCACGATGTCGTGGACCCGCTGCTCCTCGGCGGTGGGCTCGCCGACGTGCACCGTGCGGGAGGTGTCGGAGCCGTAGCCGTGCTTGAGGCCTCCGAAGTCCAGGACGACCATGTCGCCCCGCTCGATGGTGCGTTCACCTGCCTCGTGGTGCGGGTTGGCGCCGTTCGGTCCGGAACCGACCACGGTGAAGTCGACCTGTTCGTGGCCGTACTCCTGGAGGAGGGACGCCAGATCGGCGGCCACGTCGGTCTCCCGGCGGCCGGAGAAGCGGACCTTCAGGATCCGCTCGTACGTGGCGTCGGCGGCGGCCCCCGCGGCCGCGAGCCGTTCCAGTTCGGCCGTGTCCTTCACCGCCCGGAGCATCGGCAGGGCGGCGGTCAGCGAGGCGTAGGCGGTGCCCGGGAGGAGTTGTTGGAGGGCCAGCAGGTGCAGGGCCCAGGCGTTGTCACTGACCGCGAACCTGCCGGTGTCGCCCAGCAGCCCGGCGGACAGGGCGTACGGATCGGCGGCGTCGGTCCAGTCCCGCACGGTGAACGCGGGTGCGCCGACCGCGCGTTCGGCGTCCGCCGCCTCCAGGGCGGGGACCACCAGGACGGGGTCGTGGCCGGCCCGCAGGACGAGCAGGGTGAGCCGCTCGGTGGCCGCGGTCGGGCGGTATCCGGTGAGGTGGACGAGGTCGGGGCCGGGGGCGACGAGGACGCCCGCAAGCCCCGCGGCGTCGGCGGCCCCGGCCGCGCGTGCCATCCGGGCCCGGTAGTCGTCGGCGGTGAAGGGGACGGGCCGGTCGGTTCCGGTGCTGGTCATGGGAGCCTCCTTGCGGGACGGTGGCACGAGGCCGTGGACCGCCTACGGGCGACGGCACGGCAGACAGCATCCTGCCCGGCCGCCCCGGACGACGCGAACGGTATCGGGGGCGTGCCGGGTGACGGCCCACGCGCGCCGGGACCGGGACGGGCACGAGCACGGCGACGCGCACGCCCGTCCTCCGGTACGGCGGCACCCTGTCCGGGACCGGGACGGGCCGCCGGAGCGCGGTGTCTCCGGCTCACGCCACCCGTACCACCAGGTCGGCCCGGTCGCGGTGCCGGTCCACCAGCCGGGCGTTGCGCTCGTCGGAGCCGGTGACCCAGCGTTCGGCGTACGGGCGGGGCTTGCCGAACCGCACGTGCCGGTCCACCAGCCGGCGCACCCGCACGTCCGGGTCGGCGTCCAGGAACCAGACCTCGTCCAGCAGCCCGCGCACCGGTGCCCAGGGGCCCTCGTCCAGCAGCAGGTAGTTGCCCTCGGTCACCACGAGCGGGACGTCCGGGGGCACGGGCACCGCCCCGGCGACCGGCTCCTCCAGCTTCCGGTCGAAGGCGGGCGCGTACACCGCCTCCGGCCCCTCCGCGTGCCGCAGCCGCCGGAGCAGCGCCGCGTACCCGGCGGCGTCGAAGGTGTCGGGGGCGCCCTTGCGCTCCGCGCGCCCGAGTCGGTCCAGCTCGGCCCCGGCCAGGTGGAAGCCGTCCATCGGGACCAGCACCGCCCGCCCGTCGAGGGCGTCCACGAGCCGGGCGGCCAGGGTGGACTTCCCGGAGCCGGGCGCCCCGGTGATCCCCAGGAGGCCGCGGGTCCCGGGAGCGGCGAGGCGTCGGGCGCGGGCCGTCAGCCAGGCCAGGTCCGGAACGGTGGCGGGGGTGGGGGCGCTCGTGTCCATGGCGGGCATTGTCCCCGGGTGGTGCGGGACCGCGTCAGCGCGGGGCGCGGGCCGGGCGCGCCGCACCGCGTCACACCGCCCGCGCCGCGCCGGGGCCCGCACGCTCAGAGGGTGTCCCGGCCCTCCAGATAGGCCAGGACGGCGAGGACCCGCCGGTGCACGGTGCCGTCGTCGGGTTCCAGGCCCAGCTTGGCGAAGATCGAGCCGATGTGCTTGCTCACGGCCCGTTCGGTCACCACGAGTTCGGCGGCGATCGTGCCGTTGGCCTTGCCCTGCGCCATGTGTTCCAGCACCTCGCGTTCCCTGGCCGTGAGGCTCTGGAGGGGCCCCGCGGACGCCTTGCGGGTCAGCAGCTGGGAGACCACCTCGGGGTCGAGCGCGGTGCCGCCCGCGGCGACCCGTTCCAGGGCCTGGAGGAACTGTTCGACGCGGCCCACCCGGTCCTTGAGCAGGTAGCCGATGCCCTGCGCGCCCCTGGCCAGCAGCTCGGCGGCGTAGGTCTCCTCGACGTACTGGGAGAGGACCAGGATCGGCAGGCCGGGCATCGCGGCGCGGGCGGCGAGCGCGGCGCGCAGGCCCTCGTCACGGAAGGTCGGGGGCAGGCGTACGTCCAGGACGGCGGCGTCCGGGCGGTGTTCCAGCAGCGCGGGCAGCACCTCGGGTCCGGTGGCCACGTCGGCGACCACCTCGTGCCCCGAGCTGGTGAGCAGCAGGATGATGCCCTCCCTCAGCAACGCGTTGTCCTCGGCGATCACGATCCGCACGGCAGCTCCACCTCGATGTCCGTCGGCCCCCCGGCGGGGCTGCTGATCCGGGTGGTCCCGTCCAGGGCGGCGACCCGCCGCCTGATCCCGACCAGCCCGCTGCCGGCGCGTTCGTCCGCGCCGCCGTGCCCATCGTCGCCGATGTGTACGCGCAGCGTGCCCGCGCCCCTGCCGATCCGGACGGTCGCCGTCGTCGCCCCGCTGTGCTTGCTGATGTTGGTGAGTGCCTCGGCGATCACGAAGTAGGCGGCGGCCTCGATCGCGGCGGGGAGCCGCCGGCCGTCCTCCACCTCGTCGAGTTCCGCCTCGACGGGGACGGCCACGTCGGCCGCCAACGCCCGTACAGCGCCCGCGAGTCCACGGTCCGTCAGCACCGGTGGGTGGATGCCGCGCACCACGTGCCGCAGTTCCGCCAGGGCCGCGTCCGCGCCGTCCTGGGCCTCGTCGAGGCGGATCCTGGCCGCCGCCGGGTCGCGGTCCAGGAGCTGCCTGGCCAGTCCGATGCGCAGTGACAGGGCGACGATCCTGGCCTGGGCGCCGTCGTGCAGATCCCGTTCGATACGGCGCAGTTCGGCCCCGTGGGCCTCGACCGCGCCGGCGCGGCTCTCGGTGAGCTGGGCGACGCGTTCCGTGAGGCCGTCGGTGACCGGGGCGGTGAGGACCGAGCGGCTCCAGCTCGCCGACAGGTCGGCCAGGACGGGGTGCCAGCGCAGCACCCAGCCCCGGCGTACCGGGGGCGGCGTCCCGTATTCGTCGGCCGCCCGTCGGTCCAGCAGGTGGGCGACGGGAAGGGCGATGCCGTCCACGAGCAGCCCGACGGGCCACAGCACCATCGCGAGATAGGCCAGGGCGCCTCCGACCACGGCCTGGAACGGCAGCCACAGCACGTCACGCCAGGTCGTGGGGTCGGTGAGGACACGGCGCACCCGCTCCCCCAGCTCGCCCGTGTCGAGCGGGAGGTACGGCGCGGGCCGGTGGGGTTCACCGAGCCGCGCCGCCGTCCTGCGCCGCTCCCAGCCGGTGAGCCGGCGCAGCAGCGCGGCGGCCTCGGGCAGCGCGGGCAGGCCGATGACCACGGCCGCGAAGAGCAGGACCGCCGCCACGAGGAACGTGAGGACATAGCCGGCGAGCCCCAGCAGCAGGCCGGTGAAGAGGAACGTCGAGGCGTCCCACGAACGCTGGACGGCCGCCGGGAGCGGGGCGGGAGTGGAGCTCATGGCAGACCACCGTACGGGGGTTGGCCCCCGTACGGAGTGGGGCGCTCACCCCTCCCGTGGTGGTGCCCGCTGAACCCCTGGTCCGGGAGTGCGCACCCTCGTCCCGAAGCCCCCGCCCGCCTAGCGTTTACGCAGGTCACAGACGTACAGCGGAAGAGGGACAGTGAAGTCGACGGTGCGAGGGGTCACGGCGGTGCGGACGGCCGCGCTGAGTCTGGAGTCGGTGAGCCGGCGCTACGGGAACCGGGGCGGCGACGGCCGCGTGACGACGGCGCTGGACGCGGTGAGCTGCGCGGTGCCGGCCGGGAGCTTCACCGCGGTGGTCGGGCCGTCCGGCTCCGGCAAGAGCACGTTCCTCCTGTGCGCGGCGGGGCTGGACCGGCCGACGTCCGGGACGGTGCGGATCGGCGGCACGGATCTGGGGGCGCTGTCGGAGGCGGCGCTGACCCGGCTGCGGCGGGACCGGGTCGGATTCGTCTTCCAGTCGCACGCGCTGAACCTGGTGCCCTCGCTGAGCATCGAGGAGAACGTCGTCCTTCCGCTCGTGCTGGCGGGCGCCGACCCGTCCGCCGCCGATGTGCTCGGCCGGGGACGGGAGTTGCTGGCCCGGGTGGGGCTCGGTGGGCGCGGTCCGGACGGGCCCTCGACGCTGTCGGGAGGACAGCAGCAGCGGGTCGCGGTGGCGCGGGCCCTGGTGACCGAGCCCGACGTGATCTTCGCGGACGAGCCGACGGCGTCGCTGGACCCGGACTCGGCCGCGCTGGTGCTGGCCCTGCTGCGGGACGCGGTACGGATCGACGGGCGGACCGTCGTCATGGTCACCCATGACCCGGCGGCGGCCGACCGGGCCGACACCGTGCTGACGATGCGCGACGGGCGGCTGCGATGAGCACGGGAAGGGGGTCCCGGGCGACGGCGGAACACGCGCCGCCCGTGACGGCCGTGCGGGCGGGCTCGCGGCGGGCGTCGGCGTTCCTCGCGCGGCGCTCGCTGGCGGCCCACCGGCGGTCCTGGGCCGCCGTGTTCGCGGCCGCGGGCGCGGCGGCGGCGCTGCTGGGCGCGTTCGCGCTCGTCCTGGGTTCGCTGCTGCTCGCCGGGCCGCCGGTGGAGCGGTACGCGGGCGCCGACGCGGTGGTGGCGGCGGACCAGAAGGTGTCGTACACGGCGAAGCCGTGGGGCAGCGAGCCGCGCACCGTGTCCGCGTATCTGCCGGAACGGGTGCGGCTGGACCGGGCGCTGGTGGCGAGGGCCGCGGCGGCGGAGGGGGTCGCGGCGGCCGTGGCGGACGACTCGGTGCCGGTGGCCCTGGGGGACGGTGCTCCGGCGACCGCCCGTTCCTGGGAGTCGGCGGCGCTCACCCCGTACCGGCTCACCGAGGGCCGGGCCCCGGGCGGAGCCGGTGAGGTCGTCCTGGACGCGGACGCGGCCCCGGCGGGTGTCCGGCCGGGCGGCACCGTCACGCTCCGGGCCGACGGAGCCGCCCGGAGCTACACGGTCAGCGGGCTCGCCGAGGCCAGGGGCGGCGCGGGCTCTCCGGCCGTCTTCCTCACCGAGGCCCGGCTGACGGAGCTGGCCGGGCACCCGCGCACGGTCGACGCGATCGGCGTCGTCGCCGAGCGGGGTGTCTCCGCCGGGGCGCTGCGGGACGCGCTGCGGGCCGCGCTCCCCGAGGCGACGGACCAGGGCCGCGCGGTGCGGGTGCTGACGGGCGCGGAGCGGGGCGAGGGCGAGCGGGTGGACGCGCTGGGCGGGCGGGGCGATCTGCTGGCGATGCTGGCCTCCGTCGCCGGGACGGTCGTGATGGTGGCGCTGCTGGTGATCGCCTCCACCCTCACCCAGGCCGTCCACCAGCGCTCCGGGGAGCTGGCCCTGCTGCGGGCGGTGGGCGCCTCCCCGCGCCAGTTGCGGTCGGCCGTCGGCCGGGAGGCGGGACGGGTCGCGGCGGTCGCCGCGGTCGTGGGCGGGATCGGCGCGCTGCCGCTGGGTCTGCTGATGCGCTCGCTGCTGGAGACCGAGGCGCTGGTGCTGCCCGTGCCGCCGTGGCTGCCGTTCGCCGCCGGGGCGGCGGGGGCGCTGCTGGTCGCCCTGGCCGCGCGGCCGGTGGCGATGCTCGCCGCCCGGCGCGTCACCCGGATGCGGCCGTCCGCCGCGCTGGGGGCGGCCGGGGCCCCGGAGCCGGGCGATCCGGGGCGGGTCCGCACGGTCGCGGGGCTGCTCCTGGCGCTGGCCGGGGTCGGTTCGGCGGGTGTGGCGACGGCGCAGGGCGGCCAGGCGGCCGCGCTCGCCGCGTCGAGTTCCGCGATGTCCCTGGTGATCGCGGTGGCGCTGCTGGGCCCGCGGATCGCCGGGGTGGCGGTGCGGGTGCTGGGGGCGCCGATGCGCCGGGCCGGCGGGGTCTCCGGGTTCCTGGCGGCCCGGTCCACCGCCGCGCACACCCGCCGGCTGGGCGTGGCGCTCACACCGGTGGTGCTGGTGGCCGCGTTCGTCTGCGTGCAGTTGGCGGCGACGTCCACGCTGGAGCGGGCCGCCGACCGGCAGGCCGCGGCCGCGCTCCGTGCCGACCTGATGGTGACCGCCCCGGGCGGCCTGCCGTCGGAGGTGGCCGGAACCGTACGCGGGGTCCCCGGGGTGACCGCGGCGACGGGCGTCCTGCGCTCCGCGGTGGTGCTGGCCCACCGCGAGGCGGGCGAGCCCGCGCTGGACCGGCTGCCGGTCCTGGGGGTGACGGCCGGACAGCTGGAGGGCACCCTCGACGCCGGGGTCACCGCGGGCGACCTCGGGGACCTGAGGGGCACCGACACGGTGGCGGTCGGCGCCGACCGGGCCGGCAGCCTGGACGCGGGCGTCGGCGACCGGGTGAAGCTGCGCCTGGGGGACGGTACGGAGGTGGCGCCCCGGGTCGTCGCCGTGTACGAACGCGCCCTGGGCGTGGGCGACTTCCTCTTCCCCCGGGAGGCGCTCGCCGCCCATGTGTCCGCCGCCCGCGACCACGCGGTGCTGATCCGCACGGACGGCACCGACCGGGACGCGACCGCCGCGGCCGTCCATGACGCGCTGGCCCCGTACGGCGGGGCGCGGACCGGCCCGGCGACGGACGACGCCGTACGGACCGCCCCGGCCACCTCCGGCGAGGACGACGCGCTGATGGTGATCGGCGTCGGGGTGATCGGCGGCTTCGCGCTCCTGGCGGTGGTCTCCACGCTCACCCTCATCTCGGTGGGCCGCCGCCGTGAGCTGCGGCTGCTGCGGCTGGTCGGCGCCGGACGCGGACAGCTGACACGGATGCTGGTGCTGGAGACGGCGCTGGTGGCGGTCGCCGGGCTGGCGCTCGGCACCCTGGTCGCCGCGATCCCGCTCACCGCGTTCTCGGTGGCGCTGGCCGGCTCGGCGCCGTACATGGAGCCCGCCCGGTACGGGGCGCTGGTGCTCGCCGTGGTGGTGGCCGCGGTGGCGGGGACGCTCCTGCCGGCCCGGTCGGGCCGCTGAGGCGGCCGGCCGGGGGCACGGCGGCAGAAGGCCCGGGGGCGCGGTTGGCGGCCGGCCCCGGGGACGCGGTTGGCGGGCCGGTGCTACGCCGGTCCCGCCGCCGCGCCCAGCGCGTCCAGGACCGGCTTGATCAGCGGGTGCCCCTCGGCGCCCCGTCGCACCGCGGCGAAGACCCGCCGGGTCGGCGCGACGCCCTCCACCGGACGGACGACCACACCGCCCCGCTCCGTGTCCCGCAGCGCCGACCGGGGCACCAGGGCCACCCCGGCGCCCGCGCCGGCCAGGGCGAGCACCGCGTGGAAGTCGTCCGAGGAGTGTTCGAGCCTCGGTGCGAACCCGGCGTACTCGCAGGCCAGGACCACCACGTCATGGCAGGGGTTGCCCGGGTACGGGCCGATCCAGGGGTCGTCGGCGAGGTCGGCGACGGCGATGTGCGCGCGCCCGGCGAGGCGGTGGCCGACCGGCAGCACGGCGTCGAACGGCTCGGAGTACAGCGGGACCCGGGTGAGGCGCCGGTCGTCGTCACCGGGCGCGCCCCGGTACTCGACGGCGACCGCCACATCGACCTGCCGGTCCAGCACCATCGGTACGCTCGCGTCGCCCTCGGCGTCCTGCACCCGGACCCGGATACCGGGCGCGGTGCGGGTCAGCTCCGCGATGGCCGGGGCCAGCACCAGGCCGATGCCGGTGGCGAACGCGGCGACGGTGACCGTACCGGCGACCCCCGCCCCGTAGTCGGCCAGCTCCGCCTCGGCCCGCTCCAACTGGGCCAGCACCTCGTTGGCGTGGGTCAGCAGGATGTCCCCGGCCGCCGTCAGCCGGGCCCCGCGCGCCCCGCGCTCGACCAGCCGGTGGCCGGTCTCCTGCTCCAGGGCGGCGAGCTGCTGGGAGACGGCGGACGGGGTGAGGTAGAGGGCGGCGGCGGCGGCGGTCACCGTGCGGTGATCCGCCACCGCACGCAGGACGCGCAGCCGCCGGGCATCGATCATGTCCTCATTGTCCCAGGTCGCGGCGACTGCCCCGACCCGCCGGACGGGTCACGCCTCCAGGGCCGCCCGCGCGTCGACGAACGCGTCCACGGCGCGGCCGACGTCCTCGGTGGAGTGCGCGGCGGACAGCTGGACCCGGATGCGCGCGGCGCCCTGGGGGACCACCGGGTAGGAGAACCCGATCACGTACACCCCGCGTTCCAGGAGCAGTTCGGCCATCCGGGCCGCCTTCGCCGCGTCCCCGATCATCACCGGGGCGATGGCGTGGTCGCCGGGCAGGATGTCGAAGCCCTCGGCGGTCATCCGGGAGCGGAAGAGCGCGGTGTTGGCGTCGAGCCGCGCGCGCAGGTCGCCCGCGGACTCCAGCAGGTCGATGACCTTGAGGGAGGCGGCGGCGATCACCGGGGCGAGCGAGTTGGAGAAGAGGTACGGCCGTGAGCGCTGGCGCAGCAGCGCGACGATCTCGGCGCGCGCCGCGACGTAACCGCCGGACGCGCCGCCCAGCGCCTTGCCGAGGGTGCCGGTGACGATGTCGACGCGGTCCATGACGCCGTGCAGTTCGGGGGTGCCCCGGCCGCCGGGGCCGACGAAGCCGACGGCGTGCGAGTCGTCGACCATGACCATGGCGTCGTAGCGGTCGGCCAGGTCGCAGATCTCCGCGAGCGGGGCGACGTAGCCGTCCATGGAGAAGACGCCGTCGGTGACGACGAGGCGCCGCCGGGCCCCGGAGGCCTCCTTGAGCCGCTGCTCCAGCTCGGCCATGTCGCGGTTGGCGTAGCGGTACCGCTCGGCCTTGGAGAGGCGGATGCCGTCGATGATCGAGGCGTGGTTGAGGGCGTCGGAGATCACCGCGTCCTCGGGGCCGAGCAGGGTCTCGAAGACACCGCCGTTGGCGTCGAAGCAGGAGGAGTAGAGGATCGTGTCCTCCTGGCCGAGGAAGGCCGACAGGCGCTGCTCCAGCTCCTTGTGGACCTCCTGGGTGCCGCAGATGAAGCGGACGGAGGCCAGCCCGTAGCCCCAGCGGTCCAGTGCCTCGTGGGCGGCGGCGACGACCTCGGGGTGGTCGGCGAGGCCCAGGTAGTTGTTGGCGCAGAAGTTGAGCACCTCGCCGCCGCGGCCTCCGGAGGTGACGGCGATGTTCGCGGACTGCGGGGTGCCGATGACCCGCTCCGGCTTCTGGAGCCCGGCGTCCCGGATCTCGTCGAGGGTGGTGCGCAGGTCGTCGCGTACGGAGTCGAACATGGGGGCTGTCTCCCGGTGAGGTGTGGGTCGGGCGAGGGGCTCAGGCGGTCCAGTCCAGCAGGACCTTGCCGCCCAGGCCGCTCGCGGCGTCGTCGAAGGCCGCCTCGAAATCGCGGTAGCCGTAGCGTCCGGTGACGACCGGGGAGAGGTCGAGTCCGCCCTCCAGCAGGACGGACATGGCGT
The DNA here is from genome assembly GCA_000720535.1 of Streptomyces halstedii. GTDB lineage: Bacteria > Actinomycetota > Actinomycetes > Streptomycetales > Streptomycetaceae > Streptomyces > Streptomyces halstedii. The sequence goes on from JOAZ01000014.1 coordinate 127,958, forward strand.
ACCAGGTCTCGTACATCTCGCGGCCGTAGATGCCCTTGACGGTGAGCATCGAGGTGACGACGCGGGACCAGTCGACGGCGAACTCCTCGGAGGGCAGGCCGAGCATCGCGATCCGCCCGCCGTGCGTCATGTTCGCGATCATGTCCCGCATGGCCTCGGGGCGGCCGGACATCTCCAGGCCGATGTCGAAGCCCTCGCGCAGGCCGAGGCGGCGCTGCCCGTCGCCGATGGTCTCCTCGCGGACGTTCAGGGCGAGGTCCACGCCGACCTTTCCGGCCAGTTCGAGCCGGGCCTCGCTGACGTCGGTGATGACGACGTTGCGGGCACCCGCGTGGCGGGCGACGGCGGCGGCCATGATGCCGATCGGACCGGCGCCGGTGATCAGGACGTCCTCACCGACCAGCGGGAACGACAGCGCGGTGTGCACGGCGTTGCCGAACGGGTCGAAGATCGCGGCGATGTCGAGGTCGACCGGGTCCCGGTGCACCCAGACGTTGGACGCGGGCAGCGAGAGGTACTCGGCGAACGCCCCGTCCCGGCCGACGCCGAGCCCGAGGGTGGAGCGGCACAGGTGGCGGCGGCCGGCCAGGCAGTTGCGGCACTTCCCGCAGACGAGGTGGCCCTCGCCGCTGACCAGGTCGCCGACCTTGATGTCCACGACGTCGGCGCCCAGTTCCGCGACCTCACCGACGAACTCGTGGCCCAGCACGAGCGGGGTGCGCACGGCCTGCCGGGCCCAGCCGTCGTAGGCGCGGATGTGCAGGTCGGTGCCGCAGATCCCGGTGCGCAGGACCTTGATCAGGACGTCCCCGGGGCCGATCTCCGGCTCCGGCACATCCATCAGCCAGAGTCCGGGCTCGGCCTTCTGCTTCACGAGTGCCTTCACGGCTGCGGCTCCCTGTGCGGGGTGAGAGCCCCGGGCCTCGGGCATGCCGAGGGCAGCCCGGGGCCCGGGGTGGTCGGGGGTCGACGGACAGGCCCGGCCGGCGCCGGGGGCGGCCTCGCGGGCGCCGACTGCCGTCAGGAGCACTCTTCCGTAGGCGGGCCGCCGGGTCCATCGAGGATTTCTTAAGCTCCGCCGCAGTTGTGCTTCACACCGCCGGGGTGTCAGACGTCGGCGTACGGCCCCAGCCAGCGCGCCCGACCGCCCTCGGCGCGGTACAGGAACATCCCGGTCTCGCTGCGGACCCGCCGTGTGGTGCGGAAGGCGATGGGGCGGCTGATGCCGTCGTAGCTCAGCAGGAACAGCCGCCGGGCGATTCCGCCGCGCTCGGCGTCGGCGGCGCTGGTGCTCTCGGCGGCCCGTGCGATCAGCCCGGCGGCGTCGTACGCCTCGGCGGTCCAGCGGTCGGGCGGTGCGCCGAACCGGGCGCGGTGGGCGGCGGTGAACGCCTTCGCGGCCGGGGCGGCGGCGGGGTCGGTGTACGCCTCGGCGAAGACCCAGCCGTCACCGGCGGCCCCGGCGCCGGTGAGGAAGTCCGGGCCGAGCGCGGGCCCGCTGGACACCCGGGTCCCGGTGTACCCCGCCTCGGCCAGTGCCACGGCGCACCGGGCGGCCCGTGCGGGCGAGCCGCCCGCGTGGACGACGGCGTCCACCCGGTCGGCCCTCGCGGCGCGGGCGGCGGGGCCGAAGTCCTCGCCGTCCCGGACGGTGTGCACGGTGACCGAGGGCCGGCGCAGGTCCTGGAACTCCTGGGTGACGCCCCGGCTGCCCGTGCCGCCGGTCCGGTCGTCGATGACGCGGACCGTCCTGGCGGGGTGCGTCCGGGCCAGGTAGTGGATGAGGGCGGTGGCCAGGTCCGGGTCGTACGGCCGGATCACGCACAGGGTTTCGTCGAATCCCGGCGTCTGCGCACCGGCCGCGACCACGACCGCGGCCAGCCGGGCCGCCTCGTACCGGGCGGCGACGGCCTTCGGTACGGCGTCGGTGGTGGGGCCGACGACGGCCAGCACCGTGTCGTCGTCGGCCAGCCGTCCGGCGGCGCGGGCGGCCCCGGCCGCGGTGCCGCCGTCGTCCTCGGCGCGCAGGGCGAGCCGGAAGGCCGCGCCGGTACGGGCGTTGTGGTCGGCGACCGCCAGCAGGACACCCCGCCGGTGCGCCAGCCCGACGGCCGCGCCGGGGCCGGTCAGGTCGGCGTGCAGCCCGAGGGTGTACGTGGGGCGGCTGCCGGAGCCCGGGGGCGTACCGCCCGAGCGGTCGCGGCGGCCGGCGATCCAGGCGGTGCCGCCTGTGGCCAGCAGGACCGCCCCGGTGGCGCCCGCCGTCAGGATGCGGCGCCGGGAGGGCCGCGGCGCGGGCTCGGGGGCGGCGGATTCCGGTCCGCGCGGGAGGGGTTCGGGGTCGGGCAGGGCGAGCGCGGCGGTGGAGCGCTCCGCGATCACGGCGTTCAGCCCGGGTACGTCCCAGGTGTCGGCGGGCCCGGTCGCGGACAGCAGCGCCTCCGCCTCGCGGGCGGTGGGCCGCTCCCCCGGGTCCTTGGCCAGGCACGCGGTGACCGGGGCGCGCAGTCCGGCCGGCAGTCCGCGCAGGTCCGGGTCCTCGTGGACGGTGCGGAACAGCACCCCCGGGGCGGAGCCCTCGCCGAAGGGGCGGTGCCCGGTAGCGGCGAACACCAGCACCCCGCCGAGCGCGAAGAGGTCGCAGGGCGGCCCGGTCTCCCCGGCGGTCGCCTGTTCCGGGGCGAGGTAGCCGGGGGTGCCCAGCAGCGCCCCGGTGGCGGTGAGCGCGGTGGCGCCCGTGTGCCGGGCGATGCCGAAGTCGATGAGCCGCGGCCCGTCGGCGGCGAGCAGGACGTTGCCGGGTTTCACGTCCCGGTGGACGAGGCCCGCCGCGTGCGCCGCGCCCAGCGCGCGGGCCAGCCGGACACCCAGTGCCCGGACGGTGGCCGCGGGCAGCGCACCGCGCTCCGCGACCGCCTCGGCGAGCGTGGGGCCCGGCACGAACGCGGTGGCCAGCCAGGGGGCTTCGGCCTCCGTGTCGGCCCCGGTCACCGGGACCGTCCAGGGGCCGCCGACGCGCCGGGCCGCCGCCGCCTCCCGCCGGAACCGGGCCCGGAACGCGGGGTCGGCGGCGTGCTCGGCGTGGATCACCTTCACGGCGGCCAGCGCCCCGCCGGACGCCCGCGCCAGATAGACGACGCCCATACCGCCCGCCCCGAGCCGGGCCAGCGGCCGGTAGGTCCCGATCGCCCGGGGGTCCTCGGGGGTGAGCGGCCGCACCTCAGAACCCCAGTTCGGGCGCGGGCCCCAGATAGCGGTAGCGGCCCTGCTCGGCCCGGTAGAGATGGGCGTCGTCGCCGTCGAGCGTCCCGTCCTTGTCGAAGGCGTACGTCCGTGAGATCCCCCGGTACGTGGACGCGGCGATCCGGGCCACGAGGGCGGCCCGGGTGGGCCGCTTCCCGCCCGGTCCGGCGGCGGTGGTGAGCGCGGCGGCGACCAGGGCGGCCGCGTCGTGGGCCTCGGCGGCCCAGGGCGCGGGCGCGGAGCCGTACCGCTCGCGGTGCGCGGCGGTGAACGCCTTCGCGGCCGGGGCGGTGGCGTCGGTGTACGGGGCGACGAACTCCCAGCCGGTCGCGGCGGCGCCCGCCCGGGTCAGGAAGCGCGCGCCCATGGCGGTGTACATGGCCATGCGCGGTCCGGCGAAGGAGGTCGCGGCGAGCGCCTGGGCGGTGCGGGCGGCTCCGGCCTCGTCCCCGGCGTAGAAGAAGGCGTCGCTGCCGTGGGCCAGCATGTCCGCGACGACCGGTCCGAGGTCCTCCGTGCCGCCGGGCACCACCCGCGGATAGGTGGTGCCGGTGGTGAAGGCCGGGATGAGGTAGTTGGTCGTGTAGGCGCCCGAGTAGGCGGTCTGGCCGCCGGCCCGGTCCAGGAGCACCCCCAGCCGCTCCACGTCGGGCCGGATCACCAGCCTGCTGACGACGGGTTTGGTCAGGACGGCGTAGGACGGCGCGGCCTGGAAGAAGGACGCGTGGGGCCGGGTCGCGTAGGCCATGGCCAGCGAGGACACGGTGATCAGCGGGAGCATCGCCTCGTCGTACAGGCCCAGTACGGCGTCGGCCTCCGCGTCGCCGGTCGGGCCGACCACGGCGAGGACGTCGCGGTCCCGGGCGAACTCCTCGGCCACCCCGGCCGCCCGCGCCACCTCGCCCCGGTCGTCCAGGACCTTGACCCGCAGGGTGAACGCCTTGTCCGCACGGGAGTTGAACTCCGCGACCGCGAGCCGCACGCCACGCTCCTGGGCCCGTCCCCACGCGCCGCGCGCCCCGGAGAGGTCGGCCTGCACCCCGAGCGTCCAGACGGGCTCACCCGGCTTCGAGGCACCGCCGGAGGCGTCGTCGCGCAGCACCTCCCAGGCCGCGTACGCGCCGCCGCCGACGGCCAGGACGGCACTCCCGGCGGCCAGGGCGAGGACCCGCCGCCGGGTCGCCGGGGGCGCGGCGGGCGGCTCGGCGGCGGTGGGTTCGATGTCGGGCAGGGCGAGCGGGGCGGCGGACCGCTCGGCGACCAGGCGTACGACGTCCTCGGGCAGCCAGTCGATGGACCCGCCCGGCACGTCCTCGGCGATACGGGTGTCCAGCGCACGGGCGGTGGGCCGGTCGGCCGGGTCCTTGGCGAGGCAGTCGGTGACCAGGACGCGCAGTGCGGGGTCGTCGATCCCGGTGAGGTCGGGGGCGTCGTGCACGGTGCGGTAGAGCAGCGCGTCCACGGCTCCGCTGCCGAAGGGGGGCCGCCCGGTCGCCGCGTACGCCAGGACGCAGCCCAGCGAGAAGACGTCGCTCGCGGGCCCGAGCGCCGTGTCGTCGGCGGTGGCCTGCTCCGGGGAGAGGAAGCCGGGGGTGCCGACGACGAGACCGGTGGCGGTGAGCGCGGTGGCCTCGCCGGTCCGGGCGATCCCGAAGTCGATCAGCCGGGGCCCGTCGGCGGCGAGCAGGACGTTGCCGGGTTTGACGTCGCGGTGGACGAGACCGGCCTCGTGCACGGCGGCCAGCGCGCGGGCCAGCAGCCTGCCCAGCACCCGTACGGCGCGTGCGGGCAGCGGGCCGCAGCGGGCGACCGCCTCGGAGAGCGGCGGGCCCGGCACGAACGCGGTGGCGATCCAGGGCCGTCCGGCCTCGGTGTCGGCGTCGACCACCTCGACGGCCCACGGGCTGCGCACGCTCCGGGCGGCCTCGGCCTCCCGACGGAAGCGGGTTCGGAAGTCCTCGTCCCCGGCGTACTCCGGGAGGATCACCTTGATCGCCAGGGGCGCCCCGGCCTCCGTACGCCCGAGGTAGACCACGCCCATGCCGCCCGCGCCGAGGCGTCCGAGCAGCCGGTGGCCGCCGATGCGGGAGGGGTCGGTGGGCCGTAACGCGTCCATCGGGGCCTCAGCTCCGCTTCTCGACGGCGGATTCCAGCCGCGTCAGCATGGTGGCCACGGCCTGGGCGGACAGTCCGGAGAGCTCGTCCGCTGTCCGGCCCTTCGCTCCCTTGCCGGTCACCGCCACGGTGAACTGGAGGGTCTGCGCCTGGTGCCATTCGTAGGGGTGGGGGCCGCCCAACTCGGTGCTGTGGAACTCGCCGGACTCGGTGAGCGCGTCCTCCGAGGTGTGCTGCGCGCCCTCGCCGGACAGCAGTACGCCGGCCAGCATCGAGCTGATCCGCTCGTCGCGCCGCAACTGCTGGGCGGGGCAGCGCATGGTCTCCTCCAGCGATTCGGCCATCTCCCAGCGGGCGTCGTCGCGGGTGCGGTGGACGGTGACGACGGCGGAGAGCCGCAGCGGCCCCTTGCCGCCCGCGGCGGGCAGTTCGAAGGAGCGGGTGAGGGTGGCGAGCACGCTGTCCGGGGGCTTCGCCTGCCGCCAGACGCAGTCGGCGCCGAGCACCGGCCAGGTGGCCGGGTCGCTCTCGTAAGGGGTGCGCTTCACCGCGTCCGGCCCGAAGCTGTCGGGGCTCGCGATGACCTGCCGGACGAGGGCGAGCGCGGACTCCCGGTCGGCGGGGAGCCGGGCCGGGTCGGCGTCCAGCACGGAGGGGGTGGGCGCGGGACCGCTCGCGGCCGGGGAGGAGGCACCGGGTCTGCCGTCGGCCGGGGTGCCGCCGCCCGGGGAGCAGGCGGCCAGCAGGAGCAGGGGCACCAGGACGGGGAGCCCGAGTCTGCGTCGTAAGTCCCCTGCGCGGCCCATGCGTTCGCTCCCCCCGTTGCCCGCGGCCGGCTCCGCTCGGGCCGGTCGCTCCGATCATAGGGGCGCCCCTACGCCCCGGCCGGGGAGCGGGCGAACTGTTGCGCCGGTGCGACAAGCGGCACACGGACGTGACGAACGGGACCGTGACGGGCCGTCAGGGCCGGGGCCAGGGCCGCCCGTCGAGCTTCTCGATGTCGGTGTTGAAGCGCTTGAGGTACGCGGCGAAGGCGGCGACCTCCTCCGGGCCCCAGTCGGCCATGACCCGCTCCAGGCCGCTGATGTTCCCGGAGCGCTCGGCGTCCAGGCTGCGCTCCCCCGCGCCGGTGATCCGGAACTTGCGGGCGATACCGCCCTCGGGGTCGGGGATGCGCTCCACGAGGCCCGCGCGGAGCATGGCGGCGGTCTGCCGGTTGAGGGTGGAGGCGTCCAGGCCGAAGGCGTCGCTGAGCTGCCCGATGGACATCGGGCCGTCCATCCGGATGCGGCTGAGCAGGGTGTACGCGCTGCGGTCCAGGTGGGAGCCGTTGCGGCTGCTCAGCTGGACGTACCGCCCGAGCAGCATCGTCTCGAACTCGATCAGGTGCGTGGGCTTCTCCATGGTCCTTCTCTCGACCGTCTTCACCGTGCTCCGGGGCTCTCACGTGCAGATATACCACTCACTCCGGACTCACGGGATTTTAGGTATGTTGACATAGCTATATTGTCGTACCTACACTCCCGGCATGACCGGCTCCCGTGCGCCTTCCCAGGACGCGCCCTCCCAGGACATCGACCATGTGGCCTCCGTGCTCGTGGCGTGCCTGCCCGCGCTGCACCGGGGTCTGGAACGGCGGGTCGCGCGGGAGTTCCCGCACCCCCGGCTCCCCGACGGCCAGCTCGCCCTGCTGTTCCTCGTGGAGGAGCACGAGGGCATCACCGTCCGGGAGACGGCCGAGGCCCTGCTGATGAAGCCGAACAACGTCAGCGCCCTGGTCTCCCAGCTCACCGATCTCGGGCTGCTGGAGCGCAGGCAGGACACGGCGGACAAGCGGGTCGCCCATCTGCACCCGACGCCCCTGGCCCGGGAGCGCCTCGCGGAGGCACGGCTCCTCAAGCAGGCGTACATGGCCCGCGCCCTGCGCACCCTCACCGACGGCGATCTCGACGCCCTCGGTGCGGCTCTGGGGGCGCTGGTGTCCCTGCCGCCGCGTCTGCACTCCCCCGCCGGCTGACACCCCCGGCTCCGGCCGGGGGCCCCGGGACCGGTGACGTTCCGGGGCCCCGGCGGGTTCCCGGCGCCCCGGGGGACGGATGCCGCCGACCCGGTCCGCCCGGTCCCGGTACCGCTCACCCGGACCCAGGTGTCCCGGTACCGCCCGCTCGAACCCACGCGTCCCGCCGCCCCGGGGTACGACGGCGCGTCCGCGTACGGCGGGCGCCCTGGCGTACAGGCGCGTGCCCCCGGCGTACGGGCGCGTCCCGGCACAGGGCGCCGCTCCGGAGCACGCCCGCGTTCCCAAGCACGGACGCCGCCCCGGAGCACGCCCGCATTCCCAAGCCCGCACGCCGTTCCCGAGCACGCACGCCCTTCCCCATCACGTACACCCTTCCCAACCCCATACACAGACAAGGCACTTCGATGTCCTCCACCACCGTGGACACCTCCTCCACGCCCGCCGGCTCGCCACCGGACGGTCCGAAGACGGACCGGCGCGGCAATCCGTGGCTGACGCTGATCGCCGTCGCCATCGGCCTGTTCATGGTCAACCTCGACGCCTCCGTCGTCGCGATCGCCAACCCGGAGATCGGCCGCGACCTCGACGCGTCCACCGCGGACCTCCAGTGGGTCACCAACGCCTACCTGATCGCCATGGCCGCCCTGCTGATCCTGGGCGGAAAGCTCGGCGACCGCTTCGGGCGGCACACGGTCTACCTGGTGGGCGTCGTCGGCTTCACCCTGGCCTCGGTGGCGATCGCCCTCTCCGGGTCCATCGAGGGTGTCATCGCCTTCCGCGCGGCCCAGGGCCTCTTCGCCGCCCTGCTGATCCCCAACACCCTCGGCCTGCTGCGGGCGGTCTTCCCGCCCCGGCGGTTCGGCACGGCCGTGGGCCTGTGGGCCATGGTGGCGTCCTGCTCCACCGCGCTCGGCCCGATCGTCGGCGGCCTGCTCGTCGAGCACGTCAACTGGGAGTCGGTCTTCTACATCAACGCGCCCATCGGCGTCGTCGCCCTGGTCTTCAGCCTGTTCGTCCTCCCGAAGAGCAAGGACTCCACGGGTCACCACCGCTTCGACGTACCGGGCGTGATCCTGCTCGCCGCCGGACTGGTCTCCCTGGTCTTCGGCGTGGTCAAGGGCGAGACCTGGGGCTGGACCTCCGGCGGCACGCTGGGTTCGCTCGCCGCGGGCCTCATCCTGCTCGCCGTCTTCTGCTGGTACGAGACCCGTCAGGAGCACCCGCTGCTCCCGATGCGCCTCTTCCGCGACCGGTCGCTGTCCATCGGCGCGCTCGTCACCGCGATCAACTTCTTCGTCCTGCTCGGCGTCATCTTCTTCCTGATGCTGTACCTCCAGAACGTGCGGGGCTTCACCCCCGTCGAGTCCGGGGTCCGCACCCTGCCGCTGAGCCTGGCCTCCGTGGTCGCCGCCCCGCTCGGCGCCGCCCTGACCCAGCGCTTCGGCCCCCGCCTGACCATGCCGGCCGGCATGCTGCTCCAGGCGGCGGCCTCGCTGTGGATGCTGACCTGGGACGCCGAGTCCTCCTACGCCGCGCTGTGGCCGCCGCTCCTGGCCATCGGCCTGGGTGTCGGCATGGTGATGTCCGCCTCCTCCGACGCCATCGTCGGCAACGCGCCGAAGAGGGACGGCGGCGTGGCGGGCGGCCTCCAGGCCACCGCGCTCCAGGTCGGCGGCGCCCTGGGCACCTCCGTCCTGATCTCCCTGATCAGCGGCAAGGTGGGCTCCACCCTCACCGGTGAACTCACCACGGCCGGTGTACCGGCCGGGGCGGCGGCCGGCTTCGAGGAGGCCAGGGACGCCGTGTCCATGGGGGTCTCCCCGGTCTCCGACGCCATGCCGGCCCAACTGAGGGCCGCCGTCGTCGAGGGCAGCGGCAACGCGTTCATGAACGGGGTCCACGCCGCGGTGCTCGTCACCGCCCTCCTGTGCGTGGCCGGTGCGCTGCTGGCCGGACTCGGCATGCGGCGCGGCACGCGGGAGGAGGCCGCCGGGGCCTGAGCGCGCGTCACGGGGCCCGGCCGGCCGGGGCCCGAGCGGGGCGGGCGGCCCGGTCCGGACCGGGCGGGCCCCGTACGAGGCGGGCCGTTCGGGCCCGGCCGGGCCCCGTACCGGCCGGGCCGGCCCGTCAGGCCTGCTGCCGCGCGGGCGCGGGACCCACGCCGGGCGCCTCGGCCGGCTGTCCGGTCCGCAGGATCGGCGCGGTGAAGCAGGCGACGGCACAGAAGGCGACCGGCAGGAAGAACGCCAGGTTGAGCGGCATCAGATGGGTCATCGGGCCGATGACCGCGGGCCCGGCGAGCATGCCGAGGTACCCGAGACCCGCCACCCGGGACACATTGGCTCCCGCCGCGCCCGGGTCGGCGTGCCCCGCCGCGCTGAAGAGCTGCGGGACACAGCCGGAGAGGCCGATTCCGAAGATGGTCCAGCCGACCAGGGCGAGCGGCACGGCGGGCGCCAGCGTCGCCACCGTCAGACCGGCCGCGGCCACCCCCGAGCCGTACCGCACCACCGCGACGGTGCCGATCCGCGCGGCCACCCGGTCGGTGAGCAGACGGCCGACGGTCATGGCCGTGGCGAAGGCACCGTAGGCGAAGGCCGCGGTCGCCTCGGGGGCGTCCAGCACGTCCTTCAGGTGGAGCACGCTCCAGTCGTTGGCCACGCCCTCGCTGAGCATGAGCATGAACGCCAGGGCCGCCAGGATCCAGATCCGCGACGGCGCCCGGCGCCCGGCGGCGGCCCCCGCGGTGCCGTTCTCGGTGACGGCCTCCGTGACGGCCTCGGTGGCGCCGTTCTCCGCGGCGGCCGCGGTCGCGTCCTTCGACGGGGCGCTCTCCGGCGGCAGCAGGGCGCGCGACGCCAGGGCCGCGGCGACGAGACCGAGCGCGGCCATGGCGCCCAGGGTGGTGGCCGCGCTCCAGCCGAGGCTGAGCGTCAGGGCGCCCACCAGCGCGGCGATCACCCCGCCGATCGAGAACAGCGCGTGGAAGGCGGACATGATGGGCCGTCCGTAGCCGCGCTCGACCTGGACGGCGTGGGTGTTCATGCTGACGTCCAGGCAGCCGTTGCCGAAGCCGAAGACGAACAGGGCCGGGCCGAGCGTCCAGGCGTCGGCGGCCAGCCCCGGCAGCAGGAGGGCCGCGCTGCACAGCGCCGCGCTCAGCGGGACGACCTTGCGGGACCCGAAACGGTCGGCGAGCGGCCCGACCAGCTGCATCCCCGCGAACGCGCCACCGCCCAGGAGCAGCAGGAGCCACCCCAGGACCGCGTGACTGATGCCCGTGTGCTCCTCCACGGTGGGGATGTGGACGATCCACATCCCCAGCAGGAAGCCGTTGAGTACGAAGTACGCGAAGGTGGCCAGCCGGGCGGCGCGCAGGGACTTTTCCATGACCGAGAACCTATAGAACATCGTTCATGTTCGTAAAGTTGCGTTTCGAACATGCCCTGTGTTCAATTCGCCGCATGGCGAGCATGGACCGGCTGAGGCAGATCACCGACGCGGTACGGGAGAGCGGCCGGGTGGGGGTGGCGGAGCTGGCCGGGCTCACCGGCGCCTCGGAGATGACGATCCGGCGTGATCTGGAGACGCTGGCGGGCCAGGGCGTGCTGGAGCGGTTCCGGGGCGGGGCCAGGAGCCTGGTGCTGCGCGGTGAGGAGCCGCCGTTCGCGCTGCGCGCCGGGGAGGGCGTGGAGACCAAGCGGCGCATCGCGGCCGAGGTGGCCTCGCTGCTCGCGGACGGCGAATCGGTCGTCCTGGACAGCGGGACCACCTGTCTGGAGGTGGCCCACGCGATCGCCGGGCGCCGGCTGACCGTGATGCCGCTGTCGCTGCACGCCGCCAACGCCCTGACCGGGACGACCGGGACGACCCTGCTGCTGCCCGGCGGCAGGCCCCGCCCCGGTGAGCTGGCGCTGACCGGCCCGCTCGCCGAGGCGTCCCTGGCCTCCCTGCGCTTCGACACGGCGGTCATCGGCTGCTGCGGTCTGACCACGGCGGACGGCCTGACCGCGTACGACCTGGAGGACGCCGCCGTCAAGCGCGCCGCGATCGCGTCGGCCCGCCGGGTCGTCGCCGTGGCCGACGGGGCGAAGTTCTCCCGCACGGCTCTGGCCCTGGTGGCACCGGTGAGCGCCCTGCACACGGTCGTGACCGACACCCGGGCCCCGGACGAGGAGACCGAGGCGCTGCGCGCCGCCGGGGTGGACGTGCGGAAGGTCTGACCCACCGCCCCGAGCCCCGGGAGCCCCGGCGCGTCCCCGCCTCCCGGTCCGTCACCGCCCGAGCGGGACGAACCCCCGGACGCCCGTCGCGCACCCGCTCCGGCCGACAACTCGGGCCGACCGCCCGAGCCTTGATAGCGTCGCCCACGCGACTACGGACCGCTCCCCTCGCGGAGTTGTGACCGCGGTGGGCCCGGACGGACGTGGCACGGAAAAGGACCGACACAATGAGCCTCGCGCAGTTGCACTACACCGCCCCCACGGCAGGTGACGGGGGATCAGCCGGCCGGTTCACCGCCGCCGACACCGCGATAGCCGGGCCGGTGCGCGCGGAGGCCGGGCCGCTGCTCGCGTACGAGGCGCCGGCGGGCACTCCCGGACGCCTCAGCGACGGCGAACTCCGGGCTCTGCCCGTCGCGTTCGGCTTCAGCGCGTTGTCCGACGGCAGCCATCTGCTCAGCCGTACGGTGGCCCTGGGCGCGGCCGGATTCCACGCGCACGCCGTGCACATACCGGCGGAGGCGGCCCTGCCGGGCCGGTTGCTCCCGGTCGCCGCCTGGGGCGCGGCGGGGTGGCTCTCCGCACCCCCCGGCCGCGCACTGCCCGATCCGCTGACCGCGCTGGCCCTGTCCGGCGCCCCGGGCGGATTCTCCCGCGAGTGGCTGGGGGACTTCGCGGTGTCCCGCGGCCCGTGGCTCGCCGCCGTCCTCGGTGACATACGCCGGACGAGCGAGGACCCGTCCGCGCCGCAGGTCGTGCTCGTGGAGCGGCACAGCGCGGACGTCGCCCGGTGGATCGCGCTCGCCGTGGCCGTGCTGCCGCGCGAGTACGCCGAACGGCTGACCTTCACCACGTACACCCGGCGGCCCGGGTCCGCCGCGCACCGGGTCGTCGGTGTGCTGCCGCAGGACGCCCCCGATGTGCGGGACCCGCGCTTCCGCGTGCACGTCGGCGGGGGGCCGCGCCCCGCCGGGCAGACGGGCGACCCCTGGGCGGCGACCGCCGCCCGGGTCTGGCGCCACCGGGCCCCGGAGCTGTTCCGGGAGGCGGCGGAGCTGCCGGGCGAGCCGTTCGCCGCCGGGCCGCTCGCCGTGACCGCGCTGGGCGCGGGGATCGCGCTCGGTTCGGAGGAACGCGCGGCGGCGGCGGACTGGGCGGCCGTCCGCCCGTACGCGCTGGACGAGAAGCGCACCCAGCAGTTGACCGACGCGCTCACGGTGCCCGGCGAGGACCGTACGTCGGCCGAGTGCGCCGCCGCGCTCCGGCTGCTCACGGCGCTCGACGGCCGTGCCCCCGCCTCGGTGACCGCCCCGCTCGCGGCGCTGCTGGTGACGGAGGCGGTACGCGGCGGCGACGTCACCCTGGAGCCTCCGGCGCGTTCGGCGTTCGCCGGGGCCGCCGGGGAGCACGCGGTCGGCACGCTGGTCGCGGAGCTGGGCGAGGACCTGCTGGCCGAACTCACCGCGGGCGCCACCGGGGGCGTCGCCCGGACCGTGCAACTGCTGCGGATCGCCCGGCTGCTCGGCCTGGACCGCACGGACGTGCTCCCCGGGGTCGTACGCCGTCTGGCGGGCGCGCTCCTGGCCGACCCGGAGGCCGGGGCGTGCCCCGCGCTGCCGGACCTGCTGGACGAGCAGTTCGACGTGCGTACGGCGCTGCTGGGCGAGCTGGACCGGCTCACCCCCGACGACCCGGCCGGCGCGGAACGGCTGCTGTCCCGGGTCACCCTGCCGTTCACGGGTACGCAGGCGCTTCCGCACCTGAGGATGTGCGCGGCGGCGCCCGGGGCGAGGGCGCGGGGCGCGAACCGGGTGGCGGTCCTGCACACGGTGCTGCGGGCCGCCGGGATGTCCCCGTTCACCGAGCCGCTGGTGCTGCGCACGGCCGTGGGCCTGGTGTGGGGCGAGGACACGCCGACGGCCGCCGAGGGGCTCGCGCTGCTCGCCGAGACCACGTCGGACGCCCATCGCACGGCCGGGACCTGGCGGCGGCTGGTGGACGCCGCGCTGGCCGCCCCGGCGGACGACGAGGACGGGCCCGCGCTCGCCCACGACGTGCTGCGGGGCTTCCCGCAGGAGATCGGCGCCCGGGTGCGCGCCTGTCTGCTGCTGCTGGACTTCGCCCGCGAGGTGCGCTCCGGCACGGCGGAGCCCGGCTGGGCCGAGCGGGTCCGTGCGCTGCGCGAGCGGGCGGAACCGGTGGAGCCCTCGGTGCGGGACCACGCCTACGACGCCGTGGCGCGCCGGCTGCTCGCCCCGGACCGGCCGGAGGCGGAGCTGTTCGCCTGTGCGCACAGCGGCGACGAGGAACTGTTCGCCGCCTACGGCCGGGCCGCCCGTCGCGAGGAGGTGTCGGCCCTGCTGCGCACCGACCCCGGGTACACGGCGGACTGCTTCGCCGTCTGGACGTCCCACCCGCACGCGGGCGCCGACTGGACACGGACCCGCACGGCGCTGCTGGACGAGGTCCTGCGGCCCGTGGTGCGGGCGCTGTCGCCCCAGGAGGTCGCGGCGGTCGAGGCGTGCGTGGAGAGCGGGGGCACCAGCCGTACCCTCGACGCCTTCCGGGCCTGGAACCGCCCCGCCCGCTCGCTGGGCGGTCTCGGCAGACGCATCGCGGGGCGGGTGCGCCGGGGGTGAGCGGGCGCGCGGCATGCGGGCCGGGGTGAGCGGGAGCGGGGCGGGTGCGCCGGGAGCGCAACCGTACGCGGCCGGGGGTGAGCGGGAGCGGAGTGTGCGCGGCCCGGGGCACGGCGGGTACCGTGGAGTGTTCCGATCTCGTGTGCCTCCGGTGGGCTGCGTGACACCCCAGGAGGAGAGCGATGACGACGAACCGCGGACGCAAGGACGTGATCCGGGACCGGATGGCGGCGACCGGGGAGTCGTACAACGTCGCCGCGAGCCATCTGAAGGCGATGAAGGACACGGCCGCGACGCGCGCCGCCGTCCTCACCCAGCGCTGGACTCCCGCCGGGTCGGCGGACGTCCCCTGCCCGTGCGGGAGCACCTGCGAGCCCGGTGAGACCTGCGGCCGCTGCCACGCGCGGCACCTGCACGTGAAGCGGTATCCGGGCAGCGTCACGGACGTGGAGGTCTGGGCGGACCGTTACGCGTGCGCGGGCTGCTCGTCCTCGTACACGCTGACGGTCCGGCTGGCCGGGCGCCCCTGGGGTGTCGCCGGGACCGTGATCCGGGGCGGGTCGGCCGAGGAGGTCGTGCGGGCGACGGTGTTCCCCGGGGTCGCGCACCCGCTGCTGCGGGCCGCGGCGGCCACGGAGTCCGAGGACGCCTGAACCGGCGCGGCCCCGGACGCCGGAGAGGCGTCCGGGGCCGCGCGGCCCGTGAGCGAGGCGGTCAGGCCTCCTCGGGCTCCAGCCGGAGCGAGATCGAGTTGATGCAGTACCGCTGGTCGGTCGGGGTCGGATACCCCTCCCCCTCGAACACATGGCCGAGGTGGGAACCGCACCGGGCGCAGCGCACCTCGGTGCGGACCATGCCGTGGCTGGTGTCCGCGATCAGCTCGACGGCGTCACTGTCCTTCGGGTCGTAGAAGGACGGCCAGCCGCAGTGCGACTCGAACTTGGTGCCGGAGCGGAAGAGTTCCGCCCCGCAGGCGCGGCAGGAGTAGACACCCGCCGTCTTGGTGTCGGTGTACTCACCCACGAACGCCGGCTCGGTGCCGGCCTTGCGCAGCACCGCGTACTCGGCGGGGGTGAGCTCGGCCCGCCATTGCTCGTCCGGCTTCTCGACGTCGTACGCCACGGTGGCTCCCTCAGTTCGACAGGTGGTCCAGGATCCGCGGGCCGAGGTCGGTGACATCGCCCGCTCCCATGGTGAGAACGAGATCGCCGGGCCTCGCCATTCCCGCGACGGCGGCGGGCACCGCGGCCTTGTCGTGGACGGCGGTGACGTCGGCGCCGGCGGCCTGCGCGGCCTCGATGATCAGCGCGCTGGTGACGCCCGGGACCGGGTCCTCGCGGGCCGGGTAGATGTCCAGCACCACGGAGGCGTCGGCGAGCGCGAGGGCCTGGCCCATCTCGGTGCCGAGCTCCTGGGTGCGGGAGAACAGGTGCGGCTGGAAGACCACCAGCAGCCGGGACCCGGTGGCCGCGCCCCGCATGGCCTCCAGGTCGGCGGCCATCTCCGTGGGGTGGTGCGCGTAGGAGTCGATGACCTGCACCCCGCCCGCCTCGCCCTTGAGCTGGAGGCGGCGCTTGACCCCGGTGTACGTACCGAGCGCGGAGGCCAGGTTGTGCGCGGGGACGCCGAGCGCGACCCCGGCGGCGAGCGCGGCGACGGCGTTGAGGGCGTAGTGCCGGCCGGGCACGGAGACGGTGAAGGTGAGGTACCTGCCGTCCAGGACGACCGTGACCTCGCTGGTCAGACCCCTCGGGGTGATCTTGTGCACCCGTACGTCGGCGCCCTCGGCCTCGCCGTAGGTGACGACCTGGAGGCCGTCCCGCCCGCGGACCCGGCGGGTCAGCTCGACGGCGCCGCCCTGGTCGGCGGAGACGACGAGCGTGCCGCCGGGCACGATCCTGCCGGTGAACGTCTCGAAGGACTCGTAGATCTCGTCCATCGACGCGTAGTTCGCGTGGTGGTCCAGCTCGACGTTGAGGACGATCGCGACCCGCGGGGCGTACTTCTGGAAGCTCCGGTCGCTCTCGTCGGCCTCCGCGACGAAGAGGTCGCCCTCGCCGTGCGCGGCGTTGGTGCCGGGGCCCTCCAGGTCGCCGCCGATCGCGTACGACGGGTCGAGGCCCAGGCCGGACAGGGCGACCGCGAGCATCGAGGTGGTGGTGGTCTTGCCGTGCGTGCCGGCGACGGCGATCGCGCGCAGGCCGTCCATCAGGGAGGCCAGCGCGTCGGCGCGGTGCACCACCGGCACGGACAGCTCGGCCGCGCGGACCAGCTCGGGGTTGTCCGGGCGGATGGCGCTGGAGACGACCACGCAGGACGCGTCGTCCGCCAGGTGACCGGCGGCGTGCCCGATGTGGACGGTCGCCCCCAGCGCGCGCAGCGCCTCGGCGGTGGCGGACTCCTTGGCGTCGCTGCCCGCCACCTTCGCCCCCCGCTGGGCGAGGATCTTCGCGATGCCCGACATCCCGGCGCCGCCGATGCCGATGAAGTGCGGCCGTTCCAGGGCGGCGGGAATACCGGGTGCCATCTGTGGATCCTCCGAGGGTGTGCGGTGCGGAACGCGGACCGGGCCGGCCCGGACCGCGAGGTCCCAGCCTATTCGTTGTGCGCGAAGAGCTTGAGCACCGGTACACCGACCTTGTGACGCGCCCGCGAGGCCCAGTCGCGGTGGAAGAACTCCTCGACGTAGTGCGGTGCGGTCAGCACGATGACCTCGTCGGCCCGGGAGTCCTCGACCACGGTCTTCAGCGCGTCCAGGGGGTGGTCCTCGACCACCTGTCCGACGGCCTCGGCCCCCGCCTCGCGCAGTTCCTGGAGCGAGTACTCCAGGGCCACCACGGCGGGCTCCAGGGCGGCCCGGCCCTCGGGCTCCTCGTTCTCCCGGGCGGCTTCCCTCAGCTCGCCGAGCGCCACGTCGTCGATCGCGCGCAGCAGGACGTCGGCCTGGTCGCCGCGGGGCTGCATCAGTACGACGAACGAGATCCGCTCCTCACCGTGGAGCGTGGTCACGAACTCCACGTCCTCGGGGGTGAGGGGCTTCTCGATCATCAAAACGCTTGTGAACACGACAGGCGCCTTCCGCTTCATCTCTTCGGCCGTGAATGACCGGCCGCTGCTGCTGAAACCATCCTTCCCCGCAATTGCACGGGGTTGCAGAGTCAAGTCTGCCCATCCGGAGCTAACCGGAACGGGAAATTCCGTTACGTGTCAGTTCTTTCCGTTCTTTCCGTACCGACTGAAGAGGAATCCTGCCTCCTCCAGCAGGGATGTGAGGGAGAAACGTTCCGGCACCTTCACCCCGGGTCCGCTCGCGATACGCTGCGCGCTGCCCGCGGTGAGCACCGGGGAGACGGTCAGGCAGAGCTCGTCCAGCACCCCCGCCGCCACGAACTGCCCGAGCAGCCTCGGACCGCCCTCGGTGAGCATCCGGGTGTGCCCCCGCGCCACCAGCTCCGCCACCGCGCGGGCCGGCTCGATCCCCGCCCCGTCCCCGGCGACCACCACCTCGACGCCGGCCTCCCGGGCGGCCCGGACGCGGTCCGCCGGGGCTCCGGCCCCGGTGAGCACCAGGGTCGGGACCAGCGGCGAGACGAACAGCGGCAGCGAGAAGTCCAGGTCCAGGCCCGCGCTGACGACGGCGATCACGGGGGCGGGCCCCTGCCCGGCGGCCGCCCGCCGCGCCGCGAACGCCTCACGGGCGCGGGCCGGCCGGTAACCCTCCCGCCGGGCGGTCTCCGCGCCGACGAGCACCACGTCGGCCAGACCGCGCAGGGTGCCGAAGATCCGCATGTCCGCGGCGCAGGAGATGCCCTGGGAGCGCCCGTCGTGCTGGGCGGCACCGTCCAGCGTGGTCACCATGTTGGCGCGGAGCCAGGGGCGCCCGTCCCCGGGGTACGCGTAGGCCTCGGCCAGTTCGTCGAGCGTCCATTCACGGTCGGCCGAGGCCTCCGGGCCGGGCGTGGAGGTTGTCAGGTCCGTCACAGGGAGCAGGCGTCGCATGTGAGGCAGTCTGGCACGGGCCTTAAGGTGGAGAGTTGTGTCGTCCTCCACCGCCGTGCCGGGGCAGAGCCCCATAGCAGAAACGGCCCCGAAGTCCCTGTGCGCCCTCGAACCGCACGTCCCCGCCGACCGCCTGGTCGCGGAGATGGTGCCGCCGCCGCGCTTCGACTCGGTGCGCTTCGAGACGTACGAGCCGGACCCCGGCCAGCCGAGTCAGCGCGAGGCCGTCGAGGTGCTCAGCTCGTTCGCCGCCGGGCTCGGGGGCGCGCACGCCACGGGCACGGGCAAGCGCAGGTGGTTCGGGAAGAAGACGGCCGCGGCGCCCGCCGGACCGCGCGGGGTCTATCTCGACGGCGGGTACGGCGTCGGCAAGACGCACCTGCTGGCCTCCCTCTGGCACGCCACCCCGGCGGCACCCTCGCTCAAGGCGTTCGGCACGTTCGTCGAGCTGACGAACCTGGTGGGGGCGCTCGGCTTCCAGCAGACCGTGCGGACCCTCGGCGGACACCGGCTGCTGTGCATCGACGAGTTCGAACTCGACGACCCGGGCGACACCGTCCTGGTGTCCTCGCTGCTCAGCCGGCTGGTCGAGGCGGGTGTGGCGCTGGCCGCCACCTCGAACACACTTCCCGGCAAGCTCGGCGAGGGCCGGTTCGCCGCCGCCGACTTCCTCCGGGAGATCCAGGGCCTGTCCGCACACTTCCGGCCGCTGCGGATCGACGGTGAGGACTACCGCCACCGGGGGCTGCCCGAGGCCCCGCCGCCGTACTCCCCGGACCAGGTGACGCAGGCCGCGTACGCCACCCCGGGGGCGTCCCTGGACGACTTCCCGGCGCTGCTCGGCCACCTCGCCCGGGTCCACCCGAGCCGGTACGGCGCGCTGACCGAGGGAGTCACGGCGGTCTGCCTCACGGACGTGGAGCCGGTGCCCGACCAGTCGACGGCGCTGCGGCTCGTGGTCCTCGCGGACCGGCTGTACGACCGTGAGGTGCCGGTGCTCGCCTCCGGCATCCCGTTCGACCGGCTGTTCAGCGACGAGATGCTGAACGGCGGGTACCGGAAGAAGTATTTCCGGGCGATCTCCCGGCTGACGGCACTGGCACGTGACGCGAAGGGCTTGGTGGCGCAGTAGGTTCGGGGGTGCGTACCGCGTCCGTGGTGCCCTCGGCGCCGCGGACGGCGGCCGCACAACCGCGTACATCGTTCGAAGGGACCCATATGGCTACCACGCGTCAGGCGCACACGGTCTGGGAGGGCAACCTGCTGGAGGGCAAGGGTGTCGTGACCCTCGACTCCTCGGGGGTCGGGGAGTACCCGGTCTCCTGGCCGTCCCGCGCGGAGCAGGCGAATGGCAAGACCAGTCCGGAGGAGCTCATCGCGGCGGCGCACTCCAGCTGCTTCTCGATGGCGCTCTCCAACGGCCTGGCCTCTGCGGGCAATCCGCCGGCCCGGCTGAACACCAAGGCCGAGGTCACCTTCCAGCCCGGTACCGGCATCACCGGCATCCACCTGACGGTGGAGGGCGAGGTCCCGGGTCTGGACGAGGCGGGCTTCGTGAAGGCCGCCGAGGACGCCAAGGCGAACTGCCCGGTCAGCCAGGCGCTGACGGGCACGACGATCACGCTCAGCGCGTCGCTGGCCTGATCCTGCCGTTCCGTGTCCCCGGGGTGGCGGTCGCCGCCCCGGGGACACGTGCGTCCGGTCCCGCCGTCTCCGGGGCGACGCGGCCTGTCACGGGGTGGCGGGCGTACGGGAGACGGCCGGCAGCTCACCGGAGGGGGCCGGGGCGGGCGGGCGCAGCCGGCAGGCCGCCAGCACGGCGGCGACGGCGGTGGCCGCCCCCGCCGTGAGCGCGGTCACCGTCATGGCGTCGGCGAACGCCTCCCGCACAGCCGCGGCCACCGGGGAGCGCAGGGGTTCCGGCAGGCGCGCCAGGTCGAGGCCCAGGCCGTCGGCCGGCCGCGCGGGCAGGCGCCCCCGGTCGAGCACGGCGGTGAGGCGGTCGGTGAAGACGGTCGTCAACAGGGAGCCCTGGACGGCGATCCCGAGCGCGGAGCCGAGCTGGCGGGTGGAGTCGTTGACGGCGGAGCCGAGCGCCGCCGCGCCGGACGGTACGGCCCCCATGACGGACTCGGTGGCCGCGGCGGCGACGAGCCCGGCGCCGAAACCGGCGACGAGCTGGAAGACCAGGCAGCGGGGATAGCCGGAGCTGGCGCCGGTGGTCGCCAGCACCGCGAATCCGAGGGTGACGACGAGCAGGCCCGCGACGACGGGCAGCCGGACGGCACTGACCCCGGCGGCGCCCCGAGCGGCCCCACGGCGCGAGGACAGCAGCGGCAGGGCGCACGCGGCACCGGCGGCGAGCGCGGCGGGCAGCGGCATGGTGCGCAGCCCGGCCTCCAACGGCCCGTATCCCAGGACGCCTTGGAGATAGAGGGTCAGGACGAAGAGGGCGCCGAACAGGGCGAAGGACATCAGGGTGAGGGCCACGGCGGCCACGTGGACCTGAGGGGCACGCAGTACCGCGAGCGGAAGCATGGGCGTCGCGGTACGGGCCTGCCACCAGGTGAACGCGGCCAGCAGGACGGCGGCCGCGGCGAACCCGGTGAGGGTGGCGGGACCGGTCCAGCCGCGGTGCGGCCCTTCGGTCACCGCCCACACCAGAGCCAGCAGACCGGCGGCCGACAGCACGGCTCCCAGGCCGTCGAACCCCCTCCGGCGTTCCGCGCGGGACTCGGGCACCACGAGGAGCGACCCCACGGCGATCGCGGCGGCGAGGGGGACGTTGATCCAGAACGCGGCCCGCCAGGAGAACTGTTCGACCAGCCAGCCGCCGACGACCGGCCCGCCGAGCCCCCCGAGCCCGCCGACGGCCGCCCACACCGCGATGGCCCGCGCCCGCAGCGCCGCTTCGGGGAAGATGTGGTGGATGACGGCGAGGGTGGCCGGCATCAGCAGGGCCGCGCCCGCCCCCATGCCGCAGCGGGCGGCGATCAGCTGCCACGGCTCGCCGGCCACGGCGCCCGCCCAGGACGCGGCGCCGCACAGCACCACCCCGCTCACGAACGAGCGTCTGCGCCCCCAGGTGTCCGTGAAGGCACCCACGGAGAGGACGGTGCCGCCGAGGACCAGGGCGTACCCGTCGACGATCCACTGCACCTGGGCGGTGGTGGCGGGCAGGTCCTGGCGGAGGCCGGGGACGGCCACGTTGAGGATGGTGACGTCCATCCCGAGCATGAACAGTCCGGCGCAGACCACGGCGGTGGCCCAGGCGCGGGGGGCCTGCCGCCGTCGCCTCGGCGGGGTCATCGGGGTCCTTCCGGGCGTACGGGGACGCGGGGCGGGTCCGTTGGACGGGTGGACGGGTGACCGGCGTCTCGCACTTCGGGCTCCCTCAGGACGTCACCAGCGTCGGCACAGGGGCAACGACCAGGCCCGGGGAAGGTGACGGTCCCGGCGCCGACGGCACGCCGGAAGCCCGGGAGCGCGCCACCCGCCGTTCACCTTCCGGCCATTCCCGATCCTCCCGCAATACACCCGGGTTTCTCATCGCTTCCTCATGCGCCGTTGGTTGCGTGTCCCGGGCCGGCAGGTCCGGCACGGACGACGAAGGAGGCGCGTGGTGTCGCGACCCGACATGGCTCCGTCCCGGGGACCCGCCCCGGGCTCCCCCGAGGACGCCGAACCGCCGCATGTGGCCAGCAGGCTGCACGCGTTCAACAGGTTCGAGCTCAAGTACCTGGTGCCGGCCGAGCAGGCCGCCGAGATCCGTGACGAGCTCTCGGAGCGGATGGACCGCGACCTGAACAGCCCGGCCGGCGGTTACGGCGTGTGGAGCCTGTACTACGACTCGCCGCAGCTGCGGTTCTACTGGGAGAAGATCGAGGGCCTGAAGTTCCGGCGCAAGCTGCGCATCCGGCACTACGGAGACCTGGACGGCGTCTCCGACGAGTCGCCGGTCTGCGTCGAGATCAAGCAGCGCGTCAACCGGGTCACCCAGAAGCGCCGCATCACCCTCCCCTACGGAACCGCCCGTCAGCTCTGCGACGCGCGGGAGATGGTGGAGCACTCCCCGAAGGAACGCGGCTTCGTCCACGAGGTGCTCGACCTCGTCGTACGGCTGAATCTGCGTCCGACCGCCATCACCGGCTACCAGCGTGAGGCGCTGGTCGGCCGTGGCTCCGACACCGGGCTCCGGGTGACCTTCGACCGGCGGATCCGGGGCCGTGACCGCGACTTCGACTTCTCCGTGGCCACCCCCCAGAACCGGTTCACCCTCCCGCCCCACATGGCGGTGATGGAGATCAAGGTCAACGAGCGCACGCCGTACTGGATCACGGACCTGGCCGCACGCCGGAATCTCAACCTCGTCCGCGTCTCCAAGTACGTGCAGTCCATCGAGGCGTTCGGGCTGGCACCCCGGTCCGTCTTCCACGTCCACGAGGCGGACTGCCCGCCTCCCCCCACCCCCCTCGGCACTCGGCCGCCGGCGCACCAGGCGCCGGTGAAGGCAGGAGCACAGTGAACTTCGATCTGCAGGAACTCAGCGGGACGTTCAGCGTCACCGACGTCGTCGCGGCCATGGTGCTGTCGTTCGTCCTGAGCACGGTGATCGGTTACGTGTACCGGTACACGCACCGAAACGTGTCCTACAGCCAGTCCTACGTCCAGACTCTGGTCATCGTGGGCATGATCGTCGCCCTGATCATGCTGGTGGTCGGGTCCAACCTCGCTCGGGCGTTCTCCCTGGTGGGCGCGTTGTCGGTGGTCCGGTTCCGTAACGCGGTCAAGGAGACCCGGGACGTCGGCTTCATCTTCCTGGCCATGGCGATCGGTATGGCCTGCGGTGCCCGCTTCTACACGCTGGCGGCGGTCGGCGCCGTCGTCATCTGTGTCGTGATCGTCGTCATGCACAAGTTCGACTGGTTCGCCCTGAACGTCCAGCGCCAGGTGGTCAAGGTCCAGGTCCCGGCGGGCGAGGACTACACCCCGGCGATCCGGGACGTCCTGATCGCGTACACCACCGAGTTCGAGCTGGTGAGTACGGAGACGATCCGGGGCGGGGCGCTGAACGAGGTGTTCTACACGGTCCGGATGAAGAAGGGCACCGAGCCGGGCGAGCTCGTCACCGCCCTCCAGGAACGTACCTCCGGTCAGCGGGTGACGGTGCTCACCGGTTACGACACGACCGACCTGTGATGCCCGGCGACAGCACGGCCCGCGGGCGCCGGTTGCGCGACCGGGTGCCCGTACGGCTGCGGCACCACTGGAAGCCGGCCGGCGCGCTGTGCGCGGGGCTCGCGGTGATGGTGTACGCGTTCGGCGACGCCCGTGTCTCCCCGTACGTCACCTCGGCCTCCCGGGTGGAGGCCGACACCGTCACGGAGGATGTCGCGGGCACGGTCGGCCTGTACGACACGTCGGTACGGCACTCGATCCAACTGGAGTACGACCAGACGGACTTCGACAAGATGATGAAGGAGTTCAAGGACGACGGGACCAAGGAGTCGATCCAGGCCGACCTCACCGTCGACGGTGTCTTCCTCCAGGACGTCGGCATCCGGCTGAAGGGCAACTCCACCCTGATGTCCCTGCGGGGCACGGGCGGGATGCCGGGGGGCGGAGGCCGCGGCCCCGGAGAGGCCGGGGAAACCGGGCAGGGCGGCCCGCGGATGCCCCAGGGCGCGGGCGGCCCTCCGGACGGCGGCCAGGGTGCGGACGCGGGCGGCACGGGCGGTACAGCGGGCACGGGCGGTGCGGGCGCCGGTCAGGGCCCCGGCGGGGCGGCGGGCGGCGGCCGGGGCGGCGGCATGACCCAGTACGACCTGTCCGCCGACAAGCCCGAGGAGCTGCCCTGGCTCATCAAGATCGACGAGTACGTCGAGGGCCGGGCCTACCAGGGCGAGCGGGAGATCTCGCTCCGTCCGGGCAGCAACGCCGAGGTGCCGTTCAACGAGGCGCTGGCGCTGTCGCTGATGAAGGAGAGCGGCGAGCCCGCCGAGCGGTACGGCTTCTCGACCCTGAAGGTCAACGACCGGCCGGCCGCCGCCCGGCTGATGGTCGAGAACCCCGACACCGAGTACGCCGAGGCCGTCGAGGGCGAGTCGGTGGTGTACAAGGCGAGGGCCGGCGGCAGCTTCGCCTACCAGGGGGACGACCCCTCCGACTACGAGGCCTCCTTCCGCCAGTTGAACAAGGTCGGCAGCCAGGACCTCGAACCGGTGATGAAGCTGATCAAGTGGGTGAAGGAGGCGTCGGACGAGGAGTTCGCCGAAGACCTCGGCAAGCACCTCGACGTGGAGTCGTTCGCCACCTACGTCGCCGCCCAGAACCTGCTGATGAACTTCGACGACATGGCGGGGCCGGGCAAGAACTACCTGCTCGGGTACGACCTGGACACGAAGAAGTTCTCGGTTCTGGGGTGGGACTACAACCTCACCTTCAGCGGGGACGCGACCGCCGGTCCCGACGACGAGATGAGCATGGGCGGCGGCCCGGGTGGCGGCCGGCCCGGAGAGATGCCCGAGGGCATACCGGAAGGCGTCCCCGAGGGCGTGCCGGAGGGCATGCCGGAAGGCTTCCCGGAGGGCATGCCCGGCGGGGCGGACGGCGGCGAAGGCCGGGGCGGTGGTCCCGGCGGGATGTCGGGGCACGCGCTCAAGGACCGGTTCCTGGAGCTCGACGCCTTCGACGAGGTGTACAAGACGGCCTACCGGGACCTGTACGAGGCGTTCTACGCCTCCGGCAAGGCGACCGAGGCCCTGAAGGACATCTCGGAGCAGGCCGTCCGCACCGGAATCCCGTCCCAGGACGTCTCCACGGCGGTGGACGCCCTGCGCACCACGGTGACCGAGCGCACCACGGCGCTCGCGAAGGACGAGGAGGTCACCGGCTGACCGGCGGTGTCCCGGGACGGGTGCCCCCCGCCCGTCCCGGGACGCCGTCACCCACCGGGCGCCCGCCCCGGCACCGTCCGCCGCCCGTTCCTGTGCGTCCGCACATGTTCGGTCGCTAGCATCGCCGCGCGCCGCCTGACCCGGCGGCGCGTTCCCCGCGTAGCCCCCGAGGTGACCCCGTCCGATGGCCGCCCAGTCCGCCCGGCACACCGTCCTGGTCGTCGAGGACGACCCGAGCATCCGCACCCTGCTCACCTCGGCGCTGCACGCGGCCGGATACCGCGTCGCGTCGGCGGCGAACGGCCAAGAGGCCATGTTCGAGACGGGCCGCTGCCGACCGGCCCTGATCGTGCTGGACGTGATGCTCCCGGACACCGACGGCTTCGCCGTGACACGCGAGCTGCGGGCCCAGGGCGACTACACCCCGGTGCTGTTCCTGACCGCCCGCACGGAGGTCGAGGACCGCGTCATCGGGCTCAGTTCCGGGGGCGACGACTACGTCACCAAGCCGTTCCACATCCAGGAGATCCTGCTCCGTGTCCGCGCCATCCTGCGGCGCACCGGGGGTTCGCCCTCCGTACCGGCCGAGCGGCCCCCGCTGCGGTACGCGGACCTCGCCGTCGACCGGGACCGGCACACCGTGCGCCGTGCCGGGGACCTGGTACAGCTGTCCCCCACCGAATTCCGGCTGCTGGTGTGCCTGGTGTGCCACCCGGAGAAGGTGCTGGAGAAGCGGGAGATCCTCCAGGAGGTGTGGCAGTACGGCTTCGCCGGGGACACCCGCATCGTCGACACGTACATCAAGAACCTGCGCCGCAAGATCGACCACGCCGGTCCGCAGCTGATCCACACCGTGCGCGGTGTCGGCTACTGCCTGCGGCTGCCGCGCGAGGGCCCGGCGTGAGACTCCGGCGCCCGCCGTGGCTGCGCTGTCCGCGCCCGCCGTCGCTCCGCACCCGGCTGGTGCTGATCTCCACCGTGCTGGCCACGGTCGCCGTGCTGGCCTCCCAGGCGGCCGGTCTGACGGTCATGCGCGCCTGGCTCACCGGTCAGGTCGACGACCGTCTGACCCACTTCCGGCCGCCTCCCCCGGCCTACGGCGAGCTGGGCCGGGACGCGGCGGGCGGGGCGGGTCCGCCTCCTCGTGACGACGTCCTGCCGTCCGACTACCGGGTCTTCTTCTACGACCGGGACGGATCGCTCCTGCCCCACTCGCTGGGCAGCGGTGACAGCACCCCACGGCTTCCCACGGCCGAGCTGCGCCTGGAGGACGGACGGCCCGCCACCGTGCCCGCCGAGCACGGTGGGACGAGCTGGCGGGTGGTCGCCGAGTCCGCCCCCTCGGGAGAGCGCCTGGTCGTGGCGCTGCCCCTGGACACCGTCGAGGGGGCCACGTCCAAGCTGCTGTGGTTCAGCCTCGCCATCGGGGCCGTCACGGCCGCCGGTGTGATGCTGCTCGGAGGCGTGGCGGTACGCCTGGGGCTGCGCCCCCTGGACCGGATGGAACGCACCGCCCGGCGTATCACCGGCGGGGAACTGGCCCTGAGCGTCACCGACACCGATCCCGGGACGGAGGTCGGGCGCCTCGGTATCGCCTTCAACACGATGCTCGACCAGGTACGGGCCGCCCTGCGCCGCAAGGACGCCTCGGAGCGACGGCTGCGCCGCTTCATGGCGGACGCCGGTCACGAACTGCGTACCCCCCTCACCTCCATCCAGGGGTTCGCCGAACTGCTCCTCCAGCAGCCCCGTACCCCGGCGGCGGACCGGCGTGAGGCCCATGAGCTGATCGCCCGGAACGCCGACCGGATGAGCCGGCTCGTCGACGACCTCTTCCTGCTGGCCAAGCTCGGGTACGCGCCCGTCGCCCACCGGGACACCGTCGATCTGCTCTCGCTGGCCGCGGACGGCGTCAGCGCGGCCGTCGTCGCGCACCCCTGGCGGGACGTACGGCTGGCCCCCCTGCCGGGCGGCGGCCGGGACCGCTCCCGCGACGAGCTGGACGTGATCGAGACGCTCGGTGACCCCCATCAGCTGTCCCAGGTGATCGCCAACCTGCTGTCCAACGCCTGTGTCCACACGCCTCCCGGGACACGCGTCGAGGTCCGGGTCGGCACCGTGCGTACGGGTCCGCGCACCGGCGGCACCGACCGTCCGGGCCGCAGCGGCCCGACCCCGCCGCTGCCCGAGGGCGTCCAGGCGTGCGTCGTGGAGATCGCCGACGACGGCCCCGGGCTGGCGGAGGAGGCCGCCCGGCAGGTCTTCGATCGCTTCTACCGCGCTCCCGCCGGGGGCGCGGACGGCCAGGACCCCGGTTCCGGGCTCGGCCTGTCCATCGCCGCCACCATCGCCGAGGCGCACCACGGGCGGCTGGAGCTGGACACCCGGCCCGGTGCCGGGTGCGTCTTCCGTCTGCTGCTCCCCCGCAACGCCGGTCCGGAACCGGGCGCCCAGGGATGACGACGTTCGCCGGGACGGTGCGCCCAGGGGTGACCACGTTCGCCGGGACCGTGCGCCCAAGGAGTGACCACGTTCGCCGGGACGGCCGACCGGGCAGGCCTGTTCCCCACGACGTCATGTCACCGTCCCACCCCCACAGGCACCAGGAGCCGCCCTCATGTCATCCGCACCCCTCAGGCCGTCCGCGCCCCGACGGCTCGCGACCCGCCGCCAGGTCCTCGCCGGGAGCGCCGCCGCCTCGATCGCCTTCACCGGGGCCTTCACCGAACTCTTCGCGGGGACCTCGGCCGCCCGGGGGCACAGCGGCTACGGTCCGCTGGTGCCCGACCCGGACGGCCTGCTCGATCTGCCGAAGGGCTTCCGCTACCGGGTCCTCTCCCGGGAGGGCGACCCGTTGCGCTCCGGCGAGGGCCTGGTGCCCGGCAACCACGACGGCATGGCCGCCTTCGCCGGGCCTCGTGGCCGTGTCCGTCTGGTGCGCAACCACGAGAACCGGGACTACGCCGCGATCGGGGTGCCCACGGTCGAGGGCCTGACCTACGACCCGGCGGGCAAGGGCGGTTGTACGGTCCTGGAGCTCGACGGCCGCGGCGAAATCCTGGGTGAGCGCGTCGCGATCGCGGGTACGGCGGTCAACTGCGCGGGCGGCCGCACCCCGTGGAACACCTGGCTGACCTGCGAGGAGACCGAGGACCGGGCCGGGACCAACGGATACACCAAGGACCACGGCTTCGTCTTCGAGGTGGACGGCGCCGACCCGCGTCGCACCGGTGCCGTCCCGCTGACCGCGATGGGCCGCTTCCAGCACGAGGCGATCGCGGTCGACCCCGGCAACGGCGTCGTCTACGAGACCGAGGACGCGTTCGAGCGGCCGTTCGGCCTCTTCTACCGCTTCCTCCCGGAGAGGCCCCTCGGCGGGACGGGCTCGCTGCGGGCGGGCGGCGCGCTGGAGGCCATGCGGGTGCCCGGGGTGCCGGACCTCTCCGTGGTCCAGGAGACCGGCGCGCGCTTCGACCGGGTCGAGTGGGTGCCCGTACCCGATCCGCGGGCCACCGGCACCCCGATCCGGTTCCAGGACTTCGGCCCGAAGGGGATCACGCACGCCCAGAAGCTGGAGGGATGCTACTGGGGCGGCTCGTCGGTCTACTTCGTCTCCAGCTTCGCGCACAGCGCCGAGGGGTCGGCGGCGGACCACTTCGGTCAGGTGTGGCGGTACGAGCCCGCCCGGCGGCGGCTGACCCTGGTCGTCGTCTTCGGGCCGGACACGGACGTCGAGCTGCCGGGCGAGTCCCCGGACAACATCTGCCTGGCCGCGGACGGCGGGCTGATGGTCTGCGAGGACGGCGGCGGCGCGCAGCACGTGTTCGGGGTGACACGGCGGGGCGAGGTCTATCCGATGGCCCGGGGGCGGCAGAACATCGGGACGGCCGAGGAGCCCGAGTGGGGTGAGTTCGCCGGGGTCACCTTCTCGCCGGACGGCGGGACGATGTTCGTGAACTGCTACACCCCGGGGACGACGTTCGCGGTGACGGGCCCCTGGCGCTGAGCCGCCCGGGCGATCCGTCCGGGGCCCGGCCGCCGCCTCCGGAGCGCCGCGTACTCCACCGACGGGCCGTCAGCTAACGTCCCCCAGTGATCAAATCGGTTCGTACGATGACAGCACTGGCAATCCTGGGCGGGGTGGCGCTCACGGGCTGCGGCGGCCCGGAGACCCCCCGCGCCGAGACCCTCGCACCCCCGGGAAGCCCGAGCCCCGCCGGCCCGTCCCCGGGGAGAGCGAGCCCCGCGAGTCCGTCCGCGGGGAGCCCCAGCCCGGCGGCGTCCGCCCCGGACCGGGCGGAGAAGCCGCCCACCCTGGCCCCCGGACCCGCCGGCCTGACCCCGGTGTTCGAACGCCGGGCACCGGCCCCGTCCCCGTCCCCGGGACGGAACGACAAGGTCGTGGCGCTCACCTTCGACGCCGACATGACGGCGGACCAGGGGCCGCGCGCCGAGGCCGGAGAACACTTCGACAACCCCGGACTGATCTCCCTGCTCCGCCGGTCGAAGGTCCCCGCGACCGTCTTCATGACCGGCCGGTGGGCCGAGGAATACCCGTCCCAGGCCCGCTCGATCGGCACCGACCCCCTCTTCGAGATCGCCAACCACTCGTACAGCCACTACGCCTTCTCCACCCCCTGCTACGGGCTGCCGACCGTCGAGGAGGGCGAGATGCGCGGCGAGGTGGAGCGGGCGTTCGACGCGATCCGTGCGACGGGGGCGCGCCAGGTGGTGCCGTACTTCCGCTTTCCCGGCGGCTGCTACGACGACGCGTCACGCAAGGCGCTGGCCCCGACGGGGGTGACGGCGGTGCAGTGGGACGTCGTCAGCGGCGACGCCTTCGCCACCGACGCGGACGCGGTGGCCCAACAGGTGCTGGACGGCGTGGAGCCCGGCTCGCTGGTGGTCATGCACTGCACCCGCAGCGCGGCTCCGGTCACCGAGGAGGCGGTACGCCAGGTGGTCCCGGCGCTGCGCGAGCGCGGGTACCGCTTCGTGAAGGTCTCCGAGCTGATGCGGGGCTGATCCGCCGGCCGCGCCGCACGAGGGCGTCTCGCTCTCTCCCTCAGCCGGAGCAGGCCGTGCGGGCCGCCTCCTGCCAGGCGCAGACCGGGCAGAGGGTGGCACCCTTCACCGACTCCGGGTACTCGGTCGGCTTCCCGCACAGCACGCACGCGGCGTACGGCCCGCCGGTGTCCTCGGGCACGGGCGCCGGGGCGAGCGTCCCGGGGCAGGCGTCGTCCATGGGCACGAGCGTACTCACTCCCGCGACGAGGCGAGCCGGGCGGTCAGGGAGGTAAGAGCCGTCAGGGGCGGTCACCGCGGGATCAATTCGCCGAAGCCTTCTCCTGCTTGAGCTCGCTGGGCCGTACGATCACGAAGCCCTCGCCCTGGAGCATGAGCTGGACGGCCTCGCCGGAGCCGCCACGCACCATCGAACCGAAACTCTGGGAGCGGTGCAGCGAGGTGGAGAGCTGGGCGCTCCAGCCGACGACCGCGTCCGTGTCGACGTACACCGGCTGCTGCGGGGTGACGGGGATGACGATGGGGTGGCCGTCGCATATCAGGCCGAGCTTGCCGGCGCCGGTGAAGACGCTGTTGAAGAGGCCGCCGCCGGCCATCCCGGCGCCCTTGACCGTCTTGATCTCGTAGGCGAGGCCGGGGTCGAAGCACAGCACGTTGCGGCCGTTGATCGTCAGGACGTCACCCTGCTCCATCTCCACGATGAAGCAGTTCGCCGCCTCGTGGGCGAACCAGGCCTCGCCCTGGCCGCGTACGGCCATGAGCGGCAGCCCCTCGCCGGTGAAGGCGCGCTTGAGCATGCCGCCGACGCCCTGGCCCTTGCGTTCGAACTGGAGGTTGCCCCGGAAGGCGATCATCGCTCCCTGGCGGGCGTGCATCTCACCGTTGACGGCGTACTTGATGGATTTGGCGTTCTGCAACGTCATACCCGGGGCGGTGGCCTGCTGGGCCATGTGCTCGCTGGAAAAGAGGTCGCTCTTCATGGCGTGCATCCTCACCCGGAGCACCGGGTTCCGCCAACAGGCGCCGTCCGGGGGCCTGGCAGACTGGAATCCGTGAGCAGCGACGACACCCCCGAGACCCTTCCCGCGACGGCCGCGGCCGACCCGTTCCGTCCGGAGCCGGCCACCCGCGACGAGGCGCCCCAGTACGTGCTACCGCTGGTGGTGCGTCTGGAGAAGACCGATCCGCCCGCGCGCACCGACGCGCTGCGGACCGCCGCGCGCGCGGTGCTCACGATGCTGTCGGACGAACGTTCGCTGGGCGACGGGGAGTGGGCGCGGGCGATGCGGGACTGGGAGGACGCCCGCATCCGCAAGGTGGTGCGCCGGGCGCGTGGCGCGGAGTGGCGCAAGGCGTGCGCGCTGCCGGGGATCACGGTCACGGGCGAGCGGGCCGAGGTCCGGGTGTTCCCGCCGGTCCCGCTGGACGGCTGGCCCAAGGAGCTGGCCAAGCTCCAGGTGTCCGGCACGGAGCTGGACGACCCCGAGCCCCCGCCGGTCCCCGACGGGACGGGGCCGGTGCTGTGGCTCAACCCCGAGCTGGACATGTCGGCGGGCAAGACGATGGCGCAGGCCGGGCACGGCGCCCAGCTCGCGTGGTGGGAGCTGTCCGGCGCCGAACGCGCGGCGTGGCGCGAGGCCGGGTTCCCGCTCTCCGTCGCCGCCCCGGAGGCCGAGCGCTGGCGCGAGCTGACCGTGAGCGGACTGCCGGTGGTCCGGGACGCGGGGTTCACCGAGATCGCGCCCGGCTCGTGCACGGTCGTCGCGGACCACCCGGCCCTGCGCCGCCGCCGCTGACACCACGGGGGCGGGGGCGTCTGTGGGGCGGTCAGGAGAGCGACCGCCCGGAATCCCGGCCTGCGCACCCCGGCCACCCTGCCCGGGAACCTCAAATCGAGCTCTGAACGTCCCTCTTCCCGGATTCGACGGCGCCCGGCGGGGCCATCACCCTCCCACGGGACGGGGACCCGTACGGGACGGGGAGGGGACATCATGAAGCTGGGAATCGGCATCGGCTGGCGGCCCGAGATCGCGGACGCCGTCGAGGCACTGCCGGGTGTCGACTGGGTCGAGGCCGTGGCCGAGAACATCTGCGCCGACCATCTCCCCGAACCGCTCGCACGGCTCCGGGAGCGTGGGGTCACCGTCGTCCCGCACGGAGTCTCGCTGGGCCTGGGCGGGGCCGGCCGGCCCGGAGCGGACCGCCTCGCGGACCTGGCGGCACGGGCCGCCCTGCTGGACGCGCCGCTGGTGACGGAGCACATCGCGTTCGTACGGGCCGGGGGGCCGCTCACCGCGTCACCCGGGCTGGAGGCGGGCCATCTGCTGCCCGTGCCGCGCACCTGGGACGCGCTGGACGTGCTGTGCGAGAACGTACGCGTCGCCCAGGACTCGCTGCCCGTGCCGCTCGCCCTGGAGAACATCGCCGCGCTGATCGCCTGGCCGGACGAGGAGCTGACCGAGGGCCAGTTCCTCGCGGAACTGGTCGAACGCACCGGCGTACGCCTGCTGATCGACGTGGCCAACCTGCACACCAACCACGTCAACCGGGGCGAGGACCCCGCGACCGCGCTCGACGAACTGCCGGTGGAGGCCATCGCGTACGTCCATGTGGCGGGCGGGGTCGAGAAGGACGGCGTGTGGCACGACACACACGCCCACCCGGTGACGCGGCCCGTCCTGGACGTGCTGACCGAGCTCCGGGCGCGGGTGGATCCCCCGGGTGTGCTGCTGGAACGCGACGACGCCTTCCCGCCCGCCGAGGAGCTGGCGGGCGAACTGACCGCGATCCGCGAGACCCTGGCGGCCGCCGCCCCGCCCGCCGCGTCGCGCTCCGCGCGGCCCGGCACGCGGCCCGGCACGCGGTCCGGGGAGCAGACCCCCGGGACGCGACCCGCTCCCGCGCCCGGGGCCCGGGAGCGGGTCGCGGTGGCGCAGACCGCGGTGCTCTCCTCGCTGGTGGCGGGCACCCCCGTGCCCGAGGGCTTCGACCACCGGCGGATGGCGGTGCAGAGCCGCGCCCTGGCCGCCAAACGGGCCGACGTCGTCGCCAAGGTCGCCCCGGAACTGCCGCTGATCCTCGGCGACGGCTACCGGCTGGCGTACCTCGGGTACGCCAGGACCCGCCCGCTGTCCGGCGGTTACCGCCGCGACGCGCTGGACTTCGCGGAGCACCTCCTCATCGCGGGGCTCCCGGCCGACGACGACGCCCGCCGTGGGCTGACCCGGTGGTGGCAGGACCGGGCGGCCCCCGGACCACCGCGCCGCGGGGCCCGTCTGGTCCGGGCGGCGCGTGACATGCGGGTCGTCCGGGCGGCGCGTACCGCCCTGTCGCGAACTCTGCCGGGAACCCGGTCGGGACGGGGGACCCGGTGAACGCCCTCGCGCTCGTGTGCACCCTCGCCGTGGTGGTCTCCTGCGTCCTGCTGCTCGTCCTGCCCCCGGCATCGGGCCGCAGCAGGGGCGGCGGGGCAGGCGAACGGGTGCACGACCTCTCGGAGGCGGCCTTCCTGGGCGGTGGTCCGGCCAGGACGGTCGACACCGCGCTCACCGCCCTCTACGCGGACGGCCGCCTGGTGGTCGGCGGCCCCGGCATCGTCGCCGTACGCCGGGCGGCGGCCCGTGACGTGGTGGAGCGTGCCGTGCTCCAGGAGGCGGCCGCCGCGCCGAGCGGCGCCCTGCGCCCCCTGCGGGAGGCCGCGATGCGGCACCCGGCGGTGCAGGAGATCGGGGACGGACTGGCCGCCCGAGGGCTGCTGGCCCCACCGGGCGGCAACCGCGCGCGCCGCCGGTGGGCGCTCACCCAGGGCGTCGGGTGTGTCGTGGGCTTCCCCGTGAGCATCGGCCTGACCGTGGCTCAGTACGCCCTGCACGAGGGGTACGACGACGTGCCGTTCCCGTTCGTGGTCAAGGTGCTGCCCGCGCTCGTCCTGGGCGCCGTCGTCGGTCTGGTCGTCGCGGCGTCCGCCAGGGCACGGCTCACCCGGGCGGGACGCCGGGCCGCCGACGCCTACCGGGCCGCCCACGCCCAGGTCGCCCACCCGGCCCACCTCGTGGCCACCCGGGGACTCGCCGCACTGCCCTACCCCGAACTCCGGGAGCAGTTGCTGACCGCCGCCCGGCACAACTCCCCCGGCCGCACCGGCGGGATGGTCACGTCGGCGGGCGTGGGGGCGGGGGCGTACGCCGGTCACAGCGGGCCGCAGCCGGTGTGGTGCGCGGGGGCCGCTCCCGGCGGCGGGAGCTGCGGCGGCAGCGGTGACGCGGGATCCGGGTCCTCGTGCGGTTCGGGCGGCGGGGACGGCGGAGGGCCGAGCTGCGGCGGGGGCTCAAGCTGCGGGGGCGGATCGAGCTGCGGCGGTGGGGGCGGGGGCTGCGGCAGCAGCTCGTGACGGCGGGATTTCAGCCATCCACGACCACGTGTGACCCTTTTCTGTCCGGATCGTGAACAGACCATGGCGCACGCGTGCCCCTCTCGCATAGAAATCCGCCATGCTCTGGGTCTTGTTCCTCCTGGTCGCATGGGGCGCGGCGGCCGTCTCCTGCGTTCGGCTCTGCCTCGTCACCGCGGGCGCCGCGCTGCGATCGTCCGACGCCCCGGGTGCCCCCGGTGCTCCCGGCACCCCGCTGCCCCGCGATCTCAGCCTGTACGAGACGGCGTTCCTGGCCGGCGGACCGCACCGGGTGGCGGATCTGGCGCTGGTCTCGATGCATCTGCGGCGCCGGCTGCTGCTCGCCCACACGGGCTGGGCGACGGTCGTCGATCCGGTGGGCCGCGACGAGGTGGAGCGCACCGTGATCCGGGCGATCGGCCCGGAGGGGCAGTCCCGGATAGCGCCGATACGGGCGGCCGCTGCCGCCGCAGACACCGTGCGCGGGCTCGCGGACCGTCTGGTGGCCGCCGGACTGGCCGTACCGCACGGCACGCGGACCACCCTGGAGTCGGCCACCCGGGGAGTACGGGGCGCCGCGGTGCTGGTGGTGGTGCTGGCCGCGGTGACCGCGCTGATGCCCGGTCAGGACACGGGCGACGCGGGCCCGGTTGCCGCGTGGTTCGGGCTGCCGCTGGTACTGACCCTGGGGTGCCTGGCCATCGCCCACGCGGAGAGCAGGCCGTACAGCCCGTGGGCCTCGCCGCCCGGCCAGCGGTGGCTGGACTCGCTGCCCGCCCCGGCGCACGGCGCGGACCGCGAGATGCTGGCGGCGGTGGCCGTACGGGGGGTGGCGGCGGTGCGGGACCCGCGGCTCCGGGCGGCGCTGCTCGGCGGCCGTCCCGCGCGTCTGCCCGGCCGGTCACCGGGCGTGGAGAGCTGAGACCCGCGACGCGCACCGGAGACGACGTGCGCTCCGGGCGGGTGCCGGAGAAAAAAGGGTGCCCCGAAAGACACCCGGAAGGCACCGGGAGGCACCCAGGACGTATGCGTCCCGGGACACATCGGCCCCGCCCGGCACGAGGCGGCGACCCGCGGGGAGGAATGGCTGACTCCCCCACGGGCCACCGCACTACGCCGGTCAGGGCCGATGTGCTCCCGGAACCGGACCCGGTGTCGCTGGAACGACGGGCGGCGTCACACGCGCCGTTGCCCGCCAACTGATCTTCCGGGTCGGGGTGGCCGGGAAACGCTGGCTATGCGAGCCCCGCCACCAGGTCTGCGATCGCCTTCCGGCGGCCGGTGTAGAACGGGACCTCCTCGCGGACGTGCATCCGCGCCTCGGAGCCCCGCAGGTGACGCATCAGGTCGACGATGCGGTACAGCTCGTCCGCCTCGAAGGCCAGGACCCACTCGTAGTCGCCGAGCGAGAAGGAGGGGACGGTGTTGGCGCGCACGTCCGGGAAGCCGCGGGCCATCTTGCCGTGGTCCGCGAGCATACGGCGGCGGTCCTCGTCCGGCAGCAGGTACCAGTCGTAGCTGCGCACGAAGGGGTACACGCTGACGTAGGCGCGCGGCTCCTCGTCGGCGAGGAAGGCCGGCACGTGCGACTTGTTGAACTCGGCCGGGCGGTGCAGGGCCATGTTCGACCAGACCGGCTCCAGCGCGCGGCCGAGCGAGGTGCGCCGGAAGAGGTTGTAGGCCTCCTGGAGCGCGTCGGAGGTCTCGGCGTGCCACCAGATCATCAGATCGGCGTCGGCCCGCAGACCGGAGACGTCGTAGGTGCCGCGGACGGTGACGTCCTTGGAGGCGAGCTGGTCGAACAGCTCCTGGACCTCGTCGGCGTAACCGGCGCGGTCGGCGGGAAGCACATCTCGCAGCTTGAAGACGGACCACAGCGTGTAGCGGATGACCTCGTTGAGGTCCTTGGCCTTCTTGCCTGCGTTCGGAAGCTTTTCTGGCGCACTCATACGGCTATTGTCCCGCCTCGCTCCCGGCGCCCTGAACCCGGGTCGGCGTGGCGGTGATCTCCTCCGCGATCTCGTCCGCCGCCCGCCGGGCGCTCGCCACGCAGGCGGGGATGCCCACCCCGTCGTAGACCGCCCCGCACACCCGCAGCGCGGGGAGCTTCGCCACCTCCTCGCGGATCCGGGCGACCCGGCCCAGGTGGCCGACGGGGTACTGGGGCAGGCCGCCGATCCACCGGGTGACCACGGTGTCCACGGGCCGGGCCGTCAGCCCCGTCGCCTCGGCGAGGTCCCTCAGCGACACCGCGACGAGCTCGGAGTCCTCGCGGTGCAGGTGGTCCTCCTCGCCGTAGCGGCCGACCGAGGTACGCATCACGAAGAGGTCGGGGGCCGCGTCCGCGACCCACCGCCACTTGTGGCTGGAGAAGGTGGCGGCCTTGATGGCGCGTCCGTCGACGGGCGGTACGAGGAAGCCGGAGCGGCCCCGCAGCGCCTCGGTCCCCTCGACGTCGGAGCGCCGGAAGGCCAGGGTGACCAAGGCCATCGAGGCGTACTCCACGGCGGCCAGCTCGACGGAGGCCGCCGGGCACTCGGCGGCGAGCAGCGTGGACGCGGACCAGGCCGGCGCGGCCATCACCACACCGTCGGCGGCGATCACCCCGGTCTCGGTGCGCACGTCCCAGCCCTGGCCGGTCCGGGTCAGACCGAGGACGGGGGTGGCGGTACGGATCCGCGCCCCGCCCGCCCGCACGGTGTCGGCCACGGCGTCCGGCAGGGTGCCGACGCCGCCGGCGATGCCCTGGAACACCGGGCCGGTCAGCTGCCGGGCGGCGGCCCTCTCCTGGACGCGGAGGACGCCGTCGAGCAGCGAGCCGCCCTCCTTCACCACCTCGAAGAGCTGCGGCACGGCGGCCCGCATCGAGATCCGGTAGGCGTCGCCCGCGTACACCCCGCCGAGCAGCGGCTCCACGAGCCGGTCGACGACCTCGCGGCCGAGCCGGTCCGCGACGTAGGCGCCGACCGCGACGTCGTCGCCGACGGCGGTCGGGGTGAGGTCGCGCTCCTCGGCGATCCGGGCCAGCCCCTCGGCGGAGAGGAGCTCGCCGAGTGCCGCCGGATCGCCGGGGACGCCCATGACGTGGCCCTTGGGCATGGGGCGCAGGGCGTCCCGGGTCCAGACCGAGGCGGTGGCGGTGGCGGGCGGCTGGAGCCGGTCGCCGAGACCGGCGGCGGTGGCCAGCTCCACCGCCTCGGGCCGGCGGGCGAGCATCGACTCGGCCCCGAGGTCCACCCGCGCCCCGGCGACCTCACCGGTCATCAGCTTGCCGCCGAGCCGCTCGGTCGCCTCCAGGACGGTGACCCGCAGCCCGGTGGCGAGCAGCCGGTGGGCGGCGGCGAGTCCGGCGATGCCGCCGCCGATGACGACGACATGACCCAGGGGCGAGGTGTCGTGCTGAAGAGAACGCTGCATGGGTCCACTCTCTCAAACCCGGAACGAGTCCCGAACGTGACCGCTTCGACACCGCGTTCCGGCAACCCGCGCACGGGCCCCGTACGTCGAACGGGCAGCATCGGCAAACGGCCCTGGGGGGACACGACATGACCGTCGGACACCACACGCGCGGCAGACCACCCGCCCGCTCCGCGGGACGCCTTCCGCGCGCCGTCCTGGCCGCGGGACTGCTGGCCGTCCTGCTCGGTACCGGAGCCTGCGGGGCCGGGGACTCCGCCGTCGACCGGGGGACGGCGGCCTCGGACGACAAGGCGGTGGCGTCCGGCGCCGAGAGGGACGGCCCGGCCGCCGCCCGGCCCGCCGCCGGGGCCACCTCCGAGGCGGCGCCGGACACCGCGGCCGCCGTCCACGTCATCCGTACGGCCACGCTCGACGTCGAGGTCACGAGCGTGCCCAAGGCGGTCGCGGCGGCACGGGCGACGGCGGAGGGCGCCGGCGGGCTGGTCTCGGAGGAGACCACGGAGCGCCTGGACGGCACCCACGAGACGTCGCACCTGGTGCTGCGCGTGCCCCAGGAGCGGTACGAGGGCGTGCTGGACGAGCTGGCGGGGTCGGGCAAGCTCCTGACGCGCACGTCGGCCGCCAAGGACGTCACGGGGCAGGTCGTCGACGTCGAGAGCCGGATCGCCACCCAGCGTGCGAGCGTGGCCCGGGTCCGCGAGCTGATGGACAAGGCCGGGAGGCTGTCCGACGTGGTGGCCCTCGAAGGCGAGTTGAGCAGCCGTCAGGCCGACCTGGAGTCGCTGCTGGCCCAGCAGGCCTCCCTGAAGGACCGCACCTCGCTGGCGACGATCACCCTGGAGCTCAGCGAGCCGTACGCGGACGGCGCGGACCCCGGCGACGAGGACACCGGGTTCCTGGACGCGCTGGGCGGCGGCTGGGACGCCTTCGTGACGACGCTGCGGTGGATCACGGTGGCGATCGGGGCGACGGCGCCGTTCCTGGCCGCCGTGGCCGTCCTGCTCGTGCTGGGCCGGCTGCTGCGCCGCCGGCCGCCGCGCCGCCGTACGCAGGACCGGCCTCCGGCACCCGGGGCACAGGCGCCGCCCGCGCCGTGAGCGCCGTAGCGTGGGCTCCCTGGTCCATCGACGAAGGGAGCCGGCATGGCGGCGGAGCGACTGGTGGTCATCGGGGGCGACGCGGCGGGGATGTCCGCCGCGTCGCAGGCCCGCAGGCTCAAGGGGCCCGGCGAGCTGGACATCGTCGCCTTCGAGCGCGGCCGCTTCACCTCGTACTCGGCCTGCGGTGTCCCCTACTGGGTCGGCGGGGACGTCGAGGGTCCGGACGCCCTGATCGCCCGTACCCCCGAGGAGCACCGGGAGCGGTCCATCGATCTGCGCATGCGCACCGAGGTGACCGGGATCGACGTCGCCGGGCAGCGGGTGCGGGCCCTGGACCGCGACAGCGGTGAGGCGTACTGGACGGACTTCGACAAGCTGGTGATCGCGACGGGGGCCCGCCCCGTCCGCCCGGAGCTGCCGGGGATCGACGCCGCAGGGGTGCACGGGGTGCAGACCCTGGACGACGGTCAGGCGCTCCTGGAGACGCTGGAGCGCACCACGGGGCGGCGCGCGGTCGTGGTCGGCGCGGGCTACATCGGCGTCGAGATGGCCGAGGCGATGCTCAGGCGCGGGTACGAGGTGACGGTGGTCAACCGAGGCGCGCAGCCCATGGCCACCCTCGACCCCGACATGGGGCGTCTGGTCCACGAGGCGATGGACGGTATGGGCATCACCACGGTGAACGGGGCCTCGGTCACACGGATCCTCACCGGCCCGGACGGCCGGGTGTCGGCGGTCGCCACCGCCGACGCGACCTATCCGGCGGACGTCGTGGTGCTGGGCATCGGGGTCGAGCCGGAGACCGGCCTGGCCCGCGCGGCCGGTCTGCCGACCGGTCCGTCCGGCGGGCTGCTGACCGATCTGTCGATGCGGGTGCGCGGCCACCACAACATCTGGGCGGGCGGCGACTGCGTGGAGGTCCTGGACCTGGTGGCGGGCCGCACCCGGCACATCGCCCTGGGCACCCACGCCAACAAGCACGGCCAGGTCATCGGCGCGAACGCCGGCGGCGGCTACGGGACGTTCCCGGGGGTCGTGGGGACGGCGGTGAGCAAGGTCTGCGACCTGGAGATCGGCCGCACCGGGCTGCGCGAGAAGGACGCGGCGGCGGTGGGCCTGCGGTACGTCACGGCGACGATCGAGTCGACCGGGCGGGCCGGCTACTACCCGGGGGCCCGGCCCATGACCGTGAAGATGATCGCCGAGTACCGCACGGGGCGGCTGCTCGGCGTGCAGATCGTGGGCCGTGAGGGCGCGGCCAAGCGTGTGGACGTGGCGGCCGTGGCGCTGACCGCCGGGATGACGGTGGAGGCGATGACGGCGCTGGACCTCGGGTACGCCCCGCCGTTCTCCCCGGTCTGGGATCCGGTGCTGGTGGCGGCGCGCAAGGCCGTCACGGAGGTACGGAAGGCCGGAAGCGCCTGATCGGACGGCGATTTCCGGCCGAATTCCGGAGCCGCCTGGCCGCCCGGCACGGAAGGCCAGGAGGCCCCGGGGCGCCGGGCGCCGGTGGCACCGCGTCCCGTGGCCCCGGGACGCGGTGTCACCGGCGTGCGCTCAGCGCGCCGTCCGCTCGTGGACGTACTCCACCAGGCGCGTCAGGGCGTCGGCGTCGGTCGTCGGCATGACGCCGTGCCCGAGGTTGAAGATGTGCCCCTCCAGACCGGCGGCGGCGTCGAGCACCTCCCGGGTCTTCGCCTCCACCGTCGCGGTCGGCGCGAAGAGCACCGCCGGGTCGAGGTTGCCCTGGAGCGCCTTGCCGGGGCCGACCCGGCGCGCGCCCTCGTCCATGGGGACGCGCCAGTCCACCCCGACGACGTCCGCTCCGGCCTCGCCCATGAGCCCCAGCAGTTCGCCGGTGCCGACGCCGAAGTGGATGCGCGGGACGCCGTACCCGGCGACCGCGTCGAACACCTTGGCGGAGGCGGGCAGGACGGAGCGCCGGTAGTCGGCGGGGGCCAGGGCGCCCACCCAGGAGTCGAAGAGCTGGACCGCCGAGGCGCCGGCCTCGATCTGGACCCTGAGGAACGCCGAGGTGATCTCCGCGAGGCGGTCGAGCAGGTCGGCCCAGAGCTCGGGGTCGCCGTACATCATGGCCTTGGTGCGCTCGTGGTTGCGGGACGGGCCGCCCTCCACGAGGTAGCTGGCCAGGGTGAACGGCGCCCCCGCGAAACCGATGAGCGGTGTGGCGCCCAGCTCGGCGGTGAGCATGCCGATCGCCTCGGTGACGTAGGAGACGTCCTCGGGCGTGAGGTCGCGCAGCCGGGCCAGGTCGGCACGGGTGCGGACGGGCTCGGCGATCACCGGGCCGATGCCGGGCTTGATGTCCAGGTCGATGCCGATGGCCTTGAGCGGTACGACGATGTCGCTGAAGTAGATCGCGGCGTCGACCTTGTGCCGGCGCACCGGCTGGAGCGTGATCTCGGTGACCAGCTCCGGCATCATGCAGGAGTCGAGCATCGCGATGCCCTCGCGGACCTTCAGGTACTCGGGCAGCGAGCGCCCGGCCTGGCGCATGAACCACACCGGGGTGTGCGGCACGGGTTCGCGCCTGCACGCCTTGAGGAAGGCCGACTCATGGGTGGCGGATGTCGTCTGCAGCCCCGAGGGGCCGTGGTTGGCACTCACACCTGGAATCTTCGCATGGAGCGGCAAGGAGCCGACCCGGCCGGGTGTCCTTCCCTGCGCGAGACCCCGGTTCCGCCTACTCTTCCCCGCATGGCTCCGGCTCAGGGACAATTTTCCGATCATTCCGATGGCGCCGACACCGAGGGGAGCGGGGAGGGCGAGTTGGTCCCGCCCGCGTTCCGGTCGGCGGTCGAAGGGCTGCGTTCCGCGCACCTGCGCCCCGAACTGGAGGTCGAACCGACACGGCCGCCGCAGCGGCTCGCACCGCACGCGTACGCCCTGGAGGCGGCGGTCGTGGACGGTGACGACGATCTCGCCGACGGGCGGCTGGTGCTCCTGCACGATCCGTCCGGGCACGACGCCTGGCAGGGCACGTTCCGGTTGGTGACCCTGGTGCGGGCGGAGCTGGAGCCGGAGATGGCGGCCGACCCGCTGCTGCCCGAGGTCTGCTGGAGCTGGCTGACGGGGGCGCTGGACGCCCGGGGCCTGTCGTACGGGGAGGCCGGGGGCACCGTGACACGCGCCGGCTCGCACTACTTCGGCGCGCTGTCCGCGCGCCGTCCGGCGACCCAGATCGAGATCCGCGCCTCCTGGACTCCGCGCGAGGGGCGCGGCGGTGTCCCGGACGTGGCGGCGCACCTGGCCGCCTGGGGCGATCTGCTCTGCCAGCTGGCCGGGCTGCCGCCGTCGGACGCGACCGACGCGGCGGTGGTGACGCTGCCCCAGCGGCGGGGGCCGCAGTTTCCGTAACGGTGTGTCACTTTCGGGAGAGCCGGTCGCACAGGCACCGGCTCTCTTTTCGTACAATCGATCGCCCGTCCGATTTGCCCGAATTGTTACTCACCAAATCGTGATCTTCCTCTAAAGGAGCACGGCTCTGCTGCCGAAGAGGTCAATGACCCTTCAAGCACGGTTCGCCCCGGCTGCACCCCCGAGCCGGCCGTCCCGCCACTCCCCCAGGAGGCCTGGTGTCCGTTCTCCTTGAGCAGCCCGCAAGCCTGGTCGCCTACCGCCCGAACAAGCCGACGGCCATGGTCGTCGTGGCCGACCCGCGCGTCCGTTCCACCGTCACCCGCCATCTGTGGGCACTCGGAGTACGTGACGTCATCGAGGCGTCGTCCATCGCGGAGGCCCGTCCCCGCGTCGGCAACCCGCGCGACATCTGCGTTGCCGACGTCCACCTGCCCGACGGTTCCGGGCTGACCCTGCTGTCCGAGACCCGAGCCGCCGGCTGGCCGAACGGCCTGGCCCTGTCCGCCGCCGACGACATCGGCGCCGTGCGCAACGCCCTCGCGGGCGGCGTCAAGGGCTACGTCGTCACCGGCACCCGCACCAACATCGGCCACCCCGGCCGGCCCGGCATGGCGCCCATCGGCGCCAACGCCGCCCGTATGCACCGCAGGCCCCCCGGTTCCCCGAGCCACCCGGGCGGCTACCGCGAACTGTCCGGCCGCGAGGTGGAGGTGCTCCGCCTGGTCGCCGAAGGCCAGTCCAACAAGGCCATCGGCGTCTCGATGGGCCTGTCCGCCCTCACGGTCAAGAGCCACCTCGCCCGCATCGCCCGCAAGCTCGGTACCGGGGACCGCGCCGGAATGGTCGCCGTCGCCCTGCGCACCGGCATCATCCACTGACCCGCGCGATCACGCGGGCACCCGCGTGGACGCCCACCCGGCCGGTTCGGGTGCGTGGCGTACGCCGACGGAACGTTCCGTCGGCGTACGCCACGCATACACGGATACCCTTGGCACGTGACCGACGCCCAAGAGACCGCAGCAGACACATCACTGCGAACCACCGGGGGCGCTCCCCCGGACGACGTCGCCCCGGCGCCGATCCCCTTGCTGGAACCTCGCGAGGGCATTCCCCCGGTGGTGGCGACCGACGACGCGCTGGCCGGGGTCGTCGCGGCGTTCGCCGCGGGGACCGGTCCCGTCGCCGTCGACGCCGAGCGCGCCTCCGGCTACCGCTACGGGCAGCGCGCCTACCTCGTGCAGCTGCGCCGCGAAGGCGCCGGGAGCGCGCTGATCGACCCGGTGGGCTGCCCGGACCTGTCGCCCCTGGGCGAGGCCCTGACCGGCACCGAATGGATCCTGCACGCCGCCACCCAGGACCTCCCCTGCCTGCGCGACATAGGCATGGTCCCCACCTCGCTCTTACACGGAGCTGGCCGGACGGCTGGCCGGGTTCCCGCGCGTCGGCCTCGGCGCCATCGTGGAGAACCTCCTGGGGTACGCCCTGGAGAAGGGCCACTCCGCGGTCGACTGGTCCACCCGCCCGCTGCCCGACCCCTGGCTGCGCTACGCCGCGCTCGACGTCGAGCTGCTGGTGGACCTGCGCGACGCCCTGGAGGCCGAGCTGGAGCGGCAGGGCAAGCTGGAATGGGCCCTGGAGGAGTTCGACGCGATCGCCTCGGCGCCGCCCGCTCCCCCGCGCAAGGACCCCTGGCGCCGGACCTCC
Source organism: Streptomyces halstedii (assembly GCA_000720535.1). GTDB lineage: Bacteria > Actinomycetota > Actinomycetes > Streptomycetales > Streptomycetaceae > Streptomyces > Streptomyces halstedii. The sequence goes on from JOAZ01000014.1 coordinate 172,113, forward strand.
GGCATGCACAAGGTGCGCCGCCGCCGACAGATCGCCGTCGTACGGGAGTTGTGGACGGCCCGGGACCAGGTCGCGCAGCGCCGGGACATCTCGCCCGGCAAGGTCCTCGGCGACGCCGCGATCATCGAGGCGGCGCTCGCCATGCCGGCCAACGTGCACGCCCTGACCGCGCTGCCCGGTTTCGGCCATCGCATGGGACGCCGCCAGCTGGAACAGTGGCAGGCCGCCGTCGACCGGGCCAGGGCGCTGCCCGAGACCGAGCTCCCGCAGCCCGGCCAGCAGCCGGCCGGTCCGCCGCCGCCCCGCGCCTGGGCCGACAAGGACCCGGCCGCCGCGGCCCGTCTGTCGGCGGCCCGCACCGCGGTCTCCGGACTCGCCGAGGAACTCCACATGCCCCAGGAGAACCTCATCACTCCGGACACCGTGCGCCGGGTCTGCTGGGAGCCGCCGAAGACCCTGACGCCGGGCGCGGTCGAGACCGCCCTGGCCGGGTACGGCGCCCGCCGCTGGCAGATCGAACAGGTCGGTCCCCTGCTGCTGCGCGCGCTGGACACCGGCGCCTGAGCCCCGGGGGCGGGCGGTCCGTACTCCCGGGCCGCCGCGCGGCGCGCGGCCGGCACCTGCGGGCTTGTGGTGACATGTGACCTTCGCCGCTCCGGGCACGGGGGGTGGGCAGCTTGGTTACCCGCAAGTAGCATGAGGGTGGCGGCGCGCTCATCGGCGCGCCCCGCAGCAGTGCCATCCCGCACCCTGGAGGAGAGCCACCGTGCCTCGTACCATCCGGGACGTCGTCTTCGTCGACGGCGTCCGCACCCCGTTCGGCAAAGCGGGCCCGAAGGGCATCTACCACGAGACCCGCGCCGACGATCTCGTCGTGAAGGCCATCCGGGAGCTGCTGCGCCGCAACCCGGACCTGGACCCCGCGAAGATCGACGAGGTCGCCGTCGCCGCGACCACCCAGATCGGCGACCAGGGCCTCACCCTCGGCCGTACCGCCGGAATCCTGGCCGGTCTCCCGCAGTCCGTCCCGGGCTACTCCATCGACCGCATGTGCGCGGGGGCCCTGACCGCCGTCACGTCGACGGCCGGTTCCATCGCCTTCGGCGCGTACGACGTGGTCGTCGCCGGTGGTGTCGAGCACATGGGCCGCCACCCGATGGGCGAGGGCGTGGACCCGAACCCGCGTTTCGTCTCGGAGAAGCTGGTCGACGAGTCCGCCCTCTTCATGGGCATGACCGCGGAGAACCTGCACGACCGCTACCCCACGATCACCAAGGAGCGCGCCGACGCGTACGCGGTCCGCTCGCAGGAGAAGGCCGCCAAGGCCTACGCGAACGGCACGATCCAGCAGGACCTGGTGCCGGTCGCCGTACGCCGCACCAACGAGGAGGGCGGGGAGACGGGCTGGGGCCTGGTCACCGCCGACGAGCCGATGCGGCCGGGCACCACGATGGAGTCCCTGGCGGGTCTGAAGACCCCGTTCCGCCCCCACGGTCGGGTCACGGCCGGTAACGCCGCGGGGCTCAACGACGGCGCCACCGCCTCGCTGCTCGCCGCCGAGGACGTGGCCCGCGAGCTGGGCCTGCCGGTCCGGATGCGCCTGGTCTCCTACGCCTTCGCGGGTGTCGAGCCGGAGGTCATGGGCTACGGCCCGATCCCGGCGACGGAGAAGGCCCTGGCCAAGGCGGGCCTGACCATCGAGGACATCGGTCTCTTCGAGATCAACGAGGCGTTCGCGGTCCAGGTGCTCGCCTTCCTGGAGCACTACGGCATCGCCGACGACGACGCCCGCGTCAACCAGTACGGCGGCGCCATCGCGTACGGCCACCCCCTGGCCTCCTCCGGCGTCCGGCTGATGACGCAGCTGGCCCGCCAGTTCGAGGAGCACCCCGAGGTCCGCTACGGCCTGACGACCATGTGCGTCGGCTTCGGCATGGGTGCGACCGTCGTCTGGGAGAACCCCCACTTCGAGAACGCCGGAGGCAGCAAGTGAGCACCACCACCACCGAGCTTCTGAGGGGCGCGGCCGAGCTGTTCCCCGGCGAGGTCGTCACGCGGGCGCACGTACGCCACCTCGACCTTCCGGCCGGGGCGGGCAGGTTCGCCCTGATCACGCTGGACAACGGCCTGGACCACACCAAGCCGACCACCGTCGGCCCGCAGTCGCTGGCGAACCTGGACGCCGCCCTCGACCAGGTCGAGAAGGAGGCCGCCGACGGCTCGATCGTCGGGGTCGGTGTGACCGGCAAGCCGTTCATCTTCGCGGTCGGCGCCGACCTCAAGGGCGTCGAACTCCTGAAGAACCACTCGGACGCGCTCGCCATCGGCAAGGGCGGCCACGACGTGTTCCGCCGGCTGTCCGGCCTCGCGGTCCCGACGTTCGCGTACTACAACGGCGCGGCCATGGGCGGCGGTGTGGAGATCGGTCTGCACTGCTCGTACCGCACGGTCTCCACCGCGATCCCCGCCTTCTCGCTGCCCGAGGTCTTCCTCGGCCTGGTCCCGGGCTGGGGCGGCTGCTCGCTGCTGCCCAACCTGATCGGCGCCGACCGCGCCGTCTCGGTGATCATCGAGAACGCGCTGAACCAGAACCGCCAGCTCAAGGGCGCGCAGGTCTTCGAGCTCGGCATCGCCGACGCCATCTTCGAGGGCGCGGACTTCCTGGAGCAGTCGCTGCTGTGGACGGCGTCCGTGCTCAACGGCTCGCTGTCGGTGGAGCGCCCGGAGGTCGACCGCGGGGAGGCCTGGGACCAGGCCGTCGCGCGCGGCCGGGCGATCGCCGACTCCAAGGTGCACGGGGCGGCCCCGGCCGCGTACCGCGCGCTGGAGATCGTCGCCGCGGCGAAGAGCGGCGACCTGGGCGCCTGCTTCGACGCCGAGGACCAGGCCCTCGCCGACCTGATCATGGGCGGCGAGCTGCGCTCGGGCATCTACTCCTTCAACCTGGTCCAGAAGCGCGCCAAGCGCCCGGCCGGGGCCCCGGACAAGTCCCTGGCCCGTCCGGTGACCAAGGTCGGCGTGGTGGGCGCGGGCCTGATGGCCAGTCAGCTCGCACTGCTCTTCCTGCGCCGCCTGGAGGTGCCGGTCGTCCTGACCGACATCGACCAGGAGCGCGTCGACAAGGGTGTGGGCTACGTCCACTCCGAGATCGACAAGCTGCTCGGCAAGGGCCGGATCAACCAGGACAAGGCCAACCGCCTCAAGGCCCTGGTGAGCGGTGTGCTGGACAAGGCGGAGGGTTTCTCCGACGCCGACTTCGTCATCGAGGCCGTCTTCGAGGAGATCGGCGTCAAGCAGCAGGTGTTCGCGGAGGTCGAGGCGGTCGCCCCGGCGCACGCGATCCTCGCCACGAACACCTCGTCCCTCTCGGTCACCGAGATGGCGTCGAAGCTGAAGCACCCGGAACGGGTCGTCGGATTCCACTTCTTCAACCCGGTCGCCGTCCTGCCGCTGCTGGAGATCGTGCGCGGCGAGCTGACCGACGACGCCTCGCTGGCCACGGCGTTCGGTGTCGCGCGCAAGCTGAAGAAGACCGCGGTCCTGGTGAAGGACGCCCCGGCGTTCGTCGTCAACCGCATCCTCACCCGCTTCATGGGTGAGATCCAGAACGTCATCGACGAGGGCACCCCGGTCGGGACGGCGGAGAAGGCCGTCGAGCCGCTCGGGCTGCCGATGTCCCCGCTGGTGCTGCTGGAGCTGGTCGGCCCGGCCATCGGCCTGCACGTCTCGGAGACCCTGAACCGCGCCTTCCCGGAGCGCTTCACCGTCTCGGAGAACCTGGCCGCGGTGGTCAAGGCCGGCAAGCGCGGCTTCTACGTCTACGACTCCGGCAAGCCGGAGCTGGACCCGGAGGTCGCCGCGCTCCTGAAGCAGGGCGACACCGTCCTGACGGAGGAGCAGGTCCGCGACCGCGTCCTGGACGCGGTCGCCCAGGAGATCGGGCTGATGCTCGACGAGGGCGTCGTCGCCGAGGCCCAGGACATCGACCTCTGCCTGATCACCGGCGCGGGCTGGCCCTTCCACCTGGGCGGCATCACGCCGTACCTGGACCGCGAGGGCGTCTCGGAGCGCGTCAACGGGAAGAAGTTCCTGGAGCGCGGCGTGGCGAGCGTCCCGGCGTAGCCTCTCCCCTCCCCGGGTACCGCTCGGGCCGTACAGGGCTTGCCTGTACGGCCCGTTCGCGTGCGGGGTGCCGGCTCCTACCAGTTCCCGCTGAACGGGCGGTGGTTGCACACCTCTCCGCATTCCTCGCGCGCGTTGCCGGCCGAGCGGATCCCGCTGGTCTCCGGGATGCCCACCACCTTGAACCGGACCTGCGCCGGGGGCGATTCCAGCGCTCCGAAGAGCGTGACGACCTCCACCGTGTGGTGTCCTGGCTTCCAGCGGTGGGCGTGCGTGTAATGCCATTCGCCCTTCTCGTCGACGGCGGTCGCCCCGATGAGCCGCCCGTTCTCCAGCAGGACGACCTTGCTGGTGCCCGGCTGGGCCCGTCCGGCGAAACGCACCTTGGGTCCGGCGAACTTGTCCTGCTTCGGGGCCGTGACGACGGCCGGGGCGACCTCACCGATCACCGTGAAGTGCTGTTCGGCCGTGGGTGTGCAGCCTCCGGCGGCCAGTCCGACACTCTGCACGAGGTGTTCTCCGGGGGCCCACTCCACGGACCGGCGCCAGAGCCACTGGCCGCCCGCGCCCACCGCCGTGCCGCCGACGTACTGCCCGTGCTCGAAGAACAGGAGGTAGTGGGTGCCGGGCGGGGCCGTGCCCGAGAACTTCGTCATCGGGCCGACCACCGCGCCGGGGGCGGGCCGCGCGGGGGTGGGGGCCGTACCGACCCGCTCGGTGTAGTTCAGGGCCGACTCGGGAGACTGCACGGTGAACTCCTGTGACACCGGCGGGAGTCCCTCCGGCTCCATCAGCGCGGCGACGTCCACGTCCGCCCGGTTCAGCACGGACCGCTCGACGAGCCCGGCGACGACCAGCCTGGCCACCTCGTAGGCTCCGGCGTGGTTGAAGTGGCTGGAGTCGATGTTCCCGTCGGGGTGCAGGGGGTGCTCTCCCGCGTCCACCCAGCAGAAGTACTGGCGCAGCCGGGTCGGACCGATCCTCGCCCACAGCGCCATGGTGATGCCCGTGAGGTCGATCAGCGGTACCCCGCGTTCCATGGCGACGTCCGCCATGGCCCTCGGGTAGTCCCCCCGTGTGTCCTTCACCTCGCCCGTCGGGGAGAACGCGTAGCGGGCGGTGGGGGTGACCAGGACGGGTATGCCCCCCTCGCTCTGGATGTAGTCCACATACAGGGCGAGCAGTTCCTTGTACTCCGGGACGGGGACGTATCTCATGCCGTTGTGGATCATGTGGTCCACGCCGCCGAAGCCGATGAGGACGACGTCTCCGGGGCTCATCCGGTTGAGCATTCCGGCGAACCGCTCGGTGTAGTACTTACGCGTCGTCATGGCGCTGCGGGCGTAGTTCGCGACCTCGATCGGGGCGACCAGGAGTTCCTGGATCTTCTGGCCCCAGCCGGCCATCGGTGCTTCCTCGTCCGTGCGCGGCGCCGGAACGGAGTCCCCGAGGACAAATATCATGCGTTTCATCGTCATCCCCATCCGGGAGTGTTCTAGCGGTCGACAACATTCATGGCCATGGCTCCGGACACGGAACAGTAGGGGCGCACCCGTACGGGCTTCGCCGGGTGGACGCAGGAGAACTCCGACGCCACGTCCCCGGTCATCGGGACAGCCGGGTAGACGTACGCGCCCTTGACGTCGGGGAAATCCTCCAGCAGGTGGCACACGCGCAGTTTGCGCCCGTCGTCCGGGGACGGCCGCAGCCACCAGTCCCAGTCCTCCCAGCGCTCCAGCCGCTGGTCGACCGCCTCCCGGACGGGCACGGCGACCCTGAAGGCGTTCCCGGGAAGGACGTCGACCGGCGCCGTGACCTCGGCCCGGTGCGGCCCTCGCCTGCTGATCACGAGGAGCGCGCCCGGCTCCACACGGCTCGCGCCGCGGAGCACGCCGGTCAGGACGATCATGTCGTCGCCGACGTCGACGGAGGCCGATTCGACGTGGTCCTCGCGGAGCACGGTCCGCAGCATCAGCTTCCCGTTCGGCTGCGCGTACGGAAGGTTCCAGCCCACGGGCACTGTCGACGGCGTCGCGAGGAACGCGGCGCGCGCGTCGATGAGCTTCCGGGTGTCCCGGATGCCCGCCTTCATGTGCACGCTCCCCGACTTGGCGGCCGCCATGGTCACCCGCCATCTGCCGTCGCCGAGGTCGTCAAGAGCCGACGGAGCGAGCGCGGCGGTGTAGAGGGTGCCGCCGTTCTCCAGCGGCTTGCGGGTGGTGGGCAGGACGAGGTCCGCGAGGCGTGTGCCGCCCGACTGGTTGTGCCGGAGCACGAACTGCCAGCGGCTCCTGCCCTCCTGGGGGCCGACGACGGAGAAGCGCAGCCAGCCGGCTCCGTCCACGGCGACGTCGGCGCTCGCCGCCTTCAGGGAGACCGGTGGCACCGTCGCCGCGCTGCCGGCGGCCTTGGGGGCCGAGGACGGTCGCCGGTGGCCCCGGTCCGCGGAAGCGCGGCGCCGTGACGCGTCCTCGAACAGATCGACGTACCTCTGGGCCACGGCCTCCGGGTCGTACCGTGCCGAGTTCCTGAGAGCCGCCGCCCCCATCTCCTGGCGCAGGGCGTCGTCGGACATCAGCCGGCCGAGTCCCCGCGCGATCGCGTCGGCGTCGCCCGTCCTGACGAGCAGGCCGTCCTCGCCGTCGCGGAGGATCTCACGCGGTCCGACGGGGCAGTCGGTCGAGACCACCGGGAGGCCGCATCTCATGGCCTCCACCAGTGTCATGCCGAACGACTCCGCGCTCGACGTCACGGCGGCCACCGAGCCCTTGGCCCATTCCGACTCGATCGGTGAGAAGCCGCCCATGAGGAGGGCGCGCCCCGACAGGCCGAGCTCGACGACCAGCGCGCGGAGCTTGGCCGCCTCGCCGCCGTCGCCGTAGATCCGCAACTGCCAGTCCGGGAAATCGTCGGCGAGCATACCGAAGGCGCGGATCAGCAGGTCGTAGCGCTTGACGTGGTGCATGCGGCCCGCGCTCACCACCACCTTGTGGCTGCCGTCGGACGGCTCGACCGCCGGGCGGGGAACACTGTTGGGGATGCCCACCACGGGGATGCCGGGGATGGGGGTGTGGTCGAGGAACGACCGGGCGTCGGCCTCCGTCACCGTGGTGACGGCGTCGAGTCGCGGATAGACCCGCGCCATCTCCGCCCGTACCGCCGGCGGGATGGCCAGGTGGGTCATGTGCTCCTGCGCCACGCGGAGTGCCGTGTCGCGGGTGTGCGCGGCGACGAAGAGATTCAGGCTGGGCCTGGTCCCCACCACGACATCGGCGGTGGTCCGGCCGAGTTCCTGGATGATCCTCCGGTCGGTGAACCGGCTGTACTGGGAGTAGAACTCCTCCTGCCTCGGGACCACTTCGCTCGGCTCGTCGCTGCCTCGCGCGTTCCGGTCCGGTGACCCGGGACGGAGATCGACGAGCCCGCGCACGGTGATACGCGGAGAGATCTCGAACTTGGGCACGGCGGCGCGCCGGAAGACCGAGACGATCTCGATCTCGTGCCGTGCCGACAGGGCTTCGGCGAGGTTGATGACCGTACGGTTCGTGCCACCGATTCCGTAGATGTTGTTGATCAGGAACGAGATCTTCATCCGGGCTCGCCGTCCTTCCGCTCGAAGGAGCTCGGCACCGGGAAGTAGGAATCCAGGAAGGAGTTGAGCATGAGGGTCTGCCGATTCACGTTAAACGAGTCGGAGACGGTGTCGTTGATACAGAAGGCCTGACGGTCGCGGCGCGCCAACAGGATTCCGAGCCGTCTCGCGATCTCCGGCTTCGCCAGATCGAGGTAGGCGAAACCGATGTCGGAGGGGACCGCCCTCCCGGTGAAGTAGCCGTAGTAGTGGTAGAGCGAGGAAGGGATGGAGATGTCGGTCGCGCTGCGGAACCGGCTGTGCGACGTGCTGTGGTGCGCCTCCGCGAATTCGTTCTCCATTTCGTAGAGGACGCTGCGCCTCAGCGCGTACGGGGCGTGCCGCAACTTCTGGACGAGGGCCGAGCCGAAGCTTTCGAGGATGATCCTGCGGTTGTTCTTCCCCGCGGCGTCGACGGGGCGGTCCCCGAGGGTGAGTTCCCAGCGCGGCACCTGGGAAGGGGAGAAGAAGGTGCGGGTCATGCCGTTGGACATGAAGAAGTCCGTGGGTGTGACGGGGCAGCCGAGGAACATGTCGTCGTTGAAGTACAGGAAGTGCTCGGACAGCCCGTCGATGTGGTGCAGTTGGCTCTCGATCGCGTGCGAGTTGTACGTCGGCAGGGCCGCCGGGTCGTCGAATATCTCCGTGTGGTCGACGACGGTCAGACGGGAACCGCGCAGGCTGAGCCATTCGGGGCGCTGACGGTCCGTCACCAGGTAGACGTGGCGCACCCAAGGGGCGTTCTGCTCCAGGGCGCGCAGCGAGTAGCGCAGTTCGTCCCTGCTGATGTAGCGGGCCGCGTTGGCGGATTCGGTGTGGTAGCCGCCGTGACCGAAGTCGGCACGCCGCCGCTGCCATGCCGGATCGGAGCCGTCCACCCAGGTGTAGACGACGTCGATGGGAAAGCGCACGTCCTCGGGCAGCACGTCGGCGCACGCCCCGATGGTCCGCACCGACCGGGTGCGCCGGGTGTGCAGGGCGGCGAACCCGGTCAGCCTGCTGACGGGTACGCTCACCCGCGGTTCGTCGAAGGCGACGTCCTCGGTGACCCGGTTGGGCCGCGGTGCCACGAGACGCCCGCCGTCGGCCTTCCAGAACTCGATGTCGCAGCCGTACCTCAGCCCGAGAACCAGCGAGTTCCCCGGATCGCTCCAGACCATCCCGGTACGTACCACCGAGGCGGCCCGCGCGATGCGTCCGGCTCGCCGCGAGCCGCACAGCGCCGCCCGGCCGGAGAGCCTCTCGCCGTCGCACGCGGAGGCGTAGACGGGTGCGGACCGCCGGGTGGTGGCGAGCGCGGCCACGACACGCTCACGGTCCGTGTCGGCGACGGCGAGCACGGACCGGAAGTCGGAACTGCCCCGGACCGCGAAGTAGTCGATGCCCGCCTCGTCGAACAGCGAGATGATCAGCTCCAGGTTGGCCTCGCGCAGCCCGAGGGGCGACGCGGTCGACCGGACCAGCGCGATCATCCCGCCCCGCCCGGAGAGCACCGCCAGGCTCTCCGAGGCTCGGAAGAGGTGCGGCCAGCGGCGTCTGGCCAGGCGGCCGCGGACGAACCTCGCCGCCAGCGTGAGGACGTGCAGTCGGCGCAGCAGCCCCTTGAGCCCGCTGCGCAGCCGCATCGGCACCCGCCGGGCGACGCGGCGTCTGAGGTTTCTCGGGATGAAGGTGCGGTACAACCCGACGACGGCGGAGGCCTCGGGGTTTCCTGTGCTCACGTGTGGTTGTCCGGGTCCTCTGAGTTCCCGTGCTCGAACGGACTGGCCACGGGGAAGTAACGGTGCAGGAACGAGATGACGGCCTCGCTGCCGCCGGTGCCGAGAGCCTCGTCGCTCCCGAGCCCGAAGAACTGGAGCTGCTGCGTGTCCCGGCGCACCAGGAGACGTCTGAGCGGCTGTCCGATACCGGGCAGCGCCGCGTGCAGCACGACGGTCGTCTCCCCGGAGGGATCGGCCAGCCCGGAGGCGTACGCGACGTGGTGCACCAGTCCGTCACCGGGGTGCGCCCCGGGCAGGGTGGGCGCGGTCTGCCCGTCGACCGCCGGCCCGGCAGCCGCCTCCGTGGACGCCAGCCGGTTCAGCACCCGGCAGGTGTAGGGCTGCGGACCGGGAGCGAAGACCTGGGTGACCGCGCAGCCGGTGGCCGAGTACGCGGACGCGGTCCAGGGGGCGAACGACTCCTCGGCGGTCCACCGGCCCCGTCGCGGACGGGTGACCCCGTTCGGCGTGAAGTAGTCGAAGGGCCGCACGGGGCGGCCCAGGAGCGCGCCCGGCCGCATCAGGATGAAGTGTTCGGCGATCTCGGGCACATGCTGGAGGTGCGCGTCGGCCCCCGCACCGGCCGAGACGACGCTGAGCCTGCCCTCGTCCCCGCCGAGCCAGTCCGGCACCGGAGCCGTGGCCACGACGTGCACCACGTCGGTCCACGGCGCGTACTGGTGGATGGAGCGCAGCGAGGCCCGCAGCAGTTCCTCGCCCCAGGCGCCGGGGTGCTCCCAGAGCAGGACCGCGTCGACGGGGAAGGTGATCTCTTCGAGCCGGGGGATGTCGAACTGCTCCAGGGTGACCGTCGGCTCCCTGTCGCCGTCGATGTCGCAGTATCCGGAGAGCCGGTCGAACCCGATCTCGGTGCCCACGGCGTCACGGGACACGACCCGCTGGACGCGGTTGGGCCGCGGGCCCACCAGGCGTTCGTACGACAGGGTGTTGTTGACCGTCCAGAACTCGATCTCGATGCCCTGTTCCTCGCCGACCCAGAGGTTCTCGGTCGGTTCGGTGCGCAGCCAGGTGAGCCGCACGACCTTGGCCTTGCCGTAGTTCTTCCAGGCCCGGAGGTGGCTGCCGGGGATCATCCGGGTGTCGTCGCCGCTCGGGGACACCGAGACCACGTAGCCCGTGTGCTCCTCCAGCAACGCGCGCAGGACCCGGCGGACCTGGCCCTTGTCCTGCTGCTCCACGGCCAGGCAGATCCGCCTGTCGTCCAGTGCGGGCACCGCGAACCACGCGATGCCCGCCGCGTCCAGTGCCGCGGTGACCAGGTCGTGGTCCAGGCGGCGGGCGAGATCGGCGGTCAGGCCGGAGTGCACATGGCCGACCCTGCCGTCGGGGGTACGCGTCCTGCGTTCGGAGGCGACGAGGTCCGACTTCCTGACCAGGCGCAGTGCCCGGCCGTGCAGGCGCGCCTCCCTGCGGTTCAGGGTCTTCACCAGACCGCGCTTGACCTTCCGCCGTACCCGGGGAGGAACCCTGCTGCTGGCGACGGCCCGTACGGGCTGCGGGACGATCCGACGGTACACCCGCCCCGCGGAACCGATCGACGGTGAACCGGCCATGTCATGAACTCCGATTCATCGCTCGTAGGGGCTGGGGACGGGGAAGTACGCGTCGAGGAATCCGTCCAGCAGCTCCTGCTGGGCTTCGATGTCCTCGGGGGTGGAGAAGGCGTCGTTGAGGCAGAACGAGTCCTGGTCCCTTCCGTCCAGCAGCCGTTGCAGGCGGTCGGCGAGGTCGGGGACGGCCAGTTGGAGGTAGGTGAACGGCATCGAGCCCGGCTGGGCACGCCCGGTGAGGGCCGCGTAGTACAGCCCGAACGACGAGGTCGTGGACAGGTCGGTCATGGCGCGGAAGCGGCTGGCCGCGGTGCGGGCCCAGGCCTGGGGGAAGTCGCGCTCCGCCTCCTCCATGGCGCTCCGCCGCAGGGCGTACGGAATGTGCTCCATGGGTTGCGTGATCACCCGGCCGAAACGCTCGTGGAGGAGCGCCCGGTTGTTCTTGCACGCGGCGTCGACCGGGGTGTCGGTCTCGACCACGGGCCCCTGCGGAATGCGGTTGCGGGACGGGAAATAGCGCGCCGTCCCGTTCGGTGTGAAGAAGGCGTGCGGGGTCACGAGGCGACCGATGAACATGTCGTCGTTGAAGTACAGGAAGTGCTCGGAAAGGCCCTTGATGTGATGCAGTTGGCTTTCGATCGAGTGCGAGTTGAACGTCGGCAGGTCGGCGCCGTTCCGGAAGATCTCCCGATGGCTGACCACCCGGACGCCGGGCACGTCCTCACGCAGCCAGGCGGGCACCTGGTCGTCGGTGACGATGTAGACGTTGGCGATCCAGGGGGCGAACATGTGCAGGGACCGGACCGAGTAGCGCAGCTCGTCGCGGCTGATGAAGCGGGCGTCGCTGGCGGACTCGGCGTGGTAGACCTCGCCCTTCGCCGACGCCTTCCGCTGCTTCCAGGCGGGGTCGTCGCCGTCGACCCAGGTGTAGACGGCGTCGACGGGGAAGGCGATGTCCTCGACGCACTTCACGAGGAACTCGGGGCGCGTGGCGAGCGGCGGGGCGTCGGACCGCGGTGTGTAGTCCGAGACGAAGCGGCTGAACAGGCGTGCCGCCCCGAGTACGTTCCCGCCCTCGCCCGAGACCGCCCAGGTGACCCTGTTGGCGCGGGGCGCCACGAGACGGGTGCCGTGCCGGCGCCAGAACTCGATGGCGCAGCCGTACTCGTGACCGAGCGTCAGGTGGCGGCCGACGTCGGCCCGGTGCCAGGAGACCTGGACGGCGGCGGCGGTACGGACCTGGCGCCACGCCTTGGGATCGCGTGACGAACGGGGGGTCGTCGAGAAGCCCGTCTCCGGGGCGACGACGCTCAGATGGCCCGCGTACTGCCCGAGGCCGCGGAAGAGGGCGCCCAGGACGGTTTCCCGGTCGTCCTCGGACACCGCCAGCACCGTGCCGTGGTCCGAGGTGCCCCGGACGGCGAAATGCGCCACACCCACGGAGGTGAGCAGGTCCACGACGGCGGAACGATTCGCCTCGCGCGCTCCGAGCGGAGTCAGCCCGGGCTCCACGTACACGTCGTCCAGAACTCCGGCCGGCGCCGCCCGCTCCCGCGTACGCCTCTGTTCGGGTGCCGGCGCGGAAGTCGGCGTGTGCGGACCGGCGAACTCCGACACGTCCCCCACGGCGGGCCCAGGGATGGTCGTCACACTCTCCACCCTCCGCCCGAGCCCGGCCTGCGCAGCCGCACGCGGTCATCTCCCTCTGCCTCGCCTGCGGTCGGCGACCAGCAGAACCCCCGGACACACCTGTCGGTGCGCTCACCCCTCGCGTGTCCGTCGTCACGAGCAGCCGCACGGAGGCGATTGGAAGGCATTCAACCTTCACAGGGCAACCACATCTTCATCAGATGTAAGCCCTCTGTCAATGTCGGACTCAGAAGCGACAAATCATAAAATGGATTGACATAAAATAATCACCGCCCGGCACGATTCACCCATCGGCACCCAGGCGGCGGCCACACACCGACACCCTCGCCAGAGCCGTCGCGACCACCGGCGGTGGGACCACCCCCAGGCGGCACGGGCAGCGGCGAACCGGCCGGTCAGAAGCGTTCGGCGGGCGCCATGGCCAGGCCCGGCTCGTCGTTCTGCCGGGCGACGCGGAGGGCGCCGTCCTCGTCGATCACGCCGAGCACGACCCGTCCTCGGCCGTCGAGCGCCAAGGCGGGGGCGCTTGCGGCCCGTTCACCCGTCGGCGACCACCACACACCGCCGCTCTCGTTCTCGGTGCCGCACGCCGCGATCATGATCTGGCCGTCGAGATCACGATGGGCGAGGACGGTGCAGTCGTAGCCGTCGATCATGGCCCGGACCGCCGCGACCGGTCCTTCGGCGGGGGTGCCTCCCAGGGGGACCACCCAGTCCCCGGGGCGGTGGGCCATCACACCCCCGGTGGCGGGGTCGGTCCAGTAGTAGGTGTGCCGGTCCGCGCCGGTCTCCAGTGCGACGACGCTGGAGGGGTTCATCGCGACGGGGATGTCCTCGGCCCGCTCGAAGGCACGGTCGGCGCCGGTCTGGCACCAGCGCATCGCCCTGTCCTCACCCTGCGCGACCAGCTCGATCCGCCCGGACGCACCCGTGGACACCGCCATTCCCGGCTGGGTGTCCCGGACATTCATGTTGTGCCACGACTCCCATTTCCCCTCCTTACCGTCGCGCCGCAGCATGACGCCGCCCGCGGCGGTCCGCACGAAGAGATGGGTCGATCCGGACGGACTCACGGCGCCCACCGGAGCGCCGATACCCGCGGCCTGGTCGGAGTTCTTGCGCGGATTGCCGAGGGAACGCCATTCACCGACGGCCATACCGGTCTGGTACTGCGTGGCGTGCACGATGTCGACGGTCGGCGGACCGTCGCCCTTTCGCACGGACCGGCGGCCCAGCAGGTGCGCGTAACCGTCGGCGCCCAGCGCCACCGAAAGGTCGGTCACATGGGGAACCGCGAAGCGGACCGGACCCGACCACTCAGGCCCGCCGGGCCGCCTCTCGGTCCACCGCACGACACCGTCGCGATCGCGGGCGTAGGCGGTGAGCCGTCCGTCCTTCCCCCGCACCAGCCACCTGCCGGAGAACGGCGTCACGGTCTTGCGCGGTCCGGTGTTCCGGTGCCCCTGCGCCTCTGCCGCCGGAGCTCTCCCCCGGGCACCACGCCCCGCCCTGACCCGCATGATCTGAGGTCCCTCCGATCGTTCCCCGACCCCGGCTCCACAGCCGCCCGCTCCGCCGACTCACGACGGGTCAGCGCCGTCCATCATAGAATCCTCGTACAATCTTCACCGACCGCGTGGGGGGATGTCGGCCTCCCGTTCTCCGGCGCGGGCTCAGGAACGGTTCCCGAGAAGCGCGCACACGGCCCTGCCGGACGTACCGGACGCGGGCCGCGCGTGGAGGGGCGGACCACGGGTGAGCGAGAACCGCGCGTGCGCGGGATTCGAGATCCTGCACACACGTGCCGACGAATCTCTGTTCTATAGTGCTCGGTCAGTCAGACATTCACGGACCGGTCACACCCCCCACCCGAGTCCCACGCACTCCACCGCCCGCGCCGGGCCATGAGATTTGAGGACTCGAGCAGGATGAGCCACGACGCCATGACACCTGGTCCCTACGACGATCCGGGCTCCTCGTCCGAGGGCACGCGGTCCAGGCGGGCGCCCAAGCCCCGCAAGCGCCGCCGCGGTCTGAAGATCACGCTCGGGGTGCTGCTCGTCCTCCTGCTCGCCGGGGGCGGCACCGTCTACTGGCTGTACAGCCGGCTCGACGGCAACATCAAGGGCGTGGACATCAACAAGGCGCTCGGTGAGGACCGTCCCGAGAAGCTGCCCACCGCCGGCCAGAACCTGCTCGTCCTCGGCTCCGACTCCCGTGCCGGGGCGGAGAACAAGGAACTGGGCGGTGGCGGTGACGTCAGCGGGGCCCGGTCGGACACCGCGCTGGTGGTGCACATCCCCGAAGGACGGCAGAAGGCGGTCGCCGTCTCCATCCCGCGCGACACGCTGGTGACCCGGCCGGAGTGCGCGAAGACCGACGGCTCGACGGCGCCCTCCGCCGAGCGCGTCATGTTCAACTCCGTGTACGCGCAGGTCGGTCCGGCCTGTGTGGTCAAGACCGTGGAGAAGATGTCCGGGGTCCGCATCGACCACTACATGGAGATCAACTTCGCCGGGTTCAAGGACCTGGTCGACGCGATAGGCGGAGTCACGGTCGACGTCGAGGAGGCCATCCACGACAAGTCCTCCGGGCTCGACCTGACCGCCGGTACGCACAAGCTGAACGGCACCGAGTCGCTCTCGTACGTCCGTACCCGGCACGGTATCGGTGACGGCAGCGACCTCGGCCGGATCGGGTTGCAGCAGCAGTTCCTCCTGGCCCTGCTGACGGAGATCAAGTCGCAGGACCTGTTGGGCAGTCCGACGAAGACGTACAAGATCGCCAACTCCGCCACCAAGTCGCTTACGACGGACGAGGAACTGGCGTCCCTCACCTCGCTCAGCGAGTTCGCCCGGTCGATGAACGGGGTGGACCCGGCGAGCATGGAGACGATCATGCTGCCGGTGGCGTACGACAAGAAGGACCCGAACCGCGTGGTGGCCGCCCAGCCGCAGGCCGACGACCTCTGGAAGGCGATCCGCGAGGACGCCACGATTCCGGAGTCCGCGAAGAAGTCCCCGGCCACCGGGGGCTGAGCCTGTGTCACCCTTCGGGGGTGACGAACGAACGGGCCCTGGTCGTGGTGGACGCGGCGAACGTGGTCGGATCCGTCCCGGACGGCTGGTGGCACGACCGGCGCGGTGCGGCCGAGCGGCTGCGGGACTCCCTGGTCCCGTACGCCGCGGCCGGACTGCCGGGGCTCGCCGGCCCGCTCGACGTGGTCCTGGTCGTCGAGGGCGCGGCGCGGGACGTGGATTCCGTACCGGGGGTACGCGTGGTGAGCGCCCCCGGCGAGGGTGACGACCGGATCGTCGAGCTGGTCGCCCAACGCGCCGCCGGCCGGGAGTGCCTGGTGGTCACGGCGGACCGCGGACTGCGCCGCCGGGTCGAGGCGCATGGGGCCCGGTGCGCGGGCCCGCGTACGGTGCGGCCCCGGGACTGAGCGGGGGCCCGGCGGCCGAGCGGGGCTCCGACGCCGGACGCGCGCCGGGGCCCGCGGGCCGGAATCCGTGAGCCGCGCGACCGGCATGACCGTCAGCGGCTCGACGGACTGGGCCCCGTCAGCGGCTCGCCCGGCTGGAATCCGTGAGCCGCGCGACCGGCTGGACTCCTTCAGCGGCGCTCCGCCTTCGCCAGGCCGCTGTTCCGGCGGCCGTACGCGAGGTAGATGACCACCCCGATCACCATCCAGACTCCGAACCGCAGCCAGGTCTCGGCCGGGAGGTTCAGCATGAGCCAGACCGACGCGGCCACCGAGACGATCGGCAGCAGCGGTACCCAGGGGGTACGGAAGGCCCGGTGGAGGTCGGGGCGGATGCGGCGCAGGACGATGACCCCGAGGGCGACGACCACGAACGCGAAGAGCGTCCCGATGTTCACCAGGGTCGCCAGTTCGTTGATGCTCGTGACGCCCGCGACGATCGCGATGACCACGCCGAGCAGGATGGTGGGGCGGTACGGGGTGCCGAAGCGCGGGTGGGTCTTGGAGAAGAAGCGCGGGAGCAGCCCGTCGCGGCTCATCGCGAAGAACACCCGCGTCTGGCCGAGGAGCAGGATCAGACAGACCGTGGTGAGCCCGACCGCGGCGCCGAAGCTGATGACCCCCGCGTAGAAGGGGTGCCCGATGGCCTTGAACGCGTCGGCCAGCGGGGCGCTGACGGAGAGTTCGGTGTAGTGCTGCATGCCGGTGACCACGATGGACACCGCGACGTAGAGCAGCGTGCAGATCAGGAGCGAGGCGAGGATGCCGCGCGGCATGTCCCGCTGCGGGACCCGTGTCTCCTCGGCCGCGGTGGCCACCACGTCGAAGCCGATGAAGGCGAAGAAGACGATGGAGGCCGCGGTGAAGATGCCCATGAGGCCGAAGTTGGTGGGCGCGTAGCCGAACAGCAGTTGGACCAGGGGCGCGTCCCAGCCGGAGCCGGAGGGCTGGGGTTCGGCAGGGGGGACGAACGGCTTGTAGTTGGCCGACTTCACGAAGAAGAGCCCGGCGACGATCACGATCCCGACGACGACCAGTTTGACGGCGACCACGACCGTGGTGACCCGGGCGGACAGCTTCATGCCGAGCACCAGGACGACGGTCAGGACGAGGACCAGCGCGAACGCCAGGATGTCGAAGCCGAACCCCTGGGCGGCGTCGGGACCGGAGAGCGCCTCGGGCATCGACCAGCCGATGTTGTCCAGGAGCGAGCGTACGTAGCCGGACCAGCCGACCGCCACGACGGCCGTACCCAGCGCGAATTCGAGCACGAGGTCCCAGCCGATGATCCAGGCGACGAGTTCGCCGAGCGAGGCGTACGAGAACGTGTACGCCGACCCGGCCACCGGCACGGTCGAGGCGAACTCGGCGTAGCACAGTGCGGCCAGCGCGCAGACGGCACCGGCGACGACGAAGGCGAGGGCGGTGGCGGGCCCGGCGGTCTCCTTGGCGACCTTGCCGGTGAGGACGAAGATGCCGGTGCCGATGATGACCCCGACACCGAACACGGTGAGGTCGAGCGCGGAGAGGGACTTCTTGAGGGACTGCTCGGGTACCTCCGTGTCCTTGATGGACTGTTCGACCGACTTCGTCCGGAACAGTGTGCTCATCGGCCCGCCTCCGTGGTGTCCGTCGCCGCGTCCTCGCGTGTCCCCGGCTCACGGTCATGATCGAGAGGGGGCGTGGCGGAGGAGCGGCGGGAGCGCGCGATTCACCCGATGGGGCCCGTGAGGGGGACGCACGCTCCGCCGAACGGCGTACCGGGGGGCGTGGGGGCGGGTCGGACCGGGCTCTACGGGCCCCGGGGGCGTGAGGGCGGGTCCGGCCGGCTTTGCGGACTCGGAGGGGGCGTGAGGACGGTCCGGCGGGACTCGGGGGCGTGAAGTCGCACCGGCCGCGCTCTGCGGGCTCGGGAGGCCACCGGCGCGCGGGCGCGCGCCGGGGTGGCGGGCCGGGCCCGCGGTCCGGACGCGCCCCCGGCGCCGCCCGTGAGCACCCCGTGAGCGCCCCGCACCACCCCGCACACGTCCGCGCCCCTCCGCCCGGGTGGGCGAAGGGGCGCGGACGGTGCCTCGGGCGTGGCGCGGTCAGTCGCTGACCGGTGCGACGGCGGCGCTGCTCTCGTACCGGCCGTCGAGCTTGGCGACCAGGCCGGTCACCTGCCGGGCGATGTCCGGCGCCGTCAGCCCGATCTCGGCCAGGACCTCCTTGCGGGAGGCGTGGTCCAGGAAGACCGGCGGGATACCGAAGTCGCGCAGCGGTACGTCCACCCCGGCGTCGCGCAGGGACTGGGCGACGGCGGAGCCGACACCGCCGGCCCTGCTGTTGTCCTCGACGGTGACGACGACCCGGTGCTGCGCGGCGAGCGGGGCGAGCGCCTCGTCGACGGGCTTGACCCAGCGCGGGTCCACCACGGTGGTGGAGATGCCCTGGGCGTCCAGGAGGCCGGCGATCTCCAGACACATCGGGGCGAGCGCCCCGACGGAGACCAGCAGGACGTCCGGGGCGTCCGTGCCCGCCGTACGCAGGACGTCCATGCCGCCGACCGTGCCGACGGCCTTGACCGCCGGGCCGACCGCGCCCTTGGAGAAGCGGACCACGGTCGGGGCGTCGTCGACGTCGACGGCCTCGCGCAGCTGGGCGCGGACCTGGTCGGCGTCGCGCGGGGCGGCGATCCGGAGACCGGGCACGCACTGGAGGATCGACATGTCCCACATGCCGTTGTGCGAGGCGCCGTCCGTGCCGGTGATCCCGGCCCGGTCCAGGACGAAGGTCACCCCGCACCGGTGCAGGGCCACGTCCATGAGCACCTGGTCGAAGGCGCGGTTGAGGAAGGTCGCGTAGACCGCGAAGACGGGGTGCAGTCCACCGGTGGCCAGGCCGGCCGCGGAGACCGCGCCGTGCTGCTCGGCGATACCGACGTCGTAGACGCGGTCCGGGAAGGCCTCCTCGAACTTGCCGAGGCCCACGGGCTGGAGCATGGCCGCCGTGATGGCGACGACGTCCTCACGCTCGTGGCCCAGCTTGACCATCTCCTCGCCGAAGACCGAGGTCCAGTCCAGACCGGAGGTGGAGATGGGCAGCCCGGTGTCCGGGTGGATCTTGCCGACCGCGTGGAAGCGGTCCGCCTCGTCCTGGAGGGCGGGGGTGTAGCCGCGGCCCTTCTCGGTGATGCAGTGCACGATGACCGGGCCGCCGAAGCGCTTGGCCCGCTGGAGCGCGGACTCCAGGGCCTCAATGTCATGGCCGTCGATGGGGCCGACGTACTTCAGGCCCAGGTCCTCGAACATGCCCTGCGGGGCGATGAAGTCCTTGAGGCCCTTCTTGGCGCCGTGCAGGGTCTCGTAGAGCGGCCTGCCGACGACGGGCGTGCGCTCCAGGATGTCCTTGCCGCGGGCCAGGAACCGCTCGTACCCGTCCGTGGTGCGCAGGGTGGCGAGGTGGTTGGCGAGGCCGCCGATGGTCGGGGCGTAGGAGCGCTCGTTGTCGTTGACGACGATGACGAGGGGGCGGTCCTTGGCGGCGGCGATGTTGTTCAGCGCCTCCCAGGCCATGCCGCCGGTGAGCGCGCCGTCACCGATGACGGCGACGACGTGGTCGTCCCGCTTGCGCACCTCGTTGGCCTTGGCGAGGCCGTCGGCCCAGCCCAGCACCGTCGAGGCGTGCGAGTTCTCGATGACGTCGTGCTCGGACTCGGCTCGGGACGGGTAGCCGGAGAGGCCGCCCTTGCTCTTGAGCTTCGAGAAGTCCTGCCGGCCGGTGAGCAGCTTGTGCACATAGCTCTGATGGCCGGTGTCGAAGAGCACCTTGTCCTTCGGAGACTCGAACACCCGGTGCAGGGCGATGGTCAGCTCGACCACTCCCAGGTTGGGGCCGAGATGGCCGCCGGTCTTGGACACCGCGTCGACGAGGAAGGTACGGATCTCCTCGGCGAGCCGCTCCAGCTGCTCAAGGCTGAGCCGGTCCAGGTCGCGCGGTCCCCCGATGCGGGTCAGCAGGTCCACCCGTGCCTCCTTGCGTTTGAGCTGGTCGAGCATGCCGATCCGATGAGTCTAATGTTCCCCGCGCGACCGCGGGCATCGGGCGGGGTTTGTGCCGCCGCCCGGGACCTGGCGGCGGGCCGCGCCGTACGCCGCCTGCCGGGTCGCGCGGGCGGCCCCGGCCCGGAGCCCGTGTCCGGTCTCACCTGGGGCGTCGCCGGGGACGGGCGCACACCGGTGCCCGGCACCCGGGTCGGGTGCCGGGCACCGGTGTGCGGCCGGGATTTTCCGTACGCGGTCCGGGCCGACCGGGTCGCGTAAGAAAGGCGGGCTACGCGCGGCCCGCGGTCTTCTGCGTCTTGCGGCTGACGGAGTCGATGACGACCGTGGCGAGGAGCACGGCGCCGGTCACCATGTACTGGATCGGCGTGGCGATGCCCTCCAGGGCGAGGCCGTACTGGATCGAGACGATCACCATGACGCCGAGCAGGGCGTTCCAGGTGCGGCCCCGGCCGCCGAAGAGGCTGGTGCCGCCGATGACGGCCGCGGCGATGACGTTCATCAGGAGGTCACCGGTGCCGGAGCCCTGGTTGACCGCGGCGATCTTGGAGGCCCAGAACAGGCCGCCGACGGCCGCGAAGGTACCGGCGATGGCGAACACCGAGACACGGATCGCGGTGACGTTGATACCGGCGCGGCGGGAGGCCTCGACGCTGCCGCCGAGCGCGAAGATCTTCCGCCCGTACGCGGTGCGGCGCAGGAGGAAGTCCGTGCCGACCAGGACGACGAGGAAGAGGACCAGGGCCAGCGGGAGGCCCCGGTGCTGGTTGAACATGAAGGCGGCGGCGAAGGCGAACACCGCGAGCACGACGGTGCGCACCACGATGTCGGTCACCGGCCGGGCGGGGATGCCCGCGGCCTCGCGGCGGCGGCTGTCCAGGAAGGCGGACAGGAAGAACGCCACGACGGCGAGGACGGCGAGGCCGTAGGACGCCGCGACGTCCGTGAAGTAGTACGTCGTCAGGTTGCCGACGACCCCGTCGCTGTCCAGGTTGATCGTGCCGGTGTCGCCCAGGAGTTGGAGCATGAAGCCCAGCCAGAACAGCAGGCCGGCCAGGGTGACGGCGAACGCCGGGGCTCCGATCCGCGCGAAGAAGAAGCCGTGGACCGCGCCGATGACGGCGCCGCTGACGATCGCGACGACGATGGCGAGCCACTCGTTCATGCCGTGCGAGACGCTGAGGACGGCGACGACCGCGCCGGAGACACCGCTGACCGAGCCGACCGAGAGGTCGATCTCGCCGAGCAGCAGCACGAAGATGACGCCGACGGCCATCATGCCGGTGGCCACCATGGCCACGGCGATGTCGCTGATGTTCTTCGCGGAGAGGAACTCGGAGTTCAGGCTCTGGAAGACCACGCAGATGATGAGCAGGCCGATGATCACGGGTATCGAGCCGAGGTCACCCCCGCGCATCTTGCGCTTGAACTCCGTGACGTATCCGCCGAGTCCCTGCTCGCGTACGAGCAGGCGGGGGTCGACCACGGTGTCCGCGCCCTTGGCGGCCTCCGGGTTGACCACGGGTGTGGTGGTCTTGTCGGTCGTCACTTCTGGGCCTCCGCGTTGCGCGCCGCACGACGGGTCACGGCGTTTTCCGTGGCGCCCGTGATGGCGGAGATGATCTCTTCCTGCGAGGTGGTCTTCACGTCGAAGATCCCGTTGTTCCGGCCCAGCCGGAGCACGGCGACCTTGTCCGCGACGGCCTTCACGTCGGCCATGTTGTGGCTGATGAGGATGACCGCGTGGCCGCGCTCGCGCAGCCGCTCCACGAGGTCGAGGACCTGCGCGGTCTGCTCGACGCCGAGTGCGGCGGTCGGCTCGTCGAGGATGACGAGCTTGGGCTCACCGAGCATCGAACGCGCGATGGCCACGGTCTGGCGCTGGCCGCCGGAGAGCGAGGCGATCGGGATGCGGACGCTCGGGATGCGGATCGAGAGGGTGCTCAGGAGTTCGCGGGAGCGGCGCTCCATCTCGATCTCGTCGAGGACCCCGAACCGGCGGATCTCCCGGCCGAGGTAGAGGTTGCCGACGACATCGATGTTGTCGCACAGCGCGAGGTCCTGGTAGACGGTCGCGATGCCCAGGTTCTGGGCGTCGTTCGGCTTGTTGACCTGGACCGGCCGGCCTTCCCACTCGATGACCCCGTCATCGATGGGGTGGACGCCGGCGATCGTCTTGACCAGCGTCGATTTGCCGGCGCCGTTGTCGCCCACCAGGGCGACCACTTCGCCGGAGTGGACCTCAAGCTCGACATCGGTGAGCGCCTGGACGGCACCGAATCGCTTGGAGACCCCTCGCAACGCCAACACGGGCGTAGCGGACACGTGAACCATCTCCTTCGCCGCCTGACCCGGCGGGGATGCCGCGCCTGGGGGAAGGCGCGGTGGTCGAGCAGGAACATAGGAACTGCGGAAGCGTTCCGTCCGGTGCCCCGCCCGGTAGCGGGACAGTTGGTGGGCGGGGCACCGGACGGGCTCTTCACCTGCGGGACGGCCGGGTGCTGCGGGCCGGTCCGCGCCAAGGACTACTTCAGGTCGATCGCGTCGCAGGCGGCCTTGTACTTGGCCGTGCAGATCTCCTCGATCTTCCAGATGCCGTCCTTGATGATGGTCTCCTTGATGTTGTCCTTGGTCAGCGAGACGACCGGGACGAGCACCGTGGGGACGTCCTTCTGGCTGGCGTTGTCGGCCTTGGACGTGGCGATGGAGTCGAGCTTCTCGCCCTTGGCGAGCGCGACGGCCATCTCCGCGGCGACGATGCCCTCCTGCGGGTAGGACTTGTAGACGCTCATGAACTGCTCACCGGCGACGATGTGCTGCACACCGGCGAGTTCGGCGTCCTGGCCGGTGATCGGCGGGAGCTTGGAGACACCGGCGGACTTGAGGGCCTGGATGATGCCACCCGCCAGACCGTCGTTGGCGGAGTAGACGCCGTCGATCTTGTCCTTGCCGAGGGCGGTGATCGCGCCCTCCATGTTGGCGTTGGCGTTCTCCGCCTTCCACTCCTTGGTGTCGTACTCCTTGCCGTAGGTCACCTTGCCGTCGAGCACCGACTTGGCGCCCTTCTTGAAGAGCGCGGCGTTCGGGTCGGTGATCGCGCCGTGCATCATCACGATCGTGGGCTTGGTCTTGCCCTCCAGGGCCTCCAGGAGGGCGGTGCCCTGGGCGCGGCCGACCTCTTCGTTGTCGAAGGAGGTGTAGGCGTCGATCGGGCCCTCGGCGAGGCGGTCGAAGGCGACGACGGGGATCCCGGCGTCCTTGGCCTTCTTGACGCTGTTCTCGATCGCCTTGGAGTCGACGGCGTCGATGATCAGCGCGTCCACCTTGTTGGTGATCATGGTCTCGACCTGCTGCGCCTGCGTGGTGGCGTCCTGCTTGGCGTTGGCGTAGACGACCTCCGCCTTGCCTCCGGTGAGTTCGCCGACCTTCTTCTCGATGATCGGCTTGTCGAACTTCTCGTAACGGGCGGTCCCGTTCTCGGGAAGGAGCAGACCGATCTTGAGATCGTCCCCCTTCTTGCCCGAGTCCTTGTCGGCCTTGTCGCCCGACTCCTTGGCGCTCCCGCACGCGGCGAGCGAGACGGCCATCGTGGTGGCGGCAACGGCAACGGCGGCACGACGTATACGCGTGTTCATTTCGAACCTCCCTGACGAGGCCGCGACGTTGCGGCCGAGGTGGCTGGAAGTCAACTCGGCCGCAGGGCCGCCGTCAAGGAGTAAATTCTTAACGAGATGACAACGGTGCCATCCGTTATCTAAGTGAAGGCAGGAGAGGCCGCCGGGGCAGTGCTCTCCAAAAGGGTTGAATCCCCCATCTCGCTGAGCACGAGGGCCAGGGCGCCCAGCACTTCGGCCCGTCCGCCGAGCGCGCCGGGGAGCACCGAGAGCTGCCGGGCGGCGCTGGGGATGGCGTACCGCGAGACCGAGTCACGGATGGGCCCCAGCACGAGTTCGCCCGCCTCGGCGAGTGAGCCGCCGAGCACCACCCGGCTGGGGTTGAGGAGGTTGCACAGGTTCGCCACGCCGCTGCCGATGTGCCGGCCGACGTCACCGATCACCCTGCGGCAGCCCGGGTCGCCCTCCCGGGCCAGCTGCACGACCCGGTCCATCGTGAGGTCGGGCCCGTGGCTCGGCCGGAGCAGCGGCAGCACGTACCGGGCGGCGGTGAAGGTCTCCAGGCAGCCGCGGTTGCCGCAGCGGCAGACGGGGCCGGACTCGTCCAGGGTGATGTGCCCGATCTCGCCGGCCGTCCCGCCCGGTCCGCGGTAGATGCGCCCGTCGATCACCAGCCCGGCGCCGACACCGCTGGCGACCTTGATGTACGCGAGGTCCTTGACGCCCCGGCCGGCGCCCCAGACCAGCTCGCCCAGCGACCCCAGGTTGGCGTCGTTGTCCACGTACACCGGGACGCCCAGGCGGCCCGCGAGCTCCTGGCCGGGATTGATGCCCGTCCAGCCCGGCAGGATCGAGGTGGAGCCCAGGGTGCCGGACTCGACGTCGATCGGGCCCGGCACGCCGAGGCCGACGCCGATCACCTTCCCGGGCGCGATCCCGGTGGTCTCGACGAGGCGGTTGACCAGCTGTTCCGCCCGGCCGAAACCTTCCGCCGACGAGGCGTCCACGTCCAGCGGCTCGGACTCCTCGGCGAGGACCTGGTGGGCCAGGTTGCCGATGGCCACCCTGAGGTGCGTATGGCCGAAATCGACCCCGATGACGATGCCCGCGTCCCCGCTGAGGGAGACGCTCCTGGCCCGGCGCCCGCCCGCCGAGGTGGGGGTCACCTCGACCGTGCCGCCGTCCTTGAGTTCGCGGACGATGTTGGAGACGGTGGCCGCCGACAGGCCGGTGCTCCTGGCGATCTCGGCCTGGGTCAGCGACCCCGCCATCCTCACCGCGCGCACGACCCGCTCAAGGTTGGCCCGATGCAGAGACGTCTGCGACCCCGGAGTCTCCATCGACTCTCCCACTCCTGCCATATTCTCCAACATGTGAACTCTAAGCTGAGCGTTTTGGGGTGCCCCCCGTCAAGACCTTGAGCAGTGGCAGCCTCGGGTGAGCGCCGGACCTCCCCTCCCGGGCCCCGGCGAACACCCCGAAAACGCCGTGAACCGCCCACCGGTCGATGACCGGGGGCGGTTCGCGGGCCGAGAGGCGTGTTCGTTTCTGGTGACTGTTGTTGCTTCTGCGGCGGGTGTGACTGATACGTGAACGCGGGGCCGGAGCCCGGTCCGCGCCTCAGGGGACGCGCGTCCGGGCCCGGTCCTGGGCGGACGCGAGCCCGGACGCCTTCTCGCGGCGGCCGCCTACTTCAGCGCCCCCGCCGTCAGCCCCGCGACCACCTGGCGCTGGAAGACGATGTAGGCCGCGAGGACCGGCAGCATCGCCATGACCAGGCCGGCGAAGAGACCCGACCAGTCACCCTTGTACCCCTGGCTGGTGGCCAGTTCGACGAGCCCCTGGGAGAGCACCTTGCCGTCGGGGTCGGTGTTGAGCACCGTCGGCAGCATGTACTGGTTCCACTGGCCCAGGAAGTTGAAGATCCCGACGCTGATCAGGCCGGGCTTGGCCATGGGCAGCATCACCTGGAAGAAGGTCCGGGTGTGCGAGGCGCCGTCGAGCATGGCCGCTTCCGCGATCGAGGTCGGCAGCGTCCGGAAGAAGGAGGTGAGGAAGAAGACGGTGAAGGGCAGCGAGTAGGCGATGTAGACCAGGATCAGCCCGTGCACCGAGTTCAGCAGGCCCATGTTGTTCATGACGAAGAACAGCGGGACCAGCGCCAGGATGATCGGGAAGCTCATCCCCCCGATGAAGAGGAAGTAGATGAAGCGGTTCCCGGGGAAGTCGAACCGCGCCAGCACATAGGCCGCCATCGAGCCGAGCAGCAGGGTGCCGATGAGGGAACCGCCGACCACCAGGATGGTGTTCAGGAAGTAGTCGCTCATATGGGCCTGGGTCCAGGCCCGCGACCAGTTCTCGAAGTGGAGCCGGTCGGGCAGCGACCACGGGGTCGAGAGGATCGCGTCGTCCGTCTTGAAGGACGCCATCACCGCCCACAGCAGCGGCATCACGACGAGCACGGCCCAGATGACGAGCATCCCGTGCGAGAAGACGTTGAGGACGGTGCCCTCGGTGGCCTTGGCCGGTTCGCCCGCGGGGGTGTCCTTCTTCGTCACCGGCGAGCGCGGTGACGGGACGGCGGGAGGGGTCTCAGTGACCTTCACGTGTGCTCACCTCGTACAACTGTCGAGCCGGCCACCGGGACCGAACTGTTCTGCGCGTCGCCGGGAACCCGGTCGTCGTACCTGACGGGTCCCGGCATCAGAACTCCAGCCGCTCGCGCCGGCCCAGCCGCATCACGATGCCCGCGAAGAGCATGGTGACGATGAGCAGCCCGACACCGATCGTGGTGGCGTATCCGGCCTGGGCGTCCCGGAAGGCCGTCTGGTACACGTACAGCGGCAGGATGGTGGTCGAGTAGTCGGGGCCGCCGGGGCCCACGGTCATGACCTGGACCGCGGTGAACGCCTCCACCCCGAGGGCCAGGATGCCCATGTAGACCCAGCCGGACTGCACCGTGTCCCAGAGCAGCGGCAGCGTGATCTTGAAGAACGTCGTGACGCGGTCGGCGCCGTCCAGCAGCGCCGCCTCGTAGAAGTCCTTCGGTATGGAGGCCATTCCGGCGGAGAACAGCACGACGAAGAATCCGACGGTCGACCAGATGAGGACCACCATCACGCAGTACAGCGCGAGGTTCGGGTCTCCGAGCCAGTCCGGCTGAAGGCTCCTGAGACCGACGGCCTTCAGCGTCGAATTCAGCATTCCGGACGTCGGGTTGAACGCGAACTGGAAGAGCAGGGCGACGATCACGATCGACAGCACCTGGGGGAAGAAATAGGCGATCTTGTAGAACGAGGAACCCCGCACGCCGGCGACCGTGGCGTTCTTTCGCCGACGGCCGCCGACATTCAGCATGAAGGCGAAGAAGAGCGCGAGTCCCAGCGTCACCAGCGGCAGCAGCAGCACGAGCAGCACACTGTGCTGCAACGACTTCCAGAAGATGGGGTCGTCGAGCATACGGCTGTAGTTGTCGAAGCCGACCATCTTGAAGTCCGGGCTGAGCCCCGTCCAGTCCGTGAACGAGTAGTAGATGGACTGGACGAAAGGCCAGATGACGAAGATGGCGTACAACGCCAGGGGGACCACGAGGAATCCCACGATGAAACGGTACTTGCCGTGCTGCATCGTTTACCGACCCCGATCTCTGAGCGGGTGCCGCCGCTGGTGACGGTTGCTCACTGGTGCTTGTAGTGCTTGATGGACTGGTCCTTGGCGGCCGCGTCGGCGAACGCCTGGATCTTCTTGATGGTCTCCGCCGGGGTCGCGCGGCCGGCCATCATCTCGCCGAGTCCGGCGATGCCGATCTGCTCCTTCTGGAGCTTCACGTACCAGTCCTGCATACGGGGGTTCACCACGTTGTCCCCGGCCTGCTTCAGCACGTCCACGCCGGACTGCATGGCGGTCGACAGCTCCAGGCCGTCGGTGCCTCCGTTGTAGGCGCTGAGCGACTTCACCGCCTTGGTGAAGTTCTTCGAGGAGTCCTCGCTGAGCATGATGCGCAGCTGCTCCATGGCGCCCTCGGGGTTCTTCGACTTCGCCGGGACGATGAAGGGTTCGCCGCCGGAGGCCCAGATGGTGCCGTAGGGCATCTTGTCGGACGAGTCCAGGCTGGAGGGCGCGCCGACCATCATCTTGAAGTCGTCCGGCGTGGTGGGCGCGGCCTCGTTCTCCACCCACGAGCCGTTCGGGATGAACAGCGCCTTGCCCTTGGTCCACTCGGTCTGCGACTGGATGTGGGTGAGGCCGGGGGTGCCCTTGAGGATGTAACCCTTCTGGTAGAGCTCGTAGTACGCCTCGAACGCGGCCTTGACGGCCGGGTCCTTCCAGGCGTTCGGCTCCAGGTTGTCGATCTTGTCGAGGACCTCGCGGCCGCCGATCTTGCCGATGAAGGGGTACAGCGAGAACGGCAGGTAGTACGGGTACTTGCCGGGGTACGTCCAGCCGGCGATGCCCTTGCTCTTCGCCTTCTTGCACAGCGCGAGCATGTCGTCCCAGTTCTCCGGGTACGTCGCGTCGAGCTTCTCCAGGGCCGTCTGCGAGTACCAGACGCCGTAGACCGTGTACGCGTAGTACATGATCCACACCGGGTCGCCGTCGAACTGGCCCATCTCCAGGACACCGGGGCGCAGCGTGTCACGGACCTTCTTGGCCGGGTCGTCGTAGGACGGGGCGTCCATCAGCGGGGTGAGGTCGAGCAGTTGGTTCTTGCCGACCAGGACCCCCATGTCCATCTGCTCGGCACCGGAGTTGTCGATCAGGTCCGGCGGGGTGCCGCCGTTGAAGCGCGGCTGAAGCGTCGACTGGATCTTCTCGGTCGCCGTGTGCTTGACCTTCGGCGCCTTGGGGAAGGCCGCGTTGTACTTCTTCTCCGCGTCGATGGCGTACTGCTCGCCGAAGCCGCCGTTGAAGATGACGACGTCGAGCGCCGCGGTCTCGTTGACACCCAGCGGATTCTTCGCGCTCTTGGTGCCCTTTTCGACCTTGTCGTCGCTCCCGCCGTCGCTGCTCGCACAGGACGACAGGAAGCCCATCGTCGGAACGGCGATCAGGCCGAGTGCGGCAGAACGCTTGATCACATCGCGACGGCCAAGGCCCTCATTCGTGTGGCCGGAGGTGGATCCCATGCTCAAGTCCTCGCCTTCTCCAGGACTCAGGCGGTGTACCGGTCACCCGTCGTGAATTCGCCTCAGGCGAAGGGTCCCGCCACCGCGGTCAGTTGCGCTTGGGTCGTGCAGATTGCCGGATTTCCAGGTGCAGTGGGGGAGTTTCCGGGGAGCGTGCTGCCGGCCGCCGCTTGGCGCCCCGCAGACGTGACCCGTCCCCCGTGCCCGCGGCCGTGAGAAACGGCTGGGCGGACGCCGACAGGTATAGTCCACTTGCGGCCAACTGAGCAAGATCGAATGCAGGTTTGAGCGGCAGTCTTTCCCGAGTTGAGACCTCGCGGACGTGTCGGCACCGTCTGTCCGGGCAGCGGCCCACGCACCGGAATGCCCATTTCCGCTTTTCTGCCGTTCCGGCCCGCCGTTCCGGTGCAACACCCTTGACACACCGAGCCACTTACCTCCCTACTGGTACCCGCGTCCCACAGTGACAACGTTGTCTCCGCGTGCCCCACAGGAGGATTTGCTTCGCATGCAGTCCCTACGCGCTCATCGGCAAGGCTCTCGAAAGAGACACGGCTACTGGGCCGCGGTCACCGCGGCCTCTCTCGTCCTCGTCGCCGCGACCCCCACGGCGGCTCTCGCGCATCCGTCGGGCTCTCCGGGGAAATCGCCCGGAAACACCTCGTTCAGCTCTTCCTTCGAAGCCGACGAGATTCAGCCGGACTGGCGGAACACCGTCGAAGAAGGCCCGGACGGAAAGAAAAGGACATCCGGTGTCGATGGCGGATTCTCCGCCGGAATACCGGGCAATGTCACCGATCAGGTCACGGAGCTGCGGGCCAGCGGCGAGAACACCGCCGGCGGCGAGGTGAAGGAGAACCTCGTCGACGTGGAGCCCGCCACCAAGTGGCTGGAATTCGCCTCCTCCGGCTGGGTCGAGTTCGACCTGGCCGCACCGGTCGAACTCGCCGCGTACGCCCTGACGTCGGCGAACGACCACGACGAGCGCGACCCGAAGGACTGGACGCTGAAGGGGTCCGCCGACGGGAAGAGCTGGACGGACCTGGACACCCGGACCGGCCAGACGTTCGCGGAGCGGCTGCACACCACGTCGTACGACATCGCCCCGGGCCGGGCCTACCAGCACTTCCGGCTGGAGATCACGAAGAACAACGGCGCCTCCGACGCGATCCAGCTCGCCGACGTCCAGTTCTCCGACGGCGACACCTCCTCCCCCGCCCCCGACGAGATGCGCACCCAGACCGACCGCGGCCCGTCGGGCTCCCCCACCGCCAAGGCGGGCGCCGGGTTCACCGGGACGAAGGCGCTGCGCTACGCGGGAACGCACCTGCCGAAGGGCCGGGCGTACGCGTACAACAAGGTCTTCGACGTGGACACGCTCGTCACCAGGGACACCCGGCTCTCCTACCTGGTCTATCCGCAGATGGGCGAGACGGACCTGAACTACCCGTCGACCCACGTCGCGGTGGACCTGGCGTTCACCGACGGCACCTATCTGAGCGAGCTGAAGGCCACCGACAGCCACGGCGGACCGCTGACCCCGCAGGGCCAGGCGGACGCCAAGCGGCTGTACGTGAACCAGTGGAACAAGGTCGACGCGGGCATCGGCGCGGTCGCGGCGGGCAAGCGCGTCGACCGGATCCTGGTGGCGTACGACTCCTCCCAGGGCCCCGCGAAGTTCCAGGGCTGGATCGACGACATCACGATCGCCCCGAAGGCGCCGGAGAAGCGCCGGGCGCACCTGTCGGACTACGCCTCGACCGTCCGCGGCACGAACTCCAGCGGCAGCTTCTCGCGGGGCAACAACATCCCCGCCACGGCCGTCCCGCACGGTTTCAACTTCTGGACCCCGGTGACCAACGCGGGGACCACCAGCTGGCTGTACGACTACGCGCGGGGCAACAACGCGGACAACCTGCCCACGCTCCAGGCGTTTTCGGCCAGTCATGAGCCGAGCCCCTGGATGGGTGACCGCCAGACCTTCCAGCTGATGCCGTCGGCGGCCTCCGGCACCCCGGACGCCTCCCGGACGGCCCGCGCCCTGCCGTTCCGCCACGAGAACGAGACGGCGAGGCCGCACTACTACGGTGTGACGTTCGAGAACGGCCTCAAGGCCGAGATGGCGCCCACCGACCACGCGGCGCGGATGCGCTTCACCTTCCCCGGCGACGACGCGAGCGTGGTCTTCGACAACGTCAGCAACGACGGCGGTCTCACCCTCGACCCGGCCACCGGCTCCTTCACCGGCTACTCCGACGTGAAGAGCGGCGGTTCCACCGGCGCCACCCGGCTGTTCGTCTACGGCGTCTTCGACGCGAAGGTGACCGACAGCGGCCGCCTGAAGGGCGGCGGCGGTGACGACGTCACCGGCTTCTTCCGCTTCGCCCCGGGCAAGGACCGCACGGTCGGCCTGCGGCTGGCCACCTCGCTGATCGGCGTCGACCAGGCGAAGGAGAACCTCGCCGCGGAACTGCCGGCGAAGCACTCCTTCGAGCGGGTGGAGAAGGACGCGCGCAAGGCCTGGGACGCGATCCTCGGCAAGGTGGAGGTGGAGGGCGCCGACGCGGACCAGCTGACCACGCTCTACTCCAGCCTCTACCGCCTGTACCTCTACCCCAACTCCGGCTTCGAGCAGGTGAAGGGGAAGAGCGTGTACGCGAGCCCGTTCTCGCCGAAGGCCGGCGCCGACACCCCGACGCGGACCGGGGCGAAGATCGTCGAGGGCGAGGTGTACGTCAACAACGGCTTCTGGGACACCTATCGGACGACCTGGCCGGCGTACTCCTTCCTCACCCCGAAGCAGGCCGGGAAGATGGTCGACGGCTTCGTCCAGCAGTACAAGGACGGCGGCTGGGTCTCGCGCTGGTCCTCCCCCGGCTACGCCGACCTGATGACCGGCACCAGCTCGGACGTGGCCTTCGCCGACGCGTACGTCAAGGGCGTGGACTTCGACGCGGAGGCGGCCTACGACGCGGCGGTCAAGAACGCCACGGTGGCCCCGCCGTCCTCCGGCGTCGGCCGCAAGGGGATGGAGACCTCGGTCTTCACCGGATACGCGAACACCTCGACGCACGAGGGCCTTTCCTGGTCGCTGGAGGGCTACCTCAACGACTACGGCATCGCCCAGATGGGCAAGGCGCTCTACAAGAAGACGAAGAAGGCGCGCTACAAGGAGGAGTCGGAGTACTTCCTCAACCGGTCCCGGAACTACGTCAAGCTCTTCGACGACCAGGCCGGATTCTTCCAGGGCAAGAAGCCGGACGGCGACTGGCGGCTGCCCTCCGGCCAGTACGACCCGAGGGTCTGGGGGTACGACTACACCGAGACCAACGGCTGGGGCTACGCCTTCACCGCCCCGCAGGACAGCCGCGGTCTGGCCAACCTGTACGGCGGCCGGGACGGCCTCGCGAAGAAGCTGGACACCTACTTCTCCACGCCCGAGACGGCGGGCCCGGAGTTCGTGGGCTCCTACGGCGGGGTCATCCACGAGATGACCGAGGCGCGTGACGTGCGGATGGGCCAGTACGGCCACAGCAACCAGGTCGCCCACCACGCCACGTACATGTACGACGCGGCCTCGCAGCCCCACAAGACGCAGGAGAAGGTCCGCGAGGTCCTCGGCCGGCTGTACACCGGCAGCGAGATCGGCCAGGGCTACCACGGCGACGAGGACAACGGCGAGCAGTCGGCCTGGTTCCTCTTCTCCTCCCTCGGCTTCTACCCGCTGGTGATGGGCAGCGGCGAGTACGCGATCGGCTCGCCGCTCTTCACCAAGGCGACCGTGCACCTGGAGAACGGCCGCGACCTGGTCGTGAAGGCGCCGAGGAACAGCGCGAAGAACATCTACGTCCAGGGCCTGAAGGTCAACGGCAAGAAGTGGACCTCCACCTCGCTGCCGCACGACCTGCTCGCCAAGGGCGGGGTGCTGGGCTTCGACATGGGCCCAAGGCCGTCGGCGTGGGGCACGGGCAAGAACGCGGCCCCGGTCTCGGTCACCCAGGACGACAAGGTGCCCTCCCCGAGGGGCGACGTCCTCAAGGGCGAGGGGGCGCTGTTCGACAACACCTCGGCCACCTCGGCGGCCGTCGAGTCCGTCGAGCTGCCGGTGCCCGCGCGCACGAAGGCGGTCCAGTACACGCTGACGTCGGCCGCGGCGGACCAGGCTCCCACCGGCTGGGTGCTCCAGGGCTCGGCGAACGGGACCACCTGGAAGAACCTCGACAAGCGGTCCGGACAGACGTTCGCCTGGGACAGGCAGACCCGGGTGTTCTCGGTGGCCTCGCCGGGCACGTACGCGAAGTACCGGCTGGTGAGCACCGGGAAGGCGGTCCTCGCGGAGGTGGAGCTGATCTCCTGAGCCGACCCCTCTGACCCGGCGGACACCGCGCCGAGGACGGGCCACCCCGCAGCACGGGGGTGGCCCGTCCTTCTGTGTGACCGGCGCACGGACGCGCCCCGAACCTCCCCCTATCGGCTAGTCAGGGTACTTATGTGCTTTTTTACGGTGTCCCGACACACTTTTTTGGTGATCCATGGCATCTCTTAGGCGATCAGGTGATCAGTACGACAATCATCTCGGCTTGAAGGAGCCCAGCATGCGCATTTCCGCTTCCGTCCGCTCCCGCAGCGTCCGTGCGGGCACCACGGTGGCCGCCGCGGTCGCCGTCGCCGGAGCCACCCTCGCCGGAGCACCCGCCGCCTACGCCCTCCCCGGTGACAGCGGTGACATCGACGTCCGTTCGGTCGGCTGGCACTCGCGTGGCGACCGCGACGGGGTCGAGGTCTGCAAGTTCGTCCTCGTCGCCAGCAACTTCGAGTCGTTCCCCTCGGTCCCCTGGACGATCACCGCACAGCCCCCGACCGTTCCCCCGGGGGACACCCTGCAGAGCACGCTGCCGCTGGTGAACGGCTCGGCGCGCAGCCAGGAGTACCTGCTCCCCGAGGGCACCTACCAGTTGGTGTGGACCGTCCCCGCCGGTCCGAAGCAGAAGAGCTTCGAGGTGGACTGCTCCAAGCCCGCCGACAACGGCGGCCGCGCGGACAACGGCGGCCGCGCGGACAACAACGGCCGGGGAGCCTCGGAGTCGGGCGCCTCGAAGGGCGGCGAGAAGGGCGGCTGGGAGAAGCCGTCCGGCGCGGTCCCCGCGGGCGGCGGCGGCGTCCCGGACATGGAGAGCGTCAGCTCGGAGAGCGACTCGAACGTCGCGACCACCGCAGCGCTGGCCGCCGGCGCGGTCGGTATCGCGGGGCTGGTCATGGTCCGCCGATCCGCACGCCGCCGTGCCCGCAACGAGGCATAGGGCCCCCAGCCGACGGCCGCGACGGCGGGGCCCGAGCCGGGCGTGCCGTCTCACCATGACGCTGAGCGTGACCTTCTCGCTGGTGACCGGCATCGTCTGGGCGAGCTCGGACTCGCCCGACGACCCGTCGGTCACCGCCGCCCGCGGCGGTGACGCCGCGGGCGGCGGGGCCCCGCCGTTCCAACGGGCCCCGCACAAGCCGCCGGAGAAGGTACCGGCCTCGCACGCGCCCCTGGTGCACTCCCGGCCGGTCAAGGTCGCCGTCCCCGCCATCTTCATCGAGGCCCCGGTCACCGGTCTGGGTCTCGACGCGAAGGGCCGGCTCGGCGCCCCGCCGCTGAGCAAGCCCAAGCTGGTGGGCTGGTACCAGGACGGCCCGTCCCCCGGGGAGGCCGGCACCTCCCTGATCGTCGGCCACCGCGACACCGAGACGGGGCCCGCGATCTTCCTCAACCTCAACGCGCTGCGCCACGGGGACACCGTGAAGGTCACCCGGGCGGACAAGAAGACCGCGGCCTTCACCGTCGACGAGGTGAAGACGTACACGAAGGACAAGTTCCCGGACGAGAAGGTGTACGGGCCCACCGGCCGCCCGGAACTCAGGCTCATGACGTGCGGCGGGCGCTTCGACAAGAAGAACGGCTACTCGGCCAACGTCGTGGTCTTCGCCCACCTGACGTCACTGAAGAAGATGGCGGCCTGAGCGCCGTCGGCGGTTCGGAACGGCCGGTACCCCGGGGGCGGGGGTACCGGCCTCCGCGCGTCCGCCTCCGGGGCGGGTACGGCCCGCGCTCAGCACCCCACGGAGTCGAAGAGGCTCTTCGGGATGGCGACGTTCCACGCGGTGACGACCGGCTTGCCGTGTTCCCGGCCGAGGCGGGAGACGGCGCCCGTGGCGAGCTGGAAGAGTTCGCCGCCGGTGGCCGCCAGGCCCAGGTAGCGGGCCGTGAGGACGCGCAGGAAGTGGGAGTGGGCGACCAGCGCGATGTCGTCGTCACCGATGCGGGAGGCCGCCGCCCGCACCTCGGCCAGGACCCGGTCGGCGCGGGCCGCGACCTCGGCCGGGGATTCGCCGGGGTGCTCCTCGGGGCCGGGGGCGACCCCGTCGGTCCACAGGTTCCAGTCGGGCCGGGTGCGGCGGATGTCCACCGTGGTGACGCCCTCGTAGGCCCCGTAGTCCCACTCGTGCAGGTCGGGAGTGACGCGGGGGGTGGCCAGGCCGGCCAGTTCGGCGGTGCGGCGGGCCCGCAGGAGGGGGCTGACCAGGGTCAGCCCGACGCGGCGTTCGGCGAGGACGGGGACGAGGGCGCGGGCCTGGCGCTCGCCGAGGTCCGTCAGCGGCAGGTCCGTGTAGCTCGTGTGCTGTCCGGAGCGGGACCATTCCGTCTCGCCGTGCCGGATCAGAAGCAGCTCGCCCATGGACTCCACCTTCGTGACGCTCGTGCCGGTGGGCCGGCCCCGGTCGGGGCCGGCCCGAAGGATCAGCCTACGACCGTGACCGTGTACGGCCGGTCCGTGTCGGCGGCGACGCGGACGTCTCCGCCCTCACGGACCACCTCGTACGTCGCGGCGACCGCGCCCGTGTGGTCGGGGACCGTGACCGTACGGGTGAAGTCACCGCTTCCGGCGGGGGCGTACACCCGGAGTTCGAGGCCGTCGAGCCACGCGCCGTCCGGGCGGGAGTCGTCGGCGCCGAGGGCCAGCACCGCGCCCTGACGGACCAGCAGAGGCAGGCTGTCGTAGCCGTGGGTCTCCCGGTGCCAGGCGGGGCCGGTGACGGTCTCACCGGTGAGGAAGCGGGTCCAGGTGCCCTCGGGGACGTAGTACTCGACCTCGCCGTCCTCGGTGAAGACCGGGGCGACCAGGAGGTCCGGGCCCAGGAGGTACTGGCGGTCCACCACCCGGGCGGTCGGGTCGTCGGGGAACTCCAGCAGCAGCGGGCGCATGGTCGGGACGCCGGTGCGGTGGGCCTCGACCGCGGCGCCGTACAGATACGGCATCAGACGGTGCTTGAGCCGGGTGAACCGCCGGGCCACGTCCACCGCCTCCTCGCCGAACTCCCACGGCACCCGGTACGAGGAGGAGCCGTGCAGCCGGCTGTGCGAGGAGAGCAGGCCGAAGGCGAGCCACCGCTTGAAGACGGCCGGGTCGGGGGTGCCCTCGAAGCCGCCGATGTCGTGGCTCGGTCGCCGAGCGGGCGAAGAGGACGGCCTCACCGGCGCCGCGCTCCTCCTCCAGGAGTTCGAAGACGGCCTTGTTGTACAGGTGCGTGTAGTAGTTGTGCATGCGCTCCGGGTCGGAGCCGTCGTGCCAGACCACGTCGGTGGGGACGCGCTCGCCGAAGTCGGTCTTGAAGCCGTCGACGCCCTGGCCGAGGAGCCCCTTGAGCTTGCCCTGGTACCAGGCCGTGGCCTCGGGGTTCGTGAAGTCGACCAGCGCCATGCCGGCCTGCCACTTGTCCCACTGCCAGATGTCGCCGTCGGCGGTCTTGACGAAGTAGCCCTCGCGGGCCCCCTCTTCGTACAGGGCGCCCTTCTGCGCGATGTACGGGTTGATCCAGACGCAGATCTTCAG
Source organism: Streptomyces halstedii (assembly GCA_000720535.1). Lineage (GTDB taxonomy): Bacteria > Actinomycetota > Actinomycetes > Streptomycetales > Streptomycetaceae > Streptomyces > Streptomyces halstedii. The sequence goes on from JOAZ01000014.1 coordinate 208,985, forward strand.
ACCCTTGGCCCTGAGCCGGGCGATCATGCCCTCCGGGTCGGGGAAGACGGCCGGGTCCCACTCGAAGTCGGACCACTGGTACTCGCGCATCCAGAAGCAGTCGAAGTGGAACACGCTGAGCGGGATGCCGCGTTCGGCCATGCCGTCGACGAACGAGGTGACGGTGGCCTCGTCGTAGGAGGTGGTGAAGGACGTGCTCAGCCAGAGGCCGAACGACCAGGCCGGCGGGAGGGCCGGGAGACCGGTGAGGGCCGTGTAGCGGGCGAGGACGTCCTTGGGCGTCGGCCCGGCGACCACGAAGTACTCCAACGACTGGTCCTCGACGCTGAACTGGACCTGGCACGCCCAGGGCGAGTTGGGCGACCATGTGGTGGCTGCCGTCGTCGAGGGTGGCGAACGCGCTGCCCTTCGGCCCGGCGGCGGTCAGGAGCCGCCCGTCCTGGTCCAGGAACTCCAGGCCGAAGGCGCCCTCGGTCGGCAGCCTGAGGGTGAGCGGGCCGCTGGTCAGCTCGGCGGTGGTGCCCTCGGTACGGGTCGTGGCGGCGGACCCGGCTCCCGGGCCGTCGGCGGCCGGTGCCGCCGCTCCGGGCAGCGCGAAGTCGGGGCCCCTGCGGCGCTTGCCCGCGTGGTGGGTGAGGCGCACCGCGATGACGCCTTCGGCGGGCGCGTGGGCCTCGACGGTGATCAGCGGGGCGTTCAGCGTGTCGCCCCGGCGCCGGACGCGCTTGACGGCCGCGTAGGCGGCGAGACGGTCGTCGTCCAGGCGGACGTCGCGGACTTCGGTGGCGTACGAGGCGTGCACACCGCTGCGCAACTGCCAGAAGCCGTCGGTGAACTTCATGGGGGGTCCTTAGCCGATGAGGAAGTGCTGGACTGCGGGACGTCAGGGCGCCTGCGGCAAGCGCGGCTGCGGGTCCTCTCGATTTTGATCGTACACAAAACAAATATGACCGACAGGCCGGTGCGCGACGGGAATTCCCGGATTGCCCAGGTAGTCGACCCCAGGTGAAGCGCTTCCGAGCAGCCATGTTCGCGCCACGTGACCGAAACATCACGGAAACGGTCTGGAAACCCTGGACGGGATGACGTATTAGTACTGCAAGCAAACAAATTGGGCCGGTCGGCAGAGCAGCCGGGCGGGCCCTCGTCGGACAAGAGGCTGAGCTATGCCGGAGCGCTTCACTCCCACTCCTGAGGACAGGTTCACGTTCGGTCTGTGGACGGTGGGCTGGCGGGGGAACGATCCGTTCGGTGAGCCGACGCGGCCGG
>JOAZ01000015.1 GCA_000720535.1 Streptomyces halstedii
CGCTGCCGCGTCGAATCCCTCGGCCAGAACCGCTGGGTCACCCGCACCTACTGGTCCCGCACCGCCCGCGACCACACCTGGTGGACCACACACCTCGCGACCGTGGACTCCCCCTCGGCCCCCGCCACGGCGCCTCTCGCGGACCTCCCACCAGTCCTCGCGAGCACCGCAGGGACGGACACACCGGAACCGTCACCGAGCGCCGCCACCCCCGCGACCGGCCCCTCCCCCGCAGCCCCCGCCGTACCGTCGCAGCGCGCCCCGGAGGCGGCTCCGGCCGATCGCTCCGCCCCCTCCCCCGCCTACACCGCTCTGGCCCGGCTGGGGCGGGTCGAACCCCGCCTGGCACTCTCCGCCGCCGACTGCACGGCCCTGGAGGACCTGGCGGACCGGTGGTTCAGCCGGGGCGTGGACGCCGACTACCTCATCCGGGCCCTCACCTCCGGGCTTCCCCCGGAGGTGGGCTCACCCATCGGCCTCGTACGGCGACGGCTCCGCGACAAACTCCCGCCCGCCCTGCCCCACACCCCCGCCCCGCACCCCGGTCCGGGCACCCCGCCGCGCCGGGTGCTGGTCGAGTGTGCCGAGTGCGGCCGTCCCGGCCCGCCCGAGGCGCTCCCGGACGGTCTGTGCCGCCCTTGCCGGGCACCGGCCGTCGCCGCCGACCCGGCGGAGGCACCCGGGGCGTCCCCCGGGAAGCGCGATCTGACCGCATACCTCGACACCCTGCGCGACGAACACGCCCTGCCCGCCTGACGCCCCGCCCCTCCCCCATGGCCGGCCGACAGCCGGTGGCCCCTGCGGCGGGCGACGGGAGGGCGCCGCGCCACAGGGGCCGGTCCGACGGGCCCGCCGCCAACAACTGTGCCGCACACCGGAGTTGACGCCTGAGCCGGGGTGGCGGTCAGCTCAGCCGCTCACAGTGATGTTCGAACTCCCGCTGCTCTGGTAGCCCTCGGTCGCGAGCATCATGTAGTAGCTGAGACTGCCCAGCGGCATACCGGCCCGGCCCCACGCGTCGAAGTGGTTCCCGGTGGTGATGGTGCCGCCGGTCCGCTTGGGCTGCCGCACGCTCCAGTACTGGTCGAAGGTCTTCGTGCCCTCGACGGACGGGGCGTTATACGGCGTCGTCCGGTAGATGTCGCACGTGCCGCCGTCGCCGGTCACGGCCCCCTTGTACGTCCCCGTGGGCCGGTAGGCGCCCCAGTTGGCGACGACGTAGTACTCCACCAGCGGGTTCGCGGTCCAGCCGTAGAGGGTCAGACAGCCGTTGCGGGACGGGTTGAAGTTGCCCGAGTACTGGACCGTCCTGCGGCTGGTCCCCGGAGTGGGGGGTTGGACCTCGCGCACGCTTCCTCCTCGTGAAGGCCGGCGGAGGCCAGGCAGCGTGGTACGACCCGGCGGACCTCTTGCACCCGGTCGCGGGGGCCGCACCGTGGCGACGTCGGTGGGGGCGGCCAGGGGCATCAGACCCGGCAGCAGCCCGGTATCGACCCGACACCAGCCCGGCACGCACCCGCATCCGTCCGGCATCCGCCCCACATCCACCCCACATCCGCCCGACATCTTGACGTGCCCCTGGCGAGATGGCTTCATGGGAGCGCTCCCATATGTCTGCCCATGCTCGTCCTTCCTCGCGTCCGCCCACCTCTGGAGTCGCAGTGAGAACAGCACCACGTACGGCACGCAGCACGCCACACCCGGCCCGGTCGCAGCCCTTCGCCCTGCTGCTTCGCGGGCTGGCGGTCCTGCTCGGACTCGCCCTCGCCGGCACCCTCGGCCCGGCCGCCGCGCAGGCCGCCGACCGGGGGCAAGGGGCCCAGGCCCAGGCGCGGGCCACCGGTCTCCACATCAGCGACGGCCGTCTGGTCGAGGGCAACGGCAACGACTTCGTCATGCGCGGCATCAACCACGCCCACGCCTGGTATCCGGGCGAGACGCAGTCGCTCGCCGACATCAAGGCGACCGGGGCCAACACCGTCCGCGTCGTCCTGTCCGACGGCTATCGCTGGGACAGGAACAGCCCGGCGGACGTCGCGTCGGTCATCGGTCGGTGCAAGGCCAACCGGCTGATCTGCGTGCTGGAGGTGCACGACACCACCGGATACGGCGAGGACTCGGCCGCCGGGACGCTCGACCACGCCGCCGACTACTGGATCAGCCTCAAGGACGTGCTTGACGGCGAGGAGGACTACGTCGTCATCAACATCGGCAACGAGCCCTGGGGCAACACCAATCCGGGTGGCTGGACGGCGCCCACGACCGCCGCGATCCAGAAGCTCCGCGCTGCGGGCTTCGCGCACACGATCATGGTGGACGCGCCCAACTGGGGCCAGGACTGGGAGGGCGTCATGCGCGCCGCCGCTCGCGGCGTCTACGACGCCGACACCACCGGCAACCTGATCTTCTCGATCCACATGTACAGCGTCTACAACACCGCCGACAAGATCACCGATTACCTCCACTCCTTCGTCAACGCCGGACTGCCCCTGCTCATAGGCGAGTTCGGGGGACCCGCCGACCAGTACGGGGACCCGGACGAGGACACCATGATGGCCACCGCCGAGGAACTGGGCCTGGGCTACCTGGCCTGGTCCTGGAGCGGCAACACGGACCCGATCCTCGACCTGGTCCTCAACTTCGACCCCGCCCGGCCCAGTTCGTGGGGTGAGCGCGTCTTCCACGGCCCCAACGGCATCGGCGAGACGTCCCGCGAGGCCACCGTCTTCGGTGGCGGCGGCCAGGGCGACACCGAGGCCCCGACCGCGCCCGGCACCCCCACCGCCTCGGCGGTGACGGCGAGTTCGGCCACCCTCAGCTGGGCGGCGTCGGCCGACAACGTGGGCGTCACCGCGTACGACGTGGTCCGCGTCGGCGGCGGCTCCGAGACGAAGGTCGCCTCCTCCACGACCACTTCGGCGTCCGTGACCGGCCTGAGCGCCGGTACCGCGTACAGCTTCGCCGTCTACGCCCGCGACGCGGCCGGCAACCGCTCGGCACGCTCGGGCACGGTGGCCGTGACCACCGAGGCGGGCGGCGGTACCCCCGGCGGCACCTGCTCCGTCGGCTACCGGCTGATCGGTGAGTGGCCGGGCGGCTTCCAGGGCGAGATCACCATCGGCAACACCGGGACCGCCGCAGTCAACGGCTGGACACTGGGCTTCACCTTCGCCGACGGCCAGGCGATCACCAACATGTGGGGCGGCACCCCGGCGCAGACCGGGGGCACGGTGAGCGTCACCCCGGCCTCGTACACCTCGACGATCGCCGCCGGCGGCTCGGTCACCGTCGGGTTCACCGGCAGCCTGAGCGGCGGGAACACCGCGCCGACCGCGTTCACTCTCAACGGCGCGAGCTGCACCACGGCCTGATGGGTCGTCAGTGAACCGCGCCGGTCGGCAGAGGCGACCCCCCGCCCCGCTCCCGCCTCCGCCGGCCGGCGTGCCGTAACCGGGAGACCGAAGTCAGGGCCGGAGCCGACACCGGCACCCGGGCCAGGGCCGGTCGCCAGGACCGTCACCGGGGCCGGGTGAACCGGGTGAACGTGACGCCGTTGGTGAAGGCCGTCCGCTCGGCCACCTGGAAGACGGTGGGATCGAACTCCCCGTCGAACACCGGTATTCCGGCGCCCGCCACCACCGGATAGCTCTTCACCAGCAGCTCGTCGATCTCGCGCAGCAGCGCACCGGCGAGACGCCCGCCTCCGCAGAGCCAGATGTCCCGCCCCTCCTGCCGCTTGAGGTCGCGCACGAAGCCCACCGGGTCGTCGGCGACCACGGTCACCGCCGGGTCGATGTCGGCCGCCAGGGTGCTGGAGACCACGTACTGGCGCAGATGCGCGTACGGGCTCGTGATGCCGTGGTCCAGCGCGGGGCGGTAGGCGCCCAGCCCCATCACCACGGCGTCGAAACTCGCGTGGGGCGTGTCGGCGAGGCCGAGTGCCTCCCGGGCGACGGTCGGGACCGTCTCCGGACAGCGGGCGTTCATCCAGGAGGAGTAGGCGGCGGCCTGCTCCTCGTCGCCCTGCGGGTAGAAGTCGTATTCACCCTGCGGGCCCGCGATGCGGCCGTCGAGGGTCACGGCGACGTAGTACACCAGTTTGCGCATACAGGAATCCCTACTCGTAGTACTCTGGTTGGAGTGGTTTGACTGTAGTACTACACATGGAGTGGTTGCAATGGTTCGCAGGAACGACGAGCGCAGAGCCGCTCTCGTGGACGCCGCGATCGAGGTGCTGGCGCGGGAAGGCGCGCGGGGCCTCACCTTCCGGGCGGTGGACGCCGAGGCCTCCGTCCCCATGGGCACGGCTTCCAACTACTTCGCCAACCGCGACGACCTGTTCACCCAGGTCGGCAGCCGGGTCTACGAACGCCTCCAGCCGGACGAGGCGACGATCGCCCGCCAGCGCGCCGCCACGCCGGACCGGGAGGGCTACACCCGGCTGATGCGCGAACTGGTCGGCCGGGTCAGCGGCTTCCGCACCGGGTACCTCGCCCTGCTCGAACTGCGCCTGGAGGCGACCCGCCGCCCCGAGCTGCGCCGGGTGCTGACCGAGCGCGTGCGTGCCGACGTCGAGGCCAACGTCGCCTATCACGAGGCCTCGGGCCTGCCGGGGGACGCCACGGCGGTCCGCCTGCTGATCCTCACCCTGAACTGGCTGATCGTGGAACAGCTCACCCTGCCGGAGGTCTTCACGGAAGCGGAGCGCGACCAGCTCGTGGAGGCCGCGGTCGAACGCATCGTGACGCGGTGAGCCGCATCGATGTCAGTGCCCGCCGTCATGCTGACGGGCATGACCGAAGACGAGTTCTGGGCCCTTCTGGAGACGTGCCGCCCCTCCGCGCCGGACCCGGAGGCGGACCACCTGGCCCCCGCCCTGACCGACCACCTCGCGGCGGGCCCCGTACCTGTCGTGACGGGTTTCGCCGAGCAGTTGTCCCGGGCGCTGTACCGCTTGGACCGCAGGGAGTTCGGCGAGGACCTGTCGGCGGACGCGTTCCTCTACACACGGGCGGCGGTGGTCGCGGCGGGCCGGGCGGAGTACGAACGGGTCCTCGCGGATCCCGCCCGGTTCCGGCGGTACGCCACCGAGTACGTGTGGGCCGAAGCACTGCTGTACGTGCCGGACCAGGCGTACGAGCGGCTCACGGGTGAGACGTGGGACCGGGCCACGGCCCACAGCTACGAGTCGTACTCCCACACCGAGGGGTGGGCCGACCCCACCGAGGAACGGGCCGCCCCCACCGGCAGGCGGACCTACGGACGAACAGACGCACAGGCGGACGGACAGACGGACACACCGGCAGACGGTCAGGCGGACACACCGGCACGGGACTCCAGGCCGGACTCCGGGCCGGAAACCGGGCCGGAAACCGGGCCGGAAACCGGGCCGGAAACCGGGCCGGAAACCGGGCCGGAAACCGGGCCGGAAACCGCAGGCCGGGCGTGGCTGCCGCCCGCCCGTACTCCGCCGATGACGAGCGACGAGCTGTGCCTCACCGTCCTGGGCTCCGCCACCCCGTACCCCGCCGTGGACAACCCGTGCTCCGGCTACCTGGTCTCCGGCCAAGGCGCCCGGGTGTGGGTGGACGCGGGCACCGGCACCCTGGGTCCGCTGCAACGCCACGTCGCCCTGGGCGAGTTGGACGCCATCTGGATCTCACATCTGCACGCCGACCACTGCGCGGACCTTCTGACCGCGTACTACGCGGCGCTCTACGCGGACATCGAACTCGACGCCCCGATCCCGCTGTACGGGCCGCCTGGCACCCTGGACCGGCTGGCGCACTTCCTCACCAACACCGCGAGCCGTAGCCCGGTCGAGGAGGCATTCGCCTTCCACGCACTGCACGACGGGCACCAGGCGCGCGTCGGGGACCTGGTGCTGACCAGCCGGACGGTGGCCCACGGCATCCCGGCCTTCGCCCTGCGCGTCGAGTCGGCCGGCCGGTCCCTGGTGTACTCCGGAGACACCGCCCCCTGCGCCGAGTTGACCCACCTGGCCCGGGGCTGCGACCTTCTGCTGTGCGAGGCGGAGAGCGCGGCGGTGCCGACCGGGGAGGAGCCGGTGCACCACACACCCGAGGACGCCGGGGACACCGCCCGGACGGCCGGTGCCGCACAACTGGTCGTCACTCATGTCGGCCGTTTCCTCACCCCGGAACAGGCGGTGGACCGCGCCTCGCGGCGCTTCGCCGGACCGGTCGAGTACGCCGCTCCGGGGGCTCGCTTCGCGGTGGGTCAGCCCGCCAGCCAGTCGCGGTAGTGGGTCGGGGCGATCAGGACGTCCGGCCCGGCGATGATCGCGTCGTCCGGGACCGCCGCGAACATCCCGGCGGTGTCGTCGGTGACGACGGTGCGCTCGTCGCCGCGCGCGGCGAGCGTGATCCTGCCGAGTTCGTCGAGGGGGAGCACGTCGGGGCCCGCCACATCGACCGTGGCTCGGAGCGGGCGCCCCATGGCCACGTCGGCGACGGCGTGGGCGCTGTCCGCCGCCGCGATCGGCTGCATCGGGGTCGGGGGAAGGCGGACGGTCTCCGCGTCGGAGGACCAGGACATGATGGCGTCCACGAACTCGAAGAACTGTGTGGCCCGCACGATCGTGTACGGGACCGGACCGGCCTTGAGGACGTCCTCCTGAAGCACCTTGGCCCGGTAGTAGGCGAGGTCCGGCACCTGGTCCACGCCGACGATGGACAAGATCACCACATGGCCGACGCCCTGGTCGCGGGCGGCCGTGAGGAGGTGCTCCGTCGTCGTCCGGAAGAAGGCGGACGACTCCTCGTCGAAGGTCGGGGAGTTGGTCACGTCGACGACCGCGTCGGCGCCTTCGAGGCCGGAGGCCAGCCCCTCCCCGGTCAGGAGGTCCACGCCGCCGGACCTGGAGAGCGGCACGGCCTCGTGTCCGGCCGCCGTGATCTCCCGCACGACCCGTGCGCCGATGAGCCCGGTCCCGCCGAGCACCGCGATCTTCATGTCGTCCCTTTCCTCGCACACAGGGGAAGGCCATATGCCTGTTTTGCTCAGCTTTGCATCACGCGGCCCTCACCGGCACCGGCAACGGGCCGCGACCGGGGACTCCCCGACCGCCCGCTCACGGCGGGCGGTCGGGCGGCGCCGAGGCGCCTCCACGTACGACGCCCGGTTTTATACGGGTGACGGGCGGAGGCGCGGGCGACCAGGATGGTGCCGTGGAGAACCGAGCGGATCCGGTAGAAGCGCTGGTCGTCGTGGATGTCCAGACGGCGTTCGTCACCGGGGAGAGCGCGCTGCCCGAGGCGGACCGGCTGGTGGACCGCACCGCCGATCTGATCGTCCGGGCGCGCCGGGGCGGGGCACTCGTCGTGCACGTACAGAACGACGGGCCGCCCGGAGCGGACGACGCGCCCGGTACGCCCGGCTGGGGCCTTCACCACCCCGTCCGTACCGGCCCCACCGAGACCGTGATCCGCAAGACGCACGACGACGGCTTCCAGGAGACGCGGCTCGGCGCCCTGCTCGCCGGAGCCGGGGTGCGGTCGGTCGCCGTCTGCGGGCTGATGTCCGAGATGTGCGTGCAGGCGACGGCCCGCACCGCCCTGGCCCACGGCTACCGGGTGGTCCTGCCGTACGACGCCCACGCCACGCACGACGTACCGGCCGCGCCCGGCGTCAGCGAGGCCGTACCCGCCGCCGTGGTCTCGCGGGTCGCCGCCTGGGCGCTCGGCTCGGACGCCGAGGTGACCGTCCCGGCCGCCGACGTCACGTTCGCGGCGCCCGTGCCCACGGGCCGCTGATGCCCGGTCTCAGCGGTGCGGGTCGCGGTCGCCGACCGCGGCGAGCAGGCCCAGCTTCTCGTGGCTCTCGGTGCCGGGGGTGGCGGTGAAGACGAGGAGGCCCCGCGTCTGGTCGGCGTCGTAGAGGGCCTGGCACCGCAGGTCCAGGATGCCCAGCTCAGGGTGGCGGATCCGTTTGCGGTCGCCCTCGCGCCGTACGCCGATCTCATGGGCGCTCCACAGGGCCGCGAACTCCTCGCTCCGGTCCAGCAGGGCGTCCACGATGCGGCCGGCGCGGGAGTCGGCGCCCTGGCGCGAGTAGGCGGTGCGCAGCTCGGAGGTGAGGAGCCGGCTGTGCATCGGGTGATCGTCCTCGGGGTAGATCCGGCGCGCGTACGGGTCGGTGAACCAGCGGTGGACCAGGCTGCGGTCCATCCCGGTGAACCCCGTCTCGTCACCGATCAGCGCGACGGCGAGGGGCGTCTGCACCAGCGTCTCGGCCAGGGAGTTGACGATCTGGGCCGGGGTGTCCTGGAGCCGGTCGAGTACGCGCATCATGCCGGGCGGGACATGGTCGGTGTCCGGCCGGCGGCTGGGGGTGTTGTGGCCCGCCATACGGAAGAGGTGGTCGCGTTCGTCCAGCGTGAGGTGGAGGCCCCGGGCGAGGGCGGCGAGCATCGGCTCGGAGGGCATGGGGCCGCGCCGCTGCTCGATGCGGGCGTAGTAGTCGGCGGACATGCCGCAGAGGACGGCGACCTCTTCGCGGCGCAGGCCCCGGGTACGGCGGCGGGCGCCCCGGGGCAGGCCGACGTCCTCGGGTTGCAGCGCCTCGCGCCGGGTGCGCAGGAAGTCGGCGAGTTGTGCACGGTCCATGGGGGTGATTGTCCTCCCGCCGCCCCGCATACCCGGAGGGGCCGCCGGGACCGGCGGGTTGCCGGGGTCCGCGTACGGAAGCCGTCCGGCCTCCGGCCCCGCCACCGGGTCCCGCCGGGCGCCGGGGTTCACAGCCGGGATCCGCCGGAGGCCTCGATGCGCTGTCCGCTGATCCAGCCGGTGCCGGGGGCGAGGAGGGCCGCGATCACGCCACCGATGTCCTCGGGTTCCCCGACCCGCCCGAGGGCCGTCTGTCCGGCGAGGTGCGCGCGGACCTGCTCGTCGTCGCGCAGCCTGCCGCCACCGAAGTCCGTGGCGACGGGGCCCGGGGCGACCGCGTTGACACTGATGCCCCGCCCGCCGAGCTCCTGGGCCAGATAGCGGCTGTACGTCTCCACCGCGCTCTTGAACGACGCGTAGACCGCGTATCCCTCGCCGAAGAACCGGGTGAGACCGGTGGACAGGTTGATGACACGGCCCCCGTCCGCGAGCAGCGGCAGCAGTTCCTGGGTGAGGAAGACGACGCCCTTGAAGTGCACGTTCCCCAGGAGGTCGTACGCCTCGACGGTCGTCCGGCCGACCGGGGTGGACACGGAGGACCCGGCGTTGTTCACGAGGAAGTCGAAGGTCTCGCGGTCCCAGGTGACGCGGAGCGCCTCGCGGACGGACGCCGCGAAGGCGGGGAAGGCGCCGAACTCGGTGGTGTCGAGCCGCAGGGCCACGGCGGTCCGGCCGAGCGCCGCGACGGCCTCGACGACGGCCGCCGCCTCCTCCTCGTTCGACCGGTAGGTGAGGATCACGTCGGTGCCCTGCCCGGCGAGCGCGAGGACGGTGGCCCGGCCGAGCCCCCGGTTCCCGCCGGTGACGAGGGCGATCGTGGTGTTCCGGTTCATCGAAGACTCCTGGACGGTCGGCGGGGCCGTGGTGGAACGCCCCGGGCGGAGTTTCCGCCGTCACCGACGATCCGCCTGCCGCGCGCCCGGATGAAGGCACAGCTCATCCAGGGACAACCTGTCCCTGGATGAGCGCCGCGGCACGGATGCGGCGACGGCCGACGCGGCGGGGCGCGGCGCCGCGCCGGACACACCCGGACACGTCCGCAACCGGCCTCAGGCACAGGTGAGTTCGGCCGCGTTCGGCGCCGGGCCCGCCGTAGGCTGCCGGGCATGACCTCACCGGCCCACCTGACCGCCCTCCGGGAGTCGTACGACACCCTCGCGGCCGACTACTTCGCCCAGGTCCCGCCCGTGTCCGGGATGGACCCGCTGAACCGTGGCATGCCCGGCGTCTTCGCCGAGCTGGTACGGGCGGACAGTTCCGGTCCGGTCGCGGATCTCGGCTGCGGGCCCGGCCGGACCACGGCGCACCTGGCCGGCCTGGGGCTGTCGGCGTTCGGCGTCGACCTGTCACCGAAGATGGTCGAAGTGGCCCGCCGCAACCACCCCGGTCTGCACTTCACCGAGGGCTCGATGGCCTGTCTTGACATCGCCTCCGGCACGCTGGGCGGCATCATGGCCTGGTACTCCGTCCACCACACCCCACCTGGGCAACTGCCCGATCTCTTCGGTGAGTTCCACCGCGTCCTGGCCCCTGGCGGCCGGGTGCTGATCGGGGACTGGACCGGCACCGGCGAGGAGGTGGTCCCCGGGCCCGTCTTCGGCCACTCGGTGTCCTACCGCAATTACTTCCTCCCCCTGTCCCGGCTGGTCGAGCTGCTCACCGAGGCGGGTCTCGACGTCACCGCCCACCTGGAGCAGGAACCGGACGGCCGGCTCAAGCGCCGTCACGCCTGCGTCCTGGCCCGCAAGCCACCCGCCCGGAACCCGGCGCCGGTCACCTCGTGAAGGGCACCTCATGAGCGGCATCCCATGAGCGGCGCCTCATGAGCGGCATCCCATGAGCGGCATCCCGGGCCCTGGGTGCTCCCGTGGCCCACGCCGCCGGCAGCGGCGAACGCGGTCCGGGCACGCTCGGGAAGGTCGGGGCGCGCGCACCCGGTCGGCTCCGGGTCGCCGGGCGAGGCCGGGTCGCCGGGCGGGGTGCGCCTGACGGCATCCGTCGCCCTCTGCTGAGAGGGTGCTGCCATGCCCACGTTGCCCCGGTTCGCTCCGATGCTGGCCACGCCCGGCCGCCTTCCCTCCCCCGCCGTCGACGACCGGTGGGCGTACGAGGTGAAGCAGGACGGGCAGCGGGCCGTGATCTATCTGCCGGGCGACGGCACGGTCGAGCTGCGGGCCCGCTCCGGGACGGACATCACGGCCGCCTACCCGGACCTGGCCGGGCTGGGGGACGCGCTCGGCGGGGTACCGGCGGTGCTGGACGGCGAGATCGTCGCCCTGGACAGCCAGGGGCGCAGCAATTTCGAGCGTCTCCAGTCGCGGATGGGGCTCTCCGGATCGCCCGCGAAGGCGGCCCGTGCGGCGCGGCGGGTGCCGGCCCATCTGGTTCTCTTCGACGCCCTGTTCCTGCGGGGCACCCCCCTCGTGGCGCGGACCTACCGGGAACGCCGTGCCGCGCTGGAGGGGCTCGGGCTGGCCGGGCCACGCTGGTCGACGCCCGCGGTGGTCGTCGGCCAGGGCAAACGGGCCCTGGACATGACCCGGGAGGCGGGGCTGGAGGGGGTCGTCGCCAAACGGCTGGACTCCGTGTACGAACCGGGCATCCGCTCCCGTGCCTGGATCAAGATCCGCCACGCCCTCACGGCCGATGTCCTGGTCGGCGGCTGGGTGCCCGGCCGGGGCAGGCTGGGCGGGCTGCCCGGGGCACTGCTGGTCGGAGAGCGGCACGAGGGCGGACTGCGGTACGCGGGCAGCGTCGGCACCGGGTGGAGCGACGCCGAACGGGGCAGGCTCGGCGAGCTGCTACGGGTCGCCGCGACCGACACCTGCCCCTTCGACACGGTGCCACGGGTCGCCGGTGCGCGGTGGGTGCTGCCGAGGCTGGTGGGCGAGGTCCGCTACTCGACCCGGACCCGCGCGGGCCGCCTCCGCCAACCGTCCTGGCACCGGCTGCGCCCGGACCTGGCACCGGACGACCTGGAGCCTTGAGGGCGGCGGCGGCCCGTACCGCCCCGGCCCGGAGCCGGTTCGCGGGCGGCGGCCCGTACCGCCCCCGGCCCGGAGCGCCCCGCCGCACCCGTCAGGACGCCGTGCGCTTCCTCGGTGCCGCCTTCTTGGCCGGCTTCTTCCCGGAGTCCGCCGTCTTCGCCGTCCTCCCCGCCTTCGTGGTCTTCTTCGCGGTCTTCTTCGCCGCCCGCTTGCGGGTGCCCGGCTTCATCTCGTGCACCGTCGCGTCCTCGCCCCCGGCCTCCTCGCCCCGCGACTCCCGCGCGGCGTCCACCGAGGCGTTGAGCGCCGCCATCAGGTCCATGACCTTTCCGGATTCCTCCTCCTCGCCCTCGCGCGGTTCCGGCAGCTCCTTGCCCTCGGACTTGGCGGCGATCAGGTCCTCCAGGGCTTCCCGGTAGCGGTCCTTGAAGCCGGAGATGCCGTCGAGCGCCATGCTGTCGGTGAGCTGGACGGCCCGGTCGATCTCGTCCTCCTCCAGCTCGACGTCCCGGGGGGCCAGCGACTCCGGGCTGCGGATCTCGTCCGGCCACCGCATGGAGTGCAGCACGATCGCGTCGTCCCGCACCCGCAGCAACCCGAGCCGCTCCCGGTTGTGCCAGGCGAACTTCGCGACGGCGACCTTGTCGCTGCGCTCCAGCGCCTTGCGCAGCAGGGTGTACGGCTTGGCCGCGACCTGTCCGTCGACCGCCAGGTAGTAGCTGTCACCGATCCGCACCGGATCGACGCTGCCCGCGTCCACGAAGGCGACGATCTCGATGGCCTTGGCCGTCGGCAGCGGCATCCGGTCGAGCTCCTCGTCGGTGACGGGCACGGTCCTGCCCTTGGCCACCTCGTAGCCCTTGCCGATCTCGTCCTGGGACAGGACCTCGCCGTCGAGCTCGCACACCTTGCGGGTGCGGATACGGCCCATGTCCTCCAGGTGGTACTGGTGGAAGGAGATCGAGTGGTTCTCGGTGGCGGAGACGACCTTGATCGGGATCGTGACCAGTCCGAAGCTGATCGCTCCGGTCCACAGGGGCCGTGGCATCCGTACCTCCCGTTCCCCCCAGGGGTGGGCCGGGAGGCGGTCCGGTGCGCCCGGAAGGGAGAACCGGCCCGAGAGGGCCACGGCGCGACCGGGCCACCGCCCGTACCCCGATGGTCAGGCCCCGGCCGCGCCTCCGCATGTGGATCACGGGGCGGCGGCTGCCCTCAGCCCCGGGGCCGACCCTTCAGAGGGAAGCCACCATTCCTCCACGCTTTCATCACGATTCCGCTTCCTTTCCTCCGAGGCCGCCGTCCCGTCCGACCGCCCCTGCGAACATCACGCTTTCCACCGCACAGAACACGGCTGAACACCTTGGGGGACCCATGACTTCGAGAACGACGAGCGCCCCGCTCCGGATGTCGGCGGCGGCCGCCGTCCTGGCACTGGCCCTGACAGGGTGTGAGGGAGACGGGGGCCAGGACGCCAAGGCCGTGGCGGACTCCTCGCCCACGGCTTCCGCCTCGCCCACCCCCGAACGCCGACTGGCACTCACCGACGACGCCACCACCGCCCGCGCCGGCGAGCGGATCACCGTCGATGCCCTCGCCAACGACTCGGTGACCGGGGAGGACGGCGCCGAGGGGCCGCTCCTCGACACCCTCGGGCCGGCCGACCTCACCCTCACCGTGGACGTCCCGCCGGGGCAGGGCGTCGCCGCGGTGGACGGCACCTCGCTGACGTACACCCCGAAGGCCGGCTACAGCGGTGAGGACGAGTTCACCTACCGGGTCGCGGTGAAGGGCGGGAAGGGGGCCACCGAGGTCGCCGTCGTCCGCGTCACCGTCAGCGAACCCACGCCGTCCCCGTCGCCCACCCCGCCCCCGGCCCCCAAGGCCAAGCCCAAGCCGACGCCGGCTCAGAAGACGAAGGCGCCCTCGGTGTACTACGAGAACTGCGACGCCGCGCGGGCCGCCGGGGCCGCGCCCGTCCACCGCGGGGATCCCGGCTACGCGGCCCATCTGGACCGGGACAACGACGGGGTGGGCTGCGAACCGTACGGCTCGTCGGGGTCGGGGTCGGGCGGCGGGTCCTCCGGCGGCTCGTCGTCCAACGGCTCCTCGTCCGGCGGGGGTAGCGGCGGGGGCAGTACCTACTACGCCAACTGCACCGCCGTACGCGCCGCCGGGGCCGCCCCCATCCACCGCGGTGACCCCGGCTACGCCTCCCACCTCGACCGGGACGGCGACGGCGTGGCCTGCGAGTAACCCGCGCCGCCCCGCCCGCCTCACGGACCTCACCCGGACCACTGGCACGCCCCGCACCACCCGCGCGACGCCTCCCAACCCGGCCCACCCGGCCCACCCGGCCCACCCGCACGACCCCCACGACGACCGCCCCCGGCCCTCACCCGCCGGGGGCGGCCTCGCTTCCCCACCACCTCCCCACACCTTTTTCAATCTGCTTCAAGCACGCTATAAATGAGCAACTTCGAGCATCGCCCGTCAGGATTCACGCACCTGCGAAGGAAGCCCATGCCGCTCATATCCACCGGTGCTCTCGCCCGGGACGCCCGTACCGCCGCGACGGGCCTCGGGGCCTTCAACGTGATCCAGATCGAACACGCGCAGGCCATCGTCGGCGGGGCGGAGGCGGCCGGACTGCCGGTGGTGCTCCAGATCAGCGAGAACACCGCCCGCTACCACGGATCGCTGGAGCCGATCGGGCTCGCCTGCCTCGCCCTGGCACGCGCGGCGGACGTCCCGGTGGCCGTCCATCTGGACCACGCCGAATCGGCCGGCCTGGTCCGGCAGGCGGTCGAACTGGGCTTCACCTCGGTCATGTTCGACGCGTCCACGCTCCCGTACGAGGAGAACGTCGCCGCCACCCGCTCCGTCACGGAGTACTGCCACGCGCATGACGTGTGCGTGGAGGCGGAACTCGGGGAGATCGGCGGCAAGGACGGGGCGCACGCCCCCGGCGTGCGTACCGATCCCGACGAGGCGCGGGCGTTCGTCGGCGCCACCGGGGTCGATGCCCTGGCCGTGGCCGTCGGCAGCTCCCACGCCATGCTCACCCGGGACGCCGCCCTGGACTTCGCGCTCATCTCCCGGTTGCGCCACGCCGTGGACGTCCCGCTGGTCCTGCACGGCTCGTCCGGCGTCGGGGACACCGGACTGGCCGGGGCCGTCGCGGCCGGCATGACCAAGGTGAACATCTCCACCCACCTGAACAAGCTGTTCACCGGGGCCGTCCGCGTCCGCCTGGACGCCGACCCCCAGGTGGCCGACCCCCGGAAGTACCTCGGCCCGGCACGCGACGCGGTCGCCACCGAGGTCACCCGCCTGCTGGGCATCCTCGCCCACCCCGGGCGCTGACCCAGGGGTCGTGCGACGGGCCCGACGGCCGGAGCCGGTGGTCCCGGAGGCCGGAGCCGGTGGTCCCGAGCGGGTCAGGGCAGTGCTCCCGGGCGGACCGGAATCAGCGGTAGTCCTCCGGGTGGTCCTGCATCCAGGTGTTGACGCGGTCCCGGGTGCCGACCAGCTCGTCCCGGTGCTTCTCCAGGTTCGGCGCGGAGACGTCCTCACCGAGGGTGGTGCGCAGGCCGGCGATCCAGGCCACGGGCTCCTTGAAGTGGTCCGGGCCCTGCGGATCGGCCTTCATCGCCTGGTCCAGGCGGTCCAGTTCGTCGTTGACCCGGCCCAGGACGTAGGCGCAGTCCCCGGCGCCGGGGGTACAGGTGCTGTCCAGGGTGGCCTGGAGTCCGGCGAAGGCGTCCCGGACCAGGGTCGGCGCGGGCTCGCCCGCGTCCCCATCGGTGTCCCCGCCGGGCGTGCCCGCCCCGGAGTCCGCCGCTTCGGCGGAGGCGCTGGGCCGGCCGGCGGCGCTCGCGCCCGGCTCGGGGGTGGAGCTGAACAGCGAGCAGCCGGACAGGCAGACGCCCAGGACCACGACCGGTATCACGGTACGCAGAGCGGTACGGACAGACATGAGGCCCCCCTCGTAGGTGCCCAGACCCTACCTGCCGCTCCGGTCAGCCCGTCACCAGCTTCTGTAGCGCCGGGGCGTACAGGTCCGCGAGGTGCTCGGGCGAGGCGAGGGCGCCCGCGCCCGCGCGGTGCAGGCTCAAGGTGGCACCCAGGCCCAGAAGTTGACCGGCGATCAGCTCCGCGCGCAGGTCGGCCTCGGGGCCGGGCAGCAGGGCGGCCAGGCGACCGGTGACCTGTGTGTGGAAGCGGTCGCGCAGCAGGGAGCGCTCGTCGTGGTTGCCCAGCGAGAAGACGACGCGCAGGAGCGGGTCGGTCTGCTGCTCCCGGCGGCGGCGCACCAGGGTGAGGACCATGTGGCGGCCGAGCCGGTCCGGCGGGGCGTCGAAGAGCTCGTCGGCGGCCGGGCCGAAGTCGGCGACCGTGTTGAACAGCTCTTCCTTGCGGCCGAAGTGCTTGACGACCAGGGAGGCGCTGACCCCCGCGTCGGCCGCGACGCCCCGGATGGTGACCTCCGCGTACGGGCGCTGGGTGAACGCCCGCCGGGCGGCGCGCAGGATCGCGTCCCTGCCCGTGGTGGCTTCCGCCGGTGGCGCGGCCGCGGGGGCTCGGG
Source organism: Streptomyces halstedii (assembly GCA_000720535.1). Lineage (GTDB taxonomy): Bacteria > Actinomycetota > Actinomycetes > Streptomycetales > Streptomycetaceae > Streptomyces > Streptomyces halstedii. The sequence goes on from JOAZ01000015.1 coordinate 16,260, forward strand.
CGGTCATGGGCTCTCCTGGATCGGCACCGCGCTCGTACGGCCGGTGCTCCTGCGTCGTTTCTCGACCGTACCCTCATCGGCGGCCCCCTTCGGCATGCACAGGGTCACCACCAGGGCGAGTACCGCGGCGACGGCGGCGATCACGAAGACCAGTTGGTAGGCGCCCAGGGTCGGGGCCGTACGCCCGGCCGCGACGAACGTCATGTTGGCGAGTACGGCGGCCACCGCGGCACTGCAGAACGCCTGGCCGACCGAGCGCATCAGGGTGTTGAGGCCGTTGGCGGCGCCCGTCTCGCCGACGGGGACACCGCGCATCACGAGCGCCGGGAGCGCCGAGTAGGCGATGGCCGTCCCGGCCGCGACGACCGTGGCACCCGCGACGATCAGCCAGAGGCTGTGACTGGTGAAGTACCGCACGCCGTATCCGGCGGCGATGACGGCGGAGGCGAGCGCGAGGCTGGTCCTCGGGCCGTGCTTGGCGGAGATGCGGGCCGAGACGGGTGACAGGAGCACCATCGTCACCCCGCCCGGCAGCAGGCACAGCCCGCTGACGACGAGGGAGGCGCCGAGCCCGTAACCGGTGGACCTGGGCTCCTGCACCATCTGCGCGGTGACCAGGGAGTTGGCGTAGAAGGCGAAGCCGATCAGCAGGGCGGCGACGTTGGTGAGGAGCACGGCGGGGCGGGCCGAGACCCGCAGGTCCACCATCGGGGTACGCACCCGCAGCTCGTACGCGCCCCAGACCAGCGCGATGACGACCGAGGCCACGAGCAGGCCCAGGGTGCGCGCCGACGTCCAGCCCCAGCCGCCGCCCTGGGTCACGGCGAGGAGCAGGCAGACCAGTGCGGCGGTCAGCCCGAGCGCGCCCGGCACGTCGAAGCGGCCGCGGGTCCGCAGCGAGGACTCGGGTACGCAGCGGAGCACCAGGACGATGTCGAGGAGTCCGATGGCGCCGGAGACCCAGAACATGGTGTGCCACTCGAAGTTCTGGATGACCACGGCGGCGATCGGCAGGCCGACCGCGGCGCCGATGCCCATCGAGGAGCTCATCAGGGCGACCGCCGACAGCACCCGCTCGGGCGGCAGTTCGTCACGCAGGATGCTGATGCCCAGCGGTACGACGGCGATCGCGGCCCCTTGCAGGGCGCGTCCGGCGATCAGGACGCCGATGTCCGAGCTGACCGCGCAGAGCACCGAGCCGACGACGAGGAGGCCCAGGGAGACGAGCAGGACGCGTCGCTTGCCGTACATGTCGCCGAGCCGGCCGAGGACGGGGGTGAACACCGCGCCGGTGAGGAGGGTCACGGTGACCAGCCAGCTCGCGGCGGAGGGAGTGGCGCCGGTGAGCTCCGGTATGTGCGGGAGCAGCGGCACGACGAGGGTCTGCATGATCGCGACCACGACACCGCAGAAGGCCAGCACGCCGAGGGCGAATCGGGGGTGGCGGGGGGCTGCGGCCGGGGCGGGTGCGGTCATCGGGTCTCCGTACGCAGAGGGGGTGCACAAGCGTTCACCCCCACAGGGTAAACGCTTGTACACCCCCTGGGCGGCGAGGGCCCCGGAAGCCGGGCGTTAGCCTCGGAACCATCGATCGGGAACGTATCCGTCGATGGGGAACGTATCCGTCGACCGGCGACGGGCCGTCGCACGGGAACGGCCCGTCGCACGGGAACGCATCGGGAACGAAGAGAGCGAAGGTGGCGGGGATGGCGAAGATTCCGGCAGCGGCGGTGGCGGCGGGCGGGCTCGTCGGCGGTTACGGGGTCGCCCGGTGGACGAAGAAGCGCCCGCTGGGCGGGGTCGCGCTGGCCGCCGCCGGGTCGGTGGCCGCCTACGAGTGGAACCGGCGGGCGGGCGCCCGCGCGGCCACCGGGCTGACCGTCGCCTATGTGGCGGCGTTCGCCGGATCGCACCCGCTGGCCAAGAAGATCGGTGCCTGGCCCGCGGTGTTCGCCGTGGCGGGCGGCGTCGCGGCGGCCTCCTGGGCCGTCACCCGACGCGGCGCCTGAGCCACCTCGGGGGCGCGCCCACCGGCGTACGGGGCCCGGGGGGGGCGAGGAACCCCACCGGGGTACGGGCCCCACGGGGCGCCCCTACCGGCGACGGACCCACCCCGGTCCGGCGGGCTCAGCCCCCCAGGGCGTGCGACACCGTGTAGATGGCGAGGCCGGCGAGCGCACCCACCACCGTGCCGTTGATCCGGATGAACTGGAGGTCGCGGCCGATGTTCGCCTCGATCTTCCTTGAGGTCTGGTCGGCGTCCCAGCCGGCGACCGTGTCGCTGATCAGCGAGGTGATCTCGGCGCGGTACGTCGTGACGACGTAGACCGCCGCGTCCTCCAGCCAGCCCTCCAGCTTGGCCTGCAACCGCTCGTCCGTCGCCAGCCGGGCGCCCAGCGACATCAGCGAGGCCCGCGCCCGCATCCGCAGCTCGCTCCGCTGGTCCTCGGCCGCCGCGATGATCATCGACCTGACACTGGACCAGGCCGAGGCGATGACGTCCTGGACCTCCCGTCGGCCCAGGATCTCCGACTTCAGCCGCTCCACCCGGGCGCGGGTGTCCGGGTCCGTCTGGAGGTCGGCCGCGAAGTCCGTCAGGAAGGTGTCGATCGAGCCGCGTGCCGGGTGGCCCGGCATGTCCCGCATCTCGGTGACGAACCGCAGCAGCTCCTTGTAGACCCGCTCCCCGATCCGCTTGTCGACGAACCGGGGCGTCCAGCCGGGCGCCCCGCCCTGGACCGCGTTCATCACGGAGTCGCCGTGCAGGACCAGCCAGTCGTGGGCCCGTACGCAGACCAGGTCCACGACCCTGCGGTGGCCGCCGTCCGTGACGACCTTCTCCAGCATCTTGCCGAGGCCGGGACCGACCTCCACGGCGTCCGCCCGCCGGGTGATCGCCTCGCCGACCACGGCCTGGACGTCGGAGTCCCGCAGCACGGTGAGTGCTCCGCGCAGCGCGGTGGCCAGCTCGGCGGTGACCCGGTCGGCGTGTGCCGGCTCGGCCAGCCAGGCGCCGAGCCGCGCACCGACGCCCAGGGCGTGAATCCGGTCACGAACGACGTCTCCGGACAGAAAGTTCTCGCCGACGAAGGAACCGAGTGACGCCCCGAGCTGGTCCTTCTTGGTGGGAATGATGGCGGTGTGCGGGATGGGCAGGCCGAGCGGGCGCCGGAAGAGCGCCGTGACGGCGAACCAGTCCGCCAGCGCGCCGACCATCCCCGCCTCGGCGGCCGCCGCGACGTAGCCCGGCCAGCCGCCCACACCGGAGTTCTTCGCCCAGGTGGCGAGGGTGTACACGAGCGCGACGAGGAGGAGCAGGCCCGTGGCCGTGGCCTTCATACGGCGGACACCGCGCTGTTTCTCCTCGTCGGCGGCGGTGTACGCGAACCCGCCCAGTCCCGCCGTCACCCGCCCCCGCCCGAAGGTGCCCCCGGCCCCGGTGACGGGCACCGAGCCCTTCCCCGACGCGCCTCCGCCGCCCCCCGGTTCGCCCGACGACCCGCCCACCGGTTCGCCCGACGACCCGCCCACCGATTCGTCCGACGACCCGCCCACCGCTCCGTCCGACGACCCGGACGGCCCCACCTCGCGCGGTCCGGGCGGCGGCGCGTCCGGCGTTCCGGAGCGGCGCGGTTCGCCGCCGTCCGGGCCGTGGTCCTCGGACCCCGCACCCGTGCCCTGTCCCGCGTCCTGTTCCATCCGCTCCACCTGTCCGCGTACACGTCACCCCGTGCCGTACGCAATTGTCCCTGCCTGACCTACTCCTGGGCGACACGTCCAGTTCCCGCGCCCTGCCGCATCATGAGATCAGCAAGCACCCCACAAGGAGAATCACCGCCCATGCCCAGGCGCCAGGGACACACCCTGCTCTTCGCCCTCGTGGCGGGCACCGCCGCGCTCGCCGCCGCCGTCGCCTTCGGTACGTCGCTGGTGACCGCGACACGGCAGGCACCACCGGCCGGGACGCAGGCGCGGCCCGCGGTCCGGCACCCCGCCGCACCCGCCCACTCCTCCGGCACCTGGGTGGTGACCTGGACCGGAGCGCCGGCCCAGCCCGAGCCGCACACCGCCCAGGGCTACACCGGCCGCATCATCCACAACACCGTGCACACCAGCATCGGCGGTGACGCGGCCCGCATCACCCTGTCCAACCTCTTCGGCACCACCCCGCTCGTCGTGGAGCAGGCCACCGTCGCCACGCGCCCGGTCACCTTCAGAGGGCTGGGCACCGTCACCGTCGCCGCGGGCCGGCAGGTCGTCAGCGACGCGGTGACCGTCCCCGTCGCCCCGGACGCCGACCTGATCGTCGGTCTGCACGCCGCACGCGGCGGCGAACCCGTCACCCTCCACCCCAGCTCCCACCAGACGTCCTACCAGTCCGACGGCACCCTCACCTGGCCCACCACCGCCTGGCGCTACCTCACCGCCGTCGACGTCCGCCACGACGCCGCCCCCGGCGCGATCGTGGTCATCGGCGACTCCCTCACCGCGGGCACCCGCTCCACCACCGACACCGACAGCCGCTGGCCCGACGTGCTCTCCGACCGGCTACGCCACCGCTACGGCGTCGCCAACCAGGGCATCGCCGGCAACCGCCTCCTGCGGGACAGCCTGAAGCCCGGCGGCGCGGGCGGCCCGTCCGGCGCCCACCGCTTCGACCGCGACGTGCTCTCCGTCGCCGGAGCCAGGACCGTGATCGTCGCGCTCGGCATCAACGACGTGCAGCAGGCCCCCCAGGAGACCGACGCCCGGCGCATCGTGGCCGGGCTGCGCTCCCTCACCGACCGCGCGCACGCCCAGGGCCTACGGGTGATCGGCACCACGCTGACGCCGTTCCAGGGCTACGCCACCTGGACCCCCGAGCGCAACGCGGTACGCCTGGCGGTCAACGAGCGGATCCGGGCGGGTGGCGTCTTCGACGGCTTCGCGGACTTCGACCGTGCCGTACGCGACCCCTACGCGCCCAACCGGATCCTGCCGGCCTACGACTCCGGCGACCGGCTCCACCTCAACGACACCGGCTACCGGGTCCTGGGCGAGCTCATCGGCCCCGAGGCGGTCACCGGGGTCCCCAGGACGGCCGCCTTCTGACTCGTCGTCAGTCCTCGTAGCCCTTCTCCAGCCGCAGCCGCGCGCGCTCCGCCTCCTTCAGACGCTGCCGCTGCGCCTTGCTCCACTTGCGTTCCACGCCGACCCCGCCCATCAGGGCGAAGCCGGTCACCCGCACCCGGGGGGCGTCCGGGGCGGGGTCGCCGGCGTCGGCGTCCTTCGTCTGCTCGTCGAACCCGCCCATGATGCCCACGCCGTTGACGTGGACGTGCACGTCCGGTGCGACCTTCACCAGCATGCCGCCCATGACCGTCCAGCAGCGGATGTGGACCTCCCGGTCCTCGAAGTCCGCCTCGCGCAGGTCGATCTCGCCCCCGCCCCACATGGCGAACGCGGTGAAGACCCGGCCCACCGTCCACTTCCCCTTGCGGCTGAACCCGCTCCAGAACGCGAAGCCGCCCGTGGAGGTCGCGGGCTTGCCGATCCGCCGCGACCAGTCCACCGGCGCCCCCGGCTGCCCGGCCGGCACGGGCGCCCGGCCCGTCACCGGCGCCACGGACCCGCCCGGCACCGGGAGATCGCTGACCAGCGGCTCCAACTCACCGTGGGTGCGGGCCTTGTACGTCGCGTCGAGCCGCTGCTCGAACTCGTCCATCTGCAACCGGCCCTCGGCCACGGCCTCCCGCAGCGTCTCGGCGATCCGCTCGCGTTCGGCGTCGGAGGCACGCATGTCCGGGCGTTCACTTGTCATGCCAGCAGCCTATAGAGCGGGATCCGACGCGTACATCTTCGCGATGACGGCCTCGATGTCCGGCTCCCGCACCGACAGATCCACCAGCGGATAGTCCGCCGCCAGCCGCGCCACCAGCGGGGCCGCCGACACCGACGCCGGGAACGCCAGCCACTGCCGGGGGCCCTCCACCTTGACCACCCGTACCGACAGGTCCGACGCCAGGGTGACCGGGGGCAGTTCGCGCTCCAGGTCCACCACCAGCGTGCGTTCGCTCTCCCCCACCTCGTGCAGCTTGGCCAGGGCACCGTCGTACACCAGACGGCCGTGGTCGATCACCATCACCCGTCGGCACAACTGCTCGATGTCGGTGAGGTCGTGGGTCGTCAGCAGCACCGTCGTGGACCGCTCCGCGTTCAGATCGCGCAGGAAGCCCCGCACCTTCGCCTTGGAGACCACGTCGAGCCCGATCGTCGGCTCGTCCAGGTACAGCACCTCCGGATCGTGCAGCAGCGCCGCCGCGATGTCGCCCCGCATCCGCTGACCCAGCGACAACTGACGTACCGGAACCTCCAACAGCGCGCCCAGGTCCAGGAGTTCCACACACCGGTCCAGGTTCTCCCGGAACCGGCGGTCCGGGATCCGGTACATCCGGTGCATCAGCCGGTAGGAGTCCCGCAACGGCAGGTCCCACCACAGGGTCGTACGCTGCCCGAACACCACCCCGATCCGGTGCGCCAGCCGCGTACGCTCCCGTGCGGGATCGATCCCCGCGACCCGCAGCCGCCCGCCGCTCGGGGTGAGGATCCCCGTCAGCATCTTGATCGTCGTCGACTTGCCCGCGCCGTTGGGCCCGATGTAGCCGACCATCTCACCGCGCGGCACCCGGAAGCTGATGCCGTCCACCGCCCGCACCTCCCGCCGCTCCCGGCGCAGGAAGCCGGTCCTGCGGCGCACGTCGAAGACCTTCTCGACGCCGTCCAGCTCGATGAAGTCGCTGTCCATGCCCACTCCTCAGCTTCCCGTGCTGCGGTACGCCCGCAGCCCCGTCCGCCAGGCCAGTCCGGCGAGCAGCCAGCACAGCCCGGCCACCACCGGCGGCAGGAACGCCACCCACTCCGGCAGCTCCAACGGGTAGTCCCGGCCCAGCACGTACAGCGCGGGCAGCCAGCTCACGAAGGCCAGCGGCACCACGAACGTCACCCCGCGGACCAGCTCCTTCGCGAAGATCGTCGGCGGGTACTGCAACACCGTCGTCCCCCCGTAGGTGAACGCGTTCTGCACCTCCGAGGCGTCCTGCGCGAAGAACTGGAACGCCGCCCCCGCCACGAACACCGCCCCGAAGATCGCCGCCCCGCTCAGCACCATCAGCGGCAGCATCACCACCCTCAGCGGTGTCCACGCGATGTCCAGCGTCGCCAGCGCGTAACCGAGGACCAGCAGCCCTTGCGTGATCCGCCCCAGCCGGCGCAGCGCGAACCGGTCCGCGGCCACCTGCGCCAGCACCGGGACCGGCCGTACCAGCAGGGTGTCCAGCGTGCCGTCCCGCACCCGCCTGCCCAGCCGGTCCACCGACCCGAACAGCAGGTCCGACAGTCCGAACGCGGTCGCCGACGTGCCGTACAGCAGCGCGATCTCGGGCAGCGTGTAGCCGCCCAGCGCGTCCACGTGCGCGAACATCAGCATGATCGTCACGAAGTCGAACGCCGTCACCACGAAGTTCCCGAGCGTCGTCATCACGAACGACGCCCGGTACGCCATCGTCGAGCGCATCCACATCGCCACGATCAGCCCGTACGCCCGGACCCCCTCCAGCAGCCGCGACCGGTCGTCGAACCCGGGCCGCGACCACGCCGCGGGTTCCGGCTCCCCGGCCCGGCGCCCGGCACCGGCCTCCACCTCGGCCTCAGCCACCCTGGACCACCACCCTCCGGGTCGCCGCGGACTGGAGCAGCCGCCCCGCCCCCAGCAGCGCCACCGCCCAGCCGGCCTGGAAGGCGTACGCCCCCGCCAGGTCCCACCCCGTGCGTTTACCCAGGAGCACGTCCGCGGGGACCTGCAACAGCGACGACCACGGCAGCGCCCGCGCCACCTCGCCCAGCAGCCCCGGGAACAGGGTCAGCGGCAGCAGCATCCCCGAGAAGAACATGCCCGCGAGCATCGCCATCTGCATCGCGCCCGCCCCGTCCATCAGCCAGAACGCCGACAGCGCGACCAGGAACCGCAGCGCGAAACTCACCACCACCCCCAGCAGCACCGAGACCAGGAAGGCCAGCCAGGTCCACGGCGAGGCCGGCAGCGCCAGCTCGAAGGCCAGCGCCCCCAGCGCCATCGGCACGACCCCGCGCCCCAGCAGATGGAACGCCGCCCGGCCCAGGTCCCCCGACAGCCACCACAGCTGGAGATCGGCGGGCCGGTACAGGTCGACGGCGATGTCACCCGTACGGATCCGCTCCGACAGCTCCTCCTCGAACCCCCCGCCGAGCATCGCGCAGGTCATCAGCAACGCCTGGCCCAGCCACACGTACGTCAGCGCCTCGGGCTTGTCGTAGCCGCCGAGCTGAGGGCGTACGTCCCACAGGGCGGTGTAGGCGTAGGCCACGATGAAGCCGAAGACCGTGTTGGTGAAGACCCCCGCCGCCGTCGCCGCCCGGTAGGTGGCGTGCCGCCGGAAGCCGCCCGCCGCCACGACCGCGTAGAGCCGCACCACGCCCCCTCCTCCCGCACGACGGACCAAAGCGCACGACGGTAGTCCACCGGCTGAGGCCGCCGCGACCGCATTTCCGGTAAGGATCCCGGGGTTATCAGTACAAAAAGTGCACTATGGGATAACTGTCCGCAGTCGAGGAGCCCCCACGTCATGAGCCACGAGCCACCGCAGCACAGCGGAGACCCTGGTCGGCAGGGTCCCGAGGGCCGGTCCCCCCGGGACCCCTCCACCGCGAAGCCGGCCCCGGACGCCGAGGACGCCCAGCAGGCCCAGCACGCCCAGAACGCGGCGCCGGACACCCCCGGGGCCTCGGGTACGCCGGACGGCCCCCAGAACACACCGGCCGACGCGGACAGCGCGTCCGCCGACGCGGAGGGCGCACCCGGTGCGGAGGGCGCGCCCGGTGCGGAGGGCGCGCCCGGTGCGGAGGGCGCGTCCGCCGACGCGGACAGCGCACCCGGCGACGCGGACAGCGCGTCCGAGGACAAGGGGCGCGCGAAACGCCGCAAGCGCCCCAAACGCACCGGCTGGCGCCGCGCCGTACCCACCTGGCGCATGACCCTCGGCGGCGTCCTCCTCCTCGCCGTGCTCCTCGTCGGCGGCTTCCTCGTCGGTTACCAGCTCGTCGACATCCCCGCCGCCAACGCCGCCGCGACCGCCCAGTCCAACGTCTACCTGTACGCGGACGGCAAGAACGTCGTCGCCCGCGACGGAGAGACCAACCGCGAGAACGTCCGGCTGAGCCGCGTCCCCCAGACCATCCGGCACGCCGTGCTGGCCGCCGAGGACCGGGACTTCTACTCCGAGAACGCCATCGACGTGTCCGCCACCCTCCGCGCCGGGTGGAACACCGTCACCGGCAAGGGACGCCAGGGCGGTTCCACCATCACCCAGCAGTACGTCAAGAACTACTACCTCGGCCAGGAGCAGACCGTCGTCCGCAAGGCCAAGGAGTTCTTCATCTCGATCAAGCTCGACCGCGAGCAGAGCAAGGACGAGATCCTGGAGGGCTACCTCAACACCAGCTACTTCGGCCGCAACGCCTACGGCATCCAGGCCGCCTCCCACGCCTACTACGGCAAGGACGTCGAAGACCTGGACGCCGGTGAGGGCGCCTACCTCGCCTCCCTGCTCAACGCCCCCAGCGACTACGACGTCGTCGCCCACCCCGAGAACAAGGACGCCGTCCTCGCCCGCTGGAACTACGTACTCGCCGGCATGGTCAAGGAAGGCTGGCTCAGCCGCTCCGACCGCGAGTCCCTGGACTTCCCCGTCCCCGTCAAGGCCCAGCCCGGCACCGCCCTCTCCGGTCAGCGCGGTTACGTCGTCCAGGCCGTCGAGGACTACCTGACCAGCAACAAGATCATCGACGCGGACACCCTCGCCACCGGCGGATACCGCATCGTCACCACCCTCCAGAAGAAGAAGCAGGACGCCCTCGTCCAGGCCGTCGAGGACAACGTCCTGTCCAAGACCAGCGACGAGCGCGACGCCGACCGCAACGTCCGCGCGGGCGGCGCCTCCGTCGACCCCTCCACCGGGCACGTCGTCGCCCTGTACGGCGGCATCGACTACACCCGGCAGTTCGTCAACAACGCCACCCGCCGCGACTTCCAGGTCGGCTCCACCTTCAAGCCCTTCGTCCTCGCCGCCGCCCTCGCCAACGGCTCCAAGACGCACGGCGGCCGGGCCATCACCCCCAACACCCGCTACGACGGCACCAACAAGCGCACCGTCCAGGCCGCCACCGGCTCCACCGGCTACTCCCCCGCCAACGAGGACGACGTCGACTACGGCTCCATCACCGTCCGCGAGGCCACCGACAAGTCCGTCAACGCGGTCTATGCCCAGATGGCCCAGGACGTCGGCCCCCAGCAGGTCAAGGACACCGCGGTCGCCCTCGGCATCCCCGAGAGCACCCCCGACCTCACCGCCACCCCGTCCATCGCCCTCGGCCCGGCCACCGCCAGCGTCCTCGACATGGCCTCCGCCTACGCCACCCTCGCCGACCACGGCAGGCAGCGGGCCCACACCCTCGTCGTGAAGATCAGCAAGAACGGCACCGACCTCCCCCTGCCCACCCGGAACACCCGCCGGGCCATCAGCCGCGAGGCCGCCGACACGACCACCTCCGTCCTGCTGAGCGTCGTCAAGGGCGGCACCGCCACCGCCGCCCAGTCGGCGGGCCGGCCCGCGGCCGGCAAGACCGGCACCGCCGAGGACGACCGGGCGGCCTGGTTCGCCGGCTACACCCCGGACCTCGCCACCGTCGTCGCCGTCATGGGCCAGGACCCCGAGACCGGTATCCAGAAACCGCTGTACGGGGCCCTCGGGCTCGCCCGGATGAACGGCGGCGGCGCACCCGCCGAGACCTGGGGCGCCTACACCCGGGCAGCGCTGAAGGGCAGCGCCGTACAGGACTTCGACCTGGAGGCCGACGACGGCCCCGAAGAGCCGGAAGGGGACACCGAGGAGGCCGTGGGCGGCGACAGCGCGTCCCCCTCCCCGCGCGCCCCCGGAGACCGCCCCCGTACGAAGCCGTCCACGGCCCCCGCGCCCACCGACGAGCCGCGCACGCCCCGGGGCGAGACCCCCGCCGGCGGGACGACGGCCTCCCCCGCGTCGCACACGCCCCGCCAGGAGGACCAGCACCGTGCGTTCCTGGAGCAGCCGAGGGAGCACGCGTTCCGTGAACAGCCGGGGGAAGAGGCCCCGGAGGAACAGCGGGACGAGGGCCTCCCGAAGGCGGCCCCCGTCCTCAACTCCCGTCCCTGAGCCCGCTCCCGGGCTCAGGGCCCGGACCCGGGTGACGTCACCGGAGACCGGGCGTCACCGGGAGACCGGGCGTCACCCGGAACCGGGCGGCCTCAGTGCCCGGACGTCGCCTTCAGCCCGACGACCGCCACCAGCAGCAGACAGACGAAGAAGATACGGGCGGCGGTCACCGGCTCGTGCAGCACCACCATGCCGAGCACCGCGGCACCCGCGGCACCGATCCCGACCCACACCCCGTACGCCGTACCGATCGGCAGCGTCTTCGCCGCGTGCGACAGCAGCAGCATGCTGGCCACGATCCCGGCCCCGGTGAACACGCTCGGCCACAGCCGGGTGAACCCCTCGGTGTACTTCATCCCGATCGACCAGCCCACTTCCAGCAGACCTGCGACCACCAGCAGAACCCATGCCATGACGGCACCTCCACACGACGAACACGCGGACAGAACACACAGGTGCGTCGTCTTTGCGGAACCCGGTACGGCGCGTCTCGTCGGGGTCCCCCCACCGTAGCAACACCCACGCACCGGCAAAAGGCCTGGTGACAGCGGTCACCAGGCCTTCTCGGACCCCTCTCGGGCTTCTCGGGCAGAGGGTTCGCAGCCGGCCGGTCCTACAGGTACAGCCCCGTCGAGTCCACCGAACCCTGGAAGCGGTCCGCCGCCACCGCGTGCAGATCCCGCTCCCGCATCAGCACGTACGCCACGCCCCGGACCTCGACCTCCGCACGGTCCTCCGGGTCGTACAGCGCCCGGTCCCCCGGCTCCACGGTCCGTACGTTCTGGCCGACCGCGACCACCTCGGCCCAGGCCAGCCGCCGGCCCACCGCCGCCGTGGCCGGGATCAGAATGCCCCCGCCGGAACGCCGCTCACCCTCGGGCGAATCGGTACGGACCAGCACACGGTCGTGCAGCATCCGGATGGGCAGCTTGTCGTCGGTGTTCTCGCTCACGCCCCGAACCTACCTGGCCCCACACCCCGCGCACGCCCCTGGGGCACCACCAGAAGCCCGGCCACGACCGGGCGGCGGACACCCACGGCGGCCCGCGCTCAGCGCTTCTTCCGGCGCGAGGACACCGTCAGCAGCGCCACCGCGCCCGCCACCACCAGCGCCGCCGGGATCACGCGCTCCAGCCGGGGCGAGCCGTCCTCCGCCACGAACTGCGCCTTCACGTCCGACACCGTCCGGTTCACCGCGACGAACGCGCGCCCGGCCGTCCGGTCCACCGTGGACGCCACCTTGGCCTTCGCGTCATCCATGATCGTCTTCGGGTGCACCCGTACGCCGATCTCGTCCAGCACCACCGCGAGCTGATCACGCCTGCTGATGATGTCCGCCTCGATCTGCGCAGGGGTCCTCGTATCCGACACTGCGCCGCCTCCGTGGTCGTCGTCCGGTAAGCCTTCATCGACAGTCTGTCAGCTCGACCGCCCGTACACCCGGCGGCACCCCCTATTACGCTCGGTCCCGCACCACCCGTATGCCACCTGAGGAGAAACATGAGCGAGCGACTCCAGACCGGCGACACCGCTCCCGCCTTCACCCTTCCGGACGCCGACGGCAACGACGTCTCGCTCGCGGACCACAAGGGCCGCAAGGTCATCGTCTACTTCTACCCCGCCGCACTTACCCCCGGCTGCACCAAGCAGGCCTGCGACTTCACCGACAACCTGGAGCTCCTGGCGGGCGCCGGCTACGACGTCATCGGCGTGTCGCCGGACAGGCCGGAGAAGCTCGCGAAGTTCCGCGAGAAGGAAGACCTCAAGGTCACCCTGGTCGGCGACCCCTCCAAGGAGGTCCTGGCGGCCTACGGCGCCTACGGCGAGAAGAAGCTCTACGGCAAAGTGGTGACAGGCGTCATCCGGTCCACGATCGTCGTGGACGAAGAGGGCAAGGTGGAGCGGGCTCTCTACAACGTCAAGGCAACCGGGCACGTGGCGAAGATCATCAAGGATCTCGGCATCTGACCGGACACCCCCTTCGCGGCCGAAAACTTGTGACTGACATCGCAAGAGGCCATGGATTCGGTTTGCGACCGCCATGACCGCGCAGAAGCCTTTCCTGGAACACCCTCCGAGGAAAGGACCCGGCCATGGCGGCCCCCGACCCCCACCAGGCGGCCGACCCGGAAGCGGTCAAACGTCACCCGGCCCTCTTCCGCGCCATCAGGAAGCGGCAGAACCCGCGGCTCCGCCGGACGGACATCACCGTCACCGACGACCAGGCGGTCAAGCGGGCGGTGAAGGCGGCGTCACTCGGTAACGCCATGGAGTGGTTCGACTTCGGTATCTACTCCTACCTGGCCGTCACCATCGGGCACGTCTTCTTCCCGTCAGGGAACGACACCACCCAGCTCCTCTCCTCGTTCGCCACCTTCGCGGTGGCCTTCCTCGTCCGGCCGCTGGGAGGCATGTTCTTCGGGCCCATGGGCGACAAGATCGGCCGTAAGAAGGTCCTCGCCCTCACCATGATCCTCATGGCGATCGGCACCTTCGCGATCGGCCTCATCCCCTCCCACGACACGATCGGGGTCTGGGCGGCCGTCCTGTTGATCGTCTTCCGGATGCTCCAGGGCTTCTCCACGGGCGGCGAGTACGGCGGTGCCTCCACGTTCATCGCCGAGTACGCCCCCGACAAGCGCCGCGGCTTCTTCGGCAGCTTCCTCGAATTCGGCACCCTCGCCGGGTACGTGGGCGCGGCCGGCCTCGTCACCGCCCTCTACGCCGTCCTGGACACCGGCCAGATGGAGTCCTGGGGCTGGCGCATCCCGTTCCTGGTCGCCGGACCGCTCGGCATGGTCGGCCTCTACCTGCGGCTGCGCCTGGACGAGACCCCCGCCTTCCAGAAGCTGGAGGGCGGCACGGCGCACGCCACGGAGGCCGCCGACCACGTCGAGACCACCGCCAAGGGCGACCTGGCCAAGATCTTCCGGCAGTACTGGCCGACGCTGATCCTCTGCATCGCCCTGGTCGGCGCGTACAACATCACCGACTACATGCTGCTGTCGTACATGCCGACCTACCTCTCCGACGAACTGGGCTACAGCGAGACCCACGGTCTGCTCATCCTGCTCGCGGTCATGGTCTTCCTGATGGTGGTCATCAGCCGCTTCGGCAAGCTCTCCGACCGCTACGGCCGTAAGCCGCTGCTGATGACGGGCATGCTCGGCTTCCTGATCCTGTCCCTCCCGGCGTTCCTGCTGATCCGGCAGGGCAGCATCATCGCGATCACGGTCGGCATGCTGATGCTCGGCCTCTCCCTGGTCTGCATGCTGGGCACGATGTCCGCCGCCCTCCCGGCCCTGTTCCCGACCAATGTCCGCTACGGCTCCCTGTCGGTCGGCTACAACCTCTCCGCCTCGCTCTTCGGCGGTACGACCCCGCTGGTGATCACCGCCCTGATCAGCTGGACCGGCTCGAACCTGATGCCGGCGTACTACGCGATGGCGGCGGCCCTGGTCGGCGTGATCGCGGTGGCCTGCATGAAGGAGACCGCCAACAAGCCCCTGGCGGGCTCCCCGCCCTCGGTGGAGACGACCGAGGAAGCCGTGGAACTGGTCCAGGCCCAGAGCCCGGACCCGAAGTTCTGACCCACTCGCACGGCGACGGAGGGGGCCGTACCGCTTCGCCCGAAGCGGCACGGGCCCCTCCGCATCTCCTGGCGTTCCGGACGTGACCATCCGATAAACGGTTCGTTGCTCCGTACGAGGCCGCGAACACGCGGCCGGATGCGGAGCGGGACATGACAGCTCGGTACACCCGCGAGCTACTCGAAGAAGCGGCGCGCGAGACGACCAACTGCAACGACGCCGTTCGGTGGTGCGGGGGAACACCGACACCAGGGAGCAGGCGCTACTTGCGGGCCAAGATGTCGGAATCGGAGATCGACATCTCGCACTTCATCGATCCCAGAGTGCGCCACACGGAGGAGAGGCTGCGCGAGTTGGTCGCCTGTTCCAGGAGCGTGGCGGAGGTCGTGCGCCGACTGGGCGTCAACCCGGTTGGGGGAAACCAAGCCCACATCGGCCGCCGCATCGCCGCCCTCCGGATCGACACGTCGCACTTCTTGCGTGCACCCCGAGGCCGCCCAAAAGGCGCCCTGGGCGACCCCCTGACCCTGGGCTCTCCGTCGAACGGCAGAATCCCCGGTGACCGCCTACGCCGCGAGCTGCTCCGGACGGGCATCGCGGAGTCGTGCGCCCTGTGCGGCATCGGCACGGAATGGAACGGCAGGCCACTACGGCTCGAGGTCGACCATGCGAACGGCGAATGGTGGGACAACCGACCGGACAATGTGCGCCTGCTCTGCCCGAACTGCCATGCGGTTACGGATACCTATCGCGGGCGCAATCGACGGAGGCGTACATGAGCGACCAGAACAAGTACCCTCGCGACTTGCTGGCCCGGACCGCGGCCGCCTCGACCAGCCTCGTCGACATGCTCGGACGATTGGGTGCACCGCTGGGCAGTAGACCTCTCCGCTACGTGCGAGATCGGCTGAAGCTCTACGGCATCGACACCACGCACTTCGTTGACGATGCACTCCCGGAACGACAGAGGCGGTCGTACACGCGGGAACTCCTCGAGGAAGCCGCCACGCACGCGCACAGCGTCCGGGAAATGCTGGAGTACATGAACGTCCCGCCCGACGACGGACCCTACGACTACATCAGGAAGAGGCTCGACCGCCTCGGGATCGACACGTCACACTTCACCAGCGGCCGCAGGTACAGCTCACCTCTGACCTCCCGACACGAACTGGCCTCCGCCGTCGCGAAGTCCAGGAGCATGGCCGGAGTACTGGAACTTCTCGGCCATACGAACAACGGCGCGGCTCGCGCCCGCCTGAAACGGAGTCTCGCCGAATACGGCCTCTCAACTGCCCACTTCACTGGACGGGGACACACCCGGGGCTCCAGCTCTCCTCACCGCAAGGCTGCATCCGAGATCCTTCAGCGCAGGGAGCCTGGCGCCGCACGAACCCGAACCACATTCCTGCGCCGTGCACTCGACGAGATCGGACGCCCGCGCGTATGTTCCGCGTGTGGCATCGGGGACACTTGGCAGGGCAAGCGTCTCGTGCTGGAGATCGATCACATCAACGGTGACCATCTGGACAATCGCCGCCAGAACCTGCGCTACGTGTGTCCGTCATGCCACAGCCAGACCGCAACCTGTTCAGGGCGGCGAAGGCCCACCCAGTACAGTAGTGAAACGCGGGCCCGTACCCCAGCAGGCTAGAGGGCGCCGGCTTAGAACCGGTGTGTCGTGGGTTCAAATCCCACCGGGCCCACAGGTCAAACGAGGCCTTCACCTTCATATCGAAGGTGAAGGCCTCGTCCCTGTCAGCCCACCAACTCCCGCACCACCGGCACCAGCGCCCGGAACGCCTTGCCGCGGTGGCTGATGGCGTTCTTCTCCGCCGGGCTCAGTTCCGCGCACGTCCTGCTCTCGCCGTCGGGCTGGAGGACCGGGTCGTAGCCGAAGCCCCCGGTACCGGCCGGGGTGTGGCGCAGGATCCCCGTCAGGCGGCCCTCGACCACGCGTTCCGTGCCGTCCGGCAGGGCCAGGGCGGCGGCGCAGGTGAAGTAGGCGCCGCGGTGGGGGGTGTCGATGTCGGAGAGCTGGGCGAGCAGCAGCTTCAGGTTGGCGTCGTCGTCGCCGTGGGTGCCGGACCAGCGGGCCGAGAAGATGCCGGGAGCCCCGCCCAGGACGTCGACGCAGAGCCCGGAGTCGTCGGCGACGGCCGGGTGGCCGGTGGCGCGGGCCAGGGCGTGCGCTTTGAGCAGGGCGTTCTCGGCGAAGGTGACGCCGGTCTCCTTGACGTCGGGGATGTCGGGGTACGCGTCCGCGCCGACGAGGTCGTGGTCGAGACCGGCGTCGGCGAGGATCGCGTGGAGTTCGGTGATTTTCCCGGCGTTGCGGGTGGCGAGGATCAGGCGGGTCATACGTCGATTATCAGGGACCGCAGACCTTGCGCTCCTGTTGCTCCTCTACGCGCCGAGTGTGCGGGCGAGCGCCTTCTCCTGAAGCGCCGTCAGGTCGGCGCAGCCGGCGGTGGCGAGGTCGAGGAGGGCACCCAGTTCGGTGCGGTCGAAGGGGGCGGCCTCGGCGGTGCCCTGGACCTCGACGAAGCGGCCGTCCCCGGTGCAGACGACGTTCATGTCGGTATCGGCGCGGACGTCCTCCTCGTAGCAGAGGTCCAGGAGGGGGGTGCCGTCGACGATGCCGACGCTGACCGCGGCGACGGTGCCGGTGAGGGGCTTGCGGCCGTGCTTGACGATCTTCTTGCCCTGCGCCCAGGCGACGGCGTCGGCGAGGGCGACGTAGGCACCGGTGATGGCGGCGGTGCGGGTGCCGCCGTCGGCCTGGAGGACGTCGCAGTCGAGGACGACGGTGTTCTCGCCGAGGGCCTTGTAGTCGATGACGGCGCGCAGTGAGCGGCCGATGAGACGGCTGATCTCGTGGGTGCGGCCGCCGATCTTGCCGCGTACCGATTCGCGGTCGCCCCGGGTGTTGGTGGAGCGGGGCAGCATGGAGTACTCGGCGGTGACCCAGCCTTCGCCGCTGCCCTTGCGCCAGCGCGGAACGCCTTCGGTGACGGAGGCGGTGCAGAAGACCTTGGTGTCGCCGAAGGAGATGAGTACGGAGCCTTCGGCGTGCTTGCTCCATCCGCGTTCGATGGTGACGGGGCGGAGCTGTTCGGGGGTGCGGCCGTCGATACGAGACATGGCGTCGAGCCTATCGGCTGGCGGGGGCGGCTCCGTCCGGGTGTGCCGCGGACCACCCGACGGGAGCCGCAGGTACGCCGCAGGCCCCGCTCCCCGGCCGGGGGAGCGGCGGGAGCGGGGCCTGCGGGGTCCGCGCGCGGGCCGGACGCACGCGAACCGGGTGCTCACGAACCGGATGTACACGGACCGGGTACACGGGCCGGGACGCCGACCGGATGTACGCGGACCAGAGGTGCACGGGGCCGGGTCCGCGGACCGGGTGGGTTCAGCCGGTCACATCATGTCTTCGATGTCGGCGGCGATGGGGTCGGCATCGGTGCCGATGACGACCTGGATCGCGGTGCCCATCTTGACGACGCCGTGGGCGCCGGCGGCCTTGAGCGCGGCTTCGTCGACCTTGCTGGGGTCGTGGACCTCGGTCCGGAGGCGAGTGATGCAGCCCTCGATCTCGTCGATGTTGTCGATACCGCCGAGCCCGGCGACGATCTTCTCAGCCTTGCTGGCCATGTCCTTCTCCCTGGTCTTGCGTGCGTGGGCGGCCCACCATGGGTCGGTTTCGTCACGGTAACGCACGGTTGGCCCAACTTCACGAGCGGGTAACCGCACGGCCCCCAATGATGACGAGCACGGCGCCCGGCCGCGCGGGCGGGCTCCGCACCGTATCGCAACTGGTCTACACCAGTCTCCAACGATCGCCGAACCTGATGTGTTCCGGGAGGATGCCGATGAGTGCGGACGCGGCGGCGGCACCAGGGCGGAAGTGGTGGAACGGCCCGGTCCAGGGGCTCCAGAAGGTGGGCCGCAGCCTCCAGTTGCCGGTGGCCGTGCTGCCGGCCGCCGGCCTGCTGGTCAGCCTCGGCAACCTCTTCGACTCGTATCTCCACGGCACCTTCTGGAACAAGACCTCCAAGGTCCTGCTCAACGGCGGCAACGCGATCCTGGACGGCACCGTCGGACTCCCCCTGCTGTTCTGCATCGGTGTCGCGATCGGCTTCGCCAGGAAGTCCGACGGCTCGACGGCCCTCGCCGCGGTCGTCGGCTTCCTCGTGTACCGGGGTGTCCTGGGGGCGTTCCCGGTGGCCGGGTCGGTGACCGAGGCCCTGCCGGACGGCGAACCGCAGAATCCCGGCGTCCTGGGCGGCATCCTCATCGGCCTGCTGACCGCCGTGGTGTGGCAGCGCTACCACCGTACGAAGCTGGTCGACTGGCTGGGCTTCTTCAACGGCCGGCGGCTGGTGCCGATCCTGATGGCATTCCTCTGCGTGGTCCTGGGCGTGCTGTTCGGGCTGCTGTGGCAGCCGGTGGGCGACGCGCTGACGTGGTTCTCCAAGCAACTGATCGATCTGGGCGCCTGGGGCGCCGCCATCTTCGGCTTCGCGAACCGCTTGCTGATCCCGATCGGTATGCACCAGTTCCTGAACACCTTCTTCTGGTTCCAGGCGGGTGAGTTCACCGGGGGCGACGGCCAGACCGTCCAGGGCGACATCTCCCGCTTCTTCGCGCAGGACCCGTCGGCAGGGCAGTTCACCTCCGGCTTCTTCCCGATCATGATGTTCGGCCTGCCGGCCGCGGCCCTGGCCATCGCGCACACCGCGCGGCCGGAGCGCCGCAAGGAGGTGGCGGGGCTGATGCTGTCGGTGGCGCTGACGTCGTTCGTGACGGGGGTGACCGAGCCGCTGGAGTTCTCGTTCATGTTCGTCGCGCCGCTGCTGTACGGGGTGCACGCGGTGCTCACCGGTGTCTCGATGGGCGTCACCTGGGCGCTCGGGGTGCACGCGGGCTTCAGTTTCTCGGCCGGCCTGATCGACTACGTCGTCAACTGGCACCTGGACACCAAACCCTGGCTGATCATTCCCATCGGACTCTGTTTCGCGGTCGTCTACTACGTGGTGTTCCGGTTCGCGATCACCAGGTTCAACCTCCCCACGCCGGGCCGGGAGCCCGAGGAGGAGGAGAAGAAGATCGAGGAGGACCTCACCAAGTAGCCCCGCACAGGCGCCTCGTCACGGCCCCCGGACCCTGCGGTCCGGGGGCTTCGCCGTGCCCGCCGCCGTCACCGTGGGTGGCGGGGGAACTACCCGCCATCAGGAAGGGAAATTGCAGGTTCCTTATCTAACCCTCACCGTGCTAAAACTGGTCTACACCACTCAGTGGTCCAGACCACGCGGCTGTTGCCCGCCGCGGTCCTCGAATCGCCGCCTTCCTTCAACCCTTCACACGGCGGCGCCTTGCCTACCGGAGGAAGTTCATGAGTACGGACACCGCTGCGGCGGCGGCTCCCGCGAAGAAGCGGGGCTCCGGCGTATTCCAGGGCCTGCAGAAGGTCGGGCGCAGTCTCCAGCTGCCGATCGCCGTGCTGCCGGCAGCCGGCATTCTGCTCCGCCTCGGCCAGCCTGACGTGTTCGGCCCGGACGGGCTCGGCTGGGACCAGGTCGCCAAGGTCTTCGCCGGTGCGGGCGGCGCACTGCTCGACGCGTCGTTCGGCCTGCCGCTGCTCTTCTGCATCGGCGTCGCGATCGGTTTCGCCAAGAAGGCCGACGGTTCCACGGCGCTCGCCGCAGTGGTCGGCTTCCTCACCTACTTCGCGGTGATCCACCAGTTTCCGATCAAGGTGGAGGGCGGCACGTACATATCGACCGGCCTCTTCGGCGGTGCGTACCAGAAGGGCGAGGAGGTCACGGCCGCCGGGTTCCAGAACCCAGGCGTCCTGGGCGGCATCATCCTGGGCCTCCTGACGGCGGTGCTGTGGCAGAAATTCCACCGCACCCGGCTGGTCGACTGGCTCGGCTTCTTCAACGGCCGGCGCCTCGTCCCGATCATCATGGCCTTCGTCGGTACCGCCATGGGCGTGCTGGTCGTCCTGGGCTGGGAGCCCATCGGCGACGTCATCACCAACTTCGGTGAGTGGATCACAGGTCTGGGCGCCGCCGGTGCGGGTGTCTTCGGCCTGATCAACCGCGGCCTGCTGCCGATCGGTATGCACCAGTTCGTCAACACGGTCTCGTGGTTCCAGATCGGCGACTTCACCAAGCCGGACGGTTCGATCGTCCATGGTGACCTGACGCGCTTCTTCGCCGGCGACCCCGGCGCGGGCCAGTTCATGTCGGGCTTCTTCCCGATCATGATGTTCGGTCTCCCGGCTGCCGCCCTGGCCATCGCCCACACCGCTCGGCCCGAACGCCGCAAGGCCGTGACCGGCATGATGATGTCGCTGGCCCTGACCTCGTTCGTGACGGGTGTGACGGAGCCGATCGAGTTCGCGTTCATGTTCATCGCGCCGCTGCTGTACGCGATCCACGCGGTCCTCACCGCGCTCTCCATGGTCGTGACGTGGGCGCTCGGCGTGCATGCCGGCTTCACGTTCTCGGCCGGCTTCATCGACTACGCGCTGAACTGGAACCTGGCGACGAAGCCATGGCTGATCGTTCCGATCGGTCTGGTCTTCGCGGTGATCTACTACGCGGTCTTCCGCTTCGCCATCACGAAGTTCAACCTCACCACTCCGGGCCGTGAGCCCGAGGAAGAGGTCGAGGACCTCACCAAGGCGTAAGCCACGAACGGTCCGTGTCGGAGCCCCCACCCTCCCTGCCCGGGGAGGGTGGGGGCTCCGTCGTTCGTCGTGTCCCGGGCGGCCTAGACCTCGTACACCGCGCCGGGGGCGGCCAGCTCGACCGGGCCGTCGTAGACCTCGCGGGCGTCGGCGCGGTTGCGTTCCGCGTCGGTCCACGGCGGGATGTGGGTGAGGACCAGGCGCCCCGCACCGGCGCGTGCGGCGTACTCGCCCGCTTCGCGGCCGTTGAGGTGGAGGTCCGGGATGTCCTCCTTGCCGTCCACGAACGACGCCTCGCAGAGGAACAGGTCGGCGCCCTCCGCGAGTTCGTCCAGTGCCTCGCAGGTGCCCGTGTCACCGGAGTACGCCAGTGTGCGGCCGTCGTGCTCGATGCGGATACCGAAGGTCTCCACGGGGTGGCAGACCTGTTCCGTGCGGACCGAGAAGGGGCCGATGTCGAACGAGCCGGGCTTCAGCGTGCGGAAGTCGAAGACCTCGCCCATCGCGTGCTCGGACGGGGTGTCGGCGTGGGCCGTCGTCAGCCGCCGCTCGGTGCCCTCGGGCCCGTACACCGGGATGGGGGCGGGCCGGCCTCCGTCGAAGCGGTAGTAGCGGACGACGAAGTACGCGCACATGTCGATGCAGTGATCGGCGTGGAGGTGGCTGAGGAAGATGGCGTTGAGGTCGTAGAGACCCACATGGCGCTGCAACTCTCCGAGGGCGCCGTTGCCCATGTCGAGGAGCAGCCGGAAGCCGTCGGCCTCTACGAGGTAGCTCGAACATGCCGAACCCGCGGACGGGAACGAGCCGGAGCAGCCGACGACGGTGAGCTTCATGGAGCGTGAACCTCCGAGACGTGGGAACGGGGAGGGTTCGTGCGGTCCGTCGAGCCTAAGGTGCCGGACCACCCCCCGCGCCTCCACGGCCTGCCGTTGTGGGGGAACTCACCTGTGGTGTCACCGGTTCGATGGAAGCCCGCCCCCGGGGGCGGGCCGGTACGGTCGGGTGATGAACACGTGGTGGTGGGTGGCGCTGGCCGCCGTGGTCCTGCTGGCTCTGGTGGCGTCGGTGGTGGACGGGTGGGGGCGCGGCGGGCGTGGGCCCCGGGGCCGTCGGCCGGGCGGTCCGGTCCGGCCGCGTGGGCGGGCACCCCAGCGGACACGGCCGCCGACGCGGGCCCGGCCGGGCGGGGCGCCGCGGCCCGGGGAGATCTGGTGGGCGGACGTGCCGTACGAGGACGGGCCGGGGTCGAAGGACCGGCCGTGCCTGGTGCTGTCGGTGCGGGGCGGTACGGCGGTGGTCGCCAAGATCACCAGCCGGCACCACGCGGAACGCCCCGGGGTGATCGCGCTCGCGGCGGGGGCGGTGGGGGATGCCCAGGGGCGGCGGAGCTTCCTGGAGACCGACGAGTTGCGTGACGTGGCGGTGTCGGCGTTCCGCCGGAAGGCGGGGGACGTGGAGCCGGGGGTGTGGAACCGGGTGCGGGGGCTGGCCTGAGGGGGTGGCCCCGGCCGCCGCGCGGGCTGGAGCGGTTGCCCCCGCCCGAAAGGCTTGCCCAGCGATCCCGGCACGGGCGGCCGGAAAGGCTGGAGCCGGGCGCGCCAGGGGTGGCGCGCCCGGCTCGGGGCGGGGTGTCCCGCTCGGGGCGGGGGTGTCCCGCTCGGGGCGGGGGTGTCCCGCTCGGGGCGGGGGTGTCCGGTGGGGGCGTGCGGGTCACGCCCAGAGCTGGCCGTGCAGGGTCTCGATGGCGGCCTCCGTCGTCGGGGCCGTGTAGACGCCCGTGGACAGGTACTTCCAGCCGCCGTCCGCGACGACGAACACGATGTCCGCGGACTCGCCCGCCGTGACCGCCTTCCGTCCGACACCGATCGCCGCGTGGAGCGCGGCGCCGGTGGAGACGCCCGCGAAGATGCCCTCCTGCTGGAGGAGTTCGCGGGTGCGGGTGACCGCGTCGGCCGAGCCGACCGAGAAGCGCGTGGTGAGCACCGACGCGTCGTACAGCTCCGGTACGAAGCCCTCGTCGAGGTTGCGCAGGCCGTAGACGAGATCGTCGTACCGGGGTTCGGCCGCCACGATCGCGACGTCCGGCTTGTGCTCGCGCAGGTAGCGGCCGACGCCCATGAGGGTGCCGGTGGTGCCGAGGCCCGCCACGAAGTGGGTGAGGGACGGGAGGTCGGTGAGGATCTCCGGGCCGGTGGTGGCGTAGTGGGCGCCCGCGTTGTCCGGGTTGCCGTACTGGTAGAGCATCACCCAGTCCGGGTGTTCGGCCGCGAGTTCCTTGGCGACGCGGACGGCCGTGTTGGAGCCGCCGGCCGCCGGGGAGGGGATGATCTCCGCTCCCCACATGGCGAGGAGGTCGCGCCGTTCCCGGGAGGTGTTCTCCGGCATGACGCACACGATGCGGTAGCCCTTGAGCTTGGCCGCCATGGCGAGCGAGATGCCGGTGTTGCCGCTCGTCGGCTCCAGGATCGTGCAGCCCGGGGTGAGACGGCCGTCCTTCTCCGCCTGCTCGACCATGTGGAGCGCGGGGCGGTCCTTGATCGAGCCGGTGGGGTTGCGGTCCTCCAACTTGGCCCAGATGCGGACGTCGTCGGACGGGGAGAGCCGTGGGAGGCGGACCAGGGGCGTGTTGCCCACGGCCGCGAGCGGGGAGTCGTACCGCATCAGCGCATGCCGCCGGCGACGGCCGGGAGGATGGTGACGCTGTCGCCGTCGGAGAGCTTCGTGGAGATGCCGTCGAGGAAGCGGACGTCCTCGTCGTTGAGGTAGACGTTCACGAAGCGGCGGAGCTTGTCGCCTTCGACGATGCGCTCACGGATGCCGGTGTGGCGGCTCTCCAGGTCGGCGAAGAGGTCGGCGAGGGTGTCCCCGGTGCCTTCGACCGCCTTGGCTCCGTCGGTGTAGGTGCGGAGGATGGTCGGGATGCGGACCTCGATGGCCATGGCGTGGGCTCCTGTCGAAAGCGTGGAGTGTGCGTGGGGCGCGCGTTCGTGCCCCCGCGCGGGGGTGGTGCGTACGGGTGGGGCTCGGACCGCGGCTCAGGCCGTGCGGTTCACGGGCATGCCGCGGCGGGACACATCGCGCTGGACAGCCTGCACAGGTCGACGTGCAGCCGCGCGACGAGCAGTGTGCCCGGCGTCTTTTCGCTCACGTCATGGGAAACCATGCGCTCATCGTATCGATTCCCCACCCGGAATCCGGAGTGTGATCCCACATGGCGGATGGTCGGCGTCCGCCAGGCGGACGGGCGCCCGGAAGACGGGCCGGACGGGGGCGGACGGGGGCGGACGGGAGGGGACGAACGCCCGGGGGCGGAACGCCCGGCGCCCGCCCCCGGGACGTCAGGCCGCCGGCGGGTACGCCTCGACGACCTCGACTTCTTCCTCCGTGATCTCGCCGTCCACGATGCGGTACGAGCGGAACTGGAAGTCGCCCGCGTCGTCGGCGTCCGCCGTGCAGACCAGGACGTAGTGAGCGCCCGGTTCGTTGGCGTACGTGACGTCCGTACGGGACGGGTAGGCCTCGGTCGCGGTGTGGGAGTGGTAGATGATCACCGGCTCCTCGTCGCGGTCGTCCATCTCGCGGTAGAGCTTCAGCAGGTCCGTGGAGTCGAACTCGTAGAACGTGGGCGAGCGGGCGGCGTTGAGCATCGGGATGAAGCGTTCGGCGCGGCCGGTTCCGGCCGGGCCCGCGACCACGCCGCACGCCTCGTCGGGGTGGTCGGCTCGGGAGTGCGCCACGATCTGGTCGTAGAGCGCCTGGGTGATGGTCAGCATGGCGCCAGGATAAGCAGACCGGCCCTCCCGTACCGAGGGGCGGTACGGGAGGGCCCGGATGCCGGACACGGCCGTTGGGGCGGCCGGTGTCCGCGGGAAGGCCGGGCGCCGTTCAGCGGCGCTTGGCGAAGAACGCGCTCTCGGGGTTGCGGGCCCTGAGCACCAGGTAGGAGACGCCGAGGACGAGTGCCCACAGCGGTGCGCAGTACAGCGAGATCCTGGCGTCCTTGTCGATGGCCATCATCACGATCACCACGGCGATGAAGCCGAGCGCGTACCACGAACTGGCCGGTGCGCCGGGGGCCTTGAACGAGGACTGCGGGAGCAGGCCGCGGTCGGCCGCCGCCCGGTAGCGGATCTGGCTGACGAGGATCATGATCCAGGCCCACATGCCGGAGATGGTGGCGAAGGAGACGACGTAGGTGAACGCCTCGCCCGGCCACTGGTAGTTGATCCAGACGCCGACGAGCATCAGCGCGGCGGAGAAGGTGGTGCCGGCCAGCGGCAGGCCGTTGGGAGTCAGCTTGGTGAAGGCCTTCGGGCCCTGCCCGTTGAGCGCGAGGTCACGCAGCATCCGGCCGGTGGAGTACATACCGGAGTTGCAGGAGGAGAGGGCCGCGGTGAGGACGACGAAGTTGACGATCGCGGCGCCGACCCCGAGGCCCATCTCCTCGAACGCGGCCACGAAGGGCGAGACACCCGGCTTGAAGGTGCTCCACGGGACCACCGAGAGGATCATGATCAGGGCGCCGACGTAGAAGACGGCGATGCGCCACGGCACGGTGTTGATCGCCTTGGGCAGGACGGTCTTGGGGTCCTTGGACTCGCCCGCGGTCACCCCGACCAGTTCGACGGCGAGGAAGGCGAACATCACGATCTGGAGGGTCATCAGGGTGCCCGCGACACCGTTGGGGAAGAAGCCGCCGTCGTTCCAGAGGTTGGCGACGGTCGCGGTGTCACCGGCGTCGGAGAACCCGATGGTGAGCACGCCGGCACAGATGAGGATCATGCCGATGATCGCGGTGACCTTGACCATCGAGAACCAGAATTCGAGCTCGCCGAAGAGTTTTACGGAGATCAGGTTCGCGCCGTACAGAATGAGGGTGAAGACCAGCGCGGACAGCCATTGCGGAATGTTCCACCAGTACGTCATGTAGGTGGCGGCGGCGGTGACTTCGGTGATTCCGGTGACCACCCAGAAGAGCCAGTAGGTCCAGCCGGTCACGAATCCGGCGAAGGGGCCCACGAATTCTCGCGCGTACTCGGAGAAGGAGCCGGAGACCGGCCGGTACATGAGGAGTTCGCCCAGGGCGCGCATGATGAAGAAGATGACCAGGCCCGCGAGGGCGTACGCCAGGATCAGGCTGGGTCCGGCCCGGTCGATGGCCTTGCCGGCGCCGAGGAAGAGCCCGGTGCCGATGGCGCCCCCGATGGCGATCATCTGGATCTGCCGGGCACCCAGACCTCTCTGGTAGCCCTCGGTGGACGTACCGGCTTTCGTGGCCTCGGGTTCGTCCGCCTGTCCGTTGTCGACCTGCGCCGATGTCATGGTGGTGCGCCTTTCTCCATGCCCGGTCCGTGCCCTGGCGGGCGACGGATCAGGTCCCGGTCCCCCCCCGGATATGGATGGGGTGCCGCCGGCGTTCGGCCGGTTCGGCGCCCCCGGGGACAGGGGTGGCGTCCCCGGGCGGTCGTGAAGATTTATCACGGGTGCCCGGGCGTTCCGGGAGACATTCTGTGGCGCACACCACAGGAAGAAGCGGACAAGGGTTTCCAGCCGCTGCAAAGTAGGCCGTTCGGGTGACGCGATCGTTATTCCGATTTGAGCGTCCGCTGAGCGAACCGTCCAGGTGCCACCCGGTGCGGACTACTCGGGCATCAGGGTCTCCACGAGCGTCTCCTGGAGCGCGCCGAGCCAGAGGTAGGCCATCACCATGGGCTTGCGGGGATCGCTGTCGGGCAGCCGGTAGAGGGAGCCGCCCTGCCCCTCGTCCTCGTCGGAGACCTCCAGCCGGGTGCCGATGGTGAGCCGCAGGTCGTTGAGCGAGCCGAGCCAGTGACGGCTGCCCTCGGCGTCGAGCGTGAGCACCACGCTCTCCTCCCCCGCGGGCTGGAGCGTGTCCAGGCTCCGTACGACGGCGAGGGCGTCCTCCCGCTTGCGGTCGCGCAGGTCGATCTCCGTGAAGCGGCGGAACTCGGAGGAGGCGGCGCGCAGTTCCTCGTCCTCGTTGCTGTAGGCGTCCGGGAAGAGCCGGGCCACGGCCGGGTCGGCCGGTGGCTCGCTGGGGCCTTCGGCGAAGAGGGCGGCCAACGGGTCCTCGCCCTCGGCGGGTTCGTCGCCGGGTCCGATCAGTTCCAGCAACTGGACGGCGAGGGAGCGCAGGATGGCGATCTCGACCTCGTCGAGCGCGACGGCCGCGCCGCCGCCGGGGGTGGCCTCGAAGTGGCCGGCCATGGGTTCTCCGATGATGGGGCGGACTGAGGGGCGGCGGAGCGTCAGTTGCGGTCCTGGGTCAGCGTGGCCCAGAGGCCGTAGCCGTGCATGGCCTGGACGTCGCGCTCCATCTCCTCGCGGCTCCCGCTGGAGACGACCGCGCGGCCCTTCTGATGGACGTCCAGCATCAGCTTGTGCGCCTTGTCCTTGGAGTAGCCGAAGTACGCCTGGAAGACATACGTCACATAGCTCATGAGGTTGACCGGGTCGTTGTGCACCAGCGTCACCCAGGGGACGTCCGGTTCAGGGACGATGTAGCTCTCCTCGGCCGATTCGGGACGTTCGATCTCTACGGGGGAAGCAACGCTCACGCCTCCCATGCTGCCACCAGGGTGGGGCTCACGCATAAACGAAGACCCCATCTCGTCACTCTGACGAATATGGGGGTAGCATCCCCGGCATGAACTCAGCGGACCTTGGGCGACGGGTCGGTGTGCCGTCGACCGCGCTCTTCACCGACCAGTACGAGCTCACGATGGTGCAGGCGGCGCTGAAGGCCGGTACCGCCGACCGGCGCTGCGTCTTCGAGGCCTTCACCCGGAGGCTGCCCGAGGGGCGGCGCTACGGCGTCGTGGCGGGCACCGGGCGGGTGCTGGACGCGGTGGAGAACTTCCACTTCGACGACGAGATGCTCGCCTTCCTCCGGGACCAGCGCGTGGTGGACGCGGCCACCGTCAACTGGCTGGCCGACTACCGCTTCCGCGGCGACATCTGGGGCTACCCGGAGGGCGAGGTGTACTTCCCCGGCTCGCCGCTCCTGCGGGTCGAGGGCACCTTCGCCGAGTGCGTGCTGCTGGAGACGGTGATCCTGTCGATCCTCAACCACGACTCGGCGATCGCCGCGGCGGCGTCCCGGATGTCCTCGGCGGCGAGCGGGCGCAACCTGATCGAGATGGGCGCGCGGCGCACCCACGAGCTGTCCGCGGTGGCGGCGTCCCGCGCCGCGTACGTCGGCGGTTTCCACACCACCTCGGACCTCGCGGCGGGCTTCCGGTACAACATCCCGACGGTCGGGACCAGCGCGCACGCCTTCACCCTGCTGCACGACAGCGAGCGGGACGCGTTCCGGGCGCAGGTGGACTCGCTGGGCCGGGACACCACGCTGCTGGTGGACACCTACGACGTCGCCGAGGCGGTCCGTACGGCGGTGGAGATCGCCGGGCCCGAGCTGGGAGCGGTGCGCATCGACTCGGGCGACCTGCTGCTGGTCGCGCACCGGGTGCGGCAGCAGCTGGACGAGCTGGGCGCCACGGAGACGAAGATCGTGGTGACCTCCGACCTGGACGAGTACGCGATCGCCTCGCTGGCCGCCGCGCCCGTGGACGCCTACGGGGTGGGCACGCAGCTGGTCACCGGCAGCGGGCACCCGACGTGCTCGATGGTCTACAAGCTGGTGGCCCGCGCGGAGTCCGCCGATCCCCGCGACCCGCTGCGGCCGGTGGCGAAGAAGTCACTGGGCGCGAAGACGTCGAGGGGCGGCCGCAAGTGGGCGGCCCGCCGGACGGACGCGTACGGGGTGGCCGAGGCGGAGGTGATCGGCACCGGCGACGTACCGGCGGACCTGGTGGACCGGCAGCTCCAGGCCGAGCTGGTCCGGGGCGGCGAGGTGGTCGCCCGGGAGCCGCTGGAGGCGGCGCGCGACCGGCACATCACGGCACGGGCCGGGCTGCCGATGTCGGCGATGCAGCTGTCACGGGGCGAGCCGGTCCTGCCGACCGAGTACGTGTGAGGGGCCGGGGCCGCACGGGGGCCTGGCGCCGCACAGAAGCGCGCCGCACGGGGGCCGGGGGCCGCACAGAAGCGCGCCGCACGGGGGCCGGGCGCCGCACAGAAGCGCGCCGCACGGGGGCCGGGGGCCGCACGAGGGGGAGCGGGCCGGCCCGGCGTGCGCCGTACGCGCCGGGCGGGGCGCGCCCGGGGCCACCCGCCGGGTGTTACCCCTCCCGGAGGTCCCGCCGAGTCTCTAGGCTCGAAGACGTCCCCACCGTTCCCTTCCCTGTCCGCCGCCCCTCCCCCACCCGTCGCCACCCGAACCCCCACCGAAGGACAACCGTCATGCATCGCGCCTTGATCGTCGTCGACGTTCAGAACGACTTCTGCGAGGGCGGCAGCCTCGCGGTGGCGGGCGGCGCCGATGTCGCCGCCGCCATCACCGACCTGATCGGCGAGGCCCGCCCCGGCTACCGCCACGTGGTGGCCACCCGGGACCACCACATCGACCCGGGAGACCACTTCTCCGCCACCCCCGACTTCGAGCACTCCTGGCCGGCGCACTGCGTCGCGGGCACCGAGGGGGTCGGCTTCCACCCGAACTTCGCCCCTGCCGTCGCCTCCGGCGCCATCGACACCGTCTTCGACAAGGGCGCGTACGAGGCCGCCTACAGCGGTTTCGAGGGCACCGACGAGAACGGCACCGGGCTGGCCCGGTGGCTGCGGGAGCGGTCCGTCACCGCCGTGGACGTGGTCGGCATCGCCACGGACCACTGTGTGCGGGCCACCGCCCTGGACGCGGTCCGTGAGGGCTTCGAGACGCACGTCCTGCTGGACCTGACCGCGGGCGTCTCCGAGGCGACCACCGAGCGGGCCCTGGAGGACATGCGGGCGGCCGGTGTGGAGCTGTCCGGCAAGCCCGTCGCCTGAGACCCGGACGGCGAGCGCGCCGCCCGCGCGGTGCGGAGCCGTCCTGGCGAGCGCGGCGCCCGCCTCACGCCCTGGGGCCGCTCAGGCGGCCGGGCGGGCCGGTCCGGCGTATCCGGCGGACCCCAGCAGCGCCCGGATCGGGTGCCAGAGCTCCTGGGCGGCCCCCGGTGCCGCCCGCCACAGCAGCCCGTCCGGGTGGTGCAGCACCGCCGTGATCTCGTCCGGGGTGGGCGGCTGGGCGTTGCCCCGGAGATAGACGGCGCGCAGCCCCAGGTTGCGGAGCCTGGTCAGGGCCCGCGCCCGGTTCGCCGCGTGCACGAGCACCCGTACCGGGGCCCCGGTCCCCCCGGCTCCGTCCGGCG
Source organism: Streptomyces halstedii (assembly GCA_000720535.1). GTDB lineage: Bacteria > Actinomycetota > Actinomycetes > Streptomycetales > Streptomycetaceae > Streptomyces > Streptomyces halstedii. The sequence continues at coordinate 47,077 of JOAZ01000015.1, forward strand.
GGCGGTTCAGGGCCAGGGCCACCACCACCGTGCCGTTCGGCAATCTGCAGAATCCTCCGCCTGCCATGTTCCGCACTCCCCGTTCATGGCCTGTCGGCCGGCCTCCGGTCGGGCAGCCGCGCCTGGGAATCGCATGTGCCAGGCCGCTTCCACCACCTGATCGAAGGCCGCCCGACAGGCTGTAAGACGTCGCGTCAATAAGGATCGGTCACGACGCACCTAAACACGATCGGCCGCCGCCCGCTAGTGGGCGACGGCCGATCAAGCTCTGACCTGCGGTGTTACTGATTACCGGCCCGAGGGGCCGACCTTCACGGTCATCGTGGACCCGCTGAGGGGCTCGTTGACGATCGTGATCCGGGTGTTGGTGTCAGGGACCTTCACGCTTCCGGTGGGGTTCTCCTTGTACCAGTAGGTGCCCAGCCGGTCGTCGAAGACCGGGACGCCCAGCGACGGCTTGATCTTCAGCGCCACATCGGCGTCGTGCAGCGTGAAGCCCTTGTTCGGGTACCAGCTGAACGGCGCGTCGAACGGCTGGATCTTGTTGCGCAGGATCGTGCCGTTCTTCCACTTCAGCGGCTTCGCGTGCGAGTCCACCGGCAGGATCAGGCCGCGGCCCTCGTGCTGCGAGGTGTTGTTGTCCTTCTGGGAGGTGTCCCAGAGCCACACCATCAGGCCGTTCTGGTACGAGTAGTGCTCGACCCAGTCGGGGCGGGTGGTGGAGAAGCCGAAGTTGTACGGGCCGACCTTGAGGGTCTTGTCGTACGAGACGTACTGGCGGTTCTCCGCGATGTAGTACTGCGGGTAGTCGTTGGTGAACGACTCACCGATCCGCGAGAAGCCCTTGGCGGTCCAGCCGTTGTCGTCGCCCTCGGCGTCGTCCGAGAAGAGCACGGCGCCGTCGGCGGTGATCGTGAGGGCGTCGGCGGTGAAGCCCTTGCCGCCCGCGCCGCCGTCCGTCTGGTAGCGGAAGCGGAGGTCGATCTTCTTGCCCGCGTAGGCGTCCAGCGGGAACGACAGCTTCTGGTAGGCGCCGGAGACGTCGGTCAGGGCCGGCTTGTCGCTGGCGTCACGCGGAATGGCCTTGCCGTCCGCCGTGCCGTCGAGCGCGGTCCAGCTGGAGCCGCCGTTCTCGGACACCTCGGTGTAGAGGTAGTCGTAGTCGGCCTCGATGTCGTACCAGCCGGAGAGGTCCAGCGAGGCGGACGTCCTGCCGGTCAGGTCGACCGAGCGGGTCAGGGTGTTCGACAGGTCGTCACCCATGTCGCTCCACCACTGCTTGGTGCCCTCGGCCGGCTTGACGACCGTGGTGGTGACGGGCTTCTTGGGCAGCTCGACGACGAGCGCCTGCTTGTCCTTGGTGTTGTACTCCGAGACACCCAGCTTGTGGGTCGACTTCGTGGCGGCCTTGGCCTTGTCGTAGTCGAGCCAGCCGAGCTGGAGCTTGTCCCAGGCGGTCATGTCGCCGGGAAGGTTGCCGATCTGGCCGTCGCCGGTGCCGAGCCAGGAGCCGGCCGACATCAGGGACCAGAAACCGACCGAGTTCTCGCCGCCGCCGGAGGTGTCGTAGAGGTCCGGGAGGCCGAGGTCGTGGGCGTACTCGTGGGCGAAGACGCCCAGGCCGCCGTTCTCGGGCTGGGCGGTGTAGTCGCCGACCCAGTAGCCCGTGTCACCGATCTCGGCGCCACCGGCCTTGTTGTCCGCGGGGCCCGTCGCACCGGCGTTGGTGCCGTACGCGTACCAGCGGTGCGCCCAGATGGCGTCGGTGCCCTGGACACCGCCGCCCGCGGACTCGTCCTCGCCGGCGTGGACCAGCTGGAAGTGGTCGATGTAGCCGTCGGGCTCGTTGAAGTCGCCGTCGCCGTCGTAGTCGTAACGGTCCCACTGGTCGTACTGGGAGAGGTCGGCCTTGATCTGGTCGAGCGTGCGGCCCTTGGCCTTCTGGTCGGCGACCCAGGCGTTGACGCCGTCGCGGACCACGTCCCAGACGTTGGCGCAGTTGGTCGAGCCGCAGTAGTTCGAGCCGTAACGGGCCTCGTTGTACGGGACCTTGACCCAGTCGGAGACCTCGCCGTCGACCGAGTAGCGCCCGGAGGACGTCTTCTCGTAGTACGTCTTCAGCGAGTCCTGGCCCTTGGCCGCACCGAAGTACAGCTCCTGGAAGTGGGCCTGGTTGTAGTCGGCCTGCCAGGCGGTGCTGTTGTCCTTCTTCGGGTCCGGCTTGGCTATCTGGTTGTGCAGGGGGCCGGGCGTGCCGCCGTACTTCTTGACGGGCGGCTTCGGGCCGTCGCCGTCGGGGTCGTACATCGTGGTGTCGTCGACCTGGTCGCCGAACTCCACGAGGATGGTGAAGATCTTGTCGGTCTTCTCGCGGCCGAGCTCGACGTACTTGCTCTTGCCGAGCTGGACGACCTTCGAACCGCCGCGGTTCGTCACCTTCTTGTCCCCGGCCAGCACCTGCTCCAGCGCGGACTGACGCTGTGCGTCCCGCTGCTTGCTGAAGGGGCCTTCGAGGTCGTGCTCATGCGCCTTGACCGGCGCGGGGTCGCGGCGGTCCACGGTGGTGGCGCCGGATCCCGGCGTCTTGTCGTCCGCCTGCGCGGTGGCGAAAGTAGACGCCGTCGCGGCGGTGGCGACCAGGGCCACGGCTACCGCGGTCGCGCGTAGCGACCGTCTCTGAGTGCTCACGTGATGCAGTCCTCCCCGGCGTTCGCGATCGCGGCCGAAGGGGGTGAAAAGCGGGCCGCGCGCGTCAACGCGTCACAAGTGACGACATTCGATCGGAGTTATGAGAGAAAAGACAGATCTTGACTTGCACAGGCCAAGTGCATTATGCGGGAGGCGATTTCCGCTATCCGGACGCGCGCCTCTGCCGCACCGGGCCAACCGGCGTGTTCGACACGGTGGTTGACGCGTGAGTGACTCCGTGCGCCCCCCGTGCACCGGCACCGGGGGCAGGGCCACGCATACCGCGTGCCGGGGCCGGGCATCCACCGTCGTAGGGGCGGTCGACCGTACGAACGCGCCGAGCGACTGCCCCATCCGACACCCGGAGGACGGATTCCGCCATGCCGCGTCTCAGTGCCGCCCAGGTCTTCTACGGTTCGGCCACGGTCGTCCTCTCCGCGCTCGCCATGCTGCTGCTGTCCGGCACGGACTCCGGTGCGGGGGTGGCCGTCATCGGCACCGCCGCGCTGGTGCTCGGTCTCCTGGTGGCCGTGACCGCGCCCCGGCCGGGACGGGCCAGGGCCCTGCGCGCGGCGGGCGCCCCGGGCACCGCCCGTGCCCCGCACCGGGTCGAGGACCTGAGGATGGCCACCCGCGCGAACCGCGCCGGCGACCACTCGCTGCACCGCTGAACCGCCCCGGCCTCACCGGACGGCCACGACCACGGTCTTGCCCGCCTTGTCCTGGAGCCCCTGGCGGTACGGCTTGTCGGTGAACATCAGCACGATGTTGACGAGCCACCACAGGCACGGGCAGCACAGCAGCGCCGGGACCCAGAGCACGACGGCCCGGAGCAGCGAGGACGTGGTGTCGGGCACCGAACCGTCGTTGAGCATCGCCACCCGCATCTTCAGCAGTCGCTTGCCGGGCGTGCGCCCGTCCTTGTGCGTGAAGTACGTGTCGTAGGCGACGTAGACCACCACGCCGATCAGCGACCAGATCAGCTGGTGGCCGTTGTAGGAGTTGCTGATCGCGTTGCCGAAGTCGTTGTTGTTCGCGTTGTTGTTGCCGACGTCGACCGCGCCTCCGAAGGGCAGCGAGATCAGGTAGAGCGGGATCGAGATGATGAGGAAGTCGATCAGCCGCGCCAGGATCCGCTTGCCCGGCTCGGCGAGCGGCGGCATCCCGGCCAGCGGGTCGGTGCCCCCGTACGGACCACCGCCCCCGTACGGACCACCGCCGCCGTACGGACCCGGGTCGTACGGCGGCGGTGGCGCGCCTCCGCCGTAGGGCGAGCCCCCCTGACCGGGCGGCGTCCCGTGCGGCGGCCGCTTGGAGAAGGGATCGTCCTCGGGCGGCTGACCGGACGGAGGCGGCGGCGGTTCGTTGCTCATGGGGGCAGTGCACCCCGGCCCGGAAAGGCCCGCAACGGCTCAGGTCCCTTCGGGGGACGGAGCGTCAGCACACGGGCGTACGCGGGGGTTCGACGGTGTGCGGGCGGGGCCGGGACGCTCCCGGCCGGCGCGCTCAGCCCGCGACGAACGTATGCGCCGCCTTGTCGTGCCAGCACTGGCGCCACGGGCGGTCGATCAGGCACCAGAGCACGTTGACCACACCGACGACGAGCAGGCCCAGCACCCCGTACACCAGCCAGCGGCGCAGCGCGGCCTTGACGGTGGGCGGACCGTGCGACTCGATGTCCCGGACCTCGACCCCGCAGAGCCTCTTGCCCAGGGTGCGGCCCCACTTGGCGGTGGGCAGGGCCTCCAGCAGGAAACCGAGCACCAGGAAGGCGGCGACCACCGCGCCGAGCAGTCCGGCCGTGGTGGAGTCCAGCAGCCACACGGTGACCGTCTCGCCGGTCTGCTTCGCGGCGTCGATCTTCCGGTCGACGTGATCCAGTGCCCGGGTCGCCAGCGGGAACCCGACCGCCCCGACGAGCGCGCCGAGCACCACCGTGTCCAGGAGCCGGGCGGCCAGCCGCTTGCCGAGCCCGGCCGGGCGGGCCGCCGCCTGGGCGCGGGCGAGCTGCTGGAAGGGGTCGTCGACGGGCGGCTTCCACGGGGTGACCGGCTGCTGCTCGGGCGGGGCCGCCTGCCGGTGCTGCGCCGGGACGGCGTGCGGCGGCTGCGGGGCGGGCGTCTGCTCGGGCCGGGCGAGCTGGTGGACCTGCCGCGGCCAGGAGTCGGGCGTACCGGCCGGTGCGGGGAGCTGGGGCGGGGTCGGCCGGGACGGTGCCTGCGCGCGGTTCCGCGCCGGGTCCGGCACGGGGCTCCGCGCCGGGTTCCGCACGGGGCCCTGGGGGTCGCTCCGTACGGGTTCCGGGGCGCGCGGAGGCGTCTGCTCGGGTGCCTGCGGGGCGCGGGCGGGCGGCAGCGCGCGCATTGTCATCGTGCCCTCGGCGGGCGGTGCGCCGTCCTCGCCCGGCCGCGGTGTACGGGTGCCGCCGCGCCCCACGGCGCGGATGGTGACGGTGCCCTCGGTCGGCGGCCGCGAGCCCGCGTCGCCCGGATGGTCGGCCCGGGGGGTGCTGTCGGGCGCGCCGCCGCCGTCCCGCATCCCCGGCAGCGCTCCCCGCGCCGGGCCGGGCGCGGCGGGCCGGTGCGGGTCGGCGGGCGCGGGCACGGAGGGGTCGGAGGCGGAGGGATCGGGAAAGGACGGGTCGGGGAAAGACGGGTCGGGGGCGGGCGGTGCCACGTCGCGGTGGACGGGGCCGGAGGGCGCGGGGTCGTAGGGCACGAGGGCCGCCGGAGGGGGGTCCGCGGGACCGGGCCGCGGTGCCGCCGGGCCGGCGGGCGCGGGTGCCGGGGAGACCGCGCGGGGGTCGGGGCCGCCGCCCCAGGAGACCCGGCGGTCCTGGTCGCCGAAGCCCGTCTGCCGGGAGGTGTCGGCCTGCCAGGCGGTCGCCGGTTCGGGCCGGTTGCCGCCCGTGCCGTCCGGGACGGCCGCGTCGGCCCGCCCGGCCTCGTCGGGCGCCTCCACCTCGTCGAAGTACATCGGCCCGGTCTCGTCCACCGGGGCGGGGCGCGGTGCGGGCGGCCTCGGGGCGGCGGGCGCGGCGGACGGCTCGGCCTGCGGCGGTGCGGGGCGGCTCGTACCGGGGACCCAGGAGGCGCCGTTCCAGTACCGGACGTAACCGGGGATGGACGGGTCGGGGTAGTACCCCTCGCGGGGGCTTTCGTCACCGGGTGCCGGGGTTGGGGCGCTCATCACCGTGGTCCCGTATCTCTTCGAGTCCTCGGGCCGACCGGTGACGTGCTCGTGGCGGTCGGCCCCCATACATAAGGGTCCACATCTATCAGACCCGCGTGCGCCCCCGGGCCTGTCCTGCTGTTTGGACCACTTTCAGGGCTCGGGGAAGTTTTTCTGGGAAGTCGCGTCATGGAGAGCACGGAGGGCTCTCTCTCCTTGTGCGGACCGGTCAGGGGACCGGCCCCTACGAGCACCGGAAGGTCGTGCACCCTCATGCAGAACGTCGTGGAACGTGAACTGGAAGTCAAGTTGGTCCTCTCGCCCGAGCGCTCCCTCCCCGTGCCGGCGCGGCTCTCCTACATCACCGCCGATCCGTACGCCGTGCACATCACGTTCCACATCGGCTCCGAGGCGCCCGTGCACTGGACGTTCGCCCGGGAGCTGCTGGTGGAGGGGGTGTTCAGGCCGTGCGGGCACGGGGACGTGCGGATCTGGCCCACCAAGGCCCGGAACCGCCAGGTGATCTGTGTGGCGCTCACCTCCCCCGACGGCAACGCCCTGCTGGAGCTGCCCTCGACCGCCGTCGCCGCGTGGACCGAGCGCACGCTGCGGGTGGTCCCTCCCGGATCGGAGAGCGCGCTGCTGGGGCTGGACGGCGCGCTCGCCGAACTGCTGGCTCCGATGCCCGCCGACGACCTGTGGCTGAGCGATCCGTGGTCCGCGGACGACCCCCCGGAGGGCGAGTCCTGAGCGCCCCGGGCCGGAAGAGCGCCCCGGGGCGGAGGAGCTTCCCGGGGCGGAAAGATGACTCTGGGTCAGAAGAGCTTTCCGGGGTTGAGCAGCCCCAGGGGATCGAAGGCCGCCTTGACGGCGCGCTGCAACTCCACACCGACCTCGCCCAGTTCGCGGGCGAGCCACTCCTTCTTCAGTACGCCGACGCCGTGTTCGCCGGTGATGGTGCCGCCCAGTTCGAGGCCGAGCGCCATGATCTCGTCGAAGGAGGCACGGGCCCTGCCGGACTCGTCGGGGTCGGTGTGGTCGAAGCAGACGACGGGGTGCGTGTTGCCGTCCCCGGCGTGGGCGCAGACCCCGATGGTGAGGCCGAACTTCTCGGCCACCGCCGCGGTGCCCTCCAGCATCGCGCCGAGCCGGGAGCGCGGGACGCACACGTCGTCGATCATCGTGGCCGGTTTGACGGTCTCCAGCGCGGGGAGCGACAGGCGGCGGGCCTGGAGGAGGAGTTCGGACTCGGCGGTGTCCTCCGCGGGCACCACCTCGGTGGCCCCGGCCGCGGTGCACAGCTCCCCCACGGCCGCGAGGTCGGCGGCCGGGTCCGGCGTGTCGAAGGCGCAGAGCAGCAGCGCCTCGGTGGACTCCGGAAGCCCCATGCCGGCCATGGCGTTGACGGCCCGGACCGTCGTACGGTCCATCAGTTCGAGGAGTGAAGGGGTGTGTCCGCGCTCCATGATCCGGCAGACCGCGTCGCAGGCGGTGGCGGCGGAGGGGAACTCGGCGGCCAGGACCAGCTGGCGGGGCGGCTGCGGCCGCAGCGCGAGGACGGCCTTGACCACGATGCCGAGGGTGCCCTCGGCGCCGACGAAGAGCCGGGTGAGGTCGTATCCGGCCACGCCCTTGGCCGTGCGGCGGCCGGTGTCGAGCAGCCGTCCGTCGGCCAGCACGACCTGGAGCCCGAGGACGTACTCGGCGGTGACCCCGTACTTCACGCAGCACAGGCCGCCGGACGCGGTGCCGATGTTGCCGCCGATGGTGCACGTCTCCCAGCTGGAGGGGTCCGGCGGGTAGTACAGCCCGTGTTCGCCGACCGCCCGGGACAGGGTGGCGTTGACGACGCCGGGTTCGACCACGGCGATCCGGTCCACCGGGCTGATCTCCAGGATCCGGTCCATCTTCACCAGGGAGAGCACGACGCAGCCGTCGGTGGCGTTGGCCGCGCCCGACAGGCCCGTCCGGGCCCCCTGGGGCACCACCGGGACCCGTAGCGCGGTGGCGGTCCGCATGACGTGCTGGACCTCCTCGACCGTGCGCGGCAGCACGACGACGGCGGGGGTGCCCGCGTCGCAGAAGCTCGCCATGTCGTGGGCGTACGAGGCGGTGACGTCCGGGTCCGTGAGCACGGCCGCGGCCGGCAGTCCCGCGCGGAGTCGTTCGACGAGAGCGTCCATGGTCCCAGCGTGGCATCCGGGGCCAATGGTGTGAACCCTTCCACGCCGCCCTCCCCGGAGCGCGATGTGATCGTCGTACTGACGCAGAGTGATGGCCATGGATGCCAAGCCGCAGCAGAACCCGGAGCCCCCCGCCTCCCCCCTGCCGCCGGAAGGTGCGACGGCCGTGTCACCGCCTCCCCCGCCGATGCGGACCACCCTGCGCAGGGCGGCCTTCGGCGCCGTGGCCGCCGCGGTGCTCGTGGCCGGTGCGCTGGTCGCCGTACCCGACGAGGAGGAGCCGGCCGCGACGCCCGCCCCGGGGCCGGTGGCCCGCGCCGAGGCCGCGGCGGCGGCCGGGTCCCCGGCGTCGCTGTCCGACCTCACCGCGCTGATCGGTGACCGGCAGAAGTGGGTGGAGACCCATCCCTCGGACGCGCCGGCCTGGGCGGTGCTCGGCACGGCGTACACGGAGTGGGGCAGCCGGGCGGCCGACGCGGCGTACTTCACGCGCGCCGAGAAGGCCCTGCAACGTTCGCTGGCCGCGCAGCCCGGCGAACGCGGGAACACCCAGGCCTGGGCCGCGCTCGGCGCACTCGCCAACGCCCGGCACGACTACGTGGCCGCGAAGAAGTGGGGCGAGACGGTCCGCGCGCGGCAGCCGAAGAGCTGGACGGCGTACCCGGTCCTGATCGACGCGTACAACGGCCTGGGCGACTACGGGGCGGCGGCGAAGGCCACGGAGACGTTCGGGTCGCTGCGGGGCGGCGTGGCCGCGCTGGGCCGGACCTCGGACATGTACCGCGGCCAGGGCTGGCGCGAGGACGCCCTGGCCACCGCCCAGGAGGCCGCCGACCACGCCAGGACCCCCGCCGAGAAGGCCGACGCGCTGCACCGGCTGGGTGAACTGGCGTGGGAGCGCGGCGAACCGGCGGAGGCCCTCGCCCAGTACGAGGGCGCCCTGCGCACCGACCGCGGCCACCTCGTCTCCCTGGCCGGCCGGGCCCGCGCCCTGGCCGCCCTGGACCGCACGGACGAGGCGCTCGCCGACTACCTCACGGTGACGGCGAAGCTGCCGGACCCGCGGTACGTCCTCGAACTGGGTGAGCTCTACGAGGCGTCGGGCCTGGACGGCGACGCCCGCACCCAGTACGGCAAGCTCCGCGAACTGCTCGGCACGGCGAAGGCCGCCGGGGTCGACGAGTCCCTGACCGAGGCCCGCTTCGAGGCCGACCACGGCGACCCCGAGGCCGCGGTGGAGCTGATGGAGAAGGAGTGGGCGGAGCTGCGCCGCAGCGCGGAGGTGGCGGACGCGCTGGGCTGGGCGCTGCACCGGGCGGGCCGGACCGAGGAGGGCGTGCAGTACGCGGAGCGCGCGCTGGAGAGCGGCGTACGGAACGCCTCGTACGCCTACCACCTGGGCGTGATCGAGAGCGCCCTCGGTCAGGACGGGCCGGCGCGCGGGCGCCTGGAGGAGGCGCTCCGGACCAACCCGGACTTCTCCCCGCTGGCCGCTCCCCTGGCCGAGGAGGCCCTGGAGTCGCTGGGCGAGCCGGACCCGGGCGGCCCGGCGGAGGTCCGGCCGCCGTCGGGCCAGGCCGCCGCGCCGGTGGCTCCCGAGCCGTCCGGGCCCGCGGGCGGGACCGGAAGTGGGCAGGGGGCCGCGTCGGAGGAGGCGGGTTCCCCGAAGGGGGCGGCGCCGGGCGGGCCGGGCGCCGCCGCACCGAGCGCGGCACCCGCCCGGACTCCGGGCGGGGAGCCGGGCACCGGGGTGAAGGCCGCCGCGGCGGCCGCCCCCTGAGCTGGCGGAAGCGGCCGGGTGCCGGATCTGGGCGGTGCCGGGACCGGGCGCCGGATCACCGGTCGGGGGCCCGGGATCCGTTCTCGGGCGGTGCCGGGGCCGGACGCCGGATTCCGGTCCGGACCCGGTCCCGGTCCTGGTCCGGATCGGTGGTGACGGCGGAACGGGCCCTCCCGGTGGAGGGCCCGTTCCGTCGTGCGTACCCGGCCCGGCCTACAGGTTGCCGCGCCTCTCCTGCTCGCGCTCGATCGCCTCGAACAGGGCCTTGAAGTTGCCCTTGCCGAAGCCCATCGACCCGTGCCGCTCGATCATCTCGAAGAAGACGGTCGGGCGGTCCTGGACCGGCTTGGTGAAGATCTGGAGCAGGTAGCCGTCCTCGTCGCGGTCGACGAGGATCTTCAGCTCACGCAGCGTCTCCACGGGCACGCGGGTCTCGCCCGCCCACTCGCCGAGCGTGTCGTAGTACGAGTCGGGGGTGTCCAGGAACTGCACACCGGCCGCCCGCATCGCGCGCACGGAGCCGACGATGTCGTTCGTGGCGAGCGCGATGTGCTGGACGCCCGCGCCGCCGTAGAACTCCAGGTACTCGTCGATCTGCGACTTCTTCTTCGCGACCGCCGGTTCGTTGATCGGGAACTTCACCTTCAGCGTGCCGTCGGCGACGACCTTCGACATCAGGGCGGAGTACTCGGTGGCGATGTCGTCGCCCACGAACTCCTTCATGTTGGTGAAGCCCATGACCGTGTTGTAGAACGACACCCACTCGTTCATCCGGCCGAGTTCGACGTTGCCGACGCAGTGGTCGACGGCCTGGAAGGTGCGCTTGGAGGGCGGCTCCACGATCGGGTCGGCCGCGGCGTAGCCCGGGAGGTACGGGCCGTCGTAGCCGCCGCGCTCGACCAGGGTGTGGCGGGTCTTGCCGTACGTGGCGATGGCGGCCAGGACGACGGTGCCGTGCTCGTCCTTGACCTCGTGCGGCTCGGTGATGCCGGTGGCGCCGTGCTCGACGGCGTACGCGTACGCCGCGCGGGCGTCCGGCACCTCGATGGCGAGGTCGACCACGCCGTCGCCGTGGGCGCTCACGTGGTCGGCGAGGAAGGTGCCCCACTCGGTGGACGCCTTGATGACGGAGGTGAGGACGAAGCGGGCGGAGCCGTTGGTCAGGACGTAACTCGCGGTCTCACGGCTGCCGTTCTCCGGTCCGGAGTAGGCGACGAGCTTCATGCCGAAGGCGGTCGAGTAGTAGTGCGCCGCCTGCTTGGCGTTGCCCACCGCGAAGACCACCGCGTCCATTCCCTTGACCGGGAAGGGGTCGGCCTGCCGAGCGGTGTCGGGTGTGGTGTGCACAGTCTCAGTCATGTCCGAAGGTTCCCGCCGCTTCGCAAGGTGCGCAATAGTTCGCGTATTCACTGGGCAATCTGACCAGCGGTTGGCCACCATGGGCGCACTATCTGTACAGGGTGACCATCGGGAGACGACCATGGCGATCGATCATCTGGACGGCCGGCTCATCGTGCTGCTGGCACGGGAACCACGCATCGGTGTACTGGAGGCGTCCCGGCGGCTCGGGGTGGCGCGCGGGACGGTGCAGGCGCGGATGGACCGGCTTCAGTCGAACGGCGTCATCCGCGGTTTCGGCCCGGACGTCGATCCGGCGGCGCTGGGCTACCCGGTCACCGCCTTCGCCACCCTGGAGATCGAGCAGGGGCAGGGGGCGGACGTACGGGCCCATCTGAGCGGCGTGCCGGAGGTGCTGGAGCTGCACACCACGACCGGGCAGGGCGACATGCTCTGCCGGCTGGTGGCGCGCTCCAACGCCGATCTGCAACGCGTCATCGACCGCGTCGTCGGCTACGGCGGCATCGTCCGGGCCTCGACGGCGATCGTGATGGAGAACCCGGTGCCCCTGCGCGTCATCCCGCTCGTCGAGCAGGCGGCACGGGACGCCGACTGAGGGGCGGGGCGCCGACCGGGCGAGGGACGCCGACCGGAGCGCCCGCCACCGGGGCACGCGACCGGAGCGCGCGCGACCGGAGCGCAAAGAATCCGCTGCAAAGAACTCGATGCAAAGAAGTACTTGCAAAGATGTCTTTGTAAGCCCTACAGTCATGGCATGCCAACCAGCGAACCCGAGGACGGTCCGGCCCCCGCGCCGGACAAGCTGAACATCCACCAGGTCGACGCCCGCACCCTGCGCGGCCTCGCCCACCCCCTGCGCATCCGGCTGCTGAACACCCTCCGGGAGTACGGCCCGGCCACCGCGTCCCGCCTCGCCGACCGGCTCGGCGAGTCCAGCGGCGCCACCAGTTACCACCTGCGGCAGCTCGCGGCGTACGGCTTCGTGGAGGACGACCCGACACGCGGCAAGGGGCGCGAGCGCTGGTGGAAGTCGGCGCACGAGGGCACGGCGTTCGGGCCCCCCACCGAGTTCATGAACCACACGGACCCGGAGGTGCGCGGCGCCATAGGGGTGGTCCTCCACGAGGTCGCCACCCTGCACGCCCAGGAGCTGGGCACCTGGCTCGGGACCATGCACGAATGGCCCGAGGAGTGGCTGCGCGGCATGGACGTCAGCGACTTCAAGGTGCGCCTCACCCCGGAGCTCTCGCTGGAGCTCGCCAAGAAGATCCACGAGCTGGTGGACAGCTACCGCAACCTGGTCCCGGAGGGCACCGAGGGATCGGCCGTCGTCCGCACCCAGCTGCACATGTTTCCGCGCCCGACCGACTGACCACTCACACACGACCCACTGGGGGGAACCGCCATGCACTCCGACATCCACGCCATGCTGCACACCTACCGCTCCACCGACCTGCGGGACGAGGCGGCCGAGGCCAGGGTTCCCGGTCCCGGTCTGCGGCACCGGATGGGCTGGACGATGGTCGAGCTGGGCCTGCGCCTCACCCAGAGCCGGCCCGTACCGGTCCGCGCCGCGCGCACGGCCTGACGCGGTCGGTCAGCAGCTCGGGACCTTGCCGCCCCGGTCCAGCGCCCGTAGCGAGGACACCGCGTTCTTCAGCGTGGTGACGGGGATCAGGCGCAGCCCCTCGGGCTTCTCGGCCTTCGCCTGACCGCATTCCGCCTTCGGCACCAGGAAGACGGTCGCACCGTCACGGCGGGCGGCCTGCGTCTTCAGGGACACCCCGCCGACCGCGCCGACCGTCCCGTCGGCCTCGATCGTGCCCGTACCCGCGACCGTACGCCCGCCGGTCAGATCGCCGCCCGAGCCGTCGCCCGCCAGTTTGTCGATGATGCCGAGCGCGAAGAACAGACCGGCGCTGGGGCCTCCGACGTCGGCGAGGTGGAGGGTGACGTCCACCGAACCGGGCTTCTCGTCCAGGTAGTTCAGTGCCGCCTCGACCGCGACGTTCTGCGATTCGCGCATGTCCTGGAGGTTGTGCCGCTCGATCTCCTTCTCCGAACCGCCGCTCGGATAGACGGAGTCGCGCGGCATGACGGCCCGGTCGGTCCGGAACCAGCCGTCGACGACGTCCCCGATACCGACGTCCGCCTTCGGCCCGGTCGCGATGATCGTCGTCATCAGCAGCTTGCCGTCGGTGGCGCGGGTCGGGGTGCCCTCGATCGTGATGACCGGCGTGCCCTTGTCGTCACCGAGGACGTTCGCGGTCGTACCCGGCTGGGCCAGGGTGAAGGGGAGCGGGGCCAGCACCGCCGTACCGAAGAGCGCGAGGACGGGCAGGGCGCAGAGCGCGAGGGTACGGGGGCGCGAGAGACGAGGAAGCACCCGCCCAATCTAACCGCCCGCCCGGCCGTTCCCCGTACGCCGTCAGGGCGGGAAGCGCTGGACGGCCTGGCGCGGGGACACACCCGGCAAGGGGTGGGCCACGGCGCGGGGCCCCTGTCCAGGGTGCGGCCCGGCGCGGAAGCCCCACGTCCGAAGTACGGTCGGCGCGGGCAGCCGGGGCGGGCGGCCCGGCTGCCCGCCCCGGCGCGGCGCCCGCGCTCAGCGCAACGCGTCCGCCACCTCGCGGGCGGCGTCGAGCACGCGGGGCCCGACCCGTTCCGGTACGGCGTCGGCGAGCATCACCACCCCCACGCTGCCCTCCACGCCCGACACCCCGACCAGCGGGGCCGCCGCCCCGCAGGCGCCGGCCTCCAGTTCGCCCTGGGTGAGGGTGTAGCCCGGGTCGTCGGCGAGCGCCTTCTGCCGGGCGGTGAGGATCGCCCGGCCCGCCGCGCCCCGGTCCAGCGCGTGCCGGAAGCCGGCGCGGTAGGCCACGTGGTAGTCGGTCCAGGTCGGCTCCACCACGGCGACCGCGAGCGCGTCGGCCCCGTCGACCAGGGTGAGGTGGGCCGTCGCCCCTATGTCCTCGGCCAGGGACCGCAGCGCGGGCAGCGCCGCCTCCCTGACGAGCGGATGCACCTGACGGCCCAGGCGGAGGACGCCCAGGCCCACTCGGGCCCGCCCGCCCAGGTCACGCCGTACGAGGGAGTGCTGTTCCAGGGTGGCGAGCAGTCGGTAGACCACGGTGCGGTTGACGCCGAGCTTGTTGGACAGCTCGGTGACGGTCAGGCCGTGATCGGTATCGGCGAGCAGTTTGAGGACACGCAGTCCCCGGTCGAGCGTCTGGGAGGTCTCTGCGGTCACGACGCCCTCTCCCTCTGTGGTGAGTGGGGCGGTTTCCTCTACGAGGTGGCGGCGCCGGTCCCATCGGCGACGCACCGAGAGGCCCCCCGAGTGGCTATGGCACCGGCTGCGCACCGCGGCCACGCTGCCACGGCGCGTTCATGTTTCGGGGACATTAGCGAGCGGGTCCGCTCAGCGGAAGCCCTCGTCCAGAATCCGGTCGCCCGCCGGAGCGCGACGGTATAACCGCCGGTCAGCGCAGAACCGTCCGGAACTCGAACATCTACGCGCGTCCATGTCGGGTGACGTCTCGCGACGCTCCGTACATCACATGTAAACCACTGTTAACTCACGGTGAAGAAATCGCGAAAAAATTTTCGCCGCCCCGCGCTCACGAACCACCCCTCACGCCCCCGCACCCCCTTCCGGGAGGACAACCGGGCCCGGACGCTCACCGCGTCCGCACGCCCCGGTCGCCTTCCGCGCGCGTCAGTACAGCGCCGGTGACGAGGTCGAAGAGGTGGTTGGCACGGGGCGCGAGTGCGGGTTGATCGCCGACCCACGCGAGCATGGCGATCAGGGCGAAGAGGTCGTCGCCGTCGATGTCGTCCCGGGCCGCGCCCGTGGCCTGAGCCCGGACGAGGAGCCGGGCACCGGCTGCGCGCAGGGTGACGCACGAGGCGTGGAGGGCGGATTCGGGGTCCTCGATGGCCGCCGCCATCAGCACGGTCACCCCTCGGTACTCGGTTGTCCAGGCGACGCAGTCCCGCACCCATGAGACGAGAGCGTCCTCGGCCGCGTGCGCCGCCTCAAGCTCGCTCGCCCTGGACGTCAGGTCGCCGAAGCTCGCGTGGAGCAGGCCCTCCAGGAGCGCCTCGCGCGTCGGGAAGTGCCGCAGCAGCGTCGCGAGGCCGACATCGGCCCTGCGCGCGATGTCGCGCATCGACACGTCGATGCCCTGCTCGGCCACGACGGGCCCCGCCACGGCGAGCAGATGGTCGCGGTTCCTCTGTGCGTCGGCTCGCATCGGTCTCCTCGCTTGACCAATCGGTTCACTGATCCATATATTCGGATCAGCGAACCACTTATGTGGTCCACTGATCCGAATAAGCGTATACCCATGTTCGTAGCCAGGAGGAACACGATGCCGACCCGCATGATGAAGGCGATCCAGCTGCACGAGTTCGGCGGCGCCGAGGTGCTGCGTCACGAGGAGGTGGCAGTTCCCGAACCGGCCTCCGGCGAGGTACTCGTCCGTGTGAGGGCGGTCGGTCTCAACCCGCCCGACTGGTACGTACGCGAGGGCATGCCCGGCATCCCTGCCGAGTTCAGGCCTCCGTTCGACCTGCCCCTGATCCCGGGGACCGACATCTCGGGTGTCGTGGAAGCCGTCGCCGCCGATGTCCCCGGCTTCACCCCCGGGGACGAGGTGGTGGGGCTGCTGCGCTTTCCCGTCCTGATGCAGAGCGGCGCGTACGCCGAGTACGTCACCGCACCCGCGTCCGACCTCGCGCCCAAGCCGGCCACCGTGGACCACACGCACGCTGCCGCGCTGCCCATGTCGGGGCTGACGGCGTGGCAGTACCTGATCGACGTCGGGCACGACCACCCCTCCCCGTTCCAGGAGGCAAGGCACCGCCCCATGGCGCTGGGCAGCGACACCACGGTGCTCGTCAACGGAGCCGGCGGCGGCGTCGGCCACCTCGCCCTGCAACTGGCCAAGTGGAAGGGGGCCCGCGTCATCGCCGTGGCCTCCGGCCCCCACGAGACCTTCCTTCGCGACCTCGGCGCCGACGAGTTCATCGACTACACCAAGCAGCGACCCGAGGACGTCGTCCGGGACATCGACCTCGTCCTGGACGCCGTCGGGGGCCCCGAAAGCCGACGCTTCCTGCCCACTCTCAAGCGCGGCGGCGCGCTGTACCCGGTGTACTTCGGAGAGTTCGACGACGAGGAGAACGCGAGGCTGGGCCTCACCGTATCCGGCACGCAGGTACGAGCGAACGGCGCTCAGCTCGCGGAACTGGGACGGCTGATGGACGCGGGCACGATCCGCGTCGCCATCGACAGCACGTTCGCGCTCGCGGACGCCCAAGCGGCACACAAGCGCGCCGCCCAGGGGCACATCCAAGGCAAGATCGTGCTCACGGTCCCTTAAGCCGGCCGACGAGCCGGGGACGGGCACCATCCGGTACAACTTCCTCACTCCCCGGCTGCCCCGACCTCAGCCGTGATCGGCGGCGTGTCGGTCGCGCGGGGGCGGCAGACCGCCGGGCAGGTCGTGGACGTCACGCGTGCGACGGCGCGGGGCGCACGCCTTCGAGCAGGGTGCCGAGGTAGCGGCGGGCGGTTTCGGCCTTGTCGGCGGGGGTGCCGCCGTGGACGTTCACGGCATGGGCGATGCCGCACATGAGCGGGACCAGGTCGCGGGCGGCGAGGTCCGGCCGGACGGCTCCGGCGTCACGGGCCCGGTCGAGGAGCTCGGTGCCGGCCGACGCGAGCGACTCTTTGAGTTCCGTGGTCCGCGGCAGGGCGTCCACGGCGGCTGCGGCGACCGGGGGCAGGGCTGCCTCGGTGAGCTGTGCTTCGAGGACGCGGGACAGGAAGCCCTCCAGCGCCCGCCAGGGGTCGGCGTCGGCCAGGGCTTGCCTGCCATGGCCGACGAGGCCTTCGAGGCAGGGGGCGGCGACGGTCTCCAGCAGTGCTTCAGGGGTGGGGAAGTGCCGGTAGACGGTGGCAACCCCGAGGCCGGCCCGGTGTGCGACATCGTTGAGCTGCAGGGTGGCGCCCTGGTCGACCAGGGAACGGGCGATCGCCACGATCCGTTCCCAGTTGCGGGCGGCGTCCTTGCGCAGCGGTGCGGTCGTCATGGGGAGTGTCCCTGGTTGCTCGTCTTGGTTCACGGGCCGGTCAGGTGATCATATGCGGGCGTTTCCGGGCGCTCGCGAACCTGGGTGGTACGCGGACGGCGGTAGTCCTGCGGACGGCGTCGGCCCCGGGCTCACGTGAGGTGCTCCGTGTTCGCCGAAGTGGCCACAGGCGCGTGCGCCTGACTGAGCCGACGCACGGCGTCGGCGACACGGGGGTCGGTCGCGGCGCGGAACGGGGCGACGGGATCGGCCGAGGGGCCGATGACGAGGCCGGTCCGGCCGGTCAGCGCGGGGTCGGTGGCGGCGGTGATCGAGGGCCGGGCGGCCACGGATGCGGAGCCGGAGGTGGAGCGTTCGAACCGGCGGCGCACCAGCGGCCACAACAGCCGCAACGGCGGGGAGACGATCTTCGGGTCGGTGAGGGTGCCGTTGGTCATGTCGGTCGCGGCGCCACCAGGGTCGGCGGCGAAGACCGACACGCCCGTACCCCGCAGCCTCTTCGCCAGGTCAAGCAGGTAGGCGAGGTTGGCCAGCTTGGCACGCCCGTACCAGTGGAAGCCGTAGTAGCCGCCCGGCGGCTCGACGTCGTCGAACACCCGCCTGGCGGCGACGACCGCGGCCGAGGTCACGTTCACGACTCGGCTGGGTGCCCCCGCCGTGAGCGTGGGCAGCAACAGCTCGGTCAGCAGGTACGGCGACAGGTGATTGACCACGAACGACGCTTCGACGCCGTCGATGTGCTGCCGCCGGGCGAACATCGCCCCCACGTTGTTGACCAGCACCGTCAACGGTTCCCCCGACGCCGCGTGCTCGGCTGCGAGCGTGTCGGCCAGCGCTCGGACCTGGTCGAGCGAAGCCAGGTCGGCGGAGAGGAACCGGCCCGGGTGCGCGGGTTGCTCCGCGTTGATCCGCTCGACCGCCCTGGCACCCCGGTCGGCGTCGCGACCGATCACGGTGACGGCGAATCCCGCGGCGGCCAGCCCCAGTGCCGTCTCCAGGCCGATGCCGCCCGTGCCGGCCGTGACCACGGCTGTCTTCGTCATGAGGTCCTCCACCAAATAATCGGATAGTTCATCCGTTTGAGGGACGGTAGCATAAGCAGATGACCTATCCGGTTGCGAGTTCCGGTCGGCCCGCGTCGATCGCGAGGCGCCTCTGCGCCGATATGCCGGGCAGGCGGCACTTCGGTGAGAACCGCAACCACTGTGCTGCGGACGGAACTGAGCCGACGGGAGCCCGCAGGTGCGAAGATGAGCCACGGTCTTGGGCAGCAGGTGGCCACGTGCAAGGGAGTTGGCCCCGGGCTGGTGGGCAGGGGGCGTTTCGTCCCCGAGTCTCTGGATGTTCGATCTGCGGAACCGGTCAGACAGGAGTTCCAGGTCATGCAGGCGGTGGAGAACGGCTGATGTGGGAACGCTCCGGGCGCTGGCCGTCCACCCCGTACCGCGACCGCTCCGCCAAACGGCGCGGCGGTATCCCCGACACGTCCAGGACGCCCATCCGGGCGGCCCTATGCGCGGTGCTCGTCCTCGGTGGTGCGAGCGCGTGCAGCGACGACCAGGGAGCGGGGAAACAGCCGGATGCCCTTTCGGCGCCCCAGGTGTGCGACGGCGCGCTGTCCTCGACGGGTGCGGAGGCACTGGACCGCATCGGAGGCACCGAACGCTTCACGGAGATCCAGATCGCCGACGACCCGGACTACCGGTGGTCGCTGAAGCAAGCCGCGAAGGACCTTCAGGCCGACTACACCGACGTGCACGAGTGCCTCCTGTACAAGGCATCCGACAAGAGCGGTCTGCCGCTCGTCACGATCCGTTTCAGCTCCGACTCACAGCATCCCGACCCGGCCGAGGACGAGGACGGTGACCGGCTGCTCTTCCCGATCGGGCTGTACGCCGCTGCGGACGAGAACTTCGGCACCAGTCTCTACTTCGCGTGCCCTGCCGAGGGGCCCGAGGGAAGAACGCCCTACGTCAAGGCGGAGATGTACGGCGCCCGGAACCAGGTGGACCCCGCGAGCACGGCCGAAGACCGGATGACCGTCCTCAACGACGTGTCCCGTGCCCTGGCCGAGGAAGCGGGCTGTGCCTCCGAGGCGAACCTGCCGGCGAAGCTGCCCGCCCCCACGTCCGGCTGACCGACGGTTCCCCGGCGGGCGAAGCGCCGCCGCCCGCTCACCGTGGGGGGTGCTCCGCGATCGTTGCGGAGCACCCCCCACGGGCACCCAAGAGGCCCACGGCGCCCACGGGCCTCCGCCGGCTCGCACGGCTGCCACCACGTGCCGGCCGGCCGGCCGCCCGGCTCACCGCATCCGCGTGGCCCACTCCTGGACCTTCGTGATCCGGTCCTGGATCTGCCCGGCCGTCGCCTCCGCGCTCGGCGGGCCGCCGCACACCCGGCGCAGCTCCGTGTGGATCACCCCGTGCGGCTTGCCGCTCTGGTGGGTGTAGGCCGAGACCATGGTGTTGAGCCGCTTGCGCAGCTCCAGCAACTGCTTGTGCGTGACGACCGGCCTGGCCTCCGCGGGCTTCTCCAGGAGGTCCGCCTCCGAGGCCGGCTTCTGCCTGCTGTGCGCGATCTGCCGGGTCTGCCGCTTCTGGAGGAGCAACTGCACCTGGTCGGGTTCGAGCAGCCCCGGGATGCCCAGGTAGTCCTGCTCCTCCTCGCTGCCCGGGTGGGCCTGCATGCCGAACTCGGCCCCGTCGTACAGCACCCGGTCGAAGACCGCGTCGGACTCCAGTGCCTCGAAGGGCAGTTGGTCCTCGGTCTCCTCGTCCTCCAGCTTCTCCGCGTCCGCGAGGAGCTGGTCCTCCTCCGCGAAGGGGTTCTCCTCGTCGCTGCCCTTCTTCGGCTTGTCGAGCACATGATCGCGCTCGACCTCCATCTCGTTCGCGAAGTCGAGCAGCATCGGGATGGTCGGCAGGAACACGGACGCCGTCTCGCCGCGCCGCCGCGACCGTACGAAACGCCCCACGGCCTGGGCGAAGAAGAGCGGCGTGGAGATGGTGGTGGCGTACACGCCGACGGCGAGACGCGGCACGTCCACGCCCTCCGACACCATCCGGACCGCGACCATCCAGCGTGATCCGTCCTGGCTGAACTTGTCGATGTTCTTGGACGCGGCCTTCTCGTCGGAGAGGACCACGGTGGGGCGGTCGCCGGTGATCTTCTTGAGGATCTTGGCGTATTCGCGCGCCGACTCCTGGTCCGTCGCGATGACCAGTCCGCCCGCGTCCGGGATGCCCTTGCGCACCTCGGTCAGCCGCTTGTCGGCGGCGGCCAGGACGTTGGGGATCCAGTCGCCGGTGGGCGAGAGCGCGGTGCGCCAGGCCTGCCCGATCGCGTCCTTGGTCATCGGTTCGCCCAGCCGGGCGGCGATCTCGTCACCGGCCTTGGTGCGCCAGCGCATGTTGCCGCTGTAGCTGAGGAAGATCACGGGGCGGACGACACCGTCGGCGAGCGCGTTGCCGTAGCCGTACGTGTAGTCGGCCGAGGAGCGGCGGATGCCGTCGTTGCCCTCCTCGTACGCCACGAAGGGGATCGGGTTGGTGTCGGAGCGGAACGGCGTGCCGGTGAGCGCCAGCCGCCGGGTCGCCGGGTCGAACGCCTCCTGGCAGGCCTCGCCCCAGGACTTCGAGTCGCCGGCGTGGTGGATCTCGTCGAGGATCACCAGCGTCTTGCGCTGCTCGCAGCGGTTGCGGTGCAGCATCGGGCGTACGCCGACGCCCGCGTACGTGATCGCGACCCCGTGGTACTCCTTGCTGACGGGTCCGGCGCTGTAGTCGGGGTCGAGCTTGATGCCTATCCGGGCGGCGGCCTCCGCCCACTGCTTCTTCAGGTGCTCGGTGGGCGCCACGACGGTGATCTGCTGCACCACGTGGTGGTGCAGCAGCCATGAGGCGAGGGTCAGCGCGAAGGTGGTCTTGCCGGCGCCGGGCGTCGCGACGGCGAGGAAGTCGCGTGGCTGCTCCTGGACGTACTTCTCCATGGCGCCCTGCTGCCAGGCGCGCAGCTTGCCGGCCGTCCCCCAGGGGGCGCGGCCGGGAAAGGCGGGTGAGAGGTGGTGGGAGGAGGCTGTAGTAGTCACGGTCTCCGGTTCAGGGCACTCGGGTACGTGGGGGCACTGTCGGTACGGGCCGGGAGGACCCGTACGCGATACGACAACCGGGCCACCCTACCGGCGCACACGACCGGACCCGGCCCGGACCGGCCGGGGTCCGCCACGGCTGAGACCGGCCTCACAGAGAGCGGTCCGGGCGGGGCGCCGTCGGCGTGGGCGGGGCCGGTGCCTGGGTGCGGGGGCCCTGCCCACGGGTGGGGCGAGGCCGGTCCACGGGGTCGGGGCCGGGGCGCGGGCCGGGCGCCGGAGACGGTGCCTACGGCGTCACCCGTACCCGGCCGGCCACCCACACCCCCACCGCGGCCACCACCGCCATCGGCAGGAACACCGCCGTGAACGCCCCGGGGTGCGATCCGGTCGCGCCGTCCGCCGCCGCCCCGTGCACCGCCGCGCCCACCGTGCCGCCGCCGAGCGCGGCGAACGCGGCCCCGCCGCCGGTGAGCAGCAACACGTTGGCCAGCCCGTCGGAGATCTGGAGGGCGGCGGAGTTGCCTCCGGCCTCCCCCGGGGCCGACAGCTTCAGCAGCAGCACACTCGTCGAGGCGATCACCATGCCCATGCCGAAGCAGCCGACCCCCCAGACCGCCGCCAGCGTCCACACCGGCACCGCCTCGATCAGTACGGCCGGTGCCGCCGCGATGGAGAGGGCCACCAGCACCATGCCGACGACCATCAGGGACTCGCGGTGCGGCTCAAGCCGGGGGCGCGCCAGGACGTACGAGCCGAGGGCCCAGGTCAGTCCGCCCGCGGCGAGGGACAGCCCGGCCAGGGTCGGGGTCAGTCCGCGCTGGGTCACCAGCATCAGCGGCACGAACGACTCGGCCGCGATGAACGACCCGGCGGATATCCCGCGCAGCAGGATCACCGCGGGCAGCCCCCGCGTGGCCCGCACCGTCCCCCGGGGCAGCAGCCCGAGCACGGCGGGCACGAGCAGCGCGGCACCGGCCACGGCGGGCAGCAGCGAGAGCCACCGCAGGTCCTGCCCGGCGTACTGGAGCAGACCCGCTCCCAGCGAGATCCCCAGAGCGAGCCGGAGCCGCCGCCGGTCGAACGACTGAGCCCCCGCGGCGGCGTCGGCCGGGCCGGACGCCATCCGCCGGATCGCGGGCAGCGCGAGGCCGAGCGGGAGCAGGATGAGCACCGGGATGCCGACGAAGACCCAGCGCCACCCGAGGTGTTCGGTCACGGTCCCGGCGGCGAGCGGCCCGACGACGGACGGGACGATCCAGGCGGCGGAGAACGCGGCCATGATCGCCGGACGGATCCGCTCCGGGTACGCCCGGCTGATGACGACGTACAGCGCCACGATGACGAGGCCGCCGCCCACGCCCTGGACGGCCCGCCCCAGGATGAACATCCACATGCCGCCCGCCGTCCCGGAGAGCAGCAGCCCGGCGCCGAACGCCCCGATCCCCGAGGCGAGCGGCGCGAGCGGGCCGTTCCGGTCGGCCCACTGCCCGGAGAGCACCATGGCGAACAGGCTGGTGGTGAAGTACGCGGAGAAGGCGAACGCGTAGAGCGGGATACCGTGCAGTTCCCGGGCCGCCACCGGCATCGCCGTACCGACGGCGGTCGCCTCGAAGGCGATGAGCAGCACGACGGAGACGATGCCGACGCTGAGTGCCCGGTAGGTACGGCCGAGCACGCCCTCAATCGGTGGGGCGGTGGTGTCGACGACGGGGACGGTGACATCGGCGTCACGGGGTTCGAGGGCGCTCATGGACCTAAGAGTAAGGGCCGAAATGCCGGGTTGACCCTGTCGATGGGGGGAGAGCGGACCCGTCCTTGGTCCTAGGTCGTACGGGCGGGGCGTGAACGGCGTATGGCAGTCGCGTTGCGCGGCGTCCCGCGCCCTTGAGGGGCGTCACACCGGGCCCGTACGGTCGAGAGCGCGAGGAAGGAACGCGAGAACACCCCGACCGTGTGCCCGAGTGGTTCAGGGGCTCGACTGCAACTCGAGTTACACCGGTTCGAATCCGGTCACGGTCTCCAGCGGCCCCGGCCTGTCGGGCGGGCCGGAGGACAACGGCGGAACGGCCGCCCCCCACCGTACGGGGGCGGCCGTTCCGCCGTGCCGGATCCGGCTCACAACCGGTCCAGGGAAGGGTTCGACTTCAGCTGCCCGTCGTTCTCGCAGCCCAGTTCCTTCGCCATGGCCAGGGAGAAGGAGTGGGCGACGGTGGCGTAGGCGTCCTTCAACGCCTCGGGGTCGCCCTCGGGTTCCGTGGGCGTCCCCCCACGCTCCACCCCGATGTCGATACGGACCGGACCGGAACCCGGCACCCTTTCGCTGCGGCAGGCGAACCGGAGGAACGCGCCGTCCGGCGCGGCCAGCGCCCGCTCCCCCATGTCCAGCAGGCTGAACTTCGACGCCGGGTCGTCCACGGATGCGCCGTCGGACAACCGCCAGGTGATGCGGAGCTCGCTCCGGGCCGTGTACACGCGGCAGACCTCCCCGTCGATGACGGCGGAGGACGTGGCACCCTCGACCAGCTCCTTCGCAGCACGCGCGACCGTGGACGTCTCGCCCGCCGCATAGAACCGCGAGGCCCCGGTGATCGTCTCCAGTGCCTCGGCCGCGCCGGTGGATACGGCGGAACCACCGCAGAGAGATCCGGCCGCCACCGGGGCGTCCGGCTCTTTCTCGGCCCGGTCGTCCCCTCCCGAGCAGCTTGTGGCCCCGACGATCAGAAAGCCGGTCAAGGCCGCCCCGAGGAGGCCCCCCTGTCGGGTCCTACGGTTGGTCACCCTCTGTCTCCCTCCGCGTCCCCACCACTCCCGGGCATCGTTCCTCCCACTGGGATCAGCCAGTCTCCGGGTCGTTGCCCTGCTGGTTCTCGCGGTCGTTGCCCGTCGCGTAGCCGATCCTCATCGACCCCTTCAGGTCCTGGCCGAACTCACTGTCGGAGGTCACCCCGTGCTGCCGCATGAACTCCTCCATCGGAGACTCTGCCATGCTCTCGCCCGCGGAGTAGATCTTGGTCTTCTCCACCCGGGTGAGTTCCTCAACCTTCTCCTTGTGCTGGTCCACGGAGTTGTCGGCGACATCGCCGACCACTTGGCCAATGGCCTGTTCGAGGCCCCCGACGGCCGTGTCGGTGGCCAGCGGGATGAGGACCGCCGCCGTGCCTACGGCCGCTATCTCGGGCAGAAAGGCGACGCCCGCAGCCACGCCGGTCACGGCACCGAACTCGACCCACCCGGCCCGCTTGGCCACGGCCTTCTCGTAGTCCTCGTGGGTCTTGAGGTTGGTGGCCTCGACCTGGTCGGCCCGTGACTGATCAAGCATGCCCTGTACTTCGGCGCCCGTGTGCACAGTCGCCCTGGCCGCGCCGGTGTCGATCTTCCCGTCGGCTCCCACCTGACCTTCCAGCACGCTACGCGTATAGAGCTGCTCGGCTGTCGACACTGTCGCGTAGGCATCCGGGTGTTGGCCCAGGGTGCTGAGAAAGCCGCGGACGACGCTCCGGCCGTTCCTATCCGTGGTGTCCGCGAAGTCGAGGCGTCCGTCACGGTCCTTGTTCGGTGCGAAGGGGCTGTTCTCGTCGTTCTTCTCCAGCGCCCAGTTGATGTCGTCGATGTAGCCGGCGCCCATCGTGCCCAGGCTGTCGGCCATAGCCTCGTGCTTCTTGAGCAGGCCGGCGTCCGCCCCGTACTTCTCCATGACTTGCTGCATGACCGCAGCGTGGTCCGCGTCCCGCACCACGCCCGCGTCCGGTTCCCCCGCCGGATAGCCGAGGGTCGCCGCCTCCAGGGCATGCCCAAGGGCATCGGGCATCTGGTCGCGCGATGCCTTCAGCTCATCCTGGCCGAGGGAGTTGGCATCTGGGAAGGACTCCCACTTTTCGTTCCCGAAAAGGTCGAGGTAGTTGTCGATGCCCTTACCAAGGCCGGCCTTGGCACCGCGGTCGACCGTGCCGTCCTCGTTGTACGCGGTCGGCTCATCGGTGAAGAACTTCTTCGCCGCCTCTGGGCTGTTGCCAAGCGCCTCCAGCATGGCGGTGGCCGGGTCGTAGCCCGCTCCGTTCACACCGGACGGGTTGAAAGGATTCTTGAACGGACTGTTCACCACCTTGTTGTCGGCGAACATGTACGGATCCTTCCGGTGCAGCTGCGCCACGTGCTCGGCGATCGGATTGAGGAACTTCGCGTCATAGTTCCCGTACCGCATGATCCCGCCGAGCAGCTGGTAGCCGAACGGCCCGTTGTAGTCGTGCTTCGCGAGCGGTATGCGTTCTGTGCCCAACTTGCGCAGCTCGGACCCCCACTTCTCGGTGAACTCCTTGTCGTGGGAGGCGGTGGCGAGGTTGAGGCCCAAGTTCTTCTGGAGTTCCTGAACGTCCTTGAGCCGCTGCTCGTCGAGCTTGCCGTACTCGTACGTATCTGTGGAGAGCTGCCCGAAGAAAGCAAGCGACTTCTCCGGCCCGAGCTTCTCGTAGAAGGCTTTCGAGAAATCTACGGAATTTCGGTTGTCTCTCAGCAGTTCGTTGAAGGATTGGATTTCTGCGTGCGTGATGTCACGCCCCTTAGCGGCCAGCGCGGCAGCCCGGAAGGCCTCTTCCTGATCCATCTTCGTGAACTTCGGGGCGTTGAAGTCCTTGCGGTCGGTGACATTGGCTTCGAGAGAGTTCTTGAAGGAGACATCGGTGTCATTGCAATTGTCGACGATCAGGTCGATCTTCTTCTGCCAGGCAGCGATGTTCTCGATCTGCTGCCGTACCAGTTCGGGATAGTCGGGGTCATGGGCCCGCTCGAAGGCGGGAATGTCCTCGATCGGATGGCGGGCGCTGACCTTGCCCGCGGCGTCCACCTTGATCCCGGCCGCAGGACCCTCCTGATCCCTGATGTTGATCAGGTCAGTCTTGGCCTTCTTGATGACCGCGTGACCCTCTTCGAGGATCAATTTCACACCCTCGGCCTCTGCCACGGCGTCCGCGAACTCCTTGACCGTCTTGGTGACGAACGCCTTGGTGACCCCCGCGTTGAGCCCCTCCCAGTCCGCCTTGTCCGACTTGGCCTTCATCCCGTCGACGGCGTCGGTGGCCAGCTTGTCCAAGTCACCGGCCATCTTGGCCCAGTCGTCCGCAGCTGCCTTCAGTTTCGCCACCGGCGCATCGACTATGTCCTCGTACTTGAGCATGCTCACCCCCCTCTACTTCATGTACTCCCGGAGCTTGGAGATCGGAGCCAGATCTCCCTCAATCCTTATTTCATCCTTCGCATGCTGGGCTTTGGTGTAGTCGAGGTGATTGGAAATGTGCGCCAAAGAGTCCAGCAGCGTCTTCAGGTGGGCCTTCCAGTTGTCGTGCACCTTGAGCACCGCCGAACCACTGGTGAAGTTACCGTTGGTCAGCGCCGTGGCCGCTTCGAACGTAGCGGGCCGGGCATGGTCACCCTGCCTCGACAACCGTTCCCGCAGGTCGTAGGCGTCGTTCCCGATGGCTCCGAGGGAGTCCCGGTGGACCACCAGATCGGCTGCCCCTCCGCCCTCGACCTCGGCCGGACCGCTGTTGATCCGCATGCCATTCCGTCTCGCGGCCGCCGCCTCGCGAAGCTGAGTCCATTCCTCCTCGAACGACATGAAGTTCCCCCCAAATGTTTCCTGTTGACCGCCTCTCCCGGGAAAACGCGGCCACTGACCCAATACCGTATCGGCTCTTCCCCGTGAGTGCCGCCTGTCGTTCCGGCCACACCTCGATGTGCCGGACGGCAACACACATCTGATGAGCCGGCGTTGCGGCGCGCGAAGGGGAGAGGAGTTCGTGTAGGCGGAGCTGTTGTACGGGCCGGCGGGGCCAACTGGTCCTGAAGGACGGGTGAGGTGGATCCTGTCAACCGCCGATCCTGGCGCGGAACGCGTCCATGGTCAGGGTCTTGTCGGCGCTCGGGAGCGTGACGGTCGTCTCCTTGCCGAAGTCCACGTACGTCGTGCTGCTCGTCCTGCCGTCGCGCGTCGACTTCAGCTTCAGCAGGTACGCGGGGTCCTCGGCGCTGACGTAGTACATGTCCGTGGCCGACGCCGACGCCGACACCTTCACGGCGCGGGCCGGGGTGCCGTTCACCTCGGCGTCGTCGGCCGGGGAGAAGCGTCCGGTCGGGGACAGGGCGAAGTACGCGTCGCAGCCCTCCCCCGACTTCGTGGTGACGTACACGTCGTCCAGGCCGGCGGGGACGGTGATCTCCTGGCCCTGCTGCTTAAGGCTCTCGGCGAAGAGGTTGGAGCTGATGTAGGTCACGCCGTCCTGGCAGTACATGTGGCCGCCGATGGTGCCGCTGATCCGGATGTGGAGGCCCTGCCGCGGGTTCCACGTCATGTTCTGGAGGGCTCCGTCGTACGCGGTCGAGGTGCCGATCGCGCTGAAGGCCGTGGTGCGCATCGTCTCGTTCACGGCCTCGACGCGCGCGGCGGCCGAACCGCCGGCCGCGTCGTCGGCGGGAGCGGGAGAGGACGACGCGGACGACTCGGCCGTGGACGTGCCCTCGTCGGAGGAGTCGCCGCACGCGACCGCGCCGGCCAGGAGCAGGGCGGCCAGGGCCGCGGCGCGCAGGGGGTGGGGCATGTGAACGGTCCTTCGGTCAGGGGATGGTGACGCGCGGGCAGGCGTGGGCCGCGGCCGCCGCGTCGAGGAAGTTCTGGAACGTGGCCTTCGTGACCTCCACGCTCGCGAGCCCGCGGATACCGGCGGCGCGCAGGGCTCCGTAGTAGTCGGTGTTCTCCTTGGTGGCGAAGTGCACGTCTCCGTCGGCACAGTGCAGTACCGCCTCGTCGACCCCCGCACGCCCCTTGTCGTCCGGGAGCGTCGCGGATCCGCCCCAGGCCTCCGTGGCCGCCTCCACGAGATTCCGGTCCGATGTCGCGGAGAAGGACACGACCGCCTTGGCCGAGCCCGCCAGGTGCAGGTCACACGGCCATGTGCCGGGACTCTCGTTCACCTGCTCCTGCCCCGGTTCGGCCCGGGATTCGTGTTCCACCAGAGGTACGACGAGCCGACCGCGGCGCCCGCGACCACCACCACCGAGGCGGCCGCCGCCCCACGTATCGGCCTCTTCTTCCGCGCCTGGGCTTCCATGCTCCTGCTTACCGGTTCCTTGCGTCGGGCCGTGCGGAGGTCGGTGTCGCACAGGCGCTCACCAACTGCGGGGACCGCAAAGCCTCGTACACTACCCGGCGCCCGCCCCGGCACCGGCCCCGGGGCCGGACGCCGCGCAACCGCCCCGCCCACCTACGACTTGTGGGCCGCCACCGCCGACTGGGGGCGGATCGGGAGGCGGTTGACCGGGCGGCCCGTCGCCGCGCGGACCGCCGCCGCCACCGCTGCCGGGGACGTCACCACCGGGACCGCCGAGGCCGCCTTGGCGCCGAAGGGAGCCACCACGTCGCGTTCCTCGACCAGTTTGACGATGTGGATGTCCGGAGCGTCCAGCGACGTCGGAAGCGCGTACCCGGTGAGGTCGGGGTGGCGGATCAGACCGCGTGCCGTGCGGAGGTTCTCCGTGAGGGCGGCGCCGATGCCCTGCGTGACGCCCGCCTCGATGCGGACCGCGAGCTGGGACGGGTTGAGGACACGGCCGACGTCCTGGGCCACGGCCATCTCGACCACCCGGACCGAGCCGAGCTCGATGTCCACGTCGACCACCGCCCGGACCGCGCAGAACGCCAGGCCGACGAAGGCGTCCCCCTGGCCCGCGCCGTCGAGGGGTTCGGTCGGGTGGGGGCGGCACTGGGCCGTGGCCCACAGCTCCTTGCCGTCCATCGCCTCGGTGACCGTCGTGGACAGCACACCGTCGTACGAGGTGATCTTGCCGTCCGCGATCTGGAGCAACTCCGTGGACATGCCGAACTGGTGGGCCAGCGGCTGGAGCAGTTGCGTACGGACCATCTTGGCCGCGCGTTCCACCGCGCCGCCCGAGACCCAGGTGTGGCGGCCGTGCGTGGCCGGTCCGGCGGGGGGCTGGTCGGTGTCCACCGCCGCCACGTGGACCTCGTCGATGCCCAGGGTCTCCTGGACGATCTGGCGGGCCAGCGTGCTGAAGCCCTGGCCGGTCTCGACGGCCGCGCAGATCACCGTGGCGGCGCCGTCGTGCACCCGGACCGTGGCCGTGGAGACCTCGTCCGCGCCTTCCGCGCCGAGCATGTGCACCATGCCGAGGGCGTACCCGACGCCCCGGCGTACGGCTCCGGGCTCCCCGGCGCCCTCCGGGCCGCCCGGCAGCAGCCAGTCGTCCTCCGGATCGTCCTTCGGCAACGCGGGCAGCGGGAAGTCCCGTACCGCTTCGAGGAGTTCGGCCACCGGGGCCGGGCAGGTCACCGTCTGGCTGGTGGGCAGGATGTCGCCGGTGGCCAGGACGTTGCGGAGGCGCAGCTCGGCCGGGTCGACGCCCAGCTTGGCGGCGAGCTTGTCCATCTGGCCCTCGTACGCCGCGCAGACCTGCATGGCGCCTTCGCCGCGTACGTGGCCGGAGGGCGGGTTGTTCGTCCGGACCACCCAGCCCTCGATGAACGCGTGCGGGACCACGTACGGCCCGCAGGCGAACGCCACCGCGGCGGCCAGGGATTCGGAGGAGGAGTCGGCGTACGCGCCCGCGTCGAGGAGGATCTGCGCCTCGACCTTGACGAGCCGGCCCTCGGCGTCCGCGTGATGGCGGTAGCGCAGCAGGGTGGGGTGGCGGTGGGCGTGGCCGAGGAAGGACTCCTCGCGTGTCGCGGCGAGTTTGACCGGGCAGCCGGTGCGCAGGGCGAGCAGTCCGAGCGGGATCTGGAAGCCCGGGTCCTCCCGGTCGCCGGTCGCGCCCGGAACGCCCGTCACGACGACCTTGACCCGGTCGGGCTCCAGGCCGAAGCAGGCGGCCGCCAGGTCGCGGTCGGTGTGCGGGTCGGTGGAGGCCGTGTAGAGCTCGACGCCGCCGTCCGGGCGCGGCACGGCGAGGCCGGCCTCGGCGCCGATCGGGGCCGGGTCCTGGCGGCCGATGCGGTACAGGCCCTCGACGATGACCTCGCCCACCGCGTCCGGGTCGCCGTAGCGCAGCGGGATGTGCCGGATCAGGTTGCCGTCGGGGTGCAGGGGTTCGGCGACGAAGGCCTTCTCCGGATCGGTGACCGGTTCGAGTACCTCGTACTCGACGGTGATGGCCGCGGCGGCCAGCCGGGCCGTGTCGGGGTGGTCGGCGGCGACGGCGGCGATGGCCTCCCCGTGGTGCCGTACGAGGTCGGCGGCGAAGACCGGGCGGTCCACGACCCGCCGGCCGTACGCGCTGTCCCCGGGGATGTCCTCGTGCGTGACGACGGCCCGCACCCCGGGCATGGCGGCGGCGGCCGTCGTGTCGATCGACAGGATGCGCGCGTGCGGGTGCGGGGAGCGCAGCAGTGCCGCCCACAGCAGTCCCTCGGCCCACAGGTCGGCGGCGTACGGGAACGTGCCCTCGGTCTTGGCGCGGGCGTCGGCCGGCGGGAGCGAGGCGCCCAGGCCGTGGGCGGGCGGCTCCTGGTCGGGGCCGGTGCCCTCGGCCCGCGGCGTGGTGTGGGTGGTGCCGGTCGCGGTGGCTGCGTCGCTGGTCACGCCGCCTCCTTGTCGTTCGCCCCGCTGCGGTTGCGGCTGATGGTGGTGGTGTGGGTGACCGGGTGTGCGGGGGACGCGGTTCTCACCGGGCGTCTCCCTCGTGCGGGTGGGCCTGGACGCTGCCCGCGCCGGGCGCCGCCTGGTGCGGGATACGGGGCTCGTCGGCCTCCGGGACGGCGGTGTCGCGGCTCGCGACGACCTCGCGTACGGCGTCGAGCACGCCCCGGTAGCCGGAGCAGCGGCAGAGGTTGCCGCAGAGCGCCTGCCGGGTCTCCAGCTCGCTGGGGGCGTGGTTGCCCTCCAGGAGGTCGTGGACGGTCATGGCCATCCCGGGGATGCAGAAGCCGCACTGGACGGCTCCGCGCGCGGCCAGGGCGCGCTGGATGTCCGAGGGTTCGCCGTTCACGGCGAGGCCCTCGACCGTACGGACCTCGCTGCCCGCGGCGGTGGCGGCGGGGACGAGGCAGGAGGCCACGAGGCGGCCGTCCACCTGGACGTTGCAGGCGCCGCACTCGCCTTGGGAGCAGCCGTCCTTGGCTCCCGCGAGACCGAGGCGTTCGCGGAGCACGTAGAGCAGCGACTCCCCGATCCAGGCGTCGCTGACGGGGCGGTCCACGCCGTTCACGTGCAGGACGTACGAGGCGGAGGCGTGCGCGCTGGGTACGTCGGCGGGGGCGGCGGGCTCGGCCGGTTCCGCCGAAACGGCCGGGTCGGCCGGGTCGGCCGGCTCCGTCGACTCGGACGCTTCCGCCGCTTCGGCCGGTTCCGTCGACTCGGACAGGTCGGTCGGTTCGGTCGGCTCGGTGGGTTCGGTCGGCTCGGTGGCGGGCCCGGGAAGCGGGTCGGCGCCGGCGTCCCCCGGGGCCGTCCCCGGTCCGGCCTGCGGCTCCGCCGCCGGGTCGGTCCGGTCCACCGGCTCCGGGTGGCGCGGTTCGGGGGCGGACCCCTCGGCGGAGTGCGCGACGGGGGGCTCGGTGGAGTGTGACGAGGGCTCGGGGAATCCGGTGGGCTCCTGGGGCGCCCCTGGTGCCTCCGCGTGCTCCGGACGGAACGTCCCCGGGGTCTCTTCGTCCCGGGTGCGCGTGCCGGAGTGCCCAAGCCCACCGTCCTGAGGCCCAAGCACGCCGTCCTGAGGCCCGAGCCCACCGTCCAGGTGCCCAGGCACACCGTCCTGGCGCACGGACACATCGTCCCGCTCGGCGTATCCGTCCGGCGCGCCCGGCTCGGCGTACCCGGTCGGCGCGCCCCGCTCGGCGTGTCCGGCCGAGGTGTCCGATCCGGGCCCGGCGGCGTCCCGGGCACCCTGGGTGTCCTGAGCGCTCTGGGTGTGCTCGGCCCACGGCGCCGGGGCGCCGCCCGGCAGCGTCGCCGGGGCGGTGTCGGCGTACCACGGGGAGGCGGGCGCCGAAGCCGTGAACTCGCCCGAGTCCTCCGGGAGGTCACCGTCGACCACCGGGATCGTCCACTGCCCGGAGTGCCCGGCAGGCCCGGCCGCCTCCGTGTGCCCCGGGAGCCCGCCGGGACCGGCCGCGGTCCTGTGGTCCGACGCCACGGGGTGCTCGGTGTGGGGCCCGGGGTGCTCCGCGTGGGGCCCAGGGTGCTCCGCGTGGGGCCCGGCGGGCTCGGTGCGGTGCTCGGCCTGGCCACCGGGGTGCTCGGCGGGCCCGGTGTGGTGCTCGGTCGGCGGGACGGCCTCGGTGAAGTTCCACTGGGCCGTCGTGGACGAGGTGTGCCCGTATCCGGGCGAGGCGTCCTGGTACGCCTGCGGGTAGTGCTGCTGCCCGTACGGTTCCCGCTGGTTGGGGTCCGGCCAGTGCACCGCCTCCGGGGCACCGGCGGTGCCCGCTTCGGCGGCCTCGGCGGCCCGCTCCTGCTGGCTCCGGGTCTGCGTGACCCAACTGCCGGTGGCCGCCGGGTCCAGTCCGGCCGCCGGGGTCAGCGGCAGGATCATCGGCGGTACGTAGCCGTGGCCGGGCGCGGCCAGCGGGTCGCTCCCGAGGCTCGCCAGGTCGTCCGGGTCCAGGTGGACGAAGGCGGTGGCCTCGGCGTCGTACTCGCCGCCCTGCGGGGTCGGCTGCCAGCCGGCGTAGGGGTCCGACGGCCCGTGCCGCTGCTCGGGGTTCTCCTCATTGCTCACGACAGTGCCCTCCCCAGCGCGCGTCGGGCGAGCGCGGCGACCGTGCGCCGCAGATGGAGGACGGCGGGGGACAGCGGTGGTGCCTCTCCCCCGTCGTCCGGTGGTGCCTGGTCCGGGACGCAGGCGGCGGCGACGTACTCGCCGAAGGCGGCCAGCGCGTCGGGGGCCAGGCCCCGTTCGCCGTCCCAGTCGATCAGGGAGGCGATCCAGCGTTCGGCCTCCAGCGGCCGCAGCGGCATCGGGGCGATCGCGCCGACCGCGCAGCGCACCCCGCGCCTGGCCGGGTCCAGGACGACGGCGACCGAGGCGGTGGCGCGGCCCGGACCGGTGCGTCCGGTCGACTTGAGGAAGACCTGCGGGGCGTGCAGCAGCGGTACGCGGACGAAGCCGATCAGCTCCGCGGGCTCCAGCAGCTCACGTCCGGCCAGCAGATGGGAGACGGGGATCTCGCGGCGGGCGCCGTCCGGGCCGGCGATGACGAGTTCGGCCTCCAGGGCCGCCAGCACCGGCAGGGTGTCGCCGGTCGGGGCCGCGGAGGCGATGTTGCCGCCGAGGGTGCCGGCGTTGCGGATCTGGGGCGGGCCCGCGGCGCGCGCGGAGGCGGCCAGGGCGGGGATCAGGGCGGCGAAGTCGGGCCGCCCCATGCGGGCGTGCGTGAGACCCGCGCCCAGCAGGGCGTGGCCGTCCTGGTAGTGCCAGCCGCGCAGCTCGCTGATCCGGCCCAGGCCGACCAGCCCCGCGGGCCGCAACAGGCCCTTGTTGACGGCCGCCATGAGGTCCGTGCCCCCGGCGACCGGTACGGCGGCGGGCATGGCGCCGAGAGCCGCCACGGCCTCGTCGAGCGAGGCCGGCAGCGTCACCGGCTGCGTCGCCTGCGGTGCGTGCGTGGTCAACCCAGCTGCCCCTTCCCGGTGTCCCGGCAGTCCCGCCTGTCCGCCGTACGGTACGTGCTCACGGCCGGGACGTGGCAACTCTGGCACATCTTCGGGGCGGACCGACGCGAGGGTCCGCGAAGGACACTTCCGCCCCCGACCTGAAGGTAAATCACCTTTCGGAGGTCCGCCGGGCACCGTACGAATTGCCGCTCTTCAGCGAGTTCGTACGACTTATTCGGTTCACGTACCGCGGGAAGGCGACGGGCGCCCCGGGAAGGGGCCGGGTCTCACACGTTCGGAGGCGGTCCCTCGATCGGGCGACCCAGGATGCCGGGCCGCCGTTGCCACGGGAGCGGGCCGCCGGGCGGCCGGTAGTCGACACCCAGGGCGTCGAGCCGGGCGTAGTGCTCGCTCATCCGGCGTTCGAAACCGGCGAAGTCCCGCTCGCCGGGGGCCGGGAGCGGCGACCAGGCCACCTCGGCGAGGGCGGCGAGGCGCGGGAAGACCTGGTAGTCGACGCGGGCCCGGTTCTGCATGACCTCGGTCCAGACGTTGGCCTGGGTGCCGATGACGTGGGCGGCCGCCTCCTCGGAGAGCTGCGGGGGGACGGGCTCGAAGCGGTAGACGTCCTCCAGGGTGCGTACGTATCCGATGGGCATCGGCTCGTCGGGGCCGCCGTCCTGGCGGTGGTCCAGATAGACCTGCTGCTCGGGGCACATCACGACGTCGTGCCCGGCCTCGGCCGCCGCGACACCGCCCGCGTATCCGCGCCACGAGGAGATCGCGGCGCCTTCGGCGAGCCCGCCTTCGAGGATTTCGTCCCAGCCGATGAGACGGCGTCCCCGGGCGGTCAGCCAGGTGTCGAAGTGCCGGATGAACCAGGACTGGAGCTCGTCCTCGTCACGCAGGCCGAGTTCGGCGATCCGGGCCTGTGCGGCCGGTGACGCCTTCCACTGGTCCTTGAGGCATTCGTCTCCACCGATATGGATGAACGGCGAGGTGTCGGCGGGGAAGAGTTCGAGCAGCTCCTCGAAGACCCCTTCGAAGAAACGCAGGGTGGTGTCAGTGGGGGCGAGTACGTTCGGGTTGATGCCCCAGGTGTCCCACACGGAAAGGGTGGAGGTGTCGATGACGTCGGTGTTGCCGAGTTCGGGATACGCGCTGATGGCCGCCTGCGAGTGCCCCGGGATGTCGATTTCGGGGACGACCCGGATATGCCGCGCGGCGGCGTAGGCGACGATTTCGCGGATGTCGTCCTGGGTGTAGAAGCCGCCGTGCGGGGTCTCGTCCCACAGTTCGGAGGCGCGGTGGCCGTATTTGCTGCGGGCCCGCCAGGAGGCGGTCTCGGTGAGCCGGGGGTGGCGCTTGATCTCGACGCGCCAGCCCTGGTCGTCGGTGAGGTGGAAGTGGAAGACGTTGAGTTTGTGGGCGGCGAGCAGATCGAGGTAGCGCAGGACGTCGTCCTTGCGCATGAAGTGCCGTGCGACGTCGAGCATCATGCCGCGCCAGCCGAAGCGCGGGGCGTCCTCGATCTCCAGGAAGGGGACGGGCCGGACCTGACCGGAGGCGACGGGCGCCCGCCGGAACGCCTCGGGTCCCAGGAGCTGGCGGAGGGTCTGCGCCCCCCAGAACACCCCGGCGGGGTCCCCTCCGGTGATCCGCACGCCCGTCCCGGGGGCCACCGTGAGCTGGTAGGCCTCGGGGGCGAGGGCCGGGTCGACGCGCAGCTCGACGGTGTTGCCGGTGGCCTCGTCCCCGGGGCGCGCGGGCGCGAGGGGCAGTCCGAGGGAGGCGCCGAGGGCGGACCGGAGCCAGCGCTCGGTCGTCCCGGTGCCCGGCCCCGCGAGGAGGGTGGTGGAGTGGTCCGGGAGGAATCCGGTCCCCTGGTCGTTTCGGCCGACGCGCACGGGCGCCGGAACAAGGTTGTCCACGTCAGTCCTTTACCGCTCCGCCCAGTCCGGAGACCAGACGGCGCTGTACGAGTACGAAGAAGACCAGGACGGGAATGGTCATCACCGTCGAGGCCGCCATGATCCCTCCCCAGTCGTTCTCGTCGGGTTTGAAGAAGACCAGCAGCGCCATGGGAAGCGTCGACTGGGAGGTGTCACTGATGATGAACGACTTGGCGAACAGGAAGTCGTTCCAGGTCGAGATGAAGGAGAAGACGCTGGTCGCCACGAGCCCGGGGAAGACGAGCGGGAAGAGGATCTGCCACAGGAAGCGGGTGCGGCTCGCCCCGTCGATGTAGGCGGCCTCCTCCAGCGCTTCCGGGACGGCCTTGACGAAGCCGCGCAGCATCCAGATCGCGAACGGCAGCGAGAAGGCCAGATGGGGCAGGATCAGCGACCCCAGGGTGTTCAGCTGGCCGAAGTCCCGCATGAGGAAGAACAGCGGGATGGTGAGGGCCTCGACCGGCACCATCTGGGCCACCAGGAACATGATCAGCAGGGTGGTGCGGAATCTGAAGCGGAACCGGGTCACGGCCGTCGCGGCGAGAAACGCGATCAGCGCGGAGGCGATGACGACGGTTCCGGCGACGGTCAGGCTGTTGAGGAAATAGCGCCCGAAGTCCTGTTGTTCGAAGACCCGTCGGAACGAGTCGAGCGACGGTGCCAGGGTCCAGGGCCGGGCCTCGGTGGACTGGATCTCACCGGCCGGTTTGAACGCGGAGAGCACCATCCAGTACAGCGGGAAGGCGACCGCGGCGGCGATGACGAGTGCGGCCGCCTCCGCCGCCAGCCTGCCGGGCCGGCGGACGCGCAGCAGTGTGCGTGTGCTCACAGTTCCTCCCCCTGGCGTCGCACCAGGCGCAGATAGACCAGCGTCACGGCCAGCAGGATCACCAGCATCACGACGCCGATGGCCGAGCCGAGGCTGTACTGCGAGGACGCGAACGCCTTCTGGTACGCGTACACGTTGAGCACCAGGTTCTGGCCGGCGATGCCTCCGCCGTTGGTCATGACATAGATCTGGGTGAAGACCTTGAAGTCCCAGATGATCGACTGGATGGTGACGACGATCAGGATCGGCCGCAGCATCGGGGCCATGACCGACCGCCAGATCCGCCACTGCGAGGCGCCGTCCAGCGAGGCCGCCTCCAGCACCTCGGTGGGGATGGCGCGGATGCCCGCGTAGACGGTCACCATCACGAACGGGAACGAGCACCAGAGCACTTCGAGCAGCACCAGGGCGAAGGCGCTGTAACGCCCGTACGTCCAGGAGAAGTCGCCGAGGCCGAGCACTTTGTTGACGGGGCCGAAGTCCGGGTCGAAGAGGAAGACCCAGACGGTCGAACCGGTGATCGCCGGGGTCGCCCAGGCCCCCAGCGCCGCCATCATCAGGACGAGCCGGGGCAGGGCCCGGACGCGGGTCAGCAGGACGGCCAGGGCGCAGCCGACGAACAGGGTGGCCAGCACACAGGTGGCCGCGAAGACCACGGTGGCCAGGAGCACCTGCCAGAACTGGCTGTCCCCGAAGAGGTCCGCGTAGTTGCCGAACCCCACGAAGGTGGTCGGTTCGCCACCGCTGACCTGTGCCTGGGTGTACTCCAGGAAGGAGATCAGGCCCAGTTGGTAGATCGGGTAGACGAGGAGGCCGCCGAGCGTGACCAGGGCGGGCAGCAGATAGAGCCAGGGGGTCCAGCCGGTGCGCCGGAGGGGCGACCCCCGGCGCCGGGGCGGGCGGGCCGGCGTGCCGCCCGCCCCGGTCGTCTCGGGGGCCTTGTACGCCGTCGTGTTCGCGGTCATCGTCAGCCCGCGTCGGCGAACGCCGCGTCCATCTTCTTCGCCGCGTCGTCGGAGGCCGTGGCGACGTCCTTACGGCCGCTGGCGATCTCCTGGAACATCGTCGGAAGGATCAGCGAGGCGTCGATCTGGCCCCAGGCCGGGGACGCCGGGACGAACTTGGCGCCCGCGCCGAGGGTGTTGACGAACGGCTCGACGAAGGGCTCCTTCTTCGCGACCGTGTCCCGCACGTCGGTGTAGGTCGGCAGGAAGCCCATCGCGTCGAACATCTCGGCCTGGGTCTTCTTGCCGGTGAGCTGCTTCATCAGATCGACGGCCAGGGTGCGGTGCGCGCTGCTCTTGAGCACACCGATGTTGTTGCCACCCGCGAACGCCGGGGCGATCGAGCCCTTCTCCACGCCGGGCAGCGGGACGACCGCGTACTTGCCCTTGACGGAGCCCTCCTCGACGGCGGCGTGGCTGAAGTCGCCGCCGATCGCCATGGCCGCCTTGCCCGAGGCGAAGGCGGTGACGGTGGCGTTGCCGCCCATGGCCGCGCACTTGGCGGCGGGGCAGTTGTCGTCGCCGAAGAGCGAGGTGTAGGCCTTGATGCCCTTGCGGGCCTTCTCGCTGTTGATGGCCGCCTCGTAGGTCACCCCGGTCTCGTCGGCGAGTTCGCCGCCGTGCGCCCAGATGAAGGGCATCGCGCCGTAGGTGTAGGCGCCGCCGACCGCGAGGCCGTAGAGGTCCGGCTTCTCCTTGTGGACCTTCTTCGCGGTGGCGATCAGCTCGTCCTGGGACTTGGGCGGCTCGATGCCCAGGTCCTCGAAGACGTCGGTGCGGTAGTACAGGGCCCGCACGCCGACGAAGAGCGGCGCGCCGTAGACCTTGCCGCCGACCGTCACGGACTGCTTGGCCGCCGGGTCGGTGTCCTTGGCCTCGTCCCAGGCGGCGAACGCGTCGCTGATGTCGGCGAGTCCGCCGTCCTTCACGTATCCGGCGGTGTCGGTGTTGCCGTACTCGATGAGGTCGGGGGCGCTCTTCGGGTCGTTGAAGGCTGCCTTGATCCGCTCGGCGCGGGTGTCGACCGGTATGTACTCGATCTTGACCTTCGCTCCTTCGTGGGACTTCTCGAAGGCGGCGACGGCCGCGTCGACGACCTTCTCCTTGGGCTTGTTGCCGACCTCCTGGAAGAGCCAGACGCGAAGCGTGCCGCTCTTGTCGTCCGACGTGGCGTCGGTGTCGGAGGTCCCCGGCGCGCAGGCGGTGGCGGTGAGCCCCGCCAGCACGAGGGCGGCGGCAGGCGCGGCAATTCGGGCAGAAAGCTTCATCCGGAACCCTTACCGATCGGTCGTTGCAGCATGTGCAACGTGCGTTTCGTTCTGCACAACTGGCAGGAGAGTAAGGGTGTGCCCCGAAGTGGACAAGTGGTCTCAACCACACTGTGACCGGCGGGCACGCACACGGCCCCCGGGACGCGCGGGTCCGCGCGTCCCGGGGGCCGTGTTTTCCGGAGGCTTCCGTAACACCGGGGCGGAGACTACTTCTTGCCGTCGCCCTTGCCGCCGCCCTTGCCCTTGTCGCCGCCGGCGCCCATGGACTCGTAGATCTCCTTGCACATGGGACAGACCGGATACTTCTTGGGGTCGCGCCCCGGCACCCAGACCTTGCCGCACAGTGCCACCACGGGAGTGCCCTCCAGGGCACTCGCCATGATCTTGTCCTTCTGGACGTAATGGGCGTAGCGCTCGTGGTCGCCGTCGCCGTTCGACACCTGCGGCGTCGGCTCTACGAGGGTCCCCGTACCTGCCCCGCGCTCGGGCTCAAGAGTGCTCATGGACCCCAAGCGTACTGAAAGCTCCGGGCATCAGTTCAGCGAAGGGTCGTCCGGATACGTGGCGATCATCGCCAGCTCGCTCCGCTGGCGCCGCAGAACCGCGCGCCACAGCTTCTCCGGGTGCGGCGAGGACACGTCGCCGGGCTCCGACTCGACCACGTACCAGGCGCCCTCCGACAGCTCCCGCTCCAACTGGCCGGGGCCCCAGCCCGCGTACCCCGCGAAGATCCGCAGTGCCCCGAGGGCCGGGGCCAGGAGCTCCGGGGGCATCTCCAGGTCCACCAGGCCGATCGCCCCGTGCACCCGGCGCCAGCCGAGGGGGGCTCCCCGGCGCGGGGCTCCGGGCCGGAGCCGGGACCCCGGGGCGGCGCCCTCGTCCCCGGGCATCACGGCCACGCCCAGCGCCGAGTCGAGGGAGACCGGGCCGCCCTGGAAGACCACGTCCGGCGCCGCGGTCCGGCCGGCCCAGGCCGCGAGGATGTCGCCGACACCGACCGGGGTCGGGCGGTTGAGGACCACGCCGAGGGAGCCCTCCTCGTCGTGGTCGAGGAGCAGCACCACCGCGCGGTCGAAGTTCGGGTCCGACAGGGCGGGCGCGGCCACGAGCAGCCGCCCTGTGAGCGAGGACACCTCGGTCATGGCAGAAATGATCCCGCATCTTTCCCTCCCGTGGGGCCCAAGTCGCCCGCCGGGCCGGTGCCGGAGATCACACGCAGCTCAGAGCGCCCGCGCACCGCACGGTGCGCGGGAAGCGCGCGCCCCGGGGCGCGCGGTCCCACCGGGCGGACGGTGACCCTCCGCAAGCCCCTCCGAGCAGAGCGTGCCGGGGCGGATGCACGGCGCTCGTACGCCACCCGGAGGCTTAGGGAACAAGGGGAGGGGCCCATTACCCTTTTCGATGGCCCCCTGCCCGACCACTCCGGAACGCGAGATACATGACCGGCACAGACGATGTCCTGCTTGTCCACGGCGGCACCCCGCTGGAGGGCGAGATCCGCGTCCGAGGCGCCAAGAACCTGGTGCCGAAGGCAATGGTCGCCGCGCTGCTCGGCAGCGGGCCGAGCCGCCTCCGCAACGTGCCCGACATCCGTGACGTACGGGTGGTACGCGGGCTGCTCCAGCTGCACGGGGTGACCGTCCGCCCCGGTGACGAGCCGGGCGAACTCATCCTCGACCCCTCCCACGTCGAGAGCGCGAACGTCGCCGACATCGACGCCCACGCGGGCTCGTCGCGCATCCCGATCCTCTTCTGCGGCCCCCTGCTGCACCGCCTGGGCCACGCCTTCATCCCGGGCCTCGGCGGCTGCGACATCGGCGGCCGGCCGATCGACTTCCACTTCGAGGTGCTGCGGCAGTTCGGCGCGACCATCGAGAAGCGGGCGGACGGCCAGTACCTGGAGGCCCCGCAGCGGCTGCGCGGCACCAAGATCCGGCTGCCGTACCCGTCGGTGGGCTCCACCGAGCAGGTCCTCCTGACGGCCGTGCTGGCCGAGGGCGTCACCGAGCTGTCCAACGCGGCCGTGGAGCCCGAGATCGAGGACCTCATCTGCGTGCTGCAGAAGATGGGCGCGATCATCTCCATGGACACCGACCGGACGATCCGGATCACCGGTGTCGACCGGCTCGACGGCTACACCCACCGGGCGATCCCGGACCGCCTGGAGGCGGCCTCCTGGGCGTCCGCCGCGCTGGCGACCGAGGGCAACATCTACGTACGCGGCGCCCAGCAGCGTTCGATGATGACCTTCCTGAACACCTACCGCAGGGTCGGCGGCGCCTTCCAGATCGACGACGAGGGCATCCGCTTCTGGCACCCCGGCGGCGCGCTGAACGCCATCGCGCTGGAGACGGACGTGCACCCGGGCTTCCAGACCGACTGGCAGCAGCCCCTCGTGGTGGCCCTGACGCAGGCCACGGGGCTCTCGATCGTCCACGAGACGGTGTACGAGTCGCGGCTCGGCTTCACCTCGGCGCTCAACCAGATGGGCGCGCACATCCAGCTCTACCGTGAATGCCTCGGGGGCTCCGACTGCCGCTTCGGGCAGCGGAACTTCCTGCACTCCGCGGTCGTGTCCGGGCCCACGAGGCTCCAGGGCGCGGATCTGGTCATCCCGGACCTGCGCGGCGGGTTCTCGTACCTGATCGCCGCCCTGGCGGCCCAGGGGACGTCCCGGGTGCACGGCATCGACCTGATCAACCGGGGCTACGAGAACTTCATGGACAAGCTGGAAAAGCTCGGCGCGAAGGTGGAGCTGCCGGGCGGTTCACTCGTCTGACAGCCGCCGCGCGCCCCGGCGTACGCACAGTGCTGCCGCACACAGCATCGCGCGCCCCGCGCACACCTGTCCGCCGCCCCGGTCCCGCCTCAGGGACCGGGGCGGCGGCCGTGTCACGGGCTCACAGGTACGACGGGCACGGCGGGCACAGGCAGGTCGGGCACCGGCGCGACGGGCGGGTCGGGACAGCGGGCGCGGGCACCCGGGAACGGCCCGCGGGCGCCGGGCACGGGGCGGGGACGGCGAACGGGTGACGCCTGAGGGGCCACCGGCGGTCCCGGTCCCGGTCCGGCGGGAGCCGGGGCCGAGGCCCGGGGCCGTCCGGGAGCCATGGGGCCGCCTGGAGCGGCCTGGGAGGCCCTGGGCCCGCGACCTGGGCTTCCCACGGCCGGGTCCACCCGGGAAGCCCGGAGAAGCCCGGGAGTGCCGTCCCAGACATCCCAGGCACCTGGGTGTGCCGAAGGGCGGCCGCCCCGGTCGAGGACGGCCGCCCTTCTTGATGCCTGGGGGGCTTACTTGCCCTTGGCGGCTTCCTTGAGCTTCGAGCCCGCGGAGACCTTCACGCTGTAGCCGGCCGGGATGTTGATCGGGTCGCCGGTCTGCGGGTTACGAGCGGTGCGAGCGGCACGGTGGGTGCGCTCGAAGGTCAGGAAGCCGGGGATGGTGACCTTCTCGTCGCCCTTGGCGACGATCTCGCCGACGGTCTCGGCGAGCGCGGCCAGAACGGCGTCGGCGTCCTTGCGGGTCACCTCGGCACGGTCGGCCAGGGCGGCCACCAGCTCACTGCGGTTCATGTTGTTACTCCCGTGTTCTTCTTGCCTGTGAGGCGTGAGATCGAAGCCGATGCTGCCAGGGCCCTCTGACAGTCCCCGGACCCGGGTCTGATGTCAGACCCTCGCGCCCGAATACGCATCCTGCCCCCACCTGCGGCGCTAACGCCAATCCGGCGCCGATCCGGAACCCTTCGACGTCGCACGAAAAGCGCCACTGAATGCCCGCCGTGACGTTCCGTCGACCCGGTGAAGCGGTCCGCAGCGGATGCCGGGCCTGTGGGGCTCGCTGCCCGCCCACCCTAAAGGGGCGTTTGGGACGCCGCGACACGCGACGCGCCGGACACGAGCCCCGGACGTCCGGTCATCCGCCGCCCTCGGGGGCCGTGGGGGCGGGCCCGGACGCCCGCTCCGGGCCGTGCCCGGAGCGGGTGGAGGACCTACGCCGGGCCGGCCGTGGCCTCGGCCACCCCGGCGGCCTTCGCCGCCTCGCGCACGGCTCCGGCGACCGCGCCCGCGACCTTGTCGTTGAAGACCGAGGGGATGATGTAGTTCGCGTTCACCTCGTCCTCACCGACGACGTCCGCGAGCGCCCGGGCGGCGGCCAGCATCATCTCCGTGTTGACGGTGCGGGACTGCGCGTCCAGCAGGCCCCGGAAGACGCCCGGGAAGACCAGGACGTTGTTGATCTGGTTCGGGAAGTCGGAACGGCCGGTGGCCACGACCGCCGCCGTCTCACGGGCGACCGCCGGGTCCACCTCGGGGTCCGGGTTCGCGAGCGCGAACACGATCGCGCCCTCCGCCATCGCGGAGACGTCGGCCCCGTCCAGGACGTTGGGGGCGGAGACGCCGATGAAGACGTCGGCGCCGACGACGGCCTGCTTGAGGGTGCCGGTGACGCCCTCGGGGTTGGTGTTGTCCGCGATCCAGCGCAGGGGCGAGTCGTCGGCGGCGGCGACCAGGTCCTCACGGCCGGCGTGCACCACACCGTGGATGTCCGCGACGACCGCGTGCTTGACGCCCGCGGCGAGGAGCAGCTTCAGGATGGCCGTACCGGCGGCTCCGGCGCCCGACATGACGACGCGCACGTCACCGATGGACTTGCCGACCACGCGCAGGGCGTTGGTCAGGGAGGCCAGGACGACGATCGCGGTGCCGTGCTGGTCGTCGTGGAAGACGGGGATGTCCAGGGCCTCGCGCAGCCGTGCCTCGATCTCGAAGCAGCGGGGGGCGGAGATGTCCTCCAGGTTGATGCCCGCGAAGCCGGGGGCGATCGCCTTGACGATGTCGACGATGGCGTCGGTGTCCTGGGTGTCCAGGCAGAGCGGCCAGGCGTCGATGCCCGCGAACCGCTTGAAGAGGGCGGCCTTGCCCTCCATCACGGGGAGCGCGGCCTTGGGGCCGATGTTGCCGAGGCCGAGGACGGCGGAGCCGTCCGTGACGACGGCGACGGAGTTGCGCTTGATGGTGAGGCTGCGAGCGTCCTCGGGGTTCTCGGCGA
Organism: Streptomyces halstedii; assembly: GCA_000720535.1. Classification (GTDB taxonomy): domain Bacteria; phylum Actinomycetota; class Actinomycetes; order Streptomycetales; family Streptomycetaceae; genus Streptomyces; species Streptomyces halstedii. The sequence continues at coordinate 91,152 of JOAZ01000015.1, forward strand.
TGGCCATGCAGACCCGGGCCACACCCGGGGTGTAGATCATCGAGAGGTCGTCGCGGTTGCGGATGGGGTGCTTGGACGCCATCTCGATCTTGCCGCCGAGGTGCATCAGGAACGTACGGTCGGAGACCTTGCCGAGGACGACGCCCTCGATGCCCCGCAGACCCTCGACGATCTCCTCCGCGTGGGCGGTCGAGGTGGCCGCGATGGTGACGTCGATCCGCAGCTTCTCGTGGCCGGAGGCGGTCACGTCGAGGCCGGTGACCGAACCGCCGGAGGACTCCACGGCCGTGGTGAGCTGGGAGACCGCTGTGCCGCTCGCGGGCACCTCCAGCCTGACCGTCATCGAGTACGAGACGCTGGGCGCCGTTGCCATGGCGAGTCCTTCACTTTCTTCGCTTCATTGCCGCACGCGGATGGGGGAACGCCCCTGTTGACGCGCGTCTCCGATCGTCGCACCTACCGGCCGGTAGCCGGTAATGACTGCCACCTTTCGGAAACTTTTTTCCACCATACGAGAAGTTGAGGGACCGAAGGAACCCCCACAGGCGCATGGATCGGGCAGATGTCCTCGTCAACGAAAACAGACCCGCGCCACCATCAGGTGACGCGGGTCTGTCTTTCACGTTGGACGACACCGGCCCGCCATGCTCGCCTCGCGGCAAGTGGTCGCTCGAAGCGACGAAGGTTGGGCCCGGGGGCTTGGATCGAACCGGTGCCGACACCCAGGCTAACAAAGACCCCGGGGAAGTGATTCCCGCGCGCCGGACGGATCCCGCACGGATCCCTGGCGGATCCCGGAGAGCCGTCGTGCCGCGCGCCCGCACCGGCCCCTCGGCCGACGTGGGTCCACGGGCTCTTCCGGCCAGGGGGCTCCGATCAGCCCCTCAGCAGGTCCGGTACGCCCGCGGGCCCCGTAACGCCGTGCGGGCCCCGTACGCCGGCCAGGGCCGCCCGTCAGTCCCTCAGCAGGTCCGGTACGCCGTCCTCGTCCGGCAGGTCCCGCTCCCCCGACACCACGGTGAGCTGCCGCGTCGCCCGGGTGAGCGCCACGTACAGCACCCGCAGGCCCGCCGGGGACTCGTCCGCGATCTCCGCCGGCGAGACGACCACCGTGGCGTCGTACTCCAGGCCCTTCGCCTCCAGGCTGCCCAGCGCCACCACCCGCTCGCCGAGCTCCTCCAGCCAGCCCCGCGCCTCGGCACGGCGGTCCATGGCCACCACGACGCCCACGGTGCCGTCCACCTCCGCGAGCAGCCTGCGCGCCTCCTCGCGTACGGTCCCGGCGAGGTCCCCGTCCCGTACGGGCTCGAAGCGCGGACGGACACCCGTCGAACGCACCGCCTCGGGGGACTCCATCCCGGGCATGGCCAGCGCCAGCACCTTCGCCGCGAGCTCCGCGATCTCCGCCGGGTTGCGGTAGTTCACGGTCAGCGTGAACCGGCGCCGGGGCCTGCTGCCGAGCGCCTCGTCGCGGGCGGCGGCCGCCTCGTCCGGGTCGGACCAGGAGGACTGCGCCGGATCGCCCACGATCGTCCAGGTGGCGTGCCGGCCGCGGCGGCCGACCATGCGCCACTGCATGGGCGTGAGGTCCTGCGCCTCGTCGACGATGACGTGGGCGTACTCGGTGCGCTCCGCCGCCAGCCGCTCGGCCCGCTCCCACTGGGTCTCTTCGCGCCGCGGCATCAGCTCCTCCAGCCCCGTGAGGTGGTCGAGCGGGTCCAGCTCGCGCTTCCTCTTCGGCCGGGGCGGTGCGCCCAGCAGGGTGTGCAGCTCGTCCAGGAGGGCCACGTCGTGCACGGACAGGGGGCCCGTGCCGTCCGCGTCCAGCCGCTTGAGCGACCGGGCGAGCCGGCGCACCTCGCCCTGGTTGAGGATGCGGCGCGCCCACCGGGACAGCCTGCGCTCGTCGGCCATCGCCGCCAGCACGCGGCGCGGGGTGAGCTCCGGCCACCAGGCGTCGAGGAAGGTGAGGAAGGGGACCTCGGTCGAGACGTCCTCGTCGAAGGAGGACCGCAGTTCCGCGACCAGTTCGGGGTCGGTGTAGCGGCCCCGGCCGGACGACTTGTTCCACAGGGCGTCCAGGAGGAGCTTGCGGGCGCGCGGGCGCAGCAGGTTGACCGGGGCGCTTCCGCCCAGGACGTTGTGCCGGATGCGCTTGAGCTCGTCCGCCTCCAGCTCGACGCGGCCGCCGAAGGCGACCACCCGCAGCCTGTCGGGGGTGGAGCGGCCTCGCGCGGGCTCCTCCGTCTCCCCGAAGGCCATCTGCCCGCCCTGGGACGTGTTCCGGGGCGCTGCGGGCTCCTCCAGGGCGCCCCGGGACGCCTTGCGCAGGACGTGCAGCATCCGCGAGGAGCCCTTGATCCGGGCGACGGCGGGCTCGTCGTACGTGGTCGCCCCCTCGACGCCCGCCGCCTCGTCGGACAGCGCGCCGACCGCGCGGATCGCGACCTGCCCCTCCTCGCCGAGCGAGGGCAGCACCCCCTCGGTGTACGCGACGAGCAGCGGCGTCGGCGAGACGACGAGGATGCCGCCCGCGTACCGCCGCCGGTCCTGGTAGAGCAGGTACGCGGCCCGGTGCAGGGCCACGGCGGTCTTGCCGGTCCCGGGGCCTCCGGAGACCTCCGTGACGGACGCGGCGGGGGCCCGGATCACCAGGTCCTGTTCGGCCTGGATGGAGGCCACGATGTCGCGCATGGTGTGGCCGCGGGCCTGGCCCAGGGCGGCCATCAGGGCGCCGTCACCGATGACGGGCAGCTTCTCGCCCCCCAGGTACGCGGTCAGCTCCGGGCGCATCAGGTCGTCCTCGACGCCGAGGACCCGGCGCCCCTTGGAGCGGATGACCCGGCGGCGTACGACCCGTCCCGGGGCCTTCGGCGTCGAGCGGTAGAACGGCGCGGCGGCCGGCGCGCGCCAGTCGATGACCAGGGGCGCGTAGTCGGAGTCGAGTACGCCGATCCGGCCGATGTGCAGCGTCTCCGCGATGTCGGCCGTGCCGTCCTCGCGTACGGCGTCGTCGTCGGGCTCGACAGAGGTGTACGCGCCGTCCGGGCCGCGCTCGCCGTCCTTGCCGAGCAGCAGGTCGATGCGCCCGAAGAGGAAGTCCTCGAACTCGCTGTTCAGCCGGTTGAGGTGGATCCCGGCGCGGAAGACCTGGGCGTCCCGTTCCGCGAGCGCGCCGGGCGTGCCCACCTGGGCCCGTCGTCCGGCGTCCCGCATGAGGAATTCCGCCTCGTCGATCTTCTCCTCAAGACGGTGGTAGACCCGGTCCAGATGTTCTTGCTCGACACCGGTCTCCCGGTCCCGCAACGACTCGACAGCGGCATCCTGCGCGGCCACCGGGGCCCCCTTCTGACGTGCACTGGGCAGCCGTCAACCGTACGCGAAAGGAGGCCCGCCGCGCACCTGCCACCCGGGGCGCCGGGTTGCGGTTACGCGTCGATCTCCCGGGACGGGTCCGGTGCCGCCTCGCCGCCCTTGACCCGGCGGCGGTGCCGGGCCACCCGTTCGCGGTTCCCGCAGACCTCGCTGGAGCACCAGCGGCGCCGCCGCCCGCGCGAGCCGTCCAGGTACAGCCGTCCGCACGCCTCGCCCTCGCAGCGGCGCAGCGCGCCCCGGGCCACCGGGTCGGTCAGCAGTTCCACCGCGTCCCGGGCCACCGCGGCCAGCAGCCTCTCGCAGTCCGGGCCGTCGCTCAGCACGCGTACGAGTACGCCGCCCTCCCGTACCGCCCGCAGCCCCGGGGGCGGGACGGCGGCCAGGGCGTTCAGTCCGGCCAGGGCGCTGTCGGCCGTGCGGCCGGTCAGTTCGGCGGTCATCAGCCGGTCGACGGCCGCGCGCAGCCCCCGGAAGCGGGCTGGCCAGGTCTCGTCCACGACCGTCAGCGGGGTGCCCCGGGGAACCAGCCCGGAGGACACCAGCCAGTCGGCGAGGCGGGCGGGGCGGTCCAGTCGCTCGTGGCCACCGTGGGGCCCCGGCCCGGTCGCCACCAGGTCCAGGCAGATCCGCCCGGAGTCGAACGGCCGGCCCCGCGCGCCCGTTCCCGTACCCATTGCCATGAGCCTGTCACCGCCTTGGGTCGCCCGCGGGCCGTCGCGCACAGGTGCCCGGCCGGGAACTCGGTAGGTACTCGATCGGTGTGGGACCCACGGGAACCACGGGAATCCCACCCCCCAGAGTGCCTGTACCCGCCCCACCCCGGAACCCCTCCCGCCGGGTCGCCGGGAAGTCCGGGCCGCGTCCGGTGAAGGGGTCAGTGTCGCGGTGGGCCGTCGTGCAGGATCCGCTGGAACAGCCGGTGGTCCCGCCACGCCCCGTCGATGTGGAGGTAGCGCGGCGCCGTGCCGATGACCTCGAACCCGGACTTCGCGAGCACCCGCTGCGAGGCCGCGTTGTCGACCACCGTGCCGGCCTCGACTCGGTGCAGTCCGAGCCGGTCCCGGGCGTCCACGCAGACCCGGCCGACCGCGGCCGTGGCGAGGCCCTCGCCCGCCCGGTCCACGTCGATCCAGTAGCCGAGACGGGCGTTGCGGAACGGGCCGTGCTCGATCGAGGCGAGCGTCATCGCCCCGACGACACGGTCCTCCTCGTCGGCCAGCACCCAGGGCATCGCGCGGCCCGCGTCCTGTTCCGCCAGCAGCCCGGTCAGCCGCATGACCTGGCCCTCGACGGTGTAGAAGGTGTCGGGCCGTACGGGTTCCCAGCGCTTCATGTAGGCGCGGCTGCGGGTCAGGGCCTCGGCGAAGGAGAGGGCGTCGTCGAGCGCCGCGGGCCTCAGCCGGACGCCGGCGGTCAGGGGATGGATCAGATCGGTCATCCCCCGACCGTAACGCCCGTCAGGACTCCGGGGACGGGGCGTCGGTCCCGGTGCCGGCCGTGGGGTCCAGCGCGAGCCGGTAGCCGCGCTTGACGACGGTACGGACCAGCCCGGACAGCCCGAGTGCCGTACGCAGCCGGGCCATCGCCGTCTCCACGGCGTGCTCGTCGGTACCGCTGCCCGGCAGGGCCCGCAGCAGCTCGGCGCGGGAGACCACCCAGCCCGGACGGCGGGCGAGGGCGTGCAGCAGGGCCATGCCGGCCGGCGGCACCGGGCGCGGCACCCCGTCGATCAGGACGGCGTGCCCACGGATCTCCACCAGGTGCCCGGCGACCGGCAGCGCCGGTGTGCGGGCGGGCAGCCGGGCGCAGAGCAGTTGGACCAGCGGGCCGAGCCGGAAGCGCTCCGGCTGGACGGTGTCGATGCCCCGGGCCTGGAGCGGCTGCGCGGTGACCGGGCCGACGCAGGCGACGAGGACGTCGTGGCCGAGCGCGGACAGCACCTCCGGAAGCATGCCGCGCGCCTCGGCCCGGTTCAGGTACGAGGTGACGGCGGGGGCGCTGGTGAAGGTCAGGGCGTCCAGCCCCCGGGCGGCCGTGACGTCCAGCATCCGGTCGAGCGGGGCGATGTCCTCCGGCGGCATCCACCGGTAGACCGGGACCCCGACGACCTCGGCACCCGCCTCCCGGAGCGACTCGACGAAGCCGGGCAGGGGTTCGCCGTGCAGTTGGAGGGCGATCCGGCGCCCCTCGACGCCCTCACCCAGCAGCCGGTCCAGGACCTCCGCCATGGACTCCGACCCCGGCGACCAGGACTCGGTGAGTCCGGCGCCCCGGATCGCGCCCTTGACCTTGGGGCCCCGGGCGAGCAGTTCGGCGCCGCGCAGCACGTCCAGCAGCCGTTCGCCCGTGCCCCAGCCGTCCGCCGCCTCGATCCAGCCGCGGAACCCCACGGCGGTGGTGGCGATCACCGTGTCGGGCACCTTGTCAAGGAGTTCCCCGGTGGCGGCGCGGAGTTCGCTGTCGTCCGCGAGCGGCACGATCCGCAGCGCGGGCGCGTGCAGGACCGCGGCGCCCCGGCGGGTGAGGAGGGTCCCCAGCTCCTCGGCGCGACGGGCCGCGGTCACCCCGACCGTGAAGCCCGTGAGGGGCCCGTGCTGTGCGTCGTCGTCGTGCATGTGCGTGATGACCCGGCTCTCGTCCCGCCGGGCCGTGTACGGGTCCCTGCCGCGGCCGCCCGTCAGGGGCGTACGGCGGCGGGCCGTGCGCGCACGCCCCAGCTTCGATGGTGCGGAGGAACGAGACTGCCGTTCCCGCGTGACAGCCTCGGTTCCCCCGTGTTTCCCGCCCGTTACGTCGGTCGACGCCGGACCGCCATCTTCACACCTCCGGGTGGCGCCCCCGGGACCGGGCTCCGGCTCGCCCGCACCCCCGGGGCGCCGGGGTCCCGGACCGGTCAGGCCGTGGCGCGGCGCTTGTCGGACCCGTTGGGCCAGAACCGTGGCCGCCGCTTGGCCGCCACGTCCTCGACCCAGCCGAACGACAGGATCGCCAGCCCGATCAGCGGCCAGATCGCGATGAGGATCAGCGCGTCGTACGACTGCTCGATGTACGTGTCGAACGTGTCGCCGAACCACGGGATGTTCCACAGCTGGTCGACGAGGTGGGCTCCGGCCATCAGCAGGATGTTGTGCCAGAGGTAGATCGTCACGGCCCGGTTGTTGGCCAGGGTGACCAGGCCGTCCCATCCGGCGAGCTTGCCGGGCAGCTTCCGCCAGGAGGGCGCGTACACCAGCAGGATGGCGCAGAAGCCCAGGGACCAGGTGGCCTGGGCCAAGGGGATCTCGTCCAGGTTCCAGCCCTCCTCGGTGAGGTGGCCGGACGCCCACCACAGGCCGAAGCCCATGACGATCGTGGCGGAGGAGACCGCCAGATAGCGCGGTACCTCCTTCAGCAGCCCGTCGTTGTGGGCGAACCCGAGCACCCAGCAGGCGCCGAACACGGCGAAGTCGATGAGGCTCTCACCGAGCATGCCCGGCACTGTCACCAGGCCCGTACCGATCACGGCCGTCAGGACGACCGGGGCGAGCATCGTCACCCAGGGCAGCCTGCGGAACGCCTTGAGCAGCAGCGGGGAGGCGATCACGAACCAGAGGTAGGCCCGGATGTACCAGAGCGGCCCCACCGCCTGGTCGGCCCAGGTCAGCTCCAGCAACCCGCCCGGCGAACCGCTCTCCTCCGGGTACGGCGGGGAGCCGATCGGGAAGAGGTAGCAGCCGAGCTTGAGGAACCACCACAGTCCCTCGTCCCGGACGGGCTTCCAGCTCAGCGCGAACATGACCGGTACGACGACGAGCGAGAACGCCCACATGGGCGGCAGCAGCCTGCGCAGCCGGGAGCGGATGACACTGCCGGCGGGGCGGGACAGCGAACGGGCCATCAGCGAACCGGCCAGGGCGAACATCACGCCCATGGACGGGAAGAGGACGGTCAGCCAGGCCCACCCGAAGAGGTGGAAGAAGACGACCCGGACGAGCGCGACGGCCCGGAGCAGGTCGAGGTAGCGGTCACGGCCGGGCCGCGCCGGAGGGGCGGGCCGGGCCTGGTCCGCCGAGTCCGCCGTGTCCCCCGCCGCCTCCGGCTTCGTGAGGACGGCCGCCGCCCCGGGGAGCGGCGCGGTGACGTCCGGCGCGGTGGCGCGGCCCTGCGGACGGTCGCCCTGTACCGGGAAGCCGCCCTCCCGTCCCGGGTACGCGCTGTTCTGCGGCCACCCGGCCGGGGCGTCGGAGCCGTCCGGGCCGAAGCCGTCCGGGCGGGGCTGGTTCGGGTAGGTCATGCGACCGGCCTCCGGTCCTTCTGCGACGCGTCCTTGCGGCGGGCCGGTGCCCCGCCGGGTGCCTCCACCACGCCCGTACGGCGTAGCTTCTGCCAGCGCAGCCGGCCACCGGTGAGAGCGGTGATCCACGACTGGAGCAGCACCATGTACATGAGCTGCCGGTAGAGGACCTGCTGGAGCGGCAGCGAGATGAGATGGGTCATGCGTTCGCGGTCCAGCCGGAAGGCGTACGCGGCGCACACCGCCTGGATCAGCAGGACGCCGAACCACGCCGTGACGGTCTTGCCCGTCGGGCCGAAGACCAGCCCGTACAGCAGGAAGACGTCGATCAGGGGGGCCAGCAGCGGGGCGACCACCATGAACAGGGAGACGAACGGCAGTCCGACCCGCCCGAAGCGGCCCGAGGGCCCCCGCTCGACGACGGCACGACGGTGCTTCCAGATGGCCTGCATGGTGCCGTACGACCAGCGGTAGCGCTGTGACCACAGCTGTTGCACGGACTCGGGGGCCTCGGTCCAGGCGCGGGCGTTCTCGGCGTAGACGACGCGCCAGCCGTCGCGGTGCAGCGCCATCGTGACGTCGGTGTCCTCGGCAAGGGTGTCCTCGCTCATGCCGCCGACCCGGTCCAGCGCCTCCCGGCGGAAGGCGCCGACCGCGCCGGGGATGGTGGGCATGCAGCCGAGGATGTCGTACATCCTGCGGTCGAGGTTGAAGCCCATCACGTACTCGATGTGCTGCCAGGCGCCGATCATCGAGTCCCGGTTGCCGACCTTGGCGTTGCCCGCGACCGCGCCGACGCGGGGGTCCCCGAAGGGCTGCACGAGTTCGCGGACGGTGGACGGTTCGAAGACGGTGTCGCCGTCCATCATCACGACGATGTCGTAACGGGCGTGCGCGATGCCGTTGTTGAGGGCGGCGGGCTTGCCGCCGTTGCGCTGGCGGACGACCCGGACGTTCGGGATGCCCATCGCCTCGACGACGTCGGCCGTACCGTCCGTGGAGCCGTCGTCGATGACGACGACCTCGATCGGGTAGTCACTGGCCACCAGCGACCGCACGGTCGACTCGATGCACCTGCGCTCGTTGTACGCCGGTACGAGCACCGACACCGGGCGGGTGAAGGGGTCGCCCCAGCGGAAACCCTTGCGGCGGACCCGCCGGGCGTGCAGGAAGGAGAGCAGCAGCATCAGCCCGAAGCGGGTGATCACCAGGGCGCCGATGACGGCGAGGCCGACCACCAGGACGCCGGTGACGTGCTCGGAGATGCCCACGGCGAAGATGAAGGCCTTGCCCTTCCACAGCTCGACCCCGGTGACCTGGGTGTGCGCGCTGGGTGCGCCGAGGGCGGCGGTCAGGCTGGTGAACTCGTAGCCCTTGTCCTGCATCTTCGGCAGGAACTTGTCCAGGGCGCGCACGGTCTGGGACCGGTCGCCGCCGGAGTCGTGCATCAGGATGACGGCGCCCTTGCCGTGCCGGGGCGTGGCGCGGTCGATGATCGCCCGGACGCCGGGGCGCTTCCAGTCCTCGCTGTCGGTGTTGTTCACGACGGTGAGGTAGCCGCGGCTGCCTATGTACTGGGTGACCGGCCAGGACTTGTTGTCCATGGCGTCGGCGAACGAGGAGTACGGGGGGCGGAACAGCGAGGAGCGGATACCGGCCGCGCCCGCCAGCACCAGTTGGTTCTGGGACAGCTCCCAGTCGATGCGGCTGGTGGACTGGTAGGAGAGGTCGGGGTGGTTGAAGGTGTGCAGCCCGACCTCGTGGCCCTCGTCGACCATGCGCTTGACCAGTTCCGGATAGCGCGAGGCCATGGTGCCGGTGACGAAGAAGACGCCGTGCGCGTCGTGTTCCTTCAGCTTGTCCAGGACCTTCGGGGTCCAGACGGGGTCCGGGCCGTCGTCGAAGGTCAGGACTATCTTGTGGTCGGGTATGCGGAGCGTCGTGGCGGGTTCGCCGGGCGTCCGCGCGTCGATGACGGGGCCGCCGTCGAGCACCTCGTCGGGCACCTGGCTGGTGGAGGCCGGCGGCTGGACGCGGTGGTCCGCGAGGATCTCGCTGTGTACGTAGCCACGCAGCATCAGCATGGCGAGCAGGGCCACGAGCAGGAGCGAGGGAAGCAGGAAGCGCATCGGCATTCTGCGCGGGCCGGTCCGCTTCTTCTTCCTCGGGTTGTGCCTGCCCCGCGGGGCGGGGGACGTCATGTTACTGAGCACCTTCACGTGGTTGCGTCGTTGCTTCCGAGGGGTCCGAGGACGGGGTCGGCGGGGGCCCGCCGGAATCCCCGGGTTCCGTCACCGGTGTGGTGGGGACGTCCGCGTCCGACGCGGAGGCCGAGGGGCCGGGGCCCGGTGCGTCGGCGGTCTCGCCGCCGGAGGGCGGCGCCGGGCTCTTCGACGCGGAGACGCCCGTACCGGCCGCGGTTCCCGGTGCGGAGGCGGGGACGCCACCGCCCGGATCCGTGACCGTGCCGGTGTCCACGGTCGAGGCGGAGGGGCCGAGGGTGGCGCCGGGGGACTCGGTCGCCGGTCCGGTGCTGGCGGACGGCGCGGGGCGCACCTCGACCTCCTCGCCCTGCTTCTCCTCCTGCCCGGTTATCGGCAGCCAGGGGGCGCTGGAGTTCCCGCCGAGCACGGCCGCCACCAGCGTCACCGCGTAGACGGCGCAGATCGTGGCGAGGAGCCAGCCCAGGCGGCGGTACGTCTTGCTGCGACGACCGCTCTCGTCCACGAAGACCGGACCGTCCGAGGGGTCCGGAGGGCTGGGCTCCACCGGCAGGTCGGCGAGCTGACGCCCGAGTCCGTCGAGGCGGATGGTGACGTCGTTCGGCTCATGCGTATGCCCGGTGCGAGTGCCTTCGCGCCAATTGTCCACAGCTGTTTGCACTTCCCCCACTCAATGAAACAGGCGCGTGGGAATTGTCTGGATTCTTGCCATGAGTCGGACGCCCCCGCGTCCATTCACGGCCCCCTGCCGCTACGCACCGGAGACCTGAATGTAGCGCACGGCGGTGGCCGTCAGGCCCCGGCCGCGGGTGTTGTTCTGCAACGGTGACGCATGAGTGATGCATCGGTGTCGGGCAGCCATGATCCAGTTGGCTGCACCATCCACCCTTCCCTGGCAGCGAGTTCGTCCGCCGCCGCGCGAAGTGCCGCCAAACCGGGATGATGCGCTCCGTTTCGCCACACCATCAGCAGCGGGGAGAGCGGAACCGGCCGTACCAAGGGCCGCACCACGGTTCCGGGCAGTGGCGGAAAGTCCACGACCGCCAGCACAGGGTGACCGGTCTTCGACATCACGCGCTGAAATTCGGCCACACCGACAGCGAGCGGCGCGGGCGGGGCGAGCACGATGTCCCAGACCTCGAAGAGGCGCTCCGCGAGATCGGTCCATTCCAGGGTGCGCGTATTGCCCGCCCCCGCGTAGACGGTTTCCCCGGACAGATCGGCCGGGGTGACGACCTCACGCCCGGCGAGGGGGTGATCGTCGCGGAGCAGCACGGCCATCGGCTCGTACCGCACCGGGTGTACGGAGAGCCGCGAGAGGACGGCGGGGTCCAGTCCGGCGGCCCGGCCGAAGGAGACGTCGAGCCGCCCGGCGAGCACCTCGCCGGCCGCCCAGGTCAGCCCGCTCTCGAAGCGCGCCATCAGTTCGCACTCGGGTACGAGCTCCCGCGCCCTGGCCAGCACCCTCGCGGCGGTCATCCCGTCGGTGTTGAGATCGACGAGCAGGGGCCGGGTCACCGGGTCGGCGAAGGCGGTGGTGAGCGCGGCGTGGGCGTCGAGGACCCGGCGGGCGTACGGCAGGAGGCGTTCGCCGTCCGGGGTGAGTGCCACCTGACGGGTGGTACGGACGAAGAGCGGGCAGCCCAGCTCGCGCTCCAGCCGGCGGATGTCCCGGCTCAACGCCTGCTGGGCGACGTAGAGGCGCGCGGCGGCCCGGGTGAAGTGCAGGTCCTCCGCGACGGCGACGAAGGAGCGCAGGAGCCGGGGGTCGGTGTCGGGAACGGTCACCCCCCGAATTTACAACGCGGGCGCGTGAATCGGCGGTGATCAGGTGTTGGACGGCACGGGCACCCCGCCACCAGGCTGCTTCCGTGTCCCAGGAAACGTCCCAGCCAACAACGTCCGACGCACCGGCCCACGCGACGACGTCCGACGCACCGGCCCACGCGACGACGTCCGACGCACCGGCCCAGCACACGTCCCACGAAGCGGCCCCCGAAACGGATCGCGCGCCGGCCCCGGACGTCGTCACGGCCCGCCCCGCGCCCGCCCGCAACCCCTACCTCCGGCTGCTCGCCACCCCTGGCGCCCGCGCCTTCACGGCGGGCAACCTGCTCGCCCGGCTGCCGATGGGCATGTTCAGCGTCAGCGCCGTCATCATGATCGCCGGGGCCCACGACTCGTACGCCCTGGCCGGTGCGGTCACCGCGACGGGCCTCGCCGCGACCGCCGTGGTCGCGCCGTGGACGGCCCGGCTGGTCGACCGGTACGGCCAGGCCCGGGTCGCGGTCCCGGCCACCGCGCTCGCCGTGCTCGGCTCCCTGACCCTGGTGCTGTGCGTACGCTTCGACGCCCCGGTCTGGACGCTCTTCGCCGCGTACGCCGCGACCGCGACCACCCCGAACACCGGTGGCATGTCCCGTGCCCGCTGGGCCCATCTGCACCGGGGCGATCCGGCGGCCCTGCACACCGCGAACTCCTTCGAGCAGGCGGCGGACGAGCTCTGCTTCATGCTGGGCCCGGTGCTGGCCGCGACCCTGTGCGGGGCGCTCTTCCCGGAGGCCGGGACGCTGACCGGCGCGGTCCTGCTGATGACCGGCGTCCTGGTCTTCGCCGCGCAACGGGCGACCGAGCCCCCGGTGGCCCCGCGCACGACGGCCACCGCCTCCCCGCTCCGCAGCCCCCAGATGCCCGCGCTGCTGACCGTCTTCCTCGCCACGGGGGCGGTGTTCGGCTCGATGGAGGTCGTCTCCATCGCCCACGCCGGGGGCGCGATCCTCGCGCTCCAGGCCGCGGGTTCCTGTGTGGCGGGCCTGGTCTACGGTTCACTGCGCCCCGCCGGGGACGTACACCGCAGGCTGCTGCTCTGCCTGGCCTGCATGACCGCGCTCATGTCCCTTCCCCTGCTGGCCGCCACCACGACCGGCTCGATCCCCGTCCTGGCCGGCTGCCTCCTCCTGGCGGGCGCGGCCACTGCCCCGACCATGGTCACCGGCATGACCCTGATCCAGCGCGTCACCCCACAGGCGCAGCTCAACGAGGGCATGACGCTCGCGGTCACCGCCCTGCTCGGCGGCATAGCGGCGGGCTCGGCGGCGGGCGGCTGGCTGGTGGAGCACGCCGGTACGGTCACGGGTTACACGGCCCCCCTCGGAGCGGCGGCCCTGGCCCTGGTCATCGCGGTGGCCGGGTACGCGACGCGGCGGCCTGGACGCCGCTGACCAGGGGCAGTCGGTCCGGCGGCCCGCCGACTCAGGCCCGTTGCCGGATCCAGGCGGCCAGTTCGCGGACCAGCGCGGCGGAAGCCCCGCCCAGATGCACGAGCGGCTGGTCGGTGACGGTGGGGAAGTCGCCGCGCAGTGAGGGCAGGGTGATGCCCGCCAGCTTCAGCGCGTCGGCCAACTCCCGTGCCGCCAGGTCGGCTTCCCTGAGCGCATCGCCGTTCGCCGTCGGTCGATCCACAGCCACGTGCCGCCTCTTTTCGCCGGATGTGGGTGCCGGGACGTCAGTCCCGACGTGGCGGGGGTGCCGCGAGGGCGAGTCCGAGTTCACCGGCCGCCTCCACCACGAGCGACCCCAGTGGGCAGCCTTCACCGACAGCGTCAAGTCGGGCACCCCCGACACCGCCTGACCAGCGCCGCCCCCACGACGGGTCGGTTCCCACGGATGACGTCCGCGGGACCCCGGCCCGTCGTCGTACGAGGACACGGATGACCGGGCGAACCGGACCCCCGGAACATCCGAATGTAATTTCTACCTGCAATTACAATCACAGGCGCACTCATGGGTGAGTCCGGCGCGAACAGCCGGATGTGCACGATCAGGTGATTTCCGTTGCCTTCTCTTGAGCGGATGAATTACTTCGTACGATGCTTGGCGAGCGCCGATGCACCACCACGACCTCGTGGGTATTGGTTCCGCATCCGAATCGAAGGAAAATATGTTCTCAAGGACGAGGAACGTTCCGCGCACCCTGGCCCTCGCGCTGGCGGCCGCCGCGGCGTTCACCCTCGGTGGACCGCTCACCACCGCCTCCGCCATCGACCACGTCACCTGTGACCCCGACGCCGGCTTCCTGAAGATCTGGTCGCACCTGAACGGGCGCCAGAGCGTGGATTGCTACGCGAACCGGGGGAAGACCGACTTCGGCGGCTGGTGGGTCGACCAGATCTCCACCGGGAACAACGACGTGAAGTACTACGACGCCAACGGCGACGTCGTGAAGATCGCCCGGTGGAACAACGTCAAGTACAACAACACGCCGAAGGTCAAGGCCATCGAGATCCTCTAGGTCTGCCTCCGGCCGGGGACGTGCCGAGCCCCCGGCCGGTCGTCAGGTGCCGGGTGCCGCACGACGCAGAAAAGCCTCCGCCCCGCGAGTGAACTCGCGGGGCGGAGGCTTACATGGGGTGGTGGAGATGGCGGGAATCGAACCCGCGTCCAACGGTGCGGAACCAGGGCTTCTCCGAGTGCAGTTCGCTTCGCTTTTCTCGGCCCCGGAGGTCACGCGAACAAGCCTCCGACAGGCCCAGTCACTGTTTGATTTCCTTCAGAGACCCGTGACCGGACTCAGAAGTTTAGATCCCTTGATGATGCCAGGATCCGGGTCGGGATCACCCCCGGGCTGACACTCCGCAGAGTCTTCGCTTAGCTGCTAATTAGGCAGCGAGGGCGAAGGCGGAGGAATCGCGCTTGGTGTTGGCGATTATTGGTTGCGACATATGGTTAACGAGATCATTGCCGCTTCCTCGACTCGCTTCCCCTGCTTCGACATCCGCTGTCGAAACCGATCATCCCCATGTTGATTTTTCAATCCGCGCACCCTCTGTGGGGTGCACGGCCCATCGTACGTGATCAACGCACGCGGATGCCACCGTATTCCCGTGGCTCCGGGCACGCGCCACGCCCGCCAGGGGCCTCAGCCCTGGCGCTGCCGCCGGCGGGCCGCCGAGATCGCGCGGTTGGTCTCCCGCGTGTCCTGCTTCTCCCGCAGGGTCTGCCGCTTGTCGAACTCCTTCTTGCCCTTCGCGAGCGCGATCTCGACCTTGACCCGGCCGTCCTTGAAGTACAGGGCCAGGGGCACGATCGTGTGTCCCGTCTCCTGTGACTTGGACGCCAGCTTGTCGATCTCGGCCCGGTGCATGAGCAGCTTGCGCTTGCGCTTGGCGGCGTGGTTGGTCCAGGTCCCCTGGACGTACTCGGGGACGTGGATGTTGTGCAGCCACGCCTCGCCGTTGTCGATCTGGACGAAGCCGTCCACCAGCGACGCCCGGCCCATCCGCAGCGACTTGACCTCCGTACCCATGAGGACGAGCCCGCACTCGTAGGTGTCGAGGATGTGGTAGTCGTGCCGCGCCTTCTTGTTCTGCGCGATCATCTTGCGCCCGGTGTCTTTTTCCTTGGCCATAGTGCGGTCATTTTCGCACTACGACCCACCCCCGAGGCCACTCAATACCGTCTCGGCCCGTTTCTGGGCCTCCGGGCCCGCTCCCACGTCCGGTGTGATGCCGCTTCCCTCGACGCTGCGGCCCGCGGGCGTGCGGTACTGCCCCACGGTCAGCTCGGCCACGGAACCGCCCGGGAGCTTGCTGGGCATCTGGACGGACCCCTTGCCGAACGTACGGCTGCCCACGGTCACGGCCCGCCCACGGTCCTGTAGGGCGCCCGTCAGCAGCTCGGCGGCGCTCATCGTGCCGCCGTCCACCAGGACCACCACGGGACGCTCGGTGTCGCCGCCCGGCTCGGCGTACAGGGCGCGCTCCTCCCCGTGCACGTCGTAGGTGGCGACCAGGCCGCCGTCCAGGAAGGCGGAGGACGCGGTGACGGCCTCGGCGACCAGGCCGCCCGAGTTCTCCCGCAGGTCCAGCAGGATCCCGGCGTCCACGGGGGCCGCGTCCACGGCCTCGCGGACCTTGCCGCCCGTGCCCTTGGTGAAGGCGGCCACCTTGATCAGTACGGCGGCGGCCGGGTCGGGTCCCAGCCTGCGCACGGTGACCGGCTCGGTGCTGAGCCGGGCCCGCCGCAGGGTCGCGGACCAGGTGTGGGCGCCGCGCCGGAGCCCGAGGGCGACCTCGGTCCCCACGGCCGCCTCCTCGCGGTCCCCGCGCAGCAGGGCGACCACCTCGGCGACGGGGCGCTTCTCGACGGTCCGGCCGTCGACCGACCGGAGCAGGTCGCCGGGGCGTACCCCGGCCCGGTCGGCGGGCCCGCCGGGCTGGACCCGGGTGACCGCCACGTCTCCGTGGGCGGTGCGGCGCGCGGAGAGGCCGACGCCGGTGTACGTGCCGTCGAGGGCCCGCTCGAACTCCTCGTACTCCCGCTCGTCGTACACCGCGCCCCAGCGGTCCCCGCTGCGGCTGACGACCTCCTCGGCGGCGTCGGTGCCGGACTTCCCGTCCGCCTCCGCGTCGGCCGCGGCGTGCGCGACCTCCTCGCGGTCCACCGGTGCGACGGTGGAGGAGACGGCCCGCGCCTCTATCTCGGTGCCCTCGCCATCCTCCCGGGGCAGGGACCCGGTGGCCGCCGCGGTCGCCAGCACACTCGCGAACACCAAGGTCAGGGCCGCCCCGCGGCCGAGGCCACGGGGTCCGAAACGGTGCGTATGGCCCGGCATGAGCCTGAGTGTAGGACAACGCCCCGCCGGCACACGGCGCCTTGGCCGCATGCCGCACGGGGCGATGGTCACACCTTGAGGTACTTGCGCAACGCGAACAGAGCGGCCACGGCGGGCATCAGCAGCCCGATCGCGAGGACCAGCGGGAGCTTGGTCAGCACCGCGTCCCAGCCGATGAAGTCGATCAGGTTCAGCTTCTCCTGGAGGGCGAGACCGCCGTCGATCAGGAAGTACCGGGCGGCCAGCAGCAGACCGCAGGCCAGGACGCCGCCGATCAGCCCGGCGAAGGCGGCCTCCATGATGAACGGCATCTGGATGTAGAAGCCGGAGGCCCCCACCAGCCGCATGATGCCCGTCTCCCGTCTCCGGCTGAACGCCGAGACGCGGACGGTGTTCACGATGAGCATCAGCGCGATGACCAGCATCAGCCCCATCAGGAAGATCGCGGCCACGTTCATGCCGTTCATCAGCTCGAAGAGGTTGTCCAGGATGCTGCGCTGGTCCTGCACGGACTGCACCCCGTCACGGCCCGCGAAGGCCGTCGCGACCACCTTGTACTTCTGCGGGTCCTTCAGCTTGACCCGGTACGACTCCTGCATCTGGTCCGGCGTGATGTTGCCGGCCATCGGAGAGTCGCCGAACTGCTCCTGGTAGTGCTTGTACGCCTCGTCGACCGTCTCGAAGAGGACCGGCTTCTCGACGGCGTCCATCTTTTCGAGATCGGCCTTGATCTCGGCCTTCTGCTCCGCCGTGACGGCGCCCTTGGCGCACTTGGGCACGTCCTTGGCGTCGTTCTTGTTGCAGAGGAAGATCGATACGTTGACCTTGTCGTACCAGTAGGTCTTCATCGAGCTGACCTGCTCGCGCATCAGCAGCGCGCCGCCGAACAGGGCGAGCGAGAGGGCGACGGAGACCACGACCGCGAAGGTCATCGTGAGGTTGCGACGAAGACCGACGCCGATCTCCGACAGGACGAACTGGGCGCGCATGGCGTCCTTTCAGTACTCGATGCTCAGTGCTGGTAGCCGTAGACGCCGCGCGCCTGGTCACGTACGAGACGGCCCTGTTCGAGCTCGATGACGCGCTTGCGCATCTGGTCGACGATGTTCTGGTCGTGGGTGGCCATGATCACGGTGGTGCCGGTCCGGTTGATCCGGTCCAGCAGCTTCATGATGCCCACGGAGGTCTGCGGGTCGAGGTTGCCGGTCGGCTCGTCCGCGATCAGCAGCATGGGACGGTTGACGAACGCCCGCGCGATGGCCACACGTTGCTGCTCACCACCGGAGAGCTCGCCGGGCATCCGGTCCTCCTTGCCGCCGAGCCCGACGAGGTCGAGCACCTGCGGCACGGCCTTGCGGATCTCACCGCGCGGCTTGCCGATGACCTCCTGGGCGAAGGCCACGTTCTGGGCGACCGTCTTGTTGGGCAGCAGCCGGAAGTCCTGGAAGACGGTGCCCAGTTGGCGGCGCATCTGCGGCACCTTCCAGTTGGACAGCCGTGCCAGGTCCTTGCCCAGGACGTGGACCATGCCCTGACTGGCGCGCTCCTCACGGAGGATGAGCCGCATGAAGGTGGACTTGCCGGAGCCCGAGGACCCCACCAGGAAGACGAACTCGCCCTTCTCGATGTCGAGTGAGACATCCCGGAGAGCGGGGCGGCTCTGCCTCGGGTAGGTCTTGGAGACGTTGTCGAATCGGATCACGGATGCACCACGGTCGGCCGGGAATAGGTGTGCGTGACCATACGCGAATGGGGGTAGGGCGTGCAGTCGGCGTCCGTCAATGAGTGATTTGTTCGGAAACGCGGTGGGGTACGAACCGGGGCGTGCCGGACCCGGGTCCACCGGGCCGCGCCGAATCCCTTTCGAGCTGGCAGAGTGGGAGGGGGAACGGTTGCGTTTCCTTGAACGTTGTACGGAGAGAACGCGTACAGGCGGCTCCGCCACGCGGGAGGAGGAATGCGCGTGACCTATGACCGACTGGTGTGCGCGAACTGCGCGGCGCCCGTGGCCGAGGGCCGCTGCCGTGTCTGCCGGGCGAGCCGGGAGCGGATGGACCAGGGTCCGTTCGCCGGGCTGAACCCGGCGATGCTGGTGGCGCTGATGGTCGTCCTGGTGGCGGCGCTGGCGCTGCTGGCGCACCAGGCAGCCTGAGCGGTCCCGCGGCGCCCTCACGGCGCCCCGAGGCGGGCGCGTACGGCCCGATGACACCGCAGACACCCGGAAGGGCCCGGGAGAGGCGTGAAGCCTCTCCCGGGCCCTTCCACGTACGTCCGTGTACGTCTACGTACGGCCTACGGCGTTCAGGCGGCCGTGCGGTTTCCGCCGGCCAGACGCGGCAGGATACGGAAGCCGATACCACCGGCGATCATCGTCGCGGCCCCGACCAGCAGGAACGTGGTCTCGGCCGCACCGGTCTCGGCCAGTTCGTCCTTGCCCTTGCCCTGCTCGACCGGCTGGTTGCCGACACTGTCGGTGTCGGTGTTGTCGGCGCAGGCCACCCCGTTGGCGTCGACGGTGCAGTCGCCACCGCCGCCGTTCCCGACGGCGCCGTTGCCGCCGGTGGAGCCGCCGCCGGGCTTCTCCGTCGGCTTACCGGTGGGACCCTCGGTGGGCTCGCCGGTGGGCTCCTGCGTCGGCTCGCCGGTCGGCTCCTCGGTGGGCTCGCCGGTCGGCTCCTCCGTGGGCTCACCCGTCGGCTCTTCGGTGGGCTCCTGGGTGGGCTCGCCCGTGGGCTCACCCGGGTTCGGCGGCTCCTCGGTGGGGCCCTCGGTCGGCTCCCCCGGGTTGGGCGGCTCCTCGGTCGACTCGCCCGGGTTGGTCGGGTCGTCGTAGCCGGTCTCCACACCGATCCCGACGAGGCCGGCGGCCTGCGCCACACCCGTGACGGTCAGGGAGGCACCCGCGGCGATAACCGCGCCCGCGGCTATCCGCGCGACGCGGACTCGCGTCTTCTTCGTCATCTGTTGCTACCCCCAGTAGCTGAATTCGTCGTTGGAGCAGCTCTATGCGGTCCACGGCCCTGCGGGGTCACTCGCTCCGCGGGGCCACGTCCATGCGTGTCCATCCCGCTCCGCCCCCGTTCACACCTGTCCCAGACATAAGCGCGCTGCCCTAGCACCCTGTCCACAGTTAAGGAGAACGTCAAGGCCGTTCCGGGGCATACGGGCCGGTATGGCGGCTCTTGACGGGTATTCACCGTCACGACTGTGACCCGTTCGCCACACCACGTCCCCAACTCGGCCACTCCGCAGGGACGCTGAGAAAGCACCGGGCCCGGACAGAGGTCTCTGTCCGGGCCCGGCCGCCGTACGGGGACGGCTACTTCTCGTTCTGCTTGCGCCAGCGGATGCCCGCCTCGATGAAGCCGTCGATCTCGCCGTTGAACACCGCTTCGGGGTTGCCGATCTCGAAGTCGGTCCGCAGGTCCTTGACCATCTGGTACGGGTGCAGGACGTACGAACGCATCTGGTTGCCCCAGGAGTTGCCGCCGTCACCCTTGAGGGCGTTCATCTTCTCCTGCTCCTCCTGGCGGCGGCGCTCAAGAAGCTTCGCCTGGAGGACGTTCATCGCGGACGCCTTGTTCTGGATCTGCGAGCGCTCGTTCTGGCAGGAGACGACGATGCCGGTGGGCAGGTGGGTCAGCCGCACCGCGGAGTCCGTGGTGTTGACGCCCTGGCCGCCGGGGCCCGAGGAGCGGTACACGTCCACGCGGAGGTCCGACTCGTCGATCTCGATGTGGTCGGTCTGCTCGACCACGGGCAGCACCTCGACACCCGCGAAGGACGTCTGGCGGCGGCCCTGGTTGTCGAAGGGCGAGATCCGCACGAGGCGGTGGGTGCCCTGCTCCACGGAGAGCGTCCCGTAGGCGTACGGCACCTGCACGGCGAAGGTGGTCGACTTGATGCCGGCCTCCTCCGCGTACGACGTCTCGTAGACCTCGGTCTTGTAGCCGTGCTGCTCGGCCCAGCGGAGGTACATGCGCTGGAGCTTCTCCGCGAAGTCCGCGGCGTCGACGCCCCCGGCCTCGGCCCGGATGTTGACGAGCGCCTCCCGGGCGTCGTACTCACCGGACAGGAGGGTGCGGACCTCCATCTCGTCGAGCGCCTTGCGGACGGACTCCAGCTCCGACTCGGCCTCGGCCCGCGCGTCGGCGTCGTCCTCGTCGTCGGCGAGCTCGAAGAGGATCCCGAGGTCGTCGATGCGCCCGCGCAGGGCCTCGGCCTTGCGGACCTCGGCCTGGAGGTGCGAAAGCCGGCTGGTGATCTTCTGGGCCGCCTCCGGATCGTCCCAGAGGGACGGCGCCGCCGCCTGCTCTTCGAGCGCGGCGATGTCGGCCCTCAGCGCATCGAGGTCCAGGACGGCCTCGATCGACCCCATGGTCGAGGAGAGGGACTTCAGCTCTTCGGAAATATCGACGACTGCCACGGGTCCAGCGTAACGGCTGCACGGGCGAACCTGTCCCGCCGCCCGCCGCCGGGTCCCCGCCGGGCGCCCTCAGGGGGCCGCCGGCGCGGAATTCCGGGTGTCCTCGGGGGCCGTACCGGAATCGTCGCCACCGGCGGCGAGCCAGCCGCCGACCCCGATCGCCGCACACAGGGCGATCACCGCCGCACCGAGGGTGATGCGGCGCTTGCGGACGGCGGCGGACCGGTTGCGGGCCGAGCCGGGCCGGGGGCGGCCGGGGGCGCGCGGGGCGCGCGCGGTGCCCAGGGGGCCGCCCGCCAGTTCGTCGGGGGCCGGGACCCGCATGCTCGTGTGGGTGTCCCGGTTGGAGTCCGGGGAGGAGCCGGGGACCAGCGGGACCGCGCCACGGCGGCGGGGTTCCTCGGGGGCGGGGGTGTACTGCTGCTCGTCGTACGCCTGCGGTCCGGACCCGGCCGCCTCCGGCTCGTCCACGTCGAGCGGGGGTATCCCCGCCAGCAGCGGGATCAGCTCGCGCAGCCGGGCCGCCAGCTCCGAGGCGCGCAGCCGGGAGGCCGGCGCCTTGGCCAGGCACTGCACGAGGAGCTGCCAGAGCTCCTCCGGAATGCCGGGCAGGGGGACGACGGTCTCGGTGACGTGCCGGCGCAGGACGGCTCCGGGGTGGCCGCCGCCGAACGGGGTGAAGCCGGCGAGGAGTTCGTAGAACACCGTCGCCAGGGCGTAGATGTCCACGGCGGCGCGCGGCGGCAGGCCCTCCACGATCTCGGGGGCCAGGTAGTCCGGCGTACCGATGATCTTGGTGGCCTTGGTGCGGCGCGGGGTGTCGATCAGCTTGGCGACGCCGAAGTCGGTGAGCAGGGCGGGGTGCGCGCCGCCGGGGCCGAGCGGACCCTCCATGTCGAGCAGGATGTTCTCCGGCTTGACGTCGCGGTGGACGACCCCGGCGCGGTGGGCGGCGGCCAGGCCGTCGGCGACGTCCGCGACGATCGCCGCGGCGGCCTCGGGCGCCAGGCGCCGCTCACGGTCGAGGCGGGTGCGCAGATCGGTGCCCCGGACCAGGTCCATGACGAGCGCCAGATCGTTGCCGTCCACGACGAGGTCGCGGACCGCGACGATGTGCGGGTGGTCGAGTCCGAGCAGGGCGGTGCGCTCCTGCACGAAGCGGCCCACGAGCTCCTGGTCGGACGCGAGGTCCTCGCGGAGGAGCTTGATCGCGACGGGACCCTCCGGTCCCTCGCCGAGCCACACCGTTCCGGCGCTGCCGCGCCCCAGGATCTGGTGGGCGGTGTACCGGCTGCCGATATTCCGTGCCAAGACTGCTCCCTCAGCGGCTGGCGTTGACCCCCGGCGACAAAGTTACGCGGAGATCGGGGTGTTGCGTGCGACGGGCAGCGCCGACCTCGGCTTCCGCGGGCGAATTCGGCCCGCGGAAGTCGACAAAGACACCGGGCGGGTGCCAGGGCGTGTTCCGAACGTGGCGCCGTCCGCCCGGAGGGCGGGCGGGACCTCGGAACACGCCCTAACCGCCGAGGGCCTTGAGCCAGTCGGTGACCGTGGAGACGCCGTCCCCGAGCGCCTCCCAGTAGCCCTTGCCCTCGGCGATCCAGCCCTGGAGCGGGGTCAGCTCCCAGATCAGCCAGCCGGCGACGACGAGCAGCACCACCGTGAACAGGCATCCCTTGAGGCAGCCGAGCCCCGGGATACGCATGGGGTTGGCGCTGCGCTGCCGTGGCTGACGCGGGGCCGGCGGCTCGGGCGCCGGCCGGGGCGCGGGCTGCCGCGGCGGCGCGTACTGCTGCCGCTGGGGCTGCGCTTGGTACTGCTGGGGCTGGTACTGCTGCTGCGCCTGGTACTGCGGGGGCTGCTGCTGCGGGTACTGCTGACCGCGCTGCTGCTGCGGGGGGTACTGCTGCTGGTGCTGCGGGGGCTGCTGAGCCTGCGGGGGCGGCTGGCGGCGCTGCGGACGGCGGCGCAGCGGGTCCTCGGCGGGGTCGAGGTACTGGACCTGGGTCTGCTCGTTGCGGTCGCGGGCGGCCCTCAGCTGGGACTGCCAGGGGTGCGGCTCGTCGGGTCGCGGGGGCCCGTCGGACCCCGGCGGCACGGGGGGCATGACGGCGGTCGGGTCGGCGTGGCCGGCCGCGCCCGCGGTCTGCGGCAGGACGTTGGTCGGGGCCGCCGGGTCGTACGAGCCCGCGTTGCTCGGAAGTACCTGGGTCGGGTCGGCCGCGCCCGGGGTGTCGGGGACGGCGGCGGGCGCCGGGTCGGGGGCGAGCAGGGCGCCCACCCCTTCGGCGGCCGCGATCTGCGCGGAGTTCGCGTGCACCCCGACACCGGCGCCGACGGTACGCAGCGCGCGGGCGAGGTTCACGGCGCTGGGCCGCTGGTCGGGGTCCTTGCGCAGGCAGCGCTCTATGACCGTCCACAGCGGTTCGGGGACGGTGTCCGGCCTGCTGGGCTCCTCGCTGAGGTGCCGTTGCAGGACCTCCAGGGCGGTGCCCCCGGCGAACGGCGGCCGCCCGGTGACCAGTTCGTACAGCAGGATGCCCGCGCCGTAGATGTCCACGGCGGAGGTCTGCGGGCGGCCCTCGGCGGACTCGGGTGCCACGTAGGCGGGCGTGCCGACGAACTCGTGGGTCCGGGTCAGGCCCGGGGAGTCGGCCAGCCGCGCGATGCCGAAGTCGGTGAGCATGGGGTGCATCTCGCCGTCGCGCTCGTCCAGCAGCACGTTGGCGGGCTTCAGGTCGCGGTGGACCACGCCGTCCGCGTGGCTGGCGGCGAGCGCGTCCGCGATCTGGGCGGTGAGCAGAGAGGCGGCGACCGGGGTGAGCGGGCCGTTCTCCCGGAGGTAGCGGTGCAGGTCGGGGCCGTCGATCAGATCCATGACCAGGGCGAGCAGGTCACCCTCGACGACGAGGTCCCGGGTCCGCACGATGTTGGGGTGGGTGAGCCGCAGCAGCACGGAGCGCTCGCGCAGGAAGCGCATCACGATGTCCGCGTCGTTGGCCAGCTCCTCCTTGAGGACCTTGATCGCCACGGTCTCGCCCGGCTGCCCGGCGACGGCCGCCTCGGCCCCGGCGGCTTCCCGCTGCCGGGCTCGCCAGACGGTGCCCGTGGCGCCGCGCCCGAGCGGCTCCTCAAGCAGGTACTTGCTGCCTACCGGCCGCACGTCATGCGCTCCCTGCTGATCGTGGTCTCGGCGGCCCCCCGGCCCGCCCGGATGTTCCGGCCCACTCTAATGCCGCCGTGGGGGGCCCTGGCCGGTCGTCCTCCGCCCGTGTTGCCCACCGGGCCCGGCGGGCCTCTCCACCGTGCCGCCCGGTGTGTTCCGGCGTGTTCCGGTTGTCTTCCGGCGCCTTCCGGTTGTCCTCCGGTCGGTCTTCCGGTGTCCGGGGAAGACGCGGAGACCGGGGAAATGGTTGCCGGACCTGTGTGCGGTGCCTCCGAAGCGGGACCAAGCGGGCACTTTTGCACCCACACTCGGCCATTCATGATCACTAAGCGGTCACCCCCGGGCGTGTTGTCAGTGGCAGGTGGGAGGATGCCTCCAGCACGGAGCTGTGAGGCCGGGCCTTGCGCTCCGTGACGACCTGTACCGGACGACGCGTCCGTGCCGGGTGGGGGGAATCACAGGGCATCTCCCCTGCCGGGCGCCCCGCGCAGAAGGGACCGCTGACGGCGATGCAGATCCGGCTGACCGTCCTCGCGCCGCGCAGCGGCCAGACCCCGCCACGCGCCTGCGACGTGCTCGTCACCGCCCCCGCGGGGACCTCGCTCGCCGCCGTCGCGTCGAACCTCGCCGCCGCCGT
Source organism: Streptomyces halstedii (assembly GCA_000720535.1). Lineage (GTDB taxonomy): Bacteria > Actinomycetota > Actinomycetes > Streptomycetales > Streptomycetaceae > Streptomyces > Streptomyces halstedii. The sequence goes on from JOAZ01000015.1 coordinate 115,864, forward strand.
GACCGGGCCGGAGGGCTCCCAGAGCGGCGGTGCCGTCGTGCTGTACGCCGGACGCGAGCGCCTGGACGCCCAGCGCTGCGCCCTCGGCGAACCGCCCCTGGTGGACGGCGCGGTGCTCTGCCTCCAGGCACCCGGCGAGGACGAGGGCGCGGACGACGCCGTCCCCGCGCGACTCCACGTCGTCGCCGGGCCGGACGCCGGCGGGGTCCACCTGCTGCACGGCGGCCCGGTCCGCGTCGGCCGCTCCGCCGAGGCGGACGTCCCGCTCGACGACCCGGACGTGTCCCGGCTGCACTGCGCGGTGACGGTCTCCGAGGACGGCCGGGTCTCGGTCGCCGACCTCGGTTCCACCAACGGCACCTCGCTGGACGGCGCACCGGTCCACGACCGCCCGGTCCGGCTCGCCCCGGGGGCCCTGCTGCGGCTCGGCGAATCGACGCTCCGGCTCACCACGGGCCGCCGCGCACCGGCGCTCACGACCACCCCGGACGGCGAGGGCCACCTCCGGGTGGCCCGGAACCCGGGCGCCACCGCCCCCGCGGGGGATCCCGACGACGACCGCGCCCACACCTTCGGCACCCCCCACCCCGGCGGCCACGATCCGTACGGGGCGTACGGCGAGCGCCCGGCGGGCCACGACGAGACCCGGCGCGCGAGCGGCGCGGCCGCCGAGCATCCCACCCATGGACGCGGCGCCCCGCTCACCCCCGAGGAGGCCCCCCGGCGCGGCGGCATAGGAGCCTGGGCGCGGCGGCTGACCGGCGGCCGGGCCGAAGGCCCCCACGGACCGGCCGGGCAGCACCCCGGCGCGGGCCCGGAGGACGGTGCCGAGGGCGCCCCCGCGTACGCCGGGCCCGACCGTTCCCCGGCCGCCCCCGAGGGGACCTGGCCCGACCCGGCGGCCGTCCTGCTCACCGCGCTGGGACCCGGTCCCCGGCTGTGGGAGCGCGACCCCGGACACCCGGAGACGCTGGTCGTCCGCCTGGGCACCACCGACCGGGCCGATCTGCCCGCCGTGCCGGTCACCGTGGGACTGCGGGAGGCCGGGTCGCTCGGGCTCGCCGGGCCGCGCACCCGGCTCTCCGGCCTGGCCCGCTCCACCGTGGCGCAGCTCGCCGCCCTGCACTCGCCGTTCGACCTGGAGATCGTGCTGATCAGCACGGACCGCGCGCGCGGCGTGGAGGAGCGGCGGCGCGAGTGGTCCTGGCTCGGCTGGCTGCCGCACCTGCGCCCGCTGCACGGCCAGGACTGCCGGCTGCTGCTGGCCTTCGACCGGGAGCAGGCCGACGCCCGCGCCGCGGAGCTGGTCCGCCGCATGGGCGACGGGCCGCTGGGCCCCGGCTGGGCCGGCGCCGACGGACCGGCGGTGGCCGGGGCCGCCCGCGCGCACACCGGCCCGTTCACGGTGGTCGTGCTGGACGGCGACCCCGGCTCCGCCGCGCTGCGCGAGACCATGGCCGGGCTGGCCTGGGCCGGCGCGGCCTCGGGCATCCACCTGGTCTGCCTGGCCGAGACCCCGGCCGCCTCCCCCACCTCTCCGGTGGACGCCACGTACGACACCGCGTGCCGGGTCTCGATCCCGTTCCGCGAGTGCGGCGCGGTCGCGATGCTGAGCGGGGACGTGGCGACCGCGTTGCGGCTGCTGCGCACGACGGGCGGCCAGGTCGCGGGACACGGCACCGTCGCGACGGTGGACGCGGTGTCGGCGGCCTGGGCCGAGCGGTTCGGACGGGCGCTGGCGCCCCTGCGCGACGCGGGCGCGCTCACGGGACGGCCGGTGGCGGCGGCGCTGCCCCCGTCGGCCCGGCTCCTGGACGAGCTGGGTCTGGCCCGTGCCACCCCGGCGTCCCTGATGGCCCGCTGGGCGTCGACGGCGGAGGACCAGCCGGGCGCTACGGTCCGCGCGGCAGCCGTGTCCGGGGACCTGGAGACCTCCGGCTCCGGCCGCACGCCGAACGCCGGCGCCCGCGTGGGGGCGCAGCGCGAGTCCCCCGAGTCCGGCCGCCCCGCCGGACACGCTCCGGGGGCGGGACCGGATCACGCCGGCACCGGGCACCCCGGCCGCACCGGCTCCGTCCGTACCGACAGCGGGTCCTCCGCCTGTTCCGGCGAGCCCTGCCCCGGCGGTCCCTACCCCGGCGGCGGGCCCACCCGTTCGGGGCCGGGGCGGTCCTCCTATCCGTCCGCCACCGCCGTACCCGCGCAGCGCCGGGCCGCCGCGCCGCCGGGTGCCTCCCACGCCGGGCGGCCCGTGGTCGTGCTCGGAGCCGGGCCCCGGGGCCCCCTCTCCGTCGATCTGACCGAGGAGGGACCCCATCTGCTGATCGAGGGGCCCCAGGGCAGCGGCCGTACGGAACTGCTGCGGGCGATCGCCGCCTCCCTGGCGTCCGCGGACCGCCCCGACCGCCTCGGCATCCTGCTGATCGACGGAGGGGGACGCGACGGTCTGCGCCCCTGCACGGAGCTGCCGCACGTCTTCACGCACCTGGTCGCCTCGGACCCCGTACGGATGCGGGAGTGCGCCCAGGCACTCGGCGGTGAGCTGAAGCGCCGCGCGGAGCTGCTGGGCGGCCTGGACTTCGCCACCTGGCACGCGCGGTACGAGGAGGCGCGGGCGCTCCCGGGCGGCAGGCGCCCCTTCGGTCCCGGTGACCGGCGTGGCGACCTCGACTCCCCGGCCAGCAGCACCCTGCGGCTGCGGCCCGCCGCCCCGCCGGCTGATCCCGGCCCCTCCCCGCTGCCCCGGATCGTCGTCCTGGCCGACGACTTCGACGCCCTGGTCGCCCCGGCGCTCGGCAGCCCCGGCCGCCCGTCCGCCGGGTCCGTCGTGCGGGTGCTGGAGGCCGTGGCCAGGGACGGGGAGCGGCTGGGTGTCCATCTGGTCGCCACGTCCGCCCGCCCGGACCGCACCGAGGACACCGAGCTGGCCCGCGGGGCCCGGCTGCGCATCGTGCTGGACCCGCCCGTCGTCCCCCCGTCGCCCGACGAGGTGGCTCCGGGACGGGGCAGGCTGGGGCATCCGGACGGCCGGGTGACCCCCTTCCAGGGCGGCCGGGTCACCGGCCGGATCCCGCGTACGGCGACCCTGCGCCCCACCGTCGTCCCGCTGGAGTGGGAGCGGATGGGGGATCCGCCCGCCCGGCGTCCGGTCCGCGAGCTGGGCAACGGCCCCACCGATCTCGCGCTGCTGGCCAGCGCCCTGGAGCGGGCGGCCCGCTCGGTCAACGCCGAGCGGCTGCCCCCGCTGGTCCCGTCGCCGACCTGAGCATCCCGGCGTCCGTCGCCACTGACGCCACGTCACGAGCCCATTACGATCACCGGCTTGGGCCTGAGCACGGTATTGCGGCCTCCGTTCACTCCGCGTAGACCTGTCCGCACGGACGACGTGAACCGCGCGATGTGAGACGTGAACCGGCACCACGGGTCCCCCGTCGGTGCCGGTTCGCGCACACGCGCGCAGGAGAAACGGGGCAGGAATGCGCACAACCCCTCGCATGCGTAGGGCAGCAGTGGTGTTCACCGCGGTCGGGGCGCTGGCCCTCACCGGTTGCGGTGGCGGCGACGACGGCAAGGACTCCGCGGACAAGAGCTCCGGCAAGGAGAAGGAGAGCACGTCGACCGTCGACCTGCCGAAGCTCGACGGTGAGCAGATATCCGTCGCGGCGGTGTGGACCGGGCCCGAGCAGGCCAACTTCACGAAGGTGCTGGGCGAGTTCGAGAAGCGCACCGGCGCCAAGGTCACCTTCGTCCCCGCCCAGGACCCCATCGTGAACTTCCTGGGGACGAAGATCGCGGGCGGCCAGCCGCCGGACGTGGCGATGATCCCCCAGGTCGGCGCCATCCAGCAGGCCGTGGCCAAGAAGTGGGCGAAGCCCGTCGGCAACGAGGCGCGGGCCCAGCTGGGCCAGAACTACGCGCAGGTCTGGCAGGACCTCGGCGCGGTGGACGGCACCCAGTACGGCGTCTACTTCAAGGCCGCCAACAAGTCCCTGATCTGGTACAACGCCCAGGCGTTCGAGAACGCGGGCGCGAGCGAGCCGAAGACCTGGAAGGACTTCCTGAACACGGCCGAGACGGTCTCCGCCTCCGGGGTCACCCCGGTCTCGGTCGGCGGCGCGGACGGCTGGACGCTCACCGACTGGTTCGAGAACATCTACCTCTCCCAGGCGGGCCCGGAGAAGTACGACCAGCTGGCCAAGCACGAGATCAAGTGGACGGACCCGTCCGTCAAGGACGCGCTGACCACCCTCGCCGAGCTGTTCGGCAAGCCGAACCTGATCGCGGGCGGCGCCGACGGGGCGTTGCAGACCGAGTTCCCGACCTCCGTCACCCAGACGTTCACCGGAGGCGACCAGCCCAAGGCCGCCATGGTGTTCGAGGGCGACTTCGTCTCGGTCAACATCGCGCAGACCGAGGCCAAGATCGGTACGGACGCCAAGGTGTTCCCGTTCCCGGCGGTCGGCGCCGACTCCCCCGTGGTGACGGGCGGCGACGCCGCCGTGGCGCTGAAGGACACCAAGGGCGCGCAGGCGCTCCTGACCTGGCTCGCCTCGACGGACGCGGCGAAGATCTGGGCCGAGGCGGGCGGTTTCATCTCGCCCAACAAGTCGCTGGACGCGGCCGCCTACCCGAACGAGGTACAGCGCACGATGGCCCAGGCGCTGATCGACGCCGGTGACGACGTCCGGTTCGACATGTCCGACCAGGCCCCGCAGTCGTTCGGCGGGACGCCCGGCAAGGGCGAGTGGAAGACCCTCCAGGACTTCCTGAAGAACCCGAAGGACATCGCGGGGACCCAGGCGAAACTGGAGTCCGACGCGGCCAAGGCGTACAAGAGCTGACGGGATGACGACAGCGACAGCGGGGGGCGCCCCGGCGGCGCCCCCCGCCGACAAACGTCCCGGCAGGCGCCGCGGCGTCACCGGCACCCGCGGGACGGTGGCGGCGCTCTTCCTGCTGCCGGCCCTGGTGCTGCTCGGCGCCCTCGTCGTCTATCCGATCGGGTACTCCGTCTACCGGTCCTTCTTCGACCAGGCGGGTACCGGGTTCGCCGGCTTCGACAACTACACGGCGCTGTTCTCCGACGAGACCATCCGCACGGCGGTGAAGAACAACGCGATCTGGGTCGTGTTCGCCCCGACGGTCGCCACCGCGCTGGGGCTGATCTTCGCGGTGCTGACCGAGCGGATCCGGTGGGGCACGGCGTTCAAGCTGGTCGTCTTCATGCCGATGGCGATCTCGATGCTGGCCGCAGGCATCATCTTCCGGCTGGTGTACGACCAGGCTCCGGAGCGCGGGGTCGCCAACGCGGTGGTGGTCGGCGTGCACGACACGTTCGCCGAGTCGTCGGGCTTCCCGAAGGCGCACCCGCTGCCGGTCCATCCGCTGGAGGCGGGCGGCGACGGCTCGTTCGTCACGAAGGAGCCGGCGCGGGCGGGCGAGCCGGTCCTGCTGCCCCTGGTCGGGGTGGCCCCCGCCAAGATGCCCGCCGACGCGCGGCCGGCCGAGGCCGCCTCCCCGTCCGCGGACGGGAAGATCACCGGCACCGCCTGGCTGGACTTCACCCGGGGCGGCGGCGGCAAGCCCAACGTCGTCGACCCGGAGGAGCTCGGTCTCAAGGGCATCCGGGTCGAGGCCGTCCGGGACGGCGAGGTCGTCGCCACGGCCACGGCGGGCGCGGACGGGGTGTTCACGCTGCCCGCCTCCGCCGACGGGGCCCTGATCCGGCTTCCGGAGGCGAACTTCCACGAGCCGTACCACGGCGTGGACTGGCTCGGCCCGACCCTGGTGACGCCCGCGATCATCGGCAGTTACGTCTGGATGTGGGCGGGCTTCGCCATGGTGCTGATCGCGGCGGGCCTGGCCGGGCTGCCGCGTGAACTCCTGGAAGCCGCACGGGTGGACGGTGCCAACGAGTGGCAGGTGTTCCGCCGGATCACCGTGCCCATGCTGGCCCCGGTCCTGGCGGTGGTGCTGGTCACCCTGATGATCAACGTACTGAAGGTCTTCGACCTGGTCTTCATCATCGCGCCGGGCTCCTCCCAGGACGACGCGAACGTCCTGGCGCTCCAGCTCTACCGGTCCTCGTTCGGCACGGACGCCGATCTCGGGATCGGCAGCGCGATCGCCGTCCTCCTCCTGCTGCTGGTGGTTCCGATGATGCTCGTCAACATCCGCCGGATACGGAAGGAGGGGCGCCGATGACCACGACCGAACCGGTCAGGACCGCGGCCGCCGTCGGTGGCGCCGCGCCGGCGAAGCCACGGCCGCCGCTGGCCGCCCGGATCGCCGCGCGGGCGGGCGGCGGGGTGATGCGGGTCGTCCTCGTCCTGGTCGCCCTGTTCTGGCTGATGCCGACCATCGGCCTGCTGCTGTCCTCGCTGCGCAGTTCGGAGAACATCGCGGCGACGGGCTGGTGGAAGGTGTTCACCGCTCCCTCGGAGCTCACCTTCGACAACTACCAGCGCCTGCTGGACAATTCGGCGATCACCGATTCGCTGGTCAGCACCCTCCTGATCACCGTCCCGGCCACCTTCCTGGTGGTGGTGCTCGGCTCGTTCGCCGGGTACGCCTTCGCCTGGATGGAGTTCCCCGGCCGGGACTGGTGGTTCCTGGTGGTCGTCGGGCTGCTCGTCGTGCCCGTCCAGGTGGCGTTGATCCCGGTCTCCGAACTCTTCGGCGCCATCGGGATCTTCGAGACCACCGTCGGGGTGATCCTCTTCCACACGGCGTTCGGCCTGCCGTTCGCCATCTTCCTGCTGCGGAACTTCTTCGCGGAGATCCCGCGCGAACTGCTGGAGGCCGCGCGGCTCGACGGCGCGGGCGAGATCCGGCTGTTCACCCGCGTCGTGATGCCGCTGGGCGGTCCCGCGATCGCCTCGCTCGGCATCTTCCAGTTCCTCTGGGTGTGGAACGACATGCTGGTCGCGCTGATCTTCGCGGACTCGGGGTCGCCGCCGATCACCGTCGCCCTCCAGCAGCAGGTCCGGCAGTTCGGCAACAACATCGACGTGCTGGCACCCGGCGCCTTCGTGTCGATGGTGATCCCGCTGGCGGTCTTCTTCGCCTTCCAGCGGCAGTTCGTCTCCGGGGTGATGGCCGGGGCCGTCAAGTGAGCGGGGCTCCGGTCAGCCGGACGGCCTGGGCCGCCGGGTGACCGAAGCCGGGTAACACCCGCCAACAGCACACCCGTTCGTCAATATCAGGGCGGCCCGTTCACTCTCGTCCGGGCCGCCCTACCTCGCTCTTCGCCCGGATGCCACATTCGGCGTAACCAAGTCACTCCATCGGCCGTTTGCGGGCCACCTGCCCGCCCGCGAGCGAATCCCTGGATGTGTTGTGCCCCGGTTCAGTGTCATCGTGCCCGCGTACCGGGTCCAGGCGTATCTGCACGCGTGTCTCGACTCCGTGCTGAACCAGTCGTTCAAGGACTACGAGATCATCGTGGTCGACGACTGCTCACCGGACGCCTGCGGCTCGATCGCCGACGAGTACGCGGCGCGCGACCCCCGGGTCGGCGTCGTCCACCTCCCCCGCAACGAGGGCCTCGGGCCCGCCCGCAACGCCGGTCTGTCCCGGGCCGTCGGGGACTACCTGCTCTTCCTCGACGGTGACGACACCTTCACCCCCGAGGCGCTCCAGACCATCGCCGACCGTCTGGAGACCACCGGCGGCCCCGACGTCCTCGTCTACGACTACGCCCGCACCTACTGGTCCGGCGAGAGCGTCCGCAACACCTTCGCCCGGTGCCTGGCCGAGAACGGACCGGCCTCCTTCCGGCTGGCGGACCGGCCCGAACTGCTCAAGGTCCTCATGGTCGTCTGGAACAAGGCCTACCGGCGGGAGTTCGTCGAGGCGGAAGGGTTCACCTTCCCGCCCGGCTACTACGAGGACACCCCCTGGACCTACCCCGTCCTGATGTCCGCCGGGTCGATCGCCGTCCTGGACGCCGTCTGCGTCGCCTACCGCCAGCGCCGCCGGGGCAACATCCTCTCCACCACCACCCGCCGGCACTTCGACGTCTTCGACCAGTACGACCGCGTGTTCGCCTTCATCGACGCCCGGCCCGAACTCGCCGTCTGGCGACCCGTGATGTTCCGCCGGATGCTCGACCACTTCTCGACCCTGTTCACCTCGCGCGGCCGCCTCCCCCGGGGCACCCGGGCGCAGTTCTTCCGCCGCGCCCGCGCCCACTGCGCCCGCCACCGCTCCCCCGGCGCGGCCGTACCGCGCCGCGCCCGGCTGCGGCACGCGCTGTTCCGGCTGGGCGCCCACCGCACGTACCGCACCCTGTGGGCCGGCCAGCGGGTGTACCGGGGGGTGCGGCAGGCCGCCACGGCAGCCCGCCGGGCCGTGCGCGCGGCCGCCCTCCAGCTCCACTACCGCCTCCAGCTGTGCCTGCCGCTGCGGCCCGCCGAGGCGGTGTTCGCCGCGTACTGGAACCGCGGCTACACCTGTAGCCCCGCCGCCCTGGAGGCCACCGCGCGCGCCCTCGTCCCGGGGCTGCGCACCACGTGGATCTGCCGCCCCGAGGACGCGCACACCGTCCCCGGCGCCACCCGGGTGGTGCACCCGGGGACGGCGGCGTACTGGACGGCCCTGGCGCGCTCCCGGTACCTCGTCAACAACGTCAACTTCGACCGGCGGCTGGTCAAGAGGCGCGGTCAGATCATGGTGCAGACCCACCACGGCACCCCCCTGAAGACCATGGGGACCGACCTCGTGCACCGGCCCGCCGCGGCCGGGACCATGGACTTCGGCCAGCTCCTGCGCAACATCGACAAGTGGGACTTCTCGCTCTCCGCCAACCAGCACTCCACCCTGGTGTGGGAGCGCACCTACCCCTCCCGGTACACCACGCTGGAGTACGGCAGCCCGCGCAACGACGTCTTCCACCGCACCCGCCCCGAGGAGATCGCCCGGCTGCGCGCGCGGCTGGCCGTCCCCGAGGGCAGCACGGCCCTGCTGTACGCCCCCACCCACCGCGACTACCGGCGCGGCCCCCACCACCCGCTGGACCTGGAGCAGTTCGTCCGGGTGCTCGGCCCCCGCTTCGTGGTCCTGGTCCGCTCCCACTACCTCGACACGACGTCCCGGGCCACGGCCGGACGCGCCCCGCACCCGCAGATCATCGACGTCGGCGACCACCCGTCCGTGGAGGAGCTCTGCCTCGCCTCGGACGCGCTGGTCACGGACTACTCCTCGCTGATGTTCGACTACGTCAACCTGGACCGCCCCGTCGTCCTGTTCCTGGAGGACCGGCAGGCGTACGAGGCGGCCCGCGGCACGTACTTCGACCTGGAGGCGTTCCCGCCCGGCGCGGTCTCCCGCAGCCAGGAGGAGCTGCACGAGATCTTCGCGACCGACCACTGGCGCGGCCCCCGCTCGGCCCAGCGCCGGGCCGCGTTCCGGGCCCGGTTCTGCCCGTACGACGACGGGCACGCGGCGGAGCGGGTGGTGCGCCGGGTGTTCCTCGGCGACACGTCGGGGCTGCCGCTGCCGGTCTCCTCGGGCGGCCGGCGGCCCTCCGGGGTGCCCCGGCAGGTGACCGTGCGGGAGTACACCAACGGGTGAGGGTGTCCGGGGGCGCCCGGCGCCCCAGGACGCGCCCCGGCCCCTCCCCGAGGGCTCAGCGCTCCAGGAGCGCGAACAGCTCCTCCCAGCGGCGCACGATCTCCGCCTCCGAGAACCGCTGGACCCCGGTCCGCGCCCGGTCCCCCATCGCGTCCCGCATCCGGGGGTTGCCGGTCAGCCGCAGCAGCCGGTCGGCCAGCGCGCCGATGTCCCCGGCGGGCGCGAGCAGCCCGTCCTGGCCGTCCCGCACGATCTCCCGCACCCCCGGCGCGCAGTCGAACGCCGCACACGGCACCCCGCTCGCCATCGCCTCCATCAGGGCCAGCGGGAACCCCTCGCCCCGGGAGGACTGGACGAAGACGGAGGACCGGGCGAGCGCCCCGGGCACGTCGTCCGTGCGGCCCCGCCACCGCACCGAACCGTCCAGCCCCAGGCCGGTGCACTGTGCCCGCAGGGCCGCCTCGTCCTCGCCCGCCCCGTACACGTCCAGGGTCCAGTCGGGACGTCGGGGAGCGACCAGCGCCCAGGCGTCCAGGAGCATGTCGATGCCCTTCTGGTCGGTGAGCCGGCCGATGCTCGCCACCGACTTCGCGGTGCGCGGCGAGGGCACCGGGGGCAGCCCGGCCAGGGCGTTGGGCATGAAGCCGACGTTGTCCATCCCGTCGCCGGCCCAGTCGTCGGCGTCCTCCTCGGTGAGGACGAGCCAGCGGTCGAGGTCCGCGTAGTGGCTCTTGATCCAGCGGTAGCGGTGGCTCGCCCGCGAGTAGTCGTAGGACTCGTGGCTCATCCCGATGACCTTCAGACCGGCGGTGTCCGCCTCGCCGACCCACTCCATCGCCCAGACCTGGGTGACGATCACCACCCCGCCCGGCCGCGCCTCCCGGAAGATCCCGGAGAGCCGCTCCACCGCCTTCCGCTTGGCCTTCACCCTGGCCGCCTCCCGCCGCCGGGACGGGATCCGGAAGCGGTCCCGGACGCCCTGGGGCTCCCAGGGCGTCGGCGGGTGCGCCGGGTAGAGGGCGGTGACCGGGTAGTCGGGCGGGTCGGGCAGGGCCATCGTCAGCTCGGCGGCGTGCACCCCGATGGTGTGCACCCGGTGGCCCCGCTCCTGGAAGAGGTGGGCGGTGCGGTGCGTCCAGCCCGTCACCCCGCCGAGTTCGTCGGTGCTGTTGGCGACGACGAAGACGTCACGGCCGGTACTCATCGGCGGTCCTCCCCCGGATCGGTGGTGCGGCTGGTGCGGGACAGATGACGGGCGAAGACGGCGTCCACCACGGCGTGCGCCGCGTCCCCCCGGTCGTAACCGCCGAACTCCCGGGCGAAGGCGGCACGTTCCGCCTGGAACCCGGTGTCCGCGGCCTTGAGGCGCTCGAAGACCTCGAACAGCTCGTCCTCGGTCTCCGCCACCGGTCCGGGCGCCTTCTCCCGCAGGTCGAAGTAGCTGCCCCGTTCGGCGGCGTACGTGTCGAGGTCGGGCGCGAACAGCACGAGCGGCCGGTCCAGGAGCGCGTAGTCGAACATGACCGACGAGTAGTCGGTGATCAACGCGTCCGCGAGGACGAGGAGTTCGCCGGTGTCGTGGTGGTCCGACACGTCCACGACCGTGCCGGGCGGGCACACGGGCAGGTTCGCGGCCTCCAGGTAGTGCGCCCGCACCAGCAGGGTGTACCGGTCGCCGAAACGTTCCGCGAAGCGCGCCACGTCCAGCGGGAGCCGCCGCCGCCCGCGCCGGCCGGGCCCGCCCCGGAACGTCGGCGCGTACAGCACGACCTGGCGGTGGTCGTCCAGGCCCAGCCGCTCCGCGAGCGGTCCGCGCGGCAGCCGCCCCTCGGACTCGTCCCGGGCACGCGCCGTGAACAGGACGTCGTTGCGCGGGTATCCGGTGCGCAGCAGCGTCCGTTCGGGCAGCCGGTAGGCGTGCGCGAGGGTGCGTACGTCGTGCTCGGAGCGGACCAGGAAGTGGTCGAAGCGGTGGACGGCCCGCTGGAGCAGCTCGCGCCGGGGGGCGTTCGCCATGCGTACCCGGGTCTCGTCGAAGCCCATGCGCTTGTACGCCGAACCGTGCCAGGTCTGGAGGTAGGTGGTGCCGGACGGCTTGCGCAGGTGTTGCGGGAAGCCCTGGTTGTCGATCCAGTACTCCGCGCGGGCCAGCTCCCACAGGTACCGCCAGGACCAGCGGCGCACCAGCCGCTCACCGGCGGGGAACCCGTCCCGGGAGCGGTCGTAGGACCAGACGCAGCGCAGCGGCAGCCCCCGGCGGCGTACCTCCTGGTGGACGGCCCGGGGGCTGTCGCCGTAGCAGGTGCCCATGTGGCTCTCGAAGACCGCGGAGCCCGCGCGCACGGGCAGCCGCAGGAACCAGGAGTGGTACACGGAGATCTTGAAGGCCCGGGAGCGCAGCCGGTCACGGCGCCTGCCCAGGGCGCGCAGCAGCAGCCTGGCCTTGCGCGCGGGGCGGAAGTGGGTGGCGTAGTGAACCGCCCGCCGGACGGTGCGGGCGGGGCGGTGGCGGGCTTCGAGGCGGAACGCCAGATGGTCCTTGAGGGTGACGTAGGGCTGCCAGGTGTCGCCCGCCAGGAGACCGAGCCGGGGACGGGCCGGGGAGCGGTGCGCCGGGCCCACGAGGTCGTGCGGGGCGAAGAGGTCGCTGACCGCGTGGACGGGGCCGTCCTCGACGATCATCCGGGCGTCCCAGAGGGTGTCCCGGACGCCGACGGGGCGCAGCAGGCGGGTTAGGTCGGCGCGGGCGCGCCAGCTGATCCCGGTGGCGTCGCGCCGCAGTTCACCCACGGGAAGGCGGACGGCGCGCGCGCCGTCGCGGACCCGGAACTCCAGCCATGCCGTGGCCGCGGGCCCCGGACCGGTGTGGCCGGGCAGCACGAGACGGCCTTCGAGCAGGACGCCGCCGCCCTCGGCCTCGTAGCGGGTCAGCCGGTTCATCAGCCGCAGCTCACCGAACGCGCGGTGCTGGTGGCCGAGTTCGGTGACGTCCAGCGCGGGGTCCGGCTCGCCGTCCCGCCACTGGACCCGGCCGTCGTCCCGCACGACCAGCGGCGCGGCCACGCTGCCGCGCCTGCGGAGCGCGTACGCGGCGCCGAGCACCCCGTCCGCGTCGCCCCGCTCCAGCAGCCGTACGCCGACCCGTTCGACCGGCGGGAGCGTGAGCAGCGCCGGTTCCGGGACGCACCCCGGCAGCACCCGGGCCGCCGTGGCCGCCAGCCGGTCGCGCTCGGCGGCGGGCAGCGCGGGGAAGGCGTGCACCAGGGGGACGAGGCGGTCGAGCGGGAAGGCGCGTTCCCGCTCCTCGCGCAAGGCGCCCGCCCCCCGGGCCTCCAGCAGCTCGCGGATCCTGCGGTGCGCCTCGACCCGGCCCGCGAGGTCGTGGCCGGGGTCGGCGGCGGCCCGCCCGGAGACGATCCGGCGGCGCACGAGGGCGATCCGGCCGACCGACACCGCCGCCCGTGCGCCGAAGACGCTGTCGCCGGGGCCGAGGTCCTCGTCGTAGCGCGCCCCGAACCGCTCCAGGGCCGCCCGCCGCAGGCAGAACCCCGTCACCAGGGCGTCCCGTACGACCAGTTCGGGTGCGTCGGTGAGCTTGGTGACCACCCGGGAGCGCGGGAACAGGGCGTGCTGCCACGGGGGTTCCTGCTCCTTGGCGCCGTCCTCGGTGAGTCTGCTCCAGCATCCGGCGACCAGCTCCGCCCCGGTGCGTTCACCGGCCTCCCAGAGGGTGCGGCAGGCGTGCCGCCGGAGGCGTTCGCCGTCGCCGAGGACGAGGACGTAGGTGCCCCGGGCCGCGGACAGCCCGGCGTTGCGCGCCACGGCGGGGACGTCCCCGGGTGCGTCGGTGTCCAGGACGCGGACCCGGTCCGGAGCGCGCCCGGCGTACGTGCCGGCCGCCGCGCGGACCGAGGCGTCGGTGTCGCGGGGCAGCACGACCAGCGCCTCGACGGCACGGAGGGACTGGTCGAGGACCGAGTCCACGGACGTCCGCAGCGCCGCCGCACCGCCCGGTCCCGGTGTGATCACACAGCTGACGTCGGGGGCGCTCATGCCTGGGCCCCCTTCAGCATCGCGTCCACGACCCGGGCCGCGGCGGTCCCGTCGTCGAGGTCGCAGAACGACTCGCGGAAGCCGGCGTACGCCTCCTGGTGGGCGGCGGTCGCGGCCTCCGGGTCGCGCAGCGCCTCGATCACCCCGGCGGAGGTGGGCACGAGCGGCCCGGGGGCGCGGTTCTCGAAGTCGAAGCAGAAACCGCGCAGGGTGTCGCGGTAGTGCTCCAGGTCGTGGGTGTGGAAGAGCATGGGGCGGCCGGTCTGGGCGAAGTCGAACATCAGGGACGAGTAGTCGGTGACCAGGACGTCGCTGACGAGCATCAGCTCGGTGACGTCGGGGTGGCGTGAGACGTCGCGGACGGTGGTGTTCTCCGGGACGCTCCCGCCGACGAGGTAGTGGCGGCGCACCAGCAGCACGTGGTCCTCACCGAGCGCCCGCCGGACCTCGTCCAGGTCGAGGGCGAGGTCGAGGGCGTAGCGTCCGCCCCGCCGGGGCCGGTCCTCGCGCCAGGTCGGGGCGTACAGGACGACGCGGTGGCCCTCGGGCACGCCGAGGGTCTGCCGGAGGGCGGCGGCGACCTTCGCGCGGTCCGGGGCGTACAGCAGGTCGTTGCGCGGGTAGCCGCACTCCAGGACCTCGCCGGTGTACCCGAAGGCGCGGCGCAGGACCGGGGTGGAGAAGGAGTTCGGCGAGACGAGGACACTCCACTGGGCCGAACGCCGGGGCATGGACGCCATGTAGGCGGCGTCCGCGTGCCGGGTGCCCTCCAGGTCGCGTCCGACGCGCTTGAGCGGGGTGCCGTGCCAGGTCTGGACGACGTACTGCCCCTCGGCCCGTTCGAACCACTCCGGGAGATGGGTGTTGGTGACGATCCACCGGCTGCGGGCCAGTGCCTCGTACCACTCGGCGCTGTACAGGGTGACCGGGCGCACCCCGGGGGGCACGGCGGCCTGCTGGTCACGCACCACCCACAGGTGCGCGGCACCGGTGTCGCGGCGGGCCAGCTCCTCGTGGACGGCCCGGGGCGAGTCCGAGTACTGCCGCCCGTCGAAGCTGGCGTACAGCACGGCCTCACGGAGGGCACCGCCCCGGGCCGCCGTGTACGCCTCGCGCAGCCGCCGCTGCCCGTACGCGCCGCGCTCGCGCACCGCCAGCACGCTGCCGGACTCCAGGCAGAGCCGGTCGTGGAAGCGGCGCTGGAGGGTGAAGCGGCGTCCGCCCGCCTCCTGGTGCGAGGGCAGCGCGGCGTGCAGCTGGGGGGCCAGCCGCAGGGGGAGGTAGCGGTCGGGGTCCGTCTCGCCCCGCTCCCGCAGGAAGGGGAACCAGCGCCCCTCCGCGAGCGGCAGCACCCCGGCGAGGGAGGCGACGGCTCCGGGGGCCACGGACGCGCGGAAGGCGTCCGCCTCCCGTTCCACGGCGACGGTGTTCTCCTCCTGGTGGCCGCTGTGGCGCAGGACCAGCTCGACGGGTCCGGCGGACGCCGGGGGGCAGGTGCCCTCCAGGAGGAGGCCGGCGTCGTCCGTCCACCGCACCCGGGTGAGGACCGGCTGCGCGCACCGGTCGGTCAGCACGAGGTCGCCGGAGGGGTTGGCGGCGGCGTACACCTCGCGTCCGCCGGACGCCGGATACCGTGCGGCGTCGGTCTCCGGCCGGACGGCGACGGGCGTCCGGCGGACGCCGGTGACCAGGTGGACGCCCCAGTCGCCGTCCGCACCTGCGAACGACGCGAGGGGCACCTCGGCGGCGACGGTACGGCCGTCCTCGTCGGCACCCGCCCCCGCCGTGTCTCTCGCCGCCGTGTCCCTCGCCGCCGGGCCGGTCTCCGAGCCGGTCTCCGAGCCGTTCTCCACCGTGTCGCCGTCCGTGGGGGCCGTCCGGTCGGGGGCCGTCCGCACCACGGGCACCAGGGGGTACTCCCGGTGCTCCTTGGTGTGCCACTCCTGGATCCGCAGCGCGGTCGGTGTCCCGCCGCCCAGGACCCGTACCGTGATCCGGATCCCGTCGCCCGCCTCGGTCGGCCGGTGCCCGGCCAGTACGGCGTCGATCCGCTCGGCACGCAGTTCCAGCTTGTTGCCGGAGAGCACGGGCACCACCCGGGTGCGCCCGTCCACGTACCGGACGGCGGGCGCGGCCGGGTTTCCCAGCAGGCGCATCGGTCCGCGCCTCGGCCGCCCGCCGCCGAGCACCAGCGCCTCCAGCTTCCAGACGGCCGGGGCGGACCTGGACGCCCTCCGCCCGGCGAGCCGGCGCGGGTCCACCACCGTGCTGAACCCGGACCGCTCGTAGCCGTGCAGCGACCGTCCCGACCCGGCCGCCGCCTCGTCCGTCGCCGCCGTGCGCATCCGGAGCGGGACCAGCCGGCGGCCCGCCCGGAGCCACCCGGCCACCGGCGGGCCCCCCGGGGCGTTGCGGACGTACGCGTATCCCGACAGGTGCAGCAGCCCGTCCCGCCACACGGCCTCGGTCAGGTGCGCGTGCACCGGCAGGTCCGCGGCCGACAGCGCGGTCACCCGGTGCGGCAGCGGCTCCCGGACCCCCGGGAACTGGGCCCGCGGCCGCAGCAGTCCCCGCACGTGGAAGGTGTCGCGGTCGGTGGCCTCATGGGCGAGCAGGGCCAGCAGTTCGGCCGCCCGGCCCTCCCGGATGAGCTGCCACTTGACCCGCAGGTGCAGCGGCAGCCCGTCGAACACGGCGGGGCTCACGGTGTCCGCGAAGGCGTTGGCATGGGTGAGGAAGGCCTCCCGGAAGGCGGTGTCGCCCTCCCCGAACGCCTCCATGAACAGCCACAGGTCCCCGCGGAGCACATGCTCCTGGTAGCGCCGCCGGGCCTCCGTCATGCCCCGCTCCGCGAGGAACGCGCTGACGGCACTCACCGCCGTGACCCGGTCCCGGATGCCCCTGGCCACCGCCCGCCGGGTGGTGATCGAGCCGTCGCGGTCCCGCCAGTGGTAGACCGGCGCCTCCACGACGTCCACACCCCCGGCCAGGAAGTGCGCGGGCAGCACCACGGCGATGTCCTCGTACAGCACGCCGGTGGGGAAGGCGAAGCCGTGCCGGTCCCAGAACGACCTGCGGAACACCTTGTTGCAGGCGATGCGGTCGCCGAGCAGGAGCCAGTCCCGGGTGACATGGGTGGACCGGCGGGGCCTCTCCATCGGCTTCCGGAACATCGGGGACTGCTCCAGCGTCCCGCCGGCCCGCAGCCGCAGCACGTTGCCGGTGGCGAAGTCCGAACCGGAGGAGTCCAGTTCGCCGATCATCCGCGCGTAGGCACCGGGCGGTACGACGTCGTCGCTGTCCACGAACGCCAGGAACTCCCCGTCCGGATGGGCCTGTCCGGCCCCGGCGTTGCGGGCCGCGCCGAGCCCGGCGTTCTCCTGCCGGATCAGCCGGAAGCGCGGGTCCTTCCGGGAGAACTCCAGTGCCACGCCCGCGCTGTTGTCCGTGGAGCCGTCGTCGACCATGACGACCTCCAGGTCGGACATCGTCTGTCCGGCCAGTGACTCCAGGCAGGCTCCGAGGTACTCCTCGACGTTGTAGAGCGGGACGACGACGGTGAGACGGGGTGCCATGTGCTGCGCACGATCCTTCCGGGCGGACAACATCGGTCAACGGGTTGCTGATTGACGAACGAGCCCCGTGCCGGGAAGGCAACGGGGCTCGCGACGGCCGTCGGCCGGGAAGCCGGCCGGAGAGCGGGCCGGGAGTCGGTGGGAGAGCCGGCCCGGGGAGGGAGTTCAGGGCTTGACGGCGATCCGGCCCTCGTCCATCCGGAGCAGCAGCAACCGCTCTCCGGTCCGCTCCAGGAACTCGTCCACGGCCTGGCGCGACCCCTGCCAGTACCCGTAGTCGTCGATCAGCAGGACACCGCCGCTGACCAGGCGCCCGTACAGATGTTCCAGCTCGTGCCGGGTCGAGGCGTACCAGTCGGTGTCCAGCCGGAGGATCGCGATCTGCTCCGGGGCCTGTCCGGGGACGGTGTCCTCGACCTTCCCGCGCACGTAGTGGACGCGCTCCTCGGGGTACGGGACGCCCGCGAAGCCCTCCTTGACGTCCTCCAGCGAGGCGACCGCCCAGATCGGCCGGTCCTTGCCCTGGGCGTCCAGGAGCTCCTGGGCCGACCTGCCGTCACGCCGCAGGTCCTCCGCGGTGGGCGGGGTCATGCCCTCGTAGGTGTCGAAGAGGTACAGGTCCCGGTCCTTCTCGCCGAGCGAGAGCAGGGTCCTGGCGCAGGCCTGCATCGACCCGCCGCGCCACACCCCGCACTCGACGACGGCACCGGGGATGTCGTGCCGGACGATGTGCCGGGTGGCCAGGACGAAGGCGTTGAGGCGCTCCGGGGAGGTCATCGTGTACGGCTTGACCGCACGGAGGATGTCCTTCGCCTCGTCGTCGTAGTCCGCGGGGAACTGCGGCGGGGGCTTCGCCGCGACGGGCTTCACGACCGCGCGTTTCGCCGCCGCGGGCTTCACCGCGGGGGCCTTCACGGCCGCGCGTCCCGCTGCCGGGGGCTTCGTCGCGTCCGGCTGCGGGGCGGTGCGGGGAGCGGGCACGGGCCCGCGCCTGAGCTGGTAGCCGGTGAGTTGCTGAAGGACGCCGTTGACGGCGTTGCGCCAAGCCATGGGCCGGGACAGTACGCGCGGTTTGCGGCTCATGTCATCTTTCGTCAACCTGTGGTTGATGGGGCCGCGGCGCTGTCCGGGCGTCCGCACCGGGCCCGTCCGTCGAGCGGTCTCGGCAGCGGCACCCGGTCCACTCCCCCGGCCCGGTTGGCCCACCACACGGCCGTCTCCCGCACCGCGAAGTCGGCCAGCCGGTTCTTCAGCCGGGTCACCGGACGGCGGTCGGGCAGGGGCCGGCGGAACACGCCCACCGAGTCGCCCCAGTAGGCGGCCCCGGCGTCGATGGAGCCGTAGTCGTGCCAGATGCCCCGGGACGGCGGGAAGTCCGTGTAGGCCTCGCGGAGTTCCAGGCGGGCGTGGGCGGCGAGCGCGCGGAAGCCGTCGGGGTAGTAGCGCCAGCAGTCCTGCGCGTCGTGGACGTGGCCGCGCGAGGGGGCGGTGACGAAGGCGTGGCCGCCGGGCCTCAGCACCCGGGCGATCTCCAGCATCGACGCCCAGAAGAACGGGATGTGCTCGAACGCCTGCCCGGACAGGACGACATCGGCGCTGCCGGACTTCACGGGGATCCGGTAGGGGCGGGTCATCACCACGTCCACGTTGGGCCCGTCGGCCACGTCCACGCCGACGTAGTCGACGTCGTGACCGGCCAGCAGCCCCCGGTGGGTGCGGGTCTGCTTCCCGGAGATCCGCGAACCCAGGTCCACCACACGGTGCCTGCCGGACGGGGGCAGGTACTCCTGGACGCAGAGCGCCATCTGCTCGTAGGCGGACCGGTGCATGCCTTCTCCCGACGTCGGTGTGTGCGCGAGCTGTTGAGCACAACGACGGCGGGGCGCGCGGGAGTCGCCCCGTACGGGTGACGCGGCGCTCCCCCTCGGGCGCCATGCCTCACGGGCCGGCGCGGAAGAGCCGCCGCACCACCCGTTCCGCCGCGTGCCCGTCGTCGTACGGGCAGAAGCGGGCGCGGAACGCCGTGCGGAGCGCCGACGCCTCCGGGGAGCGCCACGCCCCGGAGAGCAGCAGCTCCCGCAGCTCGCCCTCGGTGGTGGCGACCGCCCCCGGGGTGTCCCCGGGACGCCCGGAGAGCAGATCGACGTAGGTACCGCGCGCCGCCCGGTAGGCGGCCCAGTCCGGGGCGTAGGTGATGATCGGACGGTCCAGGCAGGCGTAGTCGAACACCAGGGACGAGTAGTCGCTGATCAACGCGTCGGACGCCAGGCAGAGTTCCTCGACCGAGGGGTGACCGGTCACGTCGAGGACCCCGTCCCCGGCCGGGTGTCCGGTGGAGCGTCCGTAGAAGTAGTGGGCGCGCACCAGCAGGACGTACTCCTCGCCCAGCGCGCGTGCCAGGCGCTCCGGGTCGAGGTGGGGCACGAAGCCCTTCCGGTAGTCGCGGTGGGTCGGCGCGTACAGCAGGACCGTGCGCCCCGGGGCGATGCCGAGCCCGGCACGGATCTTCGCGGCCCGCTCCGGTGGCGCCGTGAAGTAGACGTCGTTGCGCGGGTAGCCGTACGCCACCTGCTCGTACGAGGCGGGGTAGACCCGGTCCCAGACCTCGGTGGTGTGCGGGTTGGCGGACAGGCTGAGGTCCCACTGGTCGGCGTGGGCGAGGATCCGTTCGTAGCTGACGCCGGCCGTGAGGGCCGGGTAGGGCAGCTGGTCCAGGCCCATGGTCTTCAGCGGGGTCCCGTGGTGGGTCTGGAGGTAGACCTGCCCGGGACGCTTGGTGAAACCGCCCGGGAAGCTGGAGTTGTTGACGAGGTACGTGGCGGTGGCCATGGCCCGCCAGTAGGCCCGGGACCCCTCGATCACGTACGGCACCCCCGGGGGCATCCGGTCCAGGTGCCGGGAGGAGACGGCCCAGACACCCCGGATGTGCGGGACGAGTTCACGGGCCTTGGCGTAGACGGCCGCCGGGTTGCAGGCGACGCCCCTGTTCCAGTACGCCCCGTAGACCGCCAGGTGCGGGTCGAGGGACCGGTGCAGATCGGTGCGGTACGCGGCGCGCATCACCCGGGTGCGCAGCGCCTTGCGACCGGCGCCCACCGTGGTGCGCGCCCGCGCGCGCTGGGCGCGCACGGTCTCCCGGGTGCGGTGGGAGACATACCGTCCGGGCAGACCGGCCGCCCGGAAGAACGCCCGCCGGTCCTCCGGGGCGATCCGGCCGGGGTCCTCCAGGACCGCTTCCAGGTGCGCGGTACGCAGGGCGCGGACGCGCGGGTCGTCCCCGGTGGCCTCGGCCAGCCGCGCGTAGGCGTCGATGACCGCGAAGTGGGCGCGCCCGGGAGTCGTGGCGAAGGTACCGGCGCGCCGCGGCCGGTGGCGTACGCAGACGTGGTCCAGGACCGCCAGGGTGGAGGCGTCGGCGGCGAGGAGCGCCGCCCGGTGCACGGGCACCACGTCGTCGTAGGGGCCCTCGGTGAAGCGCAGCCGGTGCGCGGTCCAGAACGCCCGGCGGAAGAGCTGGGCGCGGGCCGCGGGGAGGGTGTCGTCGCCGGGCCGGACGACGCCCCGCCAGTCGGCCTCGTCATGGCCGACGCGCAGCACGTCGGGGCGGTCCGCCGCCAGCCTCGCGGTGATCGCCTCCAGGGCACCGGGGAGCATCCGGTCGTCGTCGTCCAGGAAGAGCAGGTACTCGCCCCGGGCCTCGGCGGCCCCGGCGTTCCGTGCCGCGCCCTCCGGGTGCGCGTGGCCGCTCGCGTTCCGCAGCACGCGCACCCGGGGGTCGCGTTCCGCGAACTCCCGTGCGACGGCCGGGCCGCCGTCCGGTGGGCCGGTCTCGACGGCGATCACCTCCCGGTCGGCCGCCGTCCCGGCCGCCGTCCCGGCCGCCGTCCGGCCGGTCAGCGACTCCAGCGCCGCTCGCAGATGACCCTGGGCGTGGCGGACGGGCATGACGACGCTGAGGAGCATGGCAGCCGAGCGTAGTGCGGCCCGCGCGCCGGGCCCGCGCGCCTTCACCCGTTCGGGTCAGCTCCGGTGACCCCGGGCGCTCTCCCGGGTTGAGTTGTGCATGAAGCCACTCCTCAGCGTCGTCGTCCCCGTGCACAACGTCGAGGAGTACCTGGAGGAGTGCCTCACCTCGCTGGCCCGGCAGTCGGTGGACGCCGTCGAGGTGGTGGTGGTCGACGACGGCTCGACCGACGGGAGCCGCCGGATCGCGGAGGAGTTCGCCGCGCGGGACAGGCGCTTCCGCTGCGTCCACCAGGCCAACGCGGGTCTGAGCGCGGCCCGCAACACCGGGGTCGCGCACACCACGCCCGGGGTGCCGTACCTGGCGTTCGCGGACAGCGACGACCTCGTCGTCCCCGACGCGTACGCGCGGATGCTGGCCTCCCTGGAGTCGACCGGCTCCGATCTGGTGACGGGCAACGTGTGGCGGCTGACCGCCCAGGGGCCCCGGCAGGCCTGGCAGTACCGCTGGCTGACCGCCGACCACCCTCGCACCCACGTCACCCGCGATCCACGGCTGCTGGCCGACCGGGTCGCCTGGAACAAGGTGTTCCGGCGCTCCTTCTGGGACGAGCACGCCTTCACCTTCCCGGTCGGCAGGCTCTACGAGGACGCCCCGGTGATGATCCCGGCGCACCACCTCGCCCGCTCGGTGGACGTCCTGCACCGGCATGTGTACCTCTGGCGGGTCCGCGAGGGCTCGATCACCCGGCGGCGCACGGACGTGCGGGGCGTACGGGACCGGATCGCCGCCTGCGAGCGGGTCAGCGCGTTCCTCGCGGAACGCGGGGCGGGACAGCGCGCGCGGTACGACGCGTCCTGTCTGCGGGACGACTTCGTGTACTTCCTGGAGGGCCTGCCGATGGGCGGGCCCTCCTACCGGGAGGCGTTCATGGCGGACGCGGGCGCCTTCCTCGACCGGGCGGGCGACGCGGTCCTGGAGGGGCTGCCGGCCGAGGCGCGGATCAGATGGCGGCTGGTGCGCGAACGCGGGCTGGACGAACTGCTGGCCGTCCTGGACTTCGAACGGGCCAACGGAACGGGGACGTTCACCGTCCGGGGGCCCTGGGGGCGGCGCCGCGCGGTGCACCCGGGGGTCGCGGGCGGGACGGTGGGAGCCCGGCTCGGCCGGGGTGACCTGCCCGCCGTGGCCCGGCTCGTGGAGGCGTCCTGGGGCGTGGACGGGCGGCTCACCCTGCGGGGGTACGCGTACATCCGCAACCTCCCGGCCGACGCGCCCCGGCACGCGCTGAAGGCGGCCCTGGTGCGCGAGGCGGGCGGCGGGCGGCCGCGGCCCGTGCCGGTGCGGACCGTACGCATGCCCGGGGCGACCGCCGACTCCGGCCAGGAGACGCACTGTCACGACCACGCGGGCTTCGAGATGGTCCTCGACCCGGAACGGCTC
Organism: Streptomyces halstedii; assembly: GCA_000720535.1. Classification (GTDB taxonomy): domain Bacteria; phylum Actinomycetota; class Actinomycetes; order Streptomycetales; family Streptomycetaceae; genus Streptomyces; species Streptomyces halstedii. The sequence continues at coordinate 138,472 of JOAZ01000015.1, forward strand.
GGGCCGGGCAGCTGGTTCGTGGGAGTGGTGGTGGCGGGCCACGGCACCGTACGGCGGGCGGCCCTGCGCGCGGTGGGGGCCGCGGCCGCGCAGCCCGTGGTCCACGATCTGCCGGACGGGCTGCGGGCGGTGCTCGGCTACCGGGGCGGGCGGCTCGCGCTGACCGTGACCCGGCCGCCCGCCCTGGCCCTGGCCCACGACGGCGGGGAGACCGCCGTGGAACTGAGCGGCCGGTTCCACGCCGAGGACCCGCCCACGGCCCTGGTGCTGACCCGGGACGGGGCGCTTGAGCGGGTCTGCCCCGTGCGCCGCGAGGACGGCGGACGGTTCACCGCGCGGATCCCCCTCACCGGGCTCGCCGGTCCCGGGGACGGCGGCACGCCCCGGGGGGACGTTTTGGACGGGGCGGGCCGCTGGCGGGCGGCCCTGGTGACGGCGGCCGGTTCCCGCGTCCCGCTCGCCGCCGCCCCGGACCTGCCGCCGCCCGTCTTCGCGGACGCCTCGGGCGACCTCGTGGTGGACGTGCAGGCCGGGCCGTTCGCGGACGGCGCCGAGCAGGCCCCGGGGGACGCGCTGCGGATCACCGGGACGGGGGTGGGCGTGGGGATGGCGGCGGAACCAGGCTCCGGGACGGGAGCGGGCTCCGGGACGGGAGCGGGCTCCGGGACGGGAGCGGGCTCCGGGACGGGAGCGGGCTCCGGGACGGGGTCGCGCGCCGGCGCGCTCGTGCTGCGGCACAGCACCCTCGGGGAGAGCGTGACCGTCCCCGTGGAACCGCTGCCGGACGGCCGGTTCACCGCCGCCCTCGCACTCCCGCCCCGGGAGGGCGACTGGGAGGTGTACGCGGACGACCGTCCCGTACGCGTCCTGGGCGCGCTCGCCGCCCGGCTGCCGCTGGACGCCCCGGGACACGCGTTCCGGCTCGTCCGGCTGCACGGCGACCGGCTCGTCGTGCGCGCCGCGTCCCCGCTCACCGACGCCGAGCGGGGCGCGTACCGCCAGGGCCGTCTGCGCACGGCGCACTACCCGGCGCAGCGCGCGCTTCCGCTCCGGGACGCCGTCCTGTACACCGGGGGCGACTCCCCGCGCGCCGTGCACGCCGAGCTCGTACGCCGGAGCACCGACGTCACGCACCTCTGGGTCACCGACGGTTCGGCGGCCGACGCGGACCGGGTGCCTCCGGCCGCCGTCCCCGTGGTGGCGTACAGCACCGCCTGGTACGAGGCGCTGGCCCGGGCCCGCCGCGTGGTCGCCGCCGAGCCGCTGCCCGCCTGGTTCGTCCGGCGCCCCGGCCAGACGGTGGCGCAGACCTGGCACGGCACCCCCCTCGGCCGGTTCGGTCTGGACCTCGCCGACACCCTGTACGCCGACCACCAGCGGCTGGCGTCGCTGCCGCACCGCTCCGCCCAGTGGTCGTTCCTGGTCTCCCCCAGCACCTTCGCCACCCCGCTGCTGCGGCGCGCCCTGGCCTACGGGGGCGAGGTGCTGGAGGCCGGTTCGCCCGCCGACGACCTGCTGTGCGCGCCGGGCCGGGAGAAGACCGCCGAGCGGGTGCGGCGACGGCTCGGCGTCCCGGACGGGCACCGCGTGGTGCTGTACGCGCCGACGTACCGGGACCACCTCGCCCTGTCGCCGGACGAGGTACCCGGGGGGTCGTCCCGGTCCTACCGCTGGGATCCCGCGCTGGACCTGTCCGCCCTGGCCGCCTCGCTCGACGACCGCACCACCCTGCTGGTCCGCCGGCACCCCCGGGTGACGGGGGGCGTGCCGGCGGCCCCGGCGCTCCGGGACGTCTCGGCGCACCCGGACACGGCCGAGCTGCTGCTGATCGCCGACGTGCTGGTCACCGACTACGCGGGCCTGGTCTTCGACTTCGCGCTCACGGGCCGCCCGATGCTCTTCCACACCTACGACCTGGAGCACTACCGGGACACCGTGCGCGGCTTCTGCCTGGACTTCGAGGCCCGCGCCCCGGGCCCCCTGCTCGTCACCACGGACGAGGTGGCCCAGGCCCTGCGGACCACCACGGCCTCGGCCCGGCTGCACGCGGACGCCTACGACAGCTTCCGGAGGGACTACTGCGACCTGGACGACGGCGGCGCTGCCCGTCGTGTCGCGGACCGGCTGCTGGACGACGACGGCCGCTGAGCCCGCCCCTCCGTCTCACGGGGGCCGGTCCTCGGGCGCCGTGGCCCTGACCGGTCCGGCGGAGGTCGTGGGGCGGCCCGGCAGCGGTCCGGGGCCCGGCGCCGTGGCCTTGAGCGGTCCGTGGGCGGGGCCCCGCTCAGCCCTTGAGCGCCCGTACGGCCGAAGCCGCCAGGTCGTCCAGGTACCCCTTCGGCAGTGCGCCGCGGACCACGGCCAGCCGCCAGTAGAGCGGCCCGACGATCAGGTCCAGGGCCCGGTCGGGATCGCTGCCCTCGGGCAGTTCACCGCGTTCGACCGCCGCCCGCACGACGACGGCGGCGACCCCCTGCTGCTGGTCCAGCAGCGCCGCCTTGATGGCGTCGGAGATTTCCGGGTTGCGGGCCGCCTCGACCAGCAGGTCCGGGATGACCTGCGAGGCCACCGGGTGACGCAGGGCGTACGCGGCGAGCTCCAGGACGGCCCGTACGTCCCCGTACAGCGAACCCGTCGCCGGAGCGGGCATGCCCTGGGACGCGACGGCCGCGACCAGGTCGAGCACGAGGTGCAGCTTGGACTTCCAGCGGCGGTAGACGGCGGTCTTGCCGACCCCCGCCCGCCGGGCGATGCCCTCGATCGACATCCGGGCGAAACCCACGGAGGCCAGCTCCTCGAAGACGGCGCCGCGGATCGCGTCGGTCACGTCCTCGCGCAGCACCGCGGCACCTGCCGGGGTGCGGCGCCCGGTTCGCCGTTCGCTGGTCATGTCCCCGATGGTAAACGGTAACGACGGAACGGTTGCGTTGCGACGTACAGACGCCCTACCCTCAGCGTTGCGACGATACGGTCCCGTCCCATCCTCGGCCGCCCGCCGTGTTCCCCCCGCCCCCCGTCTGAAAGCGATCGTGGTGAGCCAGACAGCAGCCCCGCCGGCCCCGGTGGACCCCGCACCCTCCCCCCAGCCGCCCGTGTACGAGCCCGGCGAGCTGGCCGCGCTCGCCGCCCGCCACGGCCTGACCGTGAGCGGCGCGCGGCCGTCCCTCGGGGAGTACGTCCGGCAGTTGTGGGGGCGCAGGCACTTCATCACCGCGTTCGCGACCGCCAAACTGACCGCGCAGTACAGCCAGGCGAAGCTGGGCCAGATCTGGCAGATCATGACGCCGCTGCTCAACGCGACGGTGTACTACTTCATCTTCGGCGTCCTGATGAACACCAAGCGCGGGATCCCGGACTTCGTGCCGTTCCTCGTCACCGGTGTCTTCATCTGGACGTTCACCGCCAGCTCGATCACGGCCGGCACCCGGGCCATCAGCGGCAACACCGGACTCGTGCGGGCCCTGCACTTCCCGCGCGCCTCGCTGCCCATCGCGCTGGCCCTCCAGCAGCTCCAGCAGCTCCTGTTCTCGCTGGGCGCGCTCTTCCTCATCCTTCTGGCGTTCGGCCAGTACCCGCGGCCGTCCTGGCTGCTGGCGATCCCCGCGCTCGCCCTTCAGGCCCTGTTCAACACCGGCGTCTCCATGGTCATGGCCCGCCTCGCCGCGAAGACCCCCGACATCGCCCAGCTGATGCCGTTCGTCCTGCGCACGTGGATGTACTCGTCGGGCGTGATGTGGAGCCTGGACAAACTGCTCACCGAGGACCGCGTCCCCTCGTACGTCCTGCTGGCGCTGGAGTGCAACCCGGCCGCCGTCTACATCGACCTGATGCGCTACGCCCTGATCGACAGCTTCACCGGCGCCCAACTTCCCCCGCACGTATGGGCCGTCGCGGCGGGCTGGGCGCTCCTCTGCGGGATCGGCGGCTTCGTGTACTTCTGGAAGGCCGAGGAGCGGTACGGACGTGGCTGACATCACCGGCACCACCCCCGGCACCCGGGTCCCCACCGTCGTCGTCGACGACGTCCACATCACCTACACCGTCAACGGCGCCCGCACCGGACGGGGCAGCGCCACCTCCGCCCTCAACCGGATCGTCTCGCGCGGCCGGCCGCGGGGCGCCCGCACGGTGCACGCCGTCAAGGGCGTCAGCTTCGCCGCGTACAGGGGCGAGGCCATCGGCCTGATCGGCTCCAACGGATCCGGCAAGTCGACGCTCCTCAAGGCCGTCGCGGGACTCCTGCCGCCGTCCCAGGGCCGGGTGCACACCCAGGGCCAGCCCTCGCTGCTCGGCGTCAACGCGGCCCTGATGAGCGATCTGACCGGCGAGCGCAACGTCGTCCTGGGCGGGCTGGCCATGGGAATGACCCGCGCGCAGATCCGGGAGCGCTACCAGGACATCGTGGAGTTCTCCGGGATCAACGAGAAGGGCGACTTCATCACGCTGCCCATGCGCACCTACTCCTCCGGCATGGGGGCCCGGCTGCGGTTCTCCATCGCCGCCGCCAAGAGCCACGACGTCCTGCTGATCGACGAGGCGCTGTCCACGGGCGACGCGAGGTTCCAGCGGCGCAGCAAGGACCGGATCATGGAGCTGCGCGAGCAGGCCGGCACGGTCTTCCTGGTCAGCCACAGCAACCGGTCGATCACCGAGACCTGCGACCGGGCGCTGTGGCTGGAGGCGGGGACGCTGCGGATGGACGGCCCGGCCAAGGAGGTCGTGGCGGCGTACGAGGAGTTCACCGGACCGGTGAAGAAGCCCAAGAAGAAGTGATCACGAGGGCGTGACTCCGCCGCCGGGCGGTCCGACCCGTCCCGGCGGCGGACACGACGAAGCCGCCGGACCGATGGGGGCACCATCCGTCCGGCGGCCGGGAGCGGCGGTGGCCCGCCGCTCCCCGATCACGCGGGCAGGGTCCGCGCGATCCGACCCGCCGTCACGCGTGCGTACGCAACAGGGTCCGCATCGTCCGCATCGCCACCGACAGGTTCGCCAGGTCGAAGGACTCCGAGCTCTGGATCTCCTCCAGGGTGGAGCGCGACCGCGCCAGGATGGCCGCGTTCTTCTCCTCCCAGGCGGTGAACCGGTCCTGCGGCGTCGAGGTGCCGTTGCCGACGGTCAGCACGTCCGACGTCAGGGCCGCGTGCGCCGCGTACAGGTCCTCGCGGATGGAGGCGCGGGCCATGGACTGCCAGCGGTCCGCCCTCGGCAGCTCGATGACCCGGTCCATCAGCTGCGCGATGCCCAGCCGGTCACCCAGGTCGTAGTAGACCTCGGCGACCGCCAGCGGCTCCTTGCCCGTACGGTCGGCGATGGCGACGATGTCCAGCGCCGGGAAGGCCGAGGAGAACCCGGCCACCCGCACCGCGAGGTCCTCCGGGACACCCGCCGCGGTCAGCTCGTCGAGGATCGAGCCGTACCACTCCAGGTCGGCGCCCTTGAGCAGCTTGGGCAGTTCGCCCCAGACCCGCTCCACACCGGACCGGAAGAAGTCCACGGTCTCCCCGATCGCGACCGGCTGCGGGCGGTTGCCGAGCAGCCAGCGCGAACCGCGCTCCACCAGCCGGCGCGAGTGCAGCCTGATGCGGGTCTGCACATCGGCGGCCACCTGGTTGTCGAGCGCCTCGACGGCGTCCCACACCGCGGACAGGCCGAAGATCTCACGGGCCGCGTACTGCGCCCGCACGATCTCGTCCAGCGACGCCCCGGTCTCCTCCCGCAGCCGGTGCAGGAAGGTCGAACCACCGCTGTTCACGGTGTCGTTGACCAGCACCGTCGTGATGATCTCGCGGCGCAGGGCGTGCCCGGCGACCGCCTCGGGGAAGCGCTCCGTGAGCAGCGCGGGGAAGTAGGAGTGCACCAGCTTCTGCAGATACGGGTCGTCCGGCAGGCTGGTGGTGATCAGCTCCTCGGCCGCGGTGATCTTGGTGTAGGCGAGCAGCACGGCCAGCTCCGGCTGGCTGAGCCCCTTGCCGTGGTTGAGCAGCTCGCGGATCTGCCGGTCGTTGGGCAGGAACTCCAGCGCCCGGTTCAGCTGTCCGTCACGGCCCAGCCGGCGCATGAAGCGCTGGTGGGCGTGGAGGAGGGACGGCGCCTGCGCGCAGGCGTTGGCCAGGGCGACGTTCTGCGCGTAGTTGGTGCGCAGCACGAGGCGTCCGACCTCGTCCGTCATCTCGGCGAGCACCTTGTTGCGCTGCTTGACGGTCATGTCGCTGTCCCGGACCAGCCCGTTGAGCAGGATCTTGATGTTCACCTCGTGGTCGGAGGTGTCCACCCCGGCGCTGTTGTCGATCGCGTCGGTGTTGATCCGGCCGCCGGTCCGCGCGAACTCGATCCGCCCCAGCTGGGTGGCGCCGAGGTTGCCGCCCTCGCCGACCACCCGGGCCCGCAGGTCCTCGCCGTTGACCCGGATCGCGTCGTTGCCCTTGTCGCCGACGTCGGCGTTCGACTCGGCCGACGACTTGATGTAGGTGCCGATGCCGCCGTTCCACACGAGGTCGACCCGCGCCTTGAGGATGTTCTGCATCAGCTCGGCGGGCGTCATCTTGGTGACGTCGGCGTCGATGCCGAGCGCCTCACGGACGTGGGCGTTGACCGGGATCGACTTGGCGCCGCGCGGGTGGACCCCGCCGCCCGGTGAGAGCAGGTCCTTGTCGTAGTCGGCCCAGGAGCTGCGGGGCAGGTCGAACAGCCGGCGCCGCTCCGCGTACGAGGCGGCGGCGTCCGGGGTCGGGTCGAGGAAGATGTGCCGGTGGTCGAAGGCCGCGACCAGCCGGATGTGCTCGGACAGCAGCATGCCGTTGCCGAACACGTCACCCGACATGTCCCCGACGCCGACGACCGTGAAGTCCTCGGTTTGCGTGTCGTGTCCCAGCTCGCGGAAGTGCCGCTTCACGGACTCCCAGGCACCCCGCGCGGTGATGCCCATGCCCTTGTGGTCGTAGCCGGCGGAACCGCCGGACGCGAAGGCGTCCCCGAGCCAGAAGCCGTACGACACGGCGACGTCGTTGGCGATGTCGGAGAACTTCGCGGTGCCCTTGTCGGCGGCGACGACGAGATAGGTGTCGTCCTCGTCGTGCCGGACCACGTCGGCGGGCGGCACGACCTCGCCCATCACCAGGTTGTCGGTGATGTCCAGGAGCGCCGAGATGAACGTCTTGTAGCAGGCGACCCCCTCGGCGAGCCAGGCGTCACGGTCCACGGCCGGATCCGGGAGCTGCTTGGCGACGAATCCGCCCTTGGCCCCGACCGGCACGATCACGGTGTTCTTGACCATCTGCGCCTTGACCAGGCCGAGGATCTCCGTACGGAAGTCCTCCCGCCGGTCCGACCAGCGCAGCCCACCGCGGGCGACCTTGCCGAAGCGCAGGTGGACGCCCTCGACGCGCGGCGAGTACACCCAGATCTCGAACGCCGGCCGCGGCGCCGGAAGATCGGGGATGGCCTGCGGGTCGAACTTCATGGAGACGTAGTTGTGCGGCTCCTGGTCGTCACCCGGCTGGAAGAAGTTGGTCCGCAGGGTGGCCTTGATGACGGTGAGGAAGGACCGCAGGATCCGGTCCTCGTCCAGCGAGGCGACCTGGTCCAGGGCCCCGTCCAGCTCCTCAAGGATCCCGTCGGTCAGCTCCGTGCCCGCCTTCTGCCGGTTCGGGGCCATCCGGGCCTCGAAGAGGGAGACCAGCAGCCGGGTGGTGTGGACGTTGTTACGGAGGGTGTCCTCCATGTAGTCCTGGCTGAACGTGGCCCCGGCCTGGCGCAGGTACTTCGCGTAGGCGCGCAGCACCATGGCCTGACGCCAGTCGAGCCCGGCGCCCAGCACCAGCGAGTTGAAGCCGTCGTTCTCCGCCTCACCGGTCCAGACGGCCGCGAACGCCTCCTGGAAGCGGTCCCGGGTGTCGTCGCCCAGGTGGTCGACGCCGCCGCTCGCCTTCGGCATGCGCAGCCCGAAGTCGTAGATCCAGGCGTGCGCCCGGTCGGCGCAGCGCAGCTCGTAGGGCCGTTCGTCGACGACCTCGACGCCGAGGCGCTGGAGCGCGGGCAGGACGGCGGAGAGGGAGACCTGCTCGCCCGTCCGGTAGATCTTGAAGCGGCGCTCGCCGGGACCGACGCCCACCGGTTCGTACAGGCTGAGGGCGAAGTCCTTGTCGTCCTGCTCAAGCGCCTCCAGGTGCACCAGGTCGGCCACGGCCGCGCGGGGCGAGTGGTCGGCCTTGTAGCCCTCGGGGAACGACTGCCCGTACCGGCGCAGCAGTTCGGCGGCGCGCTCCTCGCCGCACTCGGCGTTCAGCGCCTCGTGGAAACCGTCGGCCCAGGAGCGGGCGGCCTCGACGAGACGGGCCTCGATGCGGTCCGCCTCCGCGTCGGTCAGGTGCGGCAGCTCGGTGCCCTGCGGGACGCGGACGACGAAGTGCAGCCGGGAGAGGATCGACTCGGTGTTCCACGCCGTGAAGTCGACGCTGGTGCCGCCCAGCTCCTCCTTGAGGATGTCGATCAGGCGGAGCCGTACCCCGGTGGTGTAGCGGTCGCGCGGCAGGTAGACGAGGGCGGAGTAGTAGCGCCCGTACTCGTCCTGGCGCAGGTACAGCCGCAGCCGGCGGCGCTCCTGGAGGTACAGCACGGACGTGGCGATGGACCGCAGTTGGTCGACGGGCGTCTGGAACAGCTCGTCGCGCGGGTACGTCTCCAGGATCTGGAGCAGGTCCCGGCCGTCGTGGCTGTTGGGCGTGAAGCCGGCGCCCTCCAGCACCTCGGCGACCTTCTGCCGGACGACGGGCACCCGGCGCACCGACTCGGTGTACGCCGCGGACGAGAACAGGCCGAGGAAGCGCCGCTCACCGACGACGTTGCCGTCGGCGTCGAACTTCTTCACCCCGACGTAGTCGAGGTAGCCGGGGCGGTGGACGGTGGCCCTGCTGTTCGCCTTCGTCAGGACGAGCAGCCGGTGCTCGCGTGCCTTGGCGCGGGCGTCGGCGGGCAGCCGGTCGAAGGACGGGCTGACGGGGTGGGCCTCGTCGGCGGCGTGCTTGGGGTCGGAGCGCAGGATGCCCAGGCCGGTACCGGGGACGGCCGTCAGCGCGTCGCTGTCGCGCAGCTCGTACTCGCGGTAGCCGAGGAAGGTGAAGTGGTCGGCGGCCAGCCAGCGCAGCAGCTCGCGGGCCTCCTCCACCTCGACGTCACCGAGGTCGTCCAGGGGCTCGGAGGGAAGGTCGTCGGCGATCCGCAGAGCGGCGTCGCGCATCTTCCCCCAGTCCTCGACGGCCTCGCGCACATCGGACAGCACACGGAGCAGATCGGTGTTGATCTGCTTCAGGTCGGCGCGGTCCGACTCCCGGTCGATCTCGACGTGGATCCAGGACTCGACGACCGCGTCGTGCGGCAGTTCGGCGCGGACCTCCTTGCGGCCCTTGGAGCGGCGCGGCACGTCGCCGTGCGGCCGGTCGTCCGCGAGCACCTCGATCAGCCGGCCGGCGACGTCACGGCGGACGACGACCTGCGGGTGGATGACGAGGTGGATGCCGCGGCCCTGCCGGGACAGCTCGTTGGTCACCGAGTCGACGAGGAACGGCATGTCGTCGGTGACGACCTCGACCACGGAGTGGCTGCACGTCCAGCCGTTCTCCTCGACGGTCGGGGTGTGCACCCGGACGTTGGCCGTGCCCTGGGGGCGCTCCTCGGCGAGGCGGTAGTGGGAAGCCGCCGCACCGAAGACGTCGACCGGATCCCGGCCCGCGACGTCCTCCGGAGCGGTGTGCAGGTAGTAGCGCTGGAGGTAGGCGAGCGTCTGGTCCTCGACCGGCCGCTCTTCCCGGTCGGCTCCGGCGTCGGCCCCGGTGTCCTCCGCGAGGCGGACCCGTGGGGCCCCGCCCGGGCCATCGACACCACCGCCCGGACTGTTGTCAGCTACCCGTGCCGCCCGTGCGAGCAGCTCGGCCTTGGCTTCGTCCAGCTTGGTCTGCATGTCCTCTGGCTCCTGTCGCGCGCCGTTGCGTGACGTAGGTGTAAAAGGCGACGTACCGCCACGGCACGGATTTTCCGGTCCGGTCCGACGCTGTGCCGCCTCGGAAGACCCCCGGGACCGTACGGGCCGTTTCCGGCGGACGGTCCGGGAGGTGGGCAGCGCTGATCGCCCGGGTGCTGTGGCACTCCGGGCCGGTGCCGGGGGCTTCGCTGCCCCCGAGGCGTATCGCGCTGATCACGGCACCAGGCTATCTCTCCCGCACCCACAACCGTCATGAGCCGCATATGTACAAAAGAACGGCCCGAACTTTGACACTCTGGACATCGCCATGGGTCGCTCCCGGCACGTAACGGAACAGGGCCGGTCACTCCCCGCCGAGCCGTCCCGCCGCGCGTGGGCCGTGCATCGAGTCGTCCATCGGGCAGTCCATCGACTCGGCCAGCGCGACCGCCTCCGCCAGGGTGTCCACCACGGGCACGCCCACCGCCTCCAGGCTGTCCCGGCTGTGCGAACCACCGGTGTAGAGCACGGCGCGCGCCCCGACGTGGGCGGCGGCCACCGCGTCGTCCACCGCGTCCCCGATGACCACCGAGCGCTCGGGGTCCACCCCCTCCAGCTCCGCGAAGTGCCGCTCCATGTGCAGGGCCTTGCTGCCCCCGGAGGGACCGGTGCGGCCGTCCACCCGCACGAAGTGCGGCTCGATGCCGTAGCCCCGGACGGTGGGGACCAGCTGTTCGTGCCCGTACATGCTGAGCAGGGACTGGCTGCGGCCCGCTCCCGTCCACCGGGCCAGCAGCTCCTCGACGCCCTCGGTCAGCCCGCAGGCCGCCCGCCGCTCGGTGTAGTGGCGGTGGAAGAGGCCGTCCATCCGCTCCCACTCGGCGTCCGTGGGCAGCCGGCCGAGCAGCCGCTCGTAGAACCGGGGTATCGGCACGCAGTACGTCTCCCGGTACCGCTCCAGCGTGAGCGGTGGCAGGTCCACCTCCGCGAACGCCGCGTTCGTCGCGCCGACGACCGCGCCGATGTCGTCGAGCAGTGTGCCGTTCCAGTCCCAGACCAGGTGCGTGGTGCCGTGCTTCCCCCGATTCGCCATGGCGGAAACGGTACCCGCCGGGTACGACAACGGCACCGGCCCCGACTGCCGGGGCGCTCCGGAGGGGCCCTGTGGGGCCCTTGTGGCGCCCGGTGGGGTGGCGCCGGGGGCCCGGTGGGTGGCGCCCGGTGGGGCGTCAGCCGATGAGGCCGGGGATCTCCTGGACCCCGAACCACAGCAGCTCGTGGTCCTCCGCGCCGTCCACCGTGAACCGCGCGTCGTCGTCGCCGAGATCCGCCGCGCCCAGCGCCGCCGCTGCCGCCGCGACGTCCTTCTCCGCGTCGTCGGCGTCCACGTGCACCGCGGCGGCCTTCGCCAGGGCCACGGCCCGCGCGATCCGCACCTCCCCGAGCGACGAGGCGTCCAGGATCTGGTCCGGGTCGGCCACCGCCTCCCCGTCCGGCACGTCCACGGCGACGACGACGCGCCGCCGGGCCTCGTCCGGCCTGCCGGCGATCAGCCGCAGCGAGGCGGAGGCGGCCCGGTTGAGCGCCGCGTACTCCAGCTCCTCGATGTCGTCGGACACGTACCACTCACGCAGTGAGGGGGTCACCGCGTAGGCCGTGAGCGGGCCCGGCCCGATCTCGCCCGCACCATGAGCCGTGGCGAGGCCGGAGAGGGTCAGAGGGACGTACACACGCATGGCTGACCGCTTTCGTCGTCGACAACGCCCCTCAGGATACGTGGGGCGTCCCCGATCGGGGCCCGTGAGCCACCCCCGGCCGTCCACCCCGCACCACCCGTCACCCTCGTCGGAGCCCTTGCGGGGTGGGGCCCGCCACCCGGATAGGTGATTCTTCCCGGCCGCCCCTACCGGCCCCGCACCGGCTTGCGGCGCCCTCGGCCGCCCCCGTAGAAGATCACCGACGCGCGGATATCGCCCGGCACGCGCACGGGCAGACGACATCAGCCACGGGGACCAGCACATGAACACGGACAGGACGAGGCCGGCCGGACGACGCGACCGCACGCGGCCCGGCACCGTGCCGACGCGACGGACACCGCACCGGCCCCGGCCGCCGCTGCGGCCGCACCAGTGGTTCGCCGAGCGCCTGCTCGCGGTGCTCAGCGGCCAGCGCCCGGTGCACTGGATGCTGGGACACACGATCGGCGAGGCCTACGACCAGTTGGCGGAGCTCGCCCCGGCCTCACCGCTCGGCGCGGGGTGCCGCCGCCCCGTCGTCCGCGCCTGCCACGGCACCCAGCCCGCCACCGGGGTGGTCGAGGCCTTCGCCAGCATCGCCACGGGCGAACGGGTGCGCGCGATGGCCTTCCGCCTGGAACAGGGCCCGGACCTGCGCTGGCGCTGCGCCGCCGTGGACCTGGGCGGCGAACGCCTCCCGGCCGTCCGCTGACCACGAGGCGGCCGGGCCGGGGGACGCGCCCCCACGGAACCGTCCCGCACCGGACCGCCCTCCGTACCGCACACGGCCGCACGCGGCCCGCGGACCTCGCAGACACGCCTGGGCCGGACACCCCGTGGTGTCCGGCCCAGGCACGACGCGTCCGGCGCCGACTACTGCTCGCCGCGGATACTTCCCGCCGCCGTTACTTCTCGCTGCCGTTACTTCTTGCGGCGGCGGCCGCCGCCCTTCTGCGCCTTGCGCCGCTCGGCCCGCGTCATCCCGTCACCCGAGGAACGCCCGCCGTCACCGTCCTCGTTGGAGAAGTCGCCCTCGACGACCCCGCCCTCACCGTCCACCGTGGGCGCGGAGAAGTGCAGCCGGTCGGGCCGCTGCGGCGCGTCCAGGCCCTTGGCCCGGATCTCCGGACGCCCGGACCCCGCCGCCACGGGGGCGTCCTCCTTGGTCAGCGACGGCCGCTCCGCCTCCTCCGGAAGCGGAACCTCCTCGACCTGCTGCTCGACCTGGACCTCCAGGTTGAACAGGTAGCCGACGGACTCCTCCTTGATGCCCTCCATCATGGCGTTGAACATGTCGAAGCCCTCACGCTGGTACTCGACCAGCGGGTCCTTCTGCGCCATGGCACGGAGGCCGATGCCCTCCTGGAGGTAGTCCATCTCGTAGAGGTGCTCACGCCACTTGCGGTCCAGGACCGACAGCACCACACGCCGCTCCAGCTCGCGCATGATGTCCGAGCCGAGCGTCTTCTCGCGCTCCTCGTACTGCTCGTGGATGTCGTCCTTGACCGACTCCGCGATGAAGTCGGCGGTGACCCCGGCGAGGTCGCCCGCGGCCTCCTCCAGCTCGGCGACCGTGACCTTCACCGGGTAGAGCTGCTTGAACGCGCCCCACAGCCGGTCGAGGTCCCACTCCTCGGAGAAGCCCTCGGCCGTCTCCTGGCGGATGTAGTCGTCGATCGTGTCGTCCATGAAGTGCCGGATCTGGTCCTGGAGGTCCTCGCCCTCCAGGACGCGGCGGCGCTCGCCGTAGATGACCTCGCGCTGCCGGTTGAGCACCTCGTCGTACTTCAGGACGTTCTTACGCGTCTCGAAGTTCTGCTGCTCCACCTGCGACTGCGCGGACGCGATCGCCCGGGTCACCATCTTGTTCTCGATCGGCACGTCGTCGGGGACGTTCGCCATGGACATCACGCGCTCGACCATCTGGGCCTTGAACAGCCGCATCAGGTCGTCGCCCAGCGACAGGTAGAACCGGGACTCGCCCGGGTCGCCCTGACGGCCGGAACGGCCGCGCAGCTGGTTGTCGATGCGCCGCGACTCGTGCCGCTCGGTGCCCAGCACGTACAGCCCGCCGAGGTCCTTGACCTCCTCGAACTCCGCCCGCACGGCCTCCTCGGCCTTCTCCAGCGCGGCGGGCAGGGCTGCGGCCCACTCCTCGACGTGCTCGACGGGGTCCAGGCCGCGCTGGCGCAGCTCCGCCTCGGCGAGGTCGTCCGGGTTGCCGCCGAGCTTGATGTCGGTGCCTCGGCCGGCCATGTTCGTGGCGACCGTGACGGCGCCCTTGCGGCCGGCCTGGGCGACGATCGTCGCCTCACGGTCGTGCTGCTTGGCGTTGAGCACCTCGTGCTGGACCCCGCGCTTGGAGAGCTGCTGCGAGAGGTACTCGGACTTCTCGACCGAGGTCGTGCCGACGAGGATCGGCTGGCCCTTCTCGTGCTTCTCCGCGATGTCGTCGACGACGGCGGCGAACTTGGCGACCTCGGTGCGGTAGATCAGGTCCGACTGGTCGGCGCGCTGCATCGGCCGGTTCGTCGGGATCGGCACGACGCCGAGCTTGTAGATCTGGTGGAACTCGGCGGCCTCGGTCATCGCCGTACCGGTCATGCCGGAGAGCTTGCTGTACAGGCGGAAGAAGTTCTGGAGGGTGATCGTGGCGAGGGTCTGGTTCTCGTCCTTGATGTCCACCCCTTCCTTCGCCTCGATGGCCTGGTGCATGCCCTCGTTGTAACGGCGGCCGGCGAGGATACGGCCGGTGTGCTCGTCGACGATCATGACTTCGCCGTCGATGACGACGTAGTCCTTGTCCTTCTTGAAGAGTTCCTTGGCCTTGATCGCGTTGTTGAGGTACCCGACGAGCGGGGTGTTGACCGACTCGTAGAGGTTGTCGATCCCGAGCCAGTCCTCGACCTTGGAGACACCGGGCTCGTGGATGGCCACGGTCCGCTTCTTCTCGTCGACCTCGTAGTCGCCGGTCTCCTCGACGCCCTTCAGCGGGTTGCCCGCCTCGCCCCTGGTCAGGCGCGTGACCAGCTTGGCGAAGTCGCCGTACCACTTGGTGGCCTGGTCGGCCGGACCGGAGATGATCAGCGGTGTACGGGCCTCGTCCACGAGGATCGAGTCGACCTCGTCCACGATGGCGAAGTTGTGGCCGCGCTGGACGAGCTCCTCCTGCGACCACGCCATGTTGTCGCGGAGGTAGTCGAAGCCGAACTCGTTGTTCGTGCCGTAGGTGATGTCGTGGGCGTACTGCTCGCGGCGCTGCGCCGGCGTCATGTTGGCGACGATGCAGCCGACCTCCAGCCCGAGGAAGGCGTGTACCCGGCCCATCATCTCGGAGTCACGGGAGGCCAGGTAGTCGTTCACCGTGATCAGGTGGACGCCCTTGCCGGAGAGCGCGTTGAGGTAGGCGGGCAGCGTGCCGACGAGGGTCTTGCCCTCACCGGTCTTCATCTCGGCCACATAGCCGAGGTGAAGCGCGGCACCGCCCATGATCTGGACGTCGTAGTGGCGCTGTCCCAGGACGCGCTTGGCGGCCTCACGGACGGTCGCGAACGCTTCGGGAAGCAGGTCGTCCAGGCTCTCGCCGTCCGCGTACCGTTCCTTGTACTCGTCGGTGAGCGCCCGCAGCTCGGCGTCGGAGAGGTTGACGAAGTCCTCTTCGATGGAGCTGACCTGGTCCGCGATGCGGTGCAGTTTGCGCAGGATCTTGCCTTCGCCTGCACGCATGAGCTTGTTGAAGACGGACACTGAGGCTGGTCTCCTTGCCGGTCGGGCCTGGCACTGGGTCGTGTGATGGACTCTGGCGCGGGCACGGCAGGTGGGCCCCACCGCAACGGCCATCGTAAGCGAGGACCACGCCGCGCCGGGAGGGCTGCTGCCGCGTTGGACCGCGGCACCCTCCTCGGAACAACGGCCGGAGGGTACGGAAGGTGCCGGGAAGCCGGAAAAGTGCTCGCCCCGGGAGCCCCGGATCACCACAATCCCTTCATGGAGCCCATCACACTGAGCACCGAACGCCTGCTGCTGCGCCCGTTCGGGCCGCAGGACGCCGAGGACACCCACGCCGCCTGCCAGGACCCCGGAATCCGGCGCTGGACGGTCGTCCCCTCGCCGTACACCCGCGCCGACGCGGAACTCTTCACCGGGAAGCTGTCCCCGCAGGGGTGGGCGGACGACACCATGTACAACTTCGCGGTGGTACTGCGCGAGAGCGGCGCGCTGGTCGGCGCGGTCGGCGTGAACAGCCGCGTCCTGACGGGCACCTACGAGGTCGGCTTCTGGACGGCCCGGGAGCACCGCGGCCGCGGCTACACCACCGAGGCCGTGCGCGAGGCGGCGCGCTGGTCGTTCACGGACCTCGCCGCGGACCGTCTGGAGTGGCGGGCCGAGGTCGGCAACGTACCGTCGCGGGCCGTGGCGCTGAAGGCGGGGTTCCGCATGGAGGGCGACCAGCGCTCGGCCCTGTTCAACAAGGGGACGCGGCGTGACGTCTGGATCGGCGCCCTGATCCCCGCCGACCTGGGGCTGGCGGGCACCCATCCCTATCTTCCCGCCCCCGGTGTCAGTGCGACGCCCTAAGGTTCCACGCATGACGCCCGTGCCGCCGCCCGTTCTGGAAATCTCCGCCGACCAGGCCCGCCGGATCGCCCTGCGCGCCCAGGGACTCCTGGGCGCGCCGGACCGCCGGGGCGGAGTCGCGGGAGTGCTCCGCCACCTCGGGGCCGTCCAGCTCGACACGATCTCGGTCCTGGCCCGTTCGCACGAACTCGTCCCGTACGCACGGCTCGGCGCCGTCGGCCGCCGCACGGTCGAGGAGGCGTACTGGTCGGGCGGGCGCTCCTTCGAGTACTGGTCGCACGCCGCGTGCGTCCTGCCGGTCGAGGAGTGGCCGCACTTCGCCTTCCGCCGCCGCGCCTTCCGCACCCGCCCGCACTGGAACCACACGCTCCCCGACGGCGCGTACGACACGGTGATCAAGCAGTTGCGCGCGGAGGGGCCGCTGACGGCCACGGAGTTGGGCGGCGCGAAGAACGGCGGCGAGTGGTGGGACTGGTCGGCGTCCAAGGTCGCCGTCGAACGGGCCCTGATGTACGGCGAAGTGGTCTGCACCGAGCGGCGCGGCTGGAAGCGCGTCTACGACCTGGCCGAGCGCGCCATCCCCGGCGCCCTGCTCCACGACGACCTGGACGACGCGGAGTGCCTGCGCCGGCTGGTCGCCCTCGCGGGCGGTTCGCTGGGCATCGGCACCCGGGCGGACATCGCCGACTACCACCGCCTCAAGGCCGAGGAGTTCGACGCCGTGGTGGCGGACTCCGGGCTCGTCCCGGTGGCCGTGCGCGGCTGGGCGAAGCCGGCCTGGGCCGACCCGCGGGCGTTGGCGTCGGAGCCGCGCGGACGCCACCGTACGACGCTGCTGTCCCCGTTCGACTCGCTGGTCTGGGAACGCGCCCGCACCGAGCGGATCTTCGGCTTCACCCACCGCCTGGAGGCGTATGTGCCCCGGCTCAAGCGGGTCCACGGCTACTTCGCGATGCCCCTGCTGGCGGGCGGGCGGCTCCAGGGCCGGGTCGACCCCGCCCGGGAGGGCACCACACTGGTGGCCCGGCAGGTGTCGCTGGACGGCAGGAAGGCTGTGACGCCGATGGCCGAGGCGCTGGTGGAGGCGGCCTCCTGGGTCGGCTGCACGGCGGTACGGCTGGAGAAGGTGGACGCCCCGGAGCTGCGCGAGCCGCTCATGGCGGAAATCGCCCGCGCCCTCTCCTGAGCGCCGCTCACAGCCGCGGCGGGGCCCCGGCGCACCGGACGCCCAAGGCCGCCGGGCCCGGCGCGGCTCGCCAAAAGGCGGCCCCACCGGAGGCAGGAAGGGACGGCAGGGGAGGCGCGGGAGCTGGGGTGCGCGGTGACGTGCGGTGACGTGCGGGGCGCCCGCCCCGATCCGCTCCGGCGACTCGACCGGGCGCCCGGCGCCGTCACGCGGCGGCGGGGGGCCGTCACGCGGCGCCGGGGGCTGCGGACCTCATCTCACCGGATCTCCAGAATCTTTTCCCGCATGGCGTAGACGACCGCCTCCATGCGGGAGTGCAGCTGGAGTTTCTCCAGAATATTGCGGACGTGGTTCTTCACCGTGTTCTCGGAGATGAACAATTCCTTGGCGATGTCCCGGTTGTTCATCCCGGTGGCGACGAGCTTGAGCACTTCCAGCTCCCGCTCCGTGAGCCGCGGGGCGGGAACGAGCCGGCGTTCGTCGGTGCGCTGGATCATCGACTTGAACTCGGTGAGGAGTTTCGAGGCCATCGACGGACTGATCTGGGACTGACCGTCCGCCACCGCGCGAATGGCCGTGGCCACCTCGTCGGTGGAGATCTCCTTCAGGAGATAGCCGGTGGCACCCGCCTTGATCGCCTCGTAGAGGTCCGCCTCCTCGTCGCTGATCGTCAGCATGATGATCTTCGCGCTGGGCGCCACTTCCTTGATCGAGGTGCATGCCTCGATGCCGCCCCTCCTGGGCATCCGGACATCCATCAGCACGATGTCGGGCAGCAGGTCCGCGGCCTTGTCCACCGCCTCGGCGCCGTCCCCGGCCTCTCCGATGACCTGGATGTCCTCCTCCTGGGCGAGGACGATCTCCAGGCCTCTGCGGAAGAGCGCGTGGTCGTCGACGACGAGGACCCTGATGGGCTCCTCGCGGGAACCGCCGTCGTCGGTCCCGCGCTCCGCCACCGCGGCGTCATGGGCACCGTTCGTCCTGCGCACCGGTCCGAAGGTGTCCGCCATCGTTCCTCCCCCTGAAGGCCACGGCCTGAGCTCACAGGCTGTCCGCCAACGGCAGTTCTCGGAACGCCGGTTGGCTTGGGACACCATGCTTTCATGCCTGGAGGCCGAAACGGTGTTCCCGCCGCGGCGCACGCGGTGCCCCCGGGGCGCACAGACGCTTCCGGGGGCACCGCGCGTACGGGCTAAGTGAACGGCGTCAGCCCCCGAGCGCACCGCCCGCACCGCCCGCCTCGTCGGCGGCCAGGGGGTCGGTCCTCAGGTGGATCACGCCGTAGTCGTACGCGTGCCGCCGGTAGACGACACTCGGTTCCTTGGTCTCGGAGTCGACGAACAGGTAGAAGTCGTGCCCGACCAGCTCCATCTCGTAGAGCGCCTGGTCGAGCGTCATCGGTGCTGCGACGTGCGTCTTCTCGCGTACCACGAGCGGCCCGTCGCCCTGTACGTCGAGCGAACCGGCCTTGGTGGCGGGTACGGGCGGCGGCGTCTGGGCGCCGACCAGCTCGCCGTCCCCGTTGAACGAAGCGGCGTCCGGCACGACCTCGCCCACCGCGGCGGCGGACAACCGGCCGTTGCCCCGGCGGCTGTACCGCTTGTCGTGCTCCTTGCGCAGCCGTGCGTCCAGCTTGTCGGTGGCCAGGTCCAGCGCTGCGTACGGGTCGCCTGCTGCCGCCTCCGCCCTGATGACCGGTCCACGCGAGCGGAGCGTGATCTCCACCCGTGCCGCACGGTCGGCCTGACGGGGGTTCAGCTCCTTGGACACCTCGACGTCCAGGCTCATCACCTTGCCGTCGAACTTCTGGATCTTGTCCAGCTTCAGCTTCTCGGCCACGTGCTTGCGGAACCGCTCGGGCACCTCGGTCTTGCGGCCCTTGACGACGATGTCCACGCAGAACTCCGTTCCCGGATCGCCCCGCTCAGAGGCGGAGCATCTCCTTTTCGCACCAGGCTCCGGTGATCACCGGAGCCGCGGACTCGGTGACTTTCACCTCCTCCCCCTGCGGCGAGATCTGCGCCCCACCGCTTTCCGTGCTTCTGGCCTACTGGTGGGTTACCTGCCCGAAACCTGGTGGTGCATTCATCGAGGTCCGGCATTCACCGTGCCTCACAACCGAACATAGCCTGCTCGGCCCCCTGTCGGCACCCGCTACTCGTGCGTACCTCCGATCAGGGCTCTGTACCCCCTCCCCACCTGCAACGATGAAACATTTCTGTCAGTTCCGGTTTAATTCGAAAGCGGATGGGGATGCCGAGACCACAGCGGCGCTCAGGGGTCCTGCCCGGCCCCCGGCCGGCCGTGCCGTGCGCACGGCACGCGCCGCCTCGGCGAGGGTGGCTCCGGTCGTCAGGAGGTCGTCCACCAGCACCACCCGGCCGCCGCTCAGCAACCGCCCGCCCCGGACGTCGACCTCCAGGGCGCCCGCCAGGTTCGCCTGGCGCTCCCTGGCGCCCAGCCCCGCCTGGTCCGCCACCACGCGCCGCTGCCGCACCACGGGGGTCACCCGGGCCGGAACACCCCCGCGCCGCAGCTCCGCCGCCGCGGCGCGGGCGATCCGGCGGGCCGGGTCGTGCCCACGCGCCGCCGTGGCCATCCGTGACGACGGCATCGGCACCAGCAACAGCGGCCCCTCACCGCCCATCCGCCCCGTCCCGGCCCGTACAGCACCCGCCAGCGCCCTGCCGAGGGCCCCCGCGAGGCCGAGTGCGCCTCGCTCCTTGTGAGCCAGCAGCACCGCGCGTACCGCGTTCTCGTACGGGGCGGCGGCGTGCACCACCGGGAGCCCGGCGGGCTCCGGCGTCGGCCGCACCCGCTCCGGCGCCACCGCCAGCTCCGCCGCGCACTCGCCGCACAGCTCCGTCCGGGGCCCGCCGCAGCCGCCGCAGACCGCCGGCAGCACCAGCCCGGTGATCTCCCGCCACCATCCGCGCACAGCCCCACTGTGCCCGTACGGCGGGAACCGGGCCACCCCTGTGGACAACGCCCTGTGGACAACGTCCTGTGGACGACCCGGGCCGCGTCCACGCCCCCGTTCCGGCAGGCCACGCGGGCCCCGTGGGTCAGCCGGGACAGACCCCGTGCGGTCAGCCGGGATAGACCAGCGAGGAGCCCTCCTTGAGGACCGTCTGCCAGTTGTCCCCGGGCGACAGTTTCACTATCCCGTCGCTCTCGGTGTCCGCCATCAGCGGCAGCTGCTCGTCGTCCGCCGCCGCGACGGCCGTCACCTGGTTCACGCCGGGCAGCACGCCGGAGGACGACGTGGACCCGTCGGCCTGCACGTACCGCACCTGCTGGACCCCGCCCTCCTCCTTGCCGACCACCACCAGGCGGCTGCGGCCCGACCAGGACACCGCGGTGACATCGGTCAGCTGCGGTGCGGCGGTACGCAGGTCCTCCACCGAGACCCGCTCCGCGTCACCCGAGCCGTGGCGCTCCACCCGCCCGATCCGCAACGTCGTGTGCTCGCCCTCGGCCACCCGCAGGGCGACACGCACCCCGTCGGCCGACAGCCGCAGGGCCTCGATCCGGCCCTTGCCCAGGTCGGGGACCGTGACCTCCTGCGGCTCGCCCTCGCCGCCGACCAACCGCAGCAGCCGGGGCCCGGACGGATTCCGGTCGGCGACCCACAGATCGCCCCGGCCGTCCCAGCTCGGCGCCGAGAGCCCGTCCTCGGCCTTCTTGGCGTGGCTGGTCACCACGGGGGCGGCCGCCTCGTCCTCCGACACCAGGGAGGACACGTACAGATTGCGCTGGTCCGCCGACACCGCGGCGCCCTGCTGCTCGTCCCGGGACACGCCGACCGCGCTCATGACCACGTGCCCGGCGCCCAGCGGGCCCGCCACCGGCTGCGGATCGCCGAGGCCCTTGCTGCCCGCCGGGATCCGCTGCACCCGGCCCTTGTCGTCCACGAAGTACTGGCTGTCGGGGGCGCCGGAACCCCGGTCCCCCTCGAACTCCTCCGACTCGTCGGCCGCCAGGGAGCACAGCGGACCGTGCTCACCCTGGAGCTCCACCTGCCCCACCCGGGCGGACGTCAGGTCCCGCAGGGTGAAGAGCACCTGGGCCGCCATCATCCGGCACTCCGCCGGCCCCGCCTTGTCCGCCTGCTTGCTGAGCCGCACCTTCAGCACGTTCTGGTCGTCGGGAGCCAGGGTGATGTCTCCCTTCCTGAGCGTCGTCCCGGCGGGAAAGCTGGACTCGACCACCGGCCGCAGCCAGTTCGAGGGGCCCTCCAGGAGCGTCCGCACCGTCTGCGTGGCGGTGTCCATCCGCGTGACCGGGTCCGTCCGGTTGCGTACGTAGACGGGGTCGGCGACCAGGGCCGGCTCGCTCCCCGCCCGTGCCGCCGCGAAGTAGTACTTGTTCACGGGCCGGTACAGCCGCTTGAAGTCGGACTGCCCCAGCACCAAGCCGTCCGGCACGACGTCGATGCGCCACTCCTGCTTGCCGTCGGGGCCCTTCTCCAGGACCAGGTGCAGGGCCTGGGAGTAGTCCGTGGGCGCCAGCGGCCGGTAGGAACTCTGCGCGTCGACCGCCGCCACCTGTTCACCGGTCAGCGTGTACGTGGTCTCGGTGGCCTTGCGCTCCTTGTCGTGGAACGAGGGCCCGTTGCGGTTGGGCGCCTTCGCGAGCACCGTGGTGCCCTCGCTCGGCTTCCAGGAACGCCCCGCCTGCTGGGTCAGATAGGTACGGGTCGTCGCGAAGCCCGGGTCGTCACTCGTCATCGACTCCAGGAAACCGTCGACGATCTCCAGGGGGGCGGCGCCCTCCCTCGGCGGCACCGCGTAGACCTGCACCTGGGCGTCACCGGCCCGCGAGGCCTCGACCGCCTTCACATCACCGGTCTCCGGCATCGCTCCGCAACCGGCCAGCACCAGGACGGCGCAGCCGAGCAGCACGGAGACCCGCGCCGCCCGCCCCCGGCGGCCTCGCCGACGCTCAGTGTCCACGGGTCCTGTCCTCCTGCTCCGCATCCTGCGTCCTGGTGTCCGTGGGGCTCTCCGGCCGCTCCCCGGCCGGACGCGGCACCACACGCGCGCCGTTGCCCGGCAGGGCCGCCGGGTCGACCGAGGCCGGAGCCGAACGCCGTGCCATTGGCCCGCGGGACGGCACGGGCAGCTGCTTCCGTGTGGGGGACCCGCTCTGGGTCGGCAGGGACACCAGCCGGTGCTCGGCGGTCACCGAGGCGGCCTCGGAGCGCTCGCGGGCCTCCCGGTTGCGCCGCGAGTCCTCCGGCTCCAGCGGTATCGGAGACCCGCGCAACGGCTCGTCCGCCGTACGCGGCAGGGTCAGCCGGAACTGCGAACCGCCACCGGGCTCGCCCCAGGCCTGCAACCAGCCCCCGTGCAGCCGGGCGTCCTCGACGGCGATCGACAGCCCGAGCCCGGTCCCACCGGTGGTACGGGCCCGCGCCGGATCGGCACGCCAGAAGCGGTTGAAGACCCGGGTCGCCTCGCCGGGCTTGAGCCCCACGCCGTAGTCCCGGACCGCCACCGCCACCGCGCCCTGCGC
Source organism: Streptomyces halstedii (assembly GCA_000720535.1). Taxonomy (GTDB): domain Bacteria; phylum Actinomycetota; class Actinomycetes; order Streptomycetales; family Streptomycetaceae; genus Streptomyces; species Streptomyces halstedii. The sequence continues at coordinate 161,447 of JOAZ01000015.1, forward strand.
CACGCCCATCCGTACGACGACGTCCCGGCCCTCACCGTGCTCCACGGCGTTGACGACCAGGTTGCGCAGGACCCGCTCGACACGGCGCGGGTCGGCCTCGGCGACCACGGGCTGTTCGTCGCCCACGACGAGGATCCGGCTCCCCTTGCGCTCCGCCAGCGGCTCGGCACCGCCGATCACCCGCCGGACGACCGTCCTCAGATCGATCGGCTCGGCGTCCAGCGCCGCGGCCCCCGCGTCGAACCTGCTGATCTCCAGCAGGTCGGACAGGAGGGACTCGAAGCGGTCGAGCTGGTCGCCCAGCAGCTCGGCGGAACGCGCGGTCACCGGGTCGAAGTCGACCCGCGCCTCATGGATGACGTCGGCGGCCATCCGTACGGTCGTCAGCGGCGTCCGCAGCTCGTGGCTGACGTCCGAGACGAACCGCCGCTGCATCCGCGAGAGCTCTTCGAGCTGCTGGATCTTCAGCTGGAGGTTCTGCGCCATCTTGTTGAAGGCCTCACCGAGGCGGGCGATGTCGTCCTCGCCGGTGACCTTCATCCGCTCCTGGAGCTTCCCCGCCGACAGCCGTTCCGCGATCCCCGCGGCCATCCGCACGGGCGTGACGACCTGGCGTACGACGAACCAGGCGATGGCACCCAGCAGGACGACCACGAAAAGGCCCGCCGTGGCCAGCGTCGTCGTGACCAGGGTCAGCGACTTCTCCTCCTGGGTGAGCGGGAAGAGGTAGTACAGCTCGTACGGGTTGTGGTCGATGTCGTAGAGCCGCTTGCCCACGACGAGCCCGGCCTGGGGCTCCTTCCCGTACGAGTACTTGATCAGGGAGTACGTCTGGAACGCCCCGGGGCCCTTGTCCACCGCTTCCCGCAGCCTCTGCGGCACGCTGGACGCCTCGACGCTGCCCGATCCACGGGGGGCGCGGCTGGTGGCGCCCTGCTCCACGGAGTCGGCGCTCAGGGCCACCACGTTGAACGCGCTCGTACCGCCGCTGGCGAGCTGGTCGACCAGCTCGGTGCGCCAGGAGGTGTTCGCCGTCATACCGTCGGCGCCCTCCTCCTCGCCCTGGTCGCCCGGGGCGAGCGGCGCGTTCGCGTTGGCCTGGGCCGCCGCGAAACCACCGGCCGCCTGCGTCTGCGCGGCCTTCGCCTTCGCGTCGAGCAGGCCGTTCTTGACCTGCCCGATCACGACGAAGCCCAGCAGCAGGACCACGGCGATCGACATGAGCAGCGTGCCCGCGACGACGCGCAGTTGCAGATTGCGGCGCCACAGACGCACAGCGGGCAGCAACGGCCGCCGGACCCACCGCATCAGCAGCCGGAGCACGGGGCCGCCGGGCGCCCGGTCGGTGAACAACCGGCCGTCCCGCAGGATCCGGCCGAACCGGGAAGACCTCCGTGCCGACCCGGCAGCCCCCTCCGCACGGACTCCCGGGCCCCCGGGTTTCGGAGCAGAGCTGCCCAGGGTCATGTCAGCTCGGTCCGGCCTTGTAACCGACACCGCGGACGGTCACGACGATCTCCGGCCGCTCCGGGTCCTTCTCGACCTTGGAGCGGAGCCGCTGGACGTGCACGTTCACCAGACGGGTGTCGGCGGCGTGGCGGTAGCCCCAGACCTGTTCGAGGAGCACCTCACGGGTGAAGACCTGCCACGGCTTGCGGGCGAGGGCGACCAGCAGGTCGAACTCCAGCGGCGTGAGCGCGATGGACTGGCCCTCCCGCTTCACCGAGTGACCGGCCACATCGATGACCAGGTCACCGATCGCCAGCTGCTCCGGCGCCGGCTCCTCGGACCTGCGCAGACGTGCCCTGATCCGGGCGACCAACTCCTTCGGTTTGAACGGCTTGACGATGTAGTCGTCGGCCCCTGACTCCAGGCCCACCACCACGTCGACCGTGTCGCTCTTGGCGGTGAGCATGACGATCGGCACACCCGACTCGGCCCGGATCAGCCGGCAGACCTCGATGCCGTCCCGTCCGGGCAGCATGAGGTCCAGCAGCACCAGATCCGGCTTGGCCTCACGAAATGCGGCCAGTGCCTTGTCGCCGTCCGCTACGAACGACGGCTCGAAACCTTCTCCACGCAGCACAATGCCGAGCATCTCGGCCAGCGCGGTGTCGTCGTCGACGACAAGGACGCGTCCCTTCATAAACGACATCATCCCATTAGCTAATCGTTACCTGCGATGATCTGGCACACAGCTCTGCCAGTCCGACCCCCGTGACCGGGGAAACCACACCCTCCTCCGTGACGATCGCCGTGACCAGTTCGGGCGGCGTGATATCGAATGCCGGGTTGTACGCCTGGGCTCCCACCGCCGCCGAGGCCTCCCCGTCCTTTTCCGCCCCGGCCGGAACGGACCGGGGAAATGTGAACTCCGTCACTTCACTCGCGGAACGCTGCTCCACGACGACGGCCGCACCGTCCGGCGTCCCCGGATCGACGGTCGAGGTCGGCGCCACCACGACGAAGGGCACATGGTGGTATTTCGCCAGCACCGCCAACGGATAACTCCCCACCTTGTTGGCCACCGAGCCGTCCGCCGCGATGCGGTCCGCACCGATGAGTACGGCATCGACCTCCCCGGCGGCAAACAGGGAGCCCGCCGCACTGTCCGTGAGCACCCGGTAGGGCAGCCCGTTCCGCGCGGCCTCGTACGCCGTGAGCCGGGCGCCCTGGAGCAGCGGACGGGTCTCGTCCACCCACAGCTGACGCAGCCTGCCCTCACGGTGCGCCCGCAGCGCGACCGCGAACGCGGTCCCCTCCCCACCGGACACCAACGCCCCGGTGTTGCAGTGGGTCAGCAGCCGGTGCGCACCCTCCGGAAGAAGCTCCGCCAGCAGCTGGGACCCGTACCGCGCCATCCGGGCACTGGCCGCGGCGTCCTCCCGGTGCAGCGCCCGCGCCTCGGCCAGCGCCGCCCCGGCGGCCCGCTCCCGGTCCGCCCCCTTCCGCTCGGCACTCCGGTAGGCCTCCGCCACCCGTCGCGCACCGTATCCGAGGTTCACCGCGGTGGGCCTCGCCCCCTCCAGCAGTTCCACGGCCCGCCCGACGTCCTCGCCTCCCGCCGCGGCCAGGGCCACCCCGTAACCACCGGCGATCCCCAGCAGGGGCGCGCCGCGCACCGCCAGCGTCCGGATCGCCCCCACCAGCGCGGGAACGTCCCCGCACACCAGCTCGACCTCCTCCGACGGCAGCCGCGTCTGGTCCAGCAGCACCACCACGGGGCCTCCCGGCGGCTCGTCCCAGCGAAGTACGGAAAGGGCCGGAGGTTCGACACCCACCGGCGAACGCGCGTCCTGATCAGCCATCCGCACAGTCTGCCCGCTGAACGGCCCCGGCCAGAAGACACGAAGGACACAGAGTGCCCGGTCCGCACCGGGGCGGCGCGTGACACGATGGCTGCCAACCTGCCGCCCCGACGCGCGGTCAGGACCGTGAAGGAGCGACGATGAACGACTCTCCGGGCTGGGCTTCGCCCGGATCCGCCCCCTCCGACGACCAGGACGGGACGGCCGGCATCCCCCGGCCCTCCGCACCGGCCGACGGGGACCGCCCGGCCGGTCAGTGGTCCCCCACGCAGCCCCCGGCCGGGCAGTGGTCCCCGCCGAGCGCACCGGGCCGCGGGCCCGGCGCCGGCCCCGGCATGCCTGTGCCCCCACCGGGCTGGGGCGCCCCGGGACCGGGCTGGGGCGGTCCGCCCCCGGCGGCGAAGCCCGGGGTCATCCCGCTCCGCCCGCTGGGTGTCGGCGAGATCCTCGACGGCGCCGTGTCGACGATGCGCACCCACTGGCGCACCGTGCTCGGCGTCAGCCTCACCGTCTCCGTGGTCACCGAGATCCTGGTCATCCTCCTCCAGCGCTACGTCCTGCCGGAGCCGGCCTCGATCGACCCGAACGCCGTCGGGGCCGAGGCCGTGCGACAGGCCGGCGACTCGCTCCGCTCGGAACTCTTCTCCACCGTGCCGGCCTCGGTCATCGCCATGATCGCCACCCTGCTCACCACCTCCGTCCTCACCGTCGTCATCAGCCGCTCGGTACTGGGGCGGAGCGTGACACTGCGCGAAGCCTGGTCCGAGGCCCGCCCCAGGCTCCTGCCACTGCTCGGACTGACCGTGCTGCTCAGCGCCATGGTCGTAGCGATCATGGCGGTCGGGCTCACCCCCGGACTGCTCCTGCCCGGCGGCCTGGGTGCCGCGCTGGCCTTCCTCGGCTTCGTCGCCGCCTGCGTCGTCGCGGTGTGGCTCTGGGTCCGCTTCACACTCGCCGCACCCGCCCTGATGCTGGAGCGGCAGCCGATCCTCACCTCGCTGCGCCGCTCCGCGAAGCTGGTCAAGGGCAGTTGGTGGCGGATGTTCGGGATGCTGCTCCTGACCGGCGTGCTGATCTTCGTCCTCACCTTGATCATCGCCATTCCGTTCGGCATCATCGCCGTGACCGTGGACAGCAACGGGCTGAGCGAATTCCTCAACAGCGACTCCACCGACTTCGGCTGGCCCTTCCTCATCATCACGGGCATCGGCGAAGTGATCGTCTCGACACTCGCCTACCCCTTCACCGCGGGAGTGATGGCGCTGCTCTACGTCGACCAGCGCATCCGGCGCGAAGCACTCGACCTGGACCTCGCCAGGGCCGCCGGAGTGCCCGGATACGACACCCCTAGGAGCTGATGCGGTGTTGGCAGCGGGGGGCGCCACAACAGCGGCACGGCTCGTCGGCGCGGGGGACGGGACACCCCTGGACGTCCCGCGCCTCCCCGCCCGGAAGGCGGCCGAGGACGAGTTGTCCGACCCGATGTACCACCAGCACGACCCGAACCTCCTCGAACGCGCCATCGACCGTCTCTGGTCCTGGGTGGGCGACCTCTTCGACGGAGCCGCGGGGGCCGCACCCGGTGGCCCGATCGGGCTCGTGGTGATCGTCCTCGTCGTCCTCGGCCTCGTCGCCGCCCTCTGGTGGCGGCTGGGAACACCGCAGCGCGTCGGACGTCCCACGAAGACGCTCCTCGGCGGCACCGCCCGCAGCGCGACCGACCACCGCGAGGCGGCACAGGCACATGCCGACGCCCACCGGTGGACGGAAGCCGTCCAGGAACGCATGCGCGCCCTCGTCCGCTCGCTGGAGGACCGGGCCGTGCTCGACGCCCGCCCCGGCCGCACCGCGGACGAGGCGGCCGCCGAAGCCGGCCGGGTCCTGCCCGAGCAGGCCGCCCGGCTCCACACCGCCGCCCGCGTCTTCGACGACGTCACGTACGGAGGGCGCACGGCCGACAAGGCCGCGTACCAGAGCATGTGCGCACTCGACCGCGACATCGAGACCGCCAAGCCCCTGCTCGGCACGGGCCCGGTCGGAGCCGCCCGATGACCGAGACCTCCATGCCCGTCCCCGCGCCCGGCGCCCCGCGGGGACCGGAAACGCCGTCTCCCACGACGTCGGTGTCCCGCGCCCCCCAGCAGATCTGGCGGCGGGTACGCGGACTGCTGCTCGCCGCACTGCTCCTCGTGGCCGCCGGCATCACCTTCGCCGCCCTCACCTCCGATGGCGCCCACGGGCGCCTCGATCCCCGCTCCCCCGACCCGACCGGCAGCCGCGCCGTCGCCGAACTCCTCAAGAACCGAGGCGTCACGGTCGACGTCGTCACCACGCTCGACGAGGCCACCGCCGCCGCCGGCCCCGACACCACGCTCCTCGTCGCCGGCCCCAACGTGCTCACCGCCTACCAGCGGCACGTCCTCCGGGCGGCCACCGGCGACTCCTCGGGACGCACGGTCCTCGTGGCACCCGGACGCTCGTCCGTCGGCACACTCGCCCCCGGCACCCACGCCGACTCCGCGGGCCCCGTGACATCCCGGCCGGCCGACTGCGACCTGCCCGCGGCGCGTTCCGCGGGCACCGCCGACACAGGGGGCTTCCGCTACCGCACGGACACCCATGACGCCGTCGCCTGCTACCCCGCCGACGGCCTCCCCACCTTCCTGGTGCTCCCCGAGCACGGAACCGGCGACACCGTGCTCCTCGGCTCCCCCGACCTCCTGCACAACGACCGTCTCGACCAGCAGGGGAACGCGTCGCTCGCCCTGCAGACCCTCGGTTCCCGCCCTCATCTCGTCTGGTACCTCCCCTCTCTCTCCGACCCGTCCGCCATGGAGAACCCCGGCGACGGAAGCGGCAGTGGCGACGACGGCGCAGCGGTCGGGAGCGGGTTCCTCGACCTCGTCCCCTCCGGCTGGCTCTGGGGCACCCTCCAACTCGCCCTCGCGGCCGTCCTCGCCGCGATCTGGCGCGCCCGCCGTCTCGGCCCGCTGGTCACCGAACGACTCCCCGTGGCCGTCCGGGCCTCCGAATCCACCGAAGGCCGGGCCCGCCTCTACCGCAAGACCAACGCCCGCGACCGGGCCGCCGAAACCCTGCGCTCCGCCACCCGCGACCGCCTCGCTCCCCTCGTGGGAGTACCGATCCGCGACGCCCAGTCCCCCGAGTTCCTGATTCCCGCCGTCTCCGCCTGCCTCGGCATCCCCTCGGACAGCGACGCCGCCGCACTGCTCTTCGGCCCGGCTCCGGCCGACGACGCCGCTCTCGTTCTCCTGACCGACCAACTCGACGCCCTCGAAAGAGAGGTACGCACCTCATGAGCGCCCCGACCCCGGAGCCCACCGAGCACGTGGACACCGCAGGGAACCCGACGGCACCCGTCTCGTCCGACCGGGCCCGCGCCTCCCTGGAATCCTTGCGCTCGGAGATCGCCAAGGCCGTGGTCGGCCAGGACCCCGCCGTGACGGGCCTGGTCGTCGCCCTGCTCTGCCGGGGCCATGTGCTGCTCGAAGGCGTGCCTGGCGTGGCCAAGACACTCCTCGTCCGCGCCCTCGCGGCCGCCCTCGAACTGGACACCAAGCGCGTCCAGTTCACGCCCGACCTGATGCCGAGCGATGTCACGGGCTCACTCGTCTACGACGCCCGTACCGCCGAATTCTCCTTCCAGCCGGGGCCGGTGTTCACCAACCTCCTGCTCGCCGACGAAATCAACCGGACCCCTCCGAAGACACAGTCCTCCCTTCTGGAGGCCATGGAGGAACACCAGGTAACCGTCGACGGTGCCCCCCGCGCCCTGCCCGAGCCGTTCCTGGTCGCGGCCACCCAGAACCCCGTCGAGTACGAGGGGACCTATCCGCTCCCCGAGGCCCAGTTGGACCGCTTCCTTCTCAAGCTGACGGTGCCGCTGCCGTCCCGCGAGGACGAGATCGCGGTCCTGACCCGCCACGCGAGCGGTTTCGATCCGCGGGACCTCGACGCCGCGGGCATACGGCCGGTGGCCGGCCCCGCCGACCTGGAGGCCGCACGGGAAGCGGTGGCCAAGACCCAGGTCTCCGCCGAAATCGCCGCCTACGTCGTGGATATCTGCCGTGCCACGCGTGAATCCCCCTCGCTCACCCTCGGTGCGTCCCCTCGCGGCGCGACCGCCCTGCTGTCCACCGCACGTGCCTGGGCCTGGCTCACCGGCCGGGACTACGTCATCCCGGACGACGTGAAGGCCCTGGCGCTCCCCACACTCCGCCATCGCGTCCAACTGCGGCCGGAAGCCGAGATGGAGGGAGTCACCACGGACTCCGTCATCACCGCCGTCCTCGCCCACGTGCCCGTCCCCCGATGAGGCGGTGACCATGGCCCTCACCGGACGAACCGCACTGCTGGCCGCCTTGGGATCACTCCCCGTAGGCATTCTGGCCCCGAGCTGGACAGGCATGCTCGCGGTCAATGTGCCGCTCTCGTTGGCAATTCTGTGCGACTACGCCCTGGCAGCGCCAGTGCGTACGCTGCGGTTCACCCGAACTGGTGATACATCTGTTCGACTCGGTGACACGGCGAACGTGCGACTCACCGTAACCAACCCCTCGGGCCGTCGCCTTCGCGCTCAGCTCCGCGACGCCTGGCCGCCCAGCAGTTGGTCGTCCGAGGCCGAACAGGCCGCGTCCCACCACCGGTTCACGGTGCCCGCCGGAGAACGCGGCCGCCTCACCACACTTCTCCGCCCCTCCCGGCGGGGGGACCGCCAGGCACAGCACGTCACCGTCCGCTCGTTCGGCCCCCTGGGGCTCGCCGCCCGCCAGGGGCGCCACGACGTCCCGTGGACGGTCAGGGTCCTGCCGCCGTTCACCAGCCGCAAGCATCTCCCCTCCCGTCTCGCGAGGCTCCGCGAACTGGACGGCCGTACCAGCGTGCTGACCCGGGGAGAGGGCACCGAGTTCGACAGCCTCCGTGCCTACGTCCCGGGGGACGACACCCGTTCCATCGACTGGCGGGCCACCGCACGCCAGTCGTCGGTGGCCGTGCGTACCTGGCGCCCGGAACGGGACCGCCACATCCTCGTCGTCCTCGACACCGGCCGCACGTCCGCCGGCCGGGTCGGGGACGTACCGCGCCTGGACGCGGCCATGGACGCCGCCCTGCTCCTCACCGCGCTGGCCGCCCGTGCGGGTGACCGGGTGAACCTCCTCGCCTACGACCGGCGGGTGCGAGCCCGTGTCCGCGGCGGGGCGGCCGGGGGCGATGTCCTGTCGGCCGTCGTCACCGCCATGGCCCCTCTGGAACCGGAGCTCGTGGAGACGGACGCCCGGGGCCTGAGCACCGCCGCCCTGGCCCACGCGCCCCGGCGTTCCCTGCTCGTGCTGCTCACGAGCCTGGACGCCGCTCCGGTGGAAGAGGGCCTGCTGCCGGTCCTCCCCCAACTCACCCGGCGCCACACCGTGCTGGTGGCCTCCGTCGCGGACCCTCACGTCGAGGCCATGACCCGGGGCCGGGGGTCGATCGAGGCGGTGTACGGGGCCGCGGCGGGCACGCGGACGGCCGAGCAGCGCCGCCGGACCGCCGATCAGCTCCGCCGCCACGGTGTGACCGTGGTCGACGCCACTCCCGACGCACTCGCTCCGGCACTGGCCGATGCCTATCTGGCTCTGAAGGCCGCCGGACGCCTCTGACGGCTCCTCCCGTACCTCCGGGGCCGTCCCGGTTCGGGAGGGGGTCGTCACACGGCACGACGTTGACCTTCGACTGGGTTGAAGCCCAATGATGGCGGCGTGCCACATTCCGACTTGATGCCCATCGGGCTCTTCGCCCGCCGCAGTGGTCTGACCGCCAGCGCGTTGCGCTTCTACGCGGACTCAGGACTGCTGCGCCCTTCCGAGACCGACCCGGTGACGGGATACCGCTACTACGGCGCCGCCCAGCTCACCCGGGCGATCACGCTGCGTCGGCTCCGCGAACTGGACATGTCTCTCCCCGTCGTCGAGACGGTTCTCGATTCCGGCGCCGAGGAGGCGTCGCGGCTCATCGACGCGCACGTGGCGAAGGCCGCCGGGGACGCTATGGCGGTGCGGCACAGAGCGGGCGTGCTCAAGGCGTCGTTGGCCGGTGCGCCCGGTCCGCCGATCGCCGTCCTGAAGGGGCCTGTGCTGGCCGACGCGGTCGAGCAGATCCTGACGGCGACGACGCGGGACCCGGGGATGCCGGTACTCGGTGGTCTGCGTATCGAGACCGGCCCCGAAGCGGTCACACTCACCGCCACCGACCGGTACCGGCTTTCCACCCGCACGCTGGTTCCGGCCAAGACACCGACACAGACCGAGACACCGACACAGACCTGGGCTGCCACGGTCAGGGGTGACGAACTGCGGGAGGCGGCCGCCGAGATCCGCCGCAGCCCGTCCGTCCGCATCGAGGCGACGCCGTTCGGGGTCCTACTCCGGGCCCCCGACCGAGAAGACCAGTTCTGCGGGTTGCTGACCGAGGAGTTCCCCGACTACCGGCTGATGCTCGCGTCCCTGGGCGACGTCACGACCCGGGTGACGGTCGCGAAGGGGCTGCTCCTGCGAGCCCTGGAGGACCACTCCGCCGAACGCGTCGCGCTGGATGTGGCTGATCACCGTCTGTGGGTGCTGCCGGCCCAGGACGAAGCCTGTGAAGTCTCGCTTGCCTCCGCCGTGACCGGGCAAAGCCTTCGGGTCTGGTTCGACCTGACCACGCTCTATCCGGCCGTCAGTACCGCCATCGGCCCGGACGTGATGCTCGATCTCCGGGGGCCCCAGCGCCCTGCCACGATTTGCTCCGCCGACCGAGGCGATCTCACCACCCTGGCCATGCCCGTCAAGCCCGACCACCCCGCCGGAATACCACACGACAAGGACCGCCTCCATGCCTCCTGCTCCCACCAGCGCTGATCCGACCATGGCCGCCATCGGCGAAGCCGTCCTCGAAGGCCGAGCCGGGGACCACGCTTCCGCTCGCCGGAAGCTCCTGGCCCTCTGGTCCACGTGTGGTGCCGGCGGCGACCCGCTGCACCGCTGCGCCCTCGCCCACTACTTGGCTGATCTGTACGAGGACCCTGCCCAAGCCCTGGCCTGGGACATCCGCGCCCTGGACGCGGCGAACGCCGTGACCGAGCAACGTGTCCAGGAGCATCACGCGGGTGTGCACATCGCGGGCTTCTACCCGTCCCTGCACCTGAATCTCGCTGACAACTACCGTCGGCTGGGCTCCTTCGAGGCTGCCACCGAGCACATCACCGCGGCGGGGGCCCATGTCCCCGATCTGCCCCAGGGCCCTTACGGCGCTCTTCTCCGCGCCGCCATTCCTGAGGTGGCCGAAGCCATCGCACGCCGGGACACCGCCCCGCGTGCGTCCGCGCCCGGCCCCGGTCCGAAAGGCACGGCACCAAGCGGCACGAAAAGGCTCTGAAACGCAGAAAAGCCCCGTGCCACAAGGGCACGGGGCTTTCCCGGAATAATAGTTCGGCGGCGTCCTACTCTCCCACAGGGTCCCCCCTGCA
>JOAZ01000016.1 GCA_000720535.1 Streptomyces halstedii
GCAGCCCGGTGAACGTTTCCACCCACAACGCCTCAGCCCGCAAAACCCCACCCATACAGGAGAAATACCCGAAGCGCAGGCTTCTGCAACACGCTTTAGGCGCCCTGGAGGCTCATCGGGCCGTAGATCTTCGCCCCGTCCTCGAAGAGCGTCACCTGGTCCGCGCCGCCTTCCAGGAGTTCCTTCCAGAACTCACCGATCCAGGACTCCGCGTCGCCCTGGGTGGTGAATTCCTCCGGCTGAAGGGCCGGCTCCGTCTCCGTACCGTCGGACTTCTCGAACCGCCACGTCCACGCCATGTCCGCCTCCTGGGTCGTGTTGCTGTGCGAAGCCTAGTGGGTGTGGTCGGCGGGGGTCCCGGAGTCGTGTTCCCGCGCGGTGATCCCGGGTGTCCGGTCCCGGGCGCGCAGGCGGGGCGCGGACGCGGGAGGATCAGGACCGTGGAACTGACACTGCTCGGCACCGGAGCCCCCGAAGGGCTGCCGCGGCCCGACTGCCCCTGCGCCGTCTGCGCGTCGGCCCGCGGCACCGGGGCACGGGCCGCGACGGCGCTGCTCGTGGACGACGCGCTGCTGCTCGACCTCACCCCGGGAGCCCTGTTCGCCGCCGCCCGCGCGGGCCGCTCCGTCACCGCCGTACGCCAGGTGCTGCTCACCCACCCGCACGACGGCCCGGCCATGGAGCTGCCCGCCTCGCTGCCCCCGGCCGGGCGGGTGCCGGACGGCCAGGAGCTGACGCTGATCAGCGGGCACCGGGTCCGGGCGGTGGCGATGGACGCCCCGGGTACCGGGTACGAGGTGACGTCACCGGCGGGCGAGCGGCTGCTCTACCTGCCGCCGGGCGGTGCCCCGGCCGGGCTGGCCGACCGGGCCGACCGGCCCGCCGACCCCTACGACACGGTCGTCTGCGACGTCATCGGACGGCCCGACGCCGTGGCCCGGCTGCGGGCCGTGGGCGCGGTCACGGCGGCGACGGAGGTGATCGCCGTGCACCTGGACCATGACGCGCCCCCCGGGGACCAGTTGGACCTGCGGCTGGCGGCGGGTGGGGCGCGGGCGGTGCCGGACGGCACGACGCTGCCGGTGGGTGACTACCGGCCGGTGCCCGGGATGCCCCGGCGCACGCTGGTGACGGGCGGGGCGCGCTCCGGGAAGTCGCTGGAGGCCGAACGGCGCCTGGAGACGTTCCCGGAGGTGGTGTACGTGGCCACCGGCGGCCGGCGCGAGGGCGACGCGGAGTGGGCGGCGCGGATCGGGCTGCACCGGGAGCGCCGGCCCGCGGTGTGGCGGACCGAGGAGACGTGCGAGCTGGTCGAGCTGCTGGTGGCGGACGGGCCGCCGCTGCTGATCGACTGCCTGTCGCTGTGGCTGACGGACGCGATGGACCGGTCGGACGCCTGGGACGAGGCGCTGTGGGCGGCAGGCGGCCGCGACCGGCTGCGGGCCCGGGTCGCGGATCTGGTCCGGGCGGTGCGCGGGACGCGCCGTACCGTCGTCGCGGTGACCAACGAGACCGGGTCGGGCGTGGTGCCGGCCACGCCGTCCGGGCGGCGCTTCCGCGACGAACTGGGCCGCCTCAACGCCGCGTTCGCCGCCGAGTGCGAGCAGGTGCTGCTGGTGGTGGCGGGGCTGCCGGTGGTGCTGCGGGGCTGATCCGGGGGCGGTACGAGGGCCCGGGGACGGGGGAAGGCCGCCGGGTACTGTTTCCGCACAGGAGCCCGCCGCCGGGCTCCGGCCCACCCTGTGACGACCCGCGAGGCAGACCCCCGTGAATCTGGACGACTTCTCCGACCTGATCGAACGCCCCGACGGAGGCGTGCGCCGTGATGCCGAGGAACGCCGGGAACGGCTGCTCGTGCCCCCCGGTTCCCTGGGCCGCCTGGACGAGCTGGGCGAATGGCTGTCCGCCGCCCAGCAGTCGGTGCCGGTCAGGCCGGTCGACCGGCCCCGGGTGGTGCTGTTCGCCGGTGACCACGGGGTGGCGGAGCTGGACGTGTCCGGCCGGGCGGCCGGCAGCGCGCACGAGCTGGTGCGGGCGGTCCTGGACGGTTCGAGTCCGGTCGCGGTGCTGGCCCGCCGGTTCTCCGTACCGGTGCGGGTCGTCGACGCCGGGCTGGACTGCGACCCGGAGCTGCTGCCCGAGGCGGTCGTACGCCACCGGGTGCGGCGCGGCAGCGGCCGCATCGACGTCGAGGACGCGCTGACGGCCGAGGAGGCCGAGCAGGCCGTGCGGCTGGGGATGCGGATCGCCGACGAGGAGGCCGACTCCGGCACCGACCTGGTGGTCCTGGGCGATCTGAGCGTCGGCGGTACGACGGCGGCCTCGACGCTGATCGCCGCGCTGTGCGGGACGGACGCCTCGGTGGTCACCGGGCGCGGTGGCGCGGGCATCGACGACCTGGCCTGGATGCGCAAGTGCGCGGCGATCCGGGACGCGCTGCGCCGGGCCCGGCCGGTGCTCGGGGACCAGGTGGAGCTGCTGGCCGCGGTCGGCGGCGCGGACCTGGCGGCGATGACCGGTTTCCTGCTCCAGAGCGCGGTGCGGCGGATGCCGGTGGTGCTGGACGGGGTGGTCTCGGCGGCCTGCGCGCTGGTGGCCCAGCGGGCGGCCTTCCGGGCGCCGGACTGGTGGCTGGCGGGCCAGGTGAGCGGTGAGCCGGCGCAGGCGAAGGCGCTGGACCGGATGGCGCTGACCCCGCTGCTTGACCACGGTCTGACGGTCGGTGAGGGGAGCGGGGCGCTGCTGGCGCTGCCGCTCGTCCAGGCCGCGGCGGCGCTGGCGGCGGAGCTTCCGGAGCGCGCCGAGGAGGCCGGGCCGGTGGACGAGGACCCGGAGGACGCGGAGGCCCCGGCGGACGCGGCGACCGGGGAAGCGGCGGAGGCCGGGTCCACCGCCTGAGAGGAGCCTGCCGGGGCCCCGGAGAGAGCCGCCGGAGCCCCCGGGGGCCGTCCGGGCCACCGCCTGCCACCGCCTGAGCGCGACCGCCGGGCCGGGGGCGGGCGCGGTCAGTGCCGGGGAGGACCCGGGAGCGGTGTCCGGTCCGGGGCCCCGCCGATCAGATCCTGGAACCTGCGGCGCGGGCCGGCCCACCGCACGTCGTGGTGGTAGGCCCGCAGGATGGACCGGGCGCGGGCCCGGTGCCGTCGGCGGTACAGGCGCCGGGCCCAGGGTGAGGCGGGCCGGGCGAGCCGTACGGCGGCGATCACGGCGACGAACGGGACCAGGGTGCCGATCACGGCCATCCGGGCCTTGCCCTTGAACAGGGCGACCAGGACGCACCCGAAGTTGGCGGCGTACGTCAGGACGACGCCCAGCCTGCCCTGCTGCTGGTCCCCGCTCAGGTCCTCCACGCCGAGGGGCGAGAAGCCCGCGAGGACGAGCAGGACCAGGGACGCGGTGAGGACGACCACCTCGACGCTCTGGCGGCCCTCCTCGGTCCAGTACACGTCGTCGAGGTGCAGGATCAGGGCGAACTCGTCCAGGACCAGGCCCGCGCCGGTCCCGAAGACCACCGCGCAGACCCCGGCCGACACGCCGTCCGCGCCGCTCGCGACCGCGCCGAAGCCGCCGACCACCGAGAGCACCACGCCCGGCACGACGTGGTGGATGTGCATCCCGCCGGGGGTGATGTTCCGGAAGGGGCCCTTGCCGGCCCGGATCATCCGGGTGATGAACCGGGTGACGGCGAACGTCAGCACGAAGGCGGTCAGAGCGAGGAGCAGCGGGAGCTTGCCCGGTTCGACGATGTTCTGGTGCAGCCAGTGACCCATCCCACCCGCTCCTGAAAATCCAGCTCCGAGGCTTTTGCGGCGTTCCGCCCAATCTAGTGCCGGACCGCACCGGCTAGCCTGCCCGCGGTGACCATCCTGAACAGCCACGGCGTCCGTTTCGCCTTCGGCACCCTGACCGCGCTCCCCGTCCGCGTCTCCCGCTGGGACCGCGAGACCGCGCGGGCCGGCATGCTCTGCGCGCCGCTCGCCGGGCTCATGGTGGGGCTGCTCGCCGCCGTCCCCGGGGCGCTGCTCTCCCTCGCCGGGGCCGGTCCCCTGCTCGCCGCCGTCGCCTCCGCGTCCCTGCCCGCCGCCCTGACCCGGGGGCTGCACCTGGACGGGCTGGCGGACACCGCGGACGGGCTGGGCAGCGGCAAACCGGCCGAGGACGCGCTGCGGATCATGAAGCAGTCGGACATCGGCCCGTTCGGCGTGATCACCCTGCTGTTCGTGCTGCTGGCCCAGGTCGCCGCCCTCTTCGAGCTGTACGGCCGGGGCTGGGCGCACGGTGCCCTCGGGGCGCTCGCCGCCGCCACGGCGGCCCGGCTGGCGCTCACGCTGGCCTCCCGCCGCTCGGTCCCGGCCGCCCGGCCGGAGGGGCTGGGGGCGGCGGTCGCCGGGACCGTTCCGGCCGGTGCGGCGGCGGCCGTCGCCGCCGTGGTGGTCGCGGGCTGCGCGGCGGCGGGCACGGTGACCGGCGGGTACGGGGCGGCGCGGTACGCCCTGGCCGTCCTGGCGGGCCTGGCGGCGGCACAACTGCTGCTGCGGCACTGCGTACGGCGGTTCGGCGGGGTGACCGGCGACGTGTTCGGGGCGCTGGAGGAGACCGCGGCCACGGCGGTGCTGGTGGTGCTGGTCCTGGGCGGGTGACCGGACGTCGGGGGGTGACCGGACTTCGGGGTGGTGACCGGACGCCGGGGTGGTGACCGGCCCCCGCGTGGTGGCCGGTTCAGCAGCTCTGGCGCCAGGCGTCGAGGTCGTACTTCTTGAGCAGGGAGCTCAGGCGCAGCCGCCGGGACTCGGGGCAGAAGTCGGCCACCGGCAGTTCGTACTCGGCGTGCAGGACGGCCTTGCCCGCGTCGATGAACGGGGTCAGCTCGTCGCACTCCTCGTACTGGGCGCACTGCTCGTTCACCGCGAAGTCGAAGTCGTCGACCAGTTCGGGGATCTGCGGGAGGTCGTTCTTCAGGCCCACGGCCATGCCGTGCCGGTGGGCCAGGTCCGCGATCAGCCGGTTGTAGCGCAGCTGGTGGGCGGCGGTGAGCGGGAAGCCGGTGTCGTTGAGGTAGCCGTCCATGTTGTCCGGCTCCACCGCGTCGAAGCCCTTCTCGGCGCACATCTCGATCCGCTTCTCCATCAGCGGCTCCAGGACGTCGGTGCGGCGGATGTCGAGCCACCACTCCCCCTCCCAGCCGTTGCTCTTGCCGCGTACGGAGGCGGGGAACGCGTCGGCGTCCGGGCGGAAGTCCTCCCAGGCGCCGGTGGAGAGGTAGCAGATGACCTTGCGGTCCTCGGCGTGCAGCGCGGCGACCGTCTTCGCGTCCTGGTCGAAGCCGTCGATGTCGTACACCGGGGCGTCCACGGAGGTGTCGATCCGGCCGGAGAGCTGCCACTGCCAGTCCACGCCGGGCTCCGGCCGCCAGTGCTCCGCCGCCGGTGGCCGGGAAGCCGCGTCCCGGTCGTCGGAGGCGGTGCCCGGGTCGGTGGCGCAGCCCGCGAGCAGCACCGCCAGGAGGGGTACGGCGCGGAGCACCCACCTCGTCCGTGTACCGCCCGGCCTGCTCCGCATGGTGCTCCCCCGCTCGATCCGTACCGGTGAACGACCCTATAGGCGCCCCGGGTTCCTCCCGCACCGGGCCGGGCACGGGGCCGTGCCCGAGGAGGGCGGGAGCACGGACGGACGTGCCCCCGTGAGCGGGAAGCAAAGGCGCGCGTAGGCTCATTCCCGGCACATTGCGGCGAGGCATACGATGCGCCGGGCACGGTCGGCCCACCCCTCGACCGGCACAGAACTCAACGGAAGCGAGATTTCACCACCGTGACTGCTCTCACTCTCAGCACTGCCGGTGCGGCGACGCTGCGCGCGGACGCGCTCGTCGTCGGCGTAGCCAAGGGCGCGAAGGGGCCGGTCGTGGCACCGGGCGCCGAAGCCGTGGACAAGGCGTTCGACGGAAAGCTCGCAGCCGTCCTGGAGACCCTGGGTGCCAGTGGTGCCGAGGGCGAGGTGACGAAGCTTCCCGCCCCGTCCGGCCTGAAGGCCCCCGTCGTGCTGGCGGTCGGCCTCGGCCGTGCCCCCGAGCGGGACGGCGCCTACGACGCCGAGGCACTGCGCCGGGCCGCGGGCAGCGCCGCCCGCGCGCTGTCCGGTGCGAAGAAGGCCGGTTTCGCGCTGCCCACCGAGTCCGCCGAGGACGCCGGGGCCGTCGCGGAGGGCGCCCTGCTGGGCGCGTACGCCTTCACCGCCTACCAGGGCGGCGAGGACAAGGTCGCCCCCAAGAGCGCCAAGTCGGCCAAGAAGTCCGGCCCCAAGCAGCCGCTCGGCGAGGTCGCCCTGCTCGGCGCGAAGCCGCGTGACAAGGCGTTCAAGGCCGCCGCCGACCGCGCCGTCGCGGTCGCCGAGGAGATCAACCGGGCCCGCGACCTGATCAACACCCCGCCGAACGACCTGTACCCGGAGTCCTTCGCCGCCGTCGCCACCGCGGCCGGCAAGGAGCACGGCGTCAAGGTCCAGGTGCTCGACGAGAAGGCCCTGGTCAAGGGCGGCTACGGCGGTCTGATCGGCGTGGGCCAGGGCTCCACGCACGGCCCGCGCCTGGTCAAGCTCGCCTACACGCACCCGAAGGCGGAGAAGACCCTGGCCCTGGTCGGCAAGGGCATCACCTACGACTCGGGCGGCATCTCGCTGAAGCCGGCCGGGCACAACGAGACGATGAAGTGCGACATGAGCGGCGCCGCCGCCGTGTTCGCGACCGTCGTCGCGGCCTCCCGTCTCGGCCTGCGGGTCAACGTCACCGGCTGGCTGGCCCTGGCCGAGAACATGCCGTCCGGCAACGCCACCCGGCCCGGCGACGTGCTGCGCATGTACAGCGGCAAGACCGTCGAGGTCCTCAACACCGACGCCGAGGGCCGGCTCGTCCTCGCGGACGCGCTGACCCGCGCCTCGGAGGAGGCCCCGGACGCGATCGTCGACGTGGCGACGCTGACCGGCGCCATGGTGGTCGCGCTCGGCAACCGCACCTTCGGCGTCATGGCCAACGACGACGCCTTCCGTACGGCGGTCCACGAGACCGCCGAGGAGGTCGGTGAGGCGTCGTGGCCGATGCCGCTCCCGGACGACCTGCGCAAGGGCATGGACTCCCCGACCGCCGACATCGCCAACATCGGCGAGCGGATGGGCGGCG
Organism: Streptomyces halstedii; assembly: GCA_000720535.1. GTDB lineage: Bacteria > Actinomycetota > Actinomycetes > Streptomycetales > Streptomycetaceae > Streptomyces > Streptomyces halstedii. The sequence goes on from JOAZ01000016.1 coordinate 7,172, forward strand.
GCCTGGTGGCCGGCGTCTTCCTGCGGGAGTTCGTCGGTGAGGGCATCGCCTGGGCCCACCTGGACATCGCGGGCCCGGCCTTCCACGAGGGCGCCCCGTACGGCTACACCCCCAAGGGCGGCACCGGCTCCTCGGTCCGCACCCTGGTCCGGCTGGCCGAGCGCACGGCCGCGGGCGACCTGGGCTGACGCCCCGCGCGCGACGTCCGCCGAGGACTTCCGCGCGCACCACCCGCCCGCGCCGTCAGCGGGCGGCGGACACGGCCCCGGGCATACGTCCGGGGCCGTGGGCGTTCACCCGGGTGGCACCCACCGGCCGATTTTCCGAAACTTTGTACGCTTGGACCCTGGTGCGGGCCGGAGGCTCGCCCGCTCTGGAGCAGGGGCCCGCGTCCCGTCCGTCCTCAACAAGTGCGAAGATGGGTTCTCGGCAGGACAGGGCCCCCACCACAGGGCCGACACTCACCAGCGGCCGCACACCAGCCGACCGGCCGGTCACACCCCAGCGACGGGGCCCGGCGTACGGCGCACATGCATGGAGGACGTGACGTGGCGAACGACGCCAGCACCGTTTTCGACCTAGTGATCCTCGGCGGTGGCAGCGGCGGTTACGCCGCCGCCCTGCGCGGAGCGCAGCTGGGCCTGGACGTCGCACTGATCGAGAAGGGCAAGGTCGGCGGTACCTGCCTGCACAACGGCTGCATCCCCACGAAGGCGCTGCTGCACGCCGGCGAGATCGCCGACCAGGCCCGTGAGTCGGCCCAGTTCGGTGTGAAGGCCACCTTCGAGGGCATCGACATGGAGGCCGTCCACAAGTACAAGGACGACGTGATCTCCGGTCTGTACAAGGGCCTGCAGGGTCTCATCGCCTCGCGCAAGGTCCACTACATCGAGGGTGAGGGCCGTCTCTCGTCGCCCACCTCGGTGGATGTGAACGGCCAGCGCGTCCAGGGCCGCCACGTGCTGCTCGCGACCGGTTCCGTACCGAAGTCGCTGCCCGGCCTGGAGATCGACGGCAACCGGATCATCTCCTCGGACCACGCGCTGACGCTGGACCGCGTCCCGAAGTCCGCCATCGTCCTGGGCGGCGGCGTGATCGGCGTCGAGTTCGCCTCGGCGTGGAAGTCCTTCGGCACCGACGTCACGATCGTCGAGGGCCTCAAGCACCTGGTCCCGGTCGAGGACGAGAACAGCTCGAAGCTCCTGGAGCGCGCGTTCCGCAAGCGCGGCATCAAGTTCAACCTCGGCACCTTCTTCGACAAGGCCGAGTACACCGAGGACGGTGTGCGGGTCACCCTCGCCGACGGCAAGACCTTCGAGGCGGAGGTGCTGCTGGTCGCGATCGGCCGCGGCCCGGTCTCGCAGGGCCTGGGCTACGAGGAGGCCGGGGTCGCCATGGACCGCGGCTACGTCCTGGTCGACGAGTACATGCGGACCAACGTGCCGACGGTCTCCGCCGTGGGCGACCTGGTGCCGACCCTCCAGCTGGCGCACGTCGGTTTCGCCGAGGGCATCCTCGTCGCGGAGCGGCTGGCCGGTCTCAAGACCGTGCCGATCGACTACGACGGCGTCCCGAAGGTGACGTACTGCCACCCCGAGGTCGCCTCGGTGGGCATCTCCGAGGCCAAGGCCAAGGAGATCTACGGTGCGGACAAGGTCGTCGCCCTCAAGTACAACCTCGCGGGCAACGGCAAGAGCAAGATCCTCAAGACCGCGGGCGAGATCAAGCTCGTCCAGGTCAAGGACGGTGCCGTGGTCGGCGTCCACATGGTCGGTGACCGTATGGGCGAGCAGGTCGGCGAAGCCCAGCTGATCTACAACTGGGAGGCGCTGCCGGCCGAGGTCGCGCAGCTCATCCACGCCCACCCGACGCAGAACGAGGCGATGGGCGAGGCTCACCTGGCCCTCGCCGGCAAGCCCCTTCACTCCCACGACTGATCCAGTCCCGGGCGCGACGACCGACCACTTCCGCATTTTCGTAAGGAGCAACTGAAACCATGTCGGTTTCCGTAACCCTTCCGGCGCTCGGCGAGAGCGTCACCGAGGGCACTGTCACCCGTTGGCTGAAGGCCGAGGGCGAGCGCGTCGAGGCCGACGAGCCGTTGCTCGAAGTCTCGACCGACAAGGTCGACACCGAGATCCCCGCACCGGCCGCCGGTGTGCTGACCTCCATCAAGGTCGCCGAGGACGAGACCGTCGAGGTCGGCGCCGAGCTGGCCGTCATCGACGACGGCTCGGGCGCACCGGCCGAGGCCCCGGCGGCCGAGGCGGCTCCGGCCGCCGAGCCCGCCGCCGTCCCGGCCCCGGCCGCCCAGGAGGCGCCCACCGCGCCCTCCACCGAGACCGAGGCCCCGGCCCAGGCCCCGTCCGCGCAGGACACCGCCGGCGCCTCCTCGGCCTCGGGTACGGACGTCACCCTCCCGGCGCTCGGCGAGAGCGTCACCGAGGGCACCGTCACCCGTTGGCTGAAGGAGATCGGCGAGGAGGTCGCGGAGGACGAGCCGCTGCTGGAGGTCTCCACCGACAAGGTCGACACCGAGATCCCCGCACCGGTCGCCGGTGTGCTGCTGGAGATCGTCGTCGGCGAGGACGAGACCGCCGAGGTCGGCGCCAAGCTCGCCGTCATCGGCGCGCCGGGTGCCGCTCCGGCCGCCGCCCCGGCTCCGGCCGCTCCGGCGCCCGCCCCCGCCGCCGAGAAGCCCGCCGCCCCGGCCGCGGCACCGGCTCCCGCCGCGCCCGCAGCACCGGCTCCGGCACCGGCCGCACCCGCCCCGGCCGCCGCGGCACCGGCTCCGGCCGCTCCCGCCGCCCCGGCTCCGGCACCCGCGGCTCCTGCGGCACCCGCCGCCCCGGCCGCTCCCGCCGCCCCGGCCCCGGCTCCGGCCGCGACCGCCGGTGACGACGGCGCCTACGTCACGCCGCTGGTCCGCAAGCTCGCCGCCGAGAACGGCGTCGACCTGGGCGCGGTCAAGGGCACCGGCGTCGGTGGCCGCATCCGCAAGCAGGACGTCGTCGCCGCCGCGGAGGCCCTCAAGGCCGCCGCCGCTGCCCCGGCCCCGGCTGCCGCCGCCGCTCCGGCCGCCTCCAAGGCGCCGAAGCTGGAGGTGTCCCCGCTGCGCGGTCAGACGGTCAAGATGACCCGCATGCGCAAGGTCATCGGCGACAACATGATGAAGGCGCTGCACTCGCAGGCCCAGCTGACCTCGGTCCTTGAGGTCGACATCACCAAGCTGATGAAGCTGCGCAACCAGGCGAAGGAGTCCTTCGCCGCCCGTGAGGGCGTCAAGCTGTCCCCGATGCCGTTCTTCGTGAAGGCGGCGGCCCAGGCGCTGAAGGCCCACCCGGTCGTCAACGCCCGGATCAACGAGGACGAGGGCACCATCACGTACTTCGACTCGGAGAACATCGGCATCGCCGTGGACGCCGAGAAGGGTCTGATGACCCCGGTCATCAAGGGCGCGGGCGACCTGAACATCGCCGGGATCGCGAAGAAGACCGCCGAGCTGGCCGGCAAGGCCCGCGGTGGCGGCCTGACCCCGGACGACATGTCCGGTGCCACCTTCACGGTCAGCAACACCGGTTCGCGCGGCGCGCTGTTCGACACCGTCATCGTGCCGCCGAACCAGGCCGCCATCCTGGGCATCGGCGCCACCGTCAAGCGTCCGGCGGTCATCGAGACCGCCGAGGGCACCGTCATCGGCGTCCGCGACATGACGTACCTCTCGCTCTCCTACGACCACCGTCTGGTGGACGGCGCGGACGCCGCCCGTTACCTGACCACGGTCAAGGCGATCCTTGAGGCGGGCGAGTTCGAGGTCGAGCTGGGCCTCTGAGCCCCTGGGGCCTCGGTGGGGCCGGGACCCGCCTGATCCATCCGAGGGGCCCCGGCTGTAACGAGCCTCACCTGCGGCGCCCCCGTCCGGAACACTCCCGGGCGGGGGCGCCGCCGTATTGTCTAGGCACCACCGGCCGTTCCGGCAGCCGTGTTGGTGTATGCAGCACCCGGTTTGCCCCGAAGGAGCCCTTCATGACCCCGCCCGTCGTCCACTCGCTGCGCGAACAGATCCGCGAGCACATCGTGGACGGGATCGTGAGCGGGCGCTGGAAGCCGGGCGAGCGCATCGTGGAGCGCCGGATCGCGACCGAGCTGGAGGTCAGCCAGACCCCCGTCCGTGAGGCGCTGCGCGAGCTGGAGACCCTGCGGCTGATCGAGTCGGCCCCCAACAAGGGCGTACGCGTACGCAATCTGACCGCGGCCGACCTGGAGGAGAGCTACCCGGTGCGCGCCGGGCTGGAGCAGATCGCGGCGGAGCTGGCGGCGCCGGCGCTCGGCGAGGACTGCTCACGGCTCACCCCGCACGTGGCGGCCCTGTACGAGGCGGACCGGACCGCCGACGGGGAGGCCCAGGTGCGGCACACGGTCGCCTTCCACCGGGAGATGGTGCGGGCGGCGGGCAACGCGGTGCTGCTGCACACCTGGGAGGGGCTGGGCATCGAGGTGTTCACGGCCCTGTCGATCCGCTGGCTCGGCACGGTGCAGAAGTCGTACGCCGAGGAGCACCAGGCGCTCATCGACGCGTTCCTGCGCCGGGACCCGCGGATAGCGGTCCTGGTCAAGGAGCACGTCCTGGGGTGCGCTCCCCGCGCCTGAGGCGTGGTCCGCCGCCCCTGAGGCGCCCTCCGGGCCGCCCGCCATCTGCGCTCCGCCACGCTCGTCCGTGCAGCTCAGCGCCCCTTTTCGACCTAATCGCACCGTCACTCCGTGCCCCGTTTCGCGGCACCGCATGCCACTTTTCTTCATATCGAGAAGTTTTGCCTTTCACCCTTTGATCGATCATCGATCGGCCCCTTACAGTTCACTCACGGGCCCACCGGCCCTATCGCCCTGTCCTGCCAGCCAGGGACCTCTCCACCCCCTCCCACTCCGGAAGGCGGCGATCATGACCGACCCCGTAGCAAAGCTTCCGAGCGAGCTCGACCAGCTCCCGGACCGCGACCCCGAGGAGACCGCCGAATGGGCGGCCTCCCTGGACGCCGTCACCAAGGCCGCGGGCCCGCACCGTGCCGCGTACCTCATGCGGCGCTCGCTCCAGCACGCGGAGGGCGCCGGTATCGCGCTGCCCAAGCTGCTGGAGACCGATTACATCAACACCATCCCCACCGCCGCGGAGCCCGACTTCGACGGCGACCTGGAGATGGAGTCCCGGATCACCGCCTGGAACCGCTGGAACGCGGCCGCGATGGTCACCCGGGGCGCGCGCTACGGCGTCGGCGGCCACATCGCCACCTTCGCCTCGGCCGCCTGGCTGTACGAGACCGGCTTCAACCACTTCTTCCGCGGCAAGGAGGGGGACGGCTCCGGCGACCAGATCTACGTCCAGGGCCACGCCTCGCCCGGCGTCTACGCCCGCGCCTTCCTCGACGGCCGCCTCAGCGAGCAGCAGCTCGACAACTTCCGCCAGGAGTCGGGCGGCGACGGTCTGCCGTCCTACCCGCACCCGCGGCGGCTGCCCTGGCTGTGGGAGTTCCCCACGGTGTCGATGGGCCTCGGCCCGCTCTCGGCGATCTACCAGGCGCGCTTCAACCGCTACCTGACGAACCGCAAGATCAAGGACACGTCGAACTCGCACGTCTGGGCCTTCCTGGGCGACGGCGAGATGGACGAGCCCGAGTCGACCGCCGCCCTCGCCCTCGCGGCGCGTGAGCAGCTCGACAACCTGACCTTCGTCATCAACTGCAACCTCCAGCGCCTCGACGGCCCGGTCCGCGCCAACTTCCGCGTGGTCCAGGAGCTGGAAGGCGCCTTCCGGGGCGCCGGGTGGAACGTCGTCAAGACGCTCTGGGGCACCGCCTGGGACGAGCTGTTCCAGCTGGACACCACGGGCGCGCTGGTCCGCCGGCTCCGCGAGGTGCCGGACGCGCAGTTCCAGACGTACGCGACCCGGGACGTGGCCTACATCCGCGAGCACTTCTTCGGCGCCGAGCCCGCGCTCGCCGAGCTGGCGAAGCTGCTGAGCGACGCGAAGATCGCGGAGTGCTTCTACTCCTCGCGCGGCGGCCACGAGGCCCGCAAGGTGTACGCGGCCTACCGCGCCGCCCTGGCGCACAAGGGCGCGCCGACGGTGATCCTGGCGCAGACGGTCAAGGGCTACACGCTCGGCAAGGGCTTCGAGTCCAAGAACGCCAACCACCAGATGAAGAAGCTGTCGATCGACGAGTTCAAGAGCATGCGCGAGCTGCTCGGGCTCCCGATCCCCGACAGCGCCTTCGACAGCGGCCTGGTCCCCTACGGCCACCCCGGCGCCGACTCCCCCGAGGTCCGCTACCTCCAGGAGCGCCGTGCCGCGCTCGGTGGCCCCGCCCCCGCCCGCCGGGTGCACACGGTCGCCCTGCCCGCGCCGGAGGAGCGTGCCTTCAAGGCCCTGTACAAGGGGTCCGGCAAGCAGGAAATGGCCACCACCATGGCGTTCGTCCGCCTGGTGAAGGACCTAATGCGGGACAAGGAGACCGGCAGGCGCTGGGTGCCGATCGTCCCGGACGAGGCCCGTACGTTCGGTATGGAGTCGCTGTTCCCGTCCGCCGGCATCTACTCGCCGCTGGGCCAGACGTACGAGCCGGTCGACCGCGACCAGCTGATGTACTACAAGGAGGCCAAGGACGGCCAGATCCTCAACGAGGGGATCACCGAGGCCGGTGCCATGGCCGACTTCATCGCCGCCGCCACGTCGTACGCGACGCACGGCGAGACGATGATCCCGTTCTACATCTTCTACTCGATGTTCGGCTGGCAGCGGACCGGCGACCAGATGTGGCAGCTCGCCGACCAGCTCGGCAAGGGCTTCATCGTGGGTGCCACCGCGGGCCGTACGACCCTGACGGGTGAGGGCCTCCAGCACGCGGACGGCCACTCCCACCTGCTGGCCTCCACGAACCCGGCGTCGCTCAACTACGACCCGGCGTTCGCCTACGAGATCGCGGTCATCGTCAAGGACGGTCTGCGCCGGATGTACGGCCAGGCGGCCCCGGGTGAGGACTCGAACGTCTTCTACTACCTGACGGTCTACAACGAGCCGAAGCAGCAGCCCGCGATGCCCGAGGGCGTCGAGGAGGGCATCGTCAAGGGCCTGTACCGCTTCAAGGAGGGCACGCCCGCCTCGGCGGACGCCCCGCGGATCCAGCTGCTCGGTTCCGGTACGGCGATCCACTGGGCGCTGGCCGCCCAGGAGTTGCTGGCCGCCGACTGGGGGGTCACGGCCGACGTCTGGTCCGCCACCTCGTGGGGCGAGCTGCGCCGTGACGCGCTGGAGTGCGACGAGGCGCTGCTGCACGGTGAGCAGCGGGTGCCCTACGTGACCCAGGCGCTCTCCGGTGCCCCGGGTCCGGTCCTCGCGGTGAGCGACTGGATGCGCGCGGTCCCGGACCAGATCAGCCAGTGGGTGGAGCAGGACTGGTCCTCGCTGGGCACGGACGGCTTCGGGCTCTCGGACACCCGTGAGGGTGCCCGCCGGCACTTCGGTGTGGACCCGCAGTCGGTCGCGGTCGCCGCGCTGGCCCAGCTGGCCCGCCGTGGTGAGATCCCGGCGTCCAAGGTCAAGGAGGCCCGGGAGAAGTACGGGCTCTGACACGGGTGCGGGGCGGCTGTCCGGGTGTTTCCCGGGGGGCCGCCCCGTCGTCGTGACCGGGCGGGCGCGGCACGCACAATGGCCGCATGCGCGCTGCCCGGCTCATCAGGATGGTCCTGCTCCTCCAGTCCCGGTCCGTCATGACCGCCGCCGAGCTGGCGCGGGAGCTGGAGGTCTCGGAGCGGACGGTCACCCGGGACGCCCAGGCGCTGTCGGAGGCGGGCGTGCCGGTGTACGCGGGCCGGGGCCGGGTCGGCGGGTACCGGCTCGTCGGGGGGTACCGGACGCGGCTGACCGGGCTGGCCCGTGAGGAGGCCGAGGCGTTGTTCCTGTCGGGCCTGCCGTCCGCGCTGCGCGAGATGGGGCTCGACGACGTGGCGTCGGCGGCGCGGCTGAAGGTGGCGGCAGCCCTGGCCCCCTCCCTCCGCGACGCCCCGCGGACGGCCGCCCGGCGGTTCCACCTGGACGCGCCGGGCTGGTTCCACGAGCCCGTCAGCCCCGAGCTGCTGCCGGCCGTCGCTCAGGCGGTCTGGGACGACCGGCTCGTCCGTGCCCGCTACCGGCGCGGCAGCGGGGACGAGGTCGAGCGGGAGCTGTCCCCGTACGGGCTCGTGCTGAAGGCGGGCGTCTGGTATTTGTGCGCCCGGGTGGAGGACGACGTCCGGGTGTACCGGGTCGACCGGTTCACGGCGGCCGAGGTGTCGCCCGCGCGTTTCGAGCGGGACGAGGATTTCGACCTGCCCGGTTTCTGGGAGGAGCGGGCCGCGCAGTTCGCCCGGTCCCTCCTGCGTACCGAGGTGACCGTACGGCTGTCCGGGACGGGGATGGCGCTGCTGCCGCGGGCGGTGGACCGGGCGGCCCTGGACGACGCGCTCGCCTCGGCGTCCGGGCCCGACGCGGACGGCCTGCGCACGCTCGTCCTGGCGGTGGAGTCGGAGGAGGTCGCGTACGACCGGCTGACGGCTCTGGGGCCCGAGGTGGAGGTCCTGGCACCCGGCACGCTGCGGGCCCGCTTCGCCGGGGCCGCCGCACGGCTGCACGCCCTGTACGGCTGAGCGCCTGTCACCGGTGTCCGGCCTTCCCGTCTTTGCCCGCTGGGCGTGCGTGGCCCGGCGCCAGGGCGGATGCTGGAGCGGTGATGGACGAGACGGAGTTCTGGGAGATCGTCGACAGCACCCGCGAGGCCGCCGAGGGTGACCCCGACGACCATGCCGAGGTGCTCGTCGAGCGGTTGGTGCGGCTCGATCCCGAATCCGTGCTGGACTTCGCCCGGCACTTCGAGGCCCGCTACAACCGCGCCTACCGCTGGGACCTGTGGGGCGCGGCGGCCGTCCTGCTGGGGGGTGCGGACGACGACGCCTTCGACTCCTTCCGGTGCTGGCTGATCGGGCAGGGCCGGGAGGTCTTCGAGGGTGCCGTGCAGGACCCGGACACCCTCGCGGAGATCCTGGAGGACTTCGACGAGGAGTTCGACGGCGACGGCGAGGAGCTGGGCTACGCCGCCGACGAGGCGTACGAGCAGCTGACCGGCGTGGTCTCCCCGGACCTGGGCCTGCCGCCGCAGCCGGAGCGGCCGGAGGGCACACCGCTGGAGCCGGACGACGAGGCGGCCCTCGCGGAGCGGTTCCCGATGCTCTGGGAGCGCTTCGGCGCGATGTGACCGGCCGGCCGTGCCGAGCGCCCTCTCACGGGGTCAGCGGCGCGGTGCGACCCGCCGGCCGTGCCGAGCGCCGTCTCACGGGGTCAGCGAACGGCCCATCAGGACGTCGTCCACGTACCGGCCGTCCAGGAAGACCTCTCCGGGCAGCACGCCCTCGACGGCGAACCCCTCCGAGGCGTAGAGGGCCCGCGCGGGGGCGTTGTGCCCGAGGACCCGCAGGGTCAGCCGTACCGCGCCCTGCCGCAGCGCCTCGGTGCGGGCGGCCCGCAGCAGCACCCGGGCCAGGCCCTGCCCCCGTGCCCACTCGGCCACGGCCAGTCCTTGTATCTGCCGTACGTGGGCGGTGGCGGCGAGCGGGGTCGGGCACGCGAGCCGGATGTACCCGGCGAGCCGCCGTCCGCCGTCGTCGGTGTCCGCCTCCGCGAGGAGGAACTCCTCGGGCCGGTGCCGGTCGTCGAAGAACGGGAGGTACGGGGGCCGGGGCCGCGGCTGTACGGAGTGCAGCGTGGACCAGGTGGCCCGGTCGAGCTCCGCGAGCGCGGGCTCGTCGGCGGGACGTGCGAGACGGACGGGGCACAGGGAGCGGAGCTGCGGTGCGGACGGCATGGCTGCCACTGTGTCACGCCGTGGCGGTGTGGCGGGAGTGGGTGACGAGGCCCGCGCCACAGGCCGTGTGACCAGCCCGGTGGCGGGGCTCATGGGGCAGGATGGGCCCATGCCGCCCTCCCGTATCGCCGTCAGCGGATCGACCGGACTCATCGGAGCGGCGCTCGTGCGCTCGCTGCGGACCGACGGGCACGAGGTGGTGCGCCTGGTGCGCCGCCCCGCCGCCGCCGGGGACGAGGTGGAGTGGGACCCGAAGCGCCGGTACGTCGACGCGGCGGGGCTGGTCGGCTGCGACGCCGTCGTCCATCTCGCCGGGGCCGGGGTCGGGGACCACCGGTGGACCGAGGCGTACAAGCGGGAGATCCGGGACAGCCGGGTGGACGGGACGGCGGCGATCGCCGAGGCCGTCGCCTCGCTGGACACCCCGCCGAAGGTGCTGCTGTCCGGGTCGGCCGTCGGCTACTACGGCGACACCGGGGACCGGGCCGTCGACGAGGGCGCGCCGCCGGGCGAAGGGTTCCTGCCGTCCGTCTGCGTGGAGTGGGAGGGGGCCACGGCGCCCGCCGAGGAGGCGGGCATCCGCACGGCGCACGCCCGTACCGGCCTGGTCGTCGCCCGGGAGGGTGGTGCCTGGGGCCGCCTCTTCCCGCTCTTCCGGGCGGGCCTCGGCGGCCGGATGGGCAACGGCCGGCAGTACTGGAGCTTCATCGCCCTGCACGACCACGTGGCCGCGCTGCGGCACATCCTGGACACCGAGGCCCTGTCCGGCCCGGTCAACCTGACCGGCCCCGCGCCGGTGACCAACGGTGAGGTGACGGCCGCCATGGGACGGGTGCTGCACCGCCCGACCCTCTTCACCGCTCCGGCGCCCGCCCTGCGGGTCGCGCTCGGAGAGTTCGCCGGGGACGTCCTGGGCAGCCAGCGGGTGCTCCCCGGCCGGCTCCTCGACTCGGGCTTCACCTTCGCCTTCCCCGGCATCGACGCCGCCGTCCGCGCGGCGCTGCGCTGAACGCACGGTCGTGCGACCCCGTGCACCGGTGCCCGGGTGGTGCGCGGCTGGGCCCGGCTCGGTCCCCGTCCTAGTTTCGAGCGCGGACCCCGGTATTCCGGGGGCCTGTTGGGGGCAGGAGGCACCCAGCGGTCGCGCCGACTCGGGGAGGGGCACGTGCTCAGGGCAGACACGGCACACCACGCGGACGTGGTTGTCATCGGGGCCGGGATAGCCGGCCTGACAGCCGCCCACCAGCTCATCAGCGCGGGGGTGGACACATGCGTCCTGGAGGCCGCCCCGCGCGTCGGCGGGCGGATGGCCACCGAGGACATGGACGGCTTCCGGCTCGACCGCACCGGTCCCCTGCTCAGCTCCGCCTACCCGGAGCTGCGGCACACCCCGGGGCTCCAGGGGCTGGCGCTCCGGGACTTCTCCCCCGGGGTGCTCGTGCACAGCCGGGGCCGCCGCTACCGGGCCGGTGACGTACGGAGCGCGAGGGGCGTACTGCGAGCCGCGCGCTCCCGTTCGAGCGCCCCTCGTGCCCCGCTGGGGGGTGCGATCGAACAGGCCAGGCTCGGCGCCTGGCTCTCCCGGCTGGCCACCACACCGGTCTCCCGCATCCTGGCCAGGCCCGACGGGCCCGCGCTCGACGCCCTGTCCTCGCGGGGCCTCCCGCCGCGCACGGTCGACGGTTTCCTGCGCCCCCTGCTCTCGGCGCTGCTCAGCGATCCGGTCCTCGACACGTCGAGCCGCTGCGCCGATCTCGCCCTGCGCAGTTACGCGCGCGGCGGGATCTGTGTACCGGCGGGGGGCGCGGCGGCGCTGCCCGGACTGCTCGCCGCCGCGCTCCCGCCGGGGACGGTGCGGACCGGGGTGCACGTCACGGCCGCCGACATCACCTCCGTACGCACCAAGGAGCACGGGGAGCTGAGCTGCCGCTCGCTGCTGCTGGCCACCGGCGCGGGCGCGGCCGCCGAGCTGCTGCCGGGACTGCGGGCGCCCGCCTTCCACCCGGTGACGGTGCTCCACCACACCGCGCCCGCTCCCCCGCCGACGGGCGCCCGGCTGCTGCTGGACGCGGACCGGGCGGGGCCGGTCGCGCACACCGCGGTGATGAGCGCCGTCGACCCGTCGCGCGCGCCGCTGGGCCGGGCCCTGATCACGTCCACGGTCCTCGGTCCCCCGCCGCCCGACCTGGACCGGGCGGTCCGGGACCATCTCGCCGTGCTGTACGGCGTCCCGACGTACGACTGGGAGCTTCTGGCCGCGCACCACGACCCGGAGGCGGTGCCGGTCATGGCGCCGCCGCACGACCTGCGCCGGCCGGTGCGGGTGCTCGCCGGGCTGTACGTGTGCGGCGACCACCGTGACACCAGCACGGTCCAGGGCGCCCTGCACTCGGGGCGCCGGGCCGCCGCGTCAATCCTGGCGGACCTGGGGGTGCGCCGGAAGCCCGCGGGCGGGGAGAACCTGCCCGCCGCCGCCTGACCGGGGAGCGGCCCGGCCGGGGCGGGCGGGGGCTGGGCGCGGCTCGGCTCGGACGGGACCGGCCCGGGTCTGGGCTCGGCCCGGCTGGTCCAGCTCAAGGCCCGGCCGGTCCGGCCCGGAGTCCGGCCGGGGCGGGCGGGGGCTGGGCGGGCGCGGCTCGGCTCGGCTCGGACGGGACCGGCCCGGGGTGCGGCGGGTTCAGCCCAGGGCCAGGGCCGCGACCCGGTCGCGGTAGCCGCGTACGGCGGCCGCGTCCCGGTACGGCTCCAGGCGGCGCTCGAAGTCGCGCACGTACTCGGTGGCGCGCGCCGACCGCATCTCCGACGCCTGCTGGGCCGCCTCGGCGCCCAGCAGGCAGGCCTGGTCCAGCTCCCCGGTCCCCAGCCGCGCGGAGGCGAGCACCACCCGGCAGAACAGCCTGCTCCGGGCGTACGCCGGGGCACGCAGCTGGAGCGAGCGCTCGGCGTGCTGGGCGGCGGCCCGGTACTGCTGCAGGTCGAGGTGGCAGTGGCCGAACTCGTCGGCCAGCTGAGCCTCGTCGAAGTGGCGGGCCCAGGGCGGGGTGTCGTCATTGGGGCGGGCGCTCTGCAAGGCGCGTTCCGCCCGCACGAGGGCCGCGACGCAGGCCCTCGTCTCGCCGAGGACGCCGTGCCCGCGGGCCTCGACCGCGTGCAGCAGGGCCATGACGACGGGCGGGGCCGAGGAGCCGATGCCCTGCTGGGAGACCCGGGCGAGCTGGACGGCCTCCCTGCCGTGCCCGAGGTAGACGGCCTGCCGGCTCATGGTGATCAGCACGAAGGAGCCGTACGCCCGGTCGCCCGCCGCCTGCGCGAGCCGGAGCGCCTGCACGAAGTAGCGCTGCGCCAGGCCGTGCGCCCCGATGTCGTACGAGGTCCAGCCGGCCAGCCGGGTCAGGTCGGCTGCCGCCGAGAACAGCCGCCGGCCGACCGCCTCGCCGTAGGTCCCGCGCAGCATGGGCTCGGCCTCGTGCTCCAGGTACCTGACGAGGGCCTGGCGGGCGTGGCCGCCGCCGTAGGCGTGGTCCAGGGCGCGGAAGAGGTCACCGACCGAGTGCAGGGCGGCGATGTCACCGCTGCCGACCCGCTGCCCGGAGCCGCGCTCGGCGCCCCGCTGGCGCGGGACGACGGGGTGCCCGGCCCCGGGGGCACCGGGCGGCCGGGTGGGGGCGGGACCCCTGGAGGCGGGCCGGGCCCCGGGAGCGCCCGTGCCGTGGACACCGGATCCGTGGGGGCCCGCGCCGTGCCCGTGGCCGGGGGCGCCCGTACCGTGCGCGTGGGCCGGGCCCTGCTCATGGCCCGTCTGGGTGCCGGGGCCGCCCCGGTGTCCCGGAGCGGCGAGGTGGCCGCCCGTCCCGGGGCCGGGGCCGGGGAGTACGCCGCTGGTGCGGGGGCCGTCGGCCGTGCGGGTCCGGAGGGTCTCGACGGAGGGGCGCGGAGCCGGGAGACCGGCCGTGCCCGCCGCCGGGCCGCCGGACTCGCCGTGGGCGACCCATTCGTCGGGCCGCCCGATCAGCCAGTCCCGGCTGGGGACGACCAGTCCGGCCGGGGTGAAGGCGATCTTGCGCAGCTCCGCCTGGCTGCCGGAGTCCTTCCGCCAGAGCCCGCTGACGATGTCGACGGCCTCGGCGGGCGTGGCCGCGAATTCGAGGCCCGCGTAGACGGGCGCGCAGGCGTCCAGGCCGAGATCCTGGGCGGAGAGCCGGCGCCCGAGCCGCCGGGTGAACACCTCGGCGATCAGCGCCGGCGTCGTACCGCGCGGCTGCTGGCCCCGCAGCCAGCGGGTCACCGAGGTCTTGTCGTAGCGCAGATCGAGTCCGTGTTCGAGGCCCAGCTGATCCACCCGCCGGGCCAGGCCCGCGTGGGAGAATCCGGCTTCCGCGATGAGCGCAGCGAGCCGCCGGTTGGGGGTGCGCTGCGGAGGTCGTTCCGACATCAGCTGTACGGTCTCCTGCCTTCGGGGCCGGGCCGGCGGCCCTAAGGGAACGGCGCGAATGTAACTGCCCCGCCACCACCCTTACCGGCGTTCGCTCCACATTCATCCGATCGTGTGAGCATTGCGTAGATCGCTGACGCCGGTCCGGGACCCCGTACCGGCGTCGGGAAGCCCGCGCCGCCCGCCCCGGGGACCGCTCCGGCGCACGGCCCCCGGGGCCGGACATCCGTGACGAACCTGCCGGACACCTCCCTCCGGGACGGTCGTACAGTGGCTCGGGGCCCGTATCGGTGCACGGTGACGTGGCTTCCGGGGGACGGCCCCGGAACGCCGGCACCCGCGAACAGGGAGGCATCCGAAGTGAGTGAGCTGCGGTTCGTCCGCGCCGGATTCGGCGAGGAGGCGGTCGACTACCAGGAGGCCTGGCAGATGCAGCGCGAGGTGCACGCCGCCCGGTTCGAGGACACCGTCCCCGACACCTGCCTGCTCCTGGAGCACCCGCCCGTCTACACGGCGGGGCGGCGTACGACCGAGAGCGAGCGCCCGCTGGACGGCACCCCGGTGATCGACGTCGACCGCGGCGGGAAGATCACCTGGCACGGCCCCGGCCAGCTCGTCGGCTACCCCATCCAGAAGCTGCCGCGTCCGGTCGACGTCGTCGCGCACGTACGCCGGCTGGAGGACGCCCTGATCCGCACGGCCGCCGACTTCGGCGTGGAGACCTCCCGGGTCGAGGGCCGCAGCGGGGTCTGGGTGCTCGGGGACCCGGTCGAGGAGCGCCCCTCCCCGGGCGGGCTGTCGCTCGACTTCGACCCCCGGCTGCGCGACGAGGAGTTCGACCCCCGGCTGAACGGCCCGGAGTACGCGCCGTCCAACGCCGGCCAGCGCCGCGAGGACCGCAAGCTGGCGGCGATCGGCATCCGCGTCGCCAAGGGCGTGACCATGCACGGCTTCGCCCTCAACGTGAACCCCGACAACACCTGGTTCGACCGGATCGTGCCGTGCGGGATCCGGGACGCGGGCGTCACCTCGCTCGCGTACGAACGGGGCCGCGAGATCACGATCGCGGACGTCCTCCCGGTCGTGGAGAAGCACCTCCGGGACGTCCTGGAGAACGCGGAACTCGCGCCCCGGGCCGTCGCGGCGCCGAAGGCCGCGACCCCCGCCTGACCCGGCCCCGGGGAATAGGCCCTGTCGGCCACAGGTTGGGCAGGCGTAAGACCGTTCTAACGACGGGCGTACCCTGGTGTTCGCCGAAGAATCCAATGCAGTGAAAGCAAAGGGGAGTGCCGGAGTGTCCGCTGTCGCACCCGACGGGCGCAAGATGCTGCGCCTGGAGGTCCGGAACAGCCAGACCCCCATCGAGCGCAAGCCCGAGTGGATCAAGACCCGGGCGAAGATGGGCCCCGAGTACAACCAGTTGCAGAAGCTCGTGAAGAGCGAGGGTCTGCACACGGTGTGCCAGGAGGCCGGGTGCCCCAACATCTTCGAATGCTGGGAGGACCGCGAGGCCACCTTCCTCATCGGCGGGGACCAGTGCACCCGGCGCTGCGACTTCTGCCAGATCGACACGGGGAAGCCGCAGGCCCTCGACCGTGACGAGCCGCGCCGCGTCGGCGAGTCCGTCGTCACGATGGACCTGAACTACGCCACCATCACCGGCGTCGCCCGCGACGACCTGGAGGACGGCGGCGCCTGGCTGTACGCCGAGACGGTCCGCCAGATCCACGCGCTGACGGCGGAGCGGGAGGCGGGCGCCACCAAGGTCGAGCTGCTGATCCCCGACTTCAACGCGGTGCCCGAGCAGCTCGCCGAGGTCTTCTCCTCGCGTCCCGAGGTGCTCGCGCACAACGTCGAGACGGTGCCCCGCATCTTCAAGCGGATCCGTCCGGGCTTCCGCTACGAGCGGTCCCTCGAAGTCATCACGCGGGCCCGCGAGGCCGGTCTGGTGGCCAAGTCGAACCTCATCCTCGGCATGGGCGAGACCCGCGAGGAGGTCAGCGAGGCGCTCAAGGACCTGCACGACGCGGGATGCGAGCTCATCACGATCACGCAGTACCTGCGGCCCTCCCCGCGGCACCACCCCGTCGAGCGCTGGGTGAAGCCGCAGGAGTTCGTGGAGCTGAAGGACGAGGCCGACGCGATCGGCTACTCGGGTGTCATGTCGGGTCCGCTGGTGCGTTCCTCGTACCGCGCGGGGCGCCTGTTCCAGCAGGCGATGGAGCGTCGCGGCGGCGGCGCCGCGACGGCCGGTGCCCAGACCTCCGGGGTCCAGGCGTCCGGTGCTCAGGCGTCCGGTGCCCCGGCGCCGTCCGCGCCCGGTGTGTGAATTCGCGCACAAGAGCCTACCGAACAGTAGAGACCGAGGCGACGCGGTCCGTACGCCCCCGCAGGCCGGGGGCCCGTATGGGCCGCGTCGGCGTGCGCGGCGCCGCGATCGGGGTTTCATTGGTGTTTGACCGACCGGTCATGCACTGGTAACACCGAGCAGTGACCCTAGGTACACGGACAGCGGCGGCTTCCCACGGCCGTCGCCGTCACTGCTTCCCGCTACTCAGCGCGCCGGGCGCGCATCCGCTCCGAGGGGGAACCACCACCATGCATGCCGCACCGGTCCGGGCCCACACGATCCCGTCCGTCACCAACGCCCTGCGCGCCGTGGAGTCGCTGCTGCTGAGCGGAGGCCAGCGCACGGCCCGCCGCAACGCCTGGACCGCGGTCCTGGAGGACCGCCGCCGGGCCAAGGACCGGGTCGAGGCGGAGCACGTGCTGGAGACTGTGACCGCCCACCGTTCCTAGGTCACTCAGGGGCCACGTAAACTTCGCTGCATGGCGAGGAAGGCAAACACTGACGGCGCGGACAGCGCCGAGAACGCGGGGCGGCTCAAGCAGATCGCCCTGACCTACAAGATGACCAGGCGGACCGACCCCAAGGTGGGTCTTGTCGTCGCGGGTGTGGGAATCGTCACCTTCGGCGTCTTCCTCGCGATCGGCTTCCTGATCGGCCACCCCGTCTACGCGGGCATCCTGGGCTTCGTGCTGGCCTTCCTGGCGATGGCGATCATCTTCGGACGACGTGCCGAGCGCGCGGCCTTCGGGCAGATGGAGGGCCAGCCGGGCGCTGCGGCGGCCGTGCTGGACCGGGTGGGCCGCGGCTGGACCACGACCCCGGCGGTCGCGATGAACCGCAGCCAGGACGTCGTCCACCGCGCCGTCGGCAAGGCGGGCATCGTGCTGGTGGCGGAGGGCAACCCGAACCGGGTGAAGAGCCTGCTGGCGGCCGAGAAGCGGCGGATGGCCCGGATCGTGGTGGACGTGCCGGTGCACGACATCATCGTCGGCGACGGCGAGGGCCAGGTGCCGCTGAAGAAAGTGCGCACCACGATGCTGAAGCTGCCGAGGATCCTGACCGGTCCGCAGGTCACCGCGGCCAACGACCGGCTGCGGGCGATGGGTGACCTGATGAGCAACATGCCGCTGCCGAAGGGTCCGATGCCGAAGGGCATGCGGATGCCGCGCGGCGGAAAGATGCGCTGAGCGTACGTAACGGATGTGACAGGGGGCCGCCCCGGACGAGAAACCGTCCGGGGCAGCCCCCTGTCACACGCGGAACGGCCCCACGCACGACCACATGACGTGGACCGCGCGCCCCGGGATTCGGCTCAGACACCCCGGGACTCGGCTCAGACACGGATCTGACCCCCGTGCCCCGGACTCGGCTCAGATACGGACCTGGACCGCGCGGGCGAGCCGGTCGTGGAGGCCGCGGCTGTCGCGGTCCCAGACGAGGGCCGGGATCACCAGCAGAAGCAGCACGGTCCGCAGCAGGACGCGTCCGGCACCGAGCCGGGAGCCGTCGTCGGCGACGACCCGCAGGCCGCAGACGCGCTTGCCGGGCGTGAACCCGACCGTGGTGACGGTGAGCAGGCTCAGGACGAGGAAGATGCCGAGCGCCCAGTTGCCGGCGCTCTGCTGGTCGCCCCGGGCGAACAACCCGTAGGCGATCAGCATGCAGGCGGCCCAGTCGATGAAGAGGGCCCCGAAGCGGCGGCCGAGCGGGGCCACCGACCCCGGGCCCTCCTGGGGCAGGCCGAGGCGCTGGCCCCGGTAACCGAAGTCGGCACCCATCTCTTCGGCGGCCGCGCGGGGGCCGGAGAGCCACGATCCGATTGCTTGCCTGTTGTCCACCCGTCCACGGTACTGCGCCCCCGTGTACGACCGGCCGGGCGGGGCACACGAACACGTCGTTGAGGTGCCGCTCACAACCGGGCTGGTTAACTTGAGCGAAACAAACGGGTCATGCTGGAGAAATCCTGCCTGCCTATGGTCGGGGCCGGCGTGTGCCACCGCACTGGCCGCACAACGAGCCGCAACCCCGCCCGTTCCCGGGTCGGGAGTAGGAGGAGTTGGATGTTCCAGAACGCCGACGAAGTCAAGAAGTACATCGCCGACAACGACGTCAAGTTCATCGACGTCCGGTTCTGCGACCTGCCGGGTGTGATGCAGCACGTCACGATCCCCGCGGCGACCTTCGACCCGGCCGAGGAACTGGCTTTCGACGGCTCGTCGATCCGTGGCTTCCAGGCGATCCACGAGTCGGACATGGCGCTGCGCGCCGACCTGTCGACGGCCCGGGTCGACCCGTTCCGCCGCGACAAGACGGTGAACATCAACTTCTTCATCCACGACCCGATCACCGGCGAGTCGTACAGCCGTGACCCGCGGAACGTGGCCCGGAAGGCCGAGGCGTACCTCACCTCGACCGGCTTCGCCGACACCGCCTACTTCGGGCCCGAGGCCGAGTTCTACGTCTTCGACAACGTCCGCTTCCAGACGTCGGCGAACGAGAGCTTCTACCACATCGACTCCGAGGCCGGCGCCTGGAACACCGGTGCCCTGGAGAACAACCGCGGGTACAAGGTCCGCTACAAGGGCGGTTACTTCCCGGTCCCGCCGGTCGACCACTTCGCCGACCTGCGCGCCGAGATGTCCCTGGAGCTGGACCGCAACGGCCTCCAGGTCGAGCGCCAGCACCACGAGGTCGGCACCGCCGGCCAGGCCGAGATCAACTACAAGTTCAACACGCTGCTCGCCGCGGCCGACGACCTGATGCTCTTCAAGTACATCGTGAAGAACGTCGCCTGGCGCAACGGCAAGACCGCGACCTTCATGCCGAAGCCGATCTTCGGCGACAACGGCTCGGGCATGCACGTCCACCAGTCCCTGTGGTCCGGCGGCACCCCCCTCTTCTACGACGAGCAGGGGTACGCGGGCCTCTCGGACATGGCGCGCCACTACATCGGCGGCATCCTGAAGCACGCCCCGTCGCTGCTGGCGTTCACCAACCCGACGGTGAACTCCTACCACCGCCTGGTGCCCGGCTTCGAGGCCCCGGTCAACATGGTGTACTCGCAGCGCAACCGCTCCGCCGCCATGCGCATCCCGATCACGGGCTCCAACCCGAAGGCCAAGCGCGTCGAGTTCCGCGCCCCGGACCCGTCCTCCAACCCGTACCTGGCGTTCTCGGCCCTGCTGATGGCCGGCCTGGACGGCGTCAAGAACAAGATCGAGCCGCCGGAGCCGATCGACAAGGACCTCTACGAGCTGGCCCCCGAGGAGCACGCGAGCGTCCAGCAGGTCCCGACCTCGCTCCCGGCGGTCCTGGAAGCGCTGGAGGCGGACCACGAGTACCTCCAGGCCGGTGGCGTCTTCACCCCGGACCTGATCGAGACGTGGATCGACTACAAGCGCATGAACGAGATCGCCCCGATCCAGCTGCGCCCGCACCCGCACGAGTTCGAGCTGTACTTCGACCTCTGAGCCGCGGATCCCGCACGAAGGCCGCCACCCCGCTCCGGGGTGGCGGCCTTCGCCGCGAGTACGGGTCAGGAGCGACCCCCTACGGTGCTCCGCCCCTGACGGGCCGTGTCGTTCGGGAGGACGCGACGGCGGCCTCCTCACCCGCGCATGAGCGGCGGCCGCCGGGCGGAGAGAGGTCCGGCGTTGCGCCAGGCGTGAAACCGGTGCGTGAGCCCTGGGGTCCGGGCATGTTCCGGAGGACGCATCCACCCGGAGAACGGACCTCACATGGCGCGGACAGCGGCGTACGACCGGATCGCGGATTGGTACGAACGGGAGTTCCTGGGCGGCCCGGAGGCCGGGAGCACGGCGGGCAACCCGCTCGCTCTCGGGCCGCTCCTGGCCGGTCTGCTCGGTGGGGGCGGCGGGGCGACGTGCCTGGAGGTCGGCTGCGGTACCGGGATCCACGCGGCCGGGTTGCGGGAGCTGGGCTGGGCTCCCGTCGGTGTCGATCTGTCCGCGGGCATGCTGCGTCACGCGCACGGGCGGCTGCCGGTCGTACGGGCCGACGCCGGGCGGTTGCCCGTACGGGACGGTTCGGTGCCCGCGGTCGTCACGGTGATGGCGCACACCGACATGCCCGACTACCCCGCCGTACTCCGCGAAGTCGCCCGCGTCCTGCGGCCCGGTGGCGTGTTCGTGCACGTCGGTGTCCACCCGTGCTTCTGCGGTGGTTTCGCCGACCGTTCGGACGCGGAGGCGGTGGTGGTGCGGCCCGGCTATCTGGACACGGCCCGGACCACCGTCTCCTGGTCGGACCAGGGGCTGCGCGACAAGGTGGGGGCGGGGCATCTGCCACTCGCCGGTCTGCTCAACGGCTTCCTCGACGCCGGGTTCACGCCCGAGAGGTTTGCCGAGCACGGTGCTCCCACGCCGGTCGTCATGGCGGTGAGGGCGCGCAAGGCGGGGTGAGCCGCCCGGCTCGCGCGCCCGGGTGCCGCTGCGGCCCGGGGCTGGTCAGCCTCGCGGTGTGGTGGCCGCTGCGGCGATGACGCCTCCGTCGACGAGGAGGTCCGTGCCCGATATGAAGCTCGCGGCGGGGCCGAGCAGGAAGTCCGCGGCGGCGGCGATGTCGGCGGGGGTGCCCGCGCGGCGGGCGTTGGAGGACTCGATCATCGCCCGCATGTGGGCGCCGTGTTCTCCGGCCAGCTCCTGCTGCCCCATGGGGGTGGAGATCACCCCGGGGCTGATGGAGTTGATCCGGGCGCCCCTGGCGCCCCAGGTGGTGCTGGCCGCCTGGACGTGGAGCTGGTTCACCTTCTTGGCGAAGCTGTAGGCGGCGCCGGGGTGCGCGAAGCCGGTCTCGGCGGTCAGTGGGAGCGAGAGCAGCTGGTCGGTGGGGGTTGTGGTCAGCGTTCCGGCCTGCTCGGGGGTGAACGGCGGGTGTCCGTGGCCGGCCATGCTGGAGATGACCAGGCCCGCGCCGCCCTCGGCGACGACCTTGCCGAACTCCTCCAGGACCAGGGCGACACCGAGGAGGTCCACGGCGAGGATCGCGGCCACGGGCGCCTGTACCGGGGAGAGGCCCGCGGTGTGGACGACCGTGCGGACCTCGCCCAGCGAGGACGCCTTCTCGGCCAGCGCGGTCACCGAGGCGCGGTCGGACACGTCGACCGCCTGCCGCGTGACGGTGTAGCCCTCGCCCACGAGCCGGTCGGCCGCCCCGTCGAGGAGCTTCGCGTCGAAGTCGGCGAGCAGCAGGTGGGCGGCGGGGTCGACGCGGCGGGCGATGGCCTGCCCCATGCCTCCGACTCCGACGATCACGGCTACGTGCTGGGTCATGGTGCCCTCCTGGACGCGCGGTCGTTCCGGGGCGGCGCTCCGTGCGCCACCCCCTCCATATACATTACGTGTCGTTCCGTAATGGAAAGGTAAGTGGCTAGACTTCCCGCATGAGCGAGACCCCCCCACACGAGGCCCCCCGGCGCGGACGCCCCCGGAACGCGGCCACGGACGAGGCCATCCTGGAGGCCACCCGGGACCTTCTCGGGCGCGGCGGATACGCCGGGGTGTCGATGGAGGCCGTCGCCGCCGAGGCGGGGGTGGGCAAGCCCACGGTCTACCGGCGCTGGGCGTCGAAGGGCGCCCTCGTGGCCGACGCCGTCCTGCGCAGCGGCGCGTTCGCGCCCGGCGACCAGGTGGAGGAGCCCGCCGACACCGGTGACGTCGAACACGATCTGCGGGCATGGGTCCGCGCGTACGCCGAGAAGATGGCGGCGCCCGGCATCACCCCGCTGCTGCTCGCCCTGACCGCCGCGGCGGCGGAGAGCCCCGGCGCGGGCGACACCCTCTACCGCCGCCTCACCGGGCCCCGGCACCGGGCCCTGGTCGAGCGCCTGTGGGCGGGGGTGGCCGCCGGGCAGTTGCGCGCCGACCGCAGCCTGGAGGCCGTCGCCGACGCCCTGATCGGCGCGCTCCTCTACCAACTGCTCACGGGCAACGCCGCCACCTCGGCGGAACGCGCCGAGTCCCTGGTCGAGGCGTTCCTCGGCGGACTCCGGCCGGGAGGCCCCTGAGGCCCGCCCGGGCACCGGCGCCCGCCCCGGCCCCTCCCCCGCCCCGGCGCCCACCCCGGCCCGTCGTCGCGGGAGGTGAAGGGCGGCACGGGACGCGCCACGGGCCTACCATCGCCGGATGCCGGGCTCGCTCTCGTACACACGTCGGACGCTGCGCGTCGTCAGACGATCCGTCGCCGTCGCGGTCAGTGGCCGCGCGCTCCTCGGGGTCGTGCGGCTCGTCGCGCCCGCCACCGCCGGTGCTGAGGGCCGGCCTCCCAAGGTCGAACGTCAACTCACCTTTCTGCGGCAGGCGTTGGACGACGGCGCTGTGGATGAGGCCCAACAGCTCTTCCCCGAGGGCCATTTCTTCCTCCACGCCCTGTACGGCCTGAGCCGGGCCGAGGCCGGGATGCGGCTGCCCGAGGGACAGACGCGGGCCGCGTCCCTGCGGGAAGCCCGCTGGGCGCTGGACCAGTTGGAGTCCGAGGCCGGGAGGTCGCCCTTCAGCCCCTCGCTCGTCCCGTCGTACGGGGTCTTCTACCGAGGCTGGACGAACTGGCTGCGGGGCGCCGTACTCGCGCTGCAACCCGCCGGCGCGCGCGATCCGGCGGAGGTGCGCCGGTTCGACGAGGACTCGGCCGCCCTCGGGGCCGCGTTCGACGCCTCGCCGACGCCCTTTCTCGCGAGCTGTCCGGGGCAGGCCTGGCCGGTCGACTCGACCGTGGCGCGCCTTCGGGCTGCTGCCGATCGGTGACGCGTTCCTGGCCTGGTCGAAGACCGCGCGTCCCTGGGTCGCCCCGGCTCCCGATCCGCCTCCCGCGACCGTGTCGGGCTGGTGGCGGGTGCCGTGGGTGTCGCTGCTCGTCCTGCTGGGTACGGCCCCGTGGGCGCCCCTGGCCGTACGCCGGTGGCGGCGGCGGGGCCGGGTGGGGCCGGTGGCGCCGCGGCCGGTGGCGGTGCCGCTCAGCTCAGGTCGATGACCGGGCGCGCGGTGACGTACTCGCACGCCTCTTCGTCCTCCTGGTCGTCGAGGAGGTCGGCCATGGACCGGCTGCGGTGGGCGGTGGCCAGCGGGAGCCATTCCAGGAAGGTGCCGTAGCCGCCGCAGGCCGCCTCGCCGCCGTCCCCGCCGTATACGGAACGGGGGTCGGAGGTCAGCTCCGCGGAGTCGTAGACGTCGAAGGCGACGCGCAGCCCGAGGGCGTTCGGAAGGCGGTGCGGGCCGGTGCCGTCGGTGCCGTACGGGACGGTGTCGGCCGGGTGGGCGTCGCCCCAGTGGAACAGGGTCGTGGCGCCCGCGCCGCAGGCGTGTTCCCACTCCTCGGGGCTCGGGAGCCGCAGACCCCGCTCGGCGAGCAGTCCCGGGACCAGGTCGGGTGCCCCGGGGAGCGGGGCGGCCCGAACGGCCATCAGGACGGTGGGCAGAGTCGCCGTACGCCGGGGGCTCATCACCCGCGCCAGGTGGTCGCGCGGGTCCTCGTCGAAGCCGAAGCCGCCCGCCAGGCTCTCCTCGCGGTAGGAGGCGAGCTGCTCGGGAAGCGGCTGCCAGGCCTCCGGGTCGAAGCCGACGGTCACCGTGCCGCCGGGTATCAGCGCGTAGGTGTCACCGGCCCGTTCGATCAGGGCGCGGTGCGGGGTGCCACCGAGGTGGGGAGCGGCGTCCAGCCGGACGAACCGGCCGTCCACCCGGTGGGCGGCCTCCTCGGCACACCGTGTGGCCGTGTCGCGGTCCAGGGCGCGCCAGCGGTCGAGGGTCAGGCCGGTGAGAGACATGGCGTGCAGTCTGGCATCCGCCTCTGACACCGCGTCCATGCCCCGGAGGGGCACTCGGGGCACGGACGGGGCGTGGACGGGTGGGTCAGCGGCCGTAGCGGATCAGGGCGCGCACCATGCGGCAGGTGGTGTCGGACGGCGGGTGGATGGCGAGCCGCCCGGCCATCGCGTGGATCCGGGCGTTGTCGGCGCTCGACGGGTGGTGGACGCCGGTGTCGAGCAGGGCTATCGCCAGCCGCATGGCCTTCAGGCGGCGGTTGTGCGAGACATACCACTCGCGGGGCCGGCCCGCGGGGAGCGGGGCCTTCCGCAGGGGTTGGTGCAGCGGCTCGGTCGTGGCTGTGGCAACGGCCATTCGGCAACCTCCAGGCACTGGGTGGAACCCTCACGAACTGCCTCCATTTTACCGCCCACCACTGACAATCGGGCCTGGCCAGAGGCTATTTCGGCGGTCACTCCCGTACCGTGGACACCATGGAGATCTGGATCAATCCCGCCTGTTCCAAGTGCCGCGGTGCGGTGGATCTGCTCGACGCCGAGGGTGCCGAGTACACCGTCCGCCGCTATCTGGAGGACGTCCCCTCCCCCGACGAGATCCGCGACGTGCTCGGCCGGCTCGGACTCGATCCGTGGGACATCGCCCGGACCCAGGAGCCGGTCGCGCGGGAGCTGGGCGTCAAGGAGTGGCCGAGGGAGACCGGTTCGCGTGAGCGGTGGATCACGGCGCTGTCCGAGCACCCGGAGCTGATCCAGCGGCCGATCATCACCGCCCAGGACGGAAGCGCCGTGGTGGCCCGGACGGACGAGGCGGTCAGGGACGCGCTGGGACGGTGAGGAACTCCTCGGTACAGCGGGCGAGTTCGGCCGCGGCGGGGCGGCGGGGCGGCTGCCGGGGCGGCGGTCACCGCCCCTCCGTTCAGGCGGGCCCCGGTCCGCCCCGCTCCCGTTCAGGCGGTCGCCCGGGCGAGCTCCGCCTCGGCCTGGGCGAGCACCTCCGTCAGGCGGAGCCCGAACCGTACGTCGCAGGGGTGCGCCACCCCCGTACGCGCCGCGTCGGTCAGCGCGTCCACGGCCCGGTGGAAGGCGTCCAGGGCGCCACCACCGCCCGGGGGCAGGGCGGACACCCCGTGCTCGCCCCGGAATTCGACCTCCGTGCCCGCCGCGCCCAGCGGCGCGTCCAGGGCGAGCGTGACCGTGCTGGACGCGCCGGAGGTGTGGCGGAGCACCAGATGCGTGGCGTCGGCCGGCCCACGGGCCGCCACCACCTCCGTCACATCGCCGAGGACCGGCATCAGCACCGACAGGGCGTGCGGCCCGCAGTCCCACAGGCCGCCCTTCTCCCGGCGCCAGGGCGAGGCGGCGAACGCGTTGTCGGTGCCGGGGGCGAACAGCGCGGCGAGCCAGGTCGCGCGAGCGGTGAACCAGCCTCCGGCGGCGGCCTGTTCGGCGATCCAGTCGGCCGTACCGGCGGCGAACCGGAGGGTGCAGAAGACCACCGAGGCCACCTGGGCCCGTGCGGCGGCCTCGGCGACCTCGCGGGCCGCGGCCACGGTGGTGGCCACCGGCTTGTCCAGCAGCAGATGGCAGCCGGCGGCGGCCGCACGGGCGGCCAGCGGCGCCTGGACGTCCGGCGGTACGGCGAACGCCACCGCGTCACTCGCGGCGAAGAGCGCGTCGAGGCCCTCCTCGCCCGTGTACGCCTCGGTGCCGTGGGCGGCGGCGAGGACCTCCGCCGCCTCGGGCCGCCGGCCCCAGACTCCGCCGAGTACGGCACCGGGGTGGGCGGCGAGCGCCGGGGCGTGGGTCAGGCGGGCCCAGGGTCCCGCCCCGACGAGTCCGACGCGCATCGGTGTTCCGGGGGCGGCCGGGCCGGAAGGTGCTGGTGTGGTCATGCGGCCAGTGTGCCCGGTGGTGCCCGGCACGGAACGTATCCGGTTCGCCACCGGCGGCAGGACTCCGGGCGGGCGGGCGCCGGGCCTCGCGACCACCGGCGAAAAGCCCGGTAACACCAGGTTCACACACGGGCAACGGCCGGGAAATCGCGTCTTGCCAAGCTGCGCGGTAGAGACCGCAGCACCCGCAAAGGATGGCTTCCGTGACGTTCAAGGCTGAGTACATCTGGATCGACGGCACCGAGCCGACCGCCAAGCTTCGCTCCAAGACCAGGATCATGGCCGGGAGCCCCACCGAGGACGTGGCGGACCTCCCCCTGTGGGGCTTCGACGGTTCGAGCACCGGCCAGGCCGAGGGCCACGCCTCCGACCGGGTTCTCAAGCCGGTCTTCCGCTGTCCGGACCCGATACGCGGCGGCGACGACGTCCTCGTGCTGTGCGAGGTCTTCGAGATCGACATGACGCCGCACGCGTCGAACACCCGCGCGGAGCTGCGTCCGGTGGCCGAGCGGTTCGAGGGCCAGGAGCCGGTCTTCGGCATCGAGCAGGAGTACACCTTCTTCGACGGCCACCGCCCGCTCGGCTTCCCCGAGGGCGGCTTCCCGGCCGCGCAGGGCGGCTACTACTGCGGGGTCGGCTCGGACGAGATCTTCGGCCGCGACATCGTCGAGAAGCACCTCGACAACTGCCTCAGGGCGGGCCTGGGCCTCTCCGGCATCAACGCCGAGGTCATGCCCGGCCAGTGGGAGTTCCAGGTGGGCCCGCTGTCCCCGCTGGAGGTCTCCGACCAGCTGTGGATCGCCCGCTGGCTGCTCTACCGCACCGCCGAGGACTTCGGTGTCTCGGCGACGCTGGACCCGAAGCCGGTCAAGGGCGACTGGAACGGCGCGGGCGCGCACACCAACTTCTCCACCAGGGCGATGCGCGAGGGCTACGACGCCGTGATCACCGCGTGCGAGTCGCTGGGTGAGGGCTCCAAGCCGCTGGACCACGTCAAGAACTACGGCGCGGGCATCGACGACCGGCTGACCGGTCTGCACGAGACCGCCCCGTGGAACGAGTACAGCTACGGCGTCTCCGACCGCGGCGCGTCGGTCCGCATCCCGTGGCAGGTCGAGCGGGACCGCAAGGGCTACATCGAGGACCGCCGCCCCAACGCCAACGTCGACCCGTACGTCGTCACCCGGCTGATGGTCGACACCTGCTGCACCGCGCTGGAGAAGGCCGGCCAGGTCTGATCCCTCCGGTACCGGTCCGGTCGGATCCCTCCCGTACCGGTCCGGTCTGATCCCTCCGGTACCGGTCCGGTCTGATCCCTCCCGTACTCCGGCCCGGTCTGATCCCTCCCGTACCGGTCCGGTCAGGGGCGCCCACCGCCGTGGTACGCCCCTGACGCGTCCGGGCCCCTTTCGCCCCGCGGCGGGAGGGCTCCCACCGGGCGTTCCGGGCCGGTCGCAGCCGGTTCCAAGCCAGTTCGGGGCCGGTTCCGGGCCAGTTCGGGGCCGGTTCCGGCCGGTTCCGGTCCGGACCGTATCGACGGGTGAGAGGGCGCTGCGGCGCCGCCCCGGCATCTGCTTCAATGGGCGCATGGCCAGCTTCCAGCACACCGCGTCGGGTCGCAGCGACCTCGAACCGTTCTGGCCCTCCCGTCAGCACCACGACTTCGACCGGGTGTGTTGCCGCGCGTGGAACGCGCAGGCCCTCTAAAGCCGCCTTCGGCGGCCTTCGGCCCGCGCGCACGACGTACGTCCCTCGACGACTCCTCGCGCGAAAGAGCTGACTCCATGGCGAACACCCGTGCCTTCTCGACCGCTTCCACCGCAGTGGCGGCGGACTCCACCCGCACCGTCCCCTCCCCCGCCCGGCACCGGCTGCGTGCCGTCGACCGCGACGAGGTCGTCGAGGTCCCCGACGTGGCGGGGTTCCTGCCGCCGGGCGCCACCTGGCTCCCCGCGCCGCAGCACACGCTCCCGGCCCTGCCCGGCCGGCCCCCGATGGTCGGCTACCTGGTGCTCGTCCCCGCCGACCAGCAGCCGGCGCTTGCGGGGGCCGTCGCCTCGGCCCGGCACCGCCGCGTCGTGCCGGAGGACCCGGCCGCCGACGTACCGGCCGGTCCCGTGGTGATCGACTCCACGCGGCGCACCGCCTCCGTGGACGGCTCCGCCCTCGACCTGACGTATCTCGAATTCGAGCTGCTGGCCCACCTGGTGGCGCATCCGCACCGGGTGCACACCCGCGACCAGCTGGTGACCACGGTGTGGGGCTACGGGCACGTGGGCGACGGGCGGACCGTCGATGTCCATGTCGCCCGGCTGCGCCGGAAGCTGGGCGCGGAGTACCGCCACGCGATCCAGACCGTCCGGCGTGTGGGGTACAAGTACGCCCCCTGAGCGGCCGCCGTCCACCCACGTCCGGGCGGGCCGGGGGGTGGTGCCAGGTACACCCCCCGCCCGGGGGCGGGACGGCTGACGTCCGGCGGCCGGTCCGGGCGACACTGTGCGTGGGCGGGTCCGACGGGGGTCCGGTGAGGAGGAGCGGCCATGGCACAGGCGGTACACGGACGGATACGGGGCACGCTGCTGGCCGGCGGGCGGGCGTTCGCGCTGATGTTCGCGAGCATCGTGGGCTCGGTCGTCCTGTTCGTCCTGGCGACCGTGTCCATCGCGTTCGTCCTGATCGGGGTGGGCCTGGTCACCACGCCGTGGACGCTGGACCTGGTCCGCGGGCACGCCAACCGGCGCCGGCTGCTCGCCGCCACCTGGTCGGACGTCCGTATCCCCATGGGGTACCGGCCGTTCCCCAGGGATCTGCGGACCGGGTTCACCGGCCAGGTGGAGCGCACCACGCTGATGCTGAAGGACCCGGCGACCTGGCGCGATCTGCGGTGGCTGCTGGTCGACATGACCGCGGGCTGTGCGGTGCTGGCCCTCGCCTTCGGGCTGGTGGTCTACCCGGTGGAGGGACTGGTCCTGGCCGCCGGGCTGTGGCGGGTGTTCGAGGACAGCACATACTGGTACGGGTTCGTGCCGGTGGACAGCCAGCTGACGGGGCTGATCGCGGCGGCCCTCGGTCTCGTGCTGTTCTGCGTCTCCCTGTTCGCCACCCGGCCCCTGCTGCGGCTGCACTTCGTGCTCGCCCGGTCGGTGCTGGCACCCACCCAGGAACAGGAGCTGGCCCGCCGCGTGGACCGGCTCACCGAGACCCGGCACGAGGCCGTGGACACGGCGGCGTCCGAACTGCGGCGCATCGAGCGGGACCTGCACGACGGGGCGCAGGCCCGGCTGGTCGCCATGGGCATGCACCTGGGCACCGTCGAGGCGCTCATGGAGAAGGACCCGGCCCAGGCGAAGAAGCTGCTGGCGACGGCCCGGGAGTCGTCGGCGGAGGCGCTGACCGAACTGCGTGACCTGGTGCGGGGCATCCACCCGCCGGTGCTCGCCGAGCGGGGTCTCGGGGACGCCGTGAAGGCCCTGGCGCTGCGGCTCCCCGTCGCGTCCGAGGTGGACGTGGACCTGGCGGGGCGGGCGGAGGCGCCGGTCGAGTCGGCGGCGTACTTCGCCGTCAGCGAGACCCTGACCAACGTGGTGAAGCACTCGGGCGCGGACCGGGTCTGGGTGGACCTGCACCACGCGGACGGCATGCTGCGGATCTCGGTCACGGACAACGGCGGGGGCGGGGCCACCGTGGGAGGCGGCTCCGGGCTCAGCGGGATCGAACGCCGACTCGGTACATTCGACGGCGTCCTGGCCGTCAGCAGCCCCGCGGGCGGCCCCACCATGGTGACCATGGAGCTGCCTTGCGCGTTGTCCTAGCCGAAGACCTCTTCCTGCTCCGCGACGGTCTGGTGCGCATGCTGGAGGCGTACGACTTCGAGATCGCGGCGGCGGTGGAGAGCGGGCCCGAACTGACCAAGGCGCTGGCCGAGCTGGAGCCGGACGTCGCCGTCGTCGATGTGCGGCTCCCGCCGTCCCACACCGACGAGGGGCTCCAGTGCGCCCTGGCCGCCCGGCGGGCACGGCCCGGACTCCCGGTGCTCGTGCTGTCGCAGCACGTGGAGCAGTTGTACGCACGGGAGTTGCTGGCCGACGGCAACGGCGGCATCGGCTATCTGCTGAAGGACCGGGTCTTCGACGCGGACCAGTTCGTCGACGCGGTGCGCCGGGTCGCGGCGGGCGGTACGGCGATGGATCCGCAGGTGATCTCGCAGTTGCTCTCGCGGCGGTCCAGGGACAAGCCGATGGAGGGCCTCACACCGCGCGAGCGTGAGGTCATGGAGCTGATGGCGCAGGGCCGGTCGAACGTGGCGATCGCCTCCCAGATGGTGATCACGGAACGCGCGGTGGCCAAACACACCTCGAACATCTTCGGCAAGCTCGGCCTGCCCCCGTCGGACGACGACAACCGCCGCGTACTGGCGGTGCTCGCGTACCTCGACCGGGGCTGACGGGGGCGCCGGGCCGGGCGGGCCGACCGGGCCGTCGCTGCCGTGGGCCCGGCGGGAACGGGAGGGCGCGTACCCGGTCGGCGGGGGCGTCCGGTCGAGTCGTTCCACCAGAGCGCGAGGGCACCGCCCGGGCGCAGCACGCGCCGCGCCTCCGGTACGGAACGCTCCGGGTCGGTCCAGTGCCAGGCCTGGGCGTACGTCACCAGGTCGCAGGAGCCGGACCGCAGGGGAAGGCGGTCGCCGTCGCCCCGGACGAGCGGCACCCCGGGCAGGGTGCGGCGGAGTTGGGCCGCCATGCCGTCGCCCGGCTCCACGGCGGTCACCCGGGCGCCGCGCGCACGCAGGAGCGCGGTGCCGAGGCCGGTCCCGGCTCCGACGTCCGCGACGCGGCTGCCCGCGAGGCGGAGACCGGCCAGCTCCTCGACGGCGTCCAGGAGGGCCGGAGGGTAGGAGGGGCGGTTGGCCGCGTAGACGGCGGCCGCCGCGTCGAAGGAACGTGCCTGCGCAGGGGTCGTCATGGCGTCATCATCGACCCTCCGGAGGCTTCGGCCGGGCCGCCGGGGCGAAATCGAGCCCCGGGGGACAGCGCGCCCCGGGGCGCGCCGGAGTGACCATCCCATCATTCGCTCGTTCAGCTGAACGTGCCCCCCCTACGCGCTGAACCGCCGTCCGCCGCCCGCCTTCCCGGGGGCCCGGCGGAGCTGACCGATGCCGAGCGGGCCGAGGCCGCCCTCAGCGAGCACTACGCGCGGCTGACCCGGATCGGCTATCTCCTGCTGCCGCCCTCGCTGGGGCGCAACCGCCGGGTGCTGACCGCGCACTGGCTCGTCCAGCGGTCCCTGCCCCGGGCGCACGCTCCGGAGCACGCGGGGGCACTGCCCGGGGAGCACGAGGACCCGGGGTGCGCCTACGCGTACGTACGGCTGAGGGTGGTGCGCTCCGCGCTCACGGCGGGGCTGCCGTTGCGCCGGTTCGCGTGGCCCCGGCGGGCGCAGTTGCCGCCCCTGCTGCCCCAGGTGTGGGGGCTGCGGCTGTTCCCGCACTCCTGCGGAACGGACGCGCTGGCCCTGGAGCGGGCGCTGTCGGAGGTGTCCGGGGCCGGCCGGGCCGCGCACGTGCTGCGCGGGCTGGAGGGCCTGACGGACGAGGAGGTGGGCCGGGTGCTCGGCGCGGCGGGGGTGGCCGATCCCCGGGCCGCGCTGGCGGAGGCGGACCGGCTGACGGCCCCGCACGCCCTGCTGGCCTCCACCGAGTTCGATCCCTGCGCGCTCCAGGTCAGGCCGACCGATCTGCTGCGCCGGAGGCGGCGTGCCCGGACGGTCCGGGCGGGGCTCTGCGCCCTGCTGGTGTGCGGGACGCTGGTGCTGATGCCCCGGGACGGTCTGGGCGGCCGGCACACCGCCTCCGGGCCGCCCTCCGCGTCCGGCGCCACGGTGGGGCGCGCCCCGGACCCCACAGCGGTGCGCCGGGTGCCCTCGGAGCTCTGGCGGAGCGCGGGCCGGTACGACTTCACGGTGTGGCCGGCCCGCGGCGACCGTGTCCAGGACGCCGGACTGCTGGGGCGGGCGCTGGCCGCGTGGGCGGGTCCACGGCCGGGGGTGGCCTCCTCGAAGACCCCCGGGACGCCCGTCGGCCCCCCGGTGGGCCCGCCGCAACTGCTGTACGCGGGCGATGTCGGCCCCGCCTCGGTGGTGCTCTTCCACGACGGGCCGCGGGTCGTACGGTACGCCGAGCCCCGGGGCACCGGCCCGTCGCGGGAGACCGGCCCGTCGCGGGGCGCGGTCGTGGACTTCGCCCGGGTGGACGGCGCGGACGAGGCGGCCGCGAGCGCCCTGGTCGTCCAGCGCCGCGACGGCCGCGTCCGCTATCTGACCGCGCCCTGGGTGCGCGGTGTCCTCGTACGGGACCTGCGGGCACCGCACGATCCGGCGCGGGCCCTGCGCCGTCGCGCCGACGGGGTGACGGACCCGCTGCCCGGTCCGCGGGAAGACACCCCCGACTGCGCGTCCTGGCACGCGCTGGAGGTCCGGGACGGCACGGCGTCGCGGCTGATGACGGATCTCGGCGAGCTGGCCCCCGCGCGCCTGACCTCCGGGCCGCCGTCCGCACCGCACGACGTGTCGGGCCGGGCGGACCGGGAGAACTGGGCGCGCACCGCCTGCCTGCTGCGCACGGTCCGCTCCAACGGGGTCCGGTCGGTGAACTCCTGGGCCTACGCGAAGCAACCGCTGCCCGAGGGCGGCGGGTCCGCGCTCTGGCTCTGCACCCGGGCGGAGACCTGGCGGGGCGCGGGCAGCAGGGTGCTGGCGCAGTTCCAGGCCCCGCCCGAACTGTCCGGCGGGGCCGCCGCGTCGGGTGCGGTCGCGGCCCGCGCCGAGGACACCCCCGACTGCGGGCCGCGCCGTCCCCGGGTGCTGGCGGGCGTGCTGTGGAAGTCGGACGCCGGGCGGTGGTACGTACTCGCGGCGGGGTCCCGGCAGTTCGTGGCCGTCACGGCGACGGGCGGTGTCGAGGGGCGCGCGGAGGGGCGGCTGCTGGCCGTTCCGGCCCAGGAGGGCGACCGGGCGCGGCTCGACGGGCTCCTGGCGGACGGCACCCGGGTACGGGCGCTGCGCTGAGCGGTCCGCCCCGCCGCCTGACCCCTGCCCAAACGGCTCCGCGGAGCCCTTCGTTACGCTTACCGGCATGACGACCGGGGTGCGGCGCAGGATGGGCGTCGATGAGCGCAGAGCCCAACTGCTCTGCGTCGCACTGGAGTTGTTCAGCCGCCGCTCGCCCGACGATGTGTCGATCGACGAGATCGCGGCGGCGGCCGGCATCTCGCGCCCGCTGGTCTACCACTACTTCCCGGGCAAGATGAGTCTGTACGAGGCGGCGCTGCGGCGGGCCGCCGACGATCTGGCGGGCCGCTTCCTGGAGGCGCACGAAGGGCCTCTGGGGGCACGGCTGCTGCGGGTGATGGGCCGGTTCTTCGACTTCGTCGAGGAGCACGGGCCGGGTTTCTCCGCGCTGCTGCGCGGCGGTCCCTCGGGCGGCCCGTCCACCGCCAACGTGATGATCGACGGGGTGCGGCAGGCCGCGTACGAGCAGATCCTTTCCCATCTCCGGGTGGTGTCGCCGCCCGCCCGGCTGCAACTCGTGGTCCGTTCCTGGGTGTCGCTGGCCGAGTCGACGGCCCTGCTCTGGCTGGACGGGCGGCCCGTTCCGCGTGCGGAGCTGGAACTCCAGCTGGTGCACGACTTCGCGGCGCTGGTGTCGGTGAGCGCCGCGTACGACGGGGAGGTGGCCGCCATCGCGCTGCGGATCTTCGCGCAGGAGCCGGCGGACGGGCCGTTCGGTGATCTGCTGGGCCGGCTGACGGCCCTGTCACCCGGCGGTGAGGACGGGCGGCCGTCCGGGGCCTGCCAGCCGGCGCCCTCGGACCCGAGGGCCGGCACCGCCGCGCTCGCCTGACCCGGGCGGGCGTCCGCCGGGGTCCCTCACCCCTTGGTGTAGGACGGGTCGAGGTCGCGGATCTCGGCCGAGGCGTGGACGGTGAGGCCGTCCGCGGGCTTGAGGTGGCCGGCCAGCAGGTCCAGCACGGCCTGGGTCAGCCGCGCCTTGATCTCGGGCGTGCGGCCGGGCAGCAGCGCGATGGAGACGTTGACGACCGCGTCCCCCGCCGGGGCGTCCCCGACAACGGTGTCCTCGGCCCGGCGGAACCGGCTCTTGCAGGCCGGGACCGTGGTGGACACGGTCTCGGCGACCAG
The DNA here is from genome assembly GCA_000720535.1 of Streptomyces halstedii. GTDB lineage: Bacteria > Actinomycetota > Actinomycetes > Streptomycetales > Streptomycetaceae > Streptomyces > Streptomyces halstedii. The sequence continues at coordinate 41,706 of JOAZ01000016.1, forward strand.
CGGGTGCAGGGCCAGGGCGAAGCCGCGGCGGTCGAAGCTGTCGTCGAGCTCGGCGGAGTAGTCGACGGTGATCTGCGGCATCAAGCGCTCCTGGGAAGCAGAGGTCGGGCACGTGCGGGTTCAGCTTCGCGTGGGCGCGGCCCGGCACACAAGGCGGTCCCGCCGTACGAGACCGGGCGCACGAGCCCGACCCCGCCCTACGAGACCCGCCGCACGAGACCGGCCGGCCCCGGTCCCGGTCCCGTGGCGGGAGCGCGGGGCCGGGGCCGGCCGGGGTGCGGGGCCCGCTCAGCGCCGAGTGAACACGGCGACCGTACGGCCCGGGACGGTGAAGCCGCCTGTGGAACGGTCGTACGCCGCCTTCTTGACGGTCCGGTCCGCGCCGGACGCCTGGACGGGGTGCAGCCGGTACGCCGCACCGGCCAGCTCGGGGACGCGCTGGCTCTGGGTGCCGGGGGTGGCGTTCATGACGACGACCAGCGTGCCCAGGCGCATGGTGATCACGCCGGGCGTCTCCTTCGTACCCGAGAGCGGGAAGGACAGGGCCTTCTGGACCCGTGCCGCGGTGGCCAGGCCGAAGTCCTTCTCGGTCGTGCGGATGGTCAGCAGGTCCTGGTACGCGGCGGACGCGCCGGTGATCTCCGCGCAGCCGGGGCGCGGGGCGGCGGAGGCCAGCAGCGGCTTGCCGTAGGACCACTTGTCCTGGTTGTCGGCGGCGGGCGGCAGCCCCCGGCCGAAGCCGTTGCCCTTGCGGCAGTCCCAGTGCAGGGCGTTGAACCAGTCGCCGCTGTCGTAGGAGTTGCGGTCCAGTGACTTGGAGCGCAGCAGGTCGGTGCCCGCCTGGGAGAGCGAGGGCCCCTGGGAGAGGGTGGCGGTCGCCATCGCCACGACCTGCATACGGGCCCGGTCGGCCGCCGTGGTGCCGGCGGGCAGCTTGAAGGTGAGGGCGTCGTAGAGCGTTTCGTTGTCGTGGGCGTCGGCGTAGGCGAGGGCGTCTCCGGGCGCGGCCGCGTATCCGGCGGGGGCGCCGTTGTAGTCGACGGCCGAGCCCTTGACCGTGCGGCCCTGGGTGTCGGTGAAGGTGTAGTCGGCGAGGTTGCCGGTGAGCCCGACCTTGATCAGGTCCTGGTAGTGGAGCAGCCGGGCCTTCTGTTCGGCCGGGGTGCCGTTGGCGGGCGAGGTGTTGGGGTCGGTGTAGAGGCCGGAGGCGAAGCCCTGGACGCGGGGGTCCTCGTCGAAGGGTCCGCCGCCGCGTACGGCGTCGCGGGCCCGGTCGGAGAAGGTGGCGATGCCGGTTCCGGCCATGTTCGCCTGGGTGGCCTGGACGAAGTGGGCGTCGTCGGCGATCTCGCCGAAGTTCCAGCCCTCGCCGTACAGGATGATCTTCTTGCCGTCGACGCCGTCCCTGGCGGGGGTCAGCGCGTCCAGTGCCGCCCGGACGGCGAGGATGTTGGCCTTGGGGTGATGGCCCATCAGGTCGAAGCGGAAGCCGTCGACCTTGTACTCCTTGGCCCAGGTGACCACGGAGTCCACGACGAGCTTGCCCATCATGGTGTTCTCGGTCGCGGTGTCGGCGCAGCAGGTGGAGGTGGAGACGGTGCCGTCCTCCAGGAGCCGCTGGTAGTAGCCGGGCACGATGCGGTCGAGGACGGACTTGTCGTCCTGCCCGGAGGCGACGGTGTGGTTGTAGACGACGTCCATGACGGTGCGCAGTCCGGCGCCGTTGAGGCCCTGGACCATCTGCCGGAACTCGACGGTGCGCCTGGTGCCGTCGGGGTCGGAGGCGTACGAGCCCTCGGGGACGGTGTAGTGCAGCGGGTCGTAGCCCCAGTTGAACGCGTCGGCGGCGGCGGCCGCCGTGACGCAGGCCTGCTGTTCCTCGGAGTCGGGGGCGTAGACGGACAGGTCGCAGGCGGGCTTCTTCTGGTCGGACTTCTTCTCGGGAATCGTGCCGATGTCGAAGGCGGGCAGCAGGTGGACGTAGCTGGTGCCGGAGTCCGCCAGTTCCTTGAGGTGTTTCATCCCGTCGGAGCGGGTGTCGGTGAACGCCAGGTATTCACCGGGGTGCTTGGAGGTCGGGTCCGTGATCGAGAAGTCACGGATGTGGAGTTCCTGGATCTGGGCGTCGCGCAGCGGGACGGCCGCGGGCTTCCTCAGTCCGGACCAGCCGCGCGGGGCGAGCTCCGGGTCGGAGAGGTCGGTGACGAGGCTGCGGGCGGAGTCGGTGGTCAGGGCGGTGGAGTAGGGGTCGGTGACCTTGTTGGTGACCATCTTCCGCACGGTGGGCGCCCAGACGTCCACGACGTACCGGTAGGGCTTGCCCGTCCACTTCTTCGTGCCGGTGACGGACCAGACGCCGGTGCGGTCGTCGCGCCGCATCGGGAGGGTGCGGCCGTCGAGTTCGAGGGCGACGGTGCGGGCGGTGGGCGCCCAGACGGACAGGGTGGGGGCACCCTTGCGGAAGACCGGGCCGAGTGCGGCCTTGCTCGCGGCCTTGCCGTACAGGTCGTCCAGGACCCCGGCGGTCTGGACGCCGGTGGCGGCGAGCAGGGCGCCGTTGGTGGCGCGCTGGGTGGCGATCAGCTGGCCGCGCAGGGAGGCGCGGACCCTGTCCCGGTCGCGGGGGTCGACGGTGAACGCGGGGTACCCGGCCAGGTGCGGGTGTGCCGCTTTCTGGGCGGCGGTCAGCTCGGTGGTACCGAGCCGGAGCCACTGGCCCTCGTCGCTGAGGGCCCCGTCCTGGACGGAGATCCCGCCGTTCTTCGCGTACACGAGCTGCTGGCTGGTGGCGGCGGTGGCCTTCACCTTCCAGACGACGGTGTCCGCGTCGATCCACTGGGCCTCGGCCCGGGTGAGGTCGGGGGCGGGGGCGCCGCCGGTCTGCGGCAGCAGGTATCCGGGCTTCCCGCCGAGCATCCAGACCTCGTGCCCGTAGGTGGCGAGGTCGAGCGACTGGTCGCTGGGCAGGTCCTTCTCGTCGCCCTTGTGGAGGATGTAGCTGAGGGCGGTGGCACCGTCGGTGAGCGGCACCTCGAAGGTGGCGCCGTAGGCGTCGGTGCTCACCGGCCGGAGGGGCTTGGCCCAGTCGGTGGGTTCGGCGGCGCCGGTCCAGGTGTGCAGGCCCCAGCCGTCGTAGTCGCCGTCGGCGCGGTGGTAGTGCAGGACGGCCTTGGAGGTGTCCTGCGGCGGGTTCGCGCCGTCGGGTGCCTCGGTGGCCTGGCCTTCCTGGCCCTGTTCGACCCAGACCTGGCCGGTCCTCGCGAGGTCGATGGTGCGCGCGGGGCCGTCCGCGGTGCCGTTCTTCTCCACGGTGTACGGGACGGTGGAGGCGGCCTCGCCGAGGTCGATCCAGGCGAAGGCGCCGTAGGCGTCGCGGCCGATGAAGTCGGCTGTCTTCTCGCCGTACACGAGCTGCCAGCCGTCGTAGTCGCCGTCCGCGCGGTGGTAGTGGACGACGGCCCTGTCCCGTTCGACGGCGACGGGCTTCGACGCGGGCGGCGCCTGGCCCGCGGTGGTGGACGCGAGGGCGCTCGCGGTGCGCCCGGCGCGGTCCACGACCACGGCCTTGTAGCGCAGCGGGGTCCCGGCCCTCACCGAACCGTCCAGGTACTGGGTGACCTTGTACGGGGCGTGGTCGGCGGTGCCGAGGGTCCGCCACGCGCCGTCGCCGGTCTGCGCGGCGAACACGACGCGGTTCAGGCCGCCGCCGTCGACGTCGGCGGTGATCTCGACGGTGCCGGTGGCTCCGGCGGCGGGTGCCGTCAGGCTGACGGACGGCTTGGCGGCCGGGGTGGAGAGCTGCTGGTCGGCGCGGAGCACGGTGCTGGAGAGGGCGGGCACGGTGACCCGGACCTTCGTGTCGGCGCCGCTGCGGACGGTGCCGGAACCGCCGTACAGCGTACGGAAGTTCATGCCGGCCGACGCGGTGGGCAGCTCGACCGTCCTCGGCGTGGCGGAGTTGTTGACGGCGACGAGGTACTCGTAGGGCCGCTCGGCGTCCGTACGCGAGTAGGCGTACACGGCGTCCTTGGAGTACCGCTCGGTCTGGGTGCCGTCGCGGAGCGCGGGGTGGTCCCGGGTGAGCTTCGAGAGTGCGGCGATCGACCGGTACAGCGGGTGGTTCGTGTCGTACGCGTCAAAGGCGTGGGTGCGGTCGGTGCCGAGCTGGTCGTCGTCGAGGTAGTCGGCGGTCTTCGAGGCGAAGAGCGGCTGGCGGGCGTCCTTGTCGCCGCCCGCTCCGGTGTAGCCCTGCTCGTCGCCGTAGTAGATCACCGGGTTGCCGCGGCCGAGGAACATCAGCTCGTTGGCGAGGCGGGCGCGGGCGAGTAGTTCGGCGTCGCCGGCCTTCGGGTTGTCCTCCTTGAGGAAGGTCCCGATGCGGCCCATGTCGTGGTTGCCGAGGAACGTGACCTGCTCGTAGGCGTTGGCCTTGTCCGTGGTGTAGCGGTAGTCGTCCCCGTAGACGGCGGCCAGCTTCGAGGCCGGGGCGCCCTGGGAGGCGTACTGCCGGGCGGCTTCCTGGAACGGGAAGTCGAGGGTCGCGTCGAGCCGGCCCCGGGTGACGTAGGGCGAGGTGACCGCGGTGTCGGCGGAGTAGACCTCGCCGAACATGAAGAAGTCGTCGCGGCCCCGCTTGGCCGCGTAGGCGTCGAGCGCGGTGGCCCACTGGGTCCAGAAGTCGAGGTCGACGTGTTTGACGGTGTCGATGCGGAAGCCGTCGATGCCGAAGTCGCGGACCCACTTCTCGTAGATCTTCTCCATGCCGGTCACGACCTCGGGGCGCTCGGTCCACAGGTCGTCCAGGCCGGAGAAGTCGCCGTACTCGGTGGACTCGCCCGCGTAGGTGGAGTCACCCCGGTTGTGGTACATCGTGGGGTCGTTGAGCCAGGCGGGGACCTTCGTGCCCGTGGTGACGGGGGTGTACGGGAAGGAGGCGGCGTCCACCTTCCGCATGCCGTCGCTGTCGTCGAAGGGGCGGCCCTCCGTGTCGAGGTAGGGGTAGGCGCCCTTGGGCTTGTAGCCGTACTCCTTCTCGGCGTAGTCCACGGTGTCGGCGGTGTGGTTGGTGATGACGTCGAAGAAGACCTTCATGCCCTTGCCGTGGGCCTTGTCGATCAGCTTCGACAGGTCGGCGTTGGTGCCGAAGTGCGGGTCCACCTGGGTGAAGTCGGTGATCCAGTAGCCGTGGTAGCCGGCCGAGGCGTCCTTGCCGGTGCCCTGGACGGGCCGGTTCTTGAAGATCGGGGCGAGCCAGATGGCGGTGGTGCCGAGGCCCTTGACGTAGTCGAGCCGCTGGGTGAGGCCCTTGAGGTCGCCGCCCTGGTAGAAGCCCTTGTCGGTGGGGTCGAAGCCGGTCTCCAGCCGTGAACCCCGCAGCCCGCCACGGTCGTTGGAGGTGTCACCGTTGGCGAACCGGTCGGGCAGCACGAAGTAGAACTGCTCGCGGGTCAGGTCGTGCCGGGCCGGTTCCCTGGCGAGCTTCGCGTCCGAGGGTGGTGACGGGGGCCGGGGCGCGGCGGACGCGGTGGCCGCCGCCGGCACGACGGGCAGCAGCGCGGCGCACAGCGCGGCGACGGCTCCCCGCCGCAGGGTGGTTCGGGACACGGGCGGGTTCTCCTCGGCGTTCAGGGGTGGGTGGAGCGGTGCGGGCCGGGGACGCGTGGCGGCGTCCCCGGCCCGCGGGGTGACGGGGTCTCAGCCGCGCCAGACGTCGGCGGTCAGCGTGACCTTGCCGGAGGCCGGCACGGTGGCGGTGCGGTTGGCGCCGTTCTCCCAGGTGACGTTGCCGGCCGCGTCCTTGCGGACGTACTTGTACTCGAACGCGGTCCCGGCGGGCAGGGCGACGTCGAGCTTCCAGACCGGGTACGTCGCCGGGTCGAGCTTCAGGGCGCTGCCGGGGTTCCAGTTGCCGAGGGCGGCCTGGTTGCCGGTGACGTAGATGTTCTGGCCCATGACCGTGGTGGCGTTGACGCCGAAGGAGGCGCCGGACGAGCCGTTGCCGGGCTCGGGGTCCGGGGTGGTGCCCCCGCCGGTGCACGTACGCGCGCCCACGTGCAGGGCGACCGCGGTGTCGGCGCCCAGGGTGGCGGTGAACTGGCCGGAGCCGTTGACGGTGACGCCCTTGCCGGACTGGACGTCGCAGTAGTCACCGGCGGGCAGCGACGTCTGGAACGTACGGGTCAGCGAGGAACCCTCGTGGTTGATGGCCACGTACGCCTTGGAGCCGCGCCCGAAGGCGATCCGGTCGCCGCCGTCGTCCCACCAGTCGGTGACGCCCTGGCCGCGGGCGGCGTTGCGGAAGCCGACCATGGAGGAGATCTCGGTCCAGGCGTGCTGGCACTTCCAGCCGTCGCTGTAACAGGCGTTCACCTGGCCGCCGTTGGGCGGACCGGCGTCCTTGTCGGACCACTCGTAGCCGGAGTGGACGTCCGGGGAGCCGTAGGGGTAGGCCAGCATGAAGACGCTCGCCAGCGTGTAGTTCGCGCCGTTCTTGTAGTTCAGCGTCTCGCCGTTGCGCTCGGTGTCGTGGTTGTCGACGAAGACCGCCGACCTGCCCGACTCCATGAAGCCCCAGCCCTCGCCGAAGTTCTTCAGGTTGGCGAGGTTCTCGTTGAGGAAGGTCTGCTTGAGGGAGCGGGCGTAGCGGAACTCCTGGACGTCACCGGTGCCGAGGTACTCGGTGGGCGACACCGCCTCGCCCGCGCCGTAGATGGCCTCCTGCTTCCAGTACGCGTTCGGGTTGCTCAGCCGGGACTTGATGTTCGCGAGGTCCTGGGCCGGCATGTGCTTGGCGGCGTCGATCCGGAAGCCGTCCACGCCGAGGGAGAGCAGGTCGTTCAGGTACCCGGCTATCCTCCCGCGTACGTACTCCTCGCCGGTGTCCAGGTCGGCGAGCCCGACGAGTTCGCAGTTCTGGACGTTGGCGCGGTCGCCGTAGTTGGTGATCTCCGACTGGCAGTCGTTCATGTCGTTGACGGAGTAGAGGCCCGGGTAGTCGTACTTGGTGTACGGGGACCCGCCCGTACCGGTGCCCGAACCGGCCGACATGTGGTTGATGACCGAGTCGGCGACGACCTTGACGCCCGCGCCGTGACAGGTGCTCACCATGTTCGCGAAGGACGTACGGTCACCGAGCCGGCCGGCGATCTTGTAGCTGACGGGCTGGTAGGAGGTCCACCACTGCCCGCCCTGGATGTGCTCCTGGGGCGGGGAGACCTGGACGTAGCCGTATCCGGCGGGCCCGAGGCTGCCGGTGCACGCCTTGGCGACGGAGTCGAACTTCCACTCGAACATCACCGCGGTGACGTCCTTGTCGCCGGGCGGGGCGGCCTGGGCCACGCCGGCGGTGCCGAGACCGGCGGGGAGGGCGAGGACGGCGGCGCCCGTGACCAGGGCGAGCGAGGCCGAGAGTGATCTTCGAGCCATGATTCCTCCTGCGGTGGGGGGAGGTACGGGGAAGGGCGGAGCAGCCTCACATGGCAACGCGCCGTGCCCTCAAGGCTTTGAAGGTTCTTGCAGCAAGGATGCAAAACCTCGTGCGCAGCAGACCGTACGAGCCTGACCTGCCCCGGTCAACCCCCTGGACACGACGCGATGACGCCCCGCTCACATCCACGAAATCTCGGAGATTTCTTCCTGCAAGGACTTACGCAAGATATTGCGGCCCTGTTAAGTTCGTCCCGACTCCGGCCCGGCCGGCCGGGGGTCCGGTCCGCCGGGCCCCACGCGCCCGGCCGGCCGGGCCGGTCACGGCGCGGAGAGGTCCGGCGAGTCGCTTCCCCGCCGGCCCGACCTGGGCCGACTTCCGGACCTCTTCCGCGCGCGGGGGGACGGCCCTCTTCCGCGTGGGGACGGTCCCCTTCCGCGCCCGCCCGTCACGCCTCGCTCAGGCCGCGTGCCGGCCGGTGCGCAGGGGGGTGCCGACCGCGAGACCTTCCGGGTCCAGTGCCAGCGACAGGGCGGCGGTGGCCCCGATGTCCGCCAGGCTGTGCGCGTCCGGGAGGAGTTCCACCCCGCGCGCCCCCGGTCGGTGGATGAGCACGGGCACGTACTCACGGGTGTGGAGCGCGTGGCCGATCGTGGGATCGTTCCCGTGGTCTCCGGTGACGATCAGCCGGTCGCCGGGGTCCGCGAGCAGCGCCAGCAGCCCGGCGAGGCCCGCGTCCACCTGCTCCAGCAGGCGGCCGTAACGCTCCGGGTCCTGCTGGTGCCCCGCCAGGTCCGTCTCCTGGACGTTCGCGACCACGAGGGCGTCGCCCTCGGCGCGTACCGCCTCCAGGGTGTGCGCGAGGACGTCGGCGGTGGCGACGGCCGGACGGCGCGTCGCCGCCTCGCACTCCAGGATGTCGGCGGCCTTGCCCACCAGGACGACCGGGATCCCCGCCCGGACCGCCAGTTCGGGAAGCTGGCGGGTGTGGTCGAGCGCGGCGCCCAGGTGCCGCACCTGGAGGCCGCCGTTGCGGTAGAAACCGGTGGCGGGCGTGTCCAGCCCGATCGTCCCCCCGTCGCCGGGACGGACGTGGTCACGGAGCGGGCCGTCCGCGTGGCCGCCGACGGCGATGACCCGGGCGACCGGCGCGACGGCGCGCACCGTGCGGGCGACGGCGAGGATGCCGTGGGGTCCGTCGAAGGGCAGGTCGTCCAGGCGGCCGGAGGCGTTCCAGTTGATGCCGGGGTCGGCCTCCAGGTTGTCGTGGACCAGGACCGTCCCGTCGACGACGAGCAGCGGCTGCCCGTCGAGCCGTTCGACCCGGTGGCCGGCGGTCGTGAGCGCGTCGGTCACCTCGCCGATGTGGTCGGCGAGCCTGGCCACCGTCACCCGGCTGAAGTCGGCGCCCATCATGGTCTGGTGGCCCGCGAAGGTGTCCGCCCCCGGGTAGCCGAGCGCGGCCCGGCCCGCGGCCACGGGCAGGTGGGTGCGGCGTGCCAGATCCGGGTGCGGGTGCACCAGCCCGAGCCCCAGCGCCCCGAGCACCGGCAGCCGCAGCGGCCGCCCGAACGCCGTGCGGCAGTGGTCGAGCACGTGTCGGCAGGTGTCGGCGGCGAGGTCGCCGGGGCGCAGGTCGCCCGCGTCGGGCATGGCGCCGACGCCGAATCCGTCGATGACGACGATGACGGTCTTGGCCATGGGGTGCTCCTTACAGGGCTCGGCCGTGGGAGTCGTACAGGCCGTTCAGCCGGGGGGTGCCGGAGGACAGTCCGGAGACGACGGCGACGGTCGACCGGGTCACGAAGATCTGGGTACGGAAGGCGAGCAGCGCGGTGTCCCCGACGCGGACGTCCGACGCGCGCTCGGGCGGGTCGAGCAGCCGGTAGTAGTCGATGTTCTCGGCGGGCGCGGGCCGCACGCCGAGCCGGGTACCGGTGCGCGGGAGGAGGGCGCCGCGGATCCGGGAGCGGCTGTAGAAGCCCCCGCCGTGTATGGCGGGGCGGCCGTCGTCGAGGGTGTGGGCGACTTCGCTGACGTACACGTAGGCGGGCTTCTCCGGCTGGCCGGGGTCGAGGGCGTGCAGCGGGGTCGTGCCGGTCAGGGCGTGGCCGGGCTCGCCGTGGGTGGCGCCCAGTTCGGCGAGCAGCGGCAGGGAGGCCATCGAGGTGGCGCTGGGGGCGCTGAGCTTGAGGTCGTGGTGTCCGCGCGCGGCCAGGAGGTCGCGGGCCTTCAGCGCCAGGCCGAAGTTGGGTGTGGCGGTCGGCACGCCCGTCGCGGGGTCGCACAGGACGCACGGGAAGGCGGTGACGCCCGCGATCCGGATGCCGTCCAGTTCCTCGGCGTCCTTGGCGAACGCGTCCAGGCGGTCGAGGGGGACGCCGCCCTCCTGCCCGGGGTAGGCGGCGCCGTCGGCGGCTTCGAGCCGGACCAGGACGTCCTGGACGAAGCCCAGGCCGCGTGCCGCCTCGGCGACGGCGCGGGCGTTGGCCAGGTCGAAGACCGTGACGGCCTCCGGACGCCAGGCCAGCATGTCCGGCAGTGCCCGAGGGGGGATCTGGACGAGGTGGCCGAGGTTGCCGGGCCGGGCGCCGGCGGCGTGGAGGGCGCGTGCCTCGGCCGGATCGATGGCGGCCGAGCGGGGGATGTGCCGGGCGACGGCCCGGATGAGTTCGGGGTTGCGGCCGATCTGCTTGACGACGAACCAGAGGCTGATGCCGAGGCGTTCGGCCTCCGCCGCCAGCAGCGCCGCGTTGGCCTCGACGGCGTCCAGGTCCACGACGTAGGTGTCGGGCGGGATCTCGCCGTCGCGGTGGAGCGCGGCCGCGGCGTCGACGAGCCCGGGGTTGCGGGTGAGCACGGTGTCGAGAAACACGGTCAGTCGTCCTCCGGGGCGTCCAGGGCGGCCAGCGAGCGGCGCAGGATGTCGATGACGAGATCCGCGCCCGCCCGCATCGGGTTGATGCGTACGGTCCAGTCGGCGAGTTCGGGGAGGTCGTCGAGAGCCGAGCTGGACATCCGGTAGAAGAGCGGGGCGATCTCGTAGCGGGAGTTGGAGCCGACGGGGTAGGGCGCGGCTCCGAAGCGGGCGGCGACGGAGGGGAGCCGCGCGGCGACGGGCCGGTCGAGGCGGACGAGGAGGCAGCGGTCCTGGGCGTTGGCGATCCGTACCTCGGCCACGCCCTCCACCTCACCGGCCGTCAGCCGTCGTGCGACCTCGGCGCCCACCCGCGACTGCACCGACCACATGACGGGGACGTGGGTGAGGGCGCGCAGGGCGTCGAGTGCCTGGTGGCCCTGGACCTGCCCGCCGCCGGAGTAGTTGTCGCGGCGGATGTGCGCGACCAGGTCGCGGGCTCCGACGACGACGCCGACGCCCTCCGGTCCGTGCAGTTTGAACAGGGAGAAGCAGGAGGCGTCGGCTCCCAGTTCCACACCGGCGGCGGGGGTGCGCATGACGGCGTAGTTGTCGTCGACGATCGTGCGGACCCCGGCCGCCCGGCAGGCGGCGATGACCTCGGCCGGATCGTAGGAGTCGGCGAGCCGCTGGCGGGTGTGCTGGATGTACGCCCAGCGGGTCCGCCCGGACGCCAGGGTCTCGCCCAGGGTCCGGGCGTCGTTGAAGTCGGCGTCGAGGGTCCGTACGCCGATGCCCCTCAGGGTGACCTCCGTGGTGCGGTAGACCGGGGCCCGGTGGATGAGCAGCGGGTCGCCCGCGCGGACGGCCGCGCTGAGGGCGGCCCGGATCGCGCCCGTGCCCGCGCCCTGTACGAGGGCGGCGTCGTCGGCACCGAAGAAGTCGGCGAGCACCGCCTCGACGCGCGCGGTGGTGCGGGGGCGGCCGAGGCCGGGGACGACTCCGGCGTCGGCGGAGAAGAGCTCGTGGCCCTCGAAGTGTGCCGCGGTCGCCTCCAGCAGCCGGAACTGCGTGGCGACGGCGTCCTCCAGGCCGACGGTCGCCAGCGGGAAGGTGGGGGGAAGTCCGGGTGGTACGGGGCTCATGTCAGTTCTCCTCGTCGCTCGCGCCGCTCAGGAAGCGCAGCGGGTTGCGGCGGGTCAGCAGGTCGATCAGGTCGTCGTCGGCGCCCGCCGCCCGGAGCGCGGGCAGGAAGTGGCGGAAGAGGTGCCCGTACCCCTGGCCGCCCTCGTCCCGGAGGTATCCGTGGCGCGAGATGTCGCAGCTGAGCAGGGCCCGGTCGGCGTGTCCGGCCTCCACCAGCGCGAGCAGCAGCCGCAGCCGGGTCCGGTCGCTCTGGTAGGAGGACTTGCCGACCGTGTCGAAGGCGACGTACGCCCCGCTCGCCGCGATCTCCCGGTGGACGCCCGGGTCGTCCAGGAGGTCCTGGTGGCCGATGCTCACACGGTGGGCGGGCAGCCCCTCGGCGGTGAGCAGTTCCAGCTGGGCGAGCCCGCCGCGGCCCAGCTGCGCGTGGGTGGCGAGGGAGAGGCCGGTGGCCCGGGCGGCCCGCGCGCCGGCTCGCAGCACCGTGGCCTCGGCAGGGGTGGGGACGTCCCCGTGGCTGCCGAGTTCGCCGAGGACGCCGGGGCGGACACCGGTCGTGCCGATGCCGTCCTCGATCTCGCGGACCAGGACCGCGGTGAGCGCTTCCACGTCGGCGCCGTCGATCTCGGGCGTGTGGAACGGCTCGTAGTACCAGCCGGTCGCGGCGACCACCGCGACCTGGGCGTCCCGCGCGATCGAGGCCAGGGCGCGGGCGTCGCGTCCCATGCCCCGGCAGGTCAGCTCCACGACCAGGGAGAGCCCGAACTCCTCCCGTAGCTCGCTCAGTTCGGCGGTCACCGCCGCAGCGTGGAGCCGTGGGTCGAGGACGGCCGCGCCGTCACCCCGCTGGTCCAGGTCGAGGACGAGGTGCTCATGGGCGAGGACGGGGCCGTGGACGGCCTCGGTCGCGAGGTCACCGCTGACGGTACGCAGGGTGTGCCGGGCGGAGTGGTTCATGTGGGGGTTCCTTCTTCGCGTACGGCCCGGTCCGGTCCGGGGCGGGTCAGCCCTTGATCGGGGTGAACAGGTCGAGCCAGTACAGGATGTTGAGCAGGACGCCGCCGACGATCACGGCCGCCGGTGCGGCGGCCATCTTCACGACGGGACGGCCCATCGCCTCGTTCAGCAGGTACAGTCCGCCGACGACGAGGATGCCGAGCCCGCCGCCCATGGCGTTGGCGGCCATCAGCGAACCGAAGAGGATCGCGAGCTGGAGGGTGTCGCCGATGGCGCTGCGCAGGTGCTCGGAGGAGTCACGGACGCTGGGCAGCTTGCCGAGGGCCCTGCCGATCAGGGAGAGGGCCAGCACCTCGACGGCGAACACGAGCGCGCCGACGACGGCCGCCACGAACGGGTTCGGCATCAGGTAGCCGATCGGGTACACCAGCGTGAAGCCCGCGATGCCGTACGCGCCGGAGGCGAGCGCGGTGGTCGCGATCAGCGGGATGAAGCCGAACACCCGGTAGAAGTCGACCTGGGCGGCCTCGGAGTACTGCCCCTTCGCGATCAGGAAGCTGGTCGCCTCGCCACCGCCGAATATGTGCATCTGGGCGAGCACACAGACTCCGGCGCCGAGCACCATGAACAGCGGCAGATACCGGCGCAGCCGGGCCGCGCTGGCGCTGAACAGCGACGCCATCGGGTCGTCCGCTTCCGCCACGACGGTCTCCGCGACACCCGCGGCCCGGTCGGCCCGGCGCTGTCGTATGTCCTTGGAGACGGCCAGCCCGATGAGCATCAGCACACCGGCGGCCATGGCCAGCGCTCCGGCGAACATGTTCGGCCAGAGCTTCATGGTCATGACGACGAGGGCCAGTTCGAGGACGCCCGCGACACCGCCCCACCTGCGTCCGAACTGCTTGGTGATGGCGAGCACCGGGAACAGCGTGAAGAGGAACAGGATCGGCGTCGACATCTGCTGCATCGCGGTCAGGAAGTCGACCGGCAGGTCGTGGGCGACGTTGTTCGCACCGTTCAGACCGAAGACGACGACCGCGCCCCAGGCTCCGCCCAGCAGCGGGGCGAGCCACTTCTTCGGCGCCAGGATCCCGAGGATGTCGGTGGGCAGGAAGACCAGCCACGGGTTCAGGACGCCGGTGGACAGGGCCATCGGGGCACCGAGCCCGAAGATGAACCCGGCGGAGAGACCGAACGAGACAGCCGTGGTCGCGCTGCGCGTGGTGCGCCCCTGGATGAAGTCCAGCATGAAGGGGCGTACGCCGTCGTTGAAGACGGCCAGGGCCATGTGCGAGATGTAGGCCGTCAGCGCACAGAGGGCTATCACCGTGAGCTGCTGGGCCAGCGTGAAGTCGAGGCCGGCTCCGGCGGCGAGTGTGGTACTCACGAGTCACTCCTTGGTGCCCGGGTGGTGGGAAGAGGCTGGGGTCAGCCTCGGGCGGCGATGGCGCGCGCCATGAGGGGGGCGATGACGTCGGTCTGGTCCATCGAGAAGCCGAAGACCTTCTTGCCGTCGGCCAGCAGTGCGGTGATCTCTTCCTCGGTCGGGACGCTCCGCCCGAAGGTGTGGCAGGCGGCGCTGCCCATCAGGCCGACGAGCACGCCCAGGGACGCGCCGGCGCCCGTGTGGCAGGTGCCCAGGTAGTAGTCGGCCTGGCCGGCCCGCAGCTTCATCGCGGCGTCCATGTCGCTGGAGGAGACGACGTCCAGCGTGTCGATGCCGAGCTTGCCGATGACCGCGGTGACTTCGGCCTTGCCGACCCCGCCGGTGAGGATCTTCGTCATGGCTGTTGCTCCCTGTGTGTCGGTCGTTCTGTGTGCGGGTCGTTCTGTGTGCGGGTCGTTCTCTGTGACGGTCGTTCTCTGTGACGGTCCGTCGGTTCTTCGGTTCTTCGGTTCTTCGGTTCTTTTCGGTTCGCGCCGGGGCGGGGGCGGCGTGGCCGCCTGCCGCGGCCGGTCAGGCTCCGGGGGCGGCGGGGGGCTGCTGGGCCAGTACGGCCAGGTGCATGCCGAGGAAGTTGACCTCGGACTCGGGAAGCGGGGCCCCCAGTTCCCGTTCGGCACGTGCCGAGACGGCTCGGGCGCGGGCGACGGCGTCGGGGTGGCCGGCCAGCTCGGCGGCGACCTGCTCGTCGGTGAGGAACTGCTCGATCGGCTCGCCGTCCAGGATCCGGCCGAGAGCCATGATCAGATGGCTGGTCAGCATCCCCGCCGTCGCTTCGGTGACGGTACGGCCCTCGGCCTCCAGAGAGGCCAGCTCGGCGGTGACGAAGTCCGCCACCTCGGGCCGGGCCTGGCCGCCTTCGCGGAAGAGCTGGATCCGCAGTGCCAGCTGGTCGTCCATGGTGATCCTCCTGAAATCAACAGTAACCAGGATTTTGTATTCTGAGGCCGAGCGAACCTCGGGAGTGGTGAGACACCGGTCACTGAACCGGGCGGTCAGTACCACCGGGGCCCGGCGGGCCGGTACTCGCCCGGACCCGCCGGTCAGTACGAGGGGACACGCTCACCACGCAGCACCTCGTTCTGAAGCCGGGTCACCAGCGACAGGTCCAGCGAGTCGCGGACCGCGGCGAGCGCCTTGGCGCCCTCCGACCGGCCGATGACCGCGGCGGTGGAGTTGCGCAGCGCCAGCTCCCGGGTGACCTCACCCCCGAGCGGCAGCACATCGACCCCGACCCCGAGCCGGTCCTGCGCCTCGTCCAGGTTCCAGACCGTCGCGTCGACCTCGTCGCGGGCGAACAGATCGGCCAGTTGCATGTACGACGCCTCCCGCCACACCACGTCCTCGCGGTCGGCGAAGACCCGCTCCACGAGCATCCGCAGATCCTCCGACGCGTGGTCCACGGCCACCCGCAGCCCCGGCGCGTCCAGGTCCACGCCGCGCCGGACCAGCATGCCGTGCGCGCCCACGTACGTGGCAGGCCCCAGGTCGGCCACCAGCTCCACCGGGTGCTCGGCGATCAGCTGGTCGGCGGCGAAGCGCGACAGGACGACCAGGTCGACCTTGCCTTCCAGCAGCGCGGCGGTCCGGGCTCCGGCGCCCCGCATGAACGTGATCGCGAACGGCGCGCCCGCTTCCTCGAACGCGCTGCGCAGCCCGGTCGCCAGACCCTCGTACCGCCGCGAGTAGGGAAGCGGCATGGCCGCGAGCAGGGTCCCCAGGCCGGACAGCCGCCAGAGAGCGGCGCGGTCGGAGTGGACGAGGAACGTGCCGAGGTGACCGCGCGCGGTCGTGGAGATCGCCCCGGACTCCTCCAGCAGGCGGAGAGCGGCCTGGACCGTGCCGTTTCCGCACCCCAGCTCCTCCGCGAAGTCGCGCACACGGGGCAGTCGGGTGTCCGGCTCGTGGTGCAGGAGCAGGACTGCGAGCTGCCGCGCGGCGAGACCGTTGCGCGTGAGGAGGCGGTCGTCGAGATCGTTCACAAACCAAACAGTAACCAGGATTCTGTATACTGACAAGGGTCAGATGCGGGCCACTTGTACGGGCTCGCGGCCGACCCCGTGACCCCGCAAGCGGGCCGGGCGGGCCGGTCCCCCGCGAGAGGCGCCGGAAGGCCGCCCGGGACGTCAGCCGGACCGCTGCTCGCCGTCTCGCGGTCCACGGTGGAACGCGTGGTGCAGAGCGCGCATCCGGCCGGTCAGCTCCGGCGCGGGACCACGCACCTCCAGGCCGGGGACCACGTCACCGATCGCCATGCAGCGCACCGGGGGCGACGGCACGCCCAGTTCGTCCAGCCATCGCGCCAACTGAGCGGCCGAGTGGGCGTACACGACAGCCCCCAGACCGGCCCAGCCATGCGCGGCGGCACACATGGGGCAGTGCTCGCCGGAGGTGAAGACGGTGGCCTTCGCCCGCTCGTTCCGGGAAAGGTGAGCCGTGGCCCACCGCACCAGCTCGAATTCCGGGTGCCACGTCGGGTCGTCGAGCGTATGGACACGATTGCGTTCCTCCGCCAGGACCGTCCCGTCCGCGCCGACCAGCACCGAGCCGAACGGTTCGTCCCCGGCACGCAACGCCTCGGCCGCGAGATCGACGGCACGCTCCAGACGGGGCAGGTCACCGGCCGCCGGTGCGGCAGGACGGACGGTCGGTTCGTCAGAGTTCACAGCTTCCTCCCAGAGAATCCCGGGCCGGCACCCGCCGACACGACGCTCGCCACCGTTGCGGCGCTTCCGCCGGAGCCCGGACCCCGGCCGCGGTCCCGCACGGCCACCTCCAAGGTACGACGCACGGACACCCGCGCCCGCCGTGGCGCCGCGCACGCACCGGCACCCCGCTTCTGCGGCATACCCCCGCGACCGGGCCCGCTGTGAGGTGCCCATTACACTCACCGCTCATGTGGCCAGGACAACAGTCGCCTTCCGGACAGCCCAACCCGCAGGACGGGCCCACGGGTTCACCTCCCACGCAACCCAGCGGGCCGGGCCCTGAGTGGCATGCCGCGCCCACGGTCGGCATGGGCGCGCCGGAACCGCCCCGCCGCTCCTGGAACCGGACCACGGTCGCCGTCGTGGCCGCTGCCGCCGTGGTCGTCGTGGCGTGCGGGGTCACCGGTTTCCTGGTGCTCCGCGACGACGGGGGCGGTACGCCGGACACGAAGCCCACGGCGGCGGACTCGTCGAGCGGCGACACCACGGACCGGGCGGCTGCCAAGGGCGGCTCGGGCCCGCTCGTCCCGGGCTGGAACACGGTGGTCAACCCCAAGCGGGGCATCACCTTCGACGCGCCGGGCTCCTGGGCGCGGCAGTCCACGGACTGGGTGAGCTATGTCGCGGAGAAGAGCGATCCCGAGGAGAAGCCGCTGGTCGCGATGATGGCCCCGGCGGTCCTCAAGGAGAAGTGGTGCACGTCCGACGACGACAAGAACGGCACCCAGGAGGACACCCCGCTCGCCTCGGTGGGCACCACCGGGGAGAAGGGCGCCAAGAGCACCGCCGAGGCCGCCGAGGACACCGCGAAGACGTGGGTCTACGGCGCGTACACGCAGCCCGACCGCACCCGTCTGACGATCGGTGAGCCGGAGACCTACCGGACGAAGTCGGGTATCGAGGGCAGCCTCGTGACGGTCACCTCGTCCGGTGTTCCGAAGCAGGGCACGTGCGACAGCGACGGCAAGGCGGTGACCTTCGCCTTCAAGAACGCGGAGGGCGCCTACGTGTCCTGGACCTACGTCGGGGCACACGGGGTGCCCGACGAGGTGCCCGACGCCACGATCCGCGAAATCCTCAGCACGGTACGGCTCTACGAGGAGGGCGACGGGGAGGACTGAGGGCGAGCGCCGGTCCGGCGGCGCCCTCGTCTCCGCGATCGATGCGCCGAGGGCGTCGCCGCCACCGACCTGGCGACGGCCACGCCCTGCCGTCTCCCGTCGCTACCGGGACGGGGCGGGTCCCCGATCCGTGGGCTCCTCACGGAAGACCTCTGCGGCGGTGCCGGCGACGACCGCACGGCCCAGCCAGTGACGCAGAAGCTCCATGTCACCGCAGGTGGCGACCCTCCGCCTCATCTCGTCGGTGACGTCGATACCCCGTACGTCGAAGGCGTACAGAATGCCCTGGACCCAGGCTTGGACGCGGCCCTCCTCGCGGGCCTCGGCACGGCCTTGGACGCGGCCCTCCTCGCGGATCTCTTCGGACAGGGGCGAGATGTAGAAGGAGAGATCAGCCACCGGGAGCCTCCGCCGCTGTGCGCCCGGCCCGATGCCGGTGTGCCGTGCGGGACGAACGGGACCGGAACGCCGCGCTACCGATCCCGTCGGCACAGGCATCATTCACCGAAGATCTCTTCGGCAGTCGTAGCGGAAAACACACGACCCAGCGACCGGTGGAGGAGCTCCGGATCAGGGCAGGCGGTGATCTTCTCGCGGATGGTGTCGGTGACGCCGATACCCCGCACGTCGAGGGCCGACAAGAGCATCTCGGCGCGCCCCTCAGCACGCCCCTCGGCACGGCCCTCGTCGCGGATTTCTTCGGAGAGCGGCGAGGTGTAGAAGGAAAGGTCCACGGCCACCAGGTTCCTCCACTGTTGTGCGGCGGGGCGGTTGCCCAAGCCTTGTGGCGTCCAGCAGGACACCGACACCGGTCTTGGCTCCGGCCGGAGGGTCGAATGAATGCGCGCGGCCGGACGGATCGCGATGAAGAGGGTCTGTGGCCCGCTGCATGTGACATCAGCATATGCAGCGCAACCTGGGTTCTATCCAGTCCAGTTGGTCCATATCACCCGAGTGGGTGATCAAGCAGATTTACCGACTTGGTGGCGGTCACCGCACCAGGTCGATTTCGGCCCAGACCGTCTTGCGTGGGACAGGTCCGGCCTCGACGCCCCAACGGTCGGCGAGCGCCTCGACGATGAGCAGGCCGCGCCCCGACTCGGCGTCACCGGGCGGGGGTTTGACGGCGCCGGGCACGGAAGGCAACCGCTCACCCAGAGTGTCGGTCACCTCGATGCGGAGGCGTACGCCGCGATGGACCCCACTCGGGGGCACGATGGTGCTACGTCGACAGCTCGAACACCTTGTGCAGGCAGCCCAGTTGAGGAACGTCGCCATCCAGGTCATGCCGATTGACCGCGAGGAGCACGCCGGGATGCAAGGGGAGACGCAGGTGCTGAAGTTCGGGGACGGCTCCGCGCTGGGGCGCTCGGAAGGGGCGTTCAACGGCCGGGCGGTCGATGACCCGAAGCAGCTCAGAATCCTTGAGTTGCGGTAGGGCATGATCCGAGCCCAGGCTCTCACTCCCCGTGAGTCGCTGGCCTTCATCAACCAACTTTTGGGAGAAACATGATCAGCGAGCTCTCCATCGAGGGCATTCACGAGCACGAGCTGAAGTGGTTCAAGAGCAGCTACAGCAGTAACAGCAGCGAGGCCGACTGCGTCGAGGCGGCTCCCGGCCCCGGCGGCATCCACCTCCGCGACTCCAAGAACGCCTCCGGACCGCACCTGAGGTTCGCCCCCACCACATGGAACGCCTTCGTGGCGCACACGGCCGGGCGCTGAAAGGCCGGGTCCCTCCGGACCCGGCCTTTCCGTCTCCGCGCGGGCACACGCCTCAGGCGCCGCGCACCGCCGCCGTGGAGCCCCGTACCACCAGTTCCGGCTGGAACACGTACTCCGTGCGCTGTACGGGGCTTCCGCCGATCTCCTCCAGCAGGGCGCCGACCGCCGCCGAGGCCATCGCCTGGACGGGCTGGCGCACCGTGGTCAGCGGCGGGTCGGTGAACGCGATCAGCTGGGAGTCGTCGAAGCCGACCACCGACACGTCACGCGGGACGTCCAGGCCCCGGCCCCGGGCCGCCCGGACGACGCCGAGCGCCATCAGGTCGCTGCCGCAGACGATGCCCGTGCAGCCCGCGTCGAGCAGGGCGCCGGCCGCGACCTGGCCGCCTTCGACGCTGAACAGCGTGGAGCAGACCAGGAGTTCGGCCTCGCTCCGGTCCATGCCCAGGACCGAGACGGCGGCGTCGATGAAGCCCTCGCGCTTGCGCCGGGAGGGTACGTAGCGCTGCGGTCCGATCGCCAGGCCGACGCGGCGGTGGCCCAGTTCGGCGAGGTGACCCACCGCCATCCGTACGGCGGCCGGGTCGTCCGGGGAGACGAACGGGGCGCTGATGCGCTCGTTGTAGCCGTTGATCAGGACGAACGGCACCCCTCGTTCGCTGAGCGCCGCGTACCGCGCCGGGTCCGCCGAGGTGTCCGCATGCAGGCCCGAGAGGAAGACGATCCCGCCGACGCCGCGTTCCACGAGCTGTTCGACCAGCTCGTCCTCCGTGGCGCCGCCCGGCAGTTGGGTGCACAGCACGGGTGTGTAGCCGTGCCCGGCGAGCACCTGTTCCACGGACTGGGCGAACGCCGGGAAGATCGGGTTGGTGAGCTCGGGCGTCACCAGGCCGATCAGCCCGGCACTGCGCTTGCGCAGCGGTACGGGGCGTTCGTAGCCGAGGATGTCGAGCGCCGCGAGCACCCGCTGACGCGTGGTGCCCGCGACGCCCGGCTTCCCGTTGAGGACCCGGCTGACCGTGGCCTCGCTGACAGCCGCCTGGCCGGCGATGTCGGAGAGCCTGGGGGCCGGCCCGGTCCTCGCCGCGGGGACGGTCACACCGTCCACCACACCGTGGTGTCGGCGGGCAGCTCGACGGTGCCGCCCTCGACGGCGACCGGGGCGCTGGCGAGCAGCAGGGTACCGGGGACGGCCAACTCTACCGGCGCG
Source organism: Streptomyces halstedii (assembly GCA_000720535.1). Classification (GTDB taxonomy): domain Bacteria; phylum Actinomycetota; class Actinomycetes; order Streptomycetales; family Streptomycetaceae; genus Streptomyces; species Streptomyces halstedii. The sequence continues at coordinate 62,300 of JOAZ01000016.1, forward strand.
CCCGTGGTGTTGACGGTGCAGACGAAGCCGGGGCGGCGCAGGACGAGCACGCCCTCCGGGGCGCTCTCCCACTCCACGTCGCTGCCCGCGCCGAGCCCGGGATGTGCCCGGCGGGCGGCGATGGCGGCCCGGTACAGCTCCAGGGTGGAGCCCTCCACACCGGTCTGCGCCTCGACGGAGAGGTCGCCCCAGCCGGCGGGCTGCGGCAGCCAGCTTCCGCCGTCGCCGAAGCCGTACGAGCTGCCCTCGCGGGTCCACGGGATCGGCACCCGGCAGCCGTCGCGGAAGCCGTCCTGGCCCTCGGCGCGGAAGAACGACGGGTCCTGGCGGGCCTCGTCGGGCAGGTCGGTGACGTCGGGCAGGCCGAGCTCCTCGCCCTGGTACACGTAGGCGGAGCCCGGCAGTGCCAGCATCAGCAGGGTCGCGGCGCGGGCCCGGCGCAGGCCCTTGTCCCGGTCGCCGGGGGTGCGGATCTGGGTGCCCAGGCCCGGCGGGTTGGCGAAGCGGGTGGCGTGCCGGGTGACGTCGTGGTTGGAGAGCACCCAGGTGGTGGGCGCGCCGACCGGGCGCATCGCGGCGAGTGAGGAGTCGATGACCTTGCGGAGCTCGGCGGCGTCCCAGGCGGTCGAGAGGTACTGGAAGTTGAACGCCTGGTGCATCTCGTCGGGCCGCACGTAGTTGGCGGTGCGCTCGACGGTGGGCGTCCACGCCTCGGCGACGAGGATCCGCCCGCCGTCCGAGGAGGGCCCCGCGGGGTACTCGTCGAGGATGGTGCGCCAGCTGCGGTAGACCTCGTGGACCCCGTCCTGGTCGAAGAACGGCATGACATCGTTGCCCAGCAGCTTCAGCTGGTCGTGGGAGCCGAGGTCGGGCAGGCCGTCCGCCTTGACGAGGCCGTGGGCGACGTCGACGCGGAAGCCGTCGACGCCCATGTCCAGCCAGAAGCGCAGGATGGAGCGGAACTCGTCGGCGACGGCGGGGTGTTCCCAGTTGAAGTCGGGCTGCTCGGGCGCGAAGAGGTGCAGGTACCAGTCGCCGGGGGTGCCGTCCGGGTCGGTGGTCCGGGTCCAGGCGGGTCCGCCGAAGATGGACTCCCAGTCGTTGGGCGGGAGTTCGCCGTCGGTGCCCTTGCCGGGCCGGAAGTGGTAGCGGTCGCGCAGGGCGGAGCCCGGACCCTCGGCGAGGGCGCGCTTGAACCACTCGTGCCGGTCCGAGGAGTGGTTGGGCACCAGGTCGACGATGACGCGCAGGCCGAGTGCGTGGGCCTCGCGGAGCAGGGCGTCGGCGTCCGGCAGGCTGCCGAACATCGGGTCGATGGTCCGGTAGTCGGCGACGTCGTAGCCGGCGTCGGCCTGCGGGGAGGCGTAGAAGGGGCTGAGCCAGACGGCGTCGACACCGAGGTCACGGAGGTACGGGAGCCGCGCGGTGACGCCCGCGAGATCCCCCATGCCGTCGCCGTTGCCGTCGGCGAAGCTGCGTGGGTACACCTGGTAGATCACCGCGTCCTGCCACCAGCCGGTGCGGTGGCCCGGGGCGTCGGTGGACGTGCCGGTGGAGGGGGCAGCGAGGTGCTGGGTCATGTCGTCCCTGGGGTGTCTGGGTGGGGAGCGGCGCCGGGACCGGGTCGGGGATCCGGCGCCGCCGTGACGGGTGCGTACGGTCGTGCGGCCTGGTGGGGGTCAGCCCTTGACGGCTCCGGCGGACATGCCGGTGACCAGGTGCTTCTGGGCGAACAGGAAGACCAGGGCGGCCGGGATCGCGATCAGTACGGAGGCCGCGGTCATGGGGCCCCACTGGGCGCCGTACTGGTTGACGAACTTCTGGAGTCCGCCCGCGAGCGTCAGGTTCTCGTCACCGACCATGAAGGCGGAGGCGTACGCCACCTCGCCCCAGGCGGTGATGAAGGAGTAGAAGGCGGTGACGGCGAGTCCGGGCTTGGCGAGCGGCAGGATCAGCCGCCAGAACGTGCCGAACGGGGTGAGGCCGTCGACCTGTCCCGACTCGTCGATCTCGCGCGGGATCGTGTCGAAGAAGCCCTTCATCATCCAGGCGCAGAAGGGCACGGAGATGGTGAGGTAGGTGATGACGAGCCCGGCCGGCTGGTTGATCAGGCCCATGGTCGACATGATGTTGTAGATCGGCACGATGAGGACGGCGACCGGGAACATCTGGGTGACCAGCAGCGTCCACATCAGCCCGCGCTTGCCGGGGAAGCGGAAGCGGCTGACGGCGTAGCCGGTGGTGGCGGAGACGAAGACACCGAGGACGGTGGTGAGTCCCGCGATGACCACGGAGTTGCCGAACCAGGTCAGGAACTCGGTGTCCCTGATCAGGTTGGTGTAGTTCTCGAACGTCGTCTCTTTGAAGAAGTCCGTGGTGGTGGCGTAGTTCGCGGGCTTCAGCGAGGTCAGCAGGACCCAGAGCACCGGGAAGACGGCGATCACGGACGCGATGATCAGCGTGAGGTGCAGCGCCACGGAGGCGCCGGGCGAACGCTCGCCGCGCCGCCGGGGCGGGCGGGCCGGGCGCCGGGTGGCGGGCTTCTCCGCGGTGGTGGCGGGTGCGCTGGTGGTGGGTGCGGCGGTGGTCACCAGTTGTCTCCCTGCGTGCGGAGCACTCGCCGGTAGACCACGGCGAAGAGCATCAGGAGTACGAGGATCAGGACGCCCCAGGTGGAGGACTGCGCGAAGTCGCGCGGGCTGATCTCGAAGGAGAATTTGTACGCCTGGGTGACCAGGATCTGGGTGGACTCACCCGGTCCGCCCCGGGTCAGCAGGAAGATCACCGGGAACATGTTGAAGGTCCAGATGGTGGAGAGCAGGACCACCGTGGTGGAGACCGGGCGCAGTCCCGGCAGGGTGACGTGGCGGAAGCGCTGCCACGCCGTGGCGCCGTCCATCTCGGCGGCCTCGTACTGCTCGGAGGGTATGGACTGAAGTCCGCCCAGCAGCGCCACCATGATGAAGGGGATGCCCAGCCAGACGTTGACGGCGATGACGGAGAACTTCGCCCAGGTGGGGTCGTTCAGCCACGGGATGCCGTCGATCCCGGCGCCGCCGAGGATCTTGTTGAGCAGGCCGCGCTCCTCGTTGTAGAGGAAGCGCCAGGCGAAGACGGAGACGAATCCGGGAATGGCCCAGGGCAGGATCAGGGCCATCCGGTAGGCGGAGCGGCCGGCGATCCTGCGGTTGAGGATGTTGGCGAGGGCCATGCCCAGGCAGAAGGTGATGGCCACGCAGGAGACCGTCCACACCAGCGTCCAGCCCAGTGTGCCGAGGAACTGGCCGCCGGTCAGGGCGTCGACGTAGTTGTCCAGGCCCACGAACTCGTAGGTGGCGGGCATGTCGTTGACGCCGATGGACCGCGCGACGTTGCGCTCGTTGGCGTCGGTCAGCGACAGCCAGATACCGCGGACCAGCGGGTAGCCGATGATCACGCCGATCACGATCACGACCGGGGCGACCATGGTCCAGGCGTACCAGTGGACCGACAGGGCCCGCCGGAGCTTGCCGGGCGGCGGGGGGTTACCAGTACCGCGGCTCCGGCCGCGGGCGACGTCGTCGCCCGCGGCCTTCGCCACCGACTGGCTGGTGTGGACAGCCATCAGCCGGCCTGCCTTCCTGGGTTACTTCCAGCCCTTGAGGAGCTTGCGGTAGGAGTCGCCGGTCGCCTTGGCGGCCTTCTCGGGCGTGGTCTGGCCGGTGAGGACGTTGGTGTACTCGGTGTTCAGCGGGGCGAAGAGGCTGCCGGTCTCCGGGATCCAGGGACGCTCGACGGCGGTCTCGACGACGGGCTTGAAGAACTGGACGATCTCGCTGTCCACGGCCTGCTGCTTGGCGTAGGCGGAGGTGCGGGTCGGCAGCAGGTTCAGCTCACCGGCGGTCTGCGCCTGGGCCTCGACGGAGGTCATGTAGTCGACGAAGGCGTAGCTGGCCTCCAGGTTCTTGGAGCCCGCGTAGACGGCGAGGTTGTGGCCGCCCTGCGGGGCGCCCTGACCGGCGGAGCCGGCCGGGACCGTGGAGATGCCGAGGTTCGCCTTGTCGGAGAACTCCTTGCCGGTCAGCGTGTCGGCCACGGCCCAGGGGCCGTTGATCATCATCGCGACGTCGCCGTTCTTGAACGACTGCATCATGTTCTCCCAGCCGTCCGTGGCGTCGGTCTTGGCCGCCCCGGAGTCGACGAGGTCCTTCACGACGCCGAACGCCTTGGCGCCCGCGGCGTTGTCGACGGTGACGGTCTGGGAGGACGCGTCGACCAGGTCGCCGCCCTCGCCGTAGAGGAAGGAGAGGAAGTAGTACGAGTCGTCGCCGCGCAGGTAGAGGCCGGTCTTGCCGGTCTTGTCCTTGATCTTCTTGGAGACGGTCTTCAGCTCGTCGATGTTCGCGGGCGGCTCGACGCCGGCGTCCTTGAACAGCTTCTTGTTGTAGAAGACGCCCATGGAGTCGATGACCTGCGGGACCGCGTAGGTCTTGCCGTCGTACTTCGTGGAGGCGACGGCCTGCTTCAGGAAGTCGTCCTGGTCCTTGAGGGCCGCGGTGCCGTCCAGCGGGGCGAGGTAGCCGAGGTCGGCGAACTCGGGGGTCCAGGCGACCTCGGAGCGGATGACGTCCGGGGCGCCGGAGCCGGCCTGGGCCGCGTTCTTGAACTTGTTCTGCGCGTCACCGAACGGGACGCTGACGTACTTGACATCGACCTTCGGGTGCTTCTTCTCGAAACCCTCGGCGATCTTCTTGAAGACCTTGTCCTCGCTGCCGACGTTCGAGGTGTCCCACCACGTCACCGTGCCGGAGAGCTCACCCGAGCTCTTGCTGCCGCCGCCGGACTCGTCGTCACTGCCGCAGGCGGTCGCCGCGAGCGCCAGGGCCGCGACCAGGGCGGTGGCCGTTATGCCACGTCGCATCTGAACTCCTTCAACTGCCGTACCGCTCCGTCGCGGCGCCGGGTCGACGTGAACGTAACAAGGATGAAAGCTGACCGAAAGACCTTGCGGAAGATTTCTGCAAGCTCCGGGGATCGTTACATTGGCGTGTCCTCAAGGTTGCCGTCAAGCCTCTTGACGGAACCGCTTCCATCCTGCCCTTCCCAGGCCAGGCCCCGTGTCCGGGCGCTGCGGCGATCCTTGCGGGAACGGATGGACGGAGACCGCAAGTCCTTGCAAGAGGTTTCCGTACGGAGGCCGACGAGCCGGATCGGCCGGTCCCCCGGAGCCCGGATCCGGTGAGCGGTGAGCAAGATCCGGTGGGCGGTGGGCATTCCGACACACGCCCGGTACAGTCCCCTCATGACCGCACGGCTTGCCGATATCGCAGCTCAGGCGGGGGTCAGCGAAGCGACGGTCAGCCGCGTGCTCAACGGCAAGCCCGGTGTCGCGGCGGCCACCCGCGAATCCGTCCTCGCGGCGCTCGACGTCCTCGGGTACGAACGCCCGCTGCGACTGCGCCGGCGCAGCGCCGGTCTGGTCGGACTGATCACCCCGGAGCTGGAGAACCCGATCTTCCCGGCGCTGGCCCAGGTCATCGGCCAGGCCCTGACCCGGCAGGGATACACGCCGGTACTGGCGACACAGACCCCGGGCGGTTCCACGGAGGACGAGCTGACCGAAATGCTCGTGGACCGCGGGGTCTCGGGCATCATCTTCGTCTCCGGCCTGCACGCCGACACCTCGGCCGACATGCAGCGCTACGAACAACTGCGGGCCCAGGGCGTGCCCTTCGTCCTGGTCAACGGCTTCTCCCCCAAGGTGCAGGCGCCGTTCATCTCGCCGGACGACCGGGCGGCGATGCGGCTCGCGGTCACACACCTGGTGGCCCTCGGCCACGAGCGCATCGGCCTGGCGGTCGGCCCGAAGCGCTTCGTCCCGGTGCTCCGCAAGATCGAGGGCTTCCACTCCACGATGCGGGAGCAGCTGGGCCTCACGGCCCCGGCGGTCGAGGAGTTGATCCAGCACTCCCTGTACACGCTGGAGGGCGGACAGGCGGCGGCCTCGGCGCTGATGGAGCGCGGATGCACGGCGGTGGTGTGCGCGAGCGACATGATGGCGCTGGGCGCGATCCGGGCCGCGCGGCGGCTGTCGCGGGAGGTTCCGCGTGATCTGTCGGTGGTCGGGTACGACGACTCCCCGCTCATAGCGTTCACCGATCCCCCGCTGACGACGATCCGGCAGCCGGTGACGGCCATGGGGCAGGCGGCGGTGCGCACACTGCTGGAGGAGATCGGCGGTACCCCCGCGCCGCACAGCGAGTTCGTGTTCATGCCGGAGCTGGTCGTGCGCGGTACGACCGCCTCGGGGCCCGGCCCGTCCGCGGGCCCCGTCCCCCGGCGCTGACCCGGCCCGATGTGCGGGGGTCACGGGTCCGGAGGATCATCGGGCGGAGGGGGACGTATCTGGCAGACTGAGCGCCTATGGGTGATGCGTACGTGACGACACAGGAAGACCGCGGGGCGGTCACCCCGTCACTCGCCGAGGACGGACCGAGGTCCGCCGCTCCGGCCGGTTCCGCCGGTTCGAGCGGTTCGACGAGGACGTGGACCTCCCGCGCGCGCCTGGGTTCACCGCGCGCCCCGCGCCGCCCCCGCCTCTGGTTCGAAATCCTGCTGATCGCGGTGAGTTACTGGTTGTACTCGCTGGTGCGCAACGCCGTGCCGGAGCAGAAGGCGGCGGCCCTGCGCAACGCGGACCGCGTCTGGTCGCTGGAGCACACGCTGGGGCTGGCCTTCGAGCAGAGCGTCAACCATGCCGTCAATTCGGTGACATGGCTGATCGTGGCGATGAACTACTACTACGCCACCCTGCACTTCGTCATCACGATCGCGGTACTGGTGTGGCTGTTCCGCCGACAGCCGGGCCGCTACGGGGCGGCGCGGCTGGTCCTCTTCGCCACCACGGCCGTGGCTCTGCTGGGTTACTACCTCTTCCCCCTGGCACCGCCCCGCCTGATGCACGGCGGTTCCTTCATCGACACGGTGCTGCTGCACGAGACCTGGGGGTCGATGGCGTCGGGCAACTTCAAGCAGATGTCGAACCAGTACGCCGCGATGCCGTCGATGCACATCGGCTGGTCGCTCTGGTGCGGGCTGACCGTCTTCGCGCTGGCCCGTGCGCCCTGGGCCCGCGTCCTGGGCCTGCTGTACCCGACGGTGACCCTGGTGGTGATCGTGGCCACGGCGAACCACTTCTGGCTGGACGCGGTGGGCGGCATGGTCTGCCTGGCGTTCGGTTACGCGGTGTCGTACGTCTGGTACGGATCGCTGCCGCACCGGCTGCCGAGGACGGTACCGGCCCGGAGACGGCCGGGTCGCCCGCGTGTCCCGCACCGCCCCTGGGGCCGGGTCGCCCCGCGGCGCCGCCCGGGTCCCTCGGCGCCGTCCGCGTCCCGTCCGGTGGCGCCCCGGCGGCCCGAGCCCGACCCGGCGGCCGCGGTGCCGCCGACACCGCCGGGGGCGTAGCGGGCACCGAGCGTAGGCAGGGCGCTCCGTACCGTCACCAGCTGTGCGTCACGGGCCGGTTGGGCACCCACCGCGCACCGCGGGCCGCGTACCGAACTGTGCGTCATGGGCCCGTTCGGCACCCGCCGCGCACCGCGTGCCGTCATCCCGCCGCGCCGTAGAACAGCTCCTCCACCACCGCGCGGGCCCGCCGGGTGATCCGCCGGTAGTCGTCCAGCATGTCCCCGACGTGCCCCGGCTCGTACCCCAGGTACCGGCCCACCGCCGCCAGCTCACGCGGGGCGGACGGGAAGGTGTCCGCCGGGCGCCCCCGGACGAGCATCACCGCGTTCCGCACCCGGGTCGCCAGCACCCACGCCTCGTCGAGCGTGCGCGCCTCCTCGTGCCCGATCAGCCCGGCCGCGCACGCCGCGGCCAGCGCCTCGCGGGTGCTGGTGGTGCGCAGGCCGGGTTCCGCCCAGCCGTGCCGCAGCTGCGTGAGCTGGACGGTCCACTCGACGTCGCTGAGCCCGCCCCGGCCCAGCTTGGCGTGGAGCGTGGGATCGGCGCCCCTCGGGATGCGCTCGGTCTCCATCCGCGCCTTGAGCCGGCGGATCTCCCGTACCGCGTCGTCACCGATCCCCTCCGCCGGGTAGCGCAGCGGGTCGATCATCGCGATGAAGTCCCGGCCCAGGTCCGCGTCCCCGGCCATCGGCTCGGCGCGCAGCAGCGCCTGGCTCTCCCAGACCGCCGACCAGCGGCGGTAGTAGGCGGCGTACGACTTCAGGGTCCGCACCAGCGGGCCGCTCTTGCCCTCCGGGCGCAGGTCGGCGTCGATCAGCAGCGGCGGGTCGGCGGTGGGGAGCTGGAGCAGCCGGCGCACCTCGGTGACGACGGCGTTCGCGGCGCGGGCCGCCTCCTCGTCGCCGACCCCTTCGCGGGGCTCGTGCACGAACAGCACGTCGGCGTCGGAGCCGTAGCTCAGCTCGTGCCCGCCGAAACGGCCCATGCCGATGACGGCGAACCGGGTCGGCAGGGTGTCGCCCCACCGCTCGCGTACGGCGGCGCGCAGGGCACCGGAGATCGTGGCCGCGTTCAGGTCCGTGACGGCGGGGCCGACGCGGTCCACGAGGGCGCCGGGGTCGGGTTCGGCGGGGTTCTCCTCGGTGCCGTAGGAGCCGATCAGGTCGGCGGCGGCCGTACGGAAGAGCTCCCGGCGCCGCACCCCGCGCGTCACCGCGACCGCCGTCTCGGCGTCGGGGGCGCGCCGGACGGCGGCCAGCACCTCCTGTTCCAGGTGCTCCCGGCTGCGCGGCTTCAGCCCCTCGGGGTCGCCCAGGATGGCGACGGCCTCGGGGGCGCGCATCAGGAGGTCGGGGGCGAGCCGGCCGGCCGACAGGACCCGGGCGAGGTTCTCGGCCGCCGCGCCCTCGTCCCGGAGCAGCCGCAGGTACCAGGGGGTCTTGCCGAGCGCGTCGGACACCTGCCGGAAGCCGAGGAGTCCGGCGTCCGGGTCGGCGGAGTCCGCGAACCAGCCCAGCAGCACCGGGAGGAGGGTGCGCTGGATGGCCGCCTTGCGCGAGACCCCGGAGGAGAGGGCCTCCAGGTGGCGCAGGGCGGCGGCCGGGTCCGCGTATCCGAGGGCCTCCAGCCGGATGACGGCGGCCTTGGCGCTGAGCCGCCGCTCGCCGGGTGCCAGCTGGGCGACGGCGTCCAGGAGCGGCCGGTAGAAGAGCTTCTCGTGCAGCCGCCGCACCACGGAGGCGTGCCGCCGCCACGCGCGGTTGAGCTCGGTGACCGGGTCGGTGCGCAGGCCGAGGGAGCGGCCGAGCCGCCGCAGGTCCGCCTCGTCCTCGGGGACCAGGTGGGTGCGGTGCAGCCGGTAGAGCTGGATGCGGTGCTCCATGGCCCGCAGGAAGCGGTAGGCCTCGTCCAGCTGGGCCGCGTCGGCCCGCCCGACGTATCCGCCGTCGGCGAGGGCGGACAGGGCCTCCAGGGTGGAGCCGGAGCGCAGGCTGCTGTCGCCGCGCCCGTGGACGAGCTGGAGCAGCTGGACGGCGAACTCCACGTCCCGCAGCCCGCCCGGTCCGAGCTTGATCTCGCGGTCGACCCGGTCGACGGGGATGGTGGCGACGACGCGGCGGCGCATCTTCTGCACGTCGGCGACGAAGTTCTCGCGGTCGGCGGCCTGCCACACGAGCGGCGAGACGGCCTCGACGTACTCCGCGCCCAGGGCGGGGTCCCCGGCGACCGGGCGGGCCTTCAGCAGCGCCTGGAACTCCCAGGTCTTGGCCCACCGCTGGTAGTAGGCGAGGTGCGAGGACAGGGTCCGCACCAGCGGCCCGTTGCGGCCCTCGGGGCGCAGGTTGGCGTCCACGGGCCAGATGGTGCCCTCGACGGTGGTGTCGGAGCAGATCCGCATCATGTGGGCGGCGAGGCGGGCGGCGGCCTGGACGGCCTTGGTCTCCTCGACCCCGTCGACGGGCTCGCCGACGAAGATCACGTCCACGTCGGAGACGTAGTTCAGCTCGTGACCGCCGCACTTGCCCATCGCGACGACGGCCAGCCGGCACTGCGCGGCGTCGGCGGGCGCCTCCGCGCGGGCGAGCGCGAGGGCGGCGCGCAGGGTGGCCGTCGCCAGGTCGGCCAGCTCGGCGGCGACCTCGGAGACGTCGGTGGTGCCGCACACGTCACGGGCCGCTATCGAGAGCAGGGCGCGGCGGTAGGCCACCCGCAGCGAGTCCGGATCCACCACCTCGTCGAGCATCCGTTCGAATTCGGGTACTCCGGGGTGCAGATCGGTTGCCTCGTAGGTGACGAGCGCCTGCCAGTCGCGCGGGTGCCGGGCCAGGTGGTCCCCGAGCGCCTCGGAGGCGCCCAGCACCCCGAGGAGGCGGTCGCGGAGCGGTTTGGCGGTGATGACGGTGTCCAGCAGGATCTGCCGCTCCCCCGGCTCCTGGGCCTCGGCGAGCCGTACGAGGGCGCGCAGCGCCAGGTCGGGGTCGGCGGTCGCGCCGAGCGCTTCGAGCAGGACGGGGTCGGCCCGTACGGAGGCGAGCTCGGGGAGGTCGAGCAGCCGCCCCGCGGCGGAGGGGTCGGTGAAACCGTGCCGCAGCAGTCGGGTGAAGGTACTGCTCCTGCGTCCCGGCACCGATGTCATCCCGCGCTCCCTGCCCGCCGACCCACGTATCCGTCTCCCGAGCCTACGGGCTGCGCATTCGCCGCGCGCCGATGACTCCCGGGCGTCGGCGGAGTCCACCCTGGACGGACACGACGACCGGACCCGCCCCACCGAGGAGACCCACCATGACGGACAGGAACGACGGCCCCGAGACCACGCTGGATCCGCACTACAGCGGAGCGGACGCGACCGCCCGCCCGTGGGCGGACGCGGTGACCCTGCTGACCGGTGCGGAGCTGTACTGGCTCTCCACGGTCCGCCCCGACGGACGGCCGCACGTGACGCCGCTGATCGGCCTCTGGTCGGACGGCGCGCTGCACTTCTGCACGGGCCCCTCGGAGCGCAAGGCCCGGAATCTGGCCGGTGATCCGGAGGTCGTCCTGACCACGGGCACCAACACGCTGAACGAGGGGTTCGACGTGGTGGTGGAGGGCCGGGCGGTCCGGGTGACGGACGAGGAGCGGCTGATCGCGCTGGCCGAGGCGTGGGAGGAGAAGTACGGCGCCGACTGGCACTTCGGCGTCACGGACGGCATGTTCTCCAACGGCGCGGGCGGCCGCGCGCTGGTCTTCCGGGTGGCGCCCCGCACCGCCTTCGGCTTCGCGAAGGGCACGCCGTACGGCCAGACCCGCTGGCACTTCGGCTGACGGGAACAGTGCGGCTGACGTGCCGTCATGTCGCCGCCACGGATCCACTCCGGCTGACGGGGCATATCGGCTGACGCGAGGTCACTTCGCTCGCCCGGGGGTGGCGTCGGGCCGGGTCACGCGCTGTTCCGGCCGGGCCGGGTCCCGGTCACGACGGTGGCGTACAGCTCCTCGGAGACGACCACCCGGGGGACCAGCCCGCCGGCGCGGAGCGTCTCCTCGGCCGCGGCGGCCTGCCGCTCGCTCGTCTCCACCAGCAGGCTGCCGCCCGGGGCCAGCCAGTCGAGCGCCGCGCCCGCCACCCGCCGCATGACGTCGAGCCCGTCCCCGCCCCCGTCGAGCGCCACCCGCGGTTCGTGGACCCGGGCCTCGGCGGGGAGCAGTTCGACGTCACCGGTGGGGACGTACGGCACATTGGCGAGCAGGACGTCCACGCGGCCCCGCAGCGACGCGGGCAGCGGCGCGAAGAGGTCGCCCTCGTACACCTCGCCCAGCCCGGCCAGGTTGCGGCGGGCCCAGCGCACGGCCGCGGGATCGACGTCGGCGGCGTGCAGTTCGACCCCGGCCAGGGTGGAGGCGAGTACGGCGCCCAGCGCCCCGGAGCCGCAGCAGAGATCGACGACGACCGGGCGGACGGGGGCGGCGGCACCGGCCTGCCGGACGAGGAACTCGGTGCGCCTGCGGGGTACGAAGACACCGGGGCCGACGGCGATCCGCAGCCCGCAGAACTCCGCGAAGCCCAGGACGTGTTCGAGTGGCAGCCCGTCGACACGGCGCTCCACCATGGCGGCGAGGTCGGCGGGGCCGGTGGCCGTGGAGAGCAGGAGAGCGGCCTCGTCCTCGGCGAAGACACAGCCTGCGGCACGGAGCCTGGTGACGATCGAGGAGCGGGTGAGGGGTGACGCGGGTGACGCGGGTGACGACATCGTGCGGAGCCTTTCGGTGAACCGAGGGGCGCTCCGCGGTCGTTCAGGCCGGTCGGGCCACGCGACGGCGAGGGATGAGCACCCGGCCTGCTGAAGCGGTAATGGGTCTCACCTCCTGGAGTCGGGTCCCGGGATCGGGGAGGCGTCACATTACCCGAATCCGTCCGCTCGCCCCACCGTCGCGGTCAGCGCGTCCGGTGGGTGCCGGGGGTGTGCCCGTAGGCCCGGCGGAAGACGTCGATGAAGGCACCGGCGGACGCCCAGCCGCAGGTGTGCGCCACGGCGGTCACCGGGAGGCCCTCGGCGAGCAGGACCAGGGCGCGGTACAGGCGCAGTTGGGTGCGCCACTGCGGGAAGGTCATGCCGAGGTCGGCCCGGAAGAGCCGGGACAGGGTGCGTTCGCTCGCCCCGACCTCCCTGCCCAGTGCGGCCAGGGTGCGGCGCTCGCCCGGATCGGCGCGCAGGATCGCGCAGAGGGCGACCAGCACGGGCGCGGTGGGCGCCGGCAGGTGCACCGGCTGCTGGGGCGAGGCGCTCAACCGGTCCAGGAGCACGGCCCGTAGTCGCGCGCGGGCGGGATCGCCGTCGCCGGGGGCGGGATCGCCGTGGTCGGGGGCGCGGGTGTAGGCGAGGATCAGTTCCCGCAGCAGGGGGTCGACCGTCAGCACGGCCGGCTCGTCCAGACCGAGCGGGTTGTCCGCCGCGTCCAGGCCCACCAGGTGGAGTTCGAGGCCGCCGTGGGCCTGGTGGGCGTGCTCGGTCCCGGCGGGGATCCAGACGGCGCGGTTGGCGGGCGCGACCCAGGTGCCCGCGGCGGTGGTGACGGCCAGCACGCCGCGCGCCGCGTAGACGATCTGGTGGTCGTCGTGGCGGTGGGCCGTGATGGCTCCGCCGGCCTCGATCCACTGGCTGCGGGTGGGCGCGTTCGGCAGGAGGCGGGTTTCCGGCATCGACAGGCAGATTATCGGAAGCGCGTCAGGGGCCGGTGCCCGGACGATGACGGGGTGGCAGCGAACAGAACGATCCTCCTCCTGTCCGTCGGACACGGCTGCGTCGACGTGTACCAGGGTGCCGTCGCCGCGCTCGTCCCCTTCTTCGTCGCCGAGCGGGCCTACGGCTACGCCGCGGCCTCCGGCATCGTGCTCGCCGCGTCGCTGCTGTCCTCGGTGGCGCAGCCGCTGTTCGGCGCGCTGACCGACCGCCGGGCGCTGCCCTGGCTGCTGCCGGTGAGCACGGTCGTGGGCGGGCTGGGGGTCGCGGCGAGCGGCCTGGGCGGTTCGTACGGGCTGACCCTGGTGTGCGTGGCGGTGTCCGGGGTGGGGGTCGCCGCCTACCACCCGGAGTCGGCCCGGGTGGCGCGGATCGCCTCCCGGGGCAGTCACACCTCGATGGGCTGGTTCTCGCTGGGCGGCAACCTCGGCTTCGCCGCCGCGCCGCTCATGGTGACCGCCGCGGTGAGCGGCGGGGGTCTGCGGTGGACCCCGGTGCTGGTGCTGCCGGCGCTGGCTGGCAGTGTCCTGTGCCTGCCCGTCCTGCGCGTGCTCACCGACCGGGCGGCGTCGGCCACTTCGGGCACGGCGTCGTCGTGCCTGCCCGAAGTGGCCGACGACGTACGGTCGTTCGTGAAGCTGTCCGTGGCCGTTGCGGCCCGTTCCGTGGCGTTCATGGGCCTGGGCACCTTCGTGGCGCTCTACGCCCGGCAGCGTACGGGCGGCGGTACGGCGGCGGGCACGGCGGCGCTGACCGTGCTGTATCTGGGCGGGGCGGTGGGCACCGTACTGGGCGGCAGGCTCGCCGCGCGGTGGGACCGGGTCACCGTGGTGCGCGGGGCGTATCTGGCCGGCGTCCTGGCGGTCGCCGGTGTCGTCCTCGTACCGGGCCCGTCCCTGTACGGGTGTGTCGCGCTGGCCTCCGGCTGCCTCTACGTGCCGTTCTCGCTCCAGGTGACGCTGGGTCAGGACTATCTGCCCAGCCGGGTCGGTACGGCGAGCGGGGTCACCCTCGGACTGGCCGTCAGCGTCGGCGGGGTCGCCGGCCCGCTCATCGGGACGCTGGCCGACGCCACGTCCCTGCGAACGGCCCTGGCCCCGCTGGTCCTCATGCCGGCGGTCAGCTACCTGATGGTGCGTACGCTCCCCGAACCGCCCGTGCACCGGCTCGCGGCGCCACCGTCCGTACGGCTGCGGCAGGCGTAGGAACGCCCCGTCCCCCCGCGCCGCGAGGGCACGGGGGGACGGGGGGCAGGACGGTCCTGGGATCAGAGGTCCACGCTGTCGCGCAGCTTCGTCGGGGTCAGGAAGAGCGACGCGACGACACCGATGACCGCGATACCGGCCGAGATCAGGAAGATGTGACCGGTGGCGTCACCGTACGCGGCGCGCACCACCTCCTGGATCTCCGGCGGCATCGCGGCGATGTTCAGCGTCGAGCCGCCCGAGGAGGCGGCCGGGTCGATGCCCAGCTCCCGCAGACCCGCGGCGATCTTCGTGGCGACCTGGTTGGCGAGCACCGCGCCCAGCACGGAGACGCCGATGGTGCCACCGAGCGAGCGGAAGAAGGTGATCGCACCGCTGGCCGCGCCGAGTTCACTGAGCGGGACGGTGTTCTGGAGCACGAGCACGAGGTTCTGCATCGACATACCGACACCGATACCGACGGCCAGCATGCCCAGCGAGACGATGACCAGCGAGGTCTCGTGGTCGATCGTGGACAGCCCCAGGAAGCCGAGGGTGAGCACGACCACGCCGGTGATGATGTACGGCTTGACCTTGCCGGTCTTGGAGACCAGCCGCCCCGCGACGGTGGAGGAGACGAGCACCCCGAGCATCAGCGGGATGGTGAGCAGTCCGGCCTCGGTCGGCGTGTTGCCGCGGCCGATCTGGAAGTACTGGCCGAGGAAGACGGCTCCGCCGAACATCGCCATGCCCACCGAGAGGCTCGCGACGATGGCCAGGGCGGGGTCCCGGCGGCGTACGACGTGGAGCGGGACGACCGGCTCCTTCACCCGCGACTCGACCAGGACGGCCAGGGCGAGGATCAGGACGCTCGCGCCGACCATGACACCGGTCTGCCAGGAGATCCAGTCGAAGTTGTTGTCGACGAAGGTGACCCAGAGCAGCAGCAGGCTGACGCCGGCGGCGATGAGGGAGGCGCCCAGGTAGTCGACCCTGACCTCGGGGCGGCGGATCTCCGTGAGGTGCAGGGTGCGGGTCAGCATCACGAAGGCGACGAGCGTGAACGGGACGGCGACGAAGAAGCACCAGCGCCAGCCGAGCCACGAGGTGTCGGTGATGAACCCGCCGAGCAGCGGCCCGCCGACGGTGGCGACGGCCATGACGCCGCCGAGGTAACCGTTGTAGCGGCCCCGCTCCTTCGGGCTGATCATCGCGGCGATGATCACCTGGACGAGCACCTGGAGCGCACCCATGCCGAGGCCCTGGATGACGCGGAAGGCGATCAACTGCCCGGTGGACTGGGCGAATCCGCAGGCGATCGACGAGATGACGAAGAGGCCGATGGATATCTGGAGCAGCAGCTTCTTGCTGAACAGGTCGGCGAGCTTGCCCCAGATCGGGGTGGAGGCCGTGGAGGCCAGCAGGGTCGCGGTGACGACCCAGGTGTACTGCGACTGGGTGCCGTTCAGCGATCCGATGATCTGCGGGAGGGCGACCGAGACCACCGTGCTGCTGATCATCGCCACGAACAGCACGATGAGCAGGCCGCTCAGGGCCCGCATCACGTGGCGGTGATCCATGGGCGCGGCCTCGGTGGGCGCGGCCGTGTGTGCGCTCACGCGCAACCTCCGGAAGGTTCGAACAGATGAGGGAAGGCTTCACTGTACATGCGCAATGGGCAATTTTGCACATTGCGCAATCTTTACCGAGGTGTGGACAATGGGTGCATGGAAAGCCCTGTGGGACTGCGTGAACGCAAGAAGGCGGCCACCCGCCAGGCCGTGCACGAGGCGACGCTGCGCCTGACCGTCGAGCACGGATTCGACCATGTGACGGTGGAGGCGGTGGCCGACGCCGCAGGCATCTCCCGCAGAACGTTCTCCAACTACTTCACCAACAAGGAGGACGCCCTCCTCTACGGCGAGGAGCAGCACATCAGGGCCCTGGTCCAGTCGGTCCGGGACCGCCCCGCCGAGGAGTCGTCGTGGACGGCGCTCCGGGCGGCGGTGGCCCAGTTCGCGGAGCACATGTCGCCGCCGGAGCGCGAGTGGGCCGTCCGCACCCGGCTGGCCATGCGCCACCCCTCCCTGCTCGCCCGCCAGCTCGCCAACCACGCCGCCCTGGAACGCGATCTGGCCGACGCGGTGGCCCTGCGCACCGGCCCCAGCGACGCGCCTCCGCGCCCACTGGTCATGGCGGCGGCCTTCCTGGCGTCGGTGCGGATCGCGATGCGCATCTGGATCGAGGAGGACGAGTCCCGGGGTCCGGGCGCGGTGATGGACGAGATCCTGGACGAGATGGGACAGCGCTTCACCTGAGCGGGAGCGGGTTCCCGGCTTACTTCGCGGAGGCGGCCGCAGGAGTGGGGCGTACTGTGGCCCCGAGCGAGGAAGGGGCTCAACCTTTGTCGCGTTCGCACGCTGTGCAGGATTCGGCGAAGCGGCTTCAGAACCGACCTCCTCGCCGGTGAACCTGCTGGTGAACCCACTGGCCAGGAAGCCCGCTTCCCGCGTGCGCGGGGATGGTCCCACCTGAGGTCAGGCACTCGACGCCATGACCGGCTGCTCCCCCGCGCGCGCGGGGATCGCCCCGAGTACCGGACCGCATCCGATGCGACATCGACCGGCCGGACCGTGACCGGCCTCCGCGGCTGGACCGTGACCGACGTTCCACGACCACCCGGGCAACCTCCGCAGCGAGCGGAAAGGCGCCGAAAGTTTCGAACTCCATTCCGAAACTGACCGGAACACCCTGTTGCGGCCACGCCCGAGCGGCGACCGCCTCAGCCGATTTCCAGCCATCCGCCCCTCTTTGACACCCGCCCACCCCTGTCGGCGGAGTGCGAGAACGGCCAACCTCAGTCGGCCCCTGTCCGTGTGTTGTCACGCCCTGACAGGCCTCCCTAAGCTCGGGAGCGCTCCCACACCTGGTCGGCGGACCCGGCCGGGGAGCCCGTGTACGTATCCGGCTCACCCCGCACGCGGCACCCCCGCGCGGCCGAAACCGTATCCCCCGCCCCGCACCCGTCCCGCATCCGTCCACCGGCGCGCGCATCCGCGACGTCCCGCCCCGCACCTGCGGTACGCACCGGTCACGCGCCTCGCTCTGGAGGTCCCCCATGCGTGTGTCCTTTCGGTACCGGCACAGACCCGGCCTGCTGGCCGCCACCGTCCTGGCGGCGGTCGTGAGCCTGGCCGCCCCCTCCCTCACCGCTCGGGCCGACGCGCCTTCCGGCGCCGGTCCCGACGTACGGACCGAGGCCGTACAGACCGAGGCCGTACGGGCGGCGGCGTCCGGCGTCGAGGACGACGGCGCCGGCTGCCCGGTACCCGGCACGGTCCCGTCGACGAACGACGCCAAGCTCCCCGACCCCTTCAGGAGGGTGGACGGCACGAGGATCTCCTCCACCTCCGACTGGCGGTGCCGCCGGGCGGAGATCAAGGAACTCGCGGAACGGTCGGTGTACGGCAAGAAGCCCGCGAAGCCGGCCAGTGTGACGGGGACGGTCTCGGCGAGCACCCTCACGGTGAACGTGAACGACCAGGGCAAGTCGGCCTCCTTCTCCGCGAAGGTCGAACTGCCAAGCGGCACCGGCCCGTTCCCGGCCGTCGTGGTCATCGGAGGGCTCGGCGCGGACACCGCGACCATCAAGGCCTCCGGCGCCGCCGTCATCAACCTCGACCCGTACACGGTGGGACGTGAGGGCACGGCACGGAACAACAAGCAGGGCGCCTTCTACAGCGTCTACGGCTCGTCGAGCAGCACGGGGCTGCTGATGGCCTGGTCCTGGGGGGTGAGCCGCGTCATCGACGTCATCGAGCAGTCGGGCGGCAGCCTGCTCACGGCGGACGCGACCGGCGTCACCGGGTGCTCGCGGTTCGGCAAGGGCGCGTTCGTCGCCGGCGCGTTCGATCAGCGGATCGCGCTGACCATGCCGATCGAGTCCGGCTCGGGCGGCGCCCCGGCCTTCCGGGGGCTGGCCTCGGAGAGCGGTGCGCAACCGCTGAGCAGCGCCTACTCGGAACAGCCGTGGCTGGGCGACGCGTTCGGCTCGTACACGGGCAACCCGGCCGCGCTGCCGGTGGACACGCACGAGATCGTGGCCATGGTGGCACCGCGCGGGCTGTTCCTGATGGAGAACCCGCACGTCGACTGGCTGGGCGCGAGGTCGGGAAGTGTCGCGGCCCTGGGTGGCGCCGAGGTCTACAAGGCGCTGGGCGTGCCCGGCAACATCAGCTACTGGTCCGACGTCCAGGACGGCACGCACTGCGCCGCCCGGTCCGAGTGGCGGACGCCGCTCCAGCAGAACATCCAGAAGTACCTGCTCCGCTCGGGCAGCGCCTCCGGTGTGTTCCGTGTCTCGCCCCTCAAGTCCGGCAGCCTGTCCGGGTGGCGCGACTGGCAGACGCCGACCCTGACCGAGGGCGGCGGCACCCCCGGTGACGGAGGCGGCCCCGGCAACGGGGGCGATCCTGGTGACGGAGGCGGTGACCCCGGTGACGGAGGCGGCTCGGACGGCACCTGCACCGCCCGCTACGAGACGCTCAACGCCTGGTCCGGCGGCTTCCAGGGCGAGGTCACCGTACGCAACGCCGGCTCCTCGGCCCTGACCGGCTGGACCGTCGGCCTGAACCTGGCACCGGGCCAGTCGATCAGCAGCCTGTGGAACGGTGAACACAGCGGTACCAGTGGTCTCGTCACCGTACGGAACGCCTCCTGGAACGGCCCGACGGCACCCGGCGCCACCGCCGTGTTCGGCTTCACCGCCACGGGCAGCTCCACCCCCGCCCCCTCGGGCCTGACCTGCACCGGACGTTGAGCCCGTGGCGCATCCGCCCGCCCTGCCCGAGCGGACGCGCCACGGCTGTTCCCGCCCGGGGTGTCGGTGATCCGCCCGGCCGGGGTGCCCGTGAGCGCCGGGCCGGGCGGCTCACGGACGCGGCGCCTCGTCGCGGTCGGAACCGGCCGCCTCCAGCGCGCCGAGCACCCACGGCATGGTCTTCTTCCGGGTCACGACGAACACCGGTACGCCGTCGTCCTCGCACTCCAGGACCACGGCCTTGCCGTCGTAGTCGGGGAGGTCGGGGTCCAGCCGGTAGCGGGGGCGGACCCGGACCGGCCTGAGGCTGCCCGGCACCGCGCGGCGGAAGGAGGCGCCGGTCGGGTCGGGTGTCGTGGCGAGCGTGCCGGGACCGGCCACCAGCCATCCCCCTCGGCCCTCGTAGGGCACGTCACCGACCACCACGCCCAGGAAGCACCGCTCCTTGTCCGGCACGGAGGGTGTGAGGCGGATGGTGTCGTCGCCCCGCTGCCGACGCGCCACGATCAGTGCGGCCACCGCGCAGACGGCCACGACCACCGGGGCGCACACGCCGACGAGCCGGAGGGCTTCTCCGGGGCTGTCGGTGGGCCACGGCGCGAACGCCCCGATCACGGTGAGGGCGATGCCCCCCGCGGTCGGGACACCGGCCTGCCACGGAAAGGCCCTGCGCGAGAGGTGGCTGAACCGGGTGCCCCAGAGCCACAGCCAGAGGTGGAGGAGGCTGTAGAGGCCGAGACCGAGTCCCACGGTGCAGTACATCTTGTAGTCGCCCCGCGGGTCCGCGGTCGTGTAGCGCCGCTCGGACCCGAACTCCACGTACCGGATCTGGTCCCGCCAGTACGTGACCTGGACGTTCTTCCCCGCCCCGGCCCCCGGCACCTCGTCGGCGCTCCCCCTGAGCCGGGTGCGGGTGGACGTCCCGTCCGGCTCGGTGACGTACACCCAGAACGACGGGGTCTTCTTCCCCTCCCGCTTCTCGGTACGGTCGACCCGGACCGTGACCGTACGCAGGCAGTCGTCCGCGTCCTCATGGGCACCGCTGCCCTGCGAACAGGCGACCGCGTCCCGGAAGGCCCGTTCGTCGTCGAGCGCCCCGCGCATGGGGACGAGCAGCATGAACGCCGCCACCAGCACGCACACACCCCCCACGACGGCACCGATGAGGGCCCCGCGGCGCTCCTTCGGGCTGAGCGGCGGGGCGGGCGAAGTGGACGGGACACTCTTCTCGGGAGTCACCGCCCCATCGTGCACCGCCGCCTCCCCGCACCACTACGGACGGCCCAAGCACCGTTCGACGCGGGCTGGTTGCCGGACGTCAGCAGCGACGCCGCCCACGCTCGGCACGCACCGACAACTCCTTGCCATCCAACATCACGGGGACGGACCCCCCAGGAAGTCCGTGGTATCCGTGGCAGCGCAGTGCCAGCACACGCCCCCTGGTGGCTGCGTGCCTATCCGTCCGGGCAACTGCCCGACCACAGGCGTGGAGCCAGTGCCGCATCAGACAACGTTCGCCCTGTGGCACCGCTGGAAAACTCGTCAGAACAGTGTCCTCGCCGGAGCCCTGGAAGGTCCCGTCCTGGCTCCTGGTGGGTGGCTGAGCGGACGCAGGGTTCGGGTCTGGGGTGGGTTGCTTGCCAGTGCCCTCCGGGGTTCGCAGCAGCCCGTTCCAGTCGTCGCCATATCCCGCCCGACCTGGTCTTTCATCATCCTCGCTCCTATGGTCAACCCGGTCGAAAGGGGGGGCCGGATGGACCGGACCGTACGTACCGTCGAGGACGTTCTCGCGCTCTTGGACGGGCTCTTCGCATCTGAACGCGAGGCCGGCCGCTTGGCGACGGGTGACGGCAAGGACTTCTGGGATCGCTTCTACACCGACCGGTCAAGGCCGGTCCCGTTCTTCGCGTCGAAGCCGGACGAGAACCTGGCCGCCTACCTCGACCAGGGTCTGATCGCTCCTGGCCGGGCCCTGGACCTGGGGTGCGGGGCGGGCCGCAATGCCCTGTACCTCGCCTCGCGCGGCTTCAAGGTGGACGCCGTCGACCTCTCCCCGGTGGCCGTCGCCTGGGGCGAGGACCGGGCTCACGAGGCCGGGGACAACGTCCGCTTCCTGTGCGGTGACGCTTTCGCCCTCCCTGCCGCCGAGTTGAGCGGTCCGTACGACCTGGTCGTCGACTCAGGGTGCTTCCACCACCTGCCGCCCCACCGCCGGGTCAGCTACCTGGCCCTTCTCGACCGCGTCCTGGCCCCCGGCGGCCATCTCGCGCTCACCAGCTTCGCCGCGGGTGAGCAGGGCATGGGGTCGGATCTCGCCGACGCGGACCTCTACCGCCGGCGCGATCTGCAGGGTGGCCTGGCCTATACGCCCGCATCACTGCGCTGGATCTTCTCCGACCTGGTGGAGGTGCAACTGCGCCGCATGCGGGAGGAGCCTCCCGAGTCGGCATTGTTCGGCGTGACCTTCCTGTGGACCGCGTTGTTCCGTCGAAGTGCGGCTGCCTAAGGCAATGTTCGCGAGCGCGGCGATGGCGGCCTGGGCCTGATACTCGCCCAGCCGGTCGCGGGCAAGCGCCGACTGGAGAATCCCGATGCCCTCGGCGATGGTCCCGGTGTCCCAGCGGCCGCGGTCCCGCTCGGCGAGTGGTGCCAGGCTGCCGTCAGGCGCGGTCCGGGCGGCGCGCCGGGCATGGTGCGGCAGCATGAGGGCGAGCAGCCCCGCCACCTCGGGGTGGTCGACGGCGGCCGCGAGTTGCCGGGTGAGCCGGATGGCGTCGGCGGCGAGGCAGAACTTTTTTCGGCGGGGTGCCACGCCGCTCCCGAGCGGGAGAGGGATGCGCCGGTGCCGCCCCGCGCGGGCCCCGGCCAGGTGCTCGACGAGGAAGAAGAACCGGTAAAAGCCCAGCTCTACGCGTCGAAGTCGTACTCAAGGATGTAGGAGGCGGAGTCGAGCGTCATCTCGTTCACCTCGACGGGGCGGCCCTCGTCGGCGAACGCCGTACGGCAGATCAGCATGACGGGAGTGCCCGCCGAGAGCTCCAGCTCGCCCGCCTCGGCACTTGAGGGCATGCGCGAGCGGATCTCCTCCCGGAAGTGGACGGGCTCGTGGCCCAGCTCGGCGAGTCGCGCGTACGTGCCTCCGGGGCCGGTGTCCTCCCGGGTGATCGCGGACCCCGCCACCAGGGAGGCGGGGAGGTACGAGGTGGCCAGCAGGATCGGCTTGCCGTCCAGGACGAAGCGACGGCGCCGTACGCAGACGGCACTCCCCGGCTCGATGCCCAGCGCCCCGGCGATGCGGTCGGGCGCGGGCTCCTCGGTGACCTCCACCCCGTCCACCACGAGGGTCCGGTCTTCCGTGTCCGTCGCCCAGACCGAGCGCCCCTCGCCCCACCCGGACCGGGCCAAACGCTTGATGCCCTGACGCCTCAGCGGGCGGAACGAGCGCACGAACACTCCCGCGCCCCGCCGGGACTCGGCGATGCCTTCGCTCTGGAGAACGCCGAGGGCCTGCCGGG
Organism: Streptomyces halstedii; assembly: GCA_000720535.1. Classification (GTDB taxonomy): domain Bacteria; phylum Actinomycetota; class Actinomycetes; order Streptomycetales; family Streptomycetaceae; genus Streptomyces; species Streptomyces halstedii. Next base: position 84,987 of record JOAZ01000016.1, read on the forward strand.
CGGTCATGCGCGCCACGTCGTGTTCGGCCATCAGGTCGTTCTCGCCCGGCAGCCGGTCGCCGGGGCCGTACCGACCTGCCTGAATGGCGTCCCTCAGCGCATCAGCGATCCGCTGGTACTTCGGCTGCCGCTTGGCGCCTTCGGTGGCCATGGATGATCTCTCCTTCTCCTCTCTAGACAGCCTAGAGGTTCGTTTCAGGAGACGAACGTACGTTTCACGGGAGAAACGGAGCCGGCCTGACGGGTCGCGTCCCCCCGGGTCCCTACGTAACGACACATCTCCAGAGGGGCGTTGACATCTCTAGAGAACATCGCTTCACTGAGATGTCTAGAGAGGTTGCCGAGCGGGGCAACCTCCAGAACATGGGATTCGCTCATGCCGTCGTTCACGATTGATGCCCCGCAAATGACGCTGCGGGCGCCGCGCGGCTCCGGCCGGTCCTGGGGACCCCTCACCGAGGCGCGCGCAGGCGATGTCCTGATGCCTCCCAGCGGCTTCCCACCACGTCCCTGCCGGCTCTTGGAACGGAACCTGCACGGTTCGCTCCGGACTGTGTCGTGATGCGGTGCACGCACTGGCGCCGCTTGCCGCCGGAACTGGCGCGAAAGGCCCAAGAGCAATCGGCCTCGGAACGCGTCGACAGTGCGGTGCGGTGCCAACTGTCCGCACACGACACCGCCGAGCATTACGGCCTGCTCGACGACCTGGAGTACGGCACCGCGCTGTGGCTTCGCTGGTGTGGGACCGACGTGGCCCTGGCCGTACTACCGGACTGTCCCGCCGTAGGCGCGGGCCCCGACCGGGAGGGCTGCCGTCTGTTCCTCGACCATGCCGAGCGGCACGCCTGGGCGGACACAGAGGGGGAGGCCTCAGGGGGCAGCTGACCCGAGTCCGCACAAGGTTGCTTCCTGATCGCCGCCCGGCACGTGCGGGGACACGGATCCCCCGAGCGCTCTTACGGGCGGCTCGCATCGGTGAGCTTCGGGTTGACGGTGTGGCACCGTCAACCCGATCCCCCGTACGGGCGTTACAGCACCGGCAGCAGGTTCTTCAGCTCAAAAGCGGTGACCTCGCTGCGGTACTCCTCCCACTCCTGCTTCTTGTTGCGCAGGAAGAAGTCGAAGACGTGCTCGCCCAGGGTCTCCGCGACCAGTTCGCTCTTCTCCATCAGCGCGATCGCCTCGCCCAGGTTCTGCGGCAGCGGTTCGATGCCCATCGCGCGGCGTTCCGAGTCCGAGAGGGCCCAGACGTCGTCGTCGGCGCCGGCCGGGAGTTCGTAGCCCTCCTCGATGCCCTTGAGGCCTGCGGCGAGCAGGACCGCGTACGTCAGGTAGGGGTTGGCGCCCGAGTCGATGGAGCGGACCTCGACGCGGGCCGAACCGGTCTTGCCGGGCTTGTACATCGGGACGCGGATCAGCGCGGAGCGGTTGTTGTGGCCCCAGCAGATGTACGAGGGGGCCTCGCCGCCGGCGCCCGCGGAGCGGCTGGAGCCGCCCCAGATGCGCTTGTAGGAGTTGACCCACTGGTTGGTGACGGCGGAGATCTCCGCCGCGTGGGTGAGCAGGCCCGCGATGAAGGACCGGCCGACCTTGGAGAGCTGGTACTCGGCGCCCGACTCGTAGAAGGCGTTGCGGTCGCCCTCGAAGAGGGAGAGGTGGGTGTGCATGCCCGAACCCGGGTACTCCGAGAAGGGCTTCGGCATGAAGGTGGCCTGGACGCCCTGTTCCAGCGCGACCTGCTTCATGACCAGGCGGAAGGTCATGATGTTGTCGGCCGTGGAGAGGGCGTCGGCGTAGCGCAGGTCGATCTCCTGCTGGCCGGGGGCGCCCTCGTGGTGGCTGAACTCGACCGAGATGCCCATGGATTCGAGCATGGTGATGGCCTGGCGGCGGAAGTCCATGCCGACGTTCTGCGGGGTGTGGTCGAAGTAGCCGGAGCTGTCGGCGGGGGTGGGGCGGGTGCCGTCGACCGGCTTGTTCTTCAGCAGGAAGAACTCGATCTCGGGGTGGGTGTAGAAGGTGAAGCCCAGGTCCGAGGTCTTGGCGAGGATGCGCTTGAGGACGTAGCGCGGGTCGGCGAAGGACGGTGAGCCGTCCGGCATGAGGATGTCGCAGAACATCCGGGCCGTGCCGGGGGCCTCCGCGCGCCAGGGCAGGATCTGGAAGGTGCCCGGGTCCGGCTTGGCGATCATGTCGGACTCGTACACGCGGGCGAAGCCCTCGATGGCCGAGCCGTCGAAGCCGATGCCCTCGTCGAAGGCCTGCTCCAGTTCGGCGGGTGCCACGGCCACGGACTTGAGGAACCCGAGCACGTCGGTGAACCACAGCCGTACGAAGCGGATGTCGCGCTCCTCAAGCGTCCTGAGGACGAATTCCTGCTGCTTGTCCATTGCCACATCCTTGCAGTTCAGACGGTCTGTGCACCACCGCCCGGGGGAGAGGGGACACTCCAGTATCACGACCCGGGATTTCACCCACATTACGCACTCGGTGTGAGAGAGAGCACTCGGCCACCCACTACGATCGGCGCGCGTGGTACGCGGGGGGCGCCGGTGCCCTCGGAGGGCCTTCGGGCCCGTGTTCCGCGCGCCTGTTCCGACCTCTTTTCCCCGTCCCTCCCCACCCTTGGCAGAAGGACCGACGACATGAGTTTCGACCGCAGTGACCGTGTGGAGCAGACGCCCGGCGACGACCGTGGGCGTGGCCGGCGCAACCGTGCCGTCGCCATAGGCGTGAGCGCCGTCGTGGTGGCGGGACTGCTCGGCTTCGGCTCGTACACGCTGCTGGACCGGTCGGAGGCGAAGGAGCGGGGCCAGGACTCCTCGGCGCAGGACGCCAAGCAGCCCGAGAAGGCGGAGGCCACCCCGCTCGACGGGCCGATCGCGGGCGAGAGGACCTGGGACGCCGGGAAGCTGACCCGCGACCACGTCACCACCGAGGTGACGTATCCGATGGAGCCCCCGGTGGGCGGCGACCACAACCCGGCCTGGCTCAACTGCGACGGGGTCGTGTACGAGAAGGCCGTCCCGAACGTCAACGCCGTGCACGCCCTGGAGCACGGGGCGGTGTGGGTGACGTACAACGGGAAGGCGGCCGACGCCGATGTGCGGGAGCTGGCGTCCCGGGTCGAGAAGACCGCGTACGCGCTGATGAGCCCGTACGAGGGCCAGGCCGGGGCGGTCATGCTGACCGCCTGGGGCAAGCAGCTCACGGTGGACGGCGCGGAGGACCCGCGGGTGGAGCAGTTCTTCACGAAGTACGTCCAGGGGGCGCAGACGCCCGAGCCGGGCGCGCCCTGCACGGGCGGGGTCGACGGGTGAGCCCGGCGCGCGTGCGGCGGACGCGGTGGCTGGCGGGCTCCGTCGTGGGAGTCGCCGTGTTGTGCGCGGGGGCGGCCGCGGTCGCCACCGCGCGGGACGACGGGTCGGCGCCGGCCGCCGCGTCCGCCCCGCGTACGCCGTCGGCCGGATCGGCGGACGCGGGCTTCGCCCGGGAGATGGCCGTGCACCACCAGCAGGCCGTGGAGATGTCGTTCGTCGTGCGGGACCGCACGAAGGACGAGGACGTACGGCGGCTCGCGTACGACATCGCCAACACGCAGGCCAACCAGCGGGGCATGCTGCTCGGCTGGCTGGACCTGTGGGAGCTGCCGAAGACGACGCCCGCCGGGCAGGAGCCCATGGCCTGGATGTCCGGACACGGACACCACGACGAGCACGCGGGCGGCCATGGCGGTGGCGGACACGGCGGTGGCGAGGCCGGGTTCGAGGCCCATGACGGGGCCCTGATGCCGGGCATGGCGACGCGTACGGAGCTGAAGGCGCTCGGTGCGGCCGAGGGCGTCAAGGCCGAGGTCCTCTTCCTCCAGCTGATGACGGACCACCACAAGGGCGGGGTGACGATGGCCGAGGGCTGTGCCGAGTTGTGCGCGGTCCCGGCCGAGAAGCGGCTGGCCCAGGGGATGGTGGAGGCGCAGCGCTCCGAGCTGGATCTGATGGCGGACATGCTCGCCGCACGGGGAGCCGCGCCCCGGCCGTGAGCGCCGGACCCGTGAGCGGACCGGCCCCCTCCGCGTACACCCGCGCGGGTGATGTCGTGCGTCTCGTACGGCGTACACCCGCGCGGGTGATGCTCAGCGGTGGCGACCTCCGGCGGGGGCCACGACACTGGAGGTACTCGGGGTCGTACGGCATGCCCACCGGCACGCAGGAGGAGATCCATGACCACCGCCAAGGACATCATGACCACCGGGACCCAGTGGATCCCGGCCCACGAGACGCTCGACCGCGCCGCCCAGATGATGCGGGACCACAAGGTGGGCGCGCTCCCCGTCTCCGCCAACGGTGAGCAGGACCGGATGGTCGGCATCATCACCGACCGCGACATCGTGATCAAGTGCGTGGCGGCCGGGCACGACCCGTCGCAGGTGACGGCGGGCGACCTGTGCGACGGCACGCCGCGCTGGATCGACGCGGCCGCGGACGTCGAGGTGGTGCTGGAGGAGATGCAGAGCCACCGTATCCGCCGGATCCCGGTCATCGAGGACAAGCGGCTCATCGGCATGATCAGCGAGGCCGATCTGGCCCGGAATCTCTCCGACGAGCAGATCGCGGGCTGGGCGGAGCGGGTCTACTCCCGCCTCTGACCCGCTCCCCCGCCCCGGCGCCCGTCAGGCCCGGTGTCCGCGTGGACGTACGCGAGGCGTGAAGACGCGCCCGGGTTACGCACGAGGACACCGGGCCGCCGGGTGTTTCGGGGCGGGGCTCCTCTACCCCACAGGGGTAGCGTGCGCAATATGTCTGAAATGCCCAATCGCCGCGCCGTGCTCGGCGCAGGTATCGCCCTGGCGGGAGGGGCGGCCGCCCTGACCACCCGGGCCGCCGACGCCGCGCCCCTTCCCCTCCCCACTCCCGGCCCCTCCCCCTCCCCGGCCGCGCGGGCCGCGGCCGGGGACACCTATGTCGCCCCGGACGGGCCGGAGGTCGTGGCCCGGGAGGCCGAGCGGGGCACGGGTCCGCTGCGGAAGGTCTCGCTCACCGCCACCGCCTCGCGCTTCGAGCTGGGTGACGGCGTCACCGTCCCCACCTGGGCGTACGGGGACCGGCTGCCCGGTGAGACGGTCCGGGTCACGGCGGGCGACACCCTGGAGCTCACCCTCGCCAACCACCTCGCCCAGTCGACCTCGCTGCACTGGCACGGCCTCTCCCTGCGCAACGACATGGACGGGGTGCCGGGGCTGACCCAGCGGCCGATCGAGCCGGGCGCGGAGTTCACGTACCGCTTCGCGGTCACGCAGCCGGGGACGTACTGGTTCCACCCGCACTCCGGTGTCCAGCTGGACCGGGGGCTGTACGCGCCGCTGATCGTGGACGACCCCAGGGAGCCGCTCGCGTACGACAAGGAGTGGGTGGTCGTCCTCGACGACTGGCTCGACGGGGTGGACGGCTCCACCCCCGACGCGGTCCTGGACGAGCTGACCCACGGCGCGGGCAGCAGCCACGACCCGGCCGGGCACGGCGCCCCCGCCCCGGCGAAGGGCACCGGCGAGGCGCCCTCACGGCTGCTGACCGGCGCGGAGAGCGATCTGCTCGGCGGTCACGCGGGCGATGTGGACTATCCGCACTATCTGGTCAACGGCCGTACGGCGGGGGCCCCTTCGGTCTTCGAGGCGCGCCCCGGCGACCGCGTGCGGCTGCGCGTGATCAACGCGGGCGGGGACACCGCGTTCCGGCTGGCGCTCGGCGGTCACCGGATGACCGTGACGCACTCCGACGGCTTCCCGGTCACGCACACCGAGACCGACGCCCTGCTGCTGGGGATGGGCGAACGCTACGACGTGCTGGTGACGGCCGGGGACGGGGTGTTCCCGCTGACCGCGCTCGCCGAGGGCAAGGGCGCCTCGGCGCTGGCCGTGCTGCGGACGGGCACGGGGGCGCTGCCGCCGGCCACCGTCCGGCCGAAGGAGCTGGACGGCCAGGTGCTCACCGCCGACCGGCTGACCGCCGACGCGTCGGTGGCGCTCACGGCGCGTGAGCCGGACCGGACGGTTCCGGTCACGCTCACGGGCTCCATGGCCGCGTACGACTGGGCCTTCGACCGGAAGCCGTACGACCCGGCGGTGCGGATGCCCGTGCGGACCGGCGAACGGGTCCGGCTCACCTTCGCCAACCGCACCGCGATGTGGCATCCGCTGCATCTGCACGGCCACACCTTCGCCCTGGCCGGGCCGGGCGGCGGGGCTCCCGGGGCCCGCAAGGACACCGCGGTGATCCTGCCGGGCCGCTCGCTGACCGTGGACCTCGACGCGGACAACCCGGGGCTGTGGATGCTGCACTGCCACAACCTCTACCACGCGGAGGCGGGCATGATGACGGTCCTCGGCTACCTGCGCTGACCCGCGCCTGGCGGGTCCCGGGGCGCCCCGGCGGCCCGCCAGGACATCGCGTCAGTCAGACGATTACACTGGGAACCGTGCCTCAACTACGTCTCGCACTGAATCAGATCGACTCCACCGTCGGTGACCTCGCCGGCAACAGCGAGTCGGTCGTCCACTGGACCCGGCACGCCGCCGAGCAGGGCGCCCACCTGGTGGCGTTCCCCGAGATGGTGCTGACCGGCTATCCCGTCGAGGACCTGGCCCTGCGCTCGTCCTTCGTGGAGGCGTCGCGCCGGGCGCTGGGCGCGCTGGCCACCCGCCTGGCCGACGAGGGCTTCGGTGAACTGCCGGTGGTCGTCGGCTACCTCGACCGCTCGGAGCACCCCGCGTCCCGCTACGGGCAGCCCGCCGGGTCCCCGCGCAACGCGGGCGCCGTGCTGCACCGGGGGAAGGTGGCGCTGAACTTCGCCAAGCACCACCTGCCCAACTACGGCGTCTTCGACGAGTTCCGGTACTTCGTGCCGGGCGACTCGATGCCCGTCGTGCGGGTGCGCGGCATCGACGTGGCGCTCGCGATCTGCGAGGACCTCTGGCAGGACGGCGGCCGCGTGCCGGCCACCCGTGCCGCCGGGGCCGGGCTGCTGCTGTCGGTCAACGCGTCGCCGTACGAGCGGGACAAGGACGACACCCGGCTCGAACTGGTCCGCAGGCGCGCCCGGGAGGCCGGCTGCACGACCGCGTACCTGGCGATGATGGGCGGCCAGGACGAGCTGGTCTTCGACGGGGACTCGATCGTCGTGGACAAGGACGGCGAGGTCATCGCCCGCGCCCCGCAGTTCTCCGAGGGCAGTGTGATCCTCGATCTGGAGCTGCCGGCCGCCCCGGCCGAGGTGCCCTCGGGGGTGGTGGACGACGGGCTGCGGATCGACCACGTGGTGATCTCCGGCGACCCCCTCCCGGCGTACGAGCCGGAGCTCGCGGGCGGGTACGCGGAGCGGCTCGACGACGACGAGGAGCTGTACTCGGCCCTGGTGGTGGGTCTGCGGGCGTACGCCGCGAAGAACGGTTTCCGCAGCGTCCTGATCGGGCTCTCGGGCGGTATCGACTCGGCGCTGGTCGCGGCGATCGCCTGCGACGCGCTGGGCGCGGAGAACGTGTACGGCGTCTCGATGCCGTCGAAGTACTCCTCGGAGCACTCCAGGGGCGACGCCGCCGAGCTGGCCCGGCGCACCGGGCTGAACTACCGCACCGTGTCCATCGAGCCGATGTTCGACGCGTACATGGGCGCACTGGGGCTGAGCGGTCTCGCCGAGGAGAACCTCCAGTCGCGGCTGCGCGGCACGACGCTGATGGCGATCTCCAACCAGGAGGGCCAGATCGTGCTCGCGCCGGGCAACAAGTCAGAGCTGGCGGTCGGCTACTCCACGCTCTACGGCGACTCGGTCGGCGCGTACGGGCCGATCAAGGACGTGTACAAGACGTCGGTCTTCCGCCTCGCGAAGTGGCGCAACCGTGCCGCCGAGGAGCGCGGGCAGACCCCGCCGATCCCGGAGGCCTCCATCACCAAGCCGCCGAGCGCCGAGCTGCGCCCGGACCAGGTGGACACGGACTCGCTGCCGGACTACGACGTGCTGGACCGGATCCTGGAGATGTACGTCGACCGGGACCAGGGGCGGGACGTGATCGTGGCGGCCGGGTTCGACCCGGAGCTGGTGACGCGGACGCTGCGGATGGTGGACACGGCGGAGTACAAGCGGCGGCAGTACCCGCCGGGCACGAAGATCTCCCCGAAGGGCTTCGGCAAGGACCGGCGGCTGCCGATCACCAACCGGTGGCGCGAGTCGGGCTGAGGGCTCAGCCGGGCGGCCGTCGCGGGCGCGCGGGGGCGGGCCTCCCCCGGGCCCGTCCGCCGGCCGGCCGCCTCCGTCAACTCTCGCCGCGCTCCTGCCCGTTCGGGTGGAGTACGGGGTGCCGGGTGGATTCGGGGACGGGCAGGGCAGCCTCCAGGGGACCGACACCGGGAGGGGAGCCGTGGGACTGTCACGTGGTTACGGGCGCGCTTCGATCACCGAGGGCCCGACACCGGCCGATGCCGCCGGCATGCCCGCCCTGCCCTACCCGGACGGCTGGTTCGCCCTGGCCTTCTCCGAGGAGTTACGCCGGGGCACCGTGCTCACCCGGCCGCTGGCGGGGCAGGACGTGGTGCTGTACCGGCTCGGTACGAGGGCGGTCCGCGCCGTCCGGCCGTACTGCCCGCACCTCGGGGCCCATCTCGGGCTGGCGCGCGTGGAGGGCGAGGACCTAATCTGCCCGTTCCACCTCTTCGCCTTCGGGCCCGACGGCGCCTGCGTGCGTACGGGGTACGACACACCGCCGCCCCGGTCGCCGCTGACCCAGTTGCCGGTGCACGAGGTCAACGGCGTCGTGTTCGTCTGGCGGCACCATGACGGCCGGGCCCCGGACTGGTTCCTGCCCGACTGGCACGAGATCGGCCACCGGCCCGCCCGCAGCGCCGCCTGGGAGATGGCCGGAAACGTCCAGGAGGTCATCGAGAACACCGTGGACCTGGGGCACTTCGCCACCCTGCACGGCTGGACCAAGGCGGAGATCGGCGGTCCCGTGATCTACGACGACGCCACGTTCCACGCGTCCGTGCGGGCCCACGAGTCGGCGCCGCTGCTGGGTGACTTCGTCGCGCACGTGGAGGTGGACGGCTACGGGCTGGGCTGCCTGCACGTCGATGTGCACACGCCCCGGATGGGCCTGCGGATGTGTACGACGGTGCTGCCGACGCCGGTCGGGCCCAACCGGATGCAGTTCCGGCAGCGCAACCGCATCGCCTTCGACGAGCCGGCCCGGCTGCCGCCGCCCCTCGCCCGAGCCGTGAGCCGGACGGCGGCGCGGCTGCTGGAGGGGGCCGTCTTCCGGTCCAGTTGTGAGTTCACGGCCGCCGACTTCCCGATCTGGCACCACAAGGAGTACCGGCATCCTCCCCGGCTCGCCGCGGGCGACGGGCCGATCGGCCCGTTCCGGCGCTGGGCCAGGCGGTTCTATCCGCCGGTGCCGGTGGAGCGGGGCGGCGGGCAGGTGGTGCGGCAGGGCGGTGACGAGCGGGTGTCCGGGCCCGGTGTGCCGTCCGACACGGGGCCGCCGCCCCTGTACCGGTCACCCGGCCGGTGAGGCCATGAGGCCGCGTCCGTGACCGGCCCGGCACCGGGCCGCGAGGGGCCGGTGCCGGGTGCCGGAGCCGACGCGTGCCCGTGACGAGCGCCGGTACCGCGCGCCGGTGCCGCCGAGTGCCCATGACGAGCGCCCGTGCCGCGGCCTCGCGCGTCAGTGGACGGCGATCGTCCGCTGGTCGGTCTCCCGCTCGCCGGTCTCCCGCTCGCCCGTCCGCCGCTCGTCGCGCGCCGTCGTGCCGCCCGCGACGATCCGGGAGGCTCCGGGCGTCCGGTCCAGCGCGCCCGCCGTGACGGCCACCGCCAGGCCCGCGACCGCCAGAACCGCGCCGACCAGGGCGGGGGACGTCCAGCCCCAGCCCGCCGAGATCGCCACCCCGCCGAGCCAGGCGCCGCCCGCGTTGGCCAGGTTGAAGGCGGAGTGGTTGGAGGCGGAGGCGAGGGTGGGGGCGTCCTTCGCCTTGTTCATCACCAGCATCTGGAGCGGGGTGGTCGTCATGAACCCGACCGCGCCGAGCAGCACGACCGCCACCAGTGCCGCCCACTTCACCTGGGCGGCGAAGGGGAAGACGACGAGCACGACGGCCAGCGCGCCGAGCGATCCGTACAGGGTGGGCCGCAGCGCGCGGTCGGTGAGCGGTCCGGCGGCCAGGGCGCCCAGCGTCATCCCGATGCCGAACAGCGCCAGGACGAGCGTCACCGAGGACGTGCCGAAGCCCATCGCCTCGGTGGTCATGGAGGAGAGGTAGGAGTAGACGGCGAACACGCCCGCGAAGCCGAGGACGGCGGTGCACAGGCCGAGGACCACCTGCCGGTTGCCCAGGGCGCGGATCTCGTGGCGTACGTCCTGGTGCGCCTCACGCGGGATCTGCGGGACGAGGCGGGCGAGCGCGGCCATGGCGGCCAGGCCGATCACCGCGACCACCAGGAAGGTGGCACGCCAGCCGAGGTGCTGGCCGAGCAGGGTGGCCGCCGGTACGCCGACGATGTTGGCGACCGTCAGGCCGAGGAACATGGTGGCGACGGCCCGCGCCTGCCGGCCCTGGGGCACCAGGCGCGCGGCGACGACGGCACCGACGCCGAAGAACGCCCCGTGCGGCAGCCCGGCCAGGACCCGGCCGGCCAGCAGCCAGCCGTACCCGGGGGCGAACGCCGAGGCCAGGTTGCCGACGGTGAAGAGGGCCATCAGCAGCAGGAGCATCCGCTTGCGCGGGATCCGGGAGCCGAGACCGGTGAGCAGCGGGGCACCGAGGACGACGCCGATCGCGTACGCCGAGACGAGATGTCCGGCGGTGGGTACGGACGTTCCCAGGTCGTCCGCGACGTTGGGCAGCAGCCCCATCATCACGAACTCGGTGGTGCCGATGCCGAAGGCGCTCACAGCGAGGGCGAGCAGGGCCAGGGGCATGGGGAGAACCTTTCGGGGCGGGGAGCGGCGGCCGGCCGTGGCGGACCGGATGGCGGCGGTGGGGTACGGGTGCGTCGGCGTCGTTGCTCGACCGGAATATGTATCCCGTCGGAACAAAGTCTCTCAGACGTTTGATGCCCGGAGGTGAACGAACCGTTGCCGTGGGGTGTGATGTGGACGTCACTCGGCACGGACGTCACGGGACGCGCGCGCGGACGTCACCCGGGACGCGCGGACGTCACCCGGCACCGGTCGCGCGGGAGTGCGGGGGCGCCCGGCCGGGCGGGGAGCGCGGGGCCGCCCGGCCGGGAGCGTGGAGGGTCCGGCGTCGGCCACCAGGACACACCCGGCGGCTCAACTCAGCCGTCCGTACGGGAGGTTCAGCCGTCCGTACGGGAGGTTCGGTCCTCCGCCCGGGGAGTCACGCCTCCCAGGCCCGCCCGCGCCGGAGCCGCGGAGGTCGCCCGGAGCACCCCGGCCCCGGCGAGGGCCGCGCCCATCAGCAGGGCGCTCACCCAGACCGGCGCCCGGAAGCCGAGTCCCGCGCCGAGGGCCAGTCCGCCCAGCCAAGGACCGGCCGCGGCACCCACGTTGAAGGCGGCCGTGGCGAACGAGCCCGCCAGGGTGGGGGCTTCGGGTGCCTGCTGGAAGACCCGGCTGATCAGCGCCGTACCCGTACCGAAGGCCAGCGCGCCCTGGACCAGGACCAGGACGAGGGCGGCCGCCGGTCGGGCGGCGGTGAGGGCGAGCGCGGCCCAGCCGGCCGTCAGCGCCACCAGGCCGGTCCCGATGACCGCCTTCGGACGGGAGTCGGCCAGCCGCCCGGCCAGCGTGACCCCGGCGAACGAGCCGACGCCGAAGAGCGCGAGCACCACGGGCACCCAGCCCGCGCCGAACCCGGTGACCCGGGTGACCAGCGGCTCCAGATAGGAGAAGGTGCAGAAGGTCGCCCCCTGCACGAGCGCCATCACCAGCAGGGTCAGCAGCAGCCGGGGGCGTGCCAGGGCACTCAGCTCGGTACGGGCGCTCGCCGGGGGCCCGTCACCGGCCCGGCCGCCCGGCACGGCCCGCAGCAGCGCGAACGCCGCCGGCAGGGAGACCAGCGCCACCGCCCAGAACGCCGAGCGCCAGCCCCACAGTTCACCCAGCAGCGCACCGGCGGGGACGCCCACCACACAGGCGACCGTGACCCCGCCGACGACCACGGCGGTCGCCCGTGCCCGCCGTTCCGGCCCGGCCAGGTCCATCGCGGTGACCAGCGCCACCGCCCAGAAACCGGCGTTGGCCAGCGCCCCGACGACCCGGGTCGCGAGCAGCACCCCGTAACCGGTGGTCAGGGCTCCGGCCACATGGACGGCGACGAACACGCCGAGGAAGAACAGCAGCGCCCGGCGCCGGGGCCAGGCACGGCCGGCCAGGGCGGTCAGCGGTGCGCCGACCACCATCCCCACCGCGAACGCCGAGGTCAGCAGGCCCGCGGCGGACAGCGAGACACCCAGGTCGTCGGCGATGCCCGAGAGCAGGCCGGACAGCATGAACTCCGAGGTGCCCTGGGCGAAGACCGCCAGCCCGAGCACGTAGACAGCGAATGGCATGAGAAAGGACCCCTTGTGCGGAACCGTCGGAGGAACGAGCGGTGTACGCGGGGGTGCGGGCCACACCCGTCCCGGTGCGCGGGAGCGCGGGACGGCGAGGTGGCGGAATGCCCGGTGTACGCACGGGACATGAGGCGGACGGGACGTCCTGGACGGGGGTCGCCGGACGCGCGTGTCCGGGGCGCGTCCGGCGCACATGACCGTCGTGCGTGCCTGACGCGCGTATCCGAGCCGCGTGTCCGGCGGGACGTCGTCCGGACGGGAAGGTCCGCTCGCACCGCCGCGGGATCCGGCGGCGGGCGACGGCGCGACGGGGGAAGGGCGGTGACCGCTGGGGTCAGGGGCCTTCGGCGTCGCGGATCGGCCACCGGCGGACCGGTGGCCTGAGTCTGTCGGACTCGGGGCAGGACATGGGCGGGACCCTACCCCATCCGCGCCCTGCGGCGGACGGGGCGGCCGTCACCGGCCCTCCCACGGCCCGGCTCCGGGCGGCGGGGTGTCACAACTGGACGCGGGCCGCGATCGGGAGGTGGTCGCTGTCGGTCGCCGGGAGGGTCCAGGAGGAGAGGGGTTCGACGCCCCTGACCATGATCTGGTCGATCCGCGCCATGGGGAACGCCGCGGGCCAGCTGAAGCCGAAGCCGTCGCCCGCCGCGCCCTGGGTGGAGCGCATCTGGGCGGTGACGGCGTTCAGGGAGCGGTCGTTCATCGTGCCGTTGAGGTCGCCGAGCAGCACCACCCGCTCGATGGGGTCGTGGGCGATCGACTCGCCCAGCGCGTCGGCGCTCCTGTCGCGCTGGTTGGCGGTGAAGCCGGCGTCGATCTTGACGCGTACCGAGGGCAGATGGGCGACGTAGACCGAGACGGGACCCTGGGGCGTCGCGACCGTGGCCCGCATGGCGCGGGTCCAGCCCAGCTTGATGTCGACGGGGCGGGAGTCGCTCAGGGGGTACTTGCTCCACAGGCCGACGGTGCCCTGGACGGAGTGGTGCGGATAGTGGCCGGCGAGGGCGCTCTCGTACGCCTTCACCTTGCCGTCGGGGAGTTCCTGGAGGGCCACGACGTCCGCGTCCGCCCCGGCGATCTGCTGGGCCGTGCCCGCCGGGTCGGGGTTGCCCGCGTTGACGTTGTGGGTGGCGACGGTGAAGTTGCCCCCGGTGCCGGACTTCTCGGCGAACAGCAGCCCGCCGAAGAGGTTCAGCCAGACGGCCACCGGCAGGATCAGCGCGATGACCGCGGTCGCCGAGCGGCGGAGCAGTCCGAGGAGCAGCAGCGGCGGGACGAAGAGCCCGAACCAGGGCAGGAACGTCTCGATGAGGCTGCCCGTGTTGCCGATGGTGTTGGGGATCTTCGCGTGGAGCACCATCACCAGCGTCAGGAGGACCGAGCAGAGGGCGAGCACGATGCCGCGCCGCCAGATGCCACGGTCCGTGGCCAGTCTGTGGCGCAGGGCTCTCAGCCGGGTGCCGGGCCGCCGCGGCCCCGGGTCGGCGTTCTCGGTTTCCGCCCTGTACGCCTGCACCATCGCGCTGTCCTCACTGCTTTGCCGTTCACATCGCCGCGCCTCATGACCCTAGGCGATGGACGACGCCGATCCTGCCGCCGACGGCGGACGTTCTGCCATCAGGACGAGCGGGGCGGTACGGGGAGTTCCGCCGGGGCGGAGCGGGTGAGGGGGCTGTGACAGAACGGTCACACCGGACCGGTCGCCGGTCCACCCGCCGCGACCTGCGCTTTCGGGGCGAGACCCTGGAGCAGGGCGTGGATGAGCCGGTCCACGAGATCGTCGGGCAGCGGCGCTTCGGGGCGGTGGAGGGTGCGCATGAGCACGGGGCCGAGGAACAGGTCGTTCATCAGCTCCGCGTCGACGTCGTCGCGGAGTTCGCCCGCGTCCACGGCCCGCCGGACGGCCTCCAGCATGGCGGCGCGGCGCGGTGCGAGGACGGTGCGCTGGTACTCGGCCCACAGTCTGGGGTGGCTCTTCATCTGCGCGAACACATTGTGCAGGAAGACCGAGGAGCGGTGGGCGAGTCCGCGCGTACGGACCCATTCCAGCATCAGGCGCAGGTCGTCCAGGCCCGCCGTGCCGGAGACGACGGGGTCGGAGGGTTCGACGGCGCGCAGGACGTCGACGAACAGCGCCTCCTTGTCGCTCCAGCGGCGGTAGATGGTGGCCTTGCCGACGCCGGCGGTGCGGGCGATGCGCTCGATGGACAGCCTGGCCAGGGGTTCGCCGGCCTCCAGGAGCTCCACGACGGCGTCCAGGATGGCCCGTTCGGCGGCCGCGCTGCGGGGGCGGCCGCGGCGGGGTTCCGGGCCGTGGGCGGTGGCGGGGCCGCGGTCCCGGGCCGGTTCCGGACCGCGGTCCCCGGCCTCGTCCGCGCCGTGGCCGGACGGGCGATCCGTGCTGCGGCCGCCCTGCCGGTCCGCGCCGTGGCCGGACGGCCGGTCCGGACGGTGGCCGCCCTGCCGGTCCGGGCCGTCGCCCGTGATCGGGTCCTGGGGCGTTTCCTGTGCCGCCTGCACGTGGGTCACCTCTCGCCGAGCCGTCCGCCGGTCACCGGTCGCCGGTCGTCGTCCGCCGTCCCCGCACCGTTCGTGCGCCGGTCACCCGCGATTCTCGCCGACCGTGGGCGGCCGAGGCGAACGGCCGGGCGGTGCGGGCCCGTCTCAGGTCCCGTACCGCCCGGCCGTGCCGCCCGGAGGCGATGTCGCCCGGAGGCGATGTCACTCGGCCGGGGCCGCCTCCGCCGACCGCTCCACCGGGGCGGGCTCCTGACCCCGTGGCTCCTGGCTCCGGGGCTCCTGGGCCGGGGCGCCGGTGCGGCCCGGCAGGAACAGGCCCACCACGACCGCGCCGATCAGCGCGACGGCGGCCGATCCGGCGGCCGTGACGTGCATCGCCCCGATGAACGCGTCGTTCGCGGCGGCGACCAGCGGCTTGCCCGCCGGGCCCAGCTTCGCCGCGACGCCGAGCGTCGCCTCGATCGACTCCCCCGCCACGCCCCGGGCGGCGGCCGGGACCCCGTCGAGGTGCTTCTCGATGTCGCCCCGGTAGACCGTGGAGAGCACCGAACCGAGCACCGCGACACCGAGCGCCCCGCCGACCTGGCGGAAGGTGTTGTTGATGGCCGAGCCGGAGCCGGCGCGCTCCCGGGGCAGTGCCTGCATCACCGCGACGGTGACCGGCGGCATGACGTGCGCCATGCCCACGCCCTGGACGAAGAAGACCACGCACATCACCCAGACGGGTGTCTCGGCGTCGAAGAGGGCGAACGCCGCCAGGCCTCCCGCGACCAGCAGCATGCCCACCGCGCAGACGGCGCGGGCGCCGAAGCGGTCCACGACCAGCCGGGCGCGCGGTGCGAAGACCATCTGCGCGACGGCCAGCGGCAGGACGAGCAGACCGGACTGGAGGGCGCTGTAGCCGCGCACGCTCTGGAGGTAGAAGGCGGAGAAGAAGGTGACACCCATCAGCGCGAAGAAGATCAGCGCGACGGCGGCGACGGCGGCGGAGAAGGCGGGCTTGCCGAAGTACGAGATGTCGATGGCCGGGTGGCTGCTGCGCTTCTCGTGCCACACGAAGCCCGCCAGCACCACCAGTCCGCCGATGGACGGGGCGAGCACCGTCACGTCCGTGAAGTCGGCGAGTTCACCGCCCCGGATGATGCCGTAGACGAGCAGGACCAGGCCGACGACGGACAGGACGACACCCGCCGGATCGACCTTCCCGGGCGCGGGGTCCCTGGAGTCCGGTACGAGGACGGCCATGGCGATCAGCGCGATGACCACGACGGGCACGTTGACCAGGAAGATCGAGCCCCACCAGAAGTGCTCAAGGAGCGCCCCGCCGGTGATCGGGCCGATCGCGATGCCCAGGCCGACACTGCCGGCCCAGATGCCGATGGCCTTGGGCTGCTCGTCGCGTTCGAAGACGTTCATCAGGACGGCGAGGGTGGCGGGCATCACGAACGCCGCGCCGAGCCCCATCAGGGCCCGCCAGGTGATGAGTTCGCCCGGCGACGAGGAGAACGCGGCCAGCGCGGAGGCGAGGCCGAAGACGGATATGCCGCCCAGCAGGACCTTCTTGCGGCCGACACGGTCGCCGAGCAGGCCCGCGGTGAACAGCAGGCCGGCGAAGACGAGCGTGTAGGAGTTGATCGCCCACTCCAGCTCGCTCTGGGTGGCGCCGATTCCGGTCGGGGCGGGGGTGGCGATCGTCCTGACCGCGACGTTCAGGATCGAGTTGTCCAGGACGACGATGAGCAGGCTGAACATGAGGACGGCGAGGATCGCCCAGCGCCGGCGGTGGACTGCCTCGGGGACACGGGACGCGGCGGCTGGAGCGCCGGACGGTAGGGACATGGGCATCACTCTAAGGGCTTTCCAATACGAGACCGTCTCGTATTGGAAAGTCTTTACCCGAGCCCCGAGCCCCGCGCCCCGAGCCCCGCGCCCCGGACCCCGGACCCGGACCGCGCCCAGCGCGCCGGACACCCCCGCATCCACGCCCCATGCCCGAAGTCACCCCGGACGGCGGCCGGGGCCCACTTCACGCGAGCGCCCGTGGGATGCCACCATGGAAGGGATCCGGGGACGCCGTCAGGGCGCCTCGAGATGACGAAGGAGCCGTTGGCCATGTCGCTTCAGGCTGCGCAGAATCAGGCCGCCACATCCGCCACATCCGCCACATCCGCCACATCCGCCTCCCCGCCCGCCGCCGGCCCCCCGGCCGCCACGGGCCCCTCCGCCGGTGCCGGGAAGGCACTGTACGGGGGCAAGAGCACCCGCCGTGTCACCGTCCACGACATCGCCGCCGCCACCGAGCGCGGCGAGAAGTGGCCCATGCTGACCGCCTACGACGCGATGACCGCGTCCGTCTTCGACGAGGCCGGTATCCCGGTCATGCTCGTCGGCGACTCCATGGGCAACTGCCACCTCGGCTACGAGACCACCGTGCCCGTGACCATGGACGAGATGGCCATGCTCTCCGCCGCCGTCGTCCGGGGCACCAAGCGCGCCCTCATCGTCGCCGACCTGCCCTTCGGCGCCTACCAGGAGGGCCCGGTCCAGGCCCTGCGCAACGCCACCCGGCTGGTCAAGGACGCCGGGGTCGGCGCGGTCAAGCTGGAGGGCGGCGAGCGGTCGCACGAGCAGATCCGTCTGCTGGTCGAGGCCGGCATCCCGGTCATGGGCCACATCGGGCTGACCCCCCAGTCCGTGAACGCCATGGGCTACCGGGTGCAGGGCCGCGGCGAGGAGGCCGCACAGCAGTTGCTCCGGGACGCCAAGGCGGTGCAGGACGCGGGCGCGTTCGCCGTCGTCCTCGAACTTGTACCGGCCGAGCTGGCCGCCGAGGTCACCCGCTGCCTGCACATCCCGACCGTGGGGATCGGCGCCGGGCCGGACACGGACGCCCAGGTGCTGGTGTGGACCGACATGGCCGGGCTGACCGGCGGCAAGGTGCCGCGCTTCTCCAAGCAGTACGCGGACCTGCGCCAGGTCCTCGGCGACGCGGTCAGGAGCTACGCCGAAGAGGTCGTCGGCGGAACGTTCCCGCAGCCGGAGCACACCTTCCACTGAGGGCCGCCGGCCACCGGCCGGCACGCTGACCACTGCCGCACCACCGACAGCCCGCCGACTTCCCCCATCGGCGGGCTGTCGCCCGTGCGCCGGCCCGCGCACACGCCGTGTCGGCGTGTCTTGAACGATGTCGGCGATATATCGGCGGGCTGTCGGTGGGAGCTGGTCTCATGGTGGACATGACGCGAAACGACAAGAACCCCAGGAGCGGCGCCAACGCCGTCGAGGTGCGGGGGCTGGTCAAGCACTACGGCGAGACCAAGGCACTGGACGGCGTGGACCTCGATGTGCGCGAGGGCACCGTCCTGGGCGTGCTCGGCCCCAACGGCGCGGGCAAGACCACCCTCGTCCGCTGCCTGTCCACCCTGGTCACACCGGACGCCGGACACGCCGTGGTCGCCGGTTACGACGTGGTCCGCCAGCCCCGGCAGCTGCGCCGCACCATCGGCCTGACCGGCCAGTACGCCTCGGTGGACGAGAAGCTGTCCGGCCGGGAGAACCTCTACATGATCGGGCGGCTGCTCGACCTGCCCCGCAAGACCGCCCGCGCCCGCGCCGACGAGCTGCTGGAGCGCTTCTCGCTCACCGACGCGGCCAAGCGCCCCGCGATGGACTACTCCGGCGGCATGCGGCGCCGGCTGGACCTGGCGGCGTCGATGATCGGCAGCCCGTCGGTCCTCTACCTCGACGAACCGACGACCGGGCTCGACCCGCGCACCCGCAACGAGGTCTGGGACGAGGTGCAGCGCATGGTCGCGGAGGGGGCGACCGTGCTGCTGACCACCCAGTACATGGAAGAGGCCGAGCAGCTCGCCAACGAGCTGACGGTGATCGACAAGGGCAAGATCATCGCGCGCGGCGGGGTGGACGAGCTGAAGGCCAAGGTCGGCGGCCGCACCCTCCAGATCCGCCCCTCCGACCCGGCCGAGCTGGCCGCCATGGCCCAGACGCTCCGGGAGGCCGGGCTCGACGGGATCGCCGGTGCGCAGGCCGTACCGGACGAGGGCCTGCTCTACGTGCCCATCCTCAGCGACGAGCAGCTGACCGCGGTCGTCGGACTGCTCGGGTCCCGGGGCTTCTCCCTCGCCCACATCGCCACCGCGCTGCCCAGCCTGGACGAGGTGTTCCTGGCCATCACGGGCGAGAAGACCGCTCACTCCACCGACACGATCCCCGAGGAGGTCGCGGCATGAGCACGACGACTCTGACGCCCGCTCCCACCGACTCCGTCCCGGTGAAGGCCGCCCCCGGCGGGGAGGGCCGGATCGGGCTGCGCGCCAACCTGCGGCACATCAGCGCCCTGGTGCGCCGCAATCTGCTCCAGATCAAGAAGGATCCGGAGTCGATGTTCGACGTCCTGCTGATGCCGATCGTCTTCACCCTGCTCTTCGTCTACGTCTTCGGCGGATCGGTGGGCGGAAGCCTCGGCGGCGACCGGCAGGACTACCTCAACTACCTGGTCCCCGGCCTGATGGCGATGATGGGCATGAACATCGCCTCGGCCGTCGGCACCGGTGTCAACGACGACTTCCGCAAGGGCGTCATGGACCGGTTCCGTACGATGCCGATCGCCCGCTCCTCGGTGCTGATCGCGAAGATAGTGGTCGAGCTCGGCCGCATGCTGGTCGCCATCGTCATCCTGCTCGCCATGGGCTTCGCGCTCGGCATGGAGCTGGGCACCTCGGTGGGCGGCCTGCTCGAAGCGATCGTCCTGGCCGGGGTGTTCGGCGCGGCCATCATGTGGATCTTCATCCTGCTGGGACTGTCCATGAAGACGGCCCAGTCGGTCCAGGGCGTGGGTTTCCTGGTGCTGATGCCCCTTCAGTTCGGCTCGTCCATCTTCGCGCCGACGCAGACGATGCCGGGCTGGCTCCAGACGTTCACCGACTACAACCCGCTGTCCAATCTGGCGGACGCGGTGCGCGGCCTGATGATGGGCGGGCCCGTCGCCCACTCGGTGTGGATCACACTCGCCTGGGCCGTGGGGATCACGGTGGTCGTGGCGCCCCTCGCGGTGAGCAAGTTCCGCAAGAGGACCTGATCACCTCCGGGTCACCCCGCCTCCGACTCCCGTACGTGCGCGTCCATCAGGGCGGTGGCCTCCTCCAGCGTGAGGCCGCCGCCCTCGGCGTACGCCCGGCCGCGGGCGTCGCCGTCCGGCAGGCCCGCGCGGACCAGTTCCTCCGTCAGCAGCAGGTTCGTGCGCTCCATCGCCGTCGGTACGTAGCCGGCGGGCAGCAGGGCGTCGTGCAGGGCGAGCAGCCGGGCCGCGTCGGTGGCGCGCCGTTCACCGCCGAGCCCGGCCAGCGCCCAGGCGACGGTGACCAGGTGGATGGCCGTCATCTGGGGCGCCACCATCTGCGCCATCGCCTCCAGCGACAGGCTCAGCGCGCGGACGGCCCGGCCCAGGGCGGTGCCGTGGAGGCCGTCGAGATTGTCCAGCCAGGACTGGACGCCCAGCACGAACCCCTCGAAGAGGGCCACCGTGTCGGAGGGGGGCACCCCGAGCATCGAGTCCAGGTACTCCCGCGCCTCGGCGGTGCGGCCCGTCCGCCCCAGCCACAGGGTGAGGTAGAGCCGGGCCGCGGGCCGGGCCTCGGGCCCCGAGCCGCGGTCGTCGGCGATCACCTCGCGCAGGATGCGTTCCCCCTCCTCACCGCGGCCCGTCTCGCAGAGCGCGGAGGCGTACCGGGCGCGCAACATCGCGACCTGGGTCTGGGCCCCGAGCCGCTCGGCGTACGCGACGGCCGCGCGGAAGTCCTCGGCGGCGGCCGCGCTGTCACCGGCGCGTTCGTTGGCCTCGCCCCGGGAGGAGAGCGCCTCGGCGGCGCCCCACGCGTCGCCCAGGCCCTGGTAGATCTCCAGGCTCTCGTCGGCGTCCCGCCGGGCCTCTCCGGCCCAGTCGGGCCGGTTGGCGAGCGCGTTGGCCCGCATCTGGAGGGCGGCGGCCAGCTCCCACACGTAACCCAGCTCGCGGCTGGCGCGGACCGTCTCGTCCAGGAGTTCGCGGAACCCGTGCAGGTCACCGGTGAACATGACCGCGAACAGCCACAGCGAGCCGGGCGTCCGGCAGGTCTGCGGCTGGCCCGGCCGGTAGGTGCGGGCGACCGCCCGCAGCCGCTTCCTGCCCGCGCTGGTCATCCACTCGTTCGCCTCGTGGTCCATGCTGACCAGCTGGACCAGCCGCACCCCGCGTCTGGCCTCCTGGAGTTGCTCGGGCACCATCGGCGGCGGGCTGTCGGTGCAGCGGGCGAGCAGGGAGGGGGCGGGTTCGACGGGTTCGGCGAACGGGTCGGGGCCGAGTTCCGCGACGGCGTCGGCCCACTGCCGGGCCTCCGCCCGCAGGTCCCGCATCTGCCAGTACCAGCACAGCGAGAGGACGAGGCAGAGCGCCTCGTGCTCGTCCCCGGTGGTGACGGCGTGCCGCAGGGCGGTGCGCAGGTTCTCGTACTCCCGCCGGAAGCGGGCGAGTGCCGCCAGCTGTCCCGCGCCGCGCAGTTCCGGGTCGGTGGTGCGGGCCAGCTCCCGGAAGTGGACGAGGTGGCGCCGCTCGGTGGCGGACCGCTCGCCGGCTTCGTCGAGGCGTTCGGCGGCGTACTCCGCGACGGTCTCCAGGAGCCGGTAGCGCATGTCGCCGTCGTCCCCGGACGCGGCGACGACCAGCGACTTGTCGACCAGCGAGCCGAGCAGTCCCGCCACGTCGAAGGGGCCGATGCCGTCACCGGCGCAGACCTCCTCGGCGGCGGCGAGGGCACAGCCCCCGGAGAACACCGACAGCCTGCGCAGCACGGCGCGTTCGGCGGGGTCGAGCAGGTCCCAGGACCAGTCCACGACGGCCCTGAGGGTCTTCTGGCGGGGCAGCACGGTACGGCTCCCGCTGGTCAGCAGGCGGAAGCGGTCGTCCAGCCGGTCGGCGATCTGGCGCGGGCCGAGCATCCGCAGCCGGGCCGCCGCCAGCTCGATGGCGAGCGGGAGTCCGTCGAGGCGGTGGCAGATCTCGGCGCAGGCCGCGGCGGTCTCCGGGTCGGCGTCGGTACGGAAGCCGGGCCGGGCGGCGGCGCCCCGGTCGGCCAGCAGCCGCAGCGCCACGGGGTCGGGCAGCGGATCGAGGGGGCGCAGCAACTCCCCTGGGACGCCCAGGGGTTCACGGCTCGTCGCCAGGATCGTCAGGCCGGGGCAGTGGGCCAGCAGGTGGTCGGCGAGCCGCGCCGCGGCCTCGATCAGGTGCTCGCAGTTGTCGAGGAGCAGCAGCATCCGGCGCTTCGCGCAGTGTTCGGTGAGCTGGGCGAGCGCCTGCCCGGCCGACCCCTTCGTGCCGCGCTCGACGGCCCGTAGCTCCTCGGCCCCCGCGCCGCGCAGCACGGTCTCGCGGGCGTCGAGCGCGCTCAGGACGGCCTCGGCGACCACCGCCGGGTCGTCGACCGGGGCCAGCTCCGCCAGCCAGACCCCGTCCGGCCAGGAGTCGGCGACGGCCTCGGCGGCCTCCTGGGAGAGCCGCGTCTTTCCGGCGCCGCCGGGTCCCAGGAGGGTGATCAGGCGGGCGCGGGAGAGGTCGTCGCGCAGGGCCGCGATGTCGGCCTCCCGTCCCACGAAGCTGGTGAGCCGGGCCCGGAGGTTGCCGCGCGGAGCGGTACGGGCGGCGGGCGCGGGAGCCTCGGCCGGGGCCGGGGCCGTGGGCAGGTGGTCCTGGCCCTGGTGGAGCAATTCTTCGTACAGGGCGCGCAGTTCGGGTCCGGGGTCGGTGCCTAGCCGGTCGGCCAGGACGGTGCGCACCTCGTCGTACGCGGCGAGGGCCTGGGCGGTGCGTCCGGCGCGCGCCAGGGCCTTGATGCGCAGGGCCTGGAGGGGTTCGTCCAGCGGGTGGTCGGCGCAGAGGGCGACGAGGTCGGGCAGGGCGTCCTCGGCCCGGCCGAGGGCGAGCACGGCGCCCGCCCTGGTCCGCCGGGCGTCCAGGCGCCGGGCCTCCCAGCGGGCGGCGGGCGCCTCCCGGTCGGGCAGGTCGGCGAGGGCGGGGCCGCGCCAGAGGGCGAGCGCTTCGTCGAGGAGGGCGAGGGCCTTCGCCGCGTCGCCGTCCTCCAGGGCCCGCGCCCCCTCCCCCGCGAGCCGTTCGAAGCGGCTCAGGTCCACGCGGTCCGGGCCGGTGGCGAGCCGGTAGCCGTTCTCCACGGATTCCACGGCGCCCCGGCCGAGCGCGCGCCGGAGCCGGCCCACGAGCGCCTGGAGGGCCCCCGGGGCGTCGGCGGGCGGTTCGCCGTCCCACACCTCGTCCACCAGCACCCCGGCGGGAACCGCCCGCCCCGGGTGCAGGGCGAGCACGGTGAGCAGGGCGCGCAGCCGTGCCCCGCCGAGGGATGCGGGGGTGCCGTCGTCGCGGAACGCCTGGGTGGTACCGAGGATGCCGTAGTGCACCGGCCCATTGTCCTGCACGGCCGGGCGGGAGGCGGACCCCGGTGGGGGCCGCGTGCGGCGGGGCGGTGGAGCGACTCAGTCCAGTTCCGCCAGCGCGCACACCAGGGCACGCCCTTCCTGGGCGCGTCGCCGCAGCAGCAGAGCGGCGACCGTGTGCAGTTCCCCCCAGGCGTGGGGGCGGCCGATCTCCGACGCGTCGTCGATGACGCCCAGCGCGGTGGACAGGGCGACGTCGGCCTCACCCGCACCGGCGTACGCGTGGGCCAGACACGCCCCGTACCAGGCTCTGTCCCGTCGGAAGCCAGGGCCGAATCCGGCCAGACCCGCCACCAGGTTGTCCACGGCACCGGACCAGTTCTTCATGTGCGTGTCGGCCATACCGCGTTGCGCCGAGAACCACGACTCGCCGTAGAAGTACAGCCAGGGCGGAACGTCCACGGCACGCGCGATCATCTGCTGGGCCTCGTCCAGTCTCCGGTAGGCCTCCACCGCCTCGCCTTCGAGCGCGTGCCCACGCCCCGCCATCTGGACCGCCATGGCCCTGGTCGCCGCACTCGCCCCCGGTGTGACCGCCGCCGCCTCCCCGAGCCGGACACAGCGGCGGCCCTGCGCGTTCGACCAGGCCAGGTGTGCCTTCATGCTCAGGGTGGTGGCGGCCATGTCGCCGTGGCCGGACTCCAGCGCCCAGTCGTAGGAACGGTCGAACCAGCCGAGCGCCACGGTCGCGTTGTCCTGGTCCTGAGCCATCCAGGCGAGGAACTGGGCGTACTCCGCCATGAGTTTCACCAGGCGGTCCGCGTGCGGCCCGCGCGCCTGGTCGTAGAGACCGGCCACCGCCTGGAACTGCGCGGCGACGACGCGGTTCATGACCCGCGAGCCCAACGTGTCCTCGGCCCGGCGGTGCTCGGCCAGCAGGCGTTCCATCGCGTCCAGCGAGGCGGCGTCCAGCCTCACTCCGCCTTCGGCCACGCGTCGCAGCCGATCCGCCTCGGGTTCCGCCACCGCCCCCGGTAGCACGAGGGATGGCAGGGGCAGGTTAGAGGCGGCACCGACGCGCAGTTCGGGCGGTACGCCCAGTCCTTCGATGATCCGTTGACGCACCTCGACCGAAGTGACCTGCCGTCGCCGGTTCTCGATCGCCGAAACGTCCGGCTGTGCCAGGCCGACGAGCGCGCCGAGCCTGCTCTGACTGCTCCGGGTGGCGGCCCGCCAGCCCTTCAGCAGGGCCGGCCAGTCCTCGGCCGCCGCCGCGGCCCGCAGATCGGGAAGCGCCCATACGTTCAACTCCGGCTCCATGCCCGAAATATAGGACGGCCCTATAGGAAGCGGCGGTGGATCAGCCCGTCCACCACCCGACATGGTGGACGCACACCGGCCCCGTTGCCTGCCACGGCAGGCGGACGGCGCACCTGTGCCCGTACCTCCTCCGCCCCTGTGGAAGGACCGCCCGATGCCTCCGTACGACCAACCCCGTCAAGACGAACCCCCACTCCGGCTCCCCGAACCGCCCCCGCCGCCCAGCCCCGCTCTCCTGCGCCGCGCGGAGCGGGGCTGGGCGGAGTTCCTGCGCCGGGCCGAGGGTCCCGTCAGGACGGGGGACGCCTCGTGAACCCGTCCGGCGCCTCCGGGTACGAACCCCACCCGCTGCTCCACACCCGCGTACGGGACATCCCCAGCCGTACCGAGGGCGAGTTGACGGCCGTCACCCGTGAACACCACCGCGGCGGCGTGCGGCGCATCGCGCACATCCGGCCCGCCGGCGGCGTGGAGTTCGCCACCTCGGCCGAGAACATCGAGCCCGCCCCCGGACCGGTCCCTCCCCCGCCCGGTGACCCGCGCTGAACGCCTCCGGGCGGGGCAGGCGGCTTTGGGTACTGTTGCCATCCCGCCCTCAGGAGTCGCCCATGACCACCGCCTTCCGCCGGAGCGACCGCAGCGACCGGCGGATCAGTCCGATCTTCCTCGGCATCGCCGCCGTGACGGCCGTGGCGGGCTGGGCGGTGTGGACGGACTTCGCCGGGCAGGCCGGATTCGCGGTCTTCCTCTTCGTCACCTCGGCCTGGATCGTCTCGCTCTGCCTGCACGAGTACGCGCACGCGCGCACCGCCCTGCACAGCGGGGACATCTCGATCGGGGCGAAGGGCTACCTCACGCTCAACCCGCTGAAGTACACGCACGCCCTGCTGAGCATCGTGCTGCCGGTGCTCTTCGTCATCATGGGCGGCATCGGTCTGCCGGGCGGCGCGGTCTACATCGAGCGGGGCCGGATCAGCGGGCGGTGGAAGCACAGCCTGATCTCGGCGGCCGGTCCGCTGACCAACGTCCTGTTCGCGCTGGTGTGCACGGCGCCGTTCTGGCTGCACGCGCTGGACGGGGTCCCGCTGACCTTCCGGCTCGCGCTGGCGTTCCTGGCGCTGCTCCAGGTGACGGCCGCGATCCTGAACTTCCTGCCGGTGCCGGGCCTGGACGGATACGGCGTGATCGAGCCGTGGCTCTCCTACCGGGTCCGGAGCCAGGTGGCGCCGTTCGCGCCGTTCGGGCTGATCGCGGTCTTCGCGCTGCTGTGGGTCCCGGAGGTGAACACGGTGTTCTTCGACGCCGTGCACGCGCTGCTGCGGGGGCTCGGGGTCAGCGAGTTCGAGACGTACTGCGGGCTGGACACCTACCGCTTCTGGCAGGAGTGGTTCGGCGAGGGGAACCCGGTGTGCGCGGTCCGGACCTGAGTCAGGCGGCCGCTTCCGCGCGCATCCTGTTCCGGCGGACGTAGAACCACGTCATGTTCGACGAGAGACCGACCAGCAGCACCCAGACGATCCCGAGGACGACGCCGCCCTGGACGAAGGAGACCACCGCGGCCACCAGGGCGAGCAGGCAGACGACGAGGGAGTAGAGAGCGAGGCGGGGCATGGGGGCGGGTGCTCCTGTCGGCGGACGGTGCGCGGTCCCGTCCAGTGTCCCCCATACCCGTACCGCCTCGGGGAAGGGGCCCCGCTCACACGTCGGTGGTACGCAGTCCCGCGTGCGCCTTGTAGCGGCGGTTGACCGAGATCAGGTTCGCGACCAGGGACTCGACCTGGTGGGCGTTGCGGAGCCGGCCGGCGAAGATCCCGCGCATGCCGGGGATGCGGTTCGCGAGCGCCTGCACGGTGTCGGTATCGGCGCGGGCCTCGCCCAGGACCAGGACGTCGGTGTCGATCTCCTGGACCGACTCGTCCTGGAGCAGGACCGCCGACAGGTGGTGGAAGGCGGCGGTGACCCGGGAGTCGGGCAGCAGGGCGGCGGCCTGCTCGGCGGCGCTGCCCTCCTCGGGCGTGAGGGCGAAGGCGCCCTTCTTGTCGAAGCCGAGCGGGTTGACGCAGTCGACGACGATCTTCCCGGCGAGGTCCTCGCGCAGGGCCTCCAGCGTCTTGGCGTGGCCCTCCCACGGCACGGCGACGATGACGAGGTCGCTGCGGCGGGCGCACACGGCGTTCTCGGCGCCCTCGACGCCGTGGCCGAGTTCGGCGGCGGCGGCCTCGGCGCGTTCGGCGGCCCGGGAGCCGATGACGACCTTCTGCCCGGCGCGGGCGAGGCGGTAGGCGAGGCCACGGCCCTGCGGTCCGGTGCCGCCGATGACACCGACGGTCAGGCCGGAGACGTCGGGGAGGTCCCAGGGGTCCTTGGCGGGGGGCTTGGGGGCGCTGCCGCTGTCATGCGTAGTCATGGCCCCGACACTACTGCCAGGTAGGAGCCGTCCCCGGAGCGGCTGCCACTGTGTGGGACCGGTCACCGCGACGGGTGACCGGAGGCCGACCGCCGGAACTCCCCGTTCGAGTGGTCCGGTGGGACAAGCCCTCGCCCCGGGGCGGTCGGCGGCATGATGCCGGACCATGGATGCCGTACGTGTCGCGACGCTGCGTGAAGTACTCGCCGGAACCCGGTGGCCCACGGCCGCCCGGGGGTTCGCCCGGACCCTGCGGTCCTCGGTCGAACCGCAGGGCGGCGGGCTGTTACTGGTCGGGACAGAGGTGTACGAACCGTGGCACATGGCCGCCCATCTGGTGGACGAGTCCACCTGGTCGGGCCTGCCGCAACTGCGTCCCACGCTGGTACGCCACCGGGCCCGGCCCGACGACCCGGCGCACCTGGCGGTCGGCCTGGGCCGGATCGAGGCGGCCGGGCGGGGCGAGACGCTGCTCGTCGTCGCCCCGCAGCGCCCGCGCGGCAGCCTTCTGGAGCGGGTGCACGACGCCCGCCGTGCGGGGGCGACCGTCCTGGCGCTGGAGGGCGGCGACCCGGAGCTGCGGAGCCTGGCGCACGAGGCGCTGACCGTGACCGCCGAGGACGAGGTGGACCTCGACACCGTCCAGCACCTGGTGAGCGCGGCGGCGGGAGAGAACGGCACGCCCACGCGGGGCCGGGGCACGTTCCGGGACCGGCTGTCCCGGCTGGCCGACCAGCTGACGGCCCCGCCTCCGGCACGCTGGTGACGGCGCGGGGCCCGGGGACGGCGGTTCGGGCCCGGCGGCGCCCGTAGAGAGGGGGCGGCGGCCCGTAGAGAGGGGGCGGCGGGCCGTAGAGAGGGGGCGGCGCCGCCCGGCAACGAGCTACGGGCTCGCCCGTGACAGCGACCGCGCGCGTCCGGGGCCCGGGAAACCCGGTTGCCTCCGACCCGCCGGCCCGCGCACCATGGCCCTTCGTGATCTCTCGTCTTCTCCCCGACCTCTCCCCCTGGAGGTCCTCCGCCGACTTCCGGCTCCTCTGGATCCAGGGGCTGGTCACCTACTTCGGCAGCTTCATGGCGCTGATCGCCCTGCCGTTGCAGATCAAGGACCTCACCGGGTCGCCGCTCGCCGTCGGGGCGATGGGCGCGGTGGAGCTGGTGCCGCTGGTCGTCTTCGGGCTGTACGGCGGGGCGCTGGCCGACTCCGCGGACCGCCGCAAGGTCATCCTGGGCACCGAGGCGGGGCTGGGCCTGCTGGCCGTCGTCCTGCTGGCGAACGCGCTGGCCCCGGACCCGGCCCTCTGGCCGCTGTACGTGGTGGCCGGCGGGGTGTCCGCGCTGGCCGGGCTGCAACGGCCCGCGCTGGACTCGCTGATGGCCCGGATCGTGCCGCACGAGCAGCAGACGGCGGCCGCCGCGCTGAACTCGCTGCGCTGGCAGGTCGGCGCGATCGCGGGCCCCTCGCTGGCCGGTCTCGTGGTGGCCTACGCCGGGCACGCCACGGCGTACGGGGTCACCGTCGTCACGTTCGGCCTCTCCGTGGTGCTCTGCCTGCGGCTGACGGCGGCCCCGCCCGCCCGTGACGCCCGGAAGCCGTCGCTGCGGGGCATCGCGGAGGGCGCGCGGTACGCGTGGAGCCGGCCCGTGCTGCTGGGGACGTACGCGATCGACATGGCGGCGATGTTCTTCGCCTTCCCGAACACGATCTTCCCGTTCCTCGCGGACGAGCTGGACGCGCAGTGGTCGCTGGGTCTGATGTACGCGGCCGGGTCGGTGGGTTCGCTGGTGCTGGGGCTGACCAGCGGGTGGACCTCGCGGGTGCGGCGGCACGGGCTGTTCGTCGTGGGGGGCGCGGCGGGCTGGGGGCTGGCCATCGCGGCGGCCGGGTGGTTCGACGACGTCTGGCTGGTGCTGCTCTGCCTGGGCTTCGCCGGGGCGGGCGACATGCTCAGCGGGCTCGGCCGGTCCACCATCTGGAACCAGACCGTCCCGGACGAGCTGCGCGGCCGGCTGGCGGGCATCGAGGTGCTCTCGTACAGCGTGGGCCCGCAGCTGGGGCAGGTCCGGGCGGGCGCGATGGCCGGGTGGACGGGGACCCGGTCCGCGATCTGGACCGGCGGGGTGGCGTGTGTCGCCTCGGTGGCGCTGCTGTCGGCGGCGCTGCCGAAGCTGCTCACGTACGACTCCGCGACGGACGAGGACGCGGCCCGCAGGCGAGCGGCCCACGCCGACCGCACCGGCCGCGCCCCGGAGCCCGACGCCCCGCCCGCCCCGGAGCCGGGCGCCTCCCCCGCCGCGGAGTCCGGCGTCTAGACAGGCCGAGGGGACCGGGCCGACGGCTGCCGGTCCCCCGGGGGCGCGGGCCTGACAGCGGCTGCCATGACCCCGACGCGGGCCGGACGGCGGCTGCCGCGGCCGGGCGCGGGCCGGACGGGGGCTGCCGGTCCCCCGGGGCGGCGGGCCTGGGTGGCCTAGTCCGGGGTCTCCTCCGTGCGGTCGTGCCACTTCGGGTCGTTCTCCCATTCGAGGTTCCGCTCACGCGCGGTGTCCATCGCGTGCTGCGCCTCCTCGCGGGAGGTGTACGGGCCGAAGCGGTCCTTCGCCGGGCAGTCGGGGCCTTCCTCGACCTTCTGGTGGACCAGGCAGTAGTACCACTCGCCCGGTTTGCCGACCGTGCGCTTCTTGAACAGGGCCATCGACGGATCCTTTCCTCGCTGCCATGGTGCCCCGAGCCCGCTGGTTAGACTCGTTGACATGTCTGGTCAGTCGCTTCTCGTGCCCGGGGAGATCACCCCCGTCCGTTCCGTCCCCGGAAACATCCGGCGCCCCGAGTACGTGGGGAAGCCCGCTCCCACCCCGTACACCGGGCCGGAGATCCAGGACCCCGACACCGTGGAACGCATGCGGATCGCGGGCCGGATCGCCGCGCGGGCGATGGAGGAGGCCGCCAAGCACATCGTCCCCGGCGTCACCACCGACGAACTCGACCGGATCGCCCACGCGTTCATGGTCGACCACGGGGCGTACCCCTCGACCCTCGGCTACCGGGGCTTCCCCAAGTCCCTGTGCACCTCGATCAACGAGGTGATCTGCCACGGCATCCCCGACTCCACGGTGGTGCGGGACGGCGACATCGTGAACCTCGACGTCACCGCCTACATCGGCGGGGTGCACGGCGACAACAACGCCACCTATCTCTGCGGTGACGTCGACGAGGAGTCGCGGCTGCTCGTCGAGCGCACCCGCGAGGCGCTGAACCGCGCCATCAAGGCGGTACGGCCCGGCCGGCAGATCAACGTCATCGGCCGGGTCATCGAGTCGTACGCCAAGCGGTTCGGGTACGGCGTGGTGCGGGACTTCACCGGGCACGGCATCAACACCTCGTTCCACTCCGGCCTCATCGTCCCGCACTACGACAGCCCGCACGCGACGACGGTGATGCGGCCCGGGATGACGTTCACCATCGAGCCGATGCTGACGCTCGGGACGCACGAGTACGACCTGTGGGAGGACGGCTGGACCGTGGTCACCAAGGACCGCAGGCGGACCGCGCAGTTCGAGCACACACTGGTGGTGACCGAGACCGGGGCGGAGATCCTGACCCTTCCGTGAGACGGCGCCCGGTCCGGGCCGGGCGCCCCACCAGGAGGTTTGCCGGGAGGCCGCTCCGGGGGAGTTTTACCGACAAGCAGTCGGGAACCTGTTGACTTAGGTGAGCCTAAGTAGGAGGATCGGTGTGCCGGTAGGCGCTGCGCACGCAGCGGACACCGGCGATATTTCCGCATCTGTACGGACTTCCCGTCCCTTCTTGGCCCTCGGAGGCCCGCCTTGGACGCAACCGCCACCCCCGCGACCGCTCCCAGCACCCCTTTCTCGACGCTGATCCGCACCGCGTCGCACGAACAGCACACCGAGGCGGAGTCCTCCACCTTCATGAGCGACATGCTCGGCGGACGGCTCGGGGTGGACGCCTACACGCGCTACACGGAGCAGCTGTGGTTCGTCTACCGCGCGCTGGAGGACGGCGCCGACGCCCTGCGCGCGGACCCGGTGGCCGGGCCGTTCATACGGCCGGAGCTGATGCGCTCGGCGGAGCTGGAGCGCGACCTCGCCCATCTGCGGGGCGAGGGCTGGCGTGAGGGCCTGGAGCCGCTGCCCGCCACGGCCGCGTACGCCGAGCGGGTCGCCGAGTGCGCCCGTGACTGGCCGGCCGGTTATGTGGCGCACCACTACACCCGCTACCTCGGGGACCTCTCCGGCGGCCAGATCATCCGGGGCACGGCGGAGAAGACCTGGGGCTTCGAGCGCAAGGGCGACGGCGTGCGCTTCTACGTCTTCGAGGGGATCTCCAACCCGGCCGCCTTCAAGCGGGAGTACCGGGAGCTGCTGGACGCGGTGAACGCCGACGACCTGGAGAAGCAGCGTGTCATCGACGAGTGCAAGCGCGCCTTCGCGCTGAACACCGCCGTCTTCCGTGAGCTGGGCGAGGTGTTCCCGCTCAGCGCCTGAGCCCGGCCCGCGCCAGCAGGACGCGGCCCCCGACCTCCACCGTGCCGTCCGGCGCGGGTGCGGTGAGGATCTGGGAGCCGCGTCCTTGCGTGATGTTGAGGGCCCTGCCGAGCCGGGCGCTCAGCAGCATGGCCGCCGCGCCGGTCGCCTCGTCCTCCTCGATGCCCCCGGTGTCCGCCCCGGAGCCGGTGCCGGCCCCGGTCCCCGTCCCGCCTGAGCGGCTTCCGCGCGTGTCCGTGCCGCGCGTGTCCGTACGGCCCGTCTCCGTACGGCCCGTCTCCGTACGGCGTGGGAAGCCCCGCGCCCGTACCCGTCCGGCGGCCTCGTCCTCCCAGGCCCAGACGTAGAGCCACCCCTCGCCCGGCGGGGGTTCCGTCAGCGCCTCGACCTCGGCGGCCGTCGCGTACTGCTCCAGCGTCCGGGGCGGGGCCCACTCGGGGCGGGCGGTGATCCAGGTGAACTCGCCGTCCTGGCGCGCGAACACGTCCCCGACCGGCAGCTCCAGGACCTCCAGATCGAGCAGCCAGGCCGCGCCGACGAGCGGGTGCCCGGCGAACGGCAGCCGCAGTCCGGGGGTACGGATGTCCACGGTGCCGCGTTCCGGGTCGTCCACGAACACGGTCTCGCTGAACCCGAGTTGCCGGGCGAGCGCCTGCCGGGCGTCGTTGCCGGGGTAGCGGCGGCCGTCCCGTACGACGCCCAGCGGGTTGCCGTGGCGGCCGTCCGGGCCGCAGAACACCCGCAGTACGTCGATTCCCTCGGGTACCTCGAAGTCGTTCACGGGGGCATTCAAGCACCGTTCGGCCACCGGGACATCGTGCGGCGGTGTGAACGCGGCCCGGGGCCGCACCGGCGGTGTGTGCCGGTGCGGCCCCGGTGGGGGTGTGCGCGGGAGCGTCGGGTCAGACGGCCTCGGCGCCCGCACGGCGGCGGCGCGCGGCGATCACGACGCCGGCGCCCGCGGCGACGACGACACCCGAGGCGGCGATCAGCGCGCCGGTCGGGAGGTCGGAGCCGGTGGAGGCGAGGGAGCCCGAGCCGCCCAGGGAACCGCCGACGGAGCCGCCGCCGCCGACCGTACCGCCGGTGGAGCCCGTCCCGCCGGTGGTGCCGGAGCCGCCCGTGGAACCGCTGCCGCCGGTGGAGCCGGAGCCGCCGGTGGAGCCCGGGAGTTCGGCGTTCTCGTCGAGCGAGACGGCGACGGTCAGGGCGTCGAGCACCTCACCCTTGTCGTACATGCCGCCGAACGCCTTGGCGCCGCCCGCGGTCAGCGTGGCGGGAACGCCCTTCAGCGTCACGACCCCGTCCTTGGCGACGAGTTCACCGGAGGGGAGCTTCAGGTCGGCCAGGGCCAGGTCGGTGTAGGTGGCGACCTTCTTGGTGGTGCGGTCCTTGCTGGAGACGTCGGCGACCAGCGTGCCGGTGCCGCCCTTGACCTGGACCCGCAGCTTGCTGAGGGAGAGGTCGAGGGTGTAGGCGCCGCCGTCCTCCTTGTGACCGAGGAAGCGGACCGAGCCGCCGAACTGGGCGTCCAGGGTCTGCTTGTCGGCGTCGAAGGCCCCGGTGGCGTCGGGGAAGCGGTAGCCGTCGGCCGAGGCGGTGGCGCCGCCCGAGGTCTCGACCTTGCCGTTGGCGATGGGGCCCGTGACGTAGGCGCGGAAGGACGCCTTGACGCCCCAGTCCAGGGTGCCGTTGACGACCGGGCCCTGCTTCACGGACGGGGCGGTGGCCGATCCGGAGGGGGCCGGGGAGGCGGAGGTGGACGGGCTGGGGTTGCCGGGGCCGGTCGTCGGCTCCGTGGAGGGCTCCTTCGTGGGCTCCTTGGTCGGCTCCTGGGTCGGCTCCTTCGTCGGCTCCTTGGTCGGCTCCTGGGTCGGCTCCTTCGTCGGCTCCTGGGTGGGCTCCGGGGTGACGGCCTTGACGGAGAGGGTGGCGGGGTCGAGCTCCGCACCCTCCGCGTACATGTTGTTGAAGACCTCGGCACCCGCCTTGGTGAGGGTGGCGGGCATGTCCTTGTAGACCATCGCGCCGCCGTCGCCCTGGCTGGGGCGGACCGAGGAGAGGTCCAGCGCGGCGACCGCGACGTCGTCCTTGGTGCCCTCGGGGGTCTTGACGTCGGCGGTGATCGTGCCGCCGGTGAGGGTCGTCGTGACCTTCACGTCGGAGAGCGTGATGTCCAGGACACCGCCGTGCGCGTTGAAGTTGACGCTGCCGTCGAAGGCGGTGGAGGTGCCGTGGGTGCCCGTGTCGTAGGTGCCCTTGCCGTTGCCGAAGGTGAAGGCCCCGTTGCCAGGGGCCTGGGTGGCCCCGTCCTTGACGGTGATGGTGCCCGCTCCACCGATGTACCGGCGGAACGAGTCCTTGAAGCCCCAGTCCAGCGTGCCGTCCGTCAGGTCTCTGGTGGCCGCGGGGGCGGCCTCCTTGCTGTCGGCGGCGAGGGCGGGCAGGGCGAAGGTGGCGCCCAGCGCGGCCGCGGTGGCGACGGCGGCGGCGAGGGCTATGGGGCGGCGGGTGGCTGCCATGGCGGTGACTCCTGAAGAGACGTGGTGACGGGGGAAGGTGTGAGGGGAGGGGAGGGAAGTTCAGGTGGTGGTGCGGGCGGCCGTACGGCGCCGCAGGGCCAGCCAGAGGCCGCCGCCCGCGGCGGCGAGCAGCACGGCTCCGCCCCCGGCGGCGAGGTAGGTGCCGCCGCCGGTGCCGGACTCCGCGGCCACCGGCTGGGTGGACGGGGTGGCCGCCGGCGTCTCCTCGGGCGTGGCGGAGGGTTCGGCCGCGGTGCCCAGGTCGGGCAGTGCGGGCAGTTGGGCCTTCGCCTCCACGGCGACGGCGAGGGAGACCGGGTCCATCGCGGTGCCCTCGCTGTAGAGGGAACCGAAGGCCTTGGCACCGTCGGCGGTCAGGGTGGCGGGGGCCTCGGTGAGCGCGGCGAGCCCGTCCTTCGGGGTGAGGTCCTTGGCCGTGAAGGTGACGAGCGGGACGCCCTCGCGGGTGGTGCCCTCGTTGGTGACGTCGGCGCGGAGGGTGCCCTTGCCGGACGCCACCTTGACGGTGACTCCGGCCAGTTCGAGGTCGAGGCCGCCCTTGCCGGTGAAGCGGACACTGCCGGCGAACGCCGCGTCCAGGGTCTGCTTCTTCGCGTCGTAGGTGCCCTTGCCCTTCGGGAAGCGGAAGAGCGCTCCGCCGTCCTGGGCGCCGTCGGCGAGGGTCCACTCGCCCTGGGCGATGGAACCGGTGACGTACTCGCGGTAGGTGCGGCGTACGCCCCAGTCCACCGCGGCGTCCTCGAAGCGGCCCGCGGTGCTCTCGGCCTTCTTGGTCTTCTGGGTCTTCGAGGGGGACGGCGACGGGGTGGAGGAGGCGGCCGGGGCGCCCGCCGGGGCCTTGGTGTCGACGGAGAGGCTGACCGGGTCCAGCGGGGTGCCGGCCGTGTAGTAACCGGCGAAGGCCGTCGCCCCCTGGGCGGTGAGCGTCGCGGGAACGTTGTTGAGGGCGACGGGCGTGGACCCGCCCCGCATGTTGATCCCGGACAGCCCGAGCGTGGCCATCGGCACCTGGGCCGAGGTCGTGACCCGGCCGCTCTCCCGGTCCTTGCTGATCATGTCGGCGTAGAGGGTTCCGCTGCCGCCGGATATCCGGACGGTGGGGCGGCCGATGGTCAGGTCGAGTTGGTTGGTGCCGTCCGACTGCCGGTGTCCGACGAAGCGCACACCCCCCGAGAACCCGGCCTGGAACGCGCCGCTCTCCGGGTCGTACGAGCCGGTCGCGGAGTGGAAGCGGAACTGGCTGCCGCCGACGGTGGCGGCGCCCGCGGTGAGGCTCCAACTCCCCTGGGCGATGGGGCCGGTGACGTAGCTCTGGAAGGAGGACTTGATCCCCCAGTCCAGCCGGCCGCCCTGCACCGTACGGCTCGCCGCCTGCGCGGCGGTGGCTGGAAGCAACGCTCCCAGAAGCACCGCGAACAGCGCGACGACAAGCGCGCGCACGGATCTGGACGGCAGCATGGGACCCTCCCGAAGGGCTAGAAACCGAGGTAAGGCTAACCTAAGGTGTATTCAGCCCGTGCCGGAACCCCCTCCGCCACTTCAGTTCGCAACACCCCCAGGACGGTGCACTCGTGCGATTTCCCCAGTACCCGGCTCTACCGGGGCGAAGAGCCGCACGACCGCGCGCCGCGCGATTCGGCGCCCTGGCGGCCGTGGTGGCGCTCACCGCGGCGCTCGGCGGTTGCGGTGGCACAGGGGATCCGGCAAGCGGAACCACGAAGGCGGCGAAGGCCGGAACGGCGGCCGACAGGGTCGAACCGCTGGCCACCGCGCCGAAGCCGCGGCTGCCCGTCACGGTGACGTCGGCGGACGGGACCGAGGTCACCGTCTCCTCGACCGACCGGATCGTGCCGCTCACCGGATCGCTCAGCGAGATCGTCTTCACCCTGGGCTTCGGGAAGGAGGTGGTGGCCCGGGACATCACCGCCACCTTCGAACAGGCCGAGAAGCTCCCGGTGGTGACCCGCGCCCACGACGTCTCGGCGGAGAGCGTGCTCTCGCTGCGGCCGACCGTCGTCCTCGCGGACACCACGACCGGCCCCGCCGAGGCCGTCGACCAGATACGCGACGCCGGGATCCCGCTCGTCGTCGTGGAGCCCGCCAAGGAACTCGCCGACGTGGGCCGCCGGATCGACGCGGTCGCCGCCGCGCTCGGCGTGACCTCGTCCGGGGACGAGCTGAAGGCGCGTACGGAGTCCCGCATCGACGCCGTACGCGAGACGATCCCGGCCCGCGAGGACGGGGACGCGCCGCGCGTCGCCTTCCTGTACCTGCGCGGATCGGCCTCCGTCTATCTGCTGGGCGGCCGGGAGTCCGGGGCGAGTTCCCTGCTGGAGGCGGCGGGTGCCGTCGACGCGGGCAAGGCCTCCGGGCTGAAGAAGGACTTCACCGCGATCACCGCCGAGGCCCTGGCCAAGGCGGCACCGGACGCGATCCTCGTCATGTCCAAGGGGCTCGACTCGGTGGGCGGTGTGGACGGGCTCGTGAAGATCCCCGGGATCGCCGAGACGCCCGCCGGGATGGACCGCCGTGTCGTCTCGATCGACGACGGGGTGCTGCTGAACTACGGGCCGCGCACCGACCGGGTGCTGGCCGAACTGGTCGAGCAGCTCTACCCGGAAGGCGGCTCCGGCCGATGACCGCCACCACCCACGACACGGGCGTCGTCAAGGACGCGTCCGGCGGTTCCGGTGAGGACTCCGCCCCCGGGACGGACACCCCCCGCAGGCGCGGGAACGCGTTCGTCCTCACCGTCGCCCTGTCGGCGGCCCTGCTCGTCGGCTGTCTGCTCTCCGCGGGCCTCGGCGCCTACCACATCCCGCTGGGGGACGTCCTGTCCTCCGTCCAGCACCGGATCGG
The DNA here is from genome assembly GCA_000720535.1 of Streptomyces halstedii. Taxonomy (GTDB): domain Bacteria; phylum Actinomycetota; class Actinomycetes; order Streptomycetales; family Streptomycetaceae; genus Streptomyces; species Streptomyces halstedii. Next base: position 122,151 of record JOAZ01000016.1, read on the forward strand.
TCTCGGCGGGCACGCCCTGGACCGGGTCGGCGAGAGCGTCCTGTGGAACGTACGCCTGCCCCGGGTCGTCCTCGCCCTGCTGGTCGGCGCCTCCCTGGGCTGCGCGGGCGCCCTGATGCAGGGGGTGTTCGGCAACCCGCTGGCGGAGCCGGGGGTCATCGGGATCTCCGCGGGCGCGGCGGTCGGCGCGGTCGGCTCGATCGCGCTCGGTCTGACCTTCTTCGGCAACTGGACCATCACCGTCTGCGCGTTCGCCGCCGGTCTCGCCACCGTCCTGCTGGTGTACGCGCTGTCGCGTTCCGGGGGCCGCACCGAGGTGGTGACGCTGATCCTCACCGGCATCGCCGTCAACGCCTTCGCCGGTGCGCTGATCGGCCTGTTCATCTTCTTCGCCGACAACGCGCAGATCACCCAGATCACCTTCTGGCAGCTCGGCTCGCTGGCCCAGGCGACCTGGCCGAAGGTGCTCGCCGTCCTGCCCTGCGCGGTGCTCGGACTGCTCGTCGCCCCCTTCTACGCCAGGAAGCTGGACCTGCTCGCCCTCGGCGAACGCCCGGCCCGCCACCTGGGCGTGGACGTCGAGCGGCTGCGGATCGTCCTGGTCCTCGTGGTGGCCCTGCTGACCGCCGCGGCCGTCGCGGTCGCGGGCATCATCACCTTCGTGGGGCTCCTCGTCCCGCACCTGCTGCGGATGGCCAACGGCCCCGGCCACCGCTTCCTGATCCCCGGCAGCGCCCTCGGCGGCGCCCTGGTGCTGGTGGCCGGCGACCTCGCCGCCCGTACGGTGGCCGATCCCGCCGAGCTTCCGCTCGGGGTGCTGACCGCGCTCTTCGGCAGCCCGTTCTTCTTCTGGCTGCTGCGCAGGACCCGTCGTAGGCAAGGTGGTTGGGCGTGAAGGCGCTGAGAAGACTGTTCGCCGCGGGAAGCGACCGGGAGCTGCCCGCCCCCACGGCGCCCGGTTCGCCGCTCGCCGAGGCCCGTGGCCTGGGCATCCGGCTGGGCCGCAGGCAGGTCCTGGACGCGGTGGAGCTGACCGCCCGTGCGGGCGAGGTGGTGGCCCTGGTCGGCCCGAACGGGGCCGGGAAGTCCACCCTGCTGGCGGCGCTGGCCGCCGATCTGCCCGCCGGGAGCGGTGAGATCCGCATCGACGGCCGGCCGGCCGCCGACTGGTCGCCGCCCGAACTCGCCCTGCGGCGGGCCGTGCTGCCGCAGTCCGCCGCGCTGTCCTTCCCCTTCCCGGTCGAGGACGTCGTACGGATGGGCCGGGCGCCCTGGGCGGGTACGGCCAAGGAGGACGAGGACGACGTGGCGGTCGCCTCCGCGATGGAGGCGACGGAGGTCACCCGGTTCGCGGCCCGGCCGTTCTCCGCGCTGTCGGGCGGTGAGCGGGCGCGGGTCGCGCTCGCCCGGGTCCTGGCCCAGCGCGCCCCGCTGCTGCTGCTGGACGAGCCGACCGCCGCCCTGGACCTGCGCCACCAGGAACTCGTCCTGCGGATCTGCCGGGAGCGGGCCGCCGCCGGGGACGCGGTGGTGGTGGTGCTGCACGACCTGGGGCTCGCCGCGGCCTACGCGGACCGGGCCGTGGTCCTGCGGGACGGCCGCGTCGCCGTGGACGGCCCGCCCGCCGAGGTGTTCACGGGCGAACTGCTGGGCGAGGTGTACCGGCAGCCGGTGGAGGTGTTCCCGCACCCGAGGACCGGGGCGCCGCTGGTCGTACCGGAGCGCACGCGCTGAACCCGGGGCGTGCGCCGGGTCGCGGGGCGCGCTGAACCCGCGGGCGTACGCGCTGCGCCCGGGGCACTCGCCGGGTTCCGGGGCGTACGCGCTGAACCGCGGGCGTGCGCGCCGGGTTCCGGGGGTCCCGGGGGCAACACCCGTCCCCCCTGTCACGGTTGGGCGCCCTATCCCTCATCCGCCCGCTCATGGCCCCGCGCGCCCCGGTAGGGTTCAGGCGGTCAGTGCGGACGACGGATCAGAAGGCGCAGAAGGCGACGGATGACAAGGCTGGGGCGACTGGCGGCGGGGCTCGCGACGGCGACGGTGCTGAGCATGGGCGCGAGCGGCTGTGTGACGGTACACGGTGAGCTGGAGGTTCTTCCGGGGGCGACGAAGTCCGAGGCCGCCCAGGCCCTTGAGGACTTCACCGCCGCCTACAACGCGGCGGACAAGGCGTACGATCCGGCGCTGGACGAGGACCGGGTGACCGGTTCGCTCGGTGCCATCAACCAGGCCGGGCTGAAGGCGCGCCGGAAGAGCAATCCGGAGGGCAACGCGGCGCACAAGCCGCTGGAGCTGACCGACGCCTCCTTCGTCATACCCAAGAAGGTGGGCTGGCCGCGCTGGTTCCTCGCGGACACCGACTCCAACCGGGACGAGGACGGCGGGAAGCTGGACACCCGCTGGCTGCTGGTCTTCGTCCGTACGGGCCCCGAGGCGCCCTGGAAGGCGGCCTATCTGGCGGCCGTCAGCCCGTCCCAGGTGCCCGAGTTCCGCACGGACGCCGACGGTCTCGCCGAGCCCGTGCCCTCCGCCGGGACGGACGAGGTACTGGCCACCGCACCGGCGGAGCTGAGCCGGACGTACACGGGCTACCTGGAGAAGGGCGCCCCGGACGTCTTCGCCCCGGGGTCCACGACCTCGGGCTGGCGGGAGGCGCGCGAGAACACCCGGCGGGCGGGCTTCTCGTACCAGTACGTCGACCAGGCCCTGGACGACGGGGCGTTCGCGCCGCTGGGGCTGATGACGAAGGACGGCGGGGCGCTGGTCTTCTTCAGCAGCAAGCACTTCGAGCGCCAGACGGCGGCGGAGGGGCTGCGGCCCACGGTCACGGCGGACGTCGAGGCGCTCCTGACCGGCGAGGTGAAGAGCACGCTGACCAAGGAGCGGGTCTCCAGCCAGCTGGTGTACATCCCCGAGCGCGGCGCCGGGGACGGGGACGCCGCCGGCAAGGCGCGCGTGCTGAACCGGCTGCCCGGTCTGGTGGCGGCGCAGGGCTCCTGAGCCGGAGCCGGGCACGCGCTTGGTGCCCCGGGCGGTCCGGGCCCGCCGGGTCGTCCGGATCCCGGGTGGTCCGGGCCCGCCGGGTCGTCAGAGCCCGGTCCCGTCCTGTCGGCGCTCGGGCCCGGTCCCGGACGGGCTCAGCGGCCGAGGGGCCAGGCCACCGCGTCGTGGTCCAGGCCGCTCTCCGCGGCGGCGTACCGCGCGCAGGCGTCGGTGAGCGTTTCGAGCAGGGTCAGCGGATCGGGCAGCGGGTGCTCGGGGCCGCGGATCCAGTGCACGTCCAGCTCACCGGGGAGCCGGGCGGGCGGCAGGAGCACATAGCTGCCGCGGCAGTGCCAGCGCAGCCCCGGGTGCTCGTCCATGGTCTCGGGATGGCAGTCCAGCTCGCACGGCCACCACTCGTCCTCGTCCTCGGGGGTACCCCGGGTCGCGGTGAAGAAGAGCATCCGGTCCTCGCCGGACTGGGCCACCGGCCCCACGTCGATGCCCGCGGCCGTCAGCCGTTCGAGAGCGGCTCGGCCCGCGGGCAGGGGGACGTCCAGCACGTCGTGGATCATGCCGGTGGCGGTGATGAAGTTGGCCTGGGGCTGGTTCGTGGCCCAGCGCTCGATCTGGGCGCGGTCGGTGGTGGACTGCGTCTGCCACGCGAACGAGACGGGGTGCCGTGCGGGGGTGGGGCAGCCGATGCGCTCGCACGAACATCGGTAGCCGACCGGGTGCGCGGCGGGTGAGATGGGCATCCCTGCCTCCGCGACGGCCAGGAGCAGCGCCAGCCGGGCCGCGTCGTCGGCCTCCGGCTGTGGTTTGGGCCGTCGGCGCAGCCACTGGGAGATCCTGCTCTCTGTGCCGCGACTGCGGCCGGAATCGGCGCCCATCTATCCCCTCACCTCAGCGGTTGTGCCTCCATGGTCCCATCATCCTGCGCCCCGGGTGGCCCAAGTTCCCAAGTGGGGGGTCGGGGACGCGCCGGGAGGGCGACCTCTTTCGTCCTGAATGCCCCGGTATGAGTGGCCTGACGGCGGGCCGGAGGCCGGTCCGGGATCACGGCATGGGTGACAAGCCTCGCAGCGCGTGGTCGACCACCCGGTCCGCGTAGGCATGGGTCAGCGGGAGGTTCCTGAGCAGCCAGCGGTGGGTGAGCGGGGCGAGCAGCAGCTCCAGGGCGATGCGCGGATCGACGTCCGCGCGCACCTCGCCGGCCTCCTGCGCGGCACGCAGCCGTGTCTCGTACGGCCGCGTCCGCGGATCGAGCAGTCTGCCGACGAACTGCGCCCCCAGGGCCGGATCGACGATGCCCTCGGCGGCCAGGGCCCGGACCGGTGCCGCGGTGACCGGGTCGTTCAGCTCGTCGACGGTGGCCCGCAGGACGGCCTTGAGGTCGGCGGCCAGGTCCCCGGTGTCCGGGACGGCCGCACCGCCCGGCTCGGCCGCGCCGCCCTCCGCCCGCTCCGCCCGCCCCTCCTCGACGGCCCCCGTACGACCGGTCCCGGCGGCCCTGCGGTCGGCCAGGTCGAGGAACGCCTCCATCAGCACCGCGGCCTTCGACGGCCACCACCGGTAGATCGTCTGCTTGCCCACCCCGGCACGGGCGGCGATACCCTCGATGGTCGTTTTCCCGTATCCCACCTCGCCGACGAGGGCGAGCGCGGCGTCATGGATCGCGCGGCGGGAGCGGTCGCTGCGACGGGTGGAGTCGGGGGTCTTCCGGGATGCCATCCACCCAATCTACAGCCAGCGGTCCGAGACGTATCGTCTCGCCCACCCTGTGCCGAGGCCCTCCGGCCCGCCCGCGGACGTCCGGGAGCGTGGGGAAGGGGGAGACACGCCGGCGGCGGCCGTGTAACCACCCGTTCGGATCACTGCGCTTTCGGCCCGGTCTGACGCACCATGAACGCACGCACCCACCCCGTGCGTGTGTCCCACCGTTCCGCAGCCGAGCTGCCGTTCGAAAGGAGCCTGCATTGACCCGTGACGCCACCCCTCGTCGCTATCTGATGTGCGCCCCGTCCCACTTCGAGGTCACCTACTCCATCAACCCGTGGATGGACCCCTCGAAACCCGTGGACCTGTCCCTGGCCACCACCCAGTGGGAGGACCTGCGCGACCGCTACCGTTCCCTGGGCCACACCGTGGAACTGCTCACCCCCCGTCCCGAGCTGCCCGACATGGTGTTCGCCGCGAACGGCGCCACCGTGATCGACGGCCGGGTGCTGGGGGCCCTGTTCGCCTACCGGGAGCGGTACGCGGAGGCGGAGGCGCACCGGGAGTGGTTCCGGGCCGCCGGCTTCACCGACATCCACGTACCGGACCATGTCAACGAGGGCGAGGGCGACTTCGCCGTCACGGCCTCGTACCTGCTGGCGGGCCGCGGTTTCCGCTCCAGCCCGCTCTCGCACGCCGAGGCGCAGGAGTTCTTCGGCCGCCCGGTGATCGGCCTCGATCTGGTCGATCCGCGGTACTACCACCTGGACACGGCCCTCAGTGTCCTGGACGACGCGGCCGACGAGGTCATGTACTACCCGGGGGCGTTCTCGCCGGGCAGCCGGGCCGTGCTGGCCCGGCTCTTCCCGGACGCGCTGATCGCCGAGGAGGCCGACGCGGCGGCGCTGGGTCTGAACGCGGTCAGTGACGGACGTCATGTCCTGCTCCCCCAGGCCGCGGTGGGCCTGTTCGGCCCGCTGCGGGACCGGGGCTTCGAGCCGGTCCCGATGGACCTGGGTGAGCTGCTCAAGGGCGGGGGCAGCGTGAAGTGCTGCACCCAGGAGCTGCGCCCCTAGCCTAGAGGCTGCCCTGGTCCGGCGCCGTGTGGGGCGGCCAGGGGTCGCCCCACGCGGTGTCCCGGGCGGCGCGGTAGAGCTCACCGTGCCGTTTGGTGACCGTGGCGCGCCGCAGCCCCTCGTCCCGCGTGCAGAGTTCCAGCAGCACCTGGCCCTTGCGGAGCTGGGGCTTGCGGGTGACCCGGGCGCGTACCGGACCGGTGGGGAAGCGGGTCGCCGCCACATAGCTGAACTTCTCGTCCTCGTGGCTGAGCGAGCCGCCCTTGACCTGGCGGTGCAGGGACGAGCGGCTGACCCGCGCCGAGAAGTGGCACCAGTCCGTGCCCGGTTCGATCGGGCAGGCGGCGCTGTGCGGGCAGGGGGCGGCGACGCTCAGACCGGCGGCGATCAGCCGGTCGCGGGCCTCGATGATCCGGGCGTACCCGTCCGGGGTGCCGGGTTCCACGATCACCACGGCCTGGGCCGCGGCGGCGGTGGCGTCCACCAGGGCGGCCCGGTCCCCGGGGGTCAGCTCCTTGAGTACGTAGCTGACGGTCGCCAGGTCCGTGGGCGCGAGTTCCAGCGCCGTACCGATCCTCGCGCGCTGCCAGGTGACGGCGCGCAGCGCGGGGGCGCCGGACGCCTCGGCCAGCTCGCGGCCGAGGGTGAGGGCGGGCTCCGCCCAGTCCAGGACGGTGGTCCGGGGCCCGTCCTCCCAGGCGCCCGCGACCGCCCAGCTCGCCGCCCCGGTGCCGCCGCCGATGTCGGTGTGGGTGGCGGGCGTCCAGTGGGGCGCGGCCTCACGCAGGGCGTCCAGGCCCGCCCGTACGGCCTCGAAGGTGGCGGGCATGCGGTACGCGGCGTACGCGGCCACGTCCGAGCGGTCGCGCAGGACCGGGGCGTCGGTGGGGGTGGTCCCGCGGTAGCTCGCGATCAGCCGGTCGACCGCCTGCGTGGCCTGGCGGGGCGGCAGCCCGTCGAGCAGCGCGGCCAGGGCGGTGCGCAGGGATTCCGCGGTGGGGAGGGTGGCGTTCACCGGCGAATTGTAGGCGGTGCGGGCCGGGCGGCGACGGCCCGGTGGCCCGGCGCCCCGCCCGGCGGGCCTCAGCCCCCGGCCCGCTCCTTGGCGGCCGGTGCGCTCTGCCACGGGCGGCACAGCAGCAGGAAGCAGGCCACCGCCCCCAGGGCGCACACCAACTGGACGACGGCCATCGGCACGGCGGTCCGCTCCCCGGCGATCCCCACCAGCGGCGAGGCGATGGCGCCGACGAGGAACTGGGAGGTCCCCAGCAGTGCGGAGGCGGAGCCGGCCGCGTGCCTGGTCCGCATCAGGGCCTGGGAGTTGGTGTTGGGCATCGCCAGGCCCATGCACGACATCAGGACGAAGAGCCCGATGGCGACGGGCAGCAGCCCGACGTCGCCGAAGACCCCGGACGTCATCAGCAGCAGGGCCAGGGCGGCGAGGGAGATGACGGCGAGGCCGAAGCCGAGCGCCTTGTCCAGGCTGACCCGGCCGACCAGGATCTTGCCGTTGATCTGGCCCACCGCGATCAGACCGATGGAGTTGATCCCGAACAGCAGGCTGAAGGTCTGCGGGGAGGCTCCGTAGATCTCCTGGACGACGAAGGGGGAGGCGCTCACGTAGGCGAAGAGCGTGGCGAAGGCGAGGCTGCCCGCGATCATGTACCCGGTGAACACCCGGTCGGCGAGCAGATGGCGCATGGTGCGCAGGGCGTCCCCGATGCCGCCGGTGTGCCGGTCGCTCTCGGGCAGGGTCTCGTGCAGCCACTTCCAGACGACGAGGGTGAGCGCCACCCCGACGAGGGTGAGGACGACGAAGATGCCCCGCCAGTCGGTGAAGCGGAGGACCTGCCCGCCGATGACGGGGGCGATGACGGGGGCGACCCCGGAGATCAGCATCAGGGTGGAGAAGAACCGGGCCATCTCCATGCCGTCGTAGAGGTCGCGGACCACGGCCCGGGAGATCACGATGCCGGCCGCGCCGGCCAGTCCCTGGAGGAGGCGGAAGCCGATGAGCAGCTCCGCGGAGGGGGCGAGGGCGCAGATCATGGTCGCGGCCACGTAGACGATCATGCCGAGGAGCAGGGGCTTGCGCCGTCCCCAGCGGTCGCTCATCGGGCCGACCACGAGCTGGCCGAGTGCCATGCCGGTGAGGCAGGCGGTCAGGGTGAGCTGGACGGTGGCCGCCGGGGCGTGCAGGGAGCCGGTGACCTCCGGCAGGGCCGGGAGGTACATGTCCATGGAGAGGGGCGGCAGTGCGGTGAGCCCGCCCAGGACCAGGGTGACCAGGAGCCCGGCCCGCCGTGCGGCCGGGGTGGAGTCCGTGGTGGGGGCACCTGGTGCGGTGCCCTTCTTCGTCGGTATGGGTACGTGCTCTTCTCGCTGGGCCCGGCTCACGCCGCTGTCCGGCATCCTCGTCTCCGCTTCGTTGAAACCGCATCTATGCTCTCAGGTCAGTCGTAGTGGTCGGTACCTTTTTGCGTGAGGGCGGGCGGACATGGGCGGAACAGTGCGTTGGGGTGTTCTGGCGACGGGCGGCATAGCCGCGACGTTCACGGGGGACCTGCTCGCGATGGAGGACCCGGCGGCCGAGGTCCTGGCGGTCGCCTCCCGCTCAGAGACCTCGGCGCGGGCGTTCGCCGACCGGTTCGGGATCGAGCGGGCGTACGGCAGCTGGGCGGAGCTCGTCGCGGACGACGACATCGATGTCGTGTACGTGGCCACACCGCACTCCGCGCACCGGGAGGCGGCCGGGCTCGCGCTGAAGGCCGGCAAGCACGTGCTGTGCGAGAAGGCGTTCACGCTCAACGCCCGTGAGGCGGGGGAGCTGGTGGACCTGGCCCGGGAGCGCGGGCTGTTCCTGATGGAAGCCATGTGGACGTACTGCAACCCGCTGATCCGCCGGATGACGGAGCTGGTGCGGGACGGGGCGATCGGCGAGATCCGCACGGTCCAGGCCGACTTCGGCTTCGCGGGGACCTTCGGCGCCGAACACCGGCTGCGGGACCCCGCGCTGGGGGGCGGCGCCCTGCTGGACCTCGGGGTCTACCCGGTGTCGTTCGCCCATCTGCTGCTGGGTGAGCCGGACCGGGTCCAGGCGGACGCGCTGCTGTCGCCGGAGGGCGTCGACCTGAACACCGGGATGCTGCTGGGCTGGGAGTCGGGCGCCACCGCCCTGCTGGCCTGCTCGATCGTCGGGGACCTGCCGACCGTCGCGTCGGTGACCGGCACGGGCGGGCGGATCGACTTCCCGCAGGGCTTCTTCCACCCGGAGCGCTTCGTCCTGCACCGGCCGGGCCGGGAGCCGGAGGAGATCACCACCGGTCCGGGTCCGCGGGGCCTCACCGGTATGCAGTTCGAGGCCGCCGAGGTGACGCGGGCGGTGCTGGCGGGCGAGAAGGAGTCCCCGCTGGTGCCGCTGGAGGGGTCGCTCGCCGTGATGCGGACGCTCGACGCGGTACGGGACCGCGTCGGCGTCCGCTACCCGGCGGACGGGCACTGACCGACCACCGGACCGGACGAGCCCCGGGGCCGGGCTCACACGGAAACGGGCGCCGGGGCCGGGCTCACACGGGGACGAGTCCCGGGGCCGGGCTCACACGGGGACGAGCCCCGGGTTTCCCGCCTCGGTCACGAAGGACCCGGCGGTGCTGACGGGCGCGCCCGGGGTGGTGACCGCGGACACGGTACGGAAGTCGGCGCGCGCCTTCTCCCGGTCGAGGCCGATGAGCACATAGCCGCGGCGGCCGTCGTAGAACCTCATGTGCGGGTTGGCCCGGGTGAGGTTGTCCCAGTTCGCGGGCCGCTCCGCGCCGTCCTTGCCGCTGGTGACCGAGGTGGCCACGATCTCGGTGCCGACGGTCCGGGAGCCCGGGTCGTCGAAGTCCTTCTTGAGGTCGAAGCCGTAGGCGACGTGCACGTCGCCGGTGAGGACCATCAGGTTCTCGATCCCGGCGGCCTCGGCCCCGTCCATGATCCGCTGCCGGGAGGCCGGATAGCCGTCCCAGCAGTCCATGGAGAGTTTGTAGGCGTCGGTGGGCACATCGCGCCGCCGGGCGAAGGTGACCTGCTGGGGCACGAGGTTCCACCGGGCCCGGGACTGTTTCCAGCCGTCGATCAGCCAGCGTTCCTGGGCGGCGCCCGTCATGGTGCGCGCCGGGTCCTCGGACTCCGGTCCGGGCACCTTCCAGCCGTCGCCGTACGCCTGGTCGCTGCGGTACTGGCGGGTGTCGAGCACGTCGAACTGGGCGAGCCGGCCGAAGTGCAGACGGCGGTAGAGCCGCATGTCGGGGCCGGTGGGGCGCTGCGGGGCGCGCAGCGGCTGGTTCTCCCAGTACGCGCGGTAGGCGGCGGCCCGGCGCAGCAGGAACTCCTCGGGCGGGACGTCGTTCTCGGGGGTGTCGCCCGCGTAGTTGTTCTCGGTCTCGTGGTCGTCCCAGGTGACGACGAAGGGGTGTGCGGCGTGGGCGGCGCGCAGGTCCGGGTCGGACTTGTAGAGGCCGTAGCGCATCCGGTAGTCGTCGAGCGTCAGCGTCTCCCGGTCGAAGTGGTCCGGCAGCACCCGGTCGGTGTAACCACGGGCTCCCCCGGCGGAGTTGACGGCGTATTCGTAGAGGTAGTCACCGAGGTGGAAGACCACGTCCACGTCCTCGGCGGCGAGGTGCCGGTAGGCGGTGTAGTAGCCGTCGTGGTACGCCTGGCAGGAGACGGCGGCGAGGGTGAGCGAGCCGTTGCGGGCGCCGGGCGCGGGTGCGGTGCGGGTGCGGCCGGTGGGGCTGGTCCAGGCACCGGCGCGGAAGCGGTAGTGGAAGACGCGGTCGGGGTCGAGCCCCCTGACGTCCACATGGACGCTGTGGCAGAACTCCGGGTGGGCGGTGGCCGATCCGCGCCGGACGACGCGCCGGAAGCGTTCGTCGTGGGCGATCTCCCAGCCGACCCGGACCCGCTCGGCGGGCAGCCCGCCGTCCGCCTCGAAGGGGCGGGGCGCGAGCCTGGTCCAGAGCAGGACGGCGTCGGGCAGCGGGTCGCCGGAGGCCACACCGAGGGTGAAGGGGTCCTCGGTGATCCTCCGGGCGTCCAGTTCGGCGGCGCTCGCCGCACCCGCGGCGGGCAGGCCGGCCGCGAAGGCGAGGGCGGCGGCCGCACCGGTGACGGTGAGGAACCGGCGGCGGTCGGGACCGGCCGCGATCCGCCGGGCGGCGGACCGCAACGCGGCGAAGTCGCCGCCCCGTTCCGCGGCGGCGGTGCTGTTCTGCGCGTATGTCATATGCCCCTCCTGTGCAAGCCGGATGGTGTCAGAGGCATTGCAGTGCGGGACGACGACTTTCCGTCGGCGCGTACCCGACATCCATATGGCGGTGCGATGAGGACCGCGTGCGCGGGAGTGACGGGGGCCTGTGCGCCGGAGCGACGACGGACGTGTGCGCCGGTACGACGACGGGGAGGGTGTGCGCCGGTGCCGCCGGGCCCGGGGCTACCCTCCGGACCATGGACGCTGACCGGAAGATCGCTGTCGTGACGGGTGCGGGATCGGGCATCGGCAGGGCCGTCGCCCGTACGCTCGCGGACGCGGGCTGGACCGTGGCCCTCGCGGGCCGGCGGGCCGCGCCCCTGGAGGAGACCTCCGCCGGGGCCGGCCGGAGCGACGCCCTGTGCGTACCCACGGACGTGACGGACCCGCGGGCGGTGGCGGCGCTCTTCGCCGCCGTGCGCGAGCGCTTCGGCCGCCTCGACCTGCTCTTCAACAACGCCGGTACGTTCGGGCCGCGTTCGGCGCCGGTCGAGGAGCTGGGGTACGAGGAGTGGCGGAGTGTGGTCGACGTCAATCTGACGGGGTCGTTCCTGTGCGCGCAGGCGGCGTTCCGGCTGATGAAGGAACAGGACCCGCGGGGCGGCCGGATCATCAACAACGGCTCGGTCTCGGCGCACGCCCCGCGCCCGCACTCCACCGCCTACACCGCGACGAAGCACGCCGTCACCGGGCTGACGAAGTCGCTGTCGCTGGACGGGCGTCCGTACCGGATCGCGTGCGGGCAGATCGACATCGGCAACGCGGCGACCGACATGACGGAGCGGATGCGGACCGGGACCCTCCAGGCCAACGGCGCGACGGAGGTCGAGCCGGTGATGGACGTGGCCGACGTGGCCCGGACGGTCCTGCACATGGCGGAACTCTCGCTGGAGGCCAACGTGCAGTTCGCCACGGTGACGGCGACGGCGATGCCGTACATCGGCCGGGGCTGAGCCCTTCCGGCGGAGGCCGAGCCGTTACGCCTTCTGTTCACGACTGCCCGAAACGGTGCGCCCAGTGACCGAGTTCGACCGTTACTGACTCTCCGGCCGAGCAATACGGACTCCTGGACCGGGCAAGCGCGTACCGGACGTATGCTGCTGCTCTTCACCGGACGTACACAGAGGGAACACACCGCATGCGCATATCCGTAGCTTCGTCGGCCGTCGCCCTGGCCCTGGCCGGCTCGCTGCTCGCCGCCGTTCCGGCGTCCGCCGCCTCCCACCAGGGCGGTCTGCACCTCGGGAAGATCCAGTACGACAGCCCCGGCAAGGACACCCGCACCAACGCGTCCCTGAACGCCGAGTGGGTGGAGATCCACAACAACGGCAAGAAGAAGCTCCAGCTCAAGGGCTACAAGCTCAAGGACAACACCGGCTACACGTACACCTTCCCCACGTACACCGTGGGCGTCGGCAAGACCGTGCGGGTCCACACCGGCAAGGGCAAGAACAGCGGGAAGCACGTGTACTGGAACCGGGGCTCGTACGTCTGGAACAACACCGGTGACAAGGCGCGGCTCTTCAAGCCGTCCGGTGCGCTCCTGGACTCCTGCTCCTGGAAGAAGGGCAAGGGCGTCACCTCCTGCCACTGAGCACCACGCCTACCGGCCCACGGGCCCGTCCGTGACCGGTTGAGGTCGGGGACGGGCCCTCGGCGTGCCGGGGCCGGGGCCGGGCGGCGGTGGCGGCCGTTGACCGGCGAACGTGGCGGAGGACGCGGTTTCGTGTCCGGATGTGACAGGGAATCGTCATTGCCGCCGTCGGGCGGGGCGATGAGGATGGGGGCATGCCCCTTCCACACCATGTGGTCATCGCGGTCTTCCCCGGTGTCGACCTCCTGGATGTCACCGGCCCGGCCGAGGTCTTCGCGCTCGCCGACCGGGAGGCGGCCGAACGGGGCGTTCCCGGGGCGGAGTTCGCCGCCCGAGGCGCCGTGGACGAGGACGGCGTGGACGAGGACGGCGTGGACGAGGACGGCGTGGACGAGGACGGCGTGGACGGGGACGCCGTGGGACGGGTCGGCGTGGGCGGGGCCGGCTGCTACCGGGTCCGCCTCGCGGGGCCGGTCGCCGGGCCGGTGCGGACGTCGGCCGGTGTGCGACTGGTGACGGACGTCGCCTTCGACCAGGTGGACGGGCCGATCGACACCCTGCTGGTGCCCGGTGCCGCCGTCATGAGCGGCGGTGTCCCGACCGTCCTCGTCGATCCCGACGTCGTGGCGTGGGTGAGAGCCGTGGCCCCGAGGGCGCGGCGGGTGGCCTCGCTCTGTGTGGGCGCGCATCTGCTGGCGGCGGCCGGGCTGCTGGACGGGAAGACGGCGACCACCCACTGGGCGACCGCCGCCCAGCTCGCCGCCGATCACCCCGCCGTCACCGTCGATCCGGACCCGATCTTCGTCCGCGCCGATCAGGGACGGCTCTGGACGGGCGCCGGGATCAGCTCGTGCCTGGACCTCGCTCTGGCCCTGGTGGCGGAGGACCTGGGCGAGGACATCGCCCTCGCCGTGGCACGGCAGTTGGTGATGTACCTCAAGCGGCAGGGCGGGCAGAGCCAGTTCTCCGTACCGCTCAGCAAGCCCGCCACCTCCCGCCGGGACATCGACGAGCTGCGGCTGTGGATCTCCGACCATCTCGACCAGGACCTGTCGGCGGAGACGCTGGCCGCCCGCATGTGCCTGAGCGAGCGGCACTTCGCCCGGGTCTTCAAGCGGGAGACCGGCGCCGGTCCGGCCGCCTACGTCGAGGCGGCCCGGGTCGAGATGGCGCGACGCCTGCTGGAGACCACGGACTGCTCCCTCGACCACGTCACGGCGGCGACCGGCCTCGGCTCGACGCAGACCCTGCACCGCGCGTTCAAACGGCAGTACGCCACCACACCGGCCGCCCACCGCCGCCGCTTCCGCCGGGGGACCACGGCGAACTCCGGACCGGCCGGGGCCAAGGGGGCCGCCGGGACCACGGGGCCCACCGGGCCCACGGACACCACCGGCACCACCTGAGGCCCCTCCCCTCCTAACCACCACCCACCATCCTCCGCAACGGCCCACGCGTGGCGGACGACTCCGCCCTGTCCCGACCCACCCCAACCGCACCCGAAAGGTACCGACATGAGCCGAAACCAGCCCTCCCCCTCCCTGCGCGACGTCATCGGCCTGGACAGCGCACCGCCCCGGCTGAGCGAGTCCGTGCTGATCCTGATCGACTGCCAGAACACCTACCGGAGCGGCGTCCTGGCGCTGGAGGGCGTCGAGGAGGCCCTCGCCGCGGCGGCCCGCCTTCTGGAGCGGGCCCGCGCCGCGGGCACCCCGGTCGTCCATGTGATCAACGACGGCGGTGAGAACACCCCGTACGACATCCGCGCCCACATCGGCGCGATCAGCGACGAGGTCGCCCCGGTGGAGGGCGAGCCGGTGGTCGTGAAGCACCATCCCAACTCCTTCCACGCCACCACGCTGGAGAAGACGCTGTCCGGCCTGGGCGTCGAGCCCGGCAGCGGCAAGGACCTCGTGCTGGCCGGCTTCATGACGCACATGTGCGTCAACTACACCGCGCAGGGGGCGTTCAATCTCGGCTACCGGCCCACCGTGGTCGCGGAGGCCACCGCCACCCGCTCGCTCACCGCCCCTGACGGCACGGTCCTGCCCGCCGCCACCCTCCAGGGCGCCGCGCTGACCGCCGTCACCGACCTGTTCGGCGTGGTGGCCCCCACGGTCGAGGCCCTGCCCGCCTGACCGGTCCGGGGTGCGCGGCGGCGGGGCGCCCCTCCGCCGCCGCGCACCCGTGGGTCCGGCGGCGGGCACCGTGACACGCTCGGGCACGCCGAGCCGAACGGCGACCGGCCCCTGGACGACCGGGCGGCCACCACCCGGTGAACGGGAAGGCGTTACGATCGCGGGCACCGCGGCCCGTGCCACACCGCCTCGCCGCCGGGCCCCAGCCGAACCACACCGGGAGTACCGAGCCTTGACCGCACCACGCATCGGCGTCTCCGTCGTCACCATGGGCGACCGGCCCCGGCAGGTCGAGGCGCTGCTGGCGTCGGTGGCCATGCAGGACGTCCGGCCGGCCCGGGTCGTCGTCGTCGGCAACGGCACCCGGCTGCCCGACTACAGCGCCTTTCCCGGCCTGAGCGACCTGGCGGGCGGGGTGACCACGATCGAGCTGGACGAGAACCTCGGCTGCCCCGGCGGCCGCAACGAGGCGCTGGCCGCGCTCGCCGCACTGGGCGACGTGGACGTGGTGATCGAACTGGACGACGACGGACTCCTGGTGGACGCGTCGGTCTTCCGCACGGTCCAGGAGCTGTACGCCGCCGACCCGCGCCTGGGCATCGTGGGCTTCCGCATCGCGGACGAGCGCGGCGAGACCCAGCGCCGCCATGTGCCGCGGCTGCGCGCCGGGGACCCGATGCGCCGCGGCCCGGTGACCGCGTTCCTGGGCGGCGGCCACGCGCTCTCGATGAAGATGCTCGCCCAGACGGGCCCGTGGCCCGCCGAGTTCTTCTTCACCCACGAGGAGACGGACCTGTCCTGGCGGGCGCTCGACGCGGGCTGGACGATCCTCTACGAGCCGGCCCTGCTGCTCCAGCACCCCAAGACGTCTCCGGCCCGGCACGCGGTCTACTACCGGATGACGGCCCGCAACCGGGTCTGGCTGGCCCGCCGCAACCTGCCGCTCCCCCTGGTCCCCGCCTACCTCGGGGTGTGGATCCTGCTCACCGTCGCCCGCACCCGTTCGGCACCGGGTCTGCGGGCCTGGGCGTCCGGCTTCGCGGAGGGGGTGCGCACGCCCTGCGGCGTACGTGCACCGATGCGCTGGCGGACGGTGTGGCGGATGACGCGTCTGGGCCGTCCGCCGCTCGTCTGACGGGACGCCGCACCGCCTCCGGCCCCGGGGGCGGCGCCCGCCCTCAGCACGTCGTCAGCTCCGGCTCGCCCGGTGTGGGCTGGCGCATTATCGGCTTCAGGTGCTCGACGTAGATCTCGGACCACCGCGAGGCCCCGCCGCTCGTGTCGGTGATCTTCTCCAGGGCCTCGCACACCTCCCGGTGCAGATCCGTCTTGCGCGCGTCCGTCGCGACGCCGTAGCCCTCCGCGTCGCCGCCGAGGCTGTCGAGTGCCTTCGTCTTGTCGGCGTACTTGTCCGCGAGGCCCGCGACGATGACGTCGTCCGTGGCCACCGCGTAGACGGGGCTCTGCGGGTTCAGCAGTGCCTTGACGCAGTCCTCGTAGCCGGAGAGGAGGACCTGTTGTCCGGCCAGGCCCTCCTTCTTGATCCAGGGGACGTAGACCGACTCCCTTGCCGTGCAGACCTTCGCGCCGGAGTCGTCCTGGAGGTCGCTCAGGTCGTTGTAGGGCCGGTTCTTGCGGACCAGCAGCCCTTTGAGCGCCTCGAAGTAGGGGCCGGCGAAGGAGACCTTCTCCAGCTTCTCGCGTTCGTCGCTGATGCTGTAGCTGGCGAGGACGAGGTCCACCCGGTCGGTCCGCAGATAGGCGCTGCGGTTGCTGGAGTTCACCCGGACGAACTCCACCTGGTCGTCACCGAAGCCCAGGATCCGGGCGACGGCCCGGCCCATGTCGACCTCGAACCCCTTGAAGGTCTTGCCGCTCTTCACGCTCAGGCCCGGCTGGTCCCCCTTGACCCCGATCCGCAGGACGTCGTGGGTGTCGCTGAACTTCGGCGGCCCGGCCTTGCCCTGGTCCGCCACGGCCCCCTTCTCCGGCGCGCCGCCCGCCGTGGTGCCGTCCCCGCCGTCCTGCCCCCAGACGAACCAGGCGGCGCCCGCGAGCAGCGCCGTGCACAGCACGGCCGCCGGGACCTTCCAGCGGTCCCACGGGCGTCCGCGGCCGGGCGTCCCGGTGTGACCCGTGACGGGCCCCGGCTCGGGCGGGACGGGTCCGGCGGGCTTCGGGGGCGCGGGGGTGTCGAGTGCGGCGAAGTCCCGGGTGACGGCCTGGAGCGTGCGCTCCGCCTCGGTGGCGTCCGGGCGCGCCGCGGGGTCCTTCCGCAGCAGGGCCTCGATGAGCGCCGTGAGCGGCCCGGCGTACTTCATGGGCGGCACCGGTGACTCGCGCACCGCGATCAGGACCTCGAAGCCGGTGGCCCCGTCGAAGGGGCGTCTGCCCTCCACCATCTCGTAGAGCGTGACGCCGAGCGCCCACAGGTCGGACGCGGCCGTCGCGGGGTGCGGGTGCTCCGCGGTCCGGCTGAGCAGTTCGGGGGCGAGGTACTGCGGGGTGCCGATGATCTCGTGCGACCGGGTCACCTGCACCGCGCCCTCGAAGGTGGCGATGCCGAAGTCCATGAGGAGGGCGCGCCCGTCGGGGCGGAACAGGATGTTGTGGGGCTTGACGTCCCGGTGCAGCACCCCGGCCTCGTGCACGGCGGTCAGTCCGCGCAGCACCTGGAGCCCTATGCGCGCCGCGTGCGGTACGGAGAGCTGCCGCTGTTCGCTCAGGAGGTCGGCCAGGGAGCGGGAGTTGAGCAGCTCCATCACGATCCAGACCTGGTTGCCGTCCTCGATCACGTCGTGCACGGCCACCACGTTCTGGTGCCCGATCCGGGCGATGGCCTGTGCCTCCCGGCGCGCCCGGTTGACCCATTGCGCCTGGGCGACGGGGGTGACGGCACCGGGGTAGAGCAGCCCCTTGACGGCCACCTTGCGGTCGAGGCTCGTGTCGAGGGCCTCCCAGACCACTCCCATCCCGCCACGCCCGAGCTGGCTCAGCAGCCGGTAGCGGCCGGCGATCACGGTGTCCGGTCCGTTGCCCCTGCTCTGGCCGGTCATGCCCTCGTTATGCATCGAAGCCCCCGTATGCCCGTTGTGGTAGGCCACAATAGACGCTCCGTCATGGCGTGGTGACGCCCTCGGAAACGGGTTTCCGGCCCTGTTTCGCCGGGCTCCGCGCGCGGGCCGCGCTCCGCTCCCAGCTCATCCGGCGGCGGTCCACCGGTAGCGCACGTCCGGTTCCCGTTCCTCGTTGCGGGAGCCGTCGTCGTACGCCACCGCGGTGAAGCCGTGCCGCTCGTAGAAGGCCCGTGCGGCGGTGTTGCGTTGGAAGGTGTAGAGGCCCAACTCCCCCGCCGAGGACGCCTTGACGTGGTCCAGCAGCCGGGTGCCCAGACCGCGCCTCAGCGAGTCCGGCCGCAGGTAGAGCTGGTCCAGCTCGGCGCCGTCCAGCGCGGCGAAGCCGAGGATCTCCCCCGCCGGGCCCTCGGCCACCCACACCCGGCTGCCGGGCAGCAGCACATGGGTGATCCAGGCGAGCGTGTCCGCGTCGCTGTGCACACGGGGCAGATACGGCAGCGCGGCGGCCCGCGAGGCCAGGAAGACCCGGGTGACCTCCTCGGCGTCCCCGGCCACCGCCTCGCGCACCGTCACCGGTCCGCCCTGTGTCGTCATGTCACTCCCCCTGTCGGCAAGGGCTCATCTGTACCAGAGCCGTCGGGAGAGGGGCGCGGGGTTTTCCGGGGCGGTGAGCGGCCCGCCCGTCGCGTGCCGCCCGCCGGCACGCACGCCGCGCGCGGGAAAAAGGCGCGCGGGGGCGACTCCGGCTGCCCGAAAGGGTAAGCGCGACCGCCCGAAAGGGTAGGCGCGGCTGCCCCGAAGGGTGAACACGGCTGCCCGTCCGCGACGGAATTTCCCGTGAACCGGCGTACGCCCCGCCCTCCCCCGGCGGGTCATGGCCTTTTTGTTTCGCATTCATCTCGGGGATGTGTACGACTTCGTCGCCGGGATGCGCACGGCGGGTTCCGGCACCTTGCCCGTCAGGGCACGGCCCGAACCCGTTTACCAGGTGATGCGCGTCCGTTTCGTGTGGGCCTGGGTAATCGTCCGAGGTCAGGGCGGGACCGGAAGATCGGCCCGGATGGCCCCCGGGCGTCCCGAGGAGCGGAATCCAACAGTCATTATTCAGCCAGAATAGAGGGCCCACCGAAGCACCCAGGACCGGGCCACACCATTCCCCCGACAGCCCGCCCGCGTCTCTCCGGATCGGCTCCCACCAGGCACGACGCGGCGAACCGGCGTCCCGCCGACTCCGCACACCGCGCATTCCACCGGATTGGTACGGACCTGTACGACCCGGGGTGGCGCGGTTGCGTGGCGTCGGACACATGAATAGCCGACGCCGGGCAGTCGCTTTCCGGACAGCCCTGGAATTCGGCCCTTCTCTTCGGGCCCGGGAGGAATCAAGCTGTCTCTGCGACTACCACGGTTACCGCGGTTCCAGATCTCTCAGCACACCGCTGACATTGAGGACCTGACGGCACGCGGAAGCCTGCTTCCCGGTGGCGGGGGTGCCCGGCTTCTCACAGGTCACGGAAACGGTGACGGTCGCGTTCTGCTGAATCTGGATGGGGGTCACCCAGTGGTAGTCCTGATTGCGGAAAGTCTCCAGAGCGATCGTGGTGATCTTCCGCTCCCCGAAGGAGATCGTCACCACTCCTTCGTCTCCCTGGAAGTTCGCCACCACGATGTCGGTGACGGCGAAGACCTTTCCGGGCTCGACCTTGTACGTCCCGCTCCTCTCGGCCCCGCCCGGCGTCTCCACGTCGATCGTCTCCGAGTGCTGACCGCCGGTGCCGCCCGGCCCGCCACCCGATCCGGTGCCCGTCCCCGATCCGGTGCCCGTGCCGGTTCCCGGCGCGCCGCTTCCGTCGTCCGTCCCCTGGCCGCCCGTACCCTCGCCCGCGCCGGGCGCCGTCTGTCCGCCCTGCTGCTGGGCGCTCCGGGCCACCTGTTTCTCGGCCGCCTCGGTCCCCGCCTCCTCGGCCGCGCTGCGCACGGCGGGCCGGACCAGGGCGAACCAGGCGACCAGCAGGGCCACCAGTGCGGCGAGCACGATCAGCAGCCACTTCGGGAAGACCGGGATCTGGAGGAACTCGCCCGCCAGGGAGTCCTTCTGACGCTCGCTCTCCTCTTCCGGGGCGCCGTCCCCGCTCTCGGCCACCTCGGCCTCGAAGGGCCAGGTCACCGGCGCGCCGAACCAGACCGGCTTCCGGGTGCGGACCCGCAGGCGTACGTCGGCGGACTCGCCCGGCTCCAGGCTCCGGGTGTCCGGCGTGAAGGCGAACTTCAGGTCCTCCCCGGCCTGCCGGCCCGCGAGGGCGACCCCCACGGGGGTGTTCCCCCGGTTCTGCACGGCGGTGCGGTACCGGGCGCCGAGCCAGCCGCGCCGGCGCCGGGGGCTCAGCTCGGTGCGCAGTTCCCGGAAGGCCTCCACGTGCACGGTGGTCTCGGGTACCACCACCCGGTCGGGGTGCTCCGCCGGCAGGACGCGGACGCCCAGGGGCATGTCCCCGGCGCGGACCTCGTGCGACCGGGGCGGGGCGAGTCTGATCGTCACCTGCTCGGAGGTCCCGGGGTACAGCGAGACGCGTGCCGGCTCGACGGTGCTCCACGCGGCGCAGTCGCCGACGACTTCGAGCGTGTAGGCCTCGACGATGTCGCTGTCGTTGCGCACGGTCAGGGTCGTCGTCGCCTCGCCGCCGGGCGACACCGTCACCGCGGGGATTGCGAGTTCGGCAGATGTGGTCACGATCCGACGCTAGGACGGCGGACCGCCCCTCCAGCAGAGTCGGGAGGGCAACGAGCGGGCAGGGACGCTGCCCCCGGGGCCCGCCGCCGCGCCGCACCCGCCGTCCGTGCCGGGGCTTCGCGGACCCGGCCCCGTGCCCCCTGACGCACCCGGTTCCGTACCGCACATCCCCGTCGTGGCGAGCGCAGACATCAGAAGAAAATGGGCAGTGGAACGATGATCTTCACAGAGGCGACGTACGAGCCCGGGGGTGCCCGGCAGCATCCGGGACCGGACGTACCGACACAGAAATCGCGCACCGCGCCGGAACGGGTCACCGTCGCGGTGTACGCGGAGGACCCGATCCTGCACACCGGCGTCGTCCAGCAGTTACGCCAGCGCCCGGAGACGGAGCTGCTCATGGACGCCGAGGCGGACCGCGCCCAGGTCTCCCTGGTCGTGGTGGACAGGGTGGACGAGCCCACCGTGCAACTGCTGCACCGCCTCCAGCGCAACACCTCGACCCGCACCGGACTGGTCGTCGGTCTCTTCGAGGCGGGCTCGTTGCAGACGATGATCGAGTGCGGGGTGGCCGCCGTCCTGCGGCGTTCGGAGGCCGACCGGGACCGGCTCGTCCATCTGGTCACGGCGATGGCCAACGGGGAGGGGGTGCTGCCGGGCGATCTGCTCGGCAAGCTCCTCGACCACGTCAGCAGGGTGCAGCGCACGGTGCTCGACCCCCGGGGGCTGACGCTCTCCACCCTGACGACCCGTGAGGCGGACATGCTCCGGCTGGTGTCGGAGGGCTTCGACACCTCGGAGATCGCCCTGAAGACCTCGTACTCCGAACGCACCGTGAAGAACGTGCTGCACGAGGTGGCGACGCGGCTGCGCCTGCGCAACCGGGCCCATGCCGTGGGCTACGCGATGCGGCACGGGCTCATCTGACCGAGCACCCCGCCCGCGCGGCCGCGTCCGGACCGGGAGCGGGGACGGGGCGAGCGGACCGGGGGCGGGGCGGGGGGCGATGGCCGGAAAGGGCAAGGGCGCTTCCCCCGCCCCGGGTACTCCCGGCCTGTATTTCCCCGTACGGGACGGTGACGCTTGTTCATGGACAGCCATGAGGCCCGCCCCGATCCGACTGCGAGGTGACCCGTGACCGGCACTGTTGGCCCGGCCGCCCGGTATGCCCGTCCGGGCGTGCTGGCCGGCGCCCTTGTGCTGCTGGTCCCCCTGCTGGCGACCGGGTCCGTCCCCGGGCACCTCGGCGCGTCCCGGGCCGCCGCGGCCGAACCGGCGCCCGGTGCGGCCGCCGACGCCGGACGGATCGCCTTCGCGGGCACCGGGCACCTCAGCCTGGGCCGGGTCGTGGCCAAGGACTCCAGCGAGGAGCTCTTCGGCGCCGGCCCCGCGCACTTCGACCAGCAGCCCTCGGCCCGGGACGGCCTGCTGGTCTTCACGAGCCTGCGGGACAGTGCCCGCCCCGAGGTGTATCTGCGCGACACGGACGGTTCCGTGCACAGGCTGACGACCGGGCTCGACGCCGGTCACCCCGAACTCTCCCCGGACGGGCGGACGGTGGTGTTCGACGCGCCGGACCCCGAGGCCCCGGACGAGGACGCGGCGCGTGACCTGTGGACGATCGGCACCGACGGGACCGGGCTGCGCAGGCTCACCGACACGGCCGCCGACGAGGTCTCCCCCACGTTCTCCCCGGACGGCTCCCTGCTCGCCTACTCCAGCGACGCCGATCCGGTGCGCGGACGGCAGATCTACGAGCGGGCGCTGACCGGAGGCCCGGAGCGCAGGATCAGTGACACACCGGGGGGCGACGCGATCGAGCCCGCCTGGAATCCGGTGGACGACGACGACCACCGCGATCTCGTCGCCTTCACCCTGGACCCGGACGCGGGGGCGGAGCCGGGGACCGAACCGGAGACGGACCCGGCGAAGAAGCCCCATCTGTGGCTGACGGACGGCAAGGGCGCCGACCACGCCCTGCTGACGGGCGGCCCGGCCGCCTGGAGCACCAAGGCGCCCGCCTGGCTGCCGAACGGTGACGACCTGCTCTTCCTCAGCCCCGACCAGACCTGCACGTGCGACCCGTACGACAACGTCTACCGGTACGGAACCCAGACGTACGGGGATCCGGAACTGCTCCTGGGCGAGAACCGCGACGTCGGCTCGCCGACCTGGCTGGGATCGGCGACCGGGTCCGTGGTGGTCGCCCGTACGACCGCCGCGTCGGCCAACGAGGCGACCCTCCAGGACGCGCGCGCCGACGGCTCGGACCCGCGCGACCTGCGCGTCGGCATCCTCCTTGAGGATCCGGAGGCCACGCGGGACGCGACGACGAACCGGCTGTTCCTCCCGCAGAACGGCTACGACCCCTGGCACGAGCGGCAGAACTACACGCCGGACGGCCGGCACATCGTGGTGACCCGGTTCGAGGGCGAGCTGGGCGAACGGGTCGCGCGCATCTGGACGGTCGAGGCGGACGGCTCGAAGCCCACTCCGCTGACGCTGGGCGAACCCGGTGCCCGGGACTGGGACACCGATCCCACCATCTCGCCGGACGGCACGCGGCTCGCCTTCACCCGGACCTCGCCCGGCGGCGTCGGTGACGCCGCCGGACCCGGCAGGATCCTGGTGGCCGACCTGGACACCGGGGCGATTCTCGACAGGGTCGTACCGCCCGCCGGGCTGGAGACGGCCGGTGACGCGCAGCCCACCTGGTCGCCGGACGGCGAGACCCTCGCGTTCACCCGCAACCACACCGTCGACGGCCGTGGGGGCAGCAAGCACGTCTGGACCGTGCCGGTGGACGCGCTGGGCCGGCAGGAGGACCTGAGCGCGACGCGCTGCCCCGGAACCTGCGAGGTGATCGACGACAGTCCGGCCTTCTCCCCCGACGGCCGCACGCTCGCCTTCAACCGTAAGGACAGCGGAGAGGAGGAGCGGGCGGGCCTCGTCGTCACCTCGGTGACGGACGACACGTGCCGGGTCGTCCTGCCGGCCGTTCTGCGGGACGACCCGAGCGCCTGCGGCGAGGACCTTCCGGGCACGGACACCTCCGGCACCGGGCCGTTCCAGCCCCGCGACGTCGCCTGGTCGCCCGACGGCGGCCGGCTGCTGCTGAGTTCGCGCCGCGCGGGCGCGCCGAACTCACCGGAGGCGCTGTCCACCCTCGACCTGGACTCCGGTGTCCTGACCCCGCTCACGGACAGGCTGCCCGGCCGGCAGAAGGAGCCCGCCTACCAGCAGTCGGTGGACCTGTCGGTGAGCGCCCCGCCCGTCGGGCCCCGGGTGGAGGCCGGTTCGTCGGTCTCGCTGACCGTCACCGTGACCAACCGCGGTCCGGCGCCCTCACCGCGTACGACGTTCACCGCGGACGCCCCGCCCGGTGTGCGCGTCGATTCCCTGACCACACCGTCCGGTCCCTGCCCCGCCGGCTCCCCGCAGTGCGACCTGGGCCTTCTCGCGCCCGGGGCGAGCGTGCCGGTGACCGTCGAGCTGACCGGGGTGACGACGGGTGACCAGCGGATCGGGTGGTCCGTCGCCGGATCGGTCGTCGATCCCAGCCCCACCGACAACGCGGCGGAGACCGTCGTCCCGGTCGATGCCGTGACCCCGTCCCCCACGCCGACCCCGACGCCCACGCCTCCCACGGCCACTCCGACGCCCCCGCCGACCACTCCGGTGCCGTCGCCCTCGACGCCGCCCGCACCGGCCCCCGCTCCCCCGGCACCGGCACCGCCCTCGGCGGGACCGGGTCTCGCGGTCGCGGCCCAGCCGAACCCGGGCTTCGTGGGCGGGAGGGTCGTGGTGACCTACACCGTGCGCAACGGGCGGAACGCCCTGGCGACCGGGCTGCGGCTGCGCCTCGGCCTGCCGTCGGGCGTACCGGCCGGTCCGCTGCCCGCCGGATGCCGCGCCGGGGTGTGCGCCCTGGGCGATCTGGCGCCGGGAGCCTCCACCGTCGTACGGGTGGTGCTGGCACCGGACAAGGCGGTGCGGACCGTGATCACGGGCACCCTGACCACGACCGGTACCGACGCCGACCCCAGCGACAACACCGCGCGGACTCCGCTGCGGATCCTCCAGCCGAAGATCGTCTCGGTGCCCGAGGTCGGCAAGCCGGGGTTCGTGACCTCGGTACGGGGCAAGGACTTCCCGCCCGGCGCACCCGTGACGCTCACCTGGGATCCGGGCATCACGGCGGCGGCCCCGCCGGTGGTCCCCGGCTCCGACCGCACGTTCATCGGGCAGTTGCTGATCCTCTTCAAGGACCGGACGGGACCGCGCACCATCACGGCGAAGGGTCCCGGATTCAGCCCGGTCACCACCACGTTCCTGGTGGTGAGCGGCAGTATCGGGCCGCCCGACGAGGTGGAGCGCCGGTGATCCACGAGGTCGACGAGGGCCTGCGGCTGCTGCTGGTGGAGTCGGGACTGCGGGAGAACGGCGTCGAGATCGTCTTCGACGCGCCCACCCGGGACTGGTCGGCCCGGCGCAACGCGCCGACGATCAGCGTCTTCCTGTACGACATCCGCGAGGACGTGACGCGGCGGCGGTCCGGTACGGCGCAGGTGCACGACGGCGAGGGGGCGGTCGTCGGCCGCCGCACCCCGCCGCGCTGGTTCGACCTGACCTATCTGGTCACCGCCTGGACCAACCGTCCGCAGGACGAACACCGCCTGCTGTCCGAGGTGTTGCGGTGCCTGATCGTGGCGGACGTGCTGCCCGCCCGGTTCCGCACGGGCAGCCTCGCGGAGCTGGGTCTCACGGTCGGGATCGACGCGGCGGGCCCCGGCACGGACGGCCCGTCCGCCGCCGACGTGTGGTCGGCACTCGGGGGCGAGCTCAAGCCGTCGATCGTGCTGCGGGTGTCGGCGCCGATGGCCGGTGAGCGGAGCGCGGTGGGCCCGCCGGTCACCGAGGGCCTGGTGGTGCGGACGGCCACGGCGGTGGACGGCGCGGAGCCGGGCCCCGGGCGCCGGCTGCGGTACGAGGGGGTGACGGACCCCGGCCCGGACGGGTTCGCCGCCGAGCGGGAACGGCTCCGGCCGGCCGCTCGCCGGCGCCGAGGGGGGACCGCGCGGTGACGTACGGGGGGCGTGACCGGCGGGACGCCGACGCGACACGGCTCGACGAGCCGTCCGGGCCGGTGGACTCGGCGGGGCCCGAAAACTCGGCAGGTCCGGGGGACTTGGCAGGGCCGGGGGACTCGGCAGGGCCGGGGGATCCGACCGGTCCCGGCCACGCGGACCCGGCCGGTCTCGCGGACCCGGCCGGTCTGCGGGATCTGTGGGAGCGGCTGGGCGGTGTCGAGCGGCGGGTGCGGCGGGCCGTGGCCGCGCGCCGGGCCGTGGACCCGGATCCGGACGATCCGTACCGGGGGCAGTACCTGACGCCCGAGGCGGCCGAGCGGATCCTCGGTTCCCCGTCCGCGTTCCACCCGGCACCGGCGGGCGGCGACGCGTGGGAGCCGCTGTCCCCGAAGGGCAGACTGGGGCGGCTGGCGGCCGGCTTCGGGCTGCTGGAGCTGGACGTGGAACTGCTGCTGGTGGCGGCCGCCCCCGACATCGACGCCCGGTTCGAGCGTCTGTACGGCTATCTCAACGACGACCTGACCCGCCGCCGGCCGACCATCGGCCTCGCCCTGGAACTGTGCGGGCTGCCGGCCGCGGGGCCGGGCCGGTTCCGGTTCTCGGCGTCGGCCCCGCTCGTCGGGGGCGGGCTCCTGGAGGTCCAGGAGCCGGGTCTTCCGCTGCTGTCACGGGTGCTGCGGGTGCCCGACCGGGTGACCGCGCACCTGCTCGGTGACGACGAGATCGGCGGCGCGCTCCAGGGCGTGGTCCGGCTCGGCGGGGGGCGTCCGGAGGCGGCCGCCGCCGAACAGGCCGCGCGCGTGGCCGACGCGGTACGGACCGGGAGCGGGCTGGTGTATCTGCTGGACAAGGGCGGTGACCCGGCCCGGCTGGCGGTCGACGCCCTGCTGGCCGGGGGCCTTCGCCCGCTCGTCGTCGACCCGGAGGCGCTGGTAGCGGACCCGGCACCGGCGCGGCTCGCGCACGCCCTGGTCACCGAGGCCCGGCTGAGCGGGGGCGGTCTCGTCCTCGGCCCGGTGGACGCGATGGACCCCCGGCGCCCGGAACGCGCACGGCTGCTGCGCGATCTGTGCGCGGCGGCGGCCGGTGTCCCCCTGGTCACGTACGGGTCGAAGGGCTGGGACCCGTGGTGGACGCGGGAGAGTCCCGTGCGGTTCTCCGTGGCCCCTCCGCCGGCCGCGCGACGGACACGCCAGTGGGAACGGGCGCTGGCGGACGCCGCCGGGAGCGGCCCGGGTGAGCCCGCCCCGCTGGACGACGCGCTCGCCGACGCCGTGGCCCCGTACCGCCTGGACGCCGAGCAGGTGCGCAAGGCCGCCGTCGTGGCGACCCGGACGGCGGCGCTGGAGCGGCGGCCGGTGAGCGCGGACGACCTGCGGGCCGCCGTACGCGCCCAGAACAGCGCGGGGCTGGAGCGGCTGGCGCGGCGCGTCGAGCCCGCTGTCGGCTGGGACGATCTGGTGCTGCCTCCGGCGACCCGCCGTCAGCTGGGGGAACTCGCGCTGCGGGCCCGCCACCGCGAGCAGGTGCTCGGGCAGTGGCGGATGCGTCCGGGCGGCGGCCGGGGGCGTGGGGTGATCGCCCTGTTCGCGGGTGAGTCCGGTACCGGCAAGACGATGTCCGCCGAGGTGGTGGCCGCCGAACTGGGCATGGAGCTCTATGTGGTGGACCTGTCCACCGTCGTGGACAAGTACATCGGGGAGACCGAGAAGAACCTCGAACGGATCTTCGTCGAGGCGGCCGAGGTGAACGGCATCCTCCTCTTCGACGAGGCGGACGCGGTGTTCGGGAAGCGTTCGCAGGTCAAGGACGCGCATGACCGCCACGCCAACGTGGAGTCGGCGTATCTGCTCCAGCGCATGGAGTCGTTCGACGGCATCGCGGTGCTCACCACCAATCTGCGGGCCAATCTCGACGAGGCGTTCACCCGGCGGCTCGACGTGGTCGCGGAGTTCCCGATGCCCGACGAGGCCCAGCGGCTCGCGCTGTGGGACCGCTGCCTCGGTACGGAGATGCCGCGTGACGGGGGGCTCGACCTGGCGTTCTGCGCGCGGCGCTTCGAGCTGGCGGGCGGCTCCATCCGGGCGTGCGCGGTGACGGCGGCCTATCTGGCGGCCGAGGCGGGCCGCCCGCTCGGCATGGAGCAGGTCGTCTCGGCGGTCCTCCAGGAGTACCGCAAGCTCGGACGGCTGGTCCTGGAGAGCGAGTTCGGCCCCTGGCTGGACGGCGGGCGGGCCGGGGACGCGTAAGCCGCCCGGTGGAGCCCGGCAGGGCGCCGAGACGCACCGGAGCGGCGGGGGGCGCGCCCCGAAGCGGCCGCCGGGCGGGACGGCGCGCGCCGATGCGGCCGTCCGGCGGGGCCCTGACGGGCAGTTCCCGCCCCGGCGGGGTTGCCCGGGAAGGCAGTGTCCTCTGCCCCGTGTCCAGGACCTTCGGACCTGTTCGCCGCCGTGACGGCCCGGTGAGACTCGGCAGTGACCGAGTGGGCCAGCTGAAGGAGCGAGCATGCCGTCGTACCTCACCCCGGGCGTCTACGTGGAGGAGGTGCAGTCCGGAGCACGGCCCATCGAGGGAGTCGGCACCGCCGTGGCCGCCTTCGTCGGCTTCGCGCAGACCGGCCCCTTCCACGAGCCGACCCTGGTGACGAACTGGGACCAGTACGTGCAGACGTTCGGCACGTTCAGCCCGGACACGTACCTGTCGCACGCGGTCTACGGCTACTTCGCCAACGGCGGCGGCACGGCCTACGTCGTCCGTATCGGCGGTCCCGCCCAGGGCGCGGAGCCGGAGGCGGGCGCACGGCCGGTGGAGCCGGTGGCGATCGGCGGTTTCCTGGTCGCGGCACGCCCCGGCGCCGGTACGGACCTCTCCGTTGAGGTCGCGGACGCGGAGGGCGAGAACCCGCCGGAGGACCGCTTCAGGCTGCTGGTCCGGCAGAGCGGCAAGGTGGTGGAGACCTACGAGGCCTCCACCCGCAAGAGCGTCAAGGGCTATCTGGTCAACCAGGCACGGGACTCCAAGCTCATCGAGGTCACCGAGCAGACGGGGGTGGCGCCGAGCCGTCCCGAGCGGCAGAGCGTCGGCCTCGCGTCGGCCCCCGCCCCGAGTGCCGGGGTCGCCCGGCTCGACGCGGCCGAGTACGTGGGCGACGCGGCGGCCCGGACCGGATTCGCCGGTCTGGAGGCGATCGACGAGATCACCATGGTCGCGGTGCCGGACCTGATGAGCGCGTACCGGCGGGGCGACCTGGACGCCGAGGGCGTCAAGACCGTCCAGCTGGCGGTGATCTCGCACTGCGAGCAGATGGGCGACCGGGTCGCCGTCCTGGACACCCCGCCGTCGATGAACGCGCAGCGGGTCCGTACCTGGCGCAACGAGGACACCGGGTTCGACTCGCGGTACGCCACCGTGTACTACCCCTGGGTCAAGGTGTTCGACCCGGCGAGCGGCCGGAACACGATGGTGCCGCCGAGCGGCCATGTCGCCGGGGTGTGGGCGCGCAGCGACGCCGAGCGGGGGGTGCACAAGGCCCCGGCCAACGAGGTCATCCGCGGGGCGGTGGACCTGGAGCTGCGCCTGAGCAAGGGCGAGCAGGACCTGCTCAACCCGATCGGCGTCAACTGCGTCCGTGCCTTCCCCGGGCGCGGTATCCGGATCTGGGGGGCGCGGACGCTCTCCTCGGACCCGGCGTGGCGCTACCTCAACGTGCGGCGGCTCTTCAACTACCTGGAGGAGTCGATCCTGCTGGGCACCCAGTGGGTGGTCTTCGAGCCGAACGACGACCGGCTGTGGTCGAGCATCCGGCGCAACGTCACCGCCTTCCTCACCGAGGAGTGGCGCCGGGGCGCGCTCTTCGGCCGTACGGCGGAGGAGGCGTTCTACGTGAAGTGCGACCGGCAGAACAACCCGCAGGAGTCGATCGACCTCGGCCGGGTGGTCTGCGAGATCGGTGTCGCCCCGGTGAAACCGGCGGAGTTCGTGGTGTTCCGGCTCGCGCAGTTCTCGGACAGCACCAGCCTCGTCGACGAGTGACCCCGGGGCCCACCGGCGGCCCGCCCGCGGCCGGCAACGGCCGCACCCCGGCCCTACCCCGGCCCTACCCCGGCCTTTCCACAGCCTTTGCACGGCCTTCGAACAGAAAAGGTGACAGAGAATCATGGCAGAGGGCGACGCTCTTTCCACCCATGTCTTCGGCGTCCAACTGGGCGGCTACCTCGTCGAGTCCATCCAGGAGATCAGCGGGATGACCGTCGAGGAGGAGGTCGTCGAGGTCCGCCAGGTGACCGCGGAGGGCAAGCAGATCATCCGCAAGCAGCCGGGCGCGCGTCAGGCCGGCGAGGTCACGATCACCCGCGGGCTCGACAAGAGCAGCGAGTTCACCACGTGGATCAAGGAGACCCTGAACAACGGGGCCGTCGACACCGCGCGGCAGAACCTCACCATCGAGATCAAGGACTCGACGGGCGACACGGTCCGGCGCATCCAGCTGATGCAGGGCTGGGCCAGCAAGTGGGAGGGCCCCTCGCTGAAGGCGGGCGAGTCCAGCGCCGCCACCGAGTCCGTGACCATCACCTTCGAGGAGATCGTGGTCGAATGAGGCGACGGACGGTCACGGCGGGCGGCCTGGACGAGATCCTCGACGCCACGGCTCCCGCCGCGCCCGCGGACCAGGTGTCCGCGCCGCCCCCGGCGCAGAACCGTCAGGAGCTGCGCACCGCGTTCGAGTTCGAGCTCCCGCGCGGTTACGTGGACGACGAGGGCACGGTGCACCGGCGGGGCACGATGCGGCTGGCGACCGCGCGGGACGAGCTGCGTCCGCAGATCGACCTGCGGGTCAAGGAGAACCCGGCGTATCTGAGTGTGGTGCTGCTGAGCCAGGTGATCACCCAGCTCGGCACCGTCACCGATGTGCACGCCGGGGTGGTGGAGCGGATGTACGCCACGGACGTGGCGTTCCTCCAGGACTTCTACCGGCGGATCAACAGCGAGGGGCACACGCACGCCGCGGTGACCTGTCCGCTGTGCCACGGCTCGTTCGAGGTGGACCTCTCCGGTGGGCGCCTGGGGGAATCGTGACGTACGCGCTTCCCCGGCTGCGGGAGGAGATCGCGTACGTCGCCTACCACTTCCACTGGCGGCTCGAAGACATCCTCGACCTCACCCACGGCGAACGCCAGCAGTGGGTGAGGGAGATCGCGCGGATCAACACCCGTGCCAACGAAGGTGGTTGATCGTATGGGCTTCGGCGCCTGGTTCCGGCGGGAGGAGCGCCGCGCGGCGGTCCCCGTCCCGCCGGAGGCTCCCGGCGACTCCGGCGGGCCCGGCGACTCCGGCGGGCCCACGGAGGTCGCCCCGGGTGCCGTCGGCGCGGGCGGTGACGTCCGGGGCGCGGACTGGGACGGCGGCTGGCAGCGAGTCGCGCCGCCCACGGTGACCGTGGCACGGTCGTCGATCGGGGTCAGCGACGGGCTCCGGTTCCGTTCGGGGCTGGCGTCCTGGCAGAACCCCGCGTTCGGCGGCGAACTCGGCCACGCCGTGCTGCCGTCCGCCCCGGTCGGGCTGATCCACGGGGTGGCCCGTCCGGCCGCCCCGGCCCCCGCGACGTCCCGGGGCGGCCCGCTGTTGCTGCGCGCGGTGACCCCGGAGCCGGAGGCCGGGGCGGGACCGCCCGCCGCCGGCCCGGCGGTTCCGACCGCGCGGATGAGCCCGCCGCGGCACGCGCGTACGGAGGCCGCTCGGCGCGGTAGGCCCACGCCGCCCGTACCGGGTCGGGCCGGGGACGCCCCGGAGGCAGCTCGGGACACCGGGCGGGACGCCGGACGGGCAACGGTCCAGCGGACGGCGTCCGGTCAGGGAACCCGGGGCGCGGAAGCCGGTCAGGGAACCCGGAGCGCGGAAGCCGGTCGGGGAACCCGGGACGCGATAGCCGGTCGGGGAACCGCCTCGCGCACCCCCGTGGCACCGCCGCGCACCCGGTCTGAGGCCGCTGCGGGCGCCGGGCGGGCAGCGGCCGGGGCAGTCACCGGCAGCCCGGAAGCGGGTCAGGGGCCACGCACCCCTGACCCCCTGCCGCGTGCCCGGCCGGCCGGCGTACGCCCGCACCCGAGCCGCCCGTCCCTGGTCGTGGCGCGGCGCCCGGTGATGGCCGTACGTCAGGTGTCGGCGGTCCCGGCGGCGGTGGACCGGGTCAGGGCCGCCGCCCCGGCGCCCCGCCCGGAACCGGCCGCCCAGGACTCCGCACCCGTCTCCGGGAACACCCGCGACGCCCCCCGCACGTCCGGTGACACCCCTCGGGACGCCTCGTCGTCCGCGCGTCAGCGGAATGCCTCGTCGCGCGCGCCTCAGGGAGATGCCTCGTCGCCCGCGCCTCAGGACGGACCTGAGGGGGACCGTGTCCTGCGGAGCGCCACCACCCCGCAGGGCCGTACCGCTCCGGGACCCGAGGCGGTCCGACCGGCGCTGGGAGCGCCGTTGCGCCAACTGCCCCCCGGCGCCACGCCCGTGGCCCCGGGAGACCGGGCGTCGGCCGGTCCCGGTGCGCCGGGGCGGGACGCGGCGGGCCTGCCGGTCCTGCAACGCTCGGTGGTCTCCGGCCCTTCCGCCTCTCCGGCCCCCTCCCCCGCTGCGGGTGCCTCTCCGGTCCCGGCGGCCCGAGGGGGCTCCGCACGCCCTCAGCCGGGTCCTTCGTCACCGGCCCCGCCCGCCGCCCGCACCGGGCACGCGGGCTCCGACACCGGGCGTCCGGGAGCCGACAAGGGACGCACGGGCGCCGAGGGCACCGCTTCCGGGACCTCGGCGGGCCCCCGGTCCCCCCGTACGCCCGCCGACCGGCCGCGGCAACACGGGGGCATCGGCGCCCCGTTGGCGGCGCTGCCGCCCACGGCCGCTCCCGCGACCGGCTCCAGGTCCCCCGCCGCCGCCCGGACCACGCCTCCGGCGGGTCACGCGTCCGCCGCCTCGGGGCCCGCCCCGCTGCTCGGCGCCGGGCGCCCGGTGCGGCGCCGGACGGGTCCCGCGCCCGCCGTGGATCCGGTGACGCCGGACGGACCGGGCACGAGCCCCGCGTCCGGGCCGTCCCACCCCGGTGAGACCGTCGCCATGCCGGTCCGCACACCTGACGGCCCGCCCGGTACCTCCCCTTCCGCCGGGGCGCCCGCCGCCGTACAGCGGACCGCCCAATCGGGGCCAACCACCCTCTCGGCGGCCGGAGTTCGACCCTCCAGCGCCGACACGCTCCACGCCGGTCCAGGCCCCGCCGCCCGGCCCGGGACCGCAGCGCACCGGGCCCCCGGCCCGCGTACTCCGGACACCTCCGCCCCGAACCGGCGCGACGGCAGCGCCTCCGCCGCCGTCCCCGGGGCGACGGTGGCACCGGCCCTCGGCAGCTCCCTGTCCGACCCCGTCGGCGCTCCGATGCCCACCGTCGTCCAGCGGTCGCGGTCGCTGCTCGCGGACCGGCCGCTGAGCGTCAGCACCGGGGCGGGCGAGGGGTTCTCCGCACCGCCCGCGCCTTCCGGGACCTCCCGCCCGGTCGTGACCCCGTCCTGGCGGCGCGACACCCCGCCCGCGCGCCCGGCGGGCTCCCCGGCCCCCCAGCCGTCACCGAATCCCGCGTCCTCCTCGACGCCCCCGTCGAAGACGCCACCGAAAACTCCCCCGCCGAACCGGCGAACCGCCCCGGACGAGCGCCGGGCGCCGGACGGACGGAACGACCCGCCGCGCGCCGCCACGCCTCCGGCACCCGCCAGGACCGGGCTGCTCCGGCGCGTCCAGCGCGCCCGTACGACCACGCCGCCGCCCGTCACCGCGCCCGCCCCGCCCGCCGCTCCCGGCGGGGAACCGGTGGCCGGCCGCACGGGAAGGGCAGACGCCCGGGGCTCCGCCCGCGAAGAGGGGGCCCCGTCAGTGCGGCGTGCGTACGGCTCCCCGGCGGCCGCCCGGCCTCCCCTGCCCACCGCGGCCTCACCGGCCCTCGCGGGAGCCGCACCGGGCGGGGCGGGCTCCTCCTCCGTCCCCGTCGTACGTCCTCATCCGCCGGCTCCCTTCGGCGGCGCGGGGCCCGTCGTGCCGGTCCAGCGGCTGCCGATGCCGGTGACCGACGGACCCGCCCGGCCGACCGCTGCCGGGCCCTCGACGGTTCCCGCCTCGGCTCCCCCGCTCCCCGCTGTCCGGGCGGCCATCCCGCGCGCACCGGCCCAGTCGGCCGGGGCCGCCTACCCGGACCCCGTCCCGCCGCCTCCCGGGGTGTCGGCCGCCGCCGGGGCGGCATCGCGGGCGGCCCTCCAACGGGCGGTCTCCGACGCGGGGATCAGCGGGGTTCCCGTGACCGCCGTCCCCGCCAGGCCCCCGGCCGCACCGGGCGGCTCGGCCGGTAACCGGTCGGCCCGGGAGACGCGGACGTCCGCGCCACCGGCTCCCGGCCCGGACATGGAGGAACTCGCCCGCAAGCTGCTCGAACCGGTGAGCCGGCTGCTGCGCGCCGACATGCGCCGGGGCCTGGAACGCACCGGGCGGCTGTACGACGGCCGGCGCTGACGACGGCCCGCACGGAATGGCAAGGGAGAGAAGCGGATGACGGACAACATCTTCGCGACGAGCGTGTTCTTCCGGCTCGTCATCGGAGGCACCGACCTGGGGGCCTTCCACACCTGCTCGGGGCTCGGGGCCGAGGTGGAGATGGAGCAGTACGCCGAGGGCGGCAACAACGGCTTCGCCTGGCAACTGCCGGGACGCATCACCTGGACCAACATCACGCTGACCCGCCCCGTCACCGCGGACACGACCAAGATCGCACGCTGGCTGAACGAGATCATCCAGCGCGTCGAGCCCAAGGACGGCGAGATCGTCGCGCTCCGACCGGACCTCAGCCCGATCATCAGCTGGCAGGTGCAGGGGATCGTGCCGGTCCGGTGGCAGGGCCCGTCGTTCGATCCGGCGAACTCCCAGGCGGCCGTCGAGACCCTGGAGATCGCGCACGAGGGGCTGAGCCCGTCCTGACGGGCTCGCCCCCGACGCACTCGCTCCAGACGCACCCGCCCCAGACGCACCGGGCACAGAGACCCCGGGCACAGAGCCACCGGACCGCTCCCGGAAGGAGGAACCGCATGTCCCCCCTCGCCCGCAGCAGCAGGGCCCGCGCACAGCTGACCATCATGGAACCGCCCGCGACGGTCGGGGCCCGGCCGGGCGGCAGCCTCGCCCAGCTCACGTTGCAGTTCAACCCCGCCACGCTGTCGCTGAGCAAGAGCACCGAGTGGCGGCGCACCCCGTCGCGGATGGCCGGACAGTCCGCCCTGCCCGAATTCGTCGGCAGCGGGCCGCGTTCGCTGTCCCTGGAGGTCTTCCTCGACGCGACGGCCACCCATGACAACTCGGTGGAGCAGGCGGTGGAGCAGCTGATGACCGCGTGCGTGCCGACGCCCAGCAGCCTGGCGAGCAAGACGCCCGCGAGCCCGTGGGTCCGGTTCGACTGGGGTACGTCGAGGACGACGTCGTTCGACGGGGTGCTGTCCAACCTCTCGGTCTCGTACACGCTGTTCGACGTCGACGGCAAGCCGTTGCGCGCCACGTGCTCGCTGTCCATCGAGGAGGCCAGCGTCGATCCGGCGGGCCAGAACCCCACCTCGGGTTCGCGTGAGGCACGCCGTACGCACCGGGTGGTGGCGGGGGACAGTCTGGCCCTGCTGGCCTGGCGGGAGTACGGCGACGCCACCCGGTGGCGCGTGATCGCCGAGGCCAACGACATCGACGACCCCATGACGCTCGCCCCCGGTACGGAACTGGTCGTGCCCGCCACGGACGAGCCGGCGCCCAAGGAGTTCGGATGATCACCGGAGCCAGGTCGTTCGCTGCCGACCCGATCGTCGAGGCGCCCGGCGAGCTGCCGGCCGCGTGGGTGGCCCAGTTGGTGAGCTGTGTGGTCGACGAGAACGTGAACCTGCCGGACATCGCCCTGCTGACGTACCGCGACCCGAACTACGAACTGCTCACCGCCACCGGCATCACTCTCGGCACGCCGCTGAACGTCTCGGTGGTGACGGTGGAGGACCGTGCGCGGGAGCGGCTGTTCACCGGTGAGGTGACGGCGGTCGAGCTGGACAGCGACTCCACCGGCACGTTCACCGTGATCCGGGCGTCCTCGAAGGCGCACCGGCTCCAACGCGGGCGCAAGGTACGGGCGTTCCGCGACATGCGGACCGCCGACATCGTGCGCCGGGTGGCGGCGGGGGCCGGTCTGACCTGCGGCCGTGTCGAGGCCCCGCCGATCACGCACAAGCAGCTGACCCAGGCCAACGTCTCGGACTGGGAGTTCCTCCAGCAGCTCGCCGGGGAGAGCGGCGCACGGGTGCGGCTGGACGACAAGGGGCTGCTGGAGTTCGTGAAGCCCGAGCCCGCTTCCGGCGGCAGCCCGGTCGAGCTGGTCCGCGGCGACAATCTGCTGGTGCTGCGGGCCGTGCTGACCGGTGCGGAGGGTGCGGACGACGTCGAGGTGCGCGGCTGGAACGTCACGACGAAGAAGCCGCTGGTGGCCAGGGAGCCGTCGATGCGGAGCACGACCGTGGTGCCGGGGCTGAGTCCTTCGGTGGTGGGGAAGGCGTTCGGCTCGTCGGCCCGGACGACCGTCGCGGACACCCCGTACCGCACGCAGGCGGAGACCGCGGCCGTGGCGGGTGCCGCGGCGGCGGCGGTGAGTGCCGGTTTCGGCGAGATCGAGGCCGTCGCCAAGGGCGACCCCAAACTCCGGGCGGGGGAACCGCTGGTGCTGGCCACCGCCGGTGCGGCGTTCTCCGGGCGCTACACGGCGACGGCGGCGCACCACGTGCTGGAGCCGGACGGCGGCTACCGCACGACGGTCCTGGTCAGCGCGGCTTCCGACCGTTCGCTGGCCGGTCTGGCGACCGGGGGCAACGCCCCGGCCCGTGGCCCGCGCCTGCCGGGCCTGGCGATCGGCGTCGTCACCGATGTGCGCGAGGACGGTGCCGAGCGCGGCTGGGTGCGGCTGACCTTCCCGTGGCTCGACGACACGTACGTGACCGACTGGGTCCGTACGGTGCAGTGGGGCGGCCAGGGCGGCGGCGGGGTCTTCAGCCCCGAGGTCAACGACGAGGTGCTGGTCGGCTTCGAGCAGGGGCTCCTGGACAGTCCGTATGTGCTGGGCGGCCTCTACAACGGGGTGGACAAACCCTCGCCGCACGACGTCCCGCTGGTCGACGCGGCCAGCGGGAAGGTCAACCGCCGTTCCCTGGTGTCGCGTTCGGGCAACCGTCTGGAGCTGCTGGACGCCCCGCGCGGGCCGTCCGGTGTCCGGCTGGCCAGCGGCGACAAGCGGCTGGAGGTGATGCTGGACGAGCGGCGGGACCGGATCGAGCTGACGGTGTACGGGCCGGGCGGCACGCGCCCGTCGAGCTCCGTGACCCTCTCCCCCACCGGTATCACCCTCGACGCGGGCACCGGGGACGTGACCATCAACGGCCGCTCGGTGAACGTCAACGGCACGGCGGACGTCACCGTGAGCGGCGGTCTGCTGGCCGTCCTGAAGGCCAAGCTCATCCGTATCAACTGACCTGTGTGGTGCCCGAGATGGACCCGTACCGAACCAAGGAGGAGCGACGATGCCAGCCGCGGCCCGTATGGGCGACACCACCGTCCACGGCGGAGCCATCGGCACCCCGCCGCCGGGCGCCGCGCTCGCCGTCGCCAGTGTGCTGATCGGCGGCCGGCCCGCCGCCGTCACCGGGAGCCTGCACGTGTGCGTGGTGCCGCCGCACGCGGCGCTGGGGCCGGGCAACGTCGTCATGCCGAACCCGGCCGCCGCGCTGACCGGTGTGGTGCTGATCGGCGGGCTGCCCGCCGCCCGCGTGCGCGACACCACCACCTGCGGGGCGGCCATCCTGACCGGCGCGCCGAACGTGCTGATCGGGGGGCCGTTGTGAGCGGGCACTTCATCGGCCGGGGCTGGGGCTTCCCGCTGCGGGTGGGGCCGACCGGCGGCATCGCCATGGTCGAGCGCGACCGGGAGATCGAGGAGGCGATCCGGCTGGTGCTCGGCACCGCGCCGGGTGAGCGTCCGATGCGCCCTGAGTTCGGCTGCGGTATCCACGACTACGTCTTCGCGCCCGGCGACGGTGCCACGGCCGGGCGGATCGCCCACGAGACGCGGACCGCGCTGGAGCGCTGGGAACCGCGTATCGAGGTGACCGACGTGGTGATCGCCTTCGACACGGTCGACGACGGCACCCTCTACATCGACGTGCGGTACACCGTGCGCTCCACCAACGACCTCCGCAACCTCGTCTTCCCCTTCTACACGATCCCGTCCTCGGAGGGCTCCGAGGGCGCAGGAGTGAGCTGATGGCACTTCCCTCACCCAATCTGGACGACCGGCGCTTCCAGCAGTTGGTGGACGAAGCGAAGCGGTACGTCCAGCAGCGGTCGCCGGAGTGGACCGACCACAACGTCTCGGATCCCGGGGTCACCCTCATCGAGACCTTCGCGTACATGGTCGACCAGTTGCTGTACCGGCTGAACCGGGTGCCGGAGAAGAACTACGCGGCGTTCCTCGACCTGATCGGGGTCACCCTGTTCCCGCCGTCCGCGGCGCGGGCCGACGTGGACTTCTGGCTCTCCGCGCCGCAGACCGAGACGGTGCGTCTGGCGGCGGGCACCGAGGTGGCCACCGCCGGTGGCGAGACGCGGGAGTCGGTCGTCTTCTCCACCGTCGAGGACCTGCCGATCGTGCCGAGCGCGCTGGTCCGGCTGGTGACCGCGCCCGCGTCCGGCGGCCAGAGCGACCGGACCGGGCAGCTCGCCTCCGGTGCGGACATCCCGTGCTTCCAGCCGCGCCCGGCACCCGGGGACGCGGTGCTGTTCGGGCTGCCCACCGCCGTGCCGCGGTGCATCGTCGCCGTACGGCTGGACAGCAGGGTCGAGGGGGTGGGC
The DNA here is from genome assembly GCA_000720535.1 of Streptomyces halstedii. Taxonomy (GTDB): domain Bacteria; phylum Actinomycetota; class Actinomycetes; order Streptomycetales; family Streptomycetaceae; genus Streptomyces; species Streptomyces halstedii. Next base: position 160,787 of record JOAZ01000016.1, read on the forward strand.
GTGGACCCGCGGCAGCCGCCGCTCGTGTGGGAGGCGTGGGACGGGGCCCGCTGGACGGTGTGCGAGACCGGTACCGACACCACGGGCGGGCTGAACCGGCCCGGTGAGGTGACCGTGTTCGTACCGGCCGCGCACACCGCCTCGGTGGTCGCGGGCCACCGGGCGGGGTGGCTGCGCTGCCGCGTCGTGGACCCGGCCGCCGGGCAGCCCTTCTACTCGGAGTCCCCGACCGTCCGTGAGGCGGAGGTCTTCACGGTCGGCGGCACCACGACCGTCGAGCACGCCGAGGTGGTCCTCGACGTGCCGCTCGGTGTGTCGGCGGGGGTCGCGGGGCAGCGGTTCGTCCTGAGCCGCCCGCCGCTGCTGCTGGACGGCGACCCGCCGGTGGTGGAGGTGTCCTCCGCGGACGGCTGGCAGACCTGGACGGCGGTCGAGCACTTCGGCGTCTCCTCGCCCGGCGACCGGCACGTACGGATCGACGCCACGTCCGGCGAGTTCGCGTTCCCGCCCGCCGTCCGCGAGGCGGACGGCACGATGCGCGCCTACGGGGCGGTCCCGGGCAAGGGTGCCCAACTGCGGGTCCCGCGCTACCGGACGGGCGGCGGGGCGGCCGGCAACGTCGCCCGGGGCGCGATCTCCGTACTGCGCAGTTCCGTCCCGTACGTCGCCGGGGTCGAGAACCGGGAGGCGGCCCGCGGCGGGGTGGACGGCGAGAGCGTGGAGAACGCCAAGCTGCGGGCGCCGCAGGTGCTGCGGGTCCAGGAGCGGGCGGTCACCGCCGAGGACTACGAGATCATCGCGGCACAGGCAGCCCCCTCGGTACGCCGGGTGCGGTGCCTGCCCGCCGTGCCCGCCGAACCCGGCGCGGTCCGCGTCCTGGTGGTGCCCGACGCGTTCCCGGACGAGGGCGACCGGCTGCGGTTCGAGCAGTTGATCCCCTCCGACCAGGTGCTCTCCGCGATCGCCGGACGGCTGGACGAACGCCGGCTGGTCGGCACCCGGCTGGTGGTGGAGCCGCCGGCGTACCAGGGCGTCACGGTGGTCGCCCGGCTGGTGGCGGCGCCCGGCGAGGTGGACCGGGTGCGCGAGGACGCGCAGACCGCGCTGTTCCGGTACCTCGACCCGCTGCGCGGCGGCGGGGACGGCACGGGCTGGCCGTTCGGCAGGCCCGTGCAGTACGGCGAGGTGTTCGCCGTACTCCAGCGGGTGGAGGGGGCCCGGCTGGTCGAGGAGGTACGGCTGTTCCCGGCCGACCCGGTCACCGGCCGGCGCGGGGCACCGGTCGACCGGATCGACGTGGCGCGCAACGCGCTGGTCTTCTCCTACCAGCACCAGGTGGTCGTCACCGCGGCCGAACCGGACGGCCTCGCATGACCAGGTCCGCCGTCCCCGGCCTCCCGACCCGCTACCCGATCGGCGAACTGCTGCCCGCGATCTACGCGGACGACGACCTGGCGCAACGGTTCACCGCGGGGCTCGACACCGTCCTCGCCCCGGTGCTGTCCACCCTGGACAACCTCCCGGCCTACTTCGACCCGGCCCTGGCGCCCGCGGACTTCCTTCCGTGGCTGTCGTCCTGGGTCGGGGTGGACGTCGCCGAGGCCTGGCCGGAGGAGCTGCGGCGGGCCGTCGTCGTACGCGCGGTCGAGCTTCACCGCGGGCGCGGCACCCGCCGGGGCCTGTCCGAACGCCTCTGGCTCTGCTTCGGGGTGCACTCCTCCGTCGAGGACGGCGGAGGCGCGGCCTGGTCGTCCGTGGCGAACACGGAGCTGCCCGAGCCACCGCCCGGCGAACTCCTGGTGCGGGTCTGGCCGGTGCGCACGGCGGAGGTGGACGAGGCACAGGTCCTGGACGTGGTCAGGGCGTCGTGCCCGGTCCATCTCACCTGCCGGGTCGAGGTACTTCCCGGCCCACCCGACGACCAGAGAGAGGCCTGAAACCATGCGCTCATGCCCGGCGTGCGGGTCGGCGAACGGCGAGAACGACGACTTCTGCGGGAACTGCGGGTCGTACCTGGGGTGGTCGCAGGAGCCGGCGGGCGGGCCGGGGGCGGGTGGGTCAGGGGCGGGTTCGGGTTCGGGTGGGCCGGGGGC
>JOAZ01000017.1 GCA_000720535.1 Streptomyces halstedii
GCGCCTGCGGCGGGCTGTTCCCCTCCCCGCCCCTTCCCGAAACCGTGGGCTTCGCCCCCGGGGCCCCCGTTGTCCTCAAGCGCCGGACGGGCTGGGGTTTGGGGCTCTGCCCCTGGCCCCCGCTCCTCCAGCGCCGGAGGGGCTGGGTTTTGCCGGGTGGGGCTGGAAGTGGGGGCCGAGCCGGGTCGTACCGGGCCGGGCCGGGTTCCGTCAGACGCGGTCGAGGACCCGGGCCAGCAGCGCGCCCATGCGGGTGGCCGAGTCGCGTCCGGCCTGGAGGACCTCCTCGTGGTTCAGCGGCTGGCCGCTCAGGCCCGCGGCCAGGTTGGTGACCAGCGAGATGCCCAGTACCTCCGCGCCCGCCTCACGGGCCGCGATGGCCTCCAGCACGGTGGACATGCCGACCAGGTCGCCGCCCATGACCCGGACCATGTTGATCTCGGCCGGGGTCTCGTAGTGCGGGCCGGGGAACTGCACGTAGACGCCCTCTTCGAGCGTCGGGTCGATCTCCTGGCACATGGCCCGCAGCCGCGGCGAGTACAGGTCCGTCAGGTCCACGAAGTTGGCGCCGACGATCGGGGACGCCGACGTGAGGTTGAGGTGGTCGCTGATGAGCACCGGCTGTCCCGGACGCATTCCCTCGCGCAGACCGCCGCAGCCGTTCGTCAGGACGACGGTCCGGCAGCCCGCCGCCACCGCCGTCCGCACACCGTGCGCCACGGCCGCGACGCCCCGGCCCTCGTAGTAGTGCGTGCGGCCGAGGAAGACGAGGGCGCGCTTCGCGCCGATCCGGTAGGAGCGGATCATGCCGCCGTGCCCCTCCACCGCGGGCGCCGGGAAGCCCGGGAGCGCGGTCACCGGGAACTCGGCCTCGGGGACGCCGAGCGCATCGCCGGCCGGCGCCCAGCCCGAGCCCATCACGAGGGCGACGTCATGGGTCTCGGCGCCGGTCAGCTCGCGCAGGCGGGCGGCGGCGTCGGCGGCGGCGGCGTGCGGGTCGCCCTGGATGTGGTCCGGAATAACAGATGCGTTCACGCGGACGAGGGTAACCGCTGATTCCCTACGCGCGTAGATGTGTGGGCGCAGAGTCTGGCTCATCCTGTTCGTACTTTCGTACAAAAGGTGCGTCCGGGTGAGGCCCCGGGCGCCTCAGCAGGGGCGCTTGCGCAGGCCCATCACATAGTCGTGCGGGGCGCCCGCGGACTCGGCGGCGTCCGCCACCTCGCCGAGGTAGCGGGCGGAGGGCAGGCCGCCCTCGTAGCCGTTGAGCACGTACATCCAGGCCGGCTCCTCGCCGTCCAGGGTGTGTACGCGCACCCGCATCCGGCGGTAGATGTCGAGGCCGACACCCTCCCAGCGGTCCATCGAGTCCTCGTCCATCGGCGCCAGGTCGTACAGCGCGACGAAGACCTGGGACCGGGGGGCCTCCACCACCGTGGCCAGGGCGCCCTCCCAGCCCATCTGCTCCCCACCGAACGTCAGCCGCCAGCCGTTGAGCCAGCCGGTGCCGCGCAGCGGCGAATGCGGGGCGCGGCGCGTCATCAGCCGCGCGTCGAGGTTGCCGGCGTACGCGGCGTAGAGCGACATGGGTCGAGGGTACGGGAGGTGACCGGGATCATGCCGGTTCCGCAGGTCCGGGTACCCGGGGGAGCGGTGTGCCGGGGCCAGGACGCGGAGGCCGGGCCGGGCGCGTTCCCGGATGGAGGGCCCCGGGGCGAAGCGGGTCGGCGGGTGCGGGACAATGAACTACGTACTGCATTCCCCGGGGCGATCCCCCGGACCCCCGGCCGGGGTGGCAGACGGCCGTGGGATGACACCACGCGAGGCGGACTTCTTGTGACCCGGATCGTGATCATCGGCGGCGGCCCCGGCGGCTACGAGGCGGCACTGGTCGGCGCCCAGCTCGGTGCGGAGGTGACCGTCGTCGACTGCGACGGCCTCGGCGGGGCCTCGGTACTCACCGACTGCGTGCCCTCGAAGACTCTGATCGCCACGGCCGAGGTGATGACCACCTTCGACTCCTCCTACGAGGAGCTGGGCATCATCGTCGCCGACGACACCCCGTACAAGGAGCAGGCCGCGCGGGTGGTCGGGGTCGACCTCGGCAAGGTGAACCGCCGGGTCAAGCGCCTGGCGCTCGCCCAGTCCCACGACATCACCGCCTCCGTGACGCGCGCCGGCGCCCGGGTGATGCGCGGACGCGGCCGGCTCGAAGGGCTCCAGGCGGCCGACGGTTCGCGCCAGGTCGTGGTGACCGCCGCCGACGGTACGGAGGAGCGGCTCACCGCCGACGCCGTGCTGATCGCCACCGGCGGCCACCCCCGGGAGATCCCGGACGCCCAGCCGGACGGCGAGCGCATCCTGAACTGGACGCAGGTCTACGACCTGGACGAGCTCCCCGAGGAGCTCATCGTGGTCGGCTCGGGTGTGACGGGTGCCGAGTTCGCCGGTGCCTACCAGGCGCTCGGCTCCCGCGTCACCCTCGTCTCCTCCCGTGACCGGGTGCTGCCCGGCGAGGACCCGGACGCCGCCGCGGTCCTGGAGGACGTCTTCCGGCGCCGTGGGATGAACGTCATGGCCCGCTCCCGCGCCCAGGCCGCCAAGCGCGTCGGTGACCGGGTCGAGGTCACGCTGGCCGACGGCCGGGTCATCTCCGGCACGCACTGCCTGATGGCGGTCGGCGCGATCCCCAACACGGCGGGCATGGGCCTGGAGGAGGCCGGGGTCCAGCTCAAGGACTCCGGGCACATCCGCACCGACCGGGTCTCGCGCACCAGCGCCCCCGGGGTGTACGCGGCCGGTGACGTCACCGGGATCTTCGCGCTGGCCTCGGTCGCGGCGATGCAGGGACGTATCGCCATGTACCACTTCCTCGGTGACGCGGTGACCCCGCTGAACCTCAAGACCGTCTCCGCGAACGTCTTCACCGACCCGGAGATCGCCACGGTGGGCTACAGCCAGGCCGACGTGGACTCCGGTAAGATCGACGCCCGCGTCGTGAAGCTGCCGCTGCTGCGCAACCCGCGCGCCAAGATGCAGGGCATCCGGGACGGCTTCGTCAAGATCCTGTGCCGCCCCGGTACCGAGATCGTGGTCGGCGGCTGTGTCGTCGCGCCGCGGGCCAGTGAGCTGATCCACCCGATCTCGATCGCCGTCGACAACAACCTGACGGTCGAACAGATCGCAAACGCGTTCACTGTGTACCCGTCCCTGTCGGGTTCGATCGCGGAAGTGGCCCGGCAGTTGCACACCCGTAAGGGATCGGGCGAGTCGTAGGCCCGGGGGCGGGACGTCCGAAATCCGGCCCAATTCCCCATATCCCAGGGCGAGTCGACGGTCGGCGCGAGCGCCTGTGACCGCTCCTGGGCATCTCCCGGACCACTCCTGAACGACAACGGGGCCTCCTATACCACTAGGAGGCCCCGTCTATGTACAACTTCTGTTATTCGGCGCAAAGTGCTGAAAAGCAACCCACGGCCAGGTTACTGTCAGTTCCGTGTTCGCTGCAGAACGTCGTCAGTTGATCCTCGAAATGGTGCGCGCCAACGGAGCGGTTTCCCTCCGTGAGCTCGCCCGCGTCGTCCAGACCTCCGAAGTGACCGTACGGCGGGACGTGCGGGCACTGGAGGCAGAAGGACTCCTCGACCGCCGGCACGGCGGTGCGGTCTTGCCGGGCGGTTTTACGCGGGAGTCCGGCTTTCCGCAGAAATCCCATCTCTCCACCGCGGAGAAGACGGCCATCGCCGACCTGGCCGCCGGACTGGTCGGCGAGGGCGAGGCCATCGTGGTCGGCGCCGGTACGACGACGCAGGAGCTGGCCCGCCGGCTCGCGCGCGTACCCGGTCTGACCGTCGTCACCAACTCCCTCCTGGTCGCCCAGGCGTTGGCCCATGCCAACCGGGTGGAGGTGGTGATGACCGGAGGCACCCTGCGCGGGAGCAACTACGCTCTCGTGGGCAGCGGGGCCGAGCAGTCCCTCCAAGGGCTGCGCGTCACCCGGGCGTTCCTCTCCGGAAGCGGGCTCACCGCGGAACGCGGGCTGTCCACGTCCAACATGCTCTCCGCGAGTGTGGACCGGGCGCTGGTGCAGGCCGCGGCGGAGGTGGTGGTCCTCGCGGACCACACCAAGCTCGGCTCCGACACCATGTTCCAGACGGTGCCCACGGAGCTGATCACCCGTCTGGTGACGGACGAACCACCCGCCCATGACGAACGGGCCGCCACCGAGCTCCAGGCCCTGGCGGACCAGGGCGTCGAGATCACGGTGGCGGGAGCGGAGGCGGAGCCCTCCGGCGGCGAGGGGCCGCTGCCAGGTCGGCAGCCGCGCCGCGACATGCCACTGCCGGGCCAGCGGCGTACGCAGCCGGGCGGGGGCCCCACGGGCCTCGGCCCGCAGCTCCGGGGCGCGGCGGCCATGGGGGAGAACCCGGGGGAGCGAGCCCGGGTGGCCGACCTGCGACGCCGGTAGGGACCCGCCCGCGGATGCGGACCGGGGCGCACGGCGAGGCCGGAGAGGTGCTGCGGCCCCGCACCGGTGCGCCGCTGCCCGCCCGCGCGGGAGTGGCGCGGTCCGCCCCCGCCCCGTGCGGCGTTGTCCGCCGCCGTCTTCCCGTCCGCTCAGTCCGTGGCCCGGAGGCCCTGGAGGGTGAGGCGCAGGAGGCGGTCCGCCAGGGCCGGGTCGGCCGGGGTCTGTTCCGCCGCGAGCGCGATCGCGTTCGTCAGCTGCAACAGGTCGTCGATCGACACGTCCGGCCGCACCGAACCGCTCGCCTGTGCCCGCTCCAGCAACCGCGCCCCGGCCTGCCGCAACGGCACATGACACCCCGTCAGGGCGGAAGTGTGGTCCGCCGAGGCGGACATGAGGGCCTGCGCCAGGCCCCGGTACTCGCCCGCGTGGCGGACGATCGCGCCCAGCCACTCCACCAGCGCCGTGCAGGGCCGCTCCGCGTCGGCCAGCTCCCGGGACCGGACCAGCAGGGCGGTCAGCGCCTCCTGGAACACCGCGTTCATCAGGGCGTGGCGGGTGGGGAAGTGCCGGTACAGCGTGCCGATGCCCACGCCCGCGCGCCGGGCGACGTCCTCCAGCGAGGCGTCGGTGCCGTGCTCCGCGAACGACGCACGGGCCTCGGCGAGCAGCCGGTCGTAGTTGCGGCGCGCGTCGGCCCGCATCGGCCGCTGAGGGGTGTGGGTCCCCGCCGTGCTGCTCGTCGTCATCGCGCTGTCCTCCTGGTCGCCGCTCCGGGTCCAGGATGCCACCGACCGCCCGGCCCCCGTCGCGCACACGGACGTGTGCGGCCGGGGGCCGGGCGGCCGGATGGGTAAGCGGTGGTGCTCAGTCCTTGATCTCGCAGATCGCGGCGCCGGAGGAGACCGAGGTGCCGACCGTCGCGGACAGGCCCTTGACCGTGCCGGACCGGTGCGCGTTCAGCGGCTGCTCCATCTTCATGGCCTCCAGGACGACGACGAGGTCGCCCTCCTTGACCTCCTGGCCCTCCTCGACCGCGATCTTGACGATCGTGCCCTGCATGGGGGAGGCGAGGGTGTCGCCCGAGGCGGCCGAACCGGCCTTCTTCGCCGCGCGGCGCTTCGGCTTCGCACCGGCGGCCAGGCCCGTACGCGCCAGGCTCATGCCCAGCGAGGACGGCAGGGAGACCTCCAGGCGCTTGCCGCCGACCTCGACGACGACCGTCTCACGGCCGGACTCCTCGTCCGCGTCCACATCGGCGGGGAGGGTGAACGGCTTGATCTCGTTGACGAACTCCGTCTCGATCCACCGGGTGTGCACCCGGAACGGGTCGGCGGTGAACGCCGGGTCGACCACGACCGCGCGGTGGAACGGGATGGCCGTCGCCATGCCCTCGACCTCGAACTCGCCCAGCGCCCGCGCCGCCCGCTGCAACGCCTGCTCACGCGTCGCGCCGGTCACGATCAGCTTGGCCAGCAGCGAGTCCCACGCCGGGCCGATGACGCTGCCGCTCTCGACGCCCGCGTCCAGCCGGACTCCGGGACCGGTCGGCGGGGCGAAGGACGTGACGGTGCCGGGCGCGGGCAGGAAGCCGCGCCCCGGGTCCTCGCCGTTGATACGGAACTCGAAGGAGTGACCGCGCACGGCGGGGTCGCCGTACCCCAGCTCCTCGCCGTCCGCGATGCGGAACATCTCGCGTACCAGGTCGAGACCGGTGACCTCCTCGGTGACCGGGTGCTCCACCTGGAGACGGGTGTTGACCTCCAGGAAGGAGATCGTGCCGTCCAGGCCGACCAGGAACTCGACCGTGCCGGCGCCGACGTAGCCGGCCTCCTTCAGGATCGCCTTCGACGCCTGGTACAGCTGGGCGTTCTGAGCCTCGCTCAGGAACGGCGCGGGCGCCTCCTCGACCAGCTTCTGGTGGCGGCGCTGGAGGGAGCAGTCACGGGTGGAGACGACGACCACGTTGCCGTGGGTGTCGGCCAGGCACTGGGTCTCCACGTGCCGCGGCTTGTCCAGGTAGCGCTCCACGAAGCACTCGCCGCGCCCGAAGGCCGCGACGGCCTCACGGACCGCCGAGTCGTAGAGCTCGGGGATCTCCTCCAGCGTGCGGGCCACCTTCAGACCGCGGCCGCCACCGCCGAACGCCGCCTTGATCGCGATCGGCAGGCCGTTCTGCTCGGCGAACGCCACGACCTCGTCCGCGCCGCTCACCGGGTCCGGCGTACCGGCCACCAGCGGGGCTCCCGCGCGCTGCGCGATGTGCCGGGCGGCGACCTTGTCGCCGAGGTCCCGGATGGCCTGCGGCGGCGGGCCGATCCAGGTCAGTCCGGCGTCCAGCACGGCCTGGGCGAACTCGGCGTTCTCCGAGAGGAAGCCGTAGCCCGGGTGGATCGCGTCCGCCCCGGAGTCCTTGGCAGCCTGGAGCACCTTGGCCATGTCCAGATAACTGGCGGCCGGGGTGTCACCGCCCAGAGCGAACGCCTCGTCGGCCGCGCGGACGTGCAGAGCGTCCCGGTCCGGATCGGCGTAGACGGCTACGCTGGCGATTCCGGCATCCCGGCAAGCCCGAGCGACACGGACAGCGATTTCGCCACGGTTGGCGATGAGCACCTTGCGCACGATGACTCCCTCCTTGAGAACAAGCTGAGTTTAGGGACTACCGACACGGCCGTACGACCCGTCCCCAATGGTGAACTTGCCCACACGGAGTGTGATTCGAGGCTTGCTCGAGTCGTGAAATCCCTTGTCGCACCACGGTACGCCGGGACCCCTGACCGCACAGTAGCCACGAGGTGTGGTCCAAGTCTCTGTTCGTACGGTCAACCCCGCGTGGCGTTTCTTTGTGGGGTCCCTACGAACCGGCGAGGGAAATTTTGCCGTCGCCACGAGCGGCGTACCGAGGAGGCGCGTCGGTGGGCGTGCGGGCGGGCGGAGGCAGCGCCGGGGGCGCGCGGACGGCGCGCGGCCTCTTGACCCGGGCGTTACCTTCCCCCCGGGCTCTTCACGGGCAGGGGGGTGCCCCCGTAAGGTCCGCGCTGTACCTCACGTACTCCAGGTAACAGGGGGTGGGCTCCGTGGTGCGCAGGGCCATGGCCGTGGTGACCGCGATCGTGCTGTTCGGGGAGGCGGTCGGCGTCGTCCTCGTCAACGCGGTCCTCGCGACGGTCGTCGACAACCAGCAGATGTCCCTGGCCGGTATGGACCCGGGCGCCATGTCCACCGGTACCTGGGTGCTCGGCTGGGTCTCCGGAGTCCTGCTGGTGCTGTGCGGGCTGATACCGCTGGTCGCGGCGGTACGGGACCGGGGGCCTGGCCGGTTCGCCCGGATCTCGCTCATAGGGTGCGCGGTCGTGCACGGGGTGCTGGGCGCGCTCGCGGTGGGCCTCGTGGGCTGGGCGGCCTTCGCGGTCATGATGGTCGTGCTGGGACTGCTCGTCCTGACCCTGGTGTCCTACGCTCCGAGCGGCCCGGACGCGGCGCCGGCCGACTCGGGCGGGCGCGGCGACGGCGCCGGAGCGGGAGCCCCGGCCACCGTGTGAGCCGGCCCCGGCCGGTCTTCGTCCCGGCCGGCTCGCGGACGGCCGCGGGGGTTCCGGGCGGTGGAGCGCGCGGACGGCGGGGCCGTCAAAGGCTGTCAGACCCACAGATCCGTGACGGAGACGTCCAGTTCGCCGAGCAGCCGGCGCAGCAGCGGCATGGAGAGACCGATGACGTTGCCGTGGTCGCCCTCGATCGACTCGACGAACGGCGCCGAGCGGCCGTCCAGGGTGAACGCTCCCGCGACGTGCAGCGGTTCGCCCGAGGCGACGTAGGCGGCGACCTCGGCGTCGGTCGGCTCACCGAAGTGGACCGTGGTCGAGGCGGTGGCCGACGCGGTGCGGCCGGTCGCCGTGTCGATCACGCTGTGCCCGGTCCGCAGCACACCGGCCCGGCCGCGCATGGACTTCCAGCGAGCCGTGGCCTCCTCGGCGTCGGCCGGCTTGCCGAGCGCCTCACCGTCCAGTTCGAGCACCGAGTCGCAGCCGATGACCAGGGCCCCGGCGGCCTCGGGACGGGCCGCCACCGCGTCCGCCTTGGCCCGCGCCAGGACGAGCGCCAGCTCTCCGGGGGTCGGGGCGGTGAGCGCGTCCTCGTCCACACCGCTGACGACGACCTCGGGAGCGAACCCCGCCTGGCGCAGCAGGCCGAGGCGGGCGGGGGAGGCGGAGGCGAGCACGAGGCGGCGCTGATCAGTCATACCGGCCATCGTAGGCGGGCCGGCGCGCCCGGCCGGATGCCGGAGGGCGCGCGTACCGGGCGGCACAGGCCACCGGCCCCCGGCGGACGCCTACGCGCCCCCGGCGGACGCCTACGCGCCCCCGGCGGACGCCTACGCGCCCCCGGCGGACGCCGGCGGCCTCAGCGGATGCCGAGGACGAACATCGCCACGACCATGGCCAGCGCGAGCAGCAGCCCCGCGCGACGCATCATGTCCTGGGCGTCGCGCAGTTCCTTGGGAGGCTTGTTCTCCGGGTCGGACCACAGCATGCCTTCGATGGTGCTCCGGGCCCGGCCGCGGCGCCTGAGTACGCGTACTCAAGCGCCGCCGGGCGTCAGACCGGCCAGTACGTACGCGCCCAGGACCGCGGGCCGGGACGGTGGGCTCCCTGGCGTGCGATGCGGCCCGGGTCCGCCCACTGCTCGGGCGGCAGCGGGGGCCCGGACGGCACGGCGGCGGCCGCCGCCGCGCGTGCCCTGACCACGGCGAGGGCCGCGGCCAGTTCCTCCGGGGTCGGATTGCCCCGTACGACCTTGATCATGGTGGCTCCCGTTGATCGGTGATCTTCGGTGATCGGTGTCCGGTGATGGTGTCCGCGTGTCTGCGAGTCCGCGTGTCCGCGTGTCCGCGTGGGGGTCAGAGGGGGATGTTGCCGTGCTTCTTCGGCGGCAGGGCCTCGCGCTTCGTCCGCAGCTGGCGCAGCCCCTTCACCAGGTGGGCGCGGGTGTCGGACGGCATGATCACCGCGTCGACGTAACCGCGCTCGGCCGCGACGTACGGGTTGAGCAGCGCGTCCTCGTAGTCGGCCATCAGCTCGGCGCGGGTGGCCTCCGGGTCCTCGGCGGCGGCGATGGCGCGGCGGTGCAGGATGTTCACCGCGCCCTGCGCGCCCATCACCGCGATCTGCGCGGTGGGCCAGGCCAGGTTCAGGTCGGCGCCCAGGTGCTTGGAGCCCATCACGTCGTACGCCCCGCCGAACGCCTTACGGGTGATCACCGTGATCAGCGGGACCGTGGCCTCCGCGTACGCGTAGATCAGCTTGGCGCCGCGGCGGATGATGCCGCCGTACTCCTGGTCGACGCCGGGCAGGAAGCCGGGGACGTCCACGAAGGTCAGCACCGGCACGTTGAACGCGTCGCAGGTGCGCACGAAGCGGGCGGCCTTCTCGCTCGCGTCGATGTCCAGGCACCCGGCGAACCGCATCGGCTGGTTGGCGACGACACCGACCGGGTAGCCCTCGACGCGCCCGAATCCGGTGACGATGTTCGGCGCGAACAACGCCTGCGTCTCCAGGAACTCCCCGTCGTCCAGCACGTGCTCGATGACGGTGTGCATGTCGTACGGCTGGTTCGCCGAGTCCGGGATGAGGGTGTCCAGCTCACGGTCCTCGTCGGTGACCGTCAGGTCGGCCTCCTCCGGGAAGGACGGCGCCTCGGAGAGGTTGTTCGACGGCAGGTAGGACAGCAGGGACTTGACGTACTCGATGGCGTCCTTCTCGTCACCCGCCATGTGGTGCGCCACCCCGGAGGTGGTGTTGTGCGTACGGGCGCCGCCCAGCTGCTCGAAGCCGACGTCCTCGCCGGTGACCGTCTTGATGACGTCGGGCCCGGTGATGAACATGTGCGAGGTCTGGTCGACCATCACCGTGAAGTCGGTGATCGCGGGGGAGTAGACCGCGCCGCCCGCGCACGGTCCGACGATCAGCGAGATCTGCGGGACGACACCCGAGGCGTGCACGTTGCGGCGGAAGATCTCGGCGAACAGGCCGAGCGCGGCCACGCCTTCCTGGATACGGGCGCCGCCGCCGTCGTTGATGCCGACGATCGGACAGCCGGTCTTCATCGCGAAGTCCATGACCTTCACGATCTTCTCGCCGTAGACCTCGCCGAGCGAGCCGCCGAAGATGGTGAAGTCCTGCGAGTAGACGCAGACGGGACGGCCGTCGACCGTGCCGTAGCCGGTCACGACACCGTCCCCGTACGGGCGGTTCTTCTCGATGCCGAAATTGGTCGAGCGGTGCCGGGCGAACTCGTCGAGCTCCACGAAGGAACCCTCGTCGAGCAGCAGCTCGACACGCTCACGTGCGGTCAACTTGCCCTTGGCGTGCTGCTTTTCGACCGCGCGTACGGAACCCGCGTGTGTGGCCTCGTCGATACGCCGCCGGAGGTCGGCGATCTTGCCCGCGGTGGTGTGGATCTCGCTCTGCGGCTCGGACATCGGGTGGCGGCTCCCTGCCTGGTCACGGGGACGGCTGGTTCGTCCAGTGGGGTGCTGGACCTGTTTCTGCGCGCGACGGCTAGCGGCTCGCCGCCCGCGGTTGCCTACTGAGCCGTAGCGTATCGGCGCCGATACGGTTCGGCAGTGCGTCGTTGGCCACACCTAATGTGGGGTCCATGACTCCTCCGGATGCCCCGCACAACCGCTGGTCGGACCTCGACCGGCCGCCCCTGAACGCCGCCGCGCTGCGCCGCGGCCTGGTGAGGCCGGACGGTCTGTGGAGCTCGCTCGACATCGTCGAGGCGACCGGCTCCACCAACTCCGACCTCGCCGCGCGGGCGGCCTCCGGCGGACTGGCCGAGGGGGCGGTCCTGGTCGCCGAGGAGCAGACCGCGGGCCGGGGGCGGCTCGACCGGAGCTGGACGGCACCCCCCCGCTCGGGCATCTTCCTGTCGGTCTACCTCACCCCGGGCGGCGTCCCCGCCGAGCGGTGGGGGTGGCTGCCCCTGCTGGCCGGCGTGGCCACCGCCACCGGACTCGCGCAGTCCGCGGGCGTGGACATGGCACTGAAGTGGCCCAACGACCTGCTGGTCACCGTGCACGGCTCGGAGCGCAAGACCGGCGGCATCCTCGCCGAGCGCGCTGGGGACGGCGTGGTGGTCGGTATCGGCCTCAACGTCTCGCTGCGCGCCGCCGAGCTGCCCGCCCCGCACGCCGGTTCCCTGGCACTCGCCGGAGCGTCCTCGACGGACCGCGAGACGCTGCTGCGGGCCGTGCTGCGCTCCCTGGAGCAGTGGTACGGCCGCTGGCGCGACGCCGGGGGAGACGCGGCCGAGAGCGGGCTCCAGGCCGCGTACGCGGCGGGCTGCGCCACCCTGGACCGGCCGGTGCGCGCCGAACTGCCGGGCGACCGGTCCGTCGTCGGCGAGGCCGTCGCGATCGACGGCGACGGGCGGCTGGTCCTGGCCACCGGCGACGGGCTCCAGCAACCCGTGTCGGCGGGGGACATCGTGCATCTGCGCGGGGTGGAGGGCGGGCTCACCTGATCCGGCTACGGGCGGCGCGGGGCGGCGGGGGCGCGCGGTACGGGCGGGACCGCACCCGACGGACCAGGGGCGCACACCCGGCGCGGACGGCGCCCCACAGACGGGTGATGTCACCCCGGACCGCACCCGGACCCGGTGGCCGAGGACGTGAGCCAGGGCACACCTGCCGTATCGTTGAGGCGATCCAGCGACAGATCGGCAGGGCAGTGGCCAGGGAACGGGCAGGAGGCGGCCGGTGACCGTCGACGACACGAATTCCGGGGAGGGCACCGATCCCCCGCCGGAAGAATCGGTCCATTCCACCCCGCACCACGAGGTCGACCACACGGCCGAACCGACCCACGACCCCCTCGCGATCCGGCTGGAATCGCTCATTCTGGGCGCCGACCGCCGCTACACGCCCTTCCAGGCCGCCCGGACCGCCGGGGTCTCCATGGACCTGGCGTCCCGGTTCTGGCGGGCCATGGGCTTCGCCGACATCGGCCAGGCCAAGGCGCTCACCGAGGCGGACGTACTCGCGCTGCGGCGGCTGGCCGGTCTGGTGGAGGCCGGGCTGCTCAGCGAGCCGATGGCGATCCAGGTGGCACGTTCGACCGGGCAGACGACCGCCCGGCTCGCGGAGTGGCAGATCGACTCGTTCCTGGAGGGGCTGACCGAGCCCCCCGAGCCCGGCATGACCCGTACCGAGGTCACCTATCCGCTGGTGGAGCTGCTGCTGCCGGAGCTCCAGGAGTTCCTGGTGTACGTGTGGCGGCGGCAGCTGGCCGCGGCGACGGGGCGGGTCGTGCAGGCCGCGGACGACGAGGAGATGGTGGACCGCCGGCTCGCCGTGGGCTTCGCCGACCTGGTGGGCTTCACCCGGCTCACCCGGCGGCTGGAGGAGGAGGAGCTCGGCGAACTCGTCGAGGCCTTCGAGACGACCTCGGCCGATCTGGTCGCCGCGCACGGGGGGCGGCTCATCAAGACCCTCGGCGACGAGGTCCTCTTCGCGGCGGACGACGCCGGTACGGCGGGCGAGATCGCGCTCCGGCTGGTCGAGGCGATGGCCCAGGACACCACGATGCCCGCGCTGCGGGTCGGCATCGCCTTCGGCACGGTCACCACCCGCATGGGCGATGTCTTCGGTACGACGGTGAACCTGGCCAGCCGGCTCACCTCGATAGCGCCGAAGGACGCGGTACTGGTCGACGGGGCGTTCGCGCAGGAGCTGACGCGGACCGGGGACGCCCCCGCCTCCGAGGCGCAGGCGGCCGAGGAGGCCGCGGCGGCGGCCGAGCGGGCGCGCACGGCGGAGGAGGAGGGGCGGCGGCCGGACGAGGAGCCGCCGCTGCCGACGTACCGCTTCGGGCTCCAGCCGATGTGGCAGCGGCCGGTGCGGGGGCTGGGTGTGGTGGAGCCGTGGTTGCTGGCGCGGCGGGGGAAGCCGGCTGTGTGACGCGGGTGGGGTGCCGGGGTGCGCCTGCGGTGGGCTGTTCCCGTCCCCGCCCCTTCCCGAAACCGTGGGCTTCGCCCCCGGGGCCCCTTGTCCTCAAGCGCCGGACGGGCTGGGGTTTGCCGGGCGGGGCTGGGGTTTGGGGCTCTGCCCCTCGCCCCCGCTCCTCAAGCGCCGGAGGGCGCTGGATTTGCCGGGCGGGGCTGGGAGTGGATGGGCGGGTCCGGGGGCCGGGGCGGGTCCGGTGGGGGTGGGGCGGCCTAGGATTCCGGTAACGATCGTTAACCGGAGGGGATTGCCATGACCGTCACGTCGGAGCAGCGGTTCGGGGAGTTCGTCGTCGTACGGCGGCACGAGGGCCAGGAGCACGTCGCGGAGCTGGTGCTCGACCGGCCGAAGGCGATGAACGCCGTGTCCAGCGACATGGCCCGTTCGATCGGTGCCGCCTGTGCCGCGCTGGCCGCCGACCCCGGGGTGCGGGTCACCGTGCTCACCTCCAGCCATGAGCGGGCCTTCTGCGTGGGCGCCGACCTCAAGGAGCGGAACTCCTTCACCGACGCCGAGCTGGTGCGGCAGCGGCCGACCGCGCGGGCCGCCTACACCGGGGTGCTGGAACTCCCGATGCCGGTCGTCGCGGCCGTGCACGGTTACGCCCTCGGCGGCGGTTTCGAGCTGGCGCTGGCCTGCGACGTGATCGTGGCCGACCGTACGGCGGTCGTCGGGCTGCCCGAGGTGTCCGTGGGTGTCATCCCGGGCGGCGGTGGCACCCAGCTGCTCCCCCGCCGGGTCGGCGCGGCCCGTGCCGCCGAGCTGGTGTTCACCGCGCGGCGGGTGGAGGCGGCCGAGGCGCGTGAGCTGGGGCTGGTCGACGAGCTGGTCGAGGCGGGCCGGGACCGGGAGGCGGCGCTGGCGCTCGGCGCCAGGATCGCGGCCAACTCCCCGGTCGGTCTGCGGGCCGCGAAGCGGGCCCTGCGGCTCGGGCAGGGACTGGACCTGCGGGCCGGGCTGGAGGTGGAGGACGCCGCATGGCGGTCGGTGGCCTTCTCCGGGGACCGGGCGGAGGGTGTGGCCGCCTTCAACGAGAAGCGGAAGCCGAACTGGCCGGGGGAGTGAGGGGAGGCCGCGCGCCCAGGGCGACCCGTGGCGCCGGGTGAAGATCATCAGCGTTGCCGACTGATCAAATCGGCGTAAACCTCCCTAAGCTGGAGCGATGGGCGGTGACGATGTGCGACTGCGCGCCGTGGTGTCGCTGGCACAGGCGATGGCGGCGGCCTACACCCCGCGGGACTCCTGGCGGGCGGCGGCGCGTGGGGCGTGCGAGGCGCTGGGCGGCAGCTTCGCCGCCCTCTCCGTGTGGGAACGCGACCGGGGCAGGCTGCGGGTGCTGGTCAACGCGGGGGAGCGGGCCGCCGGGGAGGAGGAGTTCCCCGAGGAGGAGGCCTACCCCGTGCACCAGTTCCCGGAGATCACCGAGTTCCTGCACGAGCGGTGGGCCGGTGGTGGCGAGCCGGACGCCTGGGTGGAGACCGCCGACGCCGCCGCCCCGGCGGCCGGCGCACCGGCCCGGGGAGCGCGGCCGTACTGCCATCAGCGGGTCGCCGCGCTGCGCCGGCGCGGCCGGGGCTGCTGTGTGGTGGCACCGATCGTCCTGCACGGCCGCGCCTGGGGCGAGCTGTACGTCGCCCGGCCGGCCGGGGGCGTGGTCTTCGACCGGGACGACGCGGACTTCGCGACCGTCCTGGCCGCCGTCGTGGCCGCCGGCATCGTCCAGACCGAGCGGCTGGAGGAGGTGCGCAAGCTGGCCTTCACCGACCCGCTGACCGGCCTCGCCAACCGCCGCGCCGTCGACATCCGGCTCGACGAGGCGCTCGACCGGCACCGCTCCGAGGACGCCGTGGTCAGCCTGGTCGTCTGCGACGTCAACGGCCTCAAGACCGTCAACGACACCCACGGCCACGCCGTCGGCGACCGTCTGCTGGAACGATTCGGCTCGGTGCTCTCCCTCTGCGGGGCGATGCTGCCGGGAGCCCTGGCGGCCCGGCTCGGCGGGGACGAGTTCTGTCTGCTGGCGGTGGGGCCCACCGCCGACGAGGTGGTCGAGGTGGCCGAGGAACTGTGCGCGCGGGCCGTCGGTCTGGAGCTGGGTGACGGAGTGGCCTGCGGGGTCGCCTCGACCGGTGACGACATCGGTCCCGTCCGCTCCGCCCGCCGCCTCTTCCGGCTGGCCGACGCGGCCCAGTACCAGGCGAAGGCGGCCCACTCCCGGAACCCGGTCGTGGCCGGCCGGGACGGCGAGGTCATCCGGCTCGCGGACTCGCCCCCGAAGGCGCCCCACGACCGGCGCAGGCTGCGCGGCAATCTTCCGCCGGAGGAGCACCGGCCGTGACCGCGCGGGGCGGGCGGTAAGGGGTCAACCGCGCGACCACTGATGACATAGGGGGTTTCAGTCCGTACGCTTCTGAATATGGATATGCACACTGTCGTGGTGGGGACGTCCGGTACCACCGCCGAGGACGTCCTCGCCGTGGCCCGCGAGGGCGCCCGGGTCGAGCTCTCCGTGGCCGCCGTGGAGGCCCTGGCCGCCGCCCGTGAGATCATCGACGCCCTCGCCGCCAAACCCGAGCCCGTGTACGGCGTCTCCACCGGATTCGGCGCCCTCGCCAGCCGGCACATCAGCCCCGGACTCCGGGCGCGGCTCCAGCGCAACATCGTCCGCTCGCACGCGGCGGGCATGGGCCCCCGCGTCGAGCGCGAGGTGGTGCGGGCGCTGATGTTCCTCCGGCTGAAGACCGTCGCCTCCGGCCACACCGGCGTACGTCCCGAGGTCGCGCAGACCATGGCCGACGTGCTCAACGCGGGGATCACCCCCGTCGTCCACGAATACGGTTCGCTCGGCTGCTCCGGCGACCTCGCGCCGCTCTCCCACTGCGCGCTCACACTGATGGGCGAGGGCGACGCGGAGGGCCCCGACGGCACCGTGCGCCCGGCCGCCGAACTCCTCGCCGCGCACGGCATCACCCCCGTCGAGCTGCGCGAGAAGGAGGGCCTCGCCCTCCTCAACGGCACGGACGGCATGCTCGGCATGCTGGTCATGGCCCTCGCGGACCTGAAGAAGCTGTACACCAGCGCCGACATCACCGCCGCGCTCTCCCTGGAGGCCCTCCTCGGTACGGACAAGGTCCTCGCCCCGGAGCTGCACGCCATCCGCCCGCACCCCGGCCAGGGCGCCTCGGCGGACAACATGCTGCGGGTCCTCGCGGGCTCGGGGCTGACCGGCCATCACCAGGACGACGCCCCCCGGGTCCAGGACGCCTACTCCGTACGCTGCGCGCCCCAGGTCAACGGGGCCGGGCGGGACACCCTCGCGCACGGGCGGCTCGTCGCCGACCGCGAACTGGCCGCGGCCGTCGACAACCCGGTGGTGCTTCCCGGCGGACGCGTGGAGTCCAACGGCAACTTCCACGGCGCGCCCGTGGCGTACGTCCTCGACTTCCTGGCGATCGCCGCCGCCGACCTCGGTTCGATCAGCGAGCGCCGCACGGACCGGCTGCTGGACAAGAACCGCTCGCACGGGCTGCCGGCCTTCCTCGCCGACGACGCGGGGGTGGACTCGGGGCTGATGATCGCCCAGTACACGCAGGCCGCCCTGGTCAGCGAGATGAAGCGGCTCGCCGTCCCGGCGTCCGTCGACTCGATCCCGTCCTCCGCGATGCAGGAGGACCACGTCTCCATGGGCTGGTCGGCCGCGCGCAAGCTCCGTACGGCGATCACCGACCTGAACCGGATCGTCGCCGTCGAGCTGTACGCCGCCGCCCGCGCCGTCGAGATCCGCGCCGCCGGGGGCATGACCCCGGCACCCGCCTCGCTGGCCGTCGTCGAGGCGCTGCGGGCCGCCGGTGTCGAGGGGCCTGGCCCCGACCGCTTCCTCGCGCCCGACCTGGCCGCCGCCGACGCCTTCGTGGCGGAGGGCGGCCTCGTCGCGGCCGTGGAAGCGGTGACCGGGCCGCTCGCCTGATCCGGGGCCGGGCCGGGGTCCGCCGCACCCAGCGGCGGGGCGGACCCCGGCCGGTGCCTCAGAGCGCGGCGCCCGGGGAGCCGCCGCGGCGCACCGAGTAGGCGACGAAACCGGCGCCGACGCACAGGGAGAGCGTCCCGCCGATCACATACGGGGTGGTGTCGATCCCGGTCCCGGTGTCGGCGAGCACGTCCCGCCCGGCTTCCCCGTCCGCGTCCCGGGCGCCCGACTCCCCCGCCATGAGGGGCTGTCGGACCTGTTCGGAGGATCCGGTGGACGCGGTCCGGATGGTCGTCCCGTCGGTCGCGTCGGCGGACGGGACGAACCAGAGCGCACAGAGCAGGGTGCCCGCGGCCGTGGTGGTCAGCAGGGTGCGACGAGCGATGGACACAGAAACGATCCCCTTGCGACAACCATCAGTTGGCCCCGTGGGCCGATGCTAAGCAAAGCAGTGGGTCGGAGGAAAGCCACGGGTCCCGCGACCCTTACGCTCCGGCACATGAGTACTTCACCGACAACGCAATTCGTCCGGCTCCGGGTGGACCTGGTGCTGGAGATCACCGACGCCGGGGCCCTGACCGGCACCGCGCTGGAACACCTCGCCGCCGACCGCGCCGCCACCGCGATCCCCGGCGGATTCCCGGACACCTCCGCGGCCGGGACCGCCGAGGGACATTTCTCCGGGGAGCGCACGCATACCGAGGAGGCGGTCCGGGAAGACGCGGCAGAGGCGATCGCTTCGCTCGTCGACCCGTTCGACCTGGTCAAAGAGGTCCCCGGTATCGAGCTCGCCCAGGCGTCCTGGGCCGGCGAGACGATCGAGTACGACCCCGAGGCCGAGGACTGGACCGTCGGGGACGACGAGGACGATGCCTACTACGGGATCGAGGACAATGAGACGGACGACGAGGAGGCCGTCGACGTGACGGACCGCTGACGTCCGGACGGGAACCACCGGAGCCGGGGGCGCGTCGATGAGTGGTGTTCCCCACACCTTCGCGGGGTGTGGAACGGACGGCCCGTGAAGGGTGTTCTAGAACATTGACGGGGAAACTTGTTCCGCTGCCCCGTCCGGGGATTTCGGGGAAATCGGCAACGATGGAGAAGCGTGTGATGACGGACAGCAAGCGGCGCCGGGGCCTCATGGCCGCGTCCGCACTGCTCGGCGGAGTGATGGTGCTCTCCGCTTGCAGCGACGACGGCGGATCAGGCGGAAGCGCGAGCGCCGGCAGCTCGAAGACGTCGCAGGCACAGGTGGACGAGGCGGCGGCCAAGGACGCGTCCGAGGCCCAGATAACGATCGCGCCGAAGAACGGCGCGACCAACGCGAGCATCAACAACGCGGCCATGGTCACCGTCGCCAAGGGCAAGCTGACCGAGGTCACGATGACCACGTCGGACGGCAAGGCCGTGGAGGGCACCCTCGCCACCGACGGCTCCAGCTGGAAGCCGGACGGCCAGCTCGAACGCTCGACCACGTACAAGATCAGCGCGACGGCGGCCGACTCCAAGGACCGTCAGGCGCACGCCAACAGCTCCTTCACCACCGTCTCCCCCGAGAACAGCTTCATCGGGAACTTCACCCCCGAGGACGGTTCCACGGTCGGCGTCGGCATGCCCGTCTCGATCAACTTCAACAAGGCGATCACCGACCAGAAGGCCGTCCAGGCCGGCATCACGGTGACGTCGAGCAGCGGCCAGGAGGTCGTCGGCCACTGGTTCAACAACCAGCGTCTCGACCTGCGCCCCGAGGACTACTGGCAGTCCGGCTCCACCGTCACCCTGAAGCTGGCGCTGGACGGCGTCGAGGGTGCCGACGGCGTGGTGGGCGTGCAGCAGAAGACGGTCACCTTCAAGGTCGGCCGCAACCAGGTCTCGACGGTGGACGCCAAGTCGCACACCATGACCGTCACCCGGGACGGCAAGACCGTCAAGACCATCCCGATCTCCGCCGGTTCCCCGGACAACCCCACGTACAACGGCCAGATGGTGATCTCCGAGAAGCTCAAGGAGACCCACATGGACGGCGCCACCGTCGGCTTCACGGACGACGACGGCAAGGGTGAGTACGACATCAAGGACGTGCCGCACGCCATGCGGCTGTCCACGTCGGGCACCTTCATCCACGGCAACTACTGGGGCAAGGGCATCTTCGGCAACGTCAACACCAGCCACGGCTGTGTCGGCCTGGCCGACGCCCAGGGCGCCGGCGACCCGAACACCCCGGGCGCCTGGTTCTTCGACAACTCCATGATCGGTGACGTGGTCATCGTCAAGAACTCCCCGGACAAGACGATCACCCCGGACAACGGGCTGAACGGCTGGAACATGAGCTGGTCGGAGTGGACGGCGGGCTCCGCGAGCTGATCGCGCGCACGACCGTTTCCCCCTCCCCGTACACAGGCGGCGGCACCCGGACCTCCGGGCGCCGCCGTCTTTGTCGTTCCGGAGCCGTTCCGGAGGAGCGGAGGGGGCGGGCCGGGCTCGCGTAAGGGCCGGTTCCACGGTTCTCATCCCGCTCTCATCCCAGGCTTAACTCCTCATCACGCCCGCTCCATATCTTCGCGCCATGTTCTTCACCTACCTCCGGCGCGAGCTGCGCCGCCGCAGAAAGGCGGCGCTCGTCGTCGCCTCGGGGCTCGCCCTCGGCATTGCGCTGGTCATCGTCGTCAGCTCGGTCTCCTCGGGCATGAGCAAGGCCCAGGACAAGGTCCTCCAGTCCCTCTACGGCCTGGGCACGGACATGACCGTGACCAAGGCCGCCGCCGCGCCGGGATCCGGCGGCACCGAGCGGCCCCGCTTCGAGTTCGACGCGAAGGACGACGACGAGGCGTCGCAGAGCACCGACCGCGTCATGGTCCAGGGCTTCCAGACGCTCGCCGCCGACACCGTCGACAAGGTGGGCGCCCAGGACGGGGTCGCCGACGCGGTGGCCGGGCTCAGCCTGACCGTCATGAAGGTGGACGGCCAGTTCAAGCGCGGCGAGTTCAAGCAGGACGAGAGCGCGTCGCAGGGCGGCCAGGGTGGTCGTGGCGGTCCTGGCGGCGGCCAGCCGCAGGGTGAGGTCCGCGGTGGTGGCGCCTCCTTCGACGTCAACTCCTTCACCGTGTACGGCACCGACGTCACCCGGCAGGACCTCGGCCCGCTGACCTCCTCCACGATCACCGAGGGCCGCACCTTCAAGGCCGCCGAGACCGACGCCGAGGTCGCGGTCGTCGACGCGGCGTACGCCAAGGAGAAGGAGCTCGCCCTCGACAAGACCGTCACGGTGTCCGGTACCGACTACACGATCATCGGCATCTCGACGGCCGACAGCGGTGACGCCGCCGCCAACGTCTACGTCCCGCTCAAGCAGGCGCAGACCCTCGCGGACGCGAAGGACAAGGTCACCACGGTCTACGTGAAGGCCACCGACTCGCAGAAGATCGAGCCCGTCAAGGCCGCCATCCAGAAGAACATCTCCGGCACCACGGTCACCACGTCCGCCGACCTCGCGGACACCGTCTCCGGCTCCCTGTCCACCGCCTCGGACCTGGCCGCCGGCGTCGGCAGGTGGCTGTCCGTCGCCGTACTGGTCGCCGCCTTCCTCGTCGCGGGCCTGCTCACGTCCTCGGCGGTCAGCCGCCGCGTACGGGAGTTCGGCACCCTCAAGGCGCTCGGCTGGAAGAGCGGCCGCGTCACCCGGCAGGTCATCGGTGAAGCCCTGGTCAACGGCCTGATGGGCGGCGTCCTCGGCATCGCCGTCGGACTCGCCGGAGCGTACGCCGTGACCGCGATCAGTCCCACCCTGACCGCCCAGCTCGGCTCCTCGGGCGGCGGCGGCCGTATGGGAGGCGGCGGTCCGATGGGGGGCGGCGGCCCCGGCGGCCAGTCCGCGTCCAAGACCCTCGACATCGCGCTGACCGCCCCGGTCTCCCTCACCACGATCCTCGTGGCCGTCGCCCTGGCCGTGGCGGGCGGACTCGTCGCCGGGGCCTTCGGCGGCTGGCGGGCCTCCCGGCTGCGGCCGGCCGACGCGCTGCGCCGCGTCGCGTAACACCGCCCCGCCGCTCCCCCTTCGTACGTACAGCAGGAGTCCACACGTGTACCAGCTCAAGGGCGTCACCAAGCGCTACATGCGCGGCAAGAACCCCGTCGACGCGCTCGCCGGCGTCGACCTGACCATCGAGGACGGCGGCCGGCTCGTCATCCAGGGCCCGACCGGGGGAGGCAAGTCCACGCTCCTCCAGATGCTCGGCGGCCTGGACCGGCCCACCTCCGGCACCGTGGAACTCGACGGCGTCGATCTCGCCTCGCTCCCCGAGTCCCGGCTCACCAAGGTCCGTGCCGAGTCCATCGGCTTCGTCTTCCAGAGCTTCAACCTCATCCCCACGCTCAGCGCCCAGGAGAACGTCGAGACCGCGCTCGTACCGCTCGGCCTCGGTGCCAAGGCCCGCCGCGAGCGGGCCGCCGAAGCCCTGGAGTCCGTCGGCCTCGGCGACCGGCCCACCCACCTGCCGAGCGAGATGTCCGGCGGCCAGCAGCAGCGCGTCGCCATCGCCCGGGCCCTGGTCAAGCGGCCCAAGGTGCTGCTGGCCGACGAACCGACCGGCAACCTCGACGAGTCCATGCGCGACGAGATCATGGAACTGCTCGACGGGCTCTGGAGGGAGCACGGGCTGACCTTCGTGATGGTCACCCACGACAGTTCCCTCGCCCGCAAGGCACCGAGGGTCGCGACCATCCGCAAGGGGAAGGTCACGGTGACGGAGAACGCGGCGGCCTGAGGCCGCGGAGGGGGCCGGGGTGTAGCCCGCTACACCCCGGTTCCGGGGGCGGCCTCCCTCGTACCGCCGGGCCCGCGGCGGAAGACTGGAGCCCTCGCCCCGACCACGGAGGAATCCATGAAGGCCCTGCTCTGGTTCGTGCTCTGCGCCGCACTCGTCGCCAACGTCATGCTCAACCTCATGGACGAGAGCGGGCTCCGGATCGGGCTCAGCGTCTGCGCGGGCGTGGCCGTCATCGCCTCCGGCGTCGCGCTCTGGGTCCTGCGCGACCCGCGCGAGTCCTGACCCGGGGGCCACACCGGCCGGCCTTGAGGTGTGAGGTTCGCCACTGCGGCGGGCCGTTGTCGTACGCGCGTCGGCGCCCGGCCGTCCCCGGACGAAGCGGACACCGGATACGGCCTTCCGGGCGCCGGACAGCGTAGATCGTGGCCAGTATGTGGATGCGAAGGAAGATCTTCGGCGGGCACTGGGACAATTGGCCGGTGCAATGGTTCCATACGTCTCCGGAAGCAGCGTCGCTTTCGTGAGGTTCTCCTCCTGGAGGGGGACCAGCGACGCCCCAGGGACGGGAGCGTCGAGCGCATGACGCCCACCCATGGAAGGTCTTGATCAGATGCCGACCACTTCCGCACATCGCCCCCAGGCCGAGAACCGTGTCATCGAGCCGCTGTACGCGGAGATCCTCCGGCGCAACCAGGGCGAGAAGGAGTTCCACCAGGCGGTCCGCGAGGTCCTCGAAACCCTCGGACCGGTGCTCGCGCAGCGCCCCGAATTCGTCGACGCCCGCATCATCGAGCGGATCTGCGAGCCCGAGCGCCAGCTCATCTTCCGGGTGCCGTGGTCGGACGACTCCGGAGACATCCACGTCAACCGGGGCTTCCGTGTCGAGTTCTCCAGCTCGCTCGGCCCGTACAAGGGCGGACTGCGCTTCCACCCGTCCGTCAACCTCGGCATCGTCAAGTTCCTCGGCTTCGAACAGATCTTCAAGAACGCCCTCACCGGCATGCCCATCGGCGGTGGCAAAGGCGGCTCCGACTTCGACCCCAAGGGCCGCTCGGACGCCGAGATCATGCGTTTCTGCCAGTCCTTCATGACGGAACTCCACCGTCACCTGGGTGAGTACACCGACGTCCCCGCCGGTGACATCGGTGTGGGCGGCCGCGAGATCGGCTACCTCTTCGGCCAGTACAAGCGCATCACCAACCGTTACGAGTCCGGCGTGCTCACCGGCAAGGGCCTGGGCTGGGGCGGCGCCCTGGTGCGTACCGAGGCCACCGGCTACGGCTGCGTCCTGTTCACCGCCGAGATGCTGCGCAGCCGCGGCGAGTCCCTGGAGGGCCAGCGCATCGCGGTCTCCGGCTCCGGCAACGTCGCCATCTACGCGATCGAGAAGGCGCAGCAGCTCGGCGCGACCGTCGTGACCTGCTCCGACTCCGGCGGTTACGTCGTGGACGAGAAGGGCGTCGACCTCGCCCTGCTCAAGGAGATCAAGGAGAACGGCCGCGGCCGGATCTCCGAGTACGCCGAGCGGCGCGGCACGCACGTGCGGTACGTCGAGGGCACCGGCGTCTGGAGCGTCCCGGTGGACGTGGCACTGCCCTGCGCCACCCAGAA
Organism: Streptomyces halstedii; assembly: GCA_000720535.1. GTDB lineage: Bacteria > Actinomycetota > Actinomycetes > Streptomycetales > Streptomycetaceae > Streptomyces > Streptomyces halstedii. The sequence continues at coordinate 23,817 of JOAZ01000017.1, forward strand.
CGAACTGCACGAGGAGGACGCGCTCACCCTCGTCCGCAACGGGGTGAAGGCGGTCGCCGAGGGCGCCAACATGCCGACCACCCCCGAGGCGGTCCGGGTGCTCCAGGAGGCCGGTGTCGCCTTCGCGCCCGGCAAGGCGGCCAACGCGGGCGGTGTGGCCACCAGCGCGCTGGAGATGCAGCAGAACGCCTCCCGCGACTCCTGGTCCTTCGCCCACACCGAGGAGCGGCTGGCGGAGATCATGCGCCACATCCACGACTCCTGCTACACCACGGCCGAGCGCTACGGCAGCCCCGGCAACTACGTGGTGGGCGCGAACATCGCGGGCTTCGAGCTGGTCGCGGACGCGATGCTGGCCCAGGGCCTCATCTGACCCACCGTCCACGGGCGGGAAGGCCCGGCGCGCGCTCTCCGCACGCCGGGCCTGCGCCGTGGGTCCCCGTGACCCACCGGCACGCGTGCCGCACACGGTTTAGCGGACAGCAGATCAGCCCGGCGCGGAACGCCACCCCCTCCCGCGCGGGCCCCCGCGCTCCTAGGCTGGAGCGATGAGCAGCCGCCCCGCACAGGACCGCGCCCCTGTCATCCCCCTCCGCCCCGTCGTCCCCAGGCAACCGCTGTGGCGCGACGTGGTCGGTGACGTCCTGCGGGGCGAACGGCTGGCGCAGGGAAGGACGCTGAAGGACGTGGCGGAGGCGGCCCGTATCTCGGTGCCGTACCTCTCGGAGATCGAGCGAGGCCGGAAGGAGGCCTCCTCCGAGGTCCTCGGGGCCGCGACCCAGGCGCTCGGCCTCGGACTCACGGACGTCCTCACCCTGGCAGGGGAAGCCCTGACCCAGGGGGCCTGGGCCCAGAGGCCCCGGGCTTCCGGCTCGTCCCAGGCCCCGGAGCGTACGGCCCGCGTGATGTCCGCCGGACGGCCCCGCGCCTCGGGCCCACGCGGCACGGCCCCTCTCGGGGAGGTGCGACTGGCCGCCTGAGCCGTTCAGGCAGCCGCCCGCCCATGACGGCCGGCGGACGGGGCGGTCCGCCGGGCGGACGGGGCGATCGGCCGGGCGGACGCGCGAAGAAGACGGCCCCCGACCGTGTGGTCAGGGGCCGCCGGAGAGCCTGGGTTCAGTTCTCGGGTGCCGGGGCGATGCCGGTCGGGCAGGCGCGGCCCCAGTTCGTCGCGGAGGGGGACTCCAGGGTGGCGCCCGTGCCGCCGATGCCGCAGTAGCCGTCCGGGTTCTTGTCGAGGTACTGCTGGTGGTACGCCTCCGCGGGCCAGAACGTACGGCCCTCGGCCGGGAGGATCTCCGTGGTGATCTCGCCGAGGCCCGCGCCGGTCAGGACCCGCTGGAAGGCCTCGCGGGACGCCGCCGCGGCCTCCGCCTGCTCGGGGGAGTGCGTGTAGAGCGCCGAGCGGTACTGCGTGCCCACGTCGTTGCCCTGGCGGAAGCCCTGGGTCGGGTTGTGCGACTCCCAGAAGCGCTTCAGCAGCTCCGCGTAGCTCACGACCGTCGGGTCGAAGACGACCCGGACCGCTTCGGTGTGCCCGGTCAGGCCCGAGCAGGTCTCGTCGTACGTCGGGTTCTCGGTGTATCCGCCCTGGTAGCCGACGAGGGTCGTCCAGACCCCCTCGGTCTGCCAGAACGTGCGCTCGGCGCCCCAGAAACAGCCCAGCGCGAAGTCGGCGACCTCCAGCCCCTCCGGGTACGGCCCGGTCAGCGGGTTGCCGAGGACCGTGTGGCGGGACGGGACCGAGAACTCCGGCACGGGGCGGCCGCGCAGGGCCTCCTCGCGGGTGGGGAGCTGTGGGGTGCGGCGGGTCAGGAACATGCTGGGGCTCCTCCGGGTTTCGGGATACGCCTGGTACAACACGGCCGGCGGCGCGGGTGTTCCGCCGCCTCAGGGCGTGGACGACGGCCGTTCCGGGCGGTCCTGGTCCGGGGCCGGCCCCTGCGCGCCGGACTCGTACGACGCCAGGTACTCGGTGGTCTTCTTCCTGGTGCGCAGCCAGAAGAACACGGCGAGGCCGATCAGGACGAGCGGGATCAGGCGGGCCATCGGGTGACCTTCCGGTCGGAGGGGCGGAACAGGGAGAACAGGGAACAGGCGCGGGGAAGCGTGTCGGAAGCTACCGGGAAAGCGTGCGGGGGCTACCGGGGAAGCGTCGCGGGGCTGCCGCCGTTCGCCTCGTACCCGGCGACCGCCAGCGCGCGGTAGACCGTGTACTCGGCGGCCGGGTCCGGGTTCTGGGTCCAGGGCAGCGCCCCCACGTGGCCGTCGATGTGGACCAGCTGGTGCATCGCCTCCGCCCAGCGTTCCATGCGGACCAGGAAGAGCACCAGCAGATGCCGGACGTGGGCGAGCATCGGATCGTCCGGACGGGCCGCGTGCACCGCGAACAGGGCGCCCTCGACCGCCTTCGTCACCACCGCGCCCTGGTAGAAGCCCTGCACCAGGATGACCTCGGGCAGGTGCTCGTACACCGCGAACAGCGGCAGCGCGGCGAGCAGCGAGCCCTGCGGGGCGCGGGCGGCGGCGGTGGTCGCGAAGCGTTCGGCCTCCTCGCGGGAGCCGTGCCACTTCTCGCACCAGAAGTGCAGGGCCGCGATGTGCGCGCCCATGTGCGCGGGCGCCCGGTCGATGATCTTCGCCCAGAGCTGGTCGAACTGCTCGTGGGAGTAACCCAGCCCGCGCGCCACGGCCAGCTCCACGAGGTACGGGATGGGGTCGCCCGGCGCCAGCAGTGCCGCGTCCCCGCAGACCGTACGGGCCTCTTCCAGGATCATCCGGAAGTCGTCCGTGCCCACCGTGCCCGTGCGCCACGCCTGCTGGACCAGGAACTCCGCGTGCACGGCGGCGGCACCCGCGTCCTTGGGGGCCTCGGCCCGCCAGTTCCGCAGCCAGGCCCCTCCCTGGCCGGGCCGCTGTGCCAGCTCCAGGGAGGCCGCCCCGGCGAACGCCTGCACCCGCTGCCAGCGGGTCTCGCTCTCCTTGGGGGTGGCGGCGAGCAGTTGGGAGGCGGCCCGCCAGTTCTGGGTGGCCTGCACCACGTCGAGGACGTCCAGGAGATCCTGGTCGGGGCCGGGCATCCGGACGTCCAGCTCCTCCTGGCGTGCGAAACCGTAGGTGTCCGGGTCCGCGGCGTCGGGTGAACCGGGCGCGACCTGGCGGATGCCGCCGCGGCGGCGGCGCATGACCGGGCCGACGACCGCGGCGAGCATGCACAGCGCGAGCAGGAACCACAGAATCTCCATGCGGTCCATTGTCCCGGACCGGCAACCGTACGCCGCAGTGGCCCGTAAGTGCTCCCGGGACGAACTACGCTCGGCCCCATGAGCGACCAGCACAGCTTCGAGACCCTCGCGATCCACGCCGGGAACACGGCGGATCCCCTCACCGGCGCCGTGGTCCCGCCGATCTACCAGGTGTCCACGTACAAGCAGGACGGCGTCGGCGGGCTGCGTGGCGGCTACGAGTACAGCCGCAGCGCCAACCCGACCCGCACCGCACTGGAGGAGAACCTGGCGGCCCTGGAGGGCGGCCGTCGCGGACTCGCCTTCGCGTCCGGCCTCGCCGCCGAGGACTGCCTCCTGCGTACGCTGCTCACGCCCGGCGACCACGTCGTCATCCCGAACGACGCCTACGGCGGCACCTTCCGGCTGTTCGCGAAGGTCGCGTCGCGCTGGGGCGTGGAGTTCTCGGTGGCCGACACCTCCGACGTGGACGCGGTGCGCGCGGCGGTCACCCCCCGTACCAAGGCGATCTGGGTGGAGACCCCGTCCAACCCGCTGCTCGGCATCACGGACATCGCGGCCGTCGCGGGCGTGGCCCGGCAGGCGGGCGTGCGGCTCGTCGTCGACAACACCTTCGCCAGCCCCTACCTCCAGCAGCCGCTCGCGCTCGGCGCCGACGTGGTGGTGCACTCCACCACCAAGTACATGGGCGGGCACTCGGACGTGGTCGGCGGTGCGCTGGTCACCGGCGACCCGGAGCTCGCCGAGGAACTGGCGTACCACCAGAACGCGATGGGCGCCGTCGCCGGGCCGTTCGACGCGTGGCTGGTGCTGCGCGGCATCAAGACGCTGGCGGTACGCATGGACCGCCACGACGAGAACGCCACCAAGGTAGCCGACCTGCTGACGCGGCACGCCAAGGTGACCCAGGTCCTCTACCCGGGGCTGCCGGACCACCCGGGGCACGAGGTCGCCGCCAAGCAGATGCGGGCGTTCGGCGGGATGGTGTCGTTCCGTGTCGCGGGCGGCGAGGAGGCGGCGGTCGAGGTCTGCGACCGGACGAAGGTCTTCACGCTCGGTGAGTCGCTCGGCGGTGTGGAGTCGCTGATCGAGCACCCGGGACGGATGACGCACGCGTCCACCGCAGGCTCCCCGCTGGAGGTCCCTGCCGACCTGGTCCGGCTGTCCGTCGGCATCGAGAACGCCGACGACCTGCTGGCCGACCTGACCCAGGCGCTCGGCTGAGCACCGCGTCCGGCGGGCCGGGCCAAGCCCCCGGGCCGCCGGGCACACGCCGCCGGGGGCCTTCGTGCCGGCGGGCCGTGTCCTCAGTTCTCCTGCGACGGCTGGTGCGCCGCCGCGCGGGCGGCCAGTGAGGTGTTGAAGCGGGCGAGCAGCGAGCAGAAGACGTCGCGCTCCTCCTCGGTCCAGTCGTCCGTCACCCGGGACATCAGCTCGCGGCGCGAGGTGCGGACCTCCTCCAGGCGCGTCTGGCCGCGCGGCGAGAGCTGGAGGACGACCGCCCGCCCGTCCTCGGGGTGCGAGGTCCGCTTCACCAGGCCGGTGTCCACGAGCGGCGCGACCTGCCGGGTCACGGTCGAGGAGTCGATCCCCATGCCCGCGGCCAGGGCCTTGACGCCCATCGGGCCCTCCCTGTCGAGCCGGTTGAGCAGGAGGTAGGCGGCCCGGTCCATCGAGTTGCGTACCTGGCCGACGCCGCCGAGGCGGGTCTGCTCGGCGCGTCGGGCGAAGACGGCCACCTGGTGCTGGAGAGCGTCGAGGAGGTGGTCCGCCCCAGGGTTTCCGGAGGCGGTGCCCCCGGAGGGAGACGCGGCAGTCGACATGTCCTGAGGGGGCATGGCGGGAGCTCTCTTCGTGCGGTGTCGGATGGGTGGGGGACAGAGTACGCGGCCCCGGGGCAACATGTACCAGCGCTGCACAAACCTGTGGACAACACCGCAGCCCGGCATGAGACACGACGGCCCGGACGCCCTGGAACTGCAAGACTTGCGGTCATGACCTTCCGCACGGCAGCCCCTGTCCCGCCTCTGATCCTCGATGACGTCCGGGGCGCGCAGAAGATGCTCGCCGGGGTGGCCAGAGCGACCGCCATGGAGGGCAGCCGCCATCTGACGTCGCTGGTCGGTGCGCCGGTCCACCTCAAGTGCGAGAACCTCCAGCGCACCGGCTCGTTCAAACTGCGCGGCGCCTACGTGCGGATCGCGGGCCTCAGCCCCGTCGAGCGGGCCGCCGGAGTGGTCGCCGCGAGCGCCGGGAACCACGCGCAGGGTGTCGCCCTGGCCTCCTCGCTGCTCGGCGTGCGCTCCACCGTCTTCATGCCGGTCGGCGCCCCCCTCCCCAAGGTGGCGGCGACCCGGGAGTACGGCGCCGAGGTCCGGCTGCACGGCCAGGTCGTCGACGAGACGCTGGCCGCCGCCCAGGAGTACGCGGAGGAGACCGGGGCCGTCTTCATCCACCCCTTCGACCACCCGGACATCATCGCGGGCCAGGGCACCGTCGGGCTGGAGATCCTGGAGCAGTGCCCGGAGGTCCGCACCGTCGTGGTCGGGGTCGGCGGGGGCGGTCTCGCCGCGGGGATCGCGGTCGCGGTGAAGGCGGTGCGCCCCGACGTACGGATCGTGGGGGTGCAGGCCGAGGGCGCCGCCGGATATCCGCCGTCCCTGGCCGCCGGGCACCCGGTGGCGCTGGAGTCGGTGCGGACGATGGCCGACGGCATCAAGGTCGGCCGCCCCGGGGACATCCCGTTCGGGCTGGTCCGGGACCTGGTGGACGAGGTCCGCACGGTCACCGAGGACGAGCTGTCCAGCGCGCTGCTGCTCTGCCTGGAACGCGCCAAGATGGTCGTCGAGCCGGCCGGGGCCAGCCCGGTGGCCGCCCTGCTGAGCGACCCGGAGGCCTTCCGGGGCCCCGTCGTCGCCGTGCTCTCCGGCGGCAACGTGGACCCGCTGCTGATGCGGCGCGTGCTGACCCACGGCCTGGCGGCGAACGGCCGCTACCTCAGCCTGCGGCTCCGCCTCACCGACCGGCCCGGGGCGCTCGCCGCGCTGCTCTCCACGCTGTCCCGGGCGGACGCCAACGTGCTGGACGTGAGCCATGTGCGGACCGACCCGAGGCTGGGGCTCACCGAGGCGGAGGTGGAGGTCCACCTGGAGACCCAGGGGCCCGAGCACTGCGCGGAGGTCGCCGCCGCCCTGCGGGCCGCGGGCTACCGGGTGATGGACTGAACCCGTCGGGAAGGGGCCGGAGCCGGGGCCGCGGCTACGTGGTGAGGGCATGTGGAGGACGCGCCGAAAAAGCCGTTGTGACTCGCGATGTATCGCGATACCGTGCATCGCCGAGCACTTCGGCGTTCCCGGTGCGCGAGGACCGGGGACCCTACGATCACGCTCAGGAAGTCACCCGAGAGCAACTGGGGGAGTCCCACATGCCAGGCGCCATTTACGCCGAAGGTCTGGTGAAGACCTTCGGTGACGTACGCGCGTTGGACGGCGTCGACCTCGACGTCCCCGAAGGCACGGTCCTGGGCCTCCTGGGCCCCAACGGCGCGGGCAAGACGACCGCCGTACGCGTGCTGACGACCCTGCTCCGGCCCGACAGCGGGCAGGCGGTCGTGGCGGGCATCGACGTGCTGAAGAACCCGAACGAGGTGCGCCGCTCGATCGGGCTCTCCGGCCAGTTCGCGGCCGTCGACGAATACCTCACCGGCCGCGAGAACCTGCGGATGGTCGGGCAGCTCTACCAGATGAGCGCGCGCGACGCGAAGAAGCGGGCGGGGCAGTTGCTGGAGCGGTTCCACCTCGCCGACGCGGCCGACCGCACCGCGAAGACGTACTCCGGGGGCATGCGCCGCCGCCTCGACCTGGCGGCGGCGCTCGTCGTCTCCCCGCCGGTGATGTTCATGGACGAGCCCACCACGGGCCTCGACCCGCGCAACCGGCAGCAGCTCTGGGAGGTCATCCAGGACCTCGTCGCCGGGGGCACGACCCTGCTGCTGACCACGCAGTACCTCGAAGAGGCCGACCACCTCGCCCACGACATCTGCGTGATCGACCACGGCAAGGTCATCGCGCGCGGCACCTCCGACCAGCTCAAGGCCCGCACGGGCGGCGAGCGCGTCGAGGTCGTCGTCCACCGCGGCCACCAGATCGAGTCCGCCCGCTCGGTCCTCGCCGCCTACGGCACGGGCGAGATCGCCGTCACCGCGCACACCCGCAAGCTGACCGTCCCGGTCACCGGCGGGGCCAGACTGCTCGCCGAGGTCATCCGCGACCTCGACGGCCGCGGAGTGGAGATCGACGACATCGGGCTGCGCCGGCCCACCCTCGACGACGTCTTCATCTCGCTCACCGGCCACGCCGCCGAGCAGGCGAAGAACGGCGAGGCCGGACAGACGGAGGCTGGACCGACCGAAGCCGGAGCGGCCGGGGCCGACCGGGACCAGAAGGAGGGCGAGCGATGACCGCCACCGCACCCACACCGGAATTCGCCCCCAGAGTGCGCCGGGGAGCGATCGCCCAGTCGGTCATGGACTCCCTGGTCGTCGCCCGGCGGAACCTGATCCGCATGATCAGGATCCCCGAGATGGTGATCTTCGGTCTGATCCAGCCCATCATGTTCGTGGTGCTGTTCACCTATGTCTTCGGGGGCTCGATCAAGGTCGGCGCCACCATCTCGCCCCAGGCCTACCGCGAGTTCCTGATGGCCGGCATCTTCGCCCAGACGGTCACCTTCGCCACCGCCGGGGCCGGGGCGGGCATCGCCGACGACATGCACAAGGGGCTGATCGACCGCTTCCGGTCCCTGCCCATGGCCCGGGGCGCCGTCCTCACCGGGCGTACGATCGCCGACCTCGTGCAGACCACCCTCACCCTCGTCGTCCTCGCGGGGGTCGCGCTCATCGTCGGCTGGCGGACCCACGAGAACATCGGCAAGGTGCTGCTCGGCTTCCTGCTGCTGCTCCTGCTCGGCTACGCGTTCTCCTGGATCGGCGCCCTGATCGGCCTGATCGTGCGTACGCCCGAGGCGGCCACGTCCGGCGGGCTGATCTGGCTCTTCCCGCTCACGTTCATCTCCAACGCCTTCGTGGACGCCAACCAGATGCCCACGTTCCTGCGCCACATCGCCGAGTGGAACCCCTTCAGCGCCACGGTGCAGGCCTGCCGGGAGCTGTTCGGCAACCTGCCGCCGGGCTTCGTCACCCCGGAGGCCTGGCCGATGCGGCACCCGATCCTGGCGTCGGTGCTCTGGTCGGTCGTCATCCTCCTGGTCTTCCGGACCCTCGCGGTCCGCAAGTACCGCTCCGCCACCGCCTGAGCGCGGGTCCGCGACCACGAGAAGCCCCGGCCGTCCGGCGGCCGGGGCTTCTCGACGTCGTGTGCGGGTCAGCCGGTGTAGGGCTTCGCCGTGAGGATCTTCACCATCGCCTTCTTGCCGTTCGGCAGCTCGTACTCGGCCTCTTCGCCCATCCTCTTGCCGTTCACGCCCGTGCCGAGCGGGGACTGCGGGGAGTAGGTCTCGATGTCGCCGGTCGCGTATTCGCGGGAGGCGAGCAGGAAGGTGAGTGTGTCGTCCGGGTCGCCGTCGAAGGCGATCGTCACGACCATGCCGGGCTCGACCACGCCGTCGTCGGCCGGCGGCTCGCCGACCTTCGCGTGTTCCAGGAGCTGGGTGAGCTGACGCACCCGGAGCTCCATCTTGCCCTGCTCCTCCTTGGCTGCGTGGTACCCGCCGTTCTCGCGGAGGTCACCCTCCTCGCGGGCCGCCGCGATCTTGACGGAGATCTCCGTGCGCGCGGGACCAGACAGGTACTCCAGCTCGGCCTTGAGCTGGTTGTACGCCTCCTGCGTGAGCCAGGTGACGTTATCGCTGGTCTGGGTCACAGGGTGCTCCTCGTCGGTACTGGGAATACAAAGCATCGCCCTACCCCAAGCATGTGCTGCCACGGGTGGGCGAAACCACGAGCCTAACAATTCCCCGCGAAAAGGGGGAGAAGGTAAACCGTCACACGCGGGTCAGCGCCGCTCAGCGCCCCCGCGCACGATGCGCGACCAGCCGTTTCCGGGCGCCCCGGCCGCCTCGCGCCCGGCCCCGCCGGCGCCGGCCGCCTCGCCCCCCGGGTCCCTGGCGGGTCCCGTGGGGGCGGGTCAGTCGTTGACCCCGCACCCCATCAGCTCGACCGCCGTCGCCCTGGACGTCGTACGCACCGAGACCACCGTGTCGATCCGGTCGGACCCCGCGTCGAGCCGGACCTCCTTGCGGCCCACCTCGCCGCCGTCCTCGCTGAGCGCGCGGACCGTGCAGTGCGCCACGACGTCCTTCTCCTTGCGCACCTCGACGTGGGCGTCGGCCCGCTCGTCGGAGACCACCTTGGACTTGATGATCTCGGCGCTCACGTCCTGGCCCACGACGTACGCGTAACCGAACCAGCCGAGCAGGGCGAGGAGTGCCGCACCGAGCACCGCGCCGACGATCTTCAGCGTGCGGTCGGCGCGTTGGTCCCGTGACCGGCCGTAGCGCCCGTCGGGCAAGGCCTCACGCACCGCCGCCATGATCGTTCCTCCGGTACCGGGAATCGAGGAATTTTCCGCCCCCTGGTTCAGTCACTATAGAAGCCGACCACCGCGACGAATCACCGAGGACCAGTCTTGACCCAGCAGCTGCGACTGATGGCCGTTCACGCCCACCCCGACGACGAGTCGAGCAAGGGCGCGGCCACCATGGCCAAGTACGTGTCCGAGGGGGTGGACGTCCTGGTCGTCACCTGCACAGGGGGCGAGCGGGGATCCGTTCTCAACCCCAAGCTCCAGGGGGACGCGTACATCGAGGAGCACATCCACGAGGTGCGCAAGAAGGAGATGGACGAGGCCCGGGAGATCCTGGGCGTCAAGCAGGAGTGGCTCGGCTTCGTCGACTCGGGTCTGCCGGAGGGCGACCCGCTGCCGCCGCTGCCCGAGGGCTGCTTCGCCTTGGAGGACGACGAGACGGCGGCGGGGCGCCTCGTCGCGAAGATCCGCGCGTTCCGGCCGCAGGTGATCACCACGTACGACGAGAACGGCGGCTACCCGCACCCCGACCACATCAAGACCCACACCATCTCGATGATCGCCTTCGAGGCCGCCGCGGACACCGAGCGGTTCCCCGAGGCGGAGTTCGGACCGGCCTGGCAGCCGCAGAAGCTCTACTACAACCAGGGCTTCAACCGGCCGCGCACCGTCGCCCTCCACGAGGCGCTGCTCGCCCGCGGGCTGGAGTCCCCGTACGGCGACTGGCTGGAGCGCTGGAAGGAGTTCGGGCGCGCCGAGCGCACGCTGACCACGCACATCCCGTGCGACGACTTCTTCGAGATCCGCGACAAGGCGCTGATCGCGCACGCCACGCAGATCGACCCGGACGGCGGCTGGTTCCGGGTTCCGATGGACGTCCAGCGGGAGGTCTGGCCGACCGAGGAGTACGAGCTCGCGAAGTCTCTGGTCGATACCTCCCTCCCCGAGAGCGACCTCTTCGCGGGCATCCGCGACAATGCCTGATATGTACGCGACCCAGGCACTGACGCACCTCGTCCCGCTCGCCGCCGACGAGCTCGACAAGAACAAGGTCACCCCCGGCGTCCTCGGATTCCTCGTCTTCGCGGCGCTGGCCGTGGGGGTGTGGCTGCTGATGAAGTCGATGAACCGCCACATGGGCAAGGTTGACTTCGAGGAGGCGCCGGAACCCGCGGCGACCGGTGAGAAGTCGCCGGAGAAGGCCGGGGCGTCCGGCACCTGACCGGCCGCCGGAACACCGCGTGGGCCGTGCCCGTACGGACGGGCCCCCGCGGGGTTCCGTCGTGCCGTGCGGAGCGGGTGGTACCCGGGGCCGGGCACCCCGTCACCGGACGGAATGCCCGGCCCCGCCCCCACCGGGACGTCACCGGACGGAATGCCCGGCCCCGCCCCCACCGGGACGTCACCGGACGGGCCGCGGCCCCGCCCCCACCGGGACGCCCATGACCTCGCGGGCCTGCCGGGACGGGGTCAGGCCGAGGCGCCAGGCCTGCCAGCCGTCGTCCAGGTCCACACCGCGGTTCAGGATCACCCGGAAGGCATCGGCGCAGTTCGTCAGCTTGACGTCGCGCATCGGGTGGGCGTCCTGGACCAGCTCCGCGAGCTCCTGCTGCGCCACCGCCGTACCCACCTCGCTGCCGCCGGGCGACGCGTACGGCAGCAGGGTGCACCGCAGGAAGCGGGCCCAGTCGCCGCCCCGGGCGTCCGCGTACGAGGCGAACAGGCCGATCGCCTCGTCGCACAGCTCCAGCGCCTGGGCGGTGCGGTTGTTGCCGCCGTCGACCAGGGCCAGCTCCAGGCAGGTCCAGGCCTCCCCGTGGGCCACCCCGATACGTCGGAAGTCGGCCCGCGCGTCCACCAGGAGCTGCCGGGCGAAGCCGGAGTTGCGGAGGTTGCCGGTCTGCGCGGCCCGCTGGTCGCGGGTGGCCCGGCCCGAGTGGTGGCGGGCGCAGGCCAGGCCGTACACGTCCCGCATGCGGGAGAACATCGTCCGGGACCGCTCCAGCTCGCGGACGGCCTGGTCGGTGTCGCCGTCCTCCTCCATCGCCTGCCCCAGGTAGTACAGGGTCCAGGCCTCGCCCCGGGCGTCCTCGTTGGCGCGGTGCCGGGCCAGCGCCTCGCGCAGCTGCTCCACGGCAGGGGCCGCGTCGCCGTCCAGCAGCCGGGCGCGGGCCAGCTGGGTCAGGGCCCAGGCCTCGCCGCGTTCGTCCTGGGTGCGGCCGTACAGGTCCAGGGCGACGGACAGTTCCTCCTCGGCGCGGGGAACGTCGCCCAGGCGCAGGCAGACCTGCCCGAGCTGGAAGTGCGACCAGGCCTCGCCGTGCAGCGACTCGCCCTCCCGGTGCAGGGTGAGCGCGGTGTCGAGCAGGGTCAGGGCCTCGGCGAGATTGGCCCGGTCGCGTTCGACGGCGGCCAGGGCGTGCATCGACCAGGCGCGGTCCTCGGCCTGGTCGTCGGAGGCCTGGAGGCCGATCGCCTCCCGCAGCCGCGCCGAGGCCTCGGTCAGATTGCCCTGGTGGTGCAGGGTGATGCCGAGCGAGCAGAGGGCGAGGGCAGCCCCCGCGTCGTTCTCGGCGTCCCGGTAGAGCCCGACGACTGAGGACAGCGTGGTGCGAGCCTTGTCCAGCTCGCCGAGCTGGCGGGCCGCGATGCCCGTACGCCACTGCACGGACCGCTCCAGCAGACCGCGGTCCACGGCCTGGGTCAGCTCGCTGATCTCACCGAGCCGGTACAGGTCGCCGCGGAGCAGGCAGTAGTCGCACAGGGCGCCCAGCAGGTGCAGTACGGCCGCCTGGTCGACGCCCTCCGCGTGCCGCAGCGCCGCGGTGATGAAGCTCGACTCGTCGTCCAGCCAGCGCAGCGCCGCGTCCAGCGAGCTGAAGCCGTGCGACCCGAACTGCCCGGCCCGGGTGGACATCTTGCCGTCCACCATGCGGATCACCGCGTCGGCCAGCTCCGCGTAGTTCTGGATGAGGCGTTCCTGCGCGGCGGTGCGCTCCTGGAGCGGCTCCTCGTCCAGCAGCCGGGCCAGGGCGAAGTCCCGTACGAGGTCGTGCAGCCGGTAGCGCGAGCCCCGCACATGGATGATCAGCCCCGCCCGCGACAGGCTCTCCAGCAGCCGCCCGGCCTCCTGCTCACCGGCGCCCAGCAGCGACGCGGCCGCCGCCGCGCCGAGACTGGCGCGGCCGGCCAGGGCGAGCCGCCGCAGCAGCCTCCGGCCCTGCTCGTCCTGGTCGGTGTAGCGCAGCCACAGGGCGCGCTCGACGGGGGTGGCTGAGGCGTACGCCCCGAGTCCCTCGGCGAGATCGGACCGGGTACGGGAGCCGAGCGCGGAACCCGCGACGCGCAGGGCGAGCGGCAGTCCGCCGCACAGCTCGACGACCAAGTCCGTGGACGGGTAGTCGTACGGCCCCTGCTCCTTGTCCTGGGCCGACTCCCGCAGCAACTCCTCGGCCCCCGCCGCATCCAGGCCGCCCACGGGCAGCTGGTGCACCCGGGCCCGGGCGTCGGCGGGCAGGCCGAGGGGTTCGCGGGCGGTGACCAGGACCAGGCTGTCGGAGCGTTCGGGGACGAGGGTCGCGACCTGGGCGGCGTCGGTGGCGTCGTCCAGGACGACCACCACGGGGGTGCCGGTCAGATGCTGGTGGTACAGCTCGCTCAGGCGCCGCACCTGCTGTTCGGCGGAGGACTGTTCCCGGAACAGCAACTGCTCCCGGGGCGCGCCCAGCCGGTTGAGCAGGTGCAGCAGCGCGTCCCGGGTGGGCAGCGGCGCCTCGCCGGCCACCTCGCCCCGCAGATCGACCACGCACGCCCCCCGGAACTGGTCCCGGAGCGCGTGCGCCGCCCGCACGGCGAGCGCGGTGCGCCCCGAGCCGGGCGCCCCGTGCAGGACGACGACGGTCGGCAGGGTCTCGGTCGCCGCGCGGGAGGCGTGCACCCACCGGGCGATCTGTGCCATCTCGGTGCGGCGCCCCGCGAACGGGCCTTCGGCGGCGGGCAGATGCTGGAAGGACTGGGCCAGCAGCGAGCGGGTGCGGGCGGCGGCGCTGCGGTCCTGGCGGCGCAGTTGCGGCACGACGGAGGCGGCGGACTTCTTCGGGGTGCGGGTGGCGGCCGTCAGCACGCGCTGCTGGTCGAGGAACGGGCGGATGCCCCGTACCTCCAGCGCCGTGAGCCACTGGAGCCTCAGCTGTTCGGCGCCGCCGGGCTGGCTCAGCGCACCGGCCCTGCGGTGGGCGGCGGGCCAGTGCGACGCGGTGACCCGGGCGACGGTCGCGGTGGTGCCCGCGACGGCGACGACGGCGCCCGCGCCGAAGGCGAGACCGGTCTCCGTACCGAACGCGAGGTCCGCCCCGAACGCGGCCGCCGCGGCAACACCGGTCACCAGCAACGGCGTGGACATGGTCGCCTTGGTGAAGCGCTGCCCGAGCGGCCGCCGCGCGGCCTGCGCCGCGTCGAGCGCCTGGGTGTACGCGGCGTACTCCTCGGCGGCGCCCGCCGCCATCGTGTCCAGCGCGCCCCGCGCACGCGCCAGCAGTGCGCCGGTGTCCGTCCGCCCGCCGGTGCGCCGTGCCTCTTCCTCCACGGCCCGTACCAACAGCCGTTCGGCGTCGGCCCGATGGCTGTCCCGCATCGCCATACGTCCCCCTCGTGTGTCGCCCGTCGGCCGGTCGTGGCCGCGTCCGTCGTGTGGATCGCCCAGTCTCCTGCGTCGGGCGCCCGCGCGACAGGGAGTCCGCGAGACTACGCCCCGACAGTCGTACGGAAGGGGAACGCCGTACGCGAACGGCCGGGGGCCCCACCGGGCGGGGCGTGCCGTCCGCGCCCCCCCCGACGCGGTCAGTCCGTCTTCGCCGGGGTGTCTTCGGCCGCGTCGCCCACCGTGTCGGTCACCGTGTCGGTCACCGGCGGGCGACAGGCGTCGAGCCAGCGCTCGCTGCGGGCGATGTGCGCCGCCGCCGCGGCCGAGGCCGCGGCCGGGTCGCGGTCGGCCAGCGCCTTGACGATCGCCCGGTGGTCCTCGTCGCCGGTCCGCTTGAACTCGGCGCCTTCCGGCAGGGTGAACACCTGGTAGTGGCGTGAGCGGGCGCGGAAGACGGCCAGGAGCGACTCCATCGAGGGGCTGCCGCCGATCCGCGCGATCTCCGCGTGGAAGCGGTGGTCGTACTCCGAGAACTCCGCCGGATCGTCGGTGGCCTCGATCGTTCTGAGGTACCCGCGAAGGGTCTCCAGCGATTCGGGCGTGATACGGGCCGCGGCCTGCGCCATGACGTACGACTCCAGGACGCGGCGGATCTCGAACAGTTCCAGCAGGCCGTCGAGCGGTACCAGTTCGACCGTCAGGGCCAGCCTGCCGAGGAGATCCTCCGGGCGCAGCTGCGAGACGAAGGTGCCGGAGCCGTGGCGCGCCCGCACCGCGCCCAGGGCGGCGAGCATGCGTACCGCCTCGCGCAGGGAGCTGCGGGAGACCCCGAGCTCCGCGCACAGGTCGTTCTCCGGCGGAAAACGCTGACCGGGACCGAGGCGGCCGCTGGAGATCATGCGGCGGAGGCCGTGGAACGCCTTGTCGACTGCGGACATCGATCCTCCCGTATGGGCCCGGCTTGAGTCGGCCCGAGGGGAGTCATCGTACGCATTGGCGCCCAGAAGTGAACTCGTCTGATAACTCTGCCCCAACTCTTGTCGTGGAGGGCCGTCCGGCGTAAGGATTAAGCCAAGTCAACAGACCTCTTTTGATGCCTGTCTGATGTCTGCCCCCTGTCCGGCCCGCTTGGGAGCCCCGTGAGCACGACAGATCCCACCCCCGCACCGCCCCCGCTGGAGTTGGCCGACGGCCGCCCCGCCATCGCCGCCTGGTCGCTCGATCCGGCGGTCACCCACCTGAACCACGGGTCGTTCGGGGCGGTCCCGCTCCTCGCCCAGGAAGAGCAGAACCGGCTGCGCCGGCAGATGGACGCCTCACCCGTGGAGTGGTTTCCGGCGCTGCCCGGGAAGGTCGCGGCCGCACGGAGGGCCATCGCCGCCCACCTGCGGGTGGCGGCCGACGACCTGGCCCTCGTGCCCAACGCCAGCGCCGGCGCGAGCGTCGTCTACGGCAACCTCCCCGCGCGCCCCGGTGGCGACGTCCTGGTCACCGACCACGGCTACGGTGCCGTGACCATGGGGGCCGAGCGCCTGGCCCGGCGCTGGGGCGGACGGGTACGCACGGCCCATGTGCCGCTCGACGCCGACGCCGACACCGCCTACGCGTGCGTCGTCGAGGCGATGGGCGGGGCGACCGGCCTCGTCGTCATCGACCACATCACCTCCGCGACCGCGCGCTGGATGCCCGTCGCGCGGATCGCCGCGGCGGCCCGCGAACGCGGCATCCCGGTCCTCGTGGACGGGGCACACGTGCCCGGACTGGCCGACGCCCCCCTCGACGGCCTCCACTGCGACTTCTGGATCGGCAACCTCCACAAGTTCGGCTGCGCCCCGCGCGGCACGGCGGCGCTGGTCGCGCGGGGCGCACTGCGCGACGGCCTCCACCCGCTGATCGACTCCTGGGGAGCCGGCGAACCCTTCCCGGAACGCTTCGACACCCAGGGGACCGTCGACGCCACCAGCTACCTCGCCACCCCCACCGCCCTCGGCTTCATCGAGGACACCTGGGGATGGGGGAGGGCCCGCACCTACATGTGTGAACTCGCCGACCACGCGGAGCGGATCATCGGCGCGGCGTTCTCCGACCTGACCGGTGAGGACTGCGCCGTCGACGTGGGCATGCCGGTCAGCGCGCTCCGGCTGGTGCGGATTCCCGCGCCGCTGGCCGCCACCCACGCCGAGGCCGACGCGCTGCGGGACCGGATGGCACGGGAGCTGGGGGTCGCGGCGGCCTTCACCAGTTTCGGGGGCGTCGGCTACCTGCGCCTCTCGACGCATGTGTACAACACGGCCGCCGACTTCGAGTACTTCGCCGAACGCTGCGTCCCCGTGCTCGGCGCGTGGTCCCGCAACCAGACACACAAAGGACAGCGATGAAACGCAGGAACGCGGTCGCCGCTCTCGGCCTCGCTCTGACCATGACCGTGACCGGATGCTCCGCCATGGGCGGACCCGGCGACGGGACCGTCACGCTGAACATGGTCGAGAGTCTGACCAACCCCGCCCGCACACAGGTGCTGAAGCAGCTCATCGCGGACTTCGAGAAGCGGAACCCGAAGATCAAGGTCAATCTGGTCTCGCCGCCGACCAGCCAGGCGGACCAGAAGATGCAGCAGATGCTCCAGTCCGGCAGCGGCGTCGACACGCTGGAGGTGCGGGACATCACCGTCGGCTCCTGGTCGAACAACGGCTGGCTGTACGACATGAGCGAGGACCTCACGGGCTGGTCCGGCTGGCGGGGACTGACCGAGAACGCCGTCGAGGCCGCCACGGACGCCAAGGGCCGGACGTACTTCGTGCCCTACGGCTTCTACGGGATGAGTCTCTTCTACCGGACCGACCTCACCGCCGAGGCCGGACGCGACAAGCCGCCGCGCACCTGGGACGAGCTGGTGGAACAGGCGAGCGCCATCCAGGACACCAGCAAGCGCCGGTACGGGTACGCCTTCCGGGGCGGCCCCAACGCGAGCAGCAACGTCACGGCGATCATCGAAGCGTATGCCGCCGACCGGCTCGACCCGGCCAACGGCTACCGGCTGACCGACGGACGCACGGTCTTCTCCGCTCCGGAGGCGAGCGCGGCGTTGGAGAAGTACGTCGAGCTCTTCAAGAAGGGCTCGCCGCCGTCCTCCATCGCCTGGGGCTACCCGGAAATGGTCGAGGGGTTCGCCAACGGATCCACCGCGTTCCTGCTCCAGGACCCGGAAGTGATCGCGACGCTGCGCGAGTCGAAGGCGATCGACGAGAAGCAGTGGAGCACGGCACCTCTGCTCGCCGGTCCGGGAGGCAAGGCGGTCCAGCCGCTCGCCACCGCCGGCTGGGGCGTCGCCAGGGGCAGCAAGCACAAGGCCGAGGCCGTCAAGCTGGTCGAATTCCTGTCGCAGGGCGAGGCGTCGGCCACCTTCGCCAAGGAGAACAGCCTCATCCCGATCCTGAAGCAGGCCGACGAGGACCCGTTTTACCGGACCGGCCCGTGGGCCAGTTACGTGGCGATGAACCAGGCCCCGGACACGTACCTCACCGTCACCCAGCCCCGTGACGCGCCCTGGTTCACCGAGTGGACGCAGAAGGCCGACGCGGACGTCCAGAAGATGCTGCTCGGCAAGATGACGCCGAAGCGGCTGCTCGACGACTGGGACGCGTACTGGACCGCCAAGTGGAAGAACGGGAAGAGCTGACATGCGGGCGGGCACAGAGCTTTCGGAACACCCACCGGTGCGGCGGCCCTCCCGCAAGGGGCGCAAGGAGGCCGCCCGCCCGGCGCGAAGGCAGGACGGCGGCCGGCGCAAGCGTGAGTTCACCGCGCGCCGGGGTGCCATGATCGCCGGCTTCATGTCACCGGCCGTGATCTTCGTGGCGGTGTTCACGTACTACCCGATGGTGGCCGGCAGCCAGATGGCCTTCCGCCACTGGGACCTGGCGGATCTCACCGACACCTCCTTCGCCGGCCTGGCCAACTTCAAGGAGATCTTCGACGACCCGCTGTGGGGCACCGTGCTGAGCAACACCGCCCTGTGGGTGGTCGCCTCGATCGTGCCCCAACTCGTGATCGGATTCGCGCTGGCCCTGTGGCTGCGGCGCCGCTTCCGCTTCCGCGGCCTCTACCAGGCGCTGATCTTCTTCCCCTGGGCCATCTCCGGATTCCTGATCGGTGTCCTGTTCCGGTGGATGTTCAACAGCGAGTTCGGGGTCGTCAACGACCTGCTGATGAAGGCGCGCCTGATCGACGAGCCGGTGGCATGGCTGGCCGATCCCCATACCGCCATGGTCGTGATCATCGTCGCCAACATCTGGTACGGCGTGACCTTCTTCGCCATCATGATCCTCGCCGCCCTCCAGTCCGTACCTGACGAGGTCTACGAAGCCGCGGCGCTGGACGGAGCGGGCAAGGCGCGCACGCTGTTCCAGATCACGATCCCGTACATCCGGACGATGCTCGCCCTGACCGTGCTGCTGCGCATCATCTGGATCTTCAATTTCCCGGACATCATCTTCGGGACCACGGGCGGCGGGCCGAACAACGAGACCCACATCGTGACCACCTGGATGATCCACATCACCCAGCAGGGGGATTACGGCAAGGCGTCCGCCCTCGGCCTGCTGGTGGTCGCCGGGCTCCTGCTGTTCTCCGTCTTCTACCTCACGGCCACCCGCGAGAAGGGAGCGAAGTCGTGAACACCAAGGAGTCCACGGCCGGAAAGACCGTCAGGATCGTCTTCCTCACGCTCTGGCTGATCTTCACCGTCTTCCCGTTGTACTGGATCACGATCACCTCGTTCAAACCGCCCGGCGCCATCTTCGCCTTTCCTCTGTCGTACTGGCCCGAGGAATTCTCCCTGGACAACTACGCGGGGTTGTTCGACAAGGCCGAGTTCGGTACGTATCTCGTCAACAGTCTGATCGTGGCCACCGTCGCCGGTGTGCTGGCCACCGCCATCTCGATGCTGTCGGCCTATGTGCTGGCCCGATTCGAGTTCCGCAGCAAGGGCGCCCTCCTCATGGCGGCCCTGGTCACCCAGATGATTCCCGCCTTCATCGCCCTGGGGCCGCTGTATCTGCTGATGACCGATCTGCGACTCGTCGACAACCGCTTCGGGCTCGTCCTCGTCTACGTCGCGGTCTGCATTCCGTTCTGCACGGTGATGCTCCGCGGATTCTTCGAGAACATCCCCGACACCCTCGAAGAAGCGGCCATGATCGACGGCTGTTCACGCTTCGGGGCACTGTTCCGGGTGCTGCTGCCGGTGATGAGGCCGGGCATCATCGCGGCCTTCATATTCAACTTCGTCAACTGCTGGAACGAACTCTTCCTCTCCGTCACGCTGATGAACAGCGACGACAACAAGACCGTCCCGACCGCGTTGAACGGCTTCATCTCCAGTTTCAACATCGACTGGGGCTCCATGTCCGCCGCCGCCGTCCTGACCATCCTGCCCACCATGGTGCTTTTCGCCTTCGCCAGCAGGCACATCGTCCAAGGACTCACGGCGGGCGCGGTCAAGGGCTGACGACCTTTTCTCCGTACCCGTACCCGTACCCGCACTTTTCCCTTTCCCGCCTCCGTCACCTGTCCCCATTCCCGTCCCTACGGCCGGTGCGCGCCGTGAACGACCCCCGGTGAAAAGGCGTTTCGTCGGCCCACCGGGGGCGGTCCGCATGCGCGGAATTCCTTCGGCGGCCGCCCCCGCTTCGTTCGAAGCCTTTCTGTGCGGATCTCCTTGACGCCGATTGTTCCGTGCGCTCAACTCTTCACGCAGCAAGGTCGCCCCTGTATCGAAATCCGACCGCGACGCTCCTTGGAATTTCCTCGACAAGTTGATCGCGCGGCATAGGGAAGGTAGAAATGCGGCATTCCATGCGACTGGCGTGGCTCACCACCCGTGTTCCGGAGCACCGCCTCCGGATGCGGGGTGCCACCGCTCTCGGTGTCTCCCTCGCCTGTCTGGCGCTCGCCGTTCCGGCCCATGCGGCCCCGGCGCCGAACAGCCCGCGGCCCGGCGCCCCCGGAGCGGGGGACCCGCTCTTCCCCGGGGCGGGCAACGGCGGGTACGACGTGCGGAACTACGACCTGTCCCTCGACGTCACACCGGGCAGCTACGACTACACCGGCACCATGAAGGTCTCCGCCGTCGCCACCCACGGCCTGACCTCCTTCAACCTCGACACCGACGGCCACACCATCGACCGCGTCACCGTCGACGGCCGGCCTGCCGGGTTCCGTGTGACCGAGGGCCCAGGAGGCGGTGGTGAGGACGGGGAGAGCACCACGGGCCAGGAACTCACCATCACGCCGAAGAAGCCGCTCCGTGACCACCGGGCCTTCCAGGTCACCGTGGACTACCACGGAAACGGCAAGGGCGACCGGACCGGCCCGAACGGCTGGTGGTACGTCAGCGACGGAGGTTTCGCCTCCGCCGTGCAGACGACCCGTGCCGACACCATCGCCCCGGTCAACGACACGCCCTCGGACAAGGCGACGTGGAACTTCCACCTCACCGCACCCCGGGGGTGGACGCCCGGCGCCAACGGCGAACGCACGGGCAAGCGCCCGGTCGGCGACGGGTCCAAGGTCACCTGGGACTACGAGCTGAAGTCGCCGATGGCCACCGAACTCATGGGCATATCCGTCGGCAGGCAGACCGAGTTGCGCGCCAAGGGCCCGCACGGCCTGGCGCTGCGCCATCTCGTCCCGTCGGACCAGGTGGAGCTCTACCGGCCCATCGTGGAGAAGACCGGGGAGCAGATCTCCTGGATGGAGAAGCAACTCGACGCCGCGTACCCGTTCGACGTCTACGGGATGCAGATCCTCAAGGACGGCTACACCGCGGCCATGGAGAACCAGACGCTCTCGCTCTTCGGTCCGGGGTGGTTCAGGGACGCGGACAAGAACGAGGAGTACACCACCACGATGGTCCACGAGCTGACCCACCAGTGGTTCGGTGACTCGGTGACCCCCTCGGACTGGCAGCAGGCGTGGCTCAACGAAGGTCCCGCCGTCTACTACGCCGCGCGCTGGGCCGACGAGAAGGGCTACGAGCCCATGGAGGAGAAGATGAGGGCGGCGTACGGCGAACTCGATGACGTGCGCAGGACCGACGGGCCGCCTGAACGCCCCACCGAACTGGGCGGATTCAACATCTACGACGGAGCCGCCGTCGTGCTCTACGCCCTCGGCCAGGAGACGGGCCGGCACACCTTCGACCGGATCATGGGCTCCTGGGTCAAGCGGTACGCCCACGGGAACGCGAGCAGCGCGGACTTCATCGAGAACGCCGTGCGCGTCTCGGGTGACTCCTCCCTCAAGGCCTTCCTGACCCACTGGCTCTACGACACGGAGAACCCGCCCATGCCGGGGCACCCCGACTGGACCTGAGCGCAGCACACGAAGGGCCGCCCCGTAAGCGCCCCGCTGGTGACGGGGCGGCCCTGGTGCCCCGGGCCGGACCACGTCGGCCCGCCGAACTCCCCCGAGGGCGGGCGCTGTTCAAGAGCCGACGCTCTTGGAGGAGCCCGTGCCCGCACGAGCCCGGTGAGACAACAACCGCACGCAATATTGCATCACGAGTGCTCGAAAAGATGCATTAAGCTGCATCGGCGTGCAGAATCTTGCACGCGACTCTTGCTTTGACGGTCAGAGCCGCCCTACCTTCGGCTGTCCGACGGGCCCGCGTGGCACGACGGTACGGAAGGGACCGCGGCCTCGTGCACCCCGGGTGCGCGGCTGGCCCCGAGGAGGGAGCCGGGCCGGACCGGCTGCCGCCGGTACCGACCGGATGCCCCGCGCCACAGGCCGGCTTCGTCAAGGCTCCGGGCCTACGAGCCCAGGGCGTCCCCCCCCACTGAAATCCAGCTCGAACCGAAGGATCCCCCATGCAGATGCGCTTCCGAACGACTCCGGCCGTTGTCGCGGCCACCGGCGTCGCTCTCGCCCTCGGTGCGGCCGCCCCCACGAACGCCGCCGAGTCCGAGCCCGCCCAGCGCCGGGCACTCGTCGTCGTCGTCGACTTCAAGGACGTTCACCACACGGACACCGAGCGGCTCAAGGACGAGGCGAAGACCGCGTACTTCGGCGGACCGCAGTCCCTCGCCGGCTACTACACCAAGGTCTCGCAGGGCGCCTTCACCTACGTACCCGCCGTACCGGAACAGGTCGTCGGACCGTACGAGCTGAACCTGAACCAGAAGCCGTGCGACACCGGGGCGGTCAACGAGGCCGTCCGGGAAGCCCTGAAGACAGACGGATACGTCGAGGACAAGGACTACGACAGCCTCTCGATCCTCCAGCCCGCCACCGGCGGCGACTGCCCCTGGGACGGCTTGGGCCAGGTGCCCGGTGGCACCACGTGGATAGGCGTCGGTGACAAGCCCGAGATCAGCAGGGACCTGCTCGTCCACGAGTTCGGCCACAACCAGGGCTTCTCCCACCACAGCCGGGACTTCTGCGCCGGGGGCGACCTCGGCACGTGCGCCGAGGACGACTACAGCGGCAAGACGCCGATGGGAGGGGGCGGCAGCGAGGTCGGCTTCGCCGCACCGGAACTCATCAGCCGGGGCTGGCTGCCGGGAGGCCAGGCGGTCACGGTGGACAAGTCCGCCACCTACGAACTGAACTCCCTCTACAGCGGCGAGACCGGCGGCGTCCGGGCCTTGGACATCCCCATGGGCAACGACCGCCTCGTCATCGAGTACCGCCACGAAGACCCCAGCTACACGCTCGACCACAACCTCGACGCGGCCGTCGAGGGGGTGCACGCCTATCGGGTGCCCGGGGG
Source organism: Streptomyces halstedii (assembly GCA_000720535.1). Lineage (GTDB taxonomy): Bacteria > Actinomycetota > Actinomycetes > Streptomycetales > Streptomycetaceae > Streptomyces > Streptomyces halstedii. The sequence goes on from JOAZ01000017.1 coordinate 47,019, forward strand.
CGACTACAACAAGTCCAGGCTCATCGACCCGACCGAGGGCACCGGCGAAGGCGACGCGGACGCGATCACCACGCTGACCGACGCGGCCCACGGCATCGAGGTGAAGGTGAGCAGGTCCGGCAACGGTTCCGCCACGGTCGGGGTCAGCCTCGACGGCGTTGCCGCACCGGCCGCGGCCGAGCCCGTGAAGAACGCCGCGGCCCCCGCCCCGCAGGCCCTCGCCGCGGAGGGCAGCCCCGCGCCCGAGAACGACACCGACGCGGCCGCGGCGACCCCGGCCGCCAACGCCCACGAGGCAAAGAGCGCGTCCCAGGACCTCGCCGCGACCGGCGGAAGCTCGAACACCCCGCTGATCGCCGCCACCGGCGCCGCGCTCGCCGCGGTGGGCGCCGCGTCCCTCTACGCCGTACGCCGCCGAAACCACCGCGGCGCCTGACCTCTCCACCACCGGCACCAGGACACCTTCCGGGGCGATCCTGGCGCCGGTGGTGGCACGGGGGCCGGGAAGGCCGCTGGGTGTCAGGTACGCCGGCTGCCACTGCCCTCGCCAACCGAGTGGTCCACGGCCTCACACCCTTCAAGCGCGCCGGATCGGTCTTCCTCTGAGCCGCTTCGACGATGGTCGGCACAGACACGAGGACGGGGACCCCGGCCCGCCGGGATGCCTCGATGCGAGCCGCCATCCCGCGGTCGTCGCGCAGGAACAGGGAGAGCGCCTCGGAGTCGAGCACCAGTGGGGAAGAGTTCGACGCCAACCGGTTCCGTTTGAGAGAGGCGTGTCCCACTCGGGCTGCCGTGTCCCACTCGGGCTGCCGTGTCCCCGAGGCCGAGGGCGCCGTTTCCTGTGTGATGGCTCATAAGTGCGATTCGGCCGACGCGAAGCGCGTCCGTGCGGGCTTCGCCGGCCGGGTTGGGCCCTGTGAGAGGCTGGATCGCATGAACCGGCTGGCTGGCGTGACCTCGCCCTATCTGCTTCAGCACGCTGACAATCCCGTCGACTGGTGGCCCTGGGGGCCGGACGCCTTCGAGGAGGCCCGGCGGCGTGATGTGCCCGTTCTGCTGTCGGTCGGCTACTCGGCCTGCCACTGGTGCCACGTCATGGCGCACGAGTCGTTCGAGGACGCCGAGCTCGCGGCGTACCTGAACGAGCACTTCGTGGCCGTGAAGGTCGATCGCGAGGAGCGGCCCGACGTCGACGCCGTGTACATGGAGGCCGTGCAGGCCGCGACCGGTCAGGGCGGCTGGCCGATGACCGTCTTCCTCACCGCGGACGCCGAACCCTTCTACTTCGGCACCTACTTCCCGCCGGAGCCCCGCCACGGCATGCCCTCCTTCCGGCAGGTCCTCGAAGGGGTCGCCGCCGCCTGGACCGGCCGGCGCGAGGAGGTCGCGGAGGTCGCCGGACGCATCGTCACCGATCTCGCCGGCCGCTCCCTGTCGCACGGGGGTGACGGCGGTGTGCCCGGCGAACCGGAGCTGGCGCAGGCGCTGCTCGCGCTGAGCCGGGAGTACGACGAGAAGCACGGCGGGTTCGGCGGGGCGCCCAAGTTCCCGCCGTCCATGGCCGTCGAGTTCCTGCTGCGCCACCACGCGCGTACGGGTGCCGAGGGCGCCCTGGAGATGGCCGCGGACACCTGTGCGGCGATGGCGCGAGGCGGGATCTACGACCAGCTGGGCGGCGGGTTCGCCCGCTACTCGGTGGACCGGGAGTGGGTCGTCCCGCACTTCGAGAAGATGCTCTACGACAACGCGTTGCTGTGCCGGGTGTACGCCCATCTGTGGCGCGCCACCGGCTCCGGCCTGGCCCGCCGGGTGGCGCTGGAGACCGCCGACTTCATGGTGCGCGAACTGCGCACGGCCGAGGGGGGTTTCGCCTCCGCGCTGGACGCCGACAGCGAGGACGGCCAGGGCCGGCACGTCGAGGGCGCCTACTACGTCTGGACGCCCGCGCAGTTGCGCGAGGTGCTGGGCGAGGAGGACGCGGCCTTCGCCGCCGGGTACTTCGGGGTGAGCGACGAGGGCACCTTCGAGGAGGGTTCCTCGGTGCTCCGCCTCGTCCGGTCCGGCCGGGACGAGGACCCGGCGCGCGTCGCGGACGTACGGGCCCGGCTGCTGGCCGCACGCGGCACGCGGGTGCGCCCGGAGCGCGACGACAAGGTCGTCGCCGCCTGGAACGGGCTGGCCGTCGCCGCGCTCGCCGAGACCGGCGCCTACTTCGACCGGCCCGACCTGATCGAGCGCGCCACCGAGGCCGCCGATCTGCTCGTGCGGGTCCACATGGGTGACACCGCCCGGCTCTGCCGTACCTCCAGGGACGGCCGGGCGGGGGACAACGCCGGGGTCCTGGAGGACTACGGCGATGTGGCGGAAGGATTCCTCGCACTGGCCTCGGTCACGGGCGAGGGTGCCTGGCTGGATTTCGCCGGTTTCCTTCTGGACATCGTGCTGGAGCGTTTCACCGGCGAGCACGGTCAGCTGTACGACACCGCGGACGACGCGGAGCGGCTGATCCGCCGGCCGCAGGACCCCACCGACAGTGCCACCCCGGCCGGCTGGACCGCGGCCGCCGGCGCACTCCTGTCGTACGCCGCGCACACCGGCTCCGAGGCGCACCGCACGGCCGCCGAGGGGGCGCTCGGGGTGGTGAAGGCGCTGGGACCGAAGGCGCCCCGGTTCATCGGCTGGGGGCTGGCCGTCGCCGAGGCGCTGCTGGACGGGCCGCGCGAGGTGGCGGTGGCCGGGCCGGTCGGCGGGGAACTGCACCGGGCGGCGCTGCTCGGGCGGGCGCCCGGTGCCGTGGTCGCCGCGGGGGAGGCGCCCGAGGGCGGCGCGGAGTTCCCACTGCTGGTGGACCGGCCGCGGGTGGACGGGGCGCCGGCGGCGTACGTCTGCCGGCACTTCGTGTGCGACGCCCCGGCCACGGACGTGACGGAGCTGGAGCGGAAGCTCGGCGGCTGAGACACGCGAGGAGGGCCCGGCCGTGGTGGCCGGGCCCTCCTCGCGTACGGCGGGTGTGCTCAGCCGTGCTGGTAGGCGACCAGGGAGATACCGACGTAGTGCACGACGAACGCCGCCAGCGTCAGCGAGTGGAAGACCTCGTGGAAGCCGAACCAGCGCGGTGAGGGGTTCGGCCGCTTGATGCCGTAGATCACCCCGCCCGCGCTGTAGAGCAGCCCGCCCACGACGACGAGGACGAGGACCGCTATGCCGCCCGTCCGCATGAAGTCCGGCAGGAAGAACACCGCCGCCCAGCCCATCGCGATGTAGCACGGGGTGTAGAGCCAGCGCGGGGCACCGACCCAGAACACCCGGAAGGCGATACCGGCCGCCGCCGCGCCCCAGACCGCCCACATGAGCGGCCGGCCGGTGGAGTCCGGCAGCAGGAGCAGCGTCAGCGGGGTGTAGGTGCCCGCGATGATCAGGAAGATGTTGGCGTGGTCCAGCCGGCGCAGCACCGCCTCGCCGCGCGGGCCCCAGGTGCCGCGGTGGTAGACGGCGCTCACGCCGAACAGCAGGCACGCGGTGAGGATGTAGACCGCGCAGGCGATCCGCGCGCGGGTGCTGTCCGTGAGCGCGATGAGGGCGATCCCGGCGATGAGCACCGCGGGGAACATGCCCGCGTGCAGCCAGCCGCGCAGCCGTGGCTTCACGGGGACGGGGTCGGTGAGCTCGACGGGCCCGGAGGCTGCGGCGGCAGAAGTCATGACCGCATGCTACCTACGCCTCCGTAAGGACTGCCCCGTCGTCCCTGGCGGGCGCACGAGTCAGCTACGGCTCCTCGCCGCGTTGTCGGAACGCCCGAACACATCCAGTACGCGGACACCCCTCCGCCTTGCGACCCACCGCGTCTGACGCCGCGCGCTGATCCACCAGGGGTGACGGGACAGCCCTCAGGCAGCGGATTCGAGTGGCGATGGTCACCCCCGCTCACTTGGGCGGCCCTCTGGACATATGGGCGCGAGGAGTGGACCATCAAATGAGTGCGGTCGGCACCGGATGAGCGCCAACATGGGGGACGAAGCATCCGGGCCGCAGCCCCCACGGGGCCTCTTCCACAGAAACCCACTCCAAGGAGCGATCGTGGCGCGCGACATCGCGGCTCCCCTCACCCTTCCGACCAACCACCAGGAGCTCGCCTCCTGGGTGGACGAGATCGCGGCCGTCACCGAGCCGGACCAGGTGGTCTGGTGCGACGGCTCCGAGGCCGAGTACGAGCGCCTGTGCGAGGAGCTCGTCGCCAAGGGCACCTTCACGAGACTCGACCCGGTCAAGCGCCCCAACTCGTACTACGCCGCGTCCGATCCGAGCGATGTCGCCCGCGTCGAGGACCGCACCTTCATCTGCTCCCGGAAGGAGGAGGACGCGGGTCCGACGAACCACTGGAAGGATCCCGCGGAGATGCGCGAGATCTTCACCGGGCAACAGGGCGTCTTCCGGGGCGCGATGCGCGGTCGCACGATGTACGTCGTCCCGTTCTGCATGGGCCCCGTCGGCTCCCCGCTCTCCGCGATCGGGGTGGAGCTCACCGACTCCGCGTACGTCGCCGTCTCGATGCGCACCATGACGCGCATGGGCCGGGCGGTCCTGGACGAACTGGGCGACGACGGCTTCTTCGTCAAGGCCGTCCACACCCTCGGCGCCCCGCTCGCGGACGGCGACAGCGACGTCCCCTGGCCCTGCAACTCCACCAAGTACATCTCGCACTTCCCGGAGGACCGCGAGATCTGGTCGTACGGCTCCGGCTACGGCGGCAACGCCCTCCTCGGCAAGAAGTGCTACGCGCTGCGCATCGCCTCCGTGATGGCCCGCGACGAGGGCTGGCTCGCCGAGCACATGCTGATCCTCAAACTCACCCCGCCGCGTGGGGAGTCGGCGACCCCGAAGTACATCGCCGCCGCCTTCCCGAGTGCCTGCGGCAAGACCAACCTCGCCATGCTGGAGCCCACGATCCCCGGCTGGACCGTGGAGACCGTCGGTGACGACATCGCCTGGATGCGGTTCGGTGAGGACGGCCGGCTGTACGCGATCAACCCGGAGGCCGGCTTCTTCGGTGTCGCGCCCGGCACCGGTGAGCACACCAACGCCAACGCGATGAAGACCATGTGGGGCAACTCCGTCTTCACCAACGTCGCCCTCACCGACGACGGCGACGTGTGGTGGGAGGGCATGACCGAGGAGCCGCCCGCGCACCTCACGGACTGGAAGGGCAACGACTGGACCCCCGAGTCCGGTACGCCCGCCGCCCACCCCAACGCCCGCTTCACGGTGCCGGCCGGCCAGTGCCCGATCATCGCCCCGGAGTGGGAGGACCCCAAGGGGGTGCCGATCTCGGCCATCCTCTTCGGCGGCCGCCGCGCCTCCGCCGTCCCGCTGGTCACCGAGTCCCTCACCTGGCAGCACGGTGTCTTCCTCGGCGCCAACGTCGCCTCCGAGAAGACCGCGGCCGCCGAGGGCAAGGTCGGTGAACTGCGCCGCGACCCCTTCGCCATGCTGCCGTTCTGCGGCTACAACATGGGCGACTACATGCGGCACTGGCTGGACGTCGGCGCGGACAAGGCCGACCAGTCGAAGCTGCCGAAGATCTACTACGTCAACTGGTTCCGCAAGAACGACGCGGGGAAGTTCGTCTGGCCGGGCTTCGGTGAGAACAGCCGCGTCCTGAAGTGGATCGTCGAGCGCCTGGAGGGCACGGCCGAGGGCGTCGAGACCCCGATCGGCGTCCTGCCGGCCAAGGGCGCCCTGGACACCGACGGTCTGGACATCGACCAGTCCGACCTGGAGTTCCTCCTCACCGTCGACACCGACGTCTGGCGCGAGGAGGCCGCGCTGATCCCCGGGCACCTCGACACCTTCGGCGACCACACGCCGAAGGAGCTGTGGGACGAGTACCACGCCCTGGTGCGGCGCCTGGGCTGACCGAGACCCCGCGGCGGGCGTCACGACATCCGCCCTGACCTGTGGAAACGGCCACCGCCGCGGCCCGGACCCGGAGCACCCCCTCACCTCTCCGGGCCGGACCCCCCACCGCCCCGCCGGGCGCGAACCCGGCGGGGCGGTGTGCTGTCCGGCGGCGGGTGAGGCGCTGCCCGGCGGCGGGCGCGGGCCGGTGCCCGTGGTGCCGGGCGGGTCCGCGGGTCGGGGGCACCCGGTCCACGCGCCGCCGGGGCGCGTGGACCGGGGCCGTCAGGGGGCGCCCACCAGGGCGGTGGGGGCGGCGGGGTCGGTGGGGGACAGGGCGGCGGTGTGCGCGTCCATGGCCTCGGCGGCGAGGATCGCGACCGCCGTGTCGGCGCGGGAGGCTGCGACCACCAGGGCCCGGCCCGCGAGGGCGTGGGCGCGGCGGCGCAGGGCCGGCGCCGGGGCGTCGGTCCGTCCGGCGTGACGGGCGGGCGGCGCGCCCCGCAGCCGGGCCACCTGTGCCGCGATGCGGTCGCCTTCGGTGGTGAGTCCGAGTTCGTCGGTGACGGCGAGCAGGGCGCCGAGGTGCCCGGCGAGCTGGATGTCCAGCTCGTCCTCACGGCTGCGATGCGGGAAATCGGCGTGGTCGGCCGATGTGTGGACCGATTTGGTGCGGATCGGCTCGTACATGGGTGGCCTCCTGACGTTACAGTAAGGCCATCCTATCTTGGATCCAGTCTAAAGTTGTGCATGATCCGGACAGCTCTGGTCCGAACCGTGCTCAGGGCTGGCTGTAACCGTCCAGGAAGTGACCGATCCGGGTCACCGCGTCGGTCAGATCCTTGGCCGGAGGCAGTGTGACCACCCGGAAATGGTCCGGATCCGGCCAGTTGAAGCCGGTGCCCTGCACCACCATGATCTTCTCGGCCCGCAACAGGTCCAGGACCATCTGCCGGTCGTCCTTGATCTTGAACACCTTGGGATCCAGCCGGGGGAAGAGGTACAGCGCCCCCTTCGGCTTCACACAGGTCACCCCGGGAATCCGCGTCAGCAGGTCGTACGCGATGTCCCGCTGCTCCAGGATCCGCCCGCCCGGCAGCACCAGGTCCTCGATCGACTGCCGCCCGCCGAGCGCGGTGGCCACCGCGTGCTGGGCCGGCATGTTGGCGCAGAGCCGCATGTTGGCCAGGACCGTCAGCCCCTCGATGTACGAGGAGGCGTGCGCCTTCGGGCCGCAGACGGCCATCCAGCCGGAGCGGTAACCGGCGATCCGGTAGTTCTTGGAGAGCCCGTTGAAGGTGAGGACCATCAGGTCCGGGGCGACGGCCGCGGTCGGGGTGTGCGTGGCGCCGTCGTACAGGATCCGGTCGTAGATCTCGTCGGAGCAGACGACCAGGTTGTGGCGGCGGGCGATCTCCGTCAGACCGCGCAGCATCTCGTCGTCGTACACCGCGCCGGTGGGGTTGTTCGGGTTGATGATCACGATCGCCTTGGTGCGGTCGGTGATCCGGCGTTCGACGTCGGCGAGGTCCGGCATCCAGTCGGCCTGCTCGTCGCAGCGGTAGTGCACCGCCGTACCGCCGGCCAGCGACACCGAGGCCGTCCACAGCGGGTAGTCCGGGGCGGGTACGAGCACCTCGTCGCCGTCGTCGAGCAGCGCCTGCATCGACATCTGGATCAGCTCGGAGACGCCGTTGCCCAGGTAGACGTCCTCGACGCCGAGGTCGATCCCCTTGGTCTGGTAGTGCTGCATCACCGCGCGGCGCGCGGACAGCAGCCCCTTCGCGTCGCCGTAGCCGTGCGCCCCCGAGAGGTTGCGCAGGATGTCCTCCAGGATCTCCGGCGGGCACTCGAACCCGAAGGCCGCGGGGTTGCCCGTGTTGAGCTTGAGGATGCGGTGGCCCGCCGCCTCCAGCCGCATGGCCTCTTCGAGCACGGGGCCGCGGATCTCGTAACAGACGCCGGAGAGCTTCGTTGACTGGATGACCTGCATGGCTGCGAGCTTACGACCGTGTTTCGCCCGGTGCGCCCGGTGCGCGGCCGTGCCGGTCCCGCGACGGGCGCACCGCGCGGGGTCCGCTCTTCCATCGGCATGCCGCCCCGGCCGGAGACCGTGGGAAGGACCGGTCGGGGCGGCGCCGGGGCTTGGAATGCGGGCGTGGCGGGCGGAACGGGTGAGATGCGCCACGCGGCGCCGGTCCGGGACGCCCTCCCGGGCCGCTGGGCAGGACGGCCCCGGGCCCCGGGCTGTCCGGGCGCCCCTCGGACACCCCCGGCCTACCCGGGCAGCGCGGTCCCCTCGGGGAGCCGCAGGCCGAAGTCCTCGGCCAGCACCCGTACGACCTCCGCCGCGCTGTCCAGCTCGCGCTCCTCGACCGTGCCGTCGTCCGCCGTCCGCACATAGGTCCGGCCGGAGAGCGCCCGGTGGAGTCCCGGCAGGGTGCGCTGGGCGTACACCACCTCCCGGAACGGCGAGCGCGGGTAGGTCGCCATGTGCCAGTTGGCGACCTCGAAGTCCGGTGCCTCGAAGGGCTCCAGGGTGAACTCGTACTGCGGCTCCCAGACACCGCCCTTGTCCGTCTGCAGCTCCCACAGCTCCAGCGGCCCGTCGTGCGGGGCGTGGACCAGGCGGTGGCGGCGCGGGGCGTCGGACAGCACGGCGTCCACCACGAGCGGGGCGGGCTCCAGGAGTGCCCCCGTCGACCCGAAGCCGACGTCCGCCACGAAGGGCGTGGGCTCGTCCTCCGCCAGGACCTTCAGCAGCATGTGGGTCCGTGGCCGGATGTCACCGGGCGCCGCCCCGACGACCACTCGCGCGGCCAGCAGCGTCACCCGGAAGCCCAGCTCCGTCAGGGCGGCGGCGAGCAGGGTGTTCTGCTCGTAGCAGTACCCGCCGCGTGCGGAGCGGACCAGCTTCGCCTCCAGATCGGGCAGCGCGAGGGACGGGACGCCGCCGAGGGCGGACTCCAGGTTCTCGAACGGGATGCCGCGTACATGGGCGCGGTGGACCGAACGCAGGACGTGCGCGGTGGGACGCCGCTCCCCGGCCCAGCCGATGCGGGCGAAGTAGGCGTCGAGGTCGAGTGTCATTCCCCGACAGTACGCAGCCGGCTCAGATGTATCTCAAATCCGGTGCGGGCGCGGCCGGTCCGGGGCAGGCTCCCCGCATGATCGGTTTCGGTACGCAGACCAAGCACGACGGCGCCGCGCTCCTGGTACGGGAGGCGGACGGGATCGCCGAGCGGCTCCGGCGGGCCCTGGAGGCCGCCCCGGACGCCGAGCGCCCCGGCCTGGAACGGGCCCTCGCGCTCGTCGCCGAGGCCGCCGCCGTCCCGGACGCCGAGCTGCGCGCCCGGTGGGTGCGCCAGCGGCTCGACGCCGCGGGGTACGAGGGGCCGCCCGACTCGGTGCGCGCCATCAAGACGTTGCGTGAGGCGGAGCCGGCGTTGAGCCTGCTCGCGGCGGTGGGGTACGCCAAGGAGACGGCGAGGGCCGAGAGCGCTCCGGGGACGGCCGCCGAAGCCTGAGGTACGGGCCGCCGGCGCGGACGGTCCCCTTCCGCCCTCACCGGTCGTCGGGTCGGGCGAGTGGCTGGATTTCGCCCCTTGTGGGGCGCCCCTCCATACAGAAGCATGCGCATGTCAAAACCGGAAGAACTCCGGTCACGGCATACCTGGAGGGGACCCTCACATGAAAAAGCCTCTCGTCGGAGCGTTTCTTTCCGTCCTGCTCCTCGGGGCGGGCGTCGCACCGGCGGCCGCCGCCGGGACGACGGACACGCCCCAAGTCCGCGCCAAGGCCGTCAACTTCGCCGGCACCGTCGCGCTCAGCAACTGCTCCGGCTCGGTCGTCCGCGTGCCCTCGTCCCAGCCGGACGACCCCGCCCTCGTGCTGTCCAACGGCCACTGCCTGGAGACCGGCTTCCCCGGTCCCGGCCAGGTCCTGCTCAACCGGTCCTCGACCCGCAGCTTCACCCTGCTGAACGCGGCGGGCAGCGGCGTCGGCACCCTGCGCGCGTCCAAGATCGCCTACGGCACGATGACGGACACCGACGTCTCGCTGTACCAGCTGACGCGTACGTACGCCCAGATCGAGAGCTCCTACGGCATCAAGGCCCTGGAACTCGACTCCGCGCGCCCGGCGCAGGGCACCGCGATCACCGTCGCCTCCGGCTACTGGAAGCGCATGTACAGCTGCGCCGTCGACGGGTTCGCCTACCGCCTCAAGGAGGGCTCCTGGACCTGGAAGGACTCGGTCCGCTACACCTCCGCCTGCCAGACGATCGGCGGCACGTCCGGGTCCCCGGTGATCAGCGACACGACCGGCAAGGTGGTCGCGGTCAACAACACGGGGAATGAGGACGGCCAGCGGTGCACGGACAACAACCCGTGCGAGGTCGACGAGAACGGGGCCGTGACCGTCCGCAAGGGCATCAACTACGCCCAGCAGACGTACGGCATCGTGCCGTGCGTCGGCCCCGGCAACCAGATCGACCTGAACCGGACGGGCTGCGCCCTGCCCAAGCCGTAGGACCCCTCACCTCCCCAGGGGCGGTGGGAATCCCGCCTCCGCCCCTGGGCCTCGCCGCCGGACTCCCGCCGGCCCCCGCGCCCGCCGCCCCGGCCCGCACCGGCCGCCCCGAGTCCGCCTCGCGCCGGGTCAGGGCCGGACCGGGCGCCCCGCTCCCCGTACCGCCCGGCCCGCCAGGACGGACGTGCGGCGGCCGTCCTCGATGACGAAGCGGCCGTCGATCAGCACGTGCGGGATGCCCACCGGCAGGGCGCGCGGCTCGTCGAACGTGGAGCCGGCCGCCACCGTGTCCGGGTCGAAGAGGACCAGGTCGGCGCGGTAGCCCTCGCGGACGAGCCCCCGGTCCGGCAGGCGCAGCCGCGCGGCGGGGCGGGAGGTCAGGTGGGCGACGCACTCCTCCAGGGACAGGACGCCCAACTCCCTGACGTACCGGCCGAGATAGTGCGGGAAGGTGCCGTAGGCCCGCGGGTGCGGCTTGTCGCCCTGGAGGATGCCGTCGCTGCCCCCGGTGTGCACCCGGTGGCGCATGATCCGCCGGACGTTCTCCTCGTGGCCGACGTGCTGGAGGATCGTCGTGCCGAGCCGGTCCTCGGTGAGCAGCCGGCGGGCCGTCACCCAGGGCGCCTCGCCGCGCGTCCGGGCGGACTCGGCGACCGTACGGCCGATGTACCCGGCCAGTTCCGGCGAGCCGACACCCGAGATCTCGATGGTGTCCCAGTCGATGGGGACGCCGTGGCAGCCGTCCGAGCCCACGGACTCCAGATGGTGGCGGATCCGCTCGGCCGCCGCCTCGTCCGCGAGCCGCGTCAGGACCGCCTCGGGCCCGCCCTCCCCGGCCCAGCTCGGCAGCATCGCCACCAGCGTCGTGCAGCCGGGGGTGTACGGATAGGTGTCCAGCGAGATGTCGGAACCCGCCGCGAGGGCGTCGTCCAGCAGGGCGAGGAGGTCGGGGGCCTTCCCCTCGTTGACGCCGAAGTTCATGGTGGCGTGCGCCAGGTGCAGGGCGCATCCGGCGTCACGGGTGAGCCGGACCATCTCCTCGTACGCGGCGAGCGCCCCGGCGCCGTACGAGCGGTGGTGCGGGCAGTAGTAGCCGTCGTACCGGGCCACCACCCGGCACAGCTCGGTGAGTTCGGAGTCGCTCGCGTACATCCCCGGGGTGTACGTCAGGCCCGAGGACATGCCGACCGCGCCCTCCGTCATCCCCTGGGCGACCAGGTCCTTCATCCGGACCAGCTCGGACTCGGTGGCCGGACGGTCCTCCCAGCCCACCGCGAGCATCCGCACGGTGCCCTGCGGGACGAGGTAGGCGGCGTTGACCGCGATGCCCTGGCCGCCGAAGTTGCGGTCGAGGCGGTCCAGGTAGCCGCCCACGGTGCGCCAGTCGAAGGCGATGTCGGAGCCGTCGCCGTTCCAGCCGGCGACGGCGCGCCGCACCTCGGCCAGGGTCCGGTCGTCGGCGGGGGCGTAGGACAGCCCGTCCTGTCCGAGGACCTCCAGGGTGACGCCCTGGGCGGCCTTCGCGCTGTGGTCGGGGTCGCGCAGCAGGGCCAGGTCGCTGTGCGCGTGCATGTCGGTGAAACCGGGGGAGAGCGCCAGCCCGTCGGCGTCCAGGGTGCGGGCGCCGGTGGGGCGCGGGCCGTCGCCCTCCCGGCGGATCTCGGTGATCCGGCCGTCCGTGACACCCACGTCGGCGCGGTAGGAGGGCGCGCCGGAACCGTCGACGACGCGGGTGTCGCGGATGACCAGGTCCATGAGGGGTTTCGCCTTTCGGGGCGGGGACGGCCCGCCGGGGTCAGAAGAAGGTACGGAGGTAGCCGGTGACGGTGCCGTCCGCCTCGGCCAGCGGGATCAGCTGCCACTTGTCGAAGGACGTGCAGGGGTGCGAGAGGCCCATGCCGATCCAGTCCCCGACCTCCAGGCCGGTGCCCGCGTCCGTGCGGAGCCAGCCGTGCTGGTCGGACAGGCCGGTGACCGTGACACCGGTGGCCGGGCGGACCGAGCCGTCACGGGCGGAGCGGATCACCTGCGCCTCGGGGAGGTCGAGGTCGTGGGCCGCGTCGCGCTTGCCCGCGTTGACGAAGGCCTGGTCGGGCGAGGGCCGCGAGACGACCTGCGCCCAGAGCCGGAACGCGGGGCGCAGCGCGCCCTCGTCGGGGACGCGGTTGAAGGGGGTGAGGTGGCGGTAGTGCCCGTCGTCGTGACTGACGTACGCGCCGGAGCGCAGCAGCTTGCAGGCGGGGCGGCTCAGCTCCGGGACGTCCGCGAAGACCTCGGCGACCGTGTCGAACCAGGCGCTGCCGCCCGCGCTGAGGACGATCTCCTCGTCGGCGGCCAGGTCACCGAAGCGGCCGGCCGCGTCGAAGCCGGCGGCCAGCGCCACGAGCCGGCCGAGCCACTCCCGTACCCGCTCGGGGGAGGCGTCGGGGACCTCGCCCTCGTACCCGGCGACGCCCACCAGGCGCAGGGTGGGTACGGCGGCCACGGCGTCGGCGACCGCCGCGCAGTCGGCCTCCGTGCGGGCGCCGGTGCGCGCGCCCTGCCCCGCTCCCAGCTCCACGACGACGTCGACGGGGTGCGTGGCACCGGCCGCGCGCAGCGCCTCGTCCATCAGCTCGACGCCGCGCGCCGAGTCCACGTAGCAGACGAAGGTGAAGTCCGGGTCGGCGGCCAGCTCGGCGGCCAGCCACCCCAGGGCGACCGGGTCCACGACCTCGTTGGCCAGGAAGATCCGGCGGATGCCGTACGCCCGGTAGACCCGTACCTGGTGGGGGACGGCGGCGGTGATGCCCCAGGCGCCGTGCTCCAGCTGGCGGGCGAAGAGCTCCGGGGACATCGACGTCTTGCCGTGCGGGGCGAAGGCCAGCCCGTGCCGCTCGGTGTACGCCTCCAGGAGGGCGAGGTTGGCCTCCACGGACTCGGCGGAGAGCGCCAGCACGGGGGTGGTGAACCCGCCGGTGAACAGGTTCCGGCGCTCGGCCGCGAGGGCGCCGACGGTCAGGCCCGCCGCGTCGGGCGGCAGGCCCTTGAAGCGGTGGTCGACGCGTTCGTCGGCGAGTGCCGCGACGGCGTCCGCCACGGCTCCCGCGCGGGGCCGGTCCGTGGCCTGTCCGGCGGACCGGTCGGCGGGCTGCTGCTCGACGGCCAAGGGATCCTCCTCGGAGAGTGGGTGTTGCGCCATGTGCAACGGTCATTGCGCATATCGCTCGACGCTGTCTAACATCCGAGCCGATGCCGGGTCAATGGTCCCCACCGGCGCCCACGGCCGACCAGGAGGAGCCAGCGTGCCCGGATCCGCAGCCAGGACACCCGCCGCGGACACGGACGTCGTCTGCCTCGGCGAGTCCATGGTGACGTTCCTGCCCTCGCGGCCCGGCCGCCTCGCCGACGTCCCCTCCTTCTCCCGGACCATCGGCGGCGCCGAGTCCAACGTCGCCTGTGCCCTGGCCTCGGCCGGACACACCGTCACATGGGTCAGCCGGGTCGGCGCGGACGGCTTCGGGGACCACCTCGTCGAGGCCGTCCGCGCGTACGGGGTGGACACCTCCGCCGTACACCGCGACCCGGACCGCCCCACCGGCGTCTACTTCCGCACCGCGACGGACCGGTCCACCGACGTCCACGAGGTGGTGTACTACCGCGCGGGGTCCGCCGCCTCCGCGATGTCCCCGGACAACGTCCCCCACGACGTCCTCCTCGGCGGCCGCGTCCTGCACCTGTCCGGCATCACCGCCGCGCTCTCCGCCGACTGCCTGGCCCTGCTCCGCGCGCTGACCGCCCCCCGCCCCGGCCGCCCCCTGCTCTCCTTCGACGTCAACCACCGGCCCGGCCTGTGGCGGGGCCGCGACCCGGGGCCCGAGGTGCTGCTGGAGCTGGCACGCCGCTGCGACCTGGTCTTCGTCGGGGAGGACGAGGCGGAGGAGGTCTGGGGCGTCCGCGGTACGCGGGCCGTCCGGGCGGCGCTGCCCGAGCCGGACGTCCTCGTCGTCAAGCGGGGCGCGGAGGGCGCCACCGTCCTCTCCCGGACCGGCGAGGGGCGGCCCGACACCGTGACCGACGTCTCCGCGCTCCGGGTGGACGTCATCGCCCCCGTCGGCGCCGGTGACGCGTTCGCCGCCGGGTTCCTCTCCGCCACCCTGCGCGGCCTGCCCGTACGGGAGCGGGCCCGGCACGGGCATCTGATGGCCGCCGCCGTCCTCACCGTCCCCGGTGACCTCACCGCGCCCCCCTCCCGCCCGCACGCCGACCGCCTCGCCGCCCTGGACGACACCGCCTGGGGCACACTTCGTCTCGGCCCCGGCTGGACGGAAGAAGGGGCGAACGAGGAGGCAGAAGCCGTATGAGCCAGACCGTCGACCGCGCGCTGAGCATCCTGCCGCTGCTGGCCCAGGGCCCCGCCGACCTCGGCCAGGTCGCCGAGCGGCTCGGCGTCCACAAGTCCACGGCACTGCGCCTGCTGCGGACGCTCCACGAGCACGGGCTCGTCTACCGCCAGCAGGACCAGCGCTACCGGCTCGGCGCCCGGCTCTTCTCCCTCGCCCAGGAAGCGGTCGAGAACCTCGACGTACGCGAGATCGCCCACCCCCACCTCGTCGAGCTCAACGAGCGGTGCGGGCACACCGTCCACCTCGCCGTGTACGAGGAGCACGAGGTCCTCTACATCGACAAGGTGGAGAGCCGCTACCCCGTGCGGATGTACTCGCGGATCGGCAAACCCGTCGCGATCACCGTCGCCGCGGTCGCCAAGCTGCTCCTCGCCGACCTGACCGAGCCGGAGCGGCGTGCGATCGCCGAACGTCTCGACTACCCCATGTACACGTCCCGTTCGACCCCGAACGCCGGTGCCTTCCTCAGGGAGCTCGCCGTCGTACGCGAACAGGGATGGGCCACCGACCTCGGCGGCCACGAGGAGTCCATCAACTGCGTCGGCGCACCCGTCCGGGGCGCGGACGGGCGGGTCGTCGCCGCCATGTCGGTGTCCGCGCCGAACGTGGTCGTCACCGCCGAGGAGCTCCTCACCCTCCTCCCGCTGGTGCGCCGCACCGCCGACGCCGTCAGCCGGGACTACTCCGGTACCACCCACACGAAGAAGGCCTGAACCGCCATGACCGAGAAGACCGCTCTCACCCCCAGCACCCACACCACCCCGCCCGCGAAGTTCTCGCACGGCGTGCGGAAGGGGAACATCCTCCAGGTCGCCGGCCAGGTCGGCTTCCTGCCCGCCGTGGAGGGCCAGGCGCCCACCCCGGCCGGCCCCACCCTGCGCGAGCAGACCCTCCAGACCTTCGCCAACGTCAAGGCGATCCTGGAAGAGGGCGGCGCGAGCTGGGACGACGTGATGATGATGCGTGTCTACCTCACGGACGTCGACCACTTCGCCGAGATGAACGCCCTCTACAACGCGTACTTCGAGGAGCAGGGACTCACCGCCCCCGCCGCCGCCCGTACGACGGTCTACGTGGGCCTGCCCAAGGGGCTGCTCATCGAGATCGACGCCCTCGCCGTCCTGGGCTGAGCCGGGCGCGCCCCCCCGGGGCCCGTCGCGGTCCGTCACACCCCGGGGGCCGCACGGCCCGGGACGCCGACAGCGCCGCCGGGGGAGCGGCGGCGCTGCCGGTCATCGGGGTGGGAGCGGGAGGTTACGGAAGGCCGTGGACGTGCGGGCCGACCGCGCCGGACCAGGCGTTACCGGCCGTGGCGTCCCAGTTCGTCGACCAGGTCATCGCACCGCGGATGTCCGGGTACGTCTTGGACGGCTTGAAGGAACCGCAGTTCGTGCCCTTGGCCAGGCAGTCCAGGGCCGCGTTCACGACCGACGGGGCGACGTAGCCGCTGCCCGCGCCCCGCGTGGAGGCGGGGACACCGAGACCGACCTGCGACGGGGCGAGGCCGCCCTCCAGCTGGATGCAGGCGAGCGCGGTGAGGAAGTCCACCGAACCCTGCGAGTAGACCTTGCCGTCGCAGCCCAGCATCGAACCGCTGTTGTAGTACTGCATGTTGACGACGGTCAGGATGTCCTTGATGTTGAGCGCCGTCTTGAAGTACTCACCGGACGTGGACTGCATGTCGATGGTCTGCGGCGCCATCGTGATGACGAGGCCGGAGCCCGCCTTCGAGGACAGCGAGCGCAGCGCCTTCGTCATGTAGGTGGAGTTGAGGCCGTTCTCCAGGTCGATGTCGACCCCGTTGAAGCCGTACTCCTGGATCAGCGCGTACAGCGAGTCGGAGAACGCGTTCGCGGAGGCGTCGCTGTTGACCGAGACCGTGCCCTTCTCGCCGCCGACGGAGATGATGACGTTCTTCCCCGCGGCCTGCTTGGCCTTGATGTCCGCCTTGAACTGGGCGACCGTGTAGCCGTTCAGGCCCGCCGAGTCCAGGTTGAAGGTCACGGCGCCGGGCGTGGAGGTGGCGTCCGCGAAGGAGACGGCGATGATGTCGTAGGCCGCGGGCACGTCGCTGAGCTTCTGGACGGCGGCGCCGTTGTTGAAGTTCTGCCAGTAGCCGGTCACCGCGTGCTTGGGCACGGAGGTCGAGGGGCCGGGGCCGGGGGTGTCCGACTTGGCCGTACGCCCGCTGACCGTGGCCGACTTGACCGACTCACCGGCGGCGTTGGTGGCGCTCACCGAGAACTGGTAGGCGGTGTCGGCGGCCAGTTGGCCCACCGTCGCCGAGGTGCCGGTGGTGGTGGTCGCCTTGACGCCGTCCCGGTAGACGGTGTAGCCGGTGGCGCCGGAGACCGAGTTCCAGGACAGGGCCACGGACGACGAGGTGGTGGTGCCGACGGTCAGCCCGGCCGGGGCGCCGGGGACCGCGGGGCCGGGCTGGTCCGTACCGCCGCCGCCGTCCGGTCCGACGACCTCGACGTCGTCGGCGAAGTAGGCCGCCTGGCCGTACCAGCCGTGGGTGTAGACGGTCACCGAGGTGGTGGACGGGCCGGTGGTGAAGCTGGTCCGCAGCTGGGTCCAGCCGGTGCTGCCCGGCGTCCAGGTGGAGACGTCGGTGGTGCCGGTGCCGCTCGCGCCGAGGTAGGCGTACCCGCCCTGCACCCAGGAGCTCAGCGTGTAGGTGGAGCCGGGCTTCACGGCCACCGACTGGGCGCACCGGGCGTTGTCCTGGCCGCTGGGGGTGGCCTTGAGCGCGGCGGTACCGCCGTGCACGGGGGAGGAGACGGTCGTACCGCTGCCGGCGGAACAGGTCCAGCCGGTGAGGCCGTTCTCGAACCCGGCGTTCTTGGCGACGTTGATGTCCGCCGCCTGGGCGCTGCCGGCCAGCCCGGTCACGGACAGGGCTCCGGCCGCGAGCACGGCGACGGCTCCGCCGAGGAGGGGTCGGGAGCGGCGGCTTCTTCGACTGCTGCCTACGGAGCGTTCCACTTGCTGCCTCCGGTGGGGGAGTTGGGGGATGCGGGCGGGAACGGTGGCCACCGTTGGCGCATAAACTGGTCCAGACCAATCAGGTTGTCAAGACCTCTGGCAGCACGGATGCCCGCCGGCCGTCGTCGGGAGCGCCGGACAGGCGTCCTCGGACGGGCGTGCGGGCCGGGTCCGGCGTCCACGGCGGGGCACGCGTACGGGTGATGCGGCCGGGGCCCGGCCGCCGTGACGGAACGGATTTCCGAAACGGCTCGGGAAAGCGTTCCCTATCGGCCCTGACGTGCGGGGACGAAATGCCGTGAGTTCAAACCTTCGGGGCGGGCGTAACCCTCCGCAGTGGTACAGGAGTTAACCAGCTCGGGCTACGTCCCTTTTCGTACGCGGGCCTTGCGAACGTACGTGCTGGACATCGCCGTTCTCGACCCCGATTCCTATTCTCTGCCTGGTGGGACGTGGCTAAAGTGCTGAGGAAGAAGTACCGAGCAGGAGCGATTGCGGCCCGCGTCACCACGACAGCGGCCGAAGCCGAACGGGGAAGAGCGTGCCGACCGCAATAGCAGTGACAAGCGCCGATCTGGTGCTGCCGCCGACCGATCAGCACACCCCGACCGCGGCCCTCCTCCAGGCCCCGAGCGCACAGGATTTCGAGCCGGCCACCGGCGACATGCACCTTCTCCTGGAACAGCACGGCCATGTGATCGCCGTCTACCCCGCGGGGATCGACCCCGCCCACGAGCGCCGGATGCACGCCGTCCGGTCGGTCCTGGAGAGCGACCGCATCGCCCTGCTCAAGGTGGACCTGCCGCCGCTGGGAGTGGCCGTACTGGTGCGCCAGTTACGCCAGTTGTCCCTCTGCGACTTCAGCCCCGGTGTGGTGGCGTCGGCCGCCCGGCTGCTGTCCCACTACATCCACGCCGGCGCCCTGCTCAGCTCGGTGGCCCGGCTCGACCGGGTGCCCGTCAGCCTCAGGACCCACGCCAAGTCCTGGGTGCCCGGCGCCCAGTTCGCCGTACTCGCGTCCCCGCGCCCCCAGCTCGTCAGGATCGGCTCCGCCACCGAGCCGCCCGCCGGTCCCGAATACGGCACCCAACTGCTCGTCGCCCAGGGCCGGCTGACCTCCGACTGGGTACGGCGGACACTGGCCCCCGCCTGGAACGTCCAGGCCGTCCAGGAGTGCGCGCTGCCCGCCGTGTCCCCCCGGTGGTGGGGTACCGGCAAACTGGTGGAGTTCGCCTCCTACCTCCCCGACGTCTCGGTGCTCTACCAACTCGTCTCGTCCGTCCGGCGGGAGAGCTGCCACTGGTGCGGAATGGAGCTGATAGGGGACCGCTGCGGATTCTGCTCGGCACCGTCGGCCCCGGCCGGCCGCACCCACGCGGCGCGTACCCCGCACCACACGACCCCCGCGCTTCCCGGCCCCTGACCCACGCCGCGCCCCCCTGGCCCGCGCGTGCACCCGCCCGCCGCCCCCGATCCGAACCGAGCGAGGTCGTCCCGCCCATGAACTCCCGTCAGCGCCGCGGCGTGATACTCCTGATCCTGTCGGTCCTGTGCGCCTTCGGCGCGTTCGCCGGGGTGCTCTCGGTCATCAGCGACGTCAATTCCAAGGTGGGCCCGGAGGTCGACGCCTACCGGCTCAGGACAGCCGTACCGCCCTACACGGCCCTGAACGAGAAGCAGTTCGAAAAGGTCTCGATGCCCAAACGCTGGCTCTCGGCCAACGCCGTCACCGATCTGTCCGAGATCAACGGCAAGATCGCGGTCACCGAGCTGAAGAAGGGCTCCCTGATGCAGTCCGACATGATGGTGCGCAGTCCGCAACTGCGGCCGGGGGAGCAGGAGATCGCCATCATGATCGACGCCGCGACCGGTGTGGCGGGCAAGATCCGGCCCGACGACAAGGTGAACATCTACGCCACCTTCGAGGGCGAGCGGGAGGGCGACGCCCCCCAGTCCAAGGTCATCGTCTCCAACGCCAAGGTGCTCGACGTGGGCGAACTGACCCCGCTGGAGCCCCGCAAGGACGACCGGAACCGGGCCACCGAGGCCGTGCCGATCACCTTCGCGCTCGACACCCTCGACACCCAGCGCGTCGCCTACGCGGAATCCTTCGCGCAGCACGTACGGCTCGCGCTGATCGCCCCCGGCAGCGACGGCACCATCCGCCCCGGCGACCGCACCTACACGCTCGACAAGGACAAGTGAGGACGGGATGACCACCAGAATCCTCCCGGCCGTCGGCGACGCCGACGCGGCCAGGTCCGTCATCACCCTGCTCAGCCAGCTCCCCGAGGCGGAACCGGCGGCCCCGGTCGGTGACTCGACACAGCTCGTCGACACCCTCGCCCGGCTGGCCGCGGAGTCCGTCGAGGAGCTGCCCGAGGTCGTGCTGGTGCACGAGCGGATCGGTCCGGTGCCCGCCCTGGAACTGATCCGGGAGGTCTCCCTGCGCTTCCCCGCCGTCGGGGTCGTGCTCATCACGTCGGACGCGAGCCCCGGCCTCTTCGCCGCGGCCATGGACGCGGGCGCCCGGGGCCTGGGTACCCTCCCGCTGAGCTACGAGGAACTCGCCCACCGGGTGCAGGCCGCCGCCCAGTGGTCCACCGGGATGCGGCGCCACCTCGGGACGGGCGGCGAGTCCCTCACGGGACCCGGCGGCACCGTCGTCACCGTCACCGGGGCCAAGGGCGGCGTGGGAACCACCCTCACCGCGGTCCAACTAGCCCTGGCCGCACAGGCGTCGGGACACGCGACCGCCCTCGTGGACCTGGACCTCCAGAACGGCGACGTCGCCGCCTACCTCGACGTGCAGTTCCGGCGCTCGGTCGTCGACCTGGCCACGATCACCGACATCTCGCCCCGGGTGCTGTCCGACGCCGTCTTCTCCCACGACACGGGACTGGCCCTGCTACTGGCACCGGGCGAGGGCGAACGCGGCGAAGAGGTCAGCGACCGCTCCGCCCGCCAGATCGTCAGCGCCCTGCGCTCGCGGTACGAGATCGTCGTGGTCGACTGCGGAAGCCAGATGAACGGCGCCAACGCCACGGCGATCGAGATGGCCGACACCGCCGTGCTGGTGACGACCCCCGACGTGGTCGCCGTGCGGGGCGCGAAACGCATCGTCCGGATGTGGGACCGGCTCCAGATCCGCAAGGCCGAGGAGACGGTCACCCTCGTCAACCGCTTCAGCCGCACCACCGAGATCCAGCCGCCGCTGATCCAGCGGATCACCGGAACCCGGCTGGCGGGCACGGCGGTACCGGCCAACTTCAAGGAACTCCAGGGCGCGGTGGACTCCGGACGTATGCACGAACTGGACGCCCGCTCCACGGTGAAACAGGCCCTGTGGGCGGTGGCCGGGGAACTCGGACTGGTGAAGGCCGCTCCACGCGCGGCGCAGCGCGGCGGTGCGCTCCGCGGCGACAGGGGCGCGATCGGAGGCCGCCGGCGCAGGGGCGGCGCACTCGGCGGGGGAGGCTGAGGCGATGCGGACCACGAGGGCGCCGGGGCGGATACCGGCACGGCCGAGAGGCGACCGGGGACAGTTGGTCGTCGAGTTCACCGGGATGGTCCCCATCATCCTGGTGACCCTGGTGCTGCTCTGGCAGGCGGTCCTGGTGGGCTACACCTTCACGCTGGCCGGCGGCGCCGCGGACGCGGGGGTGCGCAAGGCGGTCGGCGCGGGCACCCACGGCAGTGCGGCCGCCTGCCTCGACGCCGCGCACGAGCGGCTCCCCGGCGCCTGGGAGGGCTCGGCGGACATCGACTGCGACCTCGGCGGCGGCGGCGACGTGGTCACCGCCCGCGTCTCGCTGCGGGCCCCCGTACTCTTCCCCGGTTTCGCCGGGCTGCCCATCCCGGTCGTGGCGACGGCCGGCGCGCCCGTGGAAGGAAGGTGACGCGGCATGAAGCCGTCACGGAGGCCAGGCCCGGCCGGGGCCCTGACCGGACGCCGGGGGGACCGTGGCTCGACCGCCCTCGAATACCTCGGGTTCCTCCCGGTGCTCATCCTCATCGGCATGGCCGGCCTGCAACTGGGACTGGTCGCGTACACCGCCCAGCAGGCGGGCACCGGCGCCAGGGCGGCCGCCCGCGCCGCCTCGCAGGACGACCTGTCCGCGTCGTACGACCGCGTCGGCAGGGCGTCCATGACCGGCTGGGTCGCCGGCCGGGCGCGGATCGGCCCGCCGACCGGGGGCGACACCGTCACGGTGAAGGTCACGGTGGACATCCCGGACGTCCTGCTCGGCCTGCTCGGGGGGCGCACGGTCGAGAAGTCCGCCACCATGCCGCGGGACTCCGCCACCACGCGCCGCGACTGAGCGCACCCACCCCACCCGAGGAGTACCCATGAGCCTGCGGGCACGCATCACCGCCCCCGAGGAGCGCGCCGGAGGACGGGAGGACGGGCACCTGGTCGCCACGTACCGCGCGAAGCTCCTGGAGGAGATCGACCTCGCGGAGATGTCCTCGCTCGCCGCCGCCGACCGCCGGGCCCGGCTGGAACGCGTCCTCGGCCACATCATCAGCCGTGAGGGCCCGGTCCTCTCCACCGCCGAACGCTCCCAGCTCATCCGGCGGGTCGTGGACGAGGCGCTCGGGCTCGGTGTGCTCGAACCCCTCCTGGAGGACGCCTCCGTCACCGAGATCATGGTCAACGGACCCGACCAGATCTTCGTCGAACGCGCCGGCCGGGTCGAACAGCTCCCGATGCGCTTCGCCAGCCACGAACAGCTCATGCAGACGATCGAGCGCATCGTCTCCACCGTCAACCGGCGGGTGGACGAGGCCAATCCGATGGTCGACGCCCGCCTGCCCAGCGGCGAGCGCGTCAACGTGATCATCCCCCCGCTCTCGCTGACCGGCGCGACCCTCACCATCCGGCGCTTCCCCCGGTCCTTCTCGCTCCAGGAGATGATCGGCTTCGGCTCCCTGGACCAGCAGATGCTGCTGCTGCTCGCCGGTCTCGTACAGGCCCGGTTCAACGTGATCGTCTCCGGCGCCACGGGCACCGGGAAGACCACCCTCCTCAACGCCCTCTCCGGACTCATCCCCGAGGGCGAACGCATCGTGACCATCGAGGACTCGGCCGAACTCCAGCTCCAGCAGAACCACGTGATCCGGCTGGAGAGCCGCCCGGCCAACGTCGAGGGCAAGGGCCAGGTCACCATCCGCGACCTCGTCCGCAACTCGCTGCGCATGCGCCCCGACCGCATCGTCGTCGGTGAGGTCCGCGGCGGCGAATCGCTCGACATGCTCCAGGCGATGTCCACCGGCCACGACGGCTCCCTGGCCACCGTCCACGCCAACAGCGCGGAGGACGCCCTGATGCGCCTCCAGACCCTCGCGTCGATGTCCGAGGTCAAGATCCCCTTCGAGGCGCTGCACGACCAGATCAACAGCGCCGTGGACGTGATCGTCCAGCTCACCCGGCACGCCGACGGCGCCAGGAAGGTCACCGAGATCGCGGTCCTCGACTCGCACGGACGCGACCCGTACAAGATCGTCACGGTGTCCCGGTTCCAGGCCCGGCCGATGGGCACCGACGGTGTGATCCACGGCGAGTTCCAGGCACTTCCCCTCCCGCGCCGCATCGCCGACCGGCTCTACATGGCCGGACAGCCGATCCCCCAGGCCTACGGGGTCGCGCCGTCGGACGCGTACCTCGCCACCCGAGAGGCCAGATAGGTACTCCCCATGGACAACCTCGCACCGCTCACCCTCGGCGTCACCCTGCTGTGCTGCGTACTCGCCGTCGTGGGCCTGCACTCCTACACGGCGGGCAAGGCCCAGCGCGACGCCCTCGTCGAGCGGCTCTCCTCGACCGGACCGACCGACCGGGGGCCGCGGCGCCGCTTCTCCGCGTTCGACCGCCGGCTGCGCCGTACGGGACCGGGCCGCAGGATCGAGCTGAAGCTCGCCGCCACCGGCCTCGACGTCACCCCCGGCGAATACGTCCTCTACGTGCTGGGCATGGTGGTCGCCCTGTGGCTGATCGCGGCGTCCGTCCTCGCCGCCTTCTTCGGCCCGCTCGCCGGGCTCGCCGGGATCTGGGGCGCGAACACCTTCCTCAACTGGCACCGCACCCGGCGCACCGAGGCCTTCATCAGCCAACTGCCCGAGGTCTCCCGGGTCCTGGCCAACGCCACCCAGGCCGGGCTCTCCCTGCGGACCTCCATCGCCATGGCCGCCGACGAACTGGAGGCGCCCGCCGGTGACGAACTGCGGGTCGTCGCCGACCAGCTCGCCGTGGGCCGCACCCTCGACGACGCCCTCGACGAACTCGCCGCCCGGCTGCCCTCGCGGGAACTCGTCGTCCTCGTCTCCACGCTGATCCTCTCCAACCGGGCCGGCGGCCAGGTCGTCTCCTCGCTGCGCAACCTCACCATCACCCTGGAGGAACGCAAGGAGACCCGGCGCGAGGTCCGCACCCAGCTCTCGCAGGTCAACACCACCGCGTACGCCGTGCCGGCCATCGGCGTCGGCGCGATGCTCCTCGTCAACTCGGTTCTCCCCGGAGCGCTCGACCGGATGACGGGATCGCTCCTCGGCCAGATCGCGGTCGTCGTCTCGCTCGGTCTCTACGCCCTGGGCTTCGTCGCCATCCGCCGCATTTCCAAGATCGATATCTGAGGAGGGGACCGGTATGGAACTGCTGCTCGCTCTCGTCGTCGGCCTCAGCGTGTTCGGCGTCTTCAGGGGCGTACGGATGTACCGCGCCGAGGCCACCCTCCCCGGCGACCTCGCCCTCGCCCTGGAGGTCGGCTCCACCCGCACCACGGCCGTGGGATCCGGCATCGACCGGCTCGGCATGCGCTGGGCGCCCCTGGTCCTGCGGCTGATGGGACCCAGGAAGGTCAACGAGAAGCGCCGCAGGATCGACAGGGCGGGTAACCCCGGCGGCCTCACCATCGACCGATACGCGGCCCGCCGCGCCGTCTACAGCGGCCTCGGCGGATTCGCCGCCTTCGCGATGCTCGCCGACGGCAGGTACGTCATGGCGCTCCTCATGGTCGCCTTCGGACTCTTCTGGGGCGAGGTGGGCATCTGGGCCGCCGTCCGCAAACGCCGGGACGACATCGACCGCACCCTCCCCGACTTCCTGGACGTCCTCGCCGTCGTCGTCTCCGCGGGCCTCGGCTTCCGCCAGGCCCTGGACCGGGTGGCCGAGAAGTACCAGGGGCCCTGGTCCGACGAACTGCGCATCACCCTGCGCCAGATGGACATGGGCGTGAGCCGCCGGCAGGCCTTCGACGAACTGCGCAGGCGCAACGACTCCGAACAGGTCGCCATGTTCGTCACCGCGCTCCAGCAGGGCGAGGAACTCGGCGCGCCGATCGTCGACACCCTCATCGCCCTCGCGAACGACATGCGCCGCACCGACGCCCAGAACGCCCGGCGCAAGGCGGCCAAGGCCGTCCCCAAGGCCACGCTGATGGTCACCACCTTCATGATCCCCGCGACCATGATCCTCATGGGTGCCGCCATGCTCCTCGGATCCGACACCAGCCTCGGATCCCTCACCGGGGAGTGAGCGGCCACCGATGACGATCTCCATGCGGCCGGAACCGCCCGAGGAGACCCGGCACACCCCGCTCGCCACCCCGGCGGGCCCGGCCCCGGCGGTCTCGCTCCAGGTCAACGCCCTCTCGGCGCTGGCCCGCCAGGTGTTCCTCTTCCGGCTGGCCATGATCGCCATCGGCACCCCGCAGGCCCTCGACAACACGGCCCCCGGCCTCGCGAGCTGGCTGGTCGCCTCGGCCGTCCTGGTGACGGTCGTCGGCTCGTACGCCCTCTACCGGGACTGGGAACGCTTCGGCCCCCTCCTCGTGCGCTTCCCGCTGCTGCTCGGCGCCGACACGGTCTTCGGTGCCCTGCTCCTGTTCACCGCCACACCCGAGTCCACCCTCGGATACGCCGTCGTCTGCACCCCGCTGCTGGCCGGACTGCTGTACGGCTGGCGGGCGGCGGGCGTCTTCGCCGTGCTCCAGATCCTGATCCTGGCCGCGGCCTACGGCGCCGACGAGCACCTCCGCTCGGGCCTGACCAGCGTGCTGCTGCTGCCGGGCTTCTGCGTGCTGGCCGGCGCGGTCGGCGTCACGTTACGCAACCTGATGTTGCGGGTCGGCATCGCGGGCCAGGCACTGACCGAGACCCGGGCCCGGCTCGCCGTCGGCGCCGCCGTCGAGCACGAACGCACCCGGCTGGCACGGGAGATGCACGACTCGGTCGCCAAGACCCTCCACGGCCTGGCCCTGGCGGCGGACGGCCTGGCCCACTCCGCCGACCGGGTGGACCCGCGCACCGTCCGCCACCAGGCGGAGCTGGTGGCCCGCTCGGCCCGGCGGGCGGCCGCCGAGTCCCGCGAACTCCTCCTGGACCTGCGCCGGGAATCGGGCCTGGACGGCGGGGTGGACCTCGTCGGCGAACTCCGGGCCCGTACGGACGACTTCACCCGCCGCCACGGGACGCGTACGGTGTTCCGCACCCTCGGCGACAGCCCGGTACCCCCGGTGCCGCACGCCGTCGCCCGGCACCTGCTGACCGTCGCCTCCGAAGCGATGGAGAACGCCCACCGGCACGCCCGCCCCACCTACCTCGCGGTCCTGGCCGGGATCAAGGGTGACGTCCTGCGCGTCAGCGTCTACGACGACGGCCCGGGGCTCCCCGCCGGCACCACACTCGACGGCCTCCGGCGGACCGGCCACTTCGGCCTCGTCGGCATGGTCGAACGCGCGGCGTCGATCGGTGCCCGGATCCGCGTCGGCAAGGGCGAGGCGGCCAGGGGCACGGAGGTCCGCCTGGAACTCCCCACGGCCGCCCTGACCCCGCTCGCCGGGCCGGAGGTACGGGTCGGGGTGGATCTGGGCCCGCCTTCCGGGGCGGACCGGGAGCCGCCTGTCGGGTCGGGCGGGGAGCCGCCTGTCGGGTCGGCGGAACCGGGGCTTCCTGGGCGGTCGTCGGACCGGGAGCCGCCTGGCCCGTCGGCGGACCCGTAGGTGTCGGGATGAACCGGGCCTGGCCGCCTACACGGTGCCGCTTCCGCCGCTCCCCCGTACGTACCCCTTCCGCGACCCGTCCGCAACCTGTCCGTAACCCGTCCCCACGATCCGAGAGGAGGCCGCAGAATGCCGGAGGACCTCTCCCGCACATCGGGCCCGGACCGGGCACCGCACCCCCATGTCTTCCCGCACGCCTCCCCGCACGCCTCCCCGCACGCCTCCCCGCACTGCATTCCCACCGGCGCGGACCACAGCTCCCAGGGGCTCCCGGCCGCCGGACGCACAGCACCGGCACCCGAGGCACTGCCACCGTTCCCCAGCGGGCCCGCTCTGCCGCCCCCCGGCACCGTCCGGGTGGTGGTCGCCGACGACAACCCGGTCGTCCGGGCCGGACTCGGGGCCCTGCTCGGCGGCCGTGCCGACATCGAGGTCGTGGCGGAGGCCGCGGACGGCCGCGAGGCCTACGACGCGGCCGTCCGCCACCGGCCCGACGTCGTCCTGCTGGACGTCCGGATGCCTGGCGTGGACGGCATCTCCGCCTTGCCCCATCTGGTGTGCGTCGCGCACGTGATGATGCTGACGTACAGCCGCGAGAGCGACATCGTCCACGAGGCGCTGCGCCTCGGGGCGTGCGGCTACCTGGTGCACGGCGAGTTCACGGCGGACCAACTGGTCCAGGCCGTACGGGACACGGAGAGCGGCCGGGCGCACTTCACCGCGACGGCGGCCGACGCCCTCCGCGCCCACGTGCGCCAGGACCGGGACCGGACACCGAGGCACCTTCCGGAGGGGCTCGGAACAGCGCCGGCCACCGGTACTCCGAACGGGGAGCCGGGTGGTCCGGTCCGGTCGCCGGGCGGGGCGGCGCACGCGGGTCCGCGACCGGGGCCCGGGGGCACACCGCCGACCGACCCGCCGGAAGTGCTTTCGCACCTGCAACCCGCTGTGGCACAGTCTTCGACTGACGGTGACCGGTATCGGCCGCCGTCTCCCAACAGGGCTCAGTACCAGCTGAGTTCGAGAGAGGCGGAGGTCATGGAACTCATCGCGTCAGGGATGAGCAACCACCAGATCGCCGCCACCTGCTTCATCAGTGAGAAGACGGTCAAGAACCACATCAACAGGATCTTCACCAAGCTGCACAGCGGCAGCCGCAGCGAGGCGATAGCCCGCTGGCTCGGCACGGCGCCGGGCCCGGGGCCCGGTGTGAGGGGGACGGGTCACCATGGCTGACCTGAGGAGGGCGGCCCCGGACGCGGAGCCGCCGACCGGCCCGCAGACCGGACAAAGGGCCCCACACCGGCTTTGGGCCCGACTTTGGGCCCTGGGACCCTGCGCCGCACCGAACGCCCAGCCGTACGTTGTTCCCGCCCCCCGCGCCACCGGCCAGGAGGAAGCCGGTCGCGCGGGGGACGCCACAGAAGCTCACGTGTCGGCCGGCACCCGGTCGGCCGAATCCGGAGGGGACCACCATGAGCAACCCGATGCTGAAGGCTTCCGTCAACGCCAAGGTCTGGGCGAACACGTCCGTCGAGCGCATGAAGTCCCGCGCGGACCGCGGACAGGGCGCTGTGGAGTACCTGGGCATCATCGTGGTGGTCGTGGCGATCATCCTGGTGCTCATGACGACGAACTTCGGCGACAAGATCGCTGGTGCGATCACCACGCAGATCGGCAAGATCACGGGCGGCTCGTAGCCGCGAGATCGAGTCGTCGCGAGGCAGGGCAGGCCTTCCCCATCTATGTCGCGGTGGTGGCGGGCCTGCTCTTCCTTGCGTTCGCCTACTTTGCCGTCGGTCAGGCCTCGATGAAGAAGAACGAGGCACAGACCGCTGCCGACGCGGCCGCGCTGGCAGCCGCGCAGGACGCACGAGACGAATGGAGCTGGCCCCGAGCATTCGACCTCGACAGGTGGGACGACCTATTGAATGGCCGGGACATCGGAACACGGTCCTGTGCCGCTGCCTCCTCGCTCGCCTCCGCGAACGGTGCGCAGACGGTTTCCTGCCAACCGGATCCCGCCGACTGGCCTGAGGCGTCGTACACCGTCACGGTCGTGACGAACAAGTCCGTGGGTAATTCGGTCATCCCCGGTACGGAGACACGGAAGGCAGAAGCCACCGCGCGAGCTGTGATCGAGCCACGCTGCCGCGTTGAAGAGGACACGCGCCCCCGGCCAAGTCCCTCGCAGAACGAGGACGGCGACACGGACGAGACAGAGGGGCGGAAGGCATACAAAGTGGCCTGCGATGGCGAAGACTTCACCATCGACCCGAAGAACCTCGGTTTGCTGCCGGACCTGGCAGACATGTTCTCCGTCCACCTGGCCGACAAGTAAGTGCACGTCACTGAGAGGAACACGCCGATGCGTGGAGCCATGACCCGGATTCGTCGCAAAACGTCTGCTGTTGCAGCCGTTACTGCAACCCTGGCTGTTGTTCTGGTGGGTTGTGGAGGCGATGGAGAATCAGGAGAGGGGGGTTCTGAATCGAAGTCCAGTGCTGTGCCCTCCTCCTCCGGGCAGAAGAGTGAGGATCCAGCTCCTGCCGAGAAGGAAGAGGGCCAGAGCCAGACTCTTGCGACGATCAAGGGCTCCAATGGAGTGGAAGTCGCTATCAATTCGGCAACCCGTGAAGCGGGAGGGTTCGTCACTGTCAAGGGTGTCGTGACAAACGGATCCAACCAGGCCTTCAGTGCGGATGGATGGCAGGGAGCCGAACAGGAACTCATGAACAATCACGCATCAGTGGCCGGCGCCTCGCTGGTGGACCAACAAGGCAAAAAACGATACCTCATCCTGCGAGACACCGACGGCAAGTGCCTGTGCACCAGATTTGTTGGCGGAATCCAGGCCGACGTGTCGGTGCCGTTCTTCGCCCAGTTCCCCGCCCCCCCGGCAGAAACCACCGAAGTCGACTTCCAGATCCCCACCATGCCCACCGCGACCATCAAGATCTCGGGGTGACGACCGCCATGCAGCGACCCGCCTCCACCCCCATCCCCACCTCCACAGCACCGCGTGACGCGGAGCGCCGTCGTATCGCCTTCTGTGCCACCGTGGTCGTCTTCCTCGGCGCCACCACCCTCTGGGGTGCCAGTGGCGCGATGGCTGACGACAACCCCACGGCCGTCCCCAGCGCCTCGCCCCCGGTGGAGGTCGACGCCAACTCTCCCGGGCTGATGCTCGGCGACGGGGCCACGCTCGGCAAGGTCCGCGTCCTGGACATCAAGTCGATCGTCGAGGACATGGGGGGAGAGGAGCGCCGCGAGGACACGAACGCGGACATCACGCTCGCCCTCCAGGCCGAGGTCCTCTTCGGCAAGGACAGCGCGAAACTGGGCGGCGAGGCCAACGCCCGCATCAACGCCATCGCCGAAGAGATCAAGAACCAGAACGCCACCAAGGTGCGGGTGTTCGGGTTCACCGACAATCTCGGTACCTCCGCCCACGGTGACGTCCTGTCCAAGCAGCGGGCCAACGCGGTGCAAGGGGTGCTGGCCCCGAAGCTCCCGGACGTCACCTTCGAGATCCGGGGCTACGGCGAGCAGTACCCGATCTCTTCCAACGACACCGAGGAAGGCCGTAAGAAGAACCGCCGCGTGGAGGTCTCCTTCCCGCGCACGGGCGGCTCCCAGGACTGAACACCTGAGGGCGAGGGCGAGGGCGAGTGCGAGGACGGCGCCTGGGGCGCGGCCACTGACCGCACGGTTGAGGGCGCCCGGCCCCCGCCCCCGCCCCGGCACCCCCCCCCGAGGGCTCGCCGCCCCGGCCCCGCGGGCTGGCCGGCTACTTGACGGTGACGGACCCGACGAACGCATCGAGGTCCGACGGGCTCAGCGCCCCCTTGACCGCGTTGACCCGGATGGCGAACGGCACGTCCTTCGAGTCGACGCCGGCCACCACGACGCCCGTCATCCGGGTGCCCTTCGCGGGGGTACGCCCCTCTCCCGTGGAGGTGAACTCGTAGTCGATCCGCCGGGCTCCCCGGGCACTCTCCTCTCCCGCCAGCCGGACGTCCCGTGTGGCCTTCCGGGTCGAGCCCAGGCCGATACCGGCGCCCGCGGCCGCGGCGGCCTCACCGGCGTCGTGGACGCCCGTGGCGAAGTCCAGCTGGACCGAGACCATGCCCGTGCGTACCCCGCCCTCCTCCCTGAGCGCCACGGCGGCGTTGGCCTCGCCGCGCTCGGCGGCGGGCTGCTCGGCGTACCCCCGGTCCTCGGGGTAGCCCACGGACACGCTCGGTGTGTCGAGCGTGCCCCAGCCGTCCGGGACCGACGCACCGGGCGCGCCACCGCAGCCGGTGAGGAGGGTCAGGCCGAAGGCGGCGGCACACACCGCGCCGAGGGCCGTGGACTTCGTCAGCGCCAACGTCAACGTCATCGCCTCTTCTCCTCTTTGCCTCTTCGCCATACGAGGGGTGCGGGGGCCGGGGGCCGGTACCGATGGGATCACGCGGTGCCCAAGGGCCCGGGGCGCCCTGGTGACCGAGGAACCCCCCTCGGACCCCACGCGCCATCCCGCGTGCTCACTGCGCGCAATAGCTGTACGGGAGGTAGCCGCGCCGGTCACCCTGCGGCGCCCCGAGGAACCGCGCGTCGGTCAGTGTCTCCTGCTTGTGCTCGCCCGAGAGCGAGAACCCGAGGCTCATCCCGAGCGAGATCTCGAAGCCGAACTCCTGGGCGTCCGCCTCCCCGTGGTAGCGCATCGTGCTGGACAGACCCTCCTCGAACATCAGCTGCTCGAACGGGTCGTCACCGGTGGGCCGTTGCTGCGGCGACCGGTCGCCGAACATGTACGCGAACGGGGCGGTGCTGTCGCCGGAGCCGTCCAGCCACTGTTCCGCGACGGCCCGTCTGCCCTCCGTGGCCTGGTCCGTCTCCTTGCCGAAGACGAGTGTGTCCGTACGGATCCCGATGCCCGTGGCGCCGGAGGAGTCGGTGACACCGCCCTTGCCACCCCGCTTGTCCGCGCCCTTCTCGCCGTTGTCACCGCCGATCTCGACCGTGCCGGAGACGGAGGCGTCCTCCACCGTCTGCGTCATGTCGATCCGTACGAGCGCGCCGGTCTTCTGGTCGCGGGTGACGGTGAGGGAGCCCGTGCGGATGCTCGTCACACCGACCGTGCCGCCCAGCGGCCCGGCGTTGCCGGCGGCCTTGGCCTCCAGTTCGAGCCTGGCGGTGTACGTGGCGGACTCGTTGCCGTTCACATCGTCCTTGGTGACGGTCACCTCGGGGGAGAACACGGCCCTGCCGCCCAGTTTCGCGCCGAGCGCCGTGTCGTCACCGGCCTTGACGGCGAGGCCGCCGTCCGCGTACACGTCCAGGCCGATCGTCGAGTAGGAGATCTTCTTGTCGCCGATCTTCCTCTCGATGTCCTCCGTCTTCCCGGCCCACTTGGTGGCCGCGTACCAGTTGCCGCCGTAGCCGCCGCTGTGGGTCATCGAGGTCTCCCACATCTTCATCTCCTCGATGTCGTCCCTCATCCGCTCGGCCTCGGCCTCGCTCGTGAAGACCCAGGTGTCGCCGTTCGTGATCCGGATGCCGCCGCCGATGTCGATGTCCGCCTTGCCCAGGTTCTCGAGTTTGACGCCCGGGGTGCTCGCGTTCGCCCCGGCCGAGGCGGCGTCGGTGAAGGTCATGTGGACGAGTCTGTCGTTCTCGTCCACCGTCCCGTCCCCGTTCACGTCGGTGCTCGCCTGGCTGACCCGCTGCTGGAAGCCGTACTCCTCGCCCCACTCGAACCAGCCGATCTTGACCTTCCCGCCCGCTGTGTCGGAGATGTTCGAGATCTGGCAGAGCTTGGGTTCGTAGTCCGCGTCCGTCCGTGGTGCCGTGGTGCCGTTCCCGCCCGCCACGCATCCGCCGCCCCCGGTGAGCGAGGTGATGGCGCAGCGGATGCCGTCGCCGATCCGGCCGCCCAGGCCCGCCAGGGCGAGCGCGCCGATCAGTGCCGCGACCAGGACGACGACCCCGAGGTACTCCACGGCCGTGGCCCCGCCGTCGGGCCGGCCGTACAGGCGCCGGGACGGCATCGGGGTCATGGGCGGCGTGTGGGCGCG
The DNA here is from genome assembly GCA_000720535.1 of Streptomyces halstedii. Classification (GTDB taxonomy): domain Bacteria; phylum Actinomycetota; class Actinomycetes; order Streptomycetales; family Streptomycetaceae; genus Streptomyces; species Streptomyces halstedii. The sequence continues at coordinate 79,881 of JOAZ01000017.1, forward strand.
GTCCTCCAGCAGCCGGTCCAGGGCCAGGCCCACGCAGGCGCCGGTGACCATCGCCACCACCGGCATCAGGATGCCCTCGCTGTTCACCAGGTCCCAGGACACGGCGTATCCGTAGGCGAGCCCCGCCAGCGGCACGGCGAGGGTGGCGGACAGGTACCGGGTGCGCGGGCCGCGGTGCTCGTCGGGCAGCGCGCGGGCCGACGCCAGGACGGTCAGTACGGTGATCAGCACGCCGGGCAGATGCAGCAGGGCCAGCCGCCAGCCGAACAGGTCGAGCCGTCCCCCGGTGGCCAGCGTCTCGACCAGTGTCCGCGTCACGAGGAAACCGGCGGCGATGTAGACGAGGGCCCCGGCCGCCCAGCAACGGGTCAGCGCGAGGAACGGGCCGCCGCCGGGAGAGGGCCCGGAGCCCCCGCCCGCCGGTATGTGGCCCGCGCTTCCGTCCGCCCAGCCGCCCCCACCACTCACGGTCCACCCTCTCCCCGGTACTCGCCCGTCGGCCCGTCCGGCGAGAGCGTACGGCCGGCGGGGCTCGGGCGGCCTGGGCCCCCGGCCCTACATCCGGGCCCAACTGCCGTGCGCGGTACGGGCCTTCCGACCGGGACCGCCGATGGGCCCCTGGGCCCATGCGGCGGGACCGGGACGCTGCCTACGCTCGCCGGTGAGCCGGTGAGCCGGTCGGTCGACGAGCCGGTCGGCCGGTGAGCCGGCCGCCCGTGAGCCGGCCGGCAAGGTGCCGGAACGACGTGCAGTTGTTCGCGCTGCGACAGGGTGAGGTGTGCCATGGGTGCCGGCTTCTTCCACTCGTACCACCTGGGCTGGGCCCGCGCCGATGCCCTGACCCTGCTCGGCGACCTGGAGGCGGCGGGGCTCCGGATCGCGCATCCGGTCACCGGGCGGGTCCTGCTCGACAGCCACGACCCGGCCTCACCGGCGCGCCCGGCCGGGACGCGGTCGCGGGTGACCAGGGAGCAGTTCCTCTCAATCGCCGGGCTCGAACGGCTGGACACGGTCGGGGTGCGGTTGTGGGTCCGGCACGACATGGACGTGCTGATGCGGATCCGCCGGGCCGGCGACCGGGTCGTGGCCGTCGAGTTCGGGCTCGACGGACTGCCCCCGCCCGAGCGGGAACGGGCGGTGCGGGCCATCCGGTCGGCCATAGGGCGGGCGTCCGTCCTGTGCATCGGGTTCGTCCTCGACCGCACGGGCGCGAACACCGGCACCGACTGGGACAGGCTCGTCGTCGCCGGTACGGCGCTGCTCGACGGCTGGCCCGACGCCGTCGCCGTACGGGAGGACATCGCGTTCCGGCACCCGCAGCTCGCGGTCCTGGACTCCGTCCACCGGTCGCCCTGGCGGATATTCGGAAGCGCGGCCCTGAGCGTCTGACGCGCGGGGGCCGTGCCCACCGGGGAGCCGAGACCCTTCGGGTGGGCCCGCCGGTGAGCCGAGGCCTTGGGGGCGGCCTGCGGCGGGTGGGTGCGCATGCGCGGCCGTGGCCTTCGGGTGGGCCCGTGGCGGGGTGGGTGCGCGTGGGCGGCCGTGGCCCGGTGGCCATAATCGGCCTTATGCCCGACAACCAGACCCTGCCCCGGCCTGCCCCCGGCCCACCGCCCCCCGCCGAGGGCCTGGGGCCGCGTGTCAGGGCCGCGCTCACCGCCGCCGCCCCCGCCCTCGCGGCGTACGCGGCGGTCCGGGCCGTCGGGCTGCTCGTCTTCTGGGTGTGGGCGTCGGCCGCCGGAAAGGACGCCTGGCACCTGCTCGGCGGGCGCTGGGACTCGGTCTGGTACCAGCGGATCGCCGAGAACGGTTACGGCTACACCGCCACCCTCCCCGACGGAACCCTCCACCCCGACCTGGCGTTCTTCCCGCTGCTGCCCGCCCTGGAACGGGCCGTCGCCGCCGTCACCCCGCTCACCCTCCAGGACGCCGGGATCACCCTCGCGTGGGTGGCCGGACTGGTCGCCGCATGGGGGATCTACGCGGTCGGGGCGCGGCTGCGCGACCGGCGGACCGGGGTGGTGCTGGCCGCGCTGTGGGGGGCGTACCCGACGGCGTTCGTCCAGTCGATGGCGTACACCGAGACCCTGTTCACCGCGCTCGCGGCCTGGGCCCTGTACGCGGTGCTCCGGGACCGCTGGATCCTGGCGGGCGCGCTCAGCGTGCTGGCGGGGCTGACCCGGCCCTCGGCGGCGGCCCTCATCGCCGCGCTCGCGATCACCGCTGCGGCCACCCTCGTACGGGAGTGGCGTGCGGGACGGCGCGAGGGGCTGCCGCGCCGGCACACACGCATGCTGGCCGGTGTCTGCCTCGCCCCGCTGGGCTGGCTGGCGTACGTGGTGTTCGTCGCGGTGCGCGAGGGCAGCCCGTTCGCCTACTTCGAGGTCCAGGCCGAGTGGGGCAACAGCATCGACGGGGGCCGGGCGCTGGCCGCCTTCGTCGCCGGACTGCCGCTGCCCGCCGCGCTCGGACTCTGCGCCGCGCTGGGGCTGCTGGGATGGCTGGTGTTCCTGTGCGTACGGCAGCGGCAGCCGCTGCCCGTGCTGGTGTACGGCATCGCGATCGTCGTGATCTCGCTGATCGGCTCGGGATACTTCGGGTCCCGGCCGCGCCTGATGATGCCCGCCTTCCCGCTGCTCCTGCCGCCCGCCGTCGCCCTGCTCAGACCGCGTACGTCGGCGCGCACCACGGCCGTCCTCGTCGTGCTCGCCCTGGCCTCTGCCGCCTACGGGGCCTGGACGCTGCTGGGGTCCGGCCCGCCGTGAGCCGGTCGCCTGCGACCAGGCCCCCGAACTACTGGGGAGGCGCCGGAACTACTGGGGAGGCGCCGGAGAGATCCGTACCCGGCCGCCCGGACGCAGCCTCCATGCCTCCATCGCGCCGCCTTCGGACTCCAGCACATGGCGGGCCCGCGGTCTCGGCAGACCGAGCCGGCCGGGCTTCATCGTGCGGACGGCGAGGACCCTGAAGTCCCGGTCCAGATAGGCCACATCGATGGTGAACCGCATCCGGAAGGTGTGCACGCTCGCGCACGGGGTGATCAGCAGCGCCCCGTCCACCCCGTCCACCCCGAGCAGCCCCTTCGCCCGTGCCCGGTAGGAGGCGGCGATCCGCAGCGGTATCCCGTGCGGCCGCGCGCCGGACGCGCTCCCGTCCGGCTCCGGATCTCCGCCCGCGTCCGCCTCCGCCTGTGTGACCGTGGACGTGTCCGTCCCGACCGCCAGCGTGCCCCTGCCGTCGCGCCATCTCCCCATGGGCACCGACCGTAGCCCTCGTGGCGCCGCGGTGGGTCCACAACCGCACACGGTGGGCCCCCGGACCCAAGACCGGTGCGGGGCGGGCGGATTAGGGTCCGTTTCGTGGACGCCACACTGATCGCGGTCGCAGGGTTCTGGGGCGCCGCCACCGGACTGCTGTTACCGCGGGCCGCGTACCGGTTCTCCGTCGAGCCCGAGGAACCGTGGCGGGACGCCTGCCCGGCCGGACACGCGCTCACCGGCCCCGGCCGGGGCTGGATCGGCCCGGCCGTCTGCGCGAGCTGCGCCGTGCCCGCCCGTCCGGGCGGTACGGCCCCGCAGCCCGGCACGGAGGCCGTCGCCCCGGCCCGACCGGAGCCCTCGCCGGACACCGCCGTTCCGGCCGGACCCGAGCCCGCGCCGGAGACCGTCGCCCCGGCAGAACCCGAGCCCGGCACGGACACCGGCACGTCGCCGGACCTCGCGCCCGGCCCGGACACCGCCGTACCGGCCGGGCGTCCCCGTTACGCCCCCGGTGTCCTCGCCCCGGCCGTCACCGTGCTCGCCTGCGCGTTACTCGCCTGGGCCGTGGGGCCCCGGCCCGAACTCGCCGTGTGGCTGGCGGCCGCGCCCGTAGCGGTACTCCTCTGCGTCGTCGACCGCCGGGTGCACCGGCTGCCCGACGCGCTGACCTTGCCGCTGGCCGCCGCCGTGGCCCTGCTCCTCGGAGGAGTGGCGCTGCTTCCGGGCCGCACCGGCTCCTGGACCACCGCCCTGCTCGGCGGGGCGGCGCTCGGGGGCTTCTACTTCCTGCTGTTCCTGATCAACCCCGACGGCATGGGCTTCGGGGACGTGAAGCTGGCCCTGGCCCTGGGGGTGGCCCTCGGCTGGTACGGGTGGGCCGTGCTGTGCGCCGGCGGCTTCGCGGGGTTCCTGTTCGGCGCCGTGTACGGACTCGGGCTGCTGCTCCTGCGCCGGGCGGGGCGTAAGACGGGCATCCCGTTCGGCCCGTTCATGATCGCCGGTGCGCTGCTGGGGCTGGTGCTCGGGGGGCTGTCCGCCTGATCCCGGTGGACGCGAGCCGGGCGGAAGTGGGCCCGGCGGAAGTGGGCCGGGCGGACGCGAGTCCGGCCGGTCAGCCGCTGCCGCCGTCCACCGGGCGGGCACCACACCAGCCTCCGCAGCCCTCCACCGTGGCGGAACGGTCGCCTCCGGCCGCACGGTCGCTTCCGGCCGCGCGGCCCTGCGGTCGCCTCCGGCCGCACGCTTATACGGTCGCGTCCGGGGTGCGGCGCTGACACGATTTCCGTATGACCCCGCCGAACGCCTCCGTGCCCGACTCCGGTTCCCCGCCCGACTCCGTTTCGCCCAACTCCTGTCCCGCGCGCGCCCCGGGCTCCGACGAGCGGTTCGCCGCTCTCGTCGCGGAGGCCGACGCCGTCTCCGTCGACGGCTGGGACTTCTCCTGGCTCGACGGACGGGCCACCGAGCAGCGACCGTCGTGGGGTTACGCCCGCGCCATGGCGGACCGTATGGGCCGGGCGCGGGCCGCACTCGACATCCAGACGGGCGGCGGCGAGGTCCTGGCCTCCGTACCCCGGCTGCCACCGCTGACCGTGGCCACCGAGTCCTGGCCCCCGAACGTCGCCCGTGCCACCCAACTGCTGCACCCGCGCGGCGCCGTGGTCGTCGCCGACCCGGACGAGCCGCCGCTGCCCTTCGGCGACAGCGCCTTCGACCTGGTGGTCAGCAGGCACCCGGTGATCACCTGGTGGGAGGAGATCGCCCGGGTACTGGCACCCGGTGGCACGTACTTCTCCCAACAGGTCGGCCCGGCCAGTGTGTTCGAGGTGGTCGAGTACTTCCTGGGCCCGCGTACGGCCGAGGAGCGCACCGCCCGTGACCCGCACCGGGCGGCGGCCGACGCGGAGGCCGCCGGGCTCGACGTGGTCGATCTGCGCCTGGAGCGGCTGCGCGTCGAGTTCTTCGACATCGGGGCCGTCGTCTACTTCCTGCGCAAGGTCATCTGGATGGTCCCGGGCTTCACGGTCGAGGTCTGTCTGCCTCAACTACGCTCCCTGCACAGGACGATCGAGTCGGACGGGCCCTTCGTCGCGTACGGCTCGCGCTTCCTGATCGAGGCCCGCAAGCCACGCTGAACGCCCGACCCGCCGCCGATGCGGACGACTTCATGGTGTAGGTACTCAACACACCGGTGCCGTAAGCCGGATGCAACGGCGACACCCGTTCCACCGTCCTACTCATCGGTAGTGCGACCCTGTTGTCCGAGCGCACAACGGAAGGAGCGGGCCCATGACGGGAGGAAGGGACACGTCCGGCGGCGAGATCAGCCGCCCGACCGGCCGTCGGCGCCACAGCAGGGCCGACTGGCTCACGGGCGCGCGGATCACCGCCGTCCACGGGTTGTTCTACCGGCCCGAAGGGCGCGCGGGGGAACCGGAGGCCGTCGAGTTCGTCCTCGACGGCGGTGCTTCGATCCTGCTGACCTGTGCCTTCGACGGGACGCTGGGGATCACCTCCGGCGCGTGGCCCGCCCTCCCCGACTGGTGCGTACCCGCCGGCCTCTGGGAGTTCGGGCCGCTGCCCCAGCTGCCGCTGCCGCCGTACACGGGGGCCTGGACGGTCGTCGGCACGCACGAGCGCCGGGACGCCCAGGACAAGGTGCACGAGGCCGTCTTCCGCTGCGAGGAGGGTGACTTCGTGGTCACCGGCGGGGACACCGTGACGATCCGCTTCGTACGCCTCTGACCCGCGGCGGGGCCGAACCGCCGCCCGGGCCGCCCGGCCTCACCCCGGAATCCCGGCCTCGTCCCGACCGCCTCGCCCCGGCACACCTGACCCCGCTCCTCGCGCGCCCCGCCCACGTCCTCACGCGATGCCCGGAGGAAGGGCTCTATCCGCTCCGGGACCGGCCCGGGACCGCTCCGGGACCGGCCCGGGACCGGCCCGGGACGGCTCCGGAATCGCTCCGGAATCGGTGGGATCGCTCCCACGACTGTGCCCGCAGCGCATTCCGGTGAATTCGGAGAGTAATTGTGGAGCGCCGCAGCACGCATCAGCACTTACGAAGGGTTATGGTGGAAACCCCCCCCTCGGGCCGGTCCGTAACCCCCCCCCACGGACCGGCCCGTTTTTTGTGCCCAGCCCTTGGGCGGGCAGAGCCGGGGTGTCAGCCGCGGTTGGCCCAGATGTTGGTGCTCGCGGTGTCCACCGCGAAGGTGTCGATCTCCCTCAGCTCCTCCGCCGTCAGCGCCGGGGCGCCGAGCGCGGCCACGTTCTCCTCCAGCTGCCGGACGCTCGACGCGCCGATCAGGGCCGAGGTCATACGGCTGTCCCGCAGCACCCAGGTGAGCGCGAGCTGGGCGAGGGACTGGCCGCGGCCCGCCGCGATGTCGTTCAGTCCGCGCAGACGGCGGACCATCTCCTCGGAGAGCAGGCCCGGGTCGAGGGACTTGCCCTGGCTGGCGCGTGACCCCTCCGGGATGCCCGCGAGGTACTTGCCGGTGAGCAGTCCCTGGGCGAGCGGGGCGAAGGAGATGCAGCCCAAACCGGCCGCCTCCAGCGCGTCGAGGAGCCCGTCCGTCTCGGTCCAGCGGTTCACCATGGAGTAGGAGGGCTGGTGGATCAGGGCCGGCACGCCCATCTCCCGGAGCAGCCGCGCGGCCTCGGTGGTCTGCGCGGCGTCGTAGGAGGACACCCCGACGTACAGCGCCTTGCCCTGGTGCACGGCGGAGGCGAGCGCCCCCATCGTCTCCTCCAGGGGCGTGTGCGGGTCGAAGCGGTGCGAGTAGAAGATGTCGACGTGGTCGAGGCGCATCCGCTTCAGCGAGGCGTCGAGCGAGGACAGCAGATATTTACGGGACCCCCACTCGCCGTACGGGCCGGGGTGCATCAGGTATCCGGCCTTGGTGGAGATGATCAGCTCGTCCCGGTACGGCGCGAAGTCCTGGTGGAAGAGCGTGCCGAAGTTCAGCTCGGCGGAGCCGGGCGGCGGGCCGTAGTTGTTGGCCAGGTCGAAGTGGGTCACGCCGAGGTCGAAGGCACGGCGCAGGATCGCCCGCTGGGAGTCCAGGGCGCGGTCGTCGCCGAAGTTGTGCCAGAGACCGAGGGAGACGGCCGGGAGCTTGAGGCCGCTGCGGCCGGTGCGTCGGTACTCCATGGAGTCGTAACGGGACGCGGCGGCACGGTAGTGGAGGGAATCAGTCACGATTCCCTCCTTATCACGGAGTTGTGACAGACCGGGTTGGGCCCCTGTGACCCGGCCGCAGTAATGTGGCGGCTTCGGGAAAAGCCGGTCCGCGGTGTGCATACATAGGTGCGGGCTGTGTGGCGATCCCCCGGGGACGGCCCCGGACCCCCGGCGACGGGGAGGGCGGGCCTGCGGCCCGTAAGGAACCGAGAGGGTGACTTCAGTGAACTTGCGCGACCTGGTGTACGGGCTCTACGCACGCCGGGTGGGAGGTCGCCTGGATCACGCCCAGGTGCCCAAGCACATCGGAGTCATCCTCGACGGGAACCGGCGGTGGGCCAAGGCGTCCGGCGGTTCGGCCGTGCAGGGCCACCAGGCGGGGGCCGACAAGATCTCCGAGCTCCTCGGCTGGTGCAGCGAGACCGATGTCGAGGTCGTCACGCTCTGGCTGCTGTCCACGGACAACTTCGACCGGCCCGAGGCGGAGCTCACCCCGCTGCTCCACATCATCGAGAACACCGTGCGCCAGCTGGCGGCGGACGGTCGGTGGCGGGTCCACCACGTGGGCACGCTCGATCTGCTGCCCCCGCAGACCCAGCTGGTGCTCAAGGAGGCGGAGGAGGCCACACGCGGCGTCGACGGGATAATCGTCAACGTCGCCGTCGGCTACGGCGGACGCCAGGAGATCGCCGACGCCGTCCGGTCCCTGCTGCTGGAGCACTCCGAGAAGGGCACGACCTTCGAGGAGCTGGCCGAGGTCGTCTCCACCGACCTCATCTCCGAGCACCTCTACACGCGCGGCCAGCCCGATCCCGACCTGGTGATCCGCACCAGCGGTGAGCAGCGGCTCTCGGGCTTCATGCTCTGGCAGAGCGCGCATTCGGAGTACTACTTCTGCGAGGTCTTCTGGCCGGCCTTCCGCAAGGTCGACTTCCTGCGGGCGCTGCGTGACTACGCCGCCCGCCACCGCCGCTACGGCGCCTGACCCCGAGTCCGGCCCGGCACCTGGGACCGCCCCTCCCGGTACCGGGCCCGGCGCCGCTCCCCGAACCCCGCCCGGTGCCGCGTGCCCGTACCGGGCCCGGTGCCGCGGCCCCAGGGGGCGTCCCTGGGGCGCCCAGGATGTCCCCGGACCGGTCCGAGCCGATCCCCGCGCCCAGGGGCGTCCGAGCCGCCCTCCCGCACCCCCGGAGGCCCCTCCCGCACCCCCGGAGGCGCCCCACCCGTACCAGGGGGTCCGCCCACGCCCGGGGTGCCGCCTTACTCCGGACGGACCCGATCGGCCGCATGACCGGCAGGACAGGGGGGAATATTCCTCTCAGGTCGATGTCCGGTCACCAGCCAGGCGGACGTCGCAGCCCAATGAGCGGCGCCCAGCCCGCTCGCCCGGGAGGCCCTTTGCACACGAAGGACCGCAGCCCCTGCGGCCGACGCGGAGGGCCGGTGTCCGGCCCGCGCTCGGGGCCCGAACCCGGTCCGTCCTCTTCCTTCGGGAAGTTCCGCGACCTCCGTCGCACTCCCCGACCTCGTCCGAGGGGGTACGTCCTTCCGTGGTGACCAGTACCAAGCGCCGCATGTCCGACCGGCGCACCTATGTTCTCGACACCAGCGTCCTGCTGGCCGACCCCAACGCCATGACCCGGTTCGACGAGCACGAAGTGGTGCTGCCGATCGTCGTGGTCACGGAGCTGGAGGCCAAACGGCACCACCCCGAACTCGGCTACTTCGCCCGGCAGGCCCTGCGCCTGCTGGACGACTTCCGGGTGCGGTACGGCCGGCTGGACGCCCCGATCCCGCTCGGGGACCTGGGCGGTTCGCTCCGTGTCGAACTCAACCACTCCGATCCCGGCGTCCTGCCCGCCGGCTACCGGTTGGGGGACAACGACTCACGGATCCTCGCGGTCGCGCGCAATCTCCAGGCCGAGGGGTACGACGTCACCGTCGTCTCCAAGGACCTCCCGCTGAGGATCAAGGCGTCCTCGGTCGGCCTCCTCGCCGAGGAGTACCGCGCCGAACTCGCCATCACGGACTCCGGCTGGACGGGCATGGCCGAACTGGCCCTCACCGCCGAGCAGGTCGACCTGCTGTTCACCGAGGAGACGCTGTACGTCCCCGAGGCCGCCGCGTACCCGGTGCACACCGGGCTGGTCCTCCAGTCCGAGCGCGGCAAGGCGCTCGGCCGGGTCACGGCCGAGGGCAACGTACGCCTCGTCCGCGGCGACCGGGAGGCGTTCGGGATCCACGGGCGCAGCGCCGAGCAGCGCGTCGCGCTCGACCTGCTCCTGGACCCGGACGTCGGCATCGTCTCGATGGGCGGCCGGGCCGGCACCGGTAAGTCGGCGCTGGCGCTCTGCGCGGGCCTGGAGGCCGTGCTGGAGCGCAGGCAGCACCAGAAGGTGATGGTCTTCCGCCCGTTGTACGCGGTCGGCGGGCAGGAGCTCGGCTACCTTCCCGGTACCGAGGCCGAGAAGATGAGCCCCTGGGCGCAGGCCGTCTTCGACACGCTCTCGGCGGTCGCCGGACGCGAGGTCATCGAAGAGGTGCTGGGGCGCGGGATGCTGGAGATCCTGCCGCTCACCCACATCCGGGGCCGCTCGCTGCACGACGCGTTCGTGATCGTGGACGAGGCCCAGTCGCTCGAACGGAACGTGCTGCTGACCGTGTTGTCCCGGATCGGGGCCAACTCGCGTGTCGTGCTCACCCATGACGTGGCCCAGCGGGACAACCTCCGGGTCGGCCGGTACGACGGAGTCGTCGCCGTCGTCGAGAAGCTGAAGGGTCATCCGCTCTTCGCGCACGTCACGCTCACCCGGTCCGAGCGTTCACCGATCGCCGCGCTGGTGACCGAAATGCTGGAGGAAGGCCACATCTGACAGGAAACGTCCGGTCGATGCCGCCCGGCGGGCGAAGGATCCTAGCCGGGCGGCATCGTGCTGCGCCGTCATTTCCGGAAAACACATGCTCCAAACGAGGTGTGACCTTTCCCACGCGACACAGAATTGCAACAGCGCGTGTCTCTCCGGCAGAGTCTTGCTTCCGTCAGGCCCCGCATACGGCACTCGGGCACCTCCTGGAGGTCCCACGCACCACACAACTCAACACTCGTCGTCCGTATGCCGCCCGCGAGCACCACGCGGCGCTTCCGTGAGGAAGTCGCCCACCGGGCCCGTGTCTCCCGTGACCCAAGCAGTAGGGAGGCCAGCGCCAGGGGCACATTGCGCCCGCGAGGTCACCTGAAGCGGGCGACGCTGGAAGGACACCGTGTGAGCCGGATCTCGGTCCGGGGGTTCGCCGTGGCATCCGCCACCGCGGTCACCACCGTAGGCGCCGTCGTAGGCGTTGCTTCGGGCAGCACTCCCGCTGCCGACGACAACAACTTCGAGGCGGCCGCAGCCGACACCACGCTGCTCGCAGACATCCCCGCGGGCCAGCAGGCCCAGGTCCAGACCGCCTCGCTGACGCAGCAGGCCGACGCGCAGGCCTCCGCGGCCGACGCCGCCGCCAAGAAGTCCGCCGAGGAGACGGCTCGCGTCCAGGCCGCCAAGGACGCCAAGTCCAAGAAGCAGGCGGCCGAGGACAAGCTGGAGGAAGAGCGCAAGGAGAAGGAGCGCAAGGCCGAGGAGGAGCGCGCCAGCCGGTCCTCGGTCCGCGACGCCTCCTCGTTCTCCGCCAAGGGCTCCTACACCGTGGCCGAGGTCCAGGCGATGGCCCGTCAGATGGTCCCGGCCGACCAGTTCCAGTGCTTCAGCAACATCGTGGACCACGAGTCGACCTGGAACTACCTGGCGGTCAACCCGTCCTCCGGCGCCTACGGTCTCGTGCAGGCCTACCCCGGCAACAAGATGGCCTCCGCCGGCGCCGACTGGCAGACCAACCCGGCCACCCAGATCAAGTGGGGCCTCAGCTACATGAACGGACGTTACGGCAGCCCGTGCGGCGCCTGGTCCTTCTGGTTGGAGCACCAGTCGTACTGAGCAGACCGGCCGAGGCTCCCGCTCAACCCCGAGAAGCCCCGCACCGTCCTACGGTGCGGGGCTTTCGTGTGTACGGTCGATTCGAACAACTCCGGGGGCGTGATGGGAGCAGGCGGGGGAAGGGGAAACGTCATGTCTAAACTTCCGGGGTGGCTCGGCCGGTTGGGCGCCGGACTCACCGAGATCGGGGCGCGTCTGGAAGAACGCCGCGCCGAGGGCGAGCACGAGGCGGACGAGGACGTGGCCGACGCGAGTCCCGCCCCCTCGACGCAGGCCGCCGTCGCCGACCAGGTGCCGCGCCCGCCCGACTACGCGCCCTCCGTCGCCGCCCGGCCCGATCCGGTCGTCGTCATCCCCTGGGGGATGCGCGTCGCCGCGGAGGCGGGCTGGCGGCTGCTGGTGCTGGCCGGCACGCTCTGGGTGCTCATGCGCGTGATCAGCGCCGTCCAACTGGTCGTCCTGGCCTTCGTCGCGGCCCTGCTGGTGACGGCGGTCCTCCAGCCCACCGTCGTACGGCTCAAGCGCCTCGGACTGCCCCGCGGGCTCGCGACCGCCGTCACCGCCGTGCTCGGCTTCGTCCTGATCGGCCTGGTCGGCTGGTTCGTGGTGTGGCAGGTGATGGACAACCTGGACACCCTCTCCGACCGGGTCCGGGACGGTATCGAGGAGTTGAAGCGCTGGCTGCTGGACAGCCCGTTCCACGTCACCGAACAGCAGATCAACGACGTCGCCAAGAACCTCAGCGACACCATCGGCACCAACACCGAGGAGATAACCTCCGCGGGACTCCAAGGCGTCACCGTGATGGTGGAGTTCCTCACCGGTCTGCTGCTGGCGATGTTCTCGACGCTCTTCCTGCTCTACGACGGCCGGCGCATCTGGGAGTGGTTCCTCAAGCTGGTGCCCGCCCAGGCCCGGCCGGGGGTGGCCGGTGCCGGTCCGCGCGCCTGGCGCACGCTGACCGCCTACGTGCGGGGCACGGTCATCGTCGCCCTGATCGACGCGATCTTCATCGGGCTCGGGATCTACTTCCTCGACGTACCGATGGCGGTGCCGCTGGCCGTCTTCATCTTCCTCTTCGCCTTCATCCCGCTGGTCGGCGCCGTGGTCTCCGGGGCGCTCGCCGTGGTCGTCGCGCTGGTCACCCAGGGCGTGTTCACCGCGCTGATGGTGCTGATCGTGGTGCTGGCCGTGCAGCAGATCGAGGGCCACATCCTCCAGCCGTTCATCCTCGGGCGCGCGGTGCGCGTCCACCCGCTGGCCGTGGTCCTGTCGGTCGCCGCGGGCGGCATGATCGCGGGCATCGGCGGTGCGGTCGTCGCCGTGCCCCTGGTGGCCGTGACCAACACGGTGGTCGGCTATCTGCGGGCGTACGGGCGGGAGTCCGCGCTGCGGCACGCGCCCCGGCCGCACGGTGCCACCGCGATCGCGGTTTCGCCGACCGAGGCGTCGGGCATCCCGTCGGCGGACCGCCCCGAGCGTCGCGACCGGGGGGACCGCCCGGAGCCGGACGGCGGCGCGGACGGCGAGCCGAAGCAGCACTGAGGCCCCGCGTACGGCGGCGAGCCCCCGGCGAGGACGCCCGCGTACCAGGAGGGGCGGCACCCACGGGCCCGCACACACCGTGGGCACCGCACGAGGACATACGCACGAGAGGCCCCGCGGACGGTCGGTCGTCCGCGGGGCCCTCTCGTGCAACGGTACTGCCTGTACCGGTCCTACTGCTCGGCGAGTACGGCCTCGGCCTCCAGGGTCACGCCGACCGCCTGGATCACTGAGGCGATCTTGACGGCTTCCTGGACGGTCTCGCGGTCCACGCCGGCCTTGCGCAGCACCTGCTCGTGGGAGTCGAGGCACTGGCCGCAGCCGTTGATCGCGGAGACGGCGAGCGACCACAGCTCGAAGTCGACCTTCTCCACGCCCGGCTTGCCGATGACGTTCATCCGCAGGCCCGCGCGGAGGTTTCCGTACTCGGGGTCCGACAGCAGGTGCCGGGTGCGGTAGAAGACGTTGTTCATCGCCATGACGGCGGCCGCCGCCTTCGCCGCGGTGTAGGCCTCCGCGGAGAGGTTGGCCTTGGCCTCCGGCTCCAGCTCGCGGAGCACCTTCGGCGAGCGCGAGGCGATCGCGCAGGCCAGGACGGTGCCCCAGAGCTGCTGCTGGGGGAGCTCGCTGTTGCCGATGACCGAACCGAGGTTCAGCTTCAGGTCCTTGGCGAAGTCCGGTATGGCGGACTTGAGTTCGTCGAGTGCCATGTCCGTATCAGCTCACTCGCCCGAGAGGAGCGCGACCGGGTCGAGGGTGTTCTCGCCCTTGGTCCAGTTGCACGGGCACAGCTCGTCGGTCTGGAGGGCGTCGAGGACCCGCAGGACCTCCTTGGGGTTACGGCCCACGGAACCGGCGGTCACCATCGTGAACTGGATCTCGTTGTTCTGGTCGACGATGAAGACGGCGCGCTGGGCGAAGCCGTCCTCGCCCTCGATGCCGAGGTCGCGCATGAGCTCGTGCTTCGAGTCGGCCAGCATCGGGAAGGGCAGGTCGGTCAGGTCCGGGTGGTCCTTGCGCCAGGCGTGGTGCACGAACTCGGAGTCGCCGGAGAAGCCGAGGATCTGGGCGTCACGGTCGGCGAACTCGTCGTTCAGCTTGCCGAAGGCGGCGATCTCGGTGGGGCACACGAAGGTGAAGTCCTTCGGCCACGCGAAGACGATCTTCCACTTGCCCTCGTAGGTCTTGTGGTTGATCTGCTCGAACTCCTTGCCGCTCTCCAGCGACACACAAGCGGTCAGGTCGAACTCGGGGAACTTGTCACCGACAGTGAGCACGCGCACTCCTTGCTGGATAGGAATTCCCTTTTTGGGGGACTTCCTGGGGGTTGGACTGGCTCCACCTTGGCACAGAGTGCATTGATCACGGAAATAGCTACACTCGCTCGTGGTGATCGGAGGTGCCTATCAGTGGGGTATGCAAATCAGGCCAACAGGGTCAAGCAGCCGAGTCTGTCCCAGTTGCGCGCCTTCGCGGCCGTGGCGGAGCATCTGCACTTCCGGGACGCGGCGGCAGCAATCGGGATGAGCCAGCCGGCGCTGTCCGGGGCCGTGTCCGCGCTGGAGGTGGCACTGGGTGTCCAGCTCATCGAGCGTACGACGCGCAAGGTGCTGCTGTCGCCCGCCGGGGAGCGGCTCGCGGCGCGGGCGGACGCCGTGCTGTCGGCCGTCGGTGAGCTGATGGAGGAGGCCGAGGCGGTACGGGCGCCGTTCACCGGGACGCTCCGGCTCGGGGTGATCCCGACCGTCGCCCCCTATCTGCTGCCGACCGTGCTCAGGCTGGTGCACGAGCGCTATCCGGACCTCGACCTCCAGGTCCACGAGGAGCAGACCTCCTCGCTGCTGGACGGGCTGGCGGCCGGCCGGCTGGACCTGCTGCTGCTCGCCGTGCCACTCGGTGTGCCCGGCGTCAGCGAACTGCCCCTGTTCGACGAGGACTTCGTGCTCGTGACGGAGCGGGGCCACCGGCTGGGCGGGCGCAGCGGCATCCCCCGTGAGGTGCTGCGGGACCTGCCGCTGCTGCTGCTCGACGAGGGGCACTGCCTGCGTGACCAGGCACTGGACATCTGCCGGGAGGCCGGGCGCACCCAGGGCGGACCGGTGACGACGACCGCCGCCGGCCTCTCCACCCTGGTGCAGCTCGTGGCGGGCGGGCTCGGGGTGACCCTGCTGCCGCGTACGGCGGTGACGGTCGAGACCGGACGCAACGAGGCGCTGTCCACCGCCCACTTCGCCGACCCGGCCCCCTCCCGGCGGGTGGCGCTCGCGGTCCGGACGGGCACCGCGCGGTACGCGGAGTTCGAGGAGTTCGCGGCGGCCCTGCGCGAGGCGATGACGGTGCTGCCCGTCCGCACACCGGACGGGAACACCGCCGACGCGACGACGGAGGGGTGAGCGCGCACCGGCTGCGACCGGTCCGCGCCCACCCCTGGGCGTTACTCCGTGTTCCGCGCGCGGGCTCGGCCCGTCACTCCGTGCGCAGGCCGTCCGGGCGCATCAGCCGCCACAGCAGCGGCAGCGAGAGCAGGGTGACGGCCACGATGAGGCCGCCGCCCGCTCCGGCCAGCGGCAGGAACAGCCACCACTCGGTCACCGGTTTGTCGAGCATCCACGTCAGGACGACACCCAGCCCGGTCCCGCCCACGATCGCGACCAGGATGCCTACGACCACCGGCACGGCGGTCTGCCACAGCACCGACCAGCCCAGCGTGACGCGCTTGGTGCCGAAGGCGACCAGGACCGACAGCAGCCGCTTGCGCTCACGCAGCTGCTCCAGCTGGTTGACCAGCATCGACAGGGCGATCAGCGCCAGCGTCGCCGCCGCGCCGAGCCGCAGCCCGGTCTGCACGCTCGCGTACTGCCGGTCGCGGGTCACCGAGGTCAGGGTGGCGACCCGCATTCCCGGGTCGATCCTGGCCGCCGTGTTCCGTACGTGCTCGGCCGCGTCCGGGACGCTCTCGTCGATCCGGATCTGCGCGATCGTCTGCGCGCTGGGCAGCGTACGGGGGTCGAGCGCCCCGACCGTGGCCAGGATGCCCCAGTGCTCGGAGCCGAGCGGATCGAGGCCGGCCCGCACCGTGCGGGCGTCGGCCGGCAGCGTCCAGAGCTGCGACTTCGCGCCCGGCACGTCCGCGAACGCGGAGTTGAGCTCGACCTCCTTGCCCTTACGGGCGGTCTGGTCGATCCAGTCGGCCTGTTCCTTGTCGTTCTTCGGGTGGGCGACGAAGACGTCTCCGTCCCGGCAGGAGCCGATGTCGGCCAGTTCCCTCAGGGTGGCGCAGTCGCCGACGGTCAGGGAGGTGACGGGCTGCATGTCGTCGGGGTCCTTCGGCTTCCCCGGCTTCAGCACGTACGCCTCGACCGTGCCGATGACGGTCTCCACCCCCTTGGTCGCCTGGAACGCCTCGATGGTCCGGGCGGCCGCGTCGCCGTCGACCAGTTCGGAGAAGGTGTGGAACTGGGCCCGCGACGGGTCCTGCCCCGTCATCTCGTCGAACTCGTCGCCGACGGCCGCGAACATCATCTGGAGGGCCACCGCGCCCGCCACCGCGACCGTGATCCCGCTGACCGCGCGGGAGGCCGCGCCGCTGTTCAGCTGGAGCCGCCGGATGGCGAGCTGCCAGGGCAGCGGGCCGCCGCGCAGCCGCTTCACCGCCGCCTCCACCAGCCAGGGCAGCAGCAGCGCCAGCCCGAACAGGACCAGTACGGCGCCCCCCGCGATCGGGTAGGGGTTGACGGGCTCGAACTGCCCGACCTTGCCCGTCGAAACCAGCACCGCGAGCCCGGCGACGGGCACCAGCAGCCGCCACCACAGCCGCCGGCCACGGCTGCCCGCGTGGCGTACGACGCCGAGCGGTTCGATGACCACCGAGCGCATGGCGACCAGCGTGACGAGCACCGCCGAGAGGGGCACCGCGACGACGACCAGCGCGGCCAGCCAGGTGGCCGGCGCCAGGTCGGACGGGAAGGCGCTGTGGTTCCACAGCTCCACGGATCCCACGAACCTGCGGCCCACCAGGAAGAGCGCCCCGCCGACCAGCAGCCCGACCAGCGACCCGAACAGGGCCTCGCCCGCCGCGATCCGGCGGGTCTGCCGGATGTCGGTGCCGACCAGCCGCAGCGCGGCCAGCCGGCGGTCCCGGCGTTCGCCGCCGAACCGCACGGCGGTGGCGATGAAGATGGCCACCGGTACCAGCAGCACCACGCAGATGATGATGATCAGTACGACCAGGACGGGCGAGAGCGCCGTGTCCTGGGGGTCCACCCCGTACCCGGTCAGCCGGTGGCCGCCGCCGGCCTGGGTGAGGGTGTCGCTGCCCACGTAGAAGTACATCTCGCCGGGCGAGAGCAGGCCGGTGTCGGCGATCGTCCCGCTGATCCGGTAGGGCAGCCGCTCCTTGAGGAGCTTCCCTTCGGAGGAGGCCAGCAGTTCCTTGAGCGCGGGGGAGACGACCATCTCGCCCGGAGCGGGGAACTCGGCGACGCCGGGCGGGGTGAGCGGATGCGCCCCCTCCGCACGCATCACGAACCCGCCGACCGTGTGACCGCGGTACTCGGTCTCCGCGTCGATCCGCAGGACGCTGGTGTCCGACTTCTTCGCCGAGTCCGCGTTCCGCGAGTCCGTCGCCTCGTAGCGGGCGTCGCTCCGTGCGGACCGTTCGTCCAGCAGGTGGGGCACGGACGAGGCGACCAGCAGCAGCGCCACGCCCAGCCCGACGCCGACGGCGGTGAGCGCGGTCCGTGCCCAGCCCTCCCGTCCGCCGGCGGCGGCGAAGCGTATCCCGAGGCCCAGGTCGCGCAGCCAGGTCATACGGCGTGCTCCAGATCACGGGCGCGGCCGTCGCGTACGACGATGTCGCGGTCGGAGTAGGCGGCGACCCGGGCCTCGTGGGTCACCAGGACGACGGCGGTGTTCGCGGACCGGGCGGACTCGGTGAGCAGTTCCATGACCCGCTCGCCGTTCAGCGAGTCCAGCGCGCCGGTCGGCTCGTCGGCGAAGACCACCTTCGGGGAGGCGACCAGGGCGCGGGCGACGGCGACCCGCTGGCCCTGGCCACCCGAGACCTCGCCGGGCCGCTGGGCGGCGATGCCGTCGATCTCCAGGCGCTCCAGCCACTCCCGGGCGGTGCGCTCGGCGTCCTTGCGCCGCACGCCGTTGAGGCGGAGCGGCAGAGCGGTGTTCTCCAGGCAGGTCAGCTCGGGGACGAGCTGGCCGAACTGGAAGACGAAGCCGAAGTCGGTACGGCGCAGGGCGCTGCGCTCGGCGTCGGACATCGCGGAGATCTCGCGGCCGCCGTAGGTGATGGTGCCCGCGTCGGGGGTGACGATTCCGGCCAGGCAGTGCAGCAGGGTCGACTTGCCGGAGCCGGAGGGGCCCATGACGGCGACGACCTCACCGGGGTGGACGGAGAACGAGGCACCGTCGAGCGCGGGCGTCGAACCGTAGGTCTTGTGGAGGTCCTGCGCGACGAGCAGGGAGCCGGCGGGGGTCACGGGTTCACCACCTCGGCGAGCTGGCCGAGGCGCGCGGCGGTCAGTTCCAGCCAGCGCAGGTCGGCTTCGAGGTGGAAGAGGGCGTGGTCGCAGATCAGCTGGTCGGCGAGGTCCCCCTTGCGCTTGCGGTCGGTGAGGACGCGCATCAGGCGCAGGTGCTCGGAGCGCTGGGCGTCCAGCAGGTCCGCGGCGCTGCGCCCGGTGAGCAGGGCGAGGACGACCTTGGTGTACAGGGTCGACTGGAGGTACGGTTCGGGTTTTTCGGGCTGGGCGAGCCAGGCGCCGACGTCCGTGATCCCGGCGTCGGTGATGGCGTAGCGCTTGCGCTCGGGGCCGCCGCCGCTCTCGACGCCGTCGACCTCGACCAGGCCGTTCTTCAGCAGGCGGGACATGGTCGCGTAGACCTGCCCGTAGTGCAGAGGACGGTCGTGGCCGAACTTCTCGTCGAAGGCGCGCTTGAGGTCGTAGCCGTGGCGGGGGCCGGACTCCAGGAGTCCGAGCAGGGTGTGACCGATTGACATGCGGAGCACTGTACATGCCGTGTATACGCCGCATGTATACGGGTCCCGGCTTCCGGAGGGCCGGGTGGTCGAGTGGCGAGATCAGGCCCCTGCGGTGTGTGGGCGGTGCGGGTTGAGGTGGGCGGCCGTGGTGCCGGTGGTGCGGGTTGAGGTGGGCGGCCATGGTGCCGGTGGTGCCGGTGGTGCGGGGCGAGGCGGACGCCCGTGGTGCCGGGTCACTCCGCCTCGTCGGCCGCCTCCTTCGGGGGCCGCCCCCGGCGGGGGATCGGCGCCGCGCCTCCCGGCAGCCTCCCCGCCTCCGCCAGCGCCCGCCGCAGCAGGAACTCGATCTGCGCGTTGGTGCTGCGCAGTTCGTCCGAGGCCCACCGGGCCAGCGCGTCGTGCACCACCGGGTCGAGCCGCAGGAGCGTCTGCTTCCGCTGCCGCCGGGCGGCCCCGCCGGGCCGGGGGGACCCGGCGGGAGCCCCCTCCGCCCCGGGGGCGCCCGGTGAGGGCGTGCCCTGGTCGGTCACTGGTAGAGCGTGCCCGTGTTCAGGACCGGCTGCACCGCGCGGTCACCGCACAGCACCACCATCAGATTGCTCACCATCGCCGCCTTGCGCTCCGGGTCGAGCTCCACGATGTCCTGCTCCGCGATCCGGGTCAGCGCCATCTCGACCATGCCCACCGCGCCCTCGACGATCTGCTGGCGGGCGGCGACGACCGCCCCCGCCTGCTGGCGCTGGAGCATCGCCGAGGCGATCTCCGGGGCGTACGCGAGGTGGCTGAAACGCGACTCGATGATCGAGACGCCCGCCGCCTGGACCCGCGCGGTCAGCTCGACCGCGAGCTTCTCGGTGATCTCCTCCGCGTTCCCGCGCAGCGAGAGCCCGCCCTCGTCATGGGCGTCGTACGGGTACTCGATCGCGATGTGCCGGACGGCCGCCTCGGTCTGGGTGGCCACGAACTCCAGGAAGTCGTCGACCTCGAAGAGCGCCTGTGCGGTGTCGTCCACCTTCCAGACGACGATCGCGGCCAGTTCGATGGGGTTGCCGTACGCGTCGTTGACCTTCAGGACCGCCGTCTCGTGGTTGCGGACGCGGGTGGAGATCTTGCGGCTGGAGGTCAGCGGGTTGATCCAGCGCAGTCCGTCGTCCCGGATCGTGCCGACGTACCGGCCGAAGAGCTGGATCACGCGGGCCTCGCCCGGAGCGACCATTTTCACGCCGGTCATGCAGAAGAACGAGACGACGGCGAGCAGCAGTCCGACGATCAGGACCGGAACGCCGACCGCGTTGTTGCCGTTCGTCCCGACGATCCCGCCGACGACGGCCAGGCCCACGCCGACGAACACCCCGAGGACGGTCAGGAGCAGCCCGAGGCCGCCGGGGATGGAGTGCGCCGTGGTCTCCCTGACCTGCGGGGCGGGCATGTCGGGCGTGTCCGGTGCGAGGCCGGGGCCGGGGCCGGCGGTGTCTGGGCGGTCCTGCGGTGCGGACATGGGTCCCCCGTTCCTGCGGCTTATCACCGCGCTAGCAATGTGATTACACATTACCGCTCTCCACAACCATGCGCACCCCTCGTGCGTCGGTTCCCTAGGAGACGGGTGCTGATTCTCACGTCCGGAAAAGGCCGGATCGCTTGCTATTTGTCCAAGCTTTCGGTGTTAGCTGGCACGTCTGACCGGAGCGGTTCGAGCAGAGGAACAGGAGCACCACAGCGATGGGTCGAGCGGATGCGCGTCGGGCTGCCGGGAGCGGCGGCATACGCAGGCTCTTCACCTGGCGGAAGGTGCTGGGCGCCTTCTTCGGGCTCTGCCTGCTGGTGATGGGGGGCTTCGCGGCGCTCTACATGTACGTGGACGTGCCCCAGGCCAATGCCCAGGCCCAGAAGCAGAGCAACGTCTACAAATACAGCGACGGCACCCTGCTGGCCCGCACCGGCAGCGGGGTCAACCGGGAGATAGTGGACCTCTCCGCCGTACCGGAGAAGGTCCAGCACGCCTTCGTCGCCGCCGAGAACAAGTCGTTCTACCGGGACAAGGGCGTCGACCTCAAGGGCACCACCCGCGGCCTGCTCAACACCCTGACGGGCAAGGGCAAGCAGGGCGGCTCCACGATCACCCAGCAGTACGTCAAGAACTACTACCTCACGCAGGACCAGACGGTCAGCCGCAAGCTCAAGGAACTGGTGATCTCGCTCAAGGTCGACCAGAGCACGAAGAAGGACGACATCCTCGCCGGGTACCTGAACACCGTGTACTACGGGCGGGGTGCCAGCGGCATCCAGGCGGCGGCCCAGGCCTACTACGGGGTCGACGCCAAGGACCTCGACGTCTCCCAGGGCGCCTACCTCGCGGCCCTGCTCCAGGCCCCCAGCCAGTACGACTGGGCGGTCGCCTCGGCGACCGGCAAGAAGCTCGTCAAGGAGCGCTGGGCCTACACCCTGGACAACATGGTCGACGAGGGCTGGCTCGACCCGGCCGAGCGCGCCAAGTTGACCTTCCCCGCCCCCGACGCGCCCAAGGCGGCGCCGGGCATGGAGGGCCAGACCGGCTATCTCGTCGAGGCCGCCAACCAGGAGATGGCGCGGCAGGGCGTCACCGGGGAGATGCTCGACGCCGGCGGCTGGACGATCACCCTCAACATCGACAAGAAGAAGCAGAAGCAGCTGGAGAAGGCGGTCGACCGCAAGCTGGAGAGCCAGCTCGACCGCAAGGGCAACGCGACCGACGCGACCGTCCAGGCGGGCGCCACCTCGGTGGACCCGAAGACCGGCAAGGTGGTGGCGCTGTACGGCGGCGTCGGCGCCACGGAGCACTGGATATCCAACGCCACCCGCCAGGACTACCAGCCCGCCTCCACCTTCAAGCCGCTGGTGCTCGCCTCGGCCCTGGAGAACGGGTCGAAGACCCAGGACGGCAACCTGATCGGCCTCGACACGGTCTACGACGGCACCAGCAAGCGTCCCGTGGTCGGCAGCGACACCCCGTTCGCCCCGCAGAACGAGGACGACATCAGCTACGACCACCCCACCGTCCAGAAGGCGATGGACAAGTCGATCAACTCCGTCTTCGCGCAGATGGTCGTGGACGTCACCCCGAAGGCCGTGAAGAAGACCGCGCTCGCCCTCGGCGTACCGGACAAGAACTTCCCCGAGCGCCCCGCCGTCACCCTCGGCACCATGAACGCCTCCACCTGGGACATGGCGGGCGTGTACGCCACCCTCGACAACCACGGCAAGAAGGTCACCCCGACCATCGTCAAGTCCGCCGAGCACCGCGACCGCACCATGGAGCCGGTCAAGGGCATCGGCGGCCAGGTGATCAGCCGGGCGTCGGCCGACACCGTGACCAAGGCGCTGACCGAGGTCGTCGACATCGGCTCCGGCCACGAGGCCAACACCACCGCCTACGACGCGGCGGGCAAGACCGGCACCTCGGAGAACAACAAGTCCGCCTGGTTCGCCGCCTACACGCCCGAACTCTCCACGGTGGTCGCCCTGTACGGCGAGTCCACCAAGGAGGGCGGCGGACAGGTCACCCTGACCGGTACGGCCAACTCCGGCCGGGCCAACGGGGGCGGCTTCCCGGCCAGGATCTGGGCCGACTACACCCTGGGCGCCCTGGGCGGCGGCTCCGACGCCACCTTCGACCTGGAGGGCGTGGAGCACGGCGAGGCGCCGCCGGTGACCCGGAGCCCCTCCAGCACGCCGTCGGAGTCCGAGTCGCCCGAGGAGACGCCGTCCGAGACGCCCTCGGCGCCCGCCGAGAGCCCCAGCCGGACCACCCCGGGTGACGGGGAGTCGCCCCCGGCCGAGACGCCCGGCGACACGCCCTCCTGGACGCCCAGCGGATCACCCAGCGCACCCGAGTGGCCCGGCGGTGAGGAACAGCCGCCGGGCGAACGGCCGGAGAACGGCCTGCTCGGTCAGTGAACCGGAGCGGCCCGCCGGGCCGGTGAACACACGGGAGGGGCGGTGCCGTCGGGCACCGCCCCTCCCCGCTTCCACCGGCCGCTACGAGGCGGGCACGGCCATCTCGAACCAGACCACCTTGCCGGTGGAGAGCCGGGTCGCACCCCACCGCCTGGCCATCCGGTTGACCAGGAACAGACCCCGGCCGCCCTCGTCCGTCTCACGGGCCCGGCGCTGCCGGGGCAGCTGCGGGGCGTCGTCGCCCACCTCGCAGCGCAGGATGTCGGTCCGCAGCAGCCGCAGCGTCACCGGGCGCTCCGCGTACCGCACGGCGTTGGTGACCACCTCGCTGACGAGCAGTTCCACCTCGTCCGCGAGATGGTCCAGCCCCCACCGTCCGAGCGCCCTGCGGGCCAGCCGGCGGGCCCGGCCGGGGGCCGCGTCCTCCGGGTCCAGGAACCAGTACGCGACGTCGCTCGGCGCGATCCCGTCGAAGCGGGCGGCGAGCAGCGCGATGTCGTCGTCCCGGTCGCCGGGGCCCAGCATGTCCAGCACGTCGTCGCAGAGCGCCTCCAGCGGCGGCGAGTGGTCGGGACCGGTCAGCCGGGCGGTCGCCGCCAGCCGCTCCCGCAGCAGCTCGATCCCCGTCCACACGTCCCGCAGCCGCGACTCCACCAGACCGTCGGTGTACAGCAGCAGCGTGGCACCCGCCGGGGCGTCCAGCTCGACCGCCTCGAAGTCGACCCCGCCGACGCCGATCGGGGCACCCGGAGGCACCCGCAGCACCTCGGCCCGGCCGCCCAGGTGCAGCAGGACGGGCGGCGGATGGCCGGCGTTGGCGACGGTGATCCGGTGCGCGACCGGGTCGTACACCGCGTACAGGCAGGTCGCCATGCGGTCGCTGCCGAGCCGCTGCGCCTGCTCGTCCAGGTGGTGCAGGACCTCCTGCGGCGGCAGGTCGAGTCCGGCGAGGGTCTGCGCGGTGGTGCGCAGCTGGCCCATGATCGCCGCCGAGGTCATCGAGTGGCCCATGACGTCACCGACGACCAGCGCGACCCGGCTGCCGGGCAGCGGGATCGCGTCGTACCAGTCGCCGCCCACCCGCGCCGTCTCCGCCGCCGGGAGATACCGCGAGGCCAGGCGTACGCCGGTGGGCTGGGGGAGCGAGTCGGGCAGCATCGTGCGCTGCAACTCGTCCGCGATGTACGCCTCCCGCCCGTACAGCATCGCTTTGTCGATGCCCAGCGCGGTGTGCGTGGCCAGTTGGGCCGCGACGAGCAGATCACCCGCCTCGAACGGCGCGCGCTCGGGGCCGCGCAGGAACACGGCGGCACCGATCACCCGGCGCCGGCCGCGCAGCGGGGCCAGGATCGCCCGGTGGCCGGTGGGCACGGTCCGCCCGGCGCCCAGCAGCTCGGGCACCGCGACACGGGCCGCGGCGGAGTCCCCGAAGACGGGGCGTACCCCGCGCAGCACCTCGGCGAGCGCACCGCCCGTGCGGACCTCGCACAGATCCGCGGCGGGCAGCAGCCCGGCCTGCGGGTCGGTGACGGGCAGCCGCAGCCGCTCGCCCTCGGGCGCCGTCTCGCTCTCCTCGGTGGTGAGCCGCAGCCGGTCGGTGCGGCGCAGCCGCAGCACGAACGGGCTGACCGGCCGCTCGTCGCCCACCGGGAGCGGGTCGCGCAGATAGACGAGTATGGCGTCGGAGAAGGTCGGCACCGAGGCCCGGCAGAGTCCCAGCACGATCTCGTCCAGGTCCATGCCCCGGGCGATCCGGCGGGTCGCCGCGCCGACGAAGCGCAGCCGGTCCCCCTCGCGGCGGATGGCGGCCTGGCCGCCGTCGGCGGGTACGGTCTGCTCCGCGGCGGCCGGTCCCTGACCGGGCACGGCGGGGTTCGGGATCGCGGCGGTGGCGGCCGGCAGGGTTTCCCGCTGCCGGGGCCGGGCGCGCTCCTGCGGCCGGGCCGCGAGCGGCTGCCGGCCTTCGTGGGAGGTGGGATGCTCCGTCACGCGTGGGATTCCGTCCGTCCGGGCCGGTTGTATGAGGCATTTACCTCGTGGGACGCCACTGTGCCCTGGCGAGAGCGGTGAGGACAACGGCTGTCACCGGGTGCCCTGGGGGACGGGGCCGAAACCGTGCGGCCGCGCACCGGTCCCGGGTAGCCCGTCGCGGCGGCGGGGCGGCGTTCGGCGAGCACGTCTCCACCCCCTCGTAGTGGTTCGTGCGACCGCGTCGTACGTCCGGCTCCGTGGACCGGGCGCGTGGCGCGCGTCGTGCGGTGACTTGTGGTCAGCCCCCGTGCACCGTAGCGGCGTTGGTGTGCGCCGGTGCGGTGGATCGGTTCATCGAGGGCGATCCTACGTTCGTCCCCCTGGGGTGCGACAAGGGTCTCACGACGGGGTGCGGGAGGGGGTGCGGTCCCAGTCATCCGGGAGCGGCGGGACCGTCCACCGCGGGTCGGGGCGCCAGTGCTGCCAGCCGTCCCGGAACGGCGCGCCCCACGCGTGGATCACCTCGACCGCGGCCAGACCGGCCCGGCGCACCCGTTGTGCCGTGTCCGGGTCCATCAGCCCGACGCGCTGGGCCTGGGCGAACTCGTCCTCGTCGAGCCACTCCCAGCTGCGGTCGGGATGTACCGAGATGTCCAGGAAATGATCCTGGGAATCCACCCCACCGGCCCAGCGCGAGCGGGGCTCCTCCAGATTGACGTACCAGTTCCGGAAGACCCAGCCGCGGTCCCAGAACAGCCACACCGACCAGGGGTCGCCCGGCCGCGCCAGCTTGAGCACGCCCGAGCCGAACCACCGCGAACGCACCGTGGTGCGCGGCCGGGTGTAGCGGGTGGCGAGCGGCTCGGCGTGCACCTGGGTGCCGTCGGCGAGCACCGGTCTGACGCACTCCGTACCGGAGGCCATCCACACCGCGAGCAGGTCGTCGGTGTCCTGGACGACGGTCACCGGCCGGCAGATGTGCACCCGGCGCCCGTCCGCGTTGCCCCGGTAGCGCCAGAGGATGTGGTCCCCCGGGGCCCACCGCGCGCCGTCTCCCGGGCCCGCCCCGGCGCCCGCTCCCGTACCCGCTTCCGTGGCTGTCATGAAGAGATCTTAGGGACGCGGACGCCCGCGCGGTACGGGACTCGTCACGGCCGGGTCATACGCAACACGTCCAGGGCGTCGTCGAGCTGTTCCAGCGTCAGCTCGCCCCGTTCGACGTACCCTTCCGCCAGCACGGTCTCCCGGATCGTGGTGCCCTCGGCCAGGGACCTCTTGGCGACCTTCGCCGCCTCCTCGTACCCGATGTACCTGTTCAGCGGGGTCACGACCGACGGCGAGGACTCCGCGTACCGCCGGGCCCGTCCGGCGTCAGCCGTGACGCCGTCCACCGTGCGGTCGGCGAGCAGCCGGGAGGCGTTGGCGAGCAGCCGCACCGACTCCAGCAGGTTCCGCGCCATCACCGGGAGCATCACGTTGAGTTCGAAGTTGCCCGCGGCCCCGGCCGCGGCGACGGTGGCGTCGTTGCCGATCACCTGGGCGGCGACCATCAGCACGGCCTCCGGGACCACCGGGTTGACCTTGCCCGGCATGATCGACGAACCGGGCTGGAGGTCCGGCAGGACGATCTCCGCCAGCCCGGTGCGCGGACCGGACGCCATCCAGCGCAGATCGTTGCAGATCTTGGTGAGGGAGACGGCCACGGTCCGCAGCTGGCCGGACGCCTCGACGAGCCCGTCACGGGCACCCTGCGCCTCGAAGTGGTCGCGGGCCTCGGTGAGCGGCAGGCCCGTCGTACGGGCGACCTCGGCGATCACGGCGGCGGAGAAACCGGGCGGGGTGTTGATGCCGGTGCCCACCGCCGTACCACCGAGGGGCAGTTCGGCGAGCCGGGGGAGCGAGGCGGTCAGCCGCTCGACGCCGTACCGGATCTGCGCCGCGTAGCCGCCGAACTCCTGCCCCAGGGTGACCGGGGTGGCGTCCATGAGGTGCGTACGGCCCGCCTTCACGACGTCCGCGAATTCGGCTGATTTCCGCTCCAGCGAGGCGGCCAGGTGTTCCAGGGCCGGGATCAGGTCCGTGCGGACGGACGCGGTCGCGGCGATGTGGATCGACGAGGGGAACACGTCGTTGGACGACTGCGAGGCGTTGACGTGGTCGTTGGGGTGGACCGGGCGGCCCAGCCGCTCGGTCGCGAGCGTGGCCAGCACCTCGTTGGTGTTCATGTTGGAGGAGGTGCCGGAACCCGTCTGGAAGACGTCCACCGGGAAATGCTCGTCCCAACGCCCCGCGACCACCTCGGCGGCGGCTTCCTGAATGGCGTCCGCGATGTCCGCGTCCAGCACCTTGAGTTCGGCGTTGACCTTGGCGGCGGCGGCCTTGATCCGGCCGAGCGCCTCGATATGGGCCCGTTCCAGGCGTTGTCCGGAAATCGGGAAATTCTCCACGGCGCGCTGTGTCTGCGCCCGCCACTTGGCGTGCGCGGGGACTTTCACCTCGCCCATCGAGTCGTGCTCGACGCGGTACTCCGTGTCCTCGGCCGATCCGTCCATGTGTATCAACCCTCCTGATGGAGATGAGCGTGCGGTGCGCGCCGCGTATTCCCGGAGCCACCGCCGCCAGTAAATACCGGGCGTGTGCCGACGAGCCGTCAGGAACGCGGCGAGCCGGGCCGGACGCCCCGCGCCGGGAAACGCCGCGGGGGCGTTCCGGCCGCGACCGGAACGCCCCCGCGCGGGTGGAACGCGTGGGGCGCGTCAGCCCAGACCGGGGCCGCGCACCGGAATGCTGGTGAAGGTCGGGGCGGGGGCCGGCTCGGTGAAGAAGTCGTTGCCCTTGTCGTCCACGACGACGAACGCGGGGAAGTCCTCGACCTCGATCCGCCACACCGCCTCCATGCCGAGCTCCTCGTACTCGACGACCTCGACCTTCTTGATGCAGTCCTGCGCCAGCCGGGCCGCCGGGCCGCCGATCGAGCCGAGGTAGAAGCCGCCGTGCGCCTCGCAGGCGTCCGTGACCTGCTGGGACCGGTTGCCCTTGGCGAGCATCACCTTGGAGCCGCCCGCCGCCTGGAACTGGGCGACGTAACTGTCCATGCGGCCGGCCGTCGTCGGGCCGAAGGAACCGGACGCGTACCCCTCGGGGGTCTTCGCCGGGCCCGCGTAGTACACCGGGTGGTCCTTCAGGTAGCGCGGCATCTCCTCGCCCGCGTCCAGCCGCTCCTTGATCTTGGCGTGCGCGATGTCGCGGGCCACGACCAGCGGGCCGGTCAGCGAGAGCCGGGTCTTGACCGGGTACTTGGTGAGCTCGGCGAGGATCTCGTCCATCGGCCGGTTCAGGTCGACGCGCACGACGTCACCGTCGGCCGCGAGCTGCTGGTCGGTGGTGTCCGGGAGGAAGCGCGCCGGGTCCTTCTCCAGCTGCTCAAGGAAGACGCCCTCGGCGGTGATCTTCGCGGTGGCCTGGCGGTCGGCCGAGCAGGACACGGCGATGGCGACGGGCAGCGAGGCCCCGTGCCGGGGGAGGCGGACCACGCGCACGTCGTGGCAGAAGTACTTGCCGCCGAACTGCGCGCCGATACCGATCTTCTGCGTCAGCTCGAAGACCTTCTGCTCCAGGTCCTTGTCCCGGAACCCGTGGCCGGTCGGGGAGCCCTCGGCGGGCAGCTCGTCCAGGTAGTGCGCGGAGGCGTACTTGGCGGTCTTGAGCGCGAACTCGGCCGACGTACCGCCGACGACGATCGCCAGGTGGTACGGCGGACAGGCGGCCGTCCCCAGCGAGCGGATCTTCTCCTCCAGGAACCGCATCATGGAGGCCTCGTTGAGGACCGCCTTGGTCTCCTGGTAGAGGAACGACTTGTTGGCCGAGCCGCCGCCCTTCGCCATGAAGAGGAACTTGTACGCGCCGCCGTCGGTGGCGTACAGCTCGATCTGCGCCGGCAGGTTCGACCCGGTGTTCTTCTCGTCCCACATGGTCAGCGGGGCCATCTGCGAATAGCGCAGGTTGAGCTTGGTGTACGCGTCGAAGACGCCCCGCGACAGGGCCTCTTCGTCACCGCCCTCGGTCAGCACCTCCTGCCCGCGCTTGCCCATGACGATCGCCGTGCCGGTGTCCTGGCACATCGGCAGGACGCCCGCGGCGGCGATGTTCGCGTTCTTCAGGAGGTCCAGCGCCACGAACTTGTCGTTGGAGGAGGCCTCCGGGTCGTCCACGATGCGCCGCAGCTGCGCCAGATGGGACGGGCGCAGATAGTGCGAGATGTCGTGCATGGCCTCGGCGGCCAGCGTACGCAGGGCCTCCGGAGTCACCTTGAGGAACGTACGGCCGTCGGCCTCGAAGGTCGAGACGCCCTCGGCGGTCACCAGCCGGTACGGTGTGGTGTCCTCTCCCAGGGGAAGCAGGTCGGAGTACGCAAACTCTGGCATTACGGCCATTCCTCACTCGGCGACAGCGGCTGACCTCCCTCGGGCAGCGCACCCACCAGAGTAGAGCGACGCGGACCCGCCGGGCTTGTGAGGTAAGGCTCACCGGGCCGGGTCTGCGGGGGTGGGCGCGGGGGCTGGTGCGGGACGGGTCCGGTACGGGTCTGGACGCGGGGGTGAACTCCGGGGCCGGGCGCGGGTCGCGGAAGGCCGGATTCCACTTCTCGGCGGCGGCATCGTGGCGGCCGGATCCCGAGCGACGACGCTCCGGGTACTGGTCGCGATCTATCGCGTTTGGGTAGTCTGGGGCGGTGGACCTCGAAAAGCAGCCCCAGCAGCCCGTCGCTCCGGCCGGTCCCGCGCCCGCCGGGCCCGAACCCGTGGGCATCCGTGCCTCGGACGCGGACCGCGACCGGATCGCGGACATCCTGCGGGAGGCCATGGCGGAGGGCCGGCTGACCGCCGACGAACACGCCGAGCGGGTCGACCTGGTCTACCGCGCGAAGACGGTGGGCGAGCTGGAACCGCTGGTGCGTGACCTTCCGGCGGCCGGACCCGCCCCCGGCCGGCCGGCCGCCTCGTCCTACAGCTACGGCCCCGAGGCACCGGCCGGCCCCGCCGAGAACCTGGTCGCCGTCTTCAGCAGCTCGACGCGCAGGGGCCGTTGGCGGGTGGGCGGCCGGACGAACGCCTTCGCCCTCTTCGGCAGCGTCGAGATCGACCTGACCGAGGCCCTTTTCGGTCAGCGTCTGACCGTCATCAACGCGACATCGATCTTCGGCAGCGTCGAGGTCAAGGTGCCGGAGAACATCTCGCTGCGCGGCAGCGGTACGGGTATTTTCGGCAATTTCGAGGTTGACACACTGGAATCGGCCGACCCGGAAGCCCCGGTGGTCGTGGTGAACGGCTATTCCGTATTCGGGAATGTCGAGGCAAAACCCAAGCGTGGCAAGCTGATTGCCAATCTCCACCAGCAGTTGCGCAAACACCTCGGCCGCTGAGCCGGTCTGGCCGATTCCGATCGCATTCCAGCCAGAAGGCGATCGGAGCGCATTACGGATGGCGGGTCACGGGGCCACTCAGTGCATAGGCGTGCGTACAGCGGGTAGGGACTGCTGCATCGTCTCTCGCTCGCGAAGCCGTCGTCAGGAGTGGACCGTGCTGCAACCGCCGCATCAGCCCCTGCAGGTCGCCGTTGTGCCGTCCCAGCGCCTTTCCGCGCGGGAGGATCAGGCGGGCCCCTGGCATGCGGAGGCGGTGTGCCGCCGGGACGAAGCCGGGCTGTTCTTCGCCCCGTCGAAGGAGCCGACCGCTGCCCGGCTGTCCCGCGAGGAGGCCGCGAAGCAGGTCTGCGCACGCTGTCCGGTGATGGTGGAGTGCCGGGAGCACGCGCTGATACAGCCCGAGCCGTACGGCGTCTGGGGCGGCCTCACCGCCGCCGAACGGCGCGTCGTGCTCGCCCGGAGGCGCAGGCGCGACATCGAGCTCACGGCGTCCCGCATCGCCGCGGCGGGCTGACACCGGCCCGCGGGCCCGCCCCGTACCGCCTTGCCTGTCTCGTACCGCGCTGCCTGTCTCGTACCGCGCTGCCTGGCCCGTGCCGCGTTGCCTGTCTCGTGCCGCGCTGCCTGGCCCGTACCGCGTTGCCTGTCTCGTACCGCGCTGCCTGGCCCGTACCGCGTTGCCTGTCTCGTACCGCGCTGCCTGGCCCGTGCCGCCGCTCGTCCCGTACCGCCGCCCGCCGCGCCCCGGCGCGGCGTGAAAGCCGGCGGGGCCGCGGGTGGGTGGGCCGGTGATCCGGCCAGGACCGGAGCCGGAAAGCGGAGGGGCCCCGGACGAGGGCGAGTTGGCCCGGCCGGACCGGACCGGAACCACTTGGCCCGGCCGAGCCGGACGAGAGCTACTTGGCCCGGTCGAAGTCGATCGCGCTGTAGGCGCGCAGCTTCGACAACCGGTGGGTGGAATCGATTCTGCGGATCGTGCCCGACTTGGACCGCATCACCAGGGACTCGGTGGTGGCCGTCTCCGAGCGGTACCGCACACCGCGCAGGAGCTCACCGTCGGTGATGCCGGTGGCCACGAAGAACACGTTGTCCCCGCTGACGAGGTCGTCGGTCGAGAGCACCCGGTCCAGGTCGTGCCCGGCGTCCAGCGCCTTGCGGCGTTCGGCCTCGTCCTTCGGCCAGAGCTTGCCCTGGATGACGCCGCCGAGGCACTTTATGGCGCACGCCGAGATGATCCCCTCGGGGGTGCCGCCGATGCCCATGAGCAGGTCGACGCCGGTTCCCTCGCGGGCCGCCATGATCGAGCCGGCGACGTCCCCGTCGGAGATGAACCTGATCCGGGCGCCCGTCTCGCGGATCTCCTTGACGATGCCTTCGTGCCGGGGGCGGTCGAGGACGACGACCGTGACGTCCTCGGGCGCCGAGTTCTTGGCCCTGGCCACCCGCCGGATGTTCAC
This sequence comes from Streptomyces halstedii, assembly GCA_000720535.1. Taxonomy (GTDB): domain Bacteria; phylum Actinomycetota; class Actinomycetes; order Streptomycetales; family Streptomycetaceae; genus Streptomyces; species Streptomyces halstedii. The sequence continues at coordinate 111,627 of JOAZ01000017.1, forward strand.
CGACACGGGCGCGTCGATGTCGACGAAGTCGGCGGCCTCGGGGCCGGTGACCAGCTTGTCCATGTAGAAGACCGCGGACGGGTCGAACATCGCCCCGCGGTCGGCGGCCGCCAGGACGGCGATCGCGTTCGGCATGCCCTTGGCGTTGAGGGTCGTGCCGTCGATCGGGTCGACGGCGATGTCGACCTCGGCACCGGTCCCGTCACCGACCCGTTCGCCGTTGAACAGCATGGGGGCCTCGTCCTTCTCACCTTCACCGATGACGACGACGCCGTTCATCGAGACGGTGGAGACGAGGGTGCGCATGGCCTTCACCGCGGCGCCGTCGGCGCCGATCTTGTCGCCGCGGCCGACCCAGCGCCCGGCGGCCATGGCGGCGGCCTCGGTGACCCGGACGAGTTCCAGGGCCAGGTTGCGGTCCGGGGCTTCCGGGGAGACCTCAAGCTGGGACGGCAGATGATGCTCGGACATCGGAGCGCACCTTTCTGTACGACGACGACCGGAAAAGAGGGTGCTGTGACTCTATCGGTAGGTCTATAAAATGAGCAGAGCGGGTCACGGATGAGCGGACGCCCGCCGGACAGTCGTCCGAGGGCCCATGCCACCATTGACCCCGTGGCAAGCAAGCGAGGCAAGCAGACCGTCCGGGACATGTTCCTGTCGATGCTCGTGATCACCGCAGTGGCGGGTGTCGCCTACATCTTCATCCCGCACGACGAGGAGGCCGACCCGATCAAGGCGGTCGACTACCGGGTCGAACTCGCCACCGCGCGGCGCGCGGCGCCGTACCCGGTGGCGGCCCCGGCCGGGCTCCCCGAGGGCTGGAAGGCGACCTCGGTCTCGTACGAGGGGCACAACGGCGCGGGCTGGCACCTCGGCTACCTGGACCCGGACAGGCGGTACGTGGCGGTGGAGCAGTCCACGGCCCCGGCCAAGAAGTACGTTCCCGTGGTCAGCCAGGACGCCAAGAACACCGGACAGACGCGGGACGTCGCCGGTCAGGAGTGGGAGGTCTGGAAGGGCCCCAAGTACGACGCGCTCGTGCTGCACGCCGAAGGGGTGACGACCGTGGTCACCGGCTCGGCGCCCACCGGTCGGCTGGTGGAGATGGCCGCGGCCCTCGAAACGGCCCCGGAGCCCGCCGAGGACCCCACGGCGCCCTCCGCGTCCTCCGAACCGGCCACCGAGTCGTCCTCCGAACCGGCCACCGACCCGGCGAAGGCGCCTGCGGCTTCCTGACCGCGGCGCCCGTACCTCCCCCGTAGTGCCCTTACCACCCGCACACCCCATGCCGAAGGCCCCGCGACATCGCGGGGCCTTCGTGCCGGTGCGCCCACCCGGGTCCGCTCCGGGATCCGTGATCCGGGGGCCGGTGGTCCGGGGCCCGGGGTCCGGAGGATCAGACGGTCGTGACGACCTCGTCGTAGGACAGGCGCGGCAGACGCGGGAACCAGGCGTCCTCGCCGGGCTTGCCGATGTTGACGACCATGAGGAGCTTGTGGTCGCCGTCCAGGAACTCCTTCTCGATGCCCGCGGCGTCGTACCCGGTCATCGGACCGGCGGCCAGGCCCGCGGCGCGGACGCCGATGATGAAGTAGGCGGCCTGGAGCGAGGCGTTCAGCGCGGCGGCCTGCTCGCGGACCGGGCGCTCGGAGAAGAACGCGTCCTTGGCCTGCGGGAAGTGGGGCAGGAGCGCGGGCAGTTCCTCGTGGAACTCGTTGTCCGCGACGAGCAGCGCGACGAGCGGGGCGGTGGAGGTCTTGGCCTGGTTGCCCTCGGCCATGTGCTGCACGAGGCGCTCGCGGCCGTCGGCCGAGCGGACCAGGACGATCCGCAGCGGCGACTGGTTGAAGGCGGTCGGGCCGTACTTGACCAGGTCGTAGATCGCCTGGACCTGCTCGTCGGTCACCGGCTCGTCCGTGAAGGTGTTGGCGGTGCGTGCCTCTCGGAAGAGGAGGTCCTGGGCGGCGGGGTCAAGAGTGAGGGACATCTGTGGAACTACCTTCCGGATAACTACGGTCGAGCAACTGGATCACCGTAACCGAGAGATAGATTAAACTTCAACTAAATCGATGTGAGGTGACTCACCGCACATACGCCTGCCGGACCGCCGTCGACCTCGTCATCCACCCTGGCCAGACCCCTTGCGCCACACGTCCCCGGGTGGCCGTGGCGGCACCCCGGGGCGGGGTCCTGGCGGGCCCGGGGTGCTGACTCCTCCGACTCCTGACCGACCGCGTCCGCGCCCACGCGCGCCATGCCTGGGACGGCTGTGCCGTCACGGCCGTCCGGACCCGAGGCCCGTCCCCGCACGCCAGGCGCACATCACTGGCCGTGGCCGTCCGGGCCCCGCCTCGGCCGGCCCCGGCCACCGCTATCCAGGGCTCGGCGGCGAACCAGGGTCCGGTAGCGGGGGCCCGGCCGACGGCAGCGAAGCAGGACCCGGTAGCGGGGCTCGGCCGACGGCAGCGGACCAGGACCCGGCGGAGGCCGGATCCGTTCAGTCCGAACCGTCGCCGCTGCCGCTGCCGCTGCCGCCGTCCGCGGACTTCTCCGGCGGGCCGGCCAGCGCCGCGTCCAGCCGGGCGCGGGCTCCCTCCAGCCAGTGCCGGCACACCTTCGCCAGCTCCTCGCCGCGCTCCCACAGGGCCAGCGACTCCTCCAGCGTCGTGCCGCCCGTCTCCAGACGGCGCACGACCTCGATCAGCTCGTCGCGCGCCTGCTCATAGCCGAGCGTGCCCGTCTCGGCCACAGTCGCCGTCCCCTCGTCCGTCATGTGATGCACCCTAATGACCTCCTTCACGCCGGGCAGCGGGCTCCCGGCGCCCCGCACCTGGTCCTGCCGCACTGTCGCCGGTCGACGACAACGCTCCGCCTCGCCCACCAGGGCGCGACCATGAGCCGCTCACCCCTCCACCCGCACCGTGAACTCGCCGTCCGACACCCGCGCCCGCAACTCCTCGCCCGGTGCCCCGGCATCGGCGGGGGAGCGCACCACATGCCCGTCCGGCCGCTGGAGCACCGCGTACCCCCGCTCCAGCGTCGCCGCCGGGGACAGTGCCACCACCCGGGCCCGTGTGTGCGCCAGCTCCGAATCGGCACGGTCCAGCAGATGACCCAGCACCCGGCGGCTCCGGCCGACCAGCGCGTCCACCTCCGCCTCGCGTTCGTCCACCATCCGCCGCGGGTGTTCCATCGAGGGCCGGCCCAGCGCGTGCGCGAGCCCGCGCTCCTCCCGGTCCAGCAGACCCCGTACGGTACGCAGCGCCCGGTCCCTCAACTGCTGGACCCGGTCCAGCTCCTCACCCACGTCCGGCACGATCTTCTTCGCCGCGTCCGTCGGCGTCGAGGCCCGCAGATCGGCCACCAGGTCGAGCAGCGGGGAGTCGGGCTCATGGCCGATCGCCGAGACCACCGGCGTACGGCACGCGGCGACCGCCCTGATCAACTGCTCGTCGGAGAACGGCAACAGGTCCTCCACGCTGCCGCCGCCCCGCGCGACCACGATGACATCGACCCCGGGCATCCCGTCCAGCTCCCGCACCGCCTGGACGACCTGGTTCACCGCGTGCACCCCCTGGACGGCGGTGTTGCGCACCTCGAACCGCACGGCCGGCCAGCGCCGCCGGGCGTTCTCCAGGACGTCGCGCTCGGCGGCCGAGGCCCGGCCGCAGACCAGGCCGATCAGCTGCGGCAGGAACGGCAGCGGCCGCTTGCGGTCCAGGGCGAACAGCCCCTCGGCGGCCAGCGACTTCTTCAACTGCTCCAGCCGCACGAGCAGCTCGCCGATCCCCACCGGGCGTATCTCCGTGGCCCGGAGGGACAGCTGGCCCCGGGGCGCGTACCACTCGGGCTTGGCGAGGACGACGACCCGCGCGCCCTCGGTCACCACATCGGCGATCCGGTCGAACACCTGGCGGAAACAGGTCACGCTCACCGAGATGTCATGGGACGGGTCGCGCAGCGTCAGGAAGACCACCCCGGCGCCGGGCCGCCGCGACAGCTGGGTGATCTGCCCCTCGACCCAGACCGCGCCGAGCCGGTCGATCCACCCGCCGATCAGCCGCGACACGTCGCCGACGGGCAGCGGGGCTTCCGGTGACGTAGTGAGAGCCATACGGCCGAGCGTAACGGCCGCCACCGACATCCAGGCCCCACCCGGGGCCGCCTGCGGCCCGAGGCCTCCCACGGCCAGGCCCCGACCTCGGGCCTTCCACGGCCAGGCCCCGACCTCGGGCCTTTCACGGCCAGACGCCGCCCGAGGCGCGCTCCGGTCAGGCCGCCCGGCGGCGCCACTGGAACGCGAGCACCACCAGGCCCACCGCCAGCCAGCACAACCCGACGATCTGGGCACTGGTCGTCGCCTCCCAGATCACCGCGATCAGCACGCCCGCGCCCACCACCGGCACCAGTACGTGCCGCCACCAGCTCGGCGGCCCCTCCATCCGGCGTACGGCGAACCAGCCCACCACCGACGCGTGCAGCAGGACGAACGCGGTCAGCGCCCCGATGTCCACCACGGACACCAGATGATCGAGCCCGTCGGCGCTCCGGGCCGCCCACACCGCCGCCACCATCGTCACGATCGCCGCACCCAGGATCGCCACCCGGGGCACCCCGGACTTCGGGTCGACCCGGGACAGCACCGAGGGAAGCCGCCGCTCCCGGGCCATCGCGAAGACCAGCCGCCCGGCCGCCGCCTGCCCGGCCAGCGCCGCGAAGGCCGCCCCGATCGCCTTGCTGACGGCCACCAGGTCGTGCAGCCAGGTCCCGACCGAGGCGTCCACCGTGTCGTAGAACGCGGACCCCTGCTTCGCCGGGTCGGCCGCCAGCTCAGCGGAGGACACCGGCTCCAGCAGCGCCGCCAGATACGACTGGACCACGAACAGCGCCCCCGCCAGCACCAGGCAGAACAGCACCGCGCGGGCCACCTTCGCCGAGCCCCCCGTCACCTCCTCGGCGAACGAGGCGATCGCGTCGAAGCCCAGATACGACAGCACCGCGACGGACACCGCCCCCAGCACCGCCGTCATCGAGAAATGGGTGTCCCCGGTCAGCGGTGTCAGCCAGCCGCGCTGCGCCCCGTCCCGGACGAGTACGGCCGCCGCCGCCCCCACGAACACCGCCAGCACCACGATCTCCATGGCGAGCACCGCGAACCCCACCCGGGCCGCCGACCGTACGCCCCAGAGGTTGAGCGCCGTGGTCACGACGACCGCGATCGCCGTCCACACCCACTGCGACACCTCGGGGACGAGCGCGTTCATCGCGATCCCGGAGAAGAGGTAGGCGACGGCGGGGATGAGCAGATAGTCCAGCATCGCCATCCACCCCGCGATGAAGCCGGGCCCCTGCCCGAGCCCCTTGCGCGCGTAGGCGAACACCGAACCGGCCATCGGGGCGACCCGGACCATCTGCGCGTAACTGAAGGCGGTGAACGCCATCACGACGGTGGCCACGAGGTAGACGAGCGCCACCGCGCCGTCCGACTTCGCGTCCAGCGTGCCGAACACGCCGACCGGGGCCATCGGGGCGATGAACAGCAGCCCGTAGACCACCAGGTCTCTGAACCCGAGCGTCCTGTGCAGCCCCGTCCGCTCCGTACTGCTGCCGGCCATGAACCCTCCGTCGCTCGATCGCGTACGCCACTCGCTCGATCGCGTACGCATCAGTCTCCCGACCCCCGGCCGTCCCGCGCCTCTCCGACACGGCCCGCACGGCCTTACGATGGGTCGCATGACTGCAACGCCTGCCCGCCGTGTCCTGCTCGCCGCGCCCCGTGGCTACTGCGCGGGCGTGGACCGTGCCGTGATCGCCGTCGAGAAGGCCCTGGAGCAGTACGGGGCCCCGATCTACGTCCGCCACGAGATCGTGCACAACAAGTACGTCGTGCAGACGCTGGAGAAGAAGGGCGCGATCTTCGTCGAACAGACGGACGAGGTGCCCGAGGGCTCCATCGTGATGTTCTCCGCGCACGGCGTCGCGCCCACCGTCCACGCGGAGGCCGCCGAGCGGAAGCTCGCCACGATCGACGCGACCTGCCCCCTGGTCACCAAGGTCCACAAGGAGGCCGTCCGGTACGCCAAGGACGACTACGACATCCTCCTGATCGGCCACGACGGCCACGAGGAGGTCATCGGTACCAGCGGCGAGGCGCCCGACCACATCACGCTGGTCGACGGCCCCGAGGACGTCGCGAACGTCGAGGTCCGCGACGAGTCGAAGGTTGTCTGGCTCTCCCAGACCACGCTGTCCGTCGACGAGACGATGGAGACGGTCGGCGCCCTCAAGCAGAAGTTCCCCAACCTCCTCTCCCCGCCGAGCGACGACATCTGCTACGCCACGCAGAACCGCCAGGTCGCGGTCAAGAAGCTCAGCGAGGAGGCCGAGCTCGTCATCGTCGTCGGCTCCAAGAACTCCTCGAACTCGATCCGCATGGTCGAGGTCGCACTGGACGCGGGCGCGCCCGCCGCGTACCTGGTGGACTTCGCCGCCGAGATCGACGAGGCCTGGCTGGAGGGCGTCACCACGGTCGGCCTCACCTCCGGGGCCTCGGTCCCGGACGTCCTGGTCGACGGGGTGCTCGAATGGCTCGCCGAGCGCGGGTACGGGGAGGTGGAGACGGTCAAGACGGCGGACGAGTCGATCACCTTCTCGCTGCCCAAGGAGCTCCGCCGCGACCTGCGCGCCGAGGCCGCCGAACTCTCCGGGAAGTGACGGGCGGGAGGTCATCTTTCCGCCCGCTGTCCGGGCTTGGGGAGTGCGCGGGGCCCACTGCCCGTACCGTGGATCCATGGAGATCTTCGGTGTGGATATCGGCGGATCAGGGATCAAGGGCGCTCCCGTGGACCTGGACCGCGGAGAGCTGGCGCAGGAGCGCCACAAGGTACTGACACCGCACCCGGCCACGCCCGACAGCGTGGCCGGTGGTGTGGCCGAGGTCGTCGGCCACTTCGACTGGAAGGGCCCGGTCGGCATCACCTTCCCCGGAGTGGTCACCAGTGGGATCACCCGGAGCGCGGCCAACGTCGACAAGTCCTGGATCGACACCGACGCCCGCACACTGCTCAGCGACCGCATCGGGCAGCCGGTCACGATCCTCAACGACGCCGACGCGGCGGGCGTGGCCGAGATGACCTTCGGCGCGGGACGCGGCCGCAAGGGCACGGTGATCGTGCTGACCCTCGGCACCGGCATCGGCAGCGCCGTCTTCACGGACGGACGGCTCGTCCCCAACACCGAGCTCGGCCACCTGGAGCTGCACGGGCACGACGCGGAGAAGCGCGCGTCCACGAAGGCCAAGGAGGACGAGGACCTCAGCTGGGGCCACTGGGCGCACCGGGTGCAGAAGTACCTGGTCCACGTCGAGATGCTGTTCTCGCCGGAGCTGTTCATCATCGGCGGGGGCGTCAGCCGCAAGGCGGAGAAGTTCCTGCCCCTCATCGAGCACGTACGCGCGGAGATGATCCCGGCGCAGCTCCAGAACAACGCGGGCATCGTCGGCGCGGCCATGGCGGCGGCGGAGGCCTGACCCGTACCGGGCGAAGGGGAACCGGACGCACGAGGACACCGGACTCTGATTGGTCCGATCCCCCCAGGGCCCCGGCCGGATTCCTCCAGGCGGGGCTACGGGCGGGGGCGACGCGCGCCCTGGGCGGCGGCCGCCCTCGCCTGATGCCGCTGCCGCTCCCGCATGCGCCGCACCTTGCGTACGGAGGCGATGAGCCCGGCGACGAGTGTGCCGCCGTACAGCCAGCCGGCCTGGACGGCGAGCGCGGTGACGACCGCCATGGCCTGCCCGCCGAAGCCGCCCGAGCCCCCGGCGATGGGGACGACCCCCACGGCGAAGGCGATGGGCACGCTGATCGGCGCGGTGACCAGGTCGGCGGGCCGCACCCAGAGCGCGGTCAGCGCGCTCACGGGCAGGAACAGCACTCCGTAGACGACCTCCGAACCGTCCAGGAGCAGTTGATCCAGGCAGGCCAGCAAGAACATCGCGGCGGCGGCGAAGAGTCCCGCGCCGATGCCGGTCAGCCGGGGGTTGGGGAATCTGCGCAACGCGAGCACGAAGGGCGCGACCGGGCCGGACCGGGGACGCGGGCGCGACACCGCGGGGGTGACCTCCACCGTCACCGGATAGCCGGCCGCGCTCTCACCGAGGCCGCCCGCGGCCACGGCCGGGGCCTGCTCGGGCGGCGAGGGCTGCCTGCGCGGGGTACGAGTCCTGTGCTGCTCCACCGTGACAACCTAGGGCGACAGGCATGCGCTTCCCGGTGCGGGACACGCGCTTTGGCCGACCTTGGCACTGTGTTCGATGCCACTCGGCAGAAATGTGACCGTTTGGGGTGATTGAGCGCACCTACTGGAGGCCTGTTCGGCCGACAGCCGCTCCGTCCGCCTCGCCCCGCCCCGGTTTCCCGTCCACCGACCTCGGTCAGCCCCCCTCGCCGGACCCGTGACCGGCCGCCCCGGCCCGCCCGTAAACTGGAGAATCGGTCCCCTCCCGGCCCGCCTCCTCAAGGGCCCCTCCTCACACTCCAGGAAGTCGCCAAAGTGTCGCTCACGATCGGAATCGTCGGCCTGCCGAATGTCGGCAAGTCGACCCTGTTCAACGCCCTGACCAAGAACGACGTGCTGGCGGCCAACTACCCGTTCGCCACGATCGAGCCGAACGTCGGCGTGGTCGGCGTCCCGGACCCGCGCCTGGACACGCTCGCCAAGGTCTTCGGCTCGCAGCGGATCCTCCCGGCCACGGTCGACTTCGTGGACATCGCGGGCATCGTGCGCGGTGCGAGCGAGGGCGAGGGCCTGGGCAACAAGTTCCTCGCGAACATCCGCGAGTCCGACGCGATCTGCCAGGTCATCCGCGCCTTCAAGGACGAGAACGTCGTCCACGTCGACGGCAAGGTCTCGCCCAAGGACGACATCGAGACGATCAACACCGAGCTGATCCTCGCCGACCTCCAGTCCGTCGAGAAGGCCGTCCCGCGCCTGACGAAGGAGGCCCGCCTCCAGAAGGACAAGGTCGCGGTCCTCGCCGCCGTCGAGGAGGCGCAGAAGATCCTGGAGGCGGGCGACACCCTGTTCTCCCGAGGCATCACCGCCGGCACCGAGACGGGCCGCCTCCTGCACGAGCTGCACCTGCTCACCACGAAGCCCTTCCTGTACGTCTTCAACGTCGACGAGGACGAACTGGTCGACGAGGACTTCAAGAACGAGCAGCGCGCCCTGGTCGCCCCGGCCGAGGCCATCTTCCTCAACGCCAAGATCGAGTCCGAGCTGATCGAGCTGGACGACGACGAGGCCCTCGAACTCCTCCAGTCGATGGGCCAGGAAGAGCCGGGCCTGGCCACCCTCGGCCGCGTCGGCTTCGCCACCCTGGGCCTGCAGACCTACCTCACGGCAGGACCGAAGGAAGCCCGTGCCTGGACGATCAAGAAGGGCGCCACGGCTCCCGAGGCGGCCGGTGTGATCCACACCGACTTCCAGAAGGGCTTCATCAAGGCGGAGATCATCTCCTTCGAGGACCTGGTCGAGACGGGCTCGGTCGCCGAAGCCCGCGCCAAGGGCAAGGCCCGCATGGAGGGCAAGGACTACGTCATGCAGGACGGCGACGTGGTGGAGTTCCGCTTCAATGTGTGACGGGTGACATAACACCACGTCGCTGATCTGGCAAACGTGCAGGTCAGATGGGGTCCGACTCTTCGGAGTCGGGCCCTTTGTTCTTCCCCGTGCTGGGATGGTGCTGGGATAGCTGATCCCTCGTCACCTGTCGTCATCCCTGGTCATCCGTACCGTGCTGGGATCGCGCTGGGATGGGATGGGGGTGGCCGTGCTGGGATTTGCGCGAGCAGGGCACAGGTCGAGCTGTGAAGGAAGTGCGGGCGTGGCATTTTTCCTACTCGTTTGACACAATCGAGGGCATGGCTGAGACGACGTACAGCATCGGGGAAGGGCCAGCGACGCGGGTGAGCTTGTCGCTGCCGGAGGGGACCGCGGAGGCGATCCGGGCTCGGGTGGGCAAGCGGGAGTTCTCCGCGTTCATCGCCGAGGCGGTCGAGCGTGAGTTGCGCGGGCAGGTCCTGGACGAGTATCTGGCGGACTACGAGAGCCGCAAGGGGCCGGTCTCCGAGCCGGCTCGTCAGCGGGCGCGGCAGGTCTTTGACGAGGTGTTCGCCGAGGAGGCCGAGTGGCCCGCCGCAGGCTGAGTCACGAGGGGACGCTCGTCCTGGACAGCGAAGGGCTCTCGAAGCTGCTCGCCGATGACGAGCAGGTGGTGGCTCTGATTGCTGAGGCGCGCTCGCGCGGCATGGAGGTCGTGATCAGTGCGCTCACCATCATCGAGGCCGTCCATGCCCGTACGAACAAGCCCCGCCTGAACTGGGTGCTTTCCGGGCTGCGGGTCGTTTCGGTCGGTGACGAAGAGGCAAGGGCGGCCTCGGAGCTGCTGATGAATGCCGGGTTGCACGGACACAAGTACGCGATCGATGCGGCCGTCGCCGAGGCCGCGCTGCGACAGCACCGCCCCGTGGTCATGCTGACTTCCGATATTGACGACATGACCAAGCTGTGCGGCGAGCGGGTCCGGCTCGTGGCCGTGTGATTTCTCCTGGTCCGATTTCTGCCTTTCGGTAATTGGCCAGTGAGCGGCGATGGTGCTCCCAGTGAGCCGCTTCCGAGCTGGTCTTGCTGGTCGCGAGTCGGACTGTCCCGCGCAACGACGAAGCTGCTGGTACCCGGTGGCAGGCGTCGGCCAGGACGTTGCCCTCCTCTCGGTACCCGTCGGGGGGGACGGCGACTGTGCGGGTCGCCGTCCCCGGTTGCTCAGGCAGCCGGCTGGTCCTTGGGAGATCCGTTGTCGAGGCGGGCCAAGGTCCGGTTGGCGCTCAGCCGGTGGTGGTGCGTCTGCGGTAGCGGATATGAGTGGTCAGCGGTGAGTGGAGCACCTCGACGGGCTCGAAATCGAAGGTCTCGACGTCGTCGAAGATGCGCTCGCCGCTGCCGAGCAGGACGGGTGCGATGTCGAGGGTGAGTTCATCGATCACGCCGGCGTTGAGCGCCTGGCGGACCGTCGAGGCCCCACCGGCGATGTCCACGCCTTTGCCGTCGGCGGCTTCGAGCGCCTGCGCGTAGGCGGCGTCGAAGCCTTCGGTGACGAAGTGGAAGGTGGTCCCTCCCTCCATTTTGATCGGTTCGTGGGCGTAACGGGTGAGGACGAAGACCGGGGCGTGGTAGGGGGGCTCGGGGCCCCACCATCCGTCCCACGCCTCGTTCCACTCACCTCGGACCGGCCCGAACATGTTGCGGCCCATGACGTAGGCGCCACGGGGACGCATCAGCCAGCTGTTGGCCGTCTGGTCGGCTTCGGTCGCGCGCGGGTCGCCGATGTGCCAGCCGTGCAGTTCCTGACCGCGCTTGCCCAGCGGATCGTCCCGGCTCTGCTCGGGTCCGGCGACGAAGCCGTCGAGCGAGATCGACATGTGGCAGGTGGTGTCGGACATCAGCTTCTCTCTCAAAGCAGACAGTTGCGGGCTGTCGTAAGGACATTCGGACCGTACGACGCATGTACAGACTGGCAGAGGCGGCCGAACTCATCGCGACATCCCGAAGCCGTTGAAGGTTTGACTGTCACGTGATGAGACGGGCACCCACCGTGAGGGCTCTATGAGGCGGCCTCGTCGCAACAGGCCGGCCAGCCCCTCCATGAGTCACCATGCGTCACCCCGAGCTCTGTCCCGTACGTCGCTGGGACCCTGTTCGACCGCCTGCCCGATCACGTCGACGGCGCGGTGCCCTTCGGTGAATCGCTCCTTTCCGGGTGGAACGGTGCGCCAGGGCGTCTCATGCTCATCGGCGGCTCTCCTCGGAGTCGTCGGGCCACCCGTCGAAGAGCACGTCGTGCTCGTCGTCGGGGTCAAGAGCGTTGTGGCGGAAGCGGATCGCCCGCCCGACCCAGCGATTGTCCGGTCCCGAGGAGTCTCCCGATCCCCAAGCGACGGTGCGCCGGAGAGCGGGCCGTCCCGGTAGCTCGGCGCGAACGGCGAGGTCGTAGGTCGGGTTCCCGTCCGTGTCGTTCTGAGGCAGCTCGATGACCTCCTCGACGACGCCGACGGTGCACAGCCCGTCGGCGAACCGGGCCTCCGCGAGCCGGGGGCCGGTGTATGCGTCGAGGGCGGACCCGATGAGCAGGACCCCTACGTTCGATCCGTACAGCCAGGCGAAGACGCCGGACCGGTCGACGCCCGCGACCCAGAACCAGACGGCGAGCCCGATGCCGACAGGGACCGCCGCGACGAACGCCACGGCACCAACCAGCAGGATCCACCGGGAGGCGCTTTCCCATCGCTCCCACCGGCGGATCCGTGCCCGGCTCTCAGAGGTCCTCGCGAGACTCATGCTGCCGGCTTCCGTGCGTGCCGGGCCGCCTTCGCGTCCGCGCCGGGGAACCTGTCGAACAGCACGTCGTGCACGTCGTCGGGATCGAGGGAGTTGTGACGGAAGCGGATCGGCGTTCCGATCCGCCGACGAGGGTTGCCGCCGCCCAGGTACACCTTCCGGCGCAGGACGACGCCGTCGGGCAGTTCGGCGCTGACCCTCAGCTCGTACGACACGGGGTCGTCGTCGCCCGCGCACTCGCTCACCCTGTCGACTCGGCCTGTCGACACATACCCGTCCGCGAAGCAGGCTGTGAGGCGCTCACGACCGCTCACGGCCATGAGGACGGCTCCGACGAGCGGCACCCCGGCGGCGATGCCCCACAACCACCAGTACACGTCTGTGCGATCGGTGCCCGCGACGCCGGACCAGACGGCGAACGCGAGCGTCGCGATCGGGGCGAGGAGGAGCAGCGAGACACCGCACAGCGCCGCCACCACGCCGATCGTCTCCATCCGCGACCAGCGTCGGATGCGCGTACGACTCTCAGGCGTGCGTGCCTTCGCCATCCGGTCCGCGGTCTGGTCATCAGCGTTGTGGAGCCGGATCTTCCGGCCGAGCCATTTCATCGCCCGCTCCTTCGGGCTGCCCTCCGACGGAGCTTCGAGCGGATCCGCCGCAGCTTCTTCCCGTACGGCACCGTGGTGACGTTCGGCTCGCTCTGTCCGTCACGGGGCTCGGTGACGAGCACCCACCGGTGCGCCTCGAAGTCATCGGCGGAGCCGAACCCGGGGACGGACTCGACGTAGTAACCACCGGTGGCCTCCGGGCCGAAGATCTCCTGTGCCGCGATCACTCCCTGCGGCTGCCGCAGGGTCCGGCGGCTCAGTTGCTCCTGCACGGTCCCGTCCGACAGCCAGGTGTGCGGCGCCTGGTGGATCCGGGCGGCCTGTGCGTCGTCGACGCGGTGGTCGATCGCGATGAACGTGGGTGAAACGAAGCCCTCGCCTCCGTCGCGCGTGAACGGGGAGCGGTGGATCGTGTGCGCTGTCCCGTGCTCGAAGATCCACTGATTGTCCTTGTGGACCTCGGAGGTCAGGTTCGCTGCCTGGTCTGGGGCACGGTCAGACACCCCGTCCGGGTCCTCCCACCTCGCGACTTCTTCGACGGATTCAGGTCGCTGCGCCTCCCGCGGCCGCGCGAGGTCCGTGACCGGGCACTCTGCGACGTGCTGCCACACAGCGGCGGGACGGCCCGGCAACCGCTGCGCGGGCTCCGCCCGTTCCTCCTGTCGCACGTCCGTCCCCTCCTGCCAGATCGGGATCGTCACGGTGCGGTGCGGTTGTCGCTGTCGACCGGACCGTGAAGCCTCACACGAAACTCGGCCGACCAGGCTGCGGCAGGTGCCCGGTTGCTTTTGCCGCGGCCCGGCCCCGCCCCCTGCCCGCTCGGTCCCAGCCGGTCGGTCAGTTGTGCTTCTGTGATTCTGAGGGTGGTTGGACCGGGGCGCGGCGTCAAGGGCGAGCGGAAGTGAGGGCTCTCGTCACGGAATTGTCGGCTCCACCCCAGGCTCAGCCGACAGGGACCTCCTCCTTGAGGAAGCCGATCAGCAGATCGGTGACAGCCGACGGCCGCTCCATACTGGGAAGGTGACCTGCCCAGGGCAGTTCGACGTGGTCGGCGTTCGCGAGCAGGTGCGGCAGTCGGCCCGCGATCTGTCGGAAGTCCGCGAGATCGTGCGCGCCCGACAGGACGAGGCAGGGCGCTTGAACGGCTGTCAGGTCGACCACGGCCTCGTCGGGATCGAACTCCTCGGCGGCGAGCTGTACTTCGAAGGCGTGCCGCTGCATCTGGCGTACCGCCTCGCGGGCGGGTTCTGCGGCGTCCGGGCCGAGCCAGGTGCCGACCATCAGTTCCGTCGCGCCGACGATGTCCCCCGTCTCGATCAGCGCTTCCTCGCGTTCCCCGAGCGCACGCAGTTCGGCGGAAGGCTCGTGCCCGGGCAGGGCGGGGCACAGCAGAACCATGGCGCTCACCCGGTCCGGCCACCGCGCGGCGATCTCCAGGGCGACCTGCCCGCCGTACGAGGACCCGACCACCGCCGCCCGCGCGATGCCCAGACCGTCCAGAAGGGCCAGCACATCCTCGGCGTCGCTGTGAGGCCGGTCCGGCGCCGGGGTCTCACCGAAGCCCCGGAGATCACAGCGCACCAGCCGGTATCCGCCGTCGATCAGGGCCGGCCACTGGGCGTCCCACATCCGCCGGTCACACACCCCGGAATGCAACAGCACCAGCACGGGGCCGTCGCCGGCCACATCATGAGAGAGCGTCATCCGGCAGACCCTACGCAGCGGCTGCTCGGAGCGCGCGTGGTGTCGTGGTGGTGCCACTCTGTGCCAGGTGGTGCCAAATGGCGCCATGAAGTGCCAGGGTGGCGCCTGACGTGGCGGTCGGTGGTTTCGGTGACGCTTTGTCCGTGGTGCGATCCGAGCGGCATTTGTGCAGGTCACGGCGTTAGGGTTGGCCGTCTGGTGGTCGCCGCGTCGATGGGGTGGTTGCGGGTGGCGCCATAGTGGTGCCATGATGGCGTCATGGACCTCACGCCCTACGTCGAAACGCTCCGCCGTGAACTCGCGGTGGCCGCTGAAGCCGGAGGGGACGAAGCCCGTGAGCTGGCCGAGCGGCTCACGGCTCCCCTGGAGTCCGCGGCTCGCCTGACCATGCTCAACGTACTCTCCGCCGCGATGAGCGAGATCACCCGTGACCTCGCTCCCGGGTTCGTGGACGTTCGGCTTCGCGGGCTCGATCCCGACTTCGTGGTGACGCTGCCGCCGGGCGGCGGCACGTTCGACGCGGCGGGCGGTGGGCAGGGCGAGCCGGCGACGGCGCCGCCCCTGGCTCCGGCTTCCGGTGATGCGGAAGACGGCGCTACCGCCCGTGTCAACCTGCGTCTGCCCGCACACCTCAAGGCTCGGGCCGAGGAGGCCGCGAGCCGGGAGGGGTTGTCGGTCAACGCATGGCTGGTACGTGCCGTGTCGGCGGCCGTCGACACGGGCGGTGCTCGGCCTCGTACGGCGCAGAAGACCCGTGGGGGCGGGCAGACGTTCACGGGCTGGGTGCGCTGACCGTCCCCGAGTCGCGACCGACCGCACGTCTCGCATGCCCCCCCCGGCAGGCCCGGCCCTATTACGTCCCGCGGTGCGGGACGTCCCACACGACCCCTTGAGACGGGACAGTCATGCCTTCCTTCGACACTCCCGAACCGATCTCGGCGACCGCCCAGGTGAGCGCCGGTTCCATCCACTTCGCCGCGGCCGACCGGAGCGACACGGTCGTCGAGGTGCGCCCTCGCGATCCGGAGAAGGAGCTGGACGTGCGCGCGGCCAAGCAGACCGAGGTCACCTGCACCGGCGGCATGCTGCACATCAGGATGCCCAAGCAGCGCAATCTGTTCGGGCGCACCGGATGCGTCGACATCGTCGTGGACCTTCCCACGGGTTCCGATGTCGAGGTGACCGGCGCGTGGGCCGAGGTGCGCGGCGACGGGCGTCTCGGCGAGGTGCGCGTGAAGACCTCGGCGGGTGACGTCCGGCTCGGCGTGACCGGGGCGCTGCGTCTCGACGCGTCCCACGGGTTCATCGCCGTGGACCGCGTGGAAGGCCCCGCCGACATCAGCACGAGTTCGGGCAGCATGCGCGTCGGCACGCTCGACGGCGTCGCGGTCCTGAAGAACTCGCACGGCACCACCACCGTCGGCCGCTCCACCGGCGATCTGCGGATCAGTGGTGCCAACGGTGACATCATCGTCGAGCGCGCCGAGGGCTCCGTCGCCGCGACCACCGCGTACGGGGCTCTGCGCCTGGCCGAAGTCGCGCGGGGATCCGTCCAGTTGGAGACCTCGTACGGCGCCATCGACATCGGTGTCCGCGCGGGCACCGCCGCCTGGCTCGACCTCGGGTCCGGCTTCGGGACCGTGCACAACGCGCTGACGACGTCCGACAGTCCGGACGGTGCCGAGGACACGGTCGAGGTCCGGGCCCGTACCCGCTTCGGCAACATCGGCATCCACCGCGCCGCGCCCCGGGGCTGAGTGATCCTCTCGTCCCGGGCCCACGGCCCTTCTGACCGCCCCTGACCTCACTTCATCCCGGAACGGGAGAGCGCCATGGCTTCATCTGTCATGCCCATGTCCAATCACACCGCGGGTGACCGTCCGCCGGAGTACGCCGTCTCCGTACGCGGACTGCGCAAGTCCTACGGCGACAAGACGGTCCTCGACGGCATCGACCTGCGCATCCCGGCCGGCACCGTCTTCGCGCTGCTCGGACCGAACGGCGCCGGCAAGACCACCACCGTGCAGATCCTCTCCACCCTCGTCACGGCCGACGGCGGCCAGGCCCAGGTCGCGGGCCACGACCTCACCGCCTCGCCGCACGGAGTGCGGGCCGCGATCGGGGTCACCGGACAGTTCGCCGCGCTCGACGACCTCCTCACGGCCAGGGAGAACCTGCTGCTCATGGCCGACCTGCTGCGGCTCGGCAAGGCCGAAGGGCGCGCACGCCCCGGGGAACTGCTCGCGCGTTTCGGGATCGCGGACGTGGCCGACACACGCGCCGCCACCTTCTCCGGCGGGATGCGGCGCCGGCTCGATCTCGCCATGACACTGGTCGGCGACCCGAAGGTGATCTTCCTCGACGAGCCGACGACCGGCCTCGACCCGCGCAGCCGCCGCACCATGTGGGAGACCGTGCGTTCGCTGGTCGCCGGAGGAGTCACCGTCTTCCTCACCACGCAGTACCTGGAGGAGGCCGACCAGCTCGCGGACCGCGTCGCCGTCCTCGACCGCGGTCGCATCGTGGCCGAGGGCACCGCCGACGAACTGAAGGCGCGCATCCCCGGCAGCCATGTGCGCCTGCGGTTCACGGATGCCGACGCCTACGAACGGGCGGCCGAGGCGTTCCCCGGGGCGGCCCGTGACGAAGAGGCCCTGGTCCTGCGCGTCGCGGGCGAGGGCGGCGTCGAAACCCTGCGCGCCCTCCTCGACCGGCTCGACGCGACCGGCGTACGCGCCGCGGACCTGTCCGTGCACACCCCCGACCTCGACGACGTCTTTCTCGCCCTGACCAGCGACGGCGCGGCCGACAGCCCGCTCCACGTGAAGGAGACCCTGCGATGAGCACCCTCACCCACGTCGTGCACGACTCGGCGACCATGCTGCGGCGGAACCTGAGACACGCCGTCCGCTACCCGTCGGTGTCGCTGGGCTCGGCCCTCCTTCCCGTGATGATGCTCCTGCTCTTCGTGTACGCCTTCGGGGGCTCGATCGGTGCGGGCATCGGTGCGGGTATCGGCGCGGGGACCGGTGGCGCGTCGGCCGGCCGGGAGGCCTACCTGGAGTACCTGACTCCGGGCATCGTGATCATGGCCGTCGCCGCGGGCTCCATGGCGACGTCGATCTCGGTCTGTTCGGACATGACCACAGGCATCATCAACCGCTTCCGCACCATGAACATCACCCGTTCGTCGTTCATGACGGGGCACGTGCTGGGCAGCGTCGTGCAGACCATGGTGAGCGTGGTGTTCGTCGTCGCGGTCGCCCTGGCCGTCGGTTTCCGGCCGCACGCGAACGTGCTGGAGTGGGCGGCGGCGGCCGGCCTGCTGACCGCCGTCGCCTTCTCGCTGACCTGGCTGTCGGTCGCCCTCGGTCTGATCTCGAAGACGGTCGAGTCGGCGAGCAACAAGCCGCTGATCATCCAGTTCATGCCGTTCGTCGGCTCCGCGTTCGTGCCGGCCGACTCGATGTCCCCGGGACTCCGCTGGTTCGCCGAGTTCCAGCCCTTCACCCCGATGATCGAGACGGTGCGCGGGCTGCTCACCGGATCCCCGATCGGCCAGGACGCGTGGATCGCGCTCGCCTGGTGCGTGGGGATCGGCCTGGTCGGGTACCTGTGGTCGCGCTCCCTCTTCAACCGCGACGCACACCGCTGAATCGCGCCAGGCGTACGGGGCGCCCGGATCACCCCGCGCCAGGGGTACGGATAACCCCGCGCCAGGCGTACGGGGCAGCACCGGAACACCTGAGAACGGCACCTGACCACCGCACTCACGGGATACGCGGCGGCGGTCCGCGCCCCGGGTCCGGCCTGCCGGGCACCGTTCCCGCCCCCAGCCGGTGAGGTGGAAGGATGCGGGGAGGGACGAGAGGGGCCGGGGGAGCGATGGGGCGGAGTGACCGGGAGGCGGTCGTCCGGGGCGGGCGGCTGCTCGGGACGGCGCGGGCGCTGGTGGCCGACCACACGCGGGCCGTCGAGGCGGTGCGCGAGGCGTTGCGGCCGATCCACGACGGCCTGGCGGAGAAGGAGCTGGACGCCATCCCCGTGGCCAGGCTGAAGGACGTCACCGAGGGCAGGCTGCGGCTCGCGGAGGTCGAGAAGGGCGGCTACCGGACGGTACGGCAGGTGCTCGACGCCGGACCGTACCGCTTGCGGCAGATCCCCGGGGTCGGGCAGCAGACCGCGGCGCAGACCGTCGCGGCCGCCCGGCAGATATCCGACGCCGTCCGGGAGAGCGTCGCCGTCCGCATCGACCCCGACCGCGTCGATCCGCAGACCTCCGCGCTCGTGGTCGCCCTGCACCTGCTGGTGGAGGCCGGGCCCGAGGCGCGCCGCGCGGTGGACGCCGCCCAGGCGCTGGCGGACCGGCTCGGTCCGCTGGCCTCGGACGCCAGACCCGCCTCCGGACGGCTGCGCCTGCTCGTCGCCGGGAAGGAAGGACGCGAGCGGGCGCGGAGCGCCGTCGCCGAGATCCGCGAGCTGACCGAACGGGCCGACCGGGACGGCGTACCGGAGATGTTCGCCCAGGCGTCGGTGGACCTCCTGCGCGGTCCCGCGGACGAGGTCGCGGCGCTGGTCGACTTCGAGCTGCGGTCCGCCGAGTACTACAGCCTGCTCGCCGAGGCCTCGGGCCGTCGTCCCGACCCGGCCGCCGCCGAGGGCTTCCTGCCGGACGAGGTGGCCGAGGGCGTCAGGGACCAGACCCTCGACGACACGCACCGCAGGGTCTCCCTCCGTGGCTACCAGGCGTTCGGCGCCCGGTTCGCCCTCGCGCAGCGGCGGGTGATCCTCGGGGACGAGATGGGGCTCGGCAAGACCATCCAGGCCATCGCCGTCCTGGCGCACCTCGCGGCCGAGGGACAGACGCGTTTCCTCGTCGTCTGCCCGGCCGGGGTGCTGATCAACTGGACGCGGGAGATCGACAGGCGGAGCACGCTGCGGGCGACCGCGCTGCACGGGCCGGACCGGCGGGAAGCGTTCGCCGACTGGCGGGAACGCGGCGGCGTCGGGGTGACCACGTTCGAAGCCCTGCGGGGCTTTCCCGTACCCGAGGACGGTGAGCTGGGCCTGCTCGTCGTCGACGAGGCCCACTACGTGAAGAACCCGGCCGCCCGCCGCTCCGTGGCGGTGGCCAGGTGGGCGGAGCGCTGCGAACGGGTCGTCCTCCTCACCGGCACTCCGATGGAGAACCGGGTCTCGGAGTTCCGCAGCCTGGTGGCCGTGCTCCGGCCCGCTCTCGCGGAGGCCATCGGCGACCGTGAGTCGGTGGCCGGATCGGTCGCCTTCCGGAAGGCCGTCGCCCCCGTCTACCTGCGCCGCAACCAGACGGACGTGCTGACCGAACTGCCCGCGCTCCAGCGCACGGACGACTGGGAGGAGCTGAGCGCGTCGGACGAGGAGGCCTACCGGGACGCCGTGCTGGCCGGCAACTTCATGGCGATGCGCCGGGCCGCGTACGCACGGCCGGAGCGGTCGGCCAAGCTGCACCGGCTGCGGGAGATCGTCGCCGACGCCGCCGCCAACGGGCTGAAGGTGGTGGTGTTCTCCACCTTCCGGGACGTCCTGGCGGTCGTGGGGGACGCGCTGGGGGAGGGGCGGGAGCGGGCGGACGGGCGGCTGTTCGGCCCCATCTCGGGGAACGTGTCACCCACGCGCCGGCAGCAACTCGTCGACGACTTCACCGACGCGCCCGGCCACGCGGTGATGCTGGCTCAGATCGAGGCCGGGGGCGTGGGTCTCAACATGCAGGCGGCGTCCGTCGTCGTCCTCTGCGAGCCCCAGGTCAAGCCGACCGTGGAGCACCAGGCGGTGGCGCGGGCGCACCGCATGGGACAGATCCGCTCGGTCCAGGTGCACCGGCTGCTCGCGACGGGCGGGGTGGACGAGCGGCTGGTGGCGATGCTGGAGAACAAGTCCCGCCTGTTCGACGCGTACGCCCGCCGCAGCGTGGTCGCGGAGTCCACCCCGGACGCCGTGGACATCTCGGACTTGACGCTGGCCCGGCGCATCGTCGAGGAGGAGCAGGCGCGCCTGGGCGTGCCCCTGACGCCGTCCACGCGGGAGCCACTCGCCGCGGAGGCCGCACCGCAGCCCGCACACGAGGCCGCACCGGAGCCCGCCGCGGAGCCCGCACCGGAGCCCGTCACGGAAGCGTGACGGGTGGTCCGGCCGGACTCCCGCCACCCCGGTCAGCCGTCCGTCCCGACGGTCAGTTCGGTCACCCCCGTCGGCTTCTCCGGATCGTCCGAGGTGACCGTCACCCGTACCTCCCGCGCCGCGTCCCCCGCCCGGAAGGGCCGCCAGGTCCGGCCGTCGGGCGAGGTCTCGACGGTGTGCGAGGCCGGTGCGGTGTCCGCCCACACGGGGGTGACCCCGGCGACCCGCACCACCCGGCCCAGGTCCACCGTCAGCGTGCCCGTGGCGCCCTGGGGCGACCAGGCCGTCGTCGGACTGCCGTCCACGGCGGCCGCCGCGTACAGCCCCGGGGCCTCGGAGGTGGCCGTCACCGGGCGGCAACGCGCCGCGTCCGGTGTCGGGGTCAGGTCCGGCCGGCGGGTGGGCAGCGTGAGGGTGCCGGTCAGCCGGCGCGGCCCCGCCGGGGTGTGGACCGTGAACGGCGCGCCGTCCGTCAGCCGTACCGTGGTCGTCCGGGCGCCGAGGGAGACGTCGTACGTGCTGCCCCGGAAGCGCAGGCCCGTCAGCTCCACGCCCCCGGACAGCTGCGGGGGCAGCAGCGGGTCCAGCCGCACCCCGTCCTCACGCAGCCGCAGCCCGGTCAGGCCGTGCGTGAACACCTGGAGGAAGCCGCCCTTCCCGGTGAGGAAGTCCTCGGCGGGAAAGCCGGACAGCGGGTCCTCGGCGCCGGACTTCTCGCCACGCGCCTCGGAGAACAGGTGGTACGGGCCGCGCGTGAACGGGCGTACGGCGCGCTGGAGATACGTGTACGTGGAGCAGCCCGGCTCCCCGATGGCCGCCGCGTCGATCGCGTGCACCGAGTCCGTCATGGCGGGCCCGTCCGGATCGGTGCGGGCGGCGTAGAAGTCGAGGGTCGCGGCGGCGGCGCCGTCCGGCATCGGCCATTCCAGCGGGTACACCAGCAGCACGGTGTCGGCCTGCTTGATGGTCGAGCCGTTGTACCTGGCGTACTGGAGGAAGAGCTTCCGCCCGGCGTCGTACGGGACGCGCAGTCCGTCCGCGACCCTGGTCCATCCGGCGGGAGCGCTCTCGCCCAGGAGCCCGGCGGCGCGGGTGGCGTTGCGCAGGGCGGTGGCGGCACCCGCGTTGGTGAACACCCCGTCGTCCACGCCGTTGCTGTACTCGTCGGGGCCCGCGACGTTCTCGACGGAGTAGCCGCCGTCCGGGTTCGCGGTGGCACGCGACACCCAGAAGTCGGCGATGCCCTTCAGCAGCGGCCAGCCGCGCTCGGCCAGCCAGTCGCGGTCGCCGGTGGCGAGGTAGTACTGCCAGACGGCCAGCGACACATCGCCCTGGAGGTGGTTCTGGGTCAGGCAGTGCGGCGGGTCCCAGCTCTGGCACTCGGAGTCGAGGCGGCCCCTGCTTGCGCTCGTCCACGGGTAGAACAGGCCCTCGTAACCCAGTTGTCCGGCGTTGGCGCGGGCCGCGTGGCGGGTGCGGTAGCGGTACTCGACCACCGAACGGGCCAGCTCGGGGCGGGTGGCCAGCAGCCCCGGGTACATCCAGGTCTCGGCGTCCCAGAACACCATGCCCGCGTAGGCGTCGCTGGTCAGCCCGGCCGGGGCGAGTCCGTCCGAGGAACCGGCACGGGTGTTGGCGAGCAGCCCGTACTGGGCGGCCCGCAGCCAGGCCGTGAGGTCCGCGCTGCCCGGTACGGCGATGTCGGACGACCAGGCCGTCCGCCAGGCCGCCGCGTTGTCCGCCAGGACACCGGACCACCCGCGCAGCTCCGCCCGCCGGGCGGTGGCGCGGGCGGACGCGAGCGGGTCACGGGAGGTGAGAGCGGTGTCCACACCGACGTACTTCTCGAAGGTGTACGAGCGCCCGGAGGCGACCTTGGCGGTGTGGGCGCCCTTACCGGAGCCCGCCTGGACGATCGCCCCGCGCGTGCCGGTGCCGAGCGTGCGGAAGGTGCCGTCGTCCGCGAGCGTGAGCCGGCGCGCGCCCCGTTCGTCCAGCCGTCCGGTCACGGTCGCCGTACCGCTCCAGTGCGGAGTCATCCGCAGGCGTACCGCACCGGCGTGTACATCGGAGCGGTCGGTGAGGACCTCGTAGGTCAGATCGGTGGCGCGGCCGTCGGCGGTGGTCCAGCGCAGTGAGGTGACCACGACACCGCAGCGCAGGTGCAGGGTCTGGCGGTAGTGCGAGACGCGGCCGGCGGGGGTCCCGGTGCCGTACGTCTCCGAGCCGACCCGGACGTCCAGGGTGGTCCAGCTCGGCAGGGCGGCGATCACCTCCCTGCCCTCCGCGAGGTCCTGGTCGCGGCCGTAGAGACCGGCGACGAAGGCGCCGTCGTAGCGCGGGGTGTAGAGGGGCCACCCCGTCTTCTGGCCGGTCGCGGCGTATCCGGCGCCGGTGGCGGGCACGCGGTGGCCGAGATAGCCGTTGCCGACGTAGGCGTCGTAGCCCTCGGCCTCCCCGAAGGAGGTGGACGCCGGTGCCCACGACGGGTCCGGGGCGCCGGTCCGGCCGCACACCGGGGCCGGGGATCCGGGAGCGGAGGCGTACGACAGCGGGGGCGGCGGTACGGCCAGCGCGACCGCGACCAGGGACGTGAGAAGAGAGATGCGCTTGAGGCTCACCGTACGAAGGTAGGGAAGCCGGTGGCGCGCGAGCGGTTGCGGCGCGCGGGCGGCGACCGCGGTCGGGTGGCGACCGCGGTCGGGCGGTGGAGGGTGACCTCGCCTCAGGGCCGGCCGACCGTGTGGCCCCGGTTCCGGGGCGGGCGCGCCGAGGGCCTTCGGGCCGAGCGCGCTGACGGGCCGGCGCCTGAGAGCCGGGTGCCTGGGGCATGGCGACCGAGGCACGGGCGGGCCGTTCCCGCGCCGGACGGGCCGTTCTCGCAGCGGGCGCGTCGCTTCCGGGCCCGGCGCGTCGCTTCCGGGCCGGGCGGGCGGGGCGTCCTCGGGCCGTCCGGACGCGGTATGCGCTGGTCGACGGGAAATCATCACTTCGAGTGAAACTCTGGCCCGTGCTTGCGGTGCCCAACCGAGGGTTGTCACGCTGTTGCTGTCTGTCAACCTGTTGGGAGTGGCCTGTGTCCTTCGGTGAGCAGCCCGCCTATCTGCGCGTGGCGAGCGATCTCAGGGAGAAGATCGTCAACGGCGCGCTGCCGCCTCATACGCGCCTGCCGTCCCAGGCGCGCATCCGCCAGGTCTACGGGGTCTCGGACACCGTGGCGCTGGAGGCGCGGAAGGTGCTGATGGCCGAAGGGCTCGTCGAAGGGCGTTCCGGCTCGGGCACCTATGTGCGCGAGCGCCCCGTCCCGCGCCCCATCGCCCGCTCCGGTTACCGCAGGGAGGGGGGCGCCGACCCGTTCCGGCAGGAGCAGGCCGCGGAGGGGGTGCGGGGGACCTGGGAGTCGAGCAGCGCGCAGGAGGAGGCGAGTGCCGAGATCGCCGGGCGCCTCGGCATCGAGCCCGGTGACCGGGTGATGCGCACCCGGTACCTGTTCCGTGAGGCGGGCGAGCCGATGATGCTCTCCACGTCCTGGGAGCCGCTGGCCGTGACGGGACGGACACCCGTGATGCTCCCGGAGGAGGGGCCGTTGGGCGGCTGCGGAGTGGTCGAGCGGATGGCGGCCATCGACGTCGTCGTGGACAACGTCGTCGAGGAGGTCGGCGCCCGCCCGGGGCTGGCGGAGGAACTCCTGGCGCTCGGCGGTGTGCCCGGACATGTGGTGATGGTCGTCGGACGCACGTATTACGCCTCGGGGCGGGCGGTGGAGACCGCCGACGTGGTGGTGCCCGCCGACCGGTACCGGGTCACCTATCACCTGCCGGTCCGCTGAACGACCGGCCGCGGCCGCCCCGGTGAGTGGGCGGCGGTCCGCCAGCGGTCAGTGGGCGGCGGTCCGGCAGGGGTGAGGGCGGGCCGGGATCCCTTGTGCCCTTCTTCGGCCCCTGGGCGGACGCTTGTGACGGCGGGTCATGTGCGCGGCGGGTGCCGGTGGCCGGTGGCCGTGATCCGGGCGCGGCCGGGAGCGTGCTCGGGCGGTCGGTCTTCGGCGGCCGGTGGGCAGCGGCCGGTGCCTGGTGGGCCGGTGGTGCGGGCCCGGTGCCGACCGCCGCCCCCGGTGGGGCCGTGCTCGACGGGACCGCCGTGCGTGCGCTACGGCGGGTCGCTCGCCGAGCCGGCCCGCGACCGGTCTCTCGGCCCGCTGTCCGGCCCCCGCCTCTCGCCCCCGCCGTCGGACCCCTACCGTGAACAGGCGCACGCCGACGCTGTTGACGCCCCCCGGTCACGCCCCTCCGGCCGGGAACAACAGGCCGGCGGGGGCTGCGAGGGGGCGCATTCGCTGAAGTGCGCCCCCTTCCCGATGGCCGGATGCGTACCTCTTTGTGCAAACATGCATCCTCTGCGTAAAGGTCAGGCGTACGCTCGGGCATATGCGTACTGCGGTTTCCTGGGGATCCTTAGAGACGTGCATGCCAGTAGGGAGAGGGGCGACATGCGGGGGAGAGGCGCGATGACCGACAGCGGCGCGGTACTTCCCTGGCTGGTGATCAGGCAGGACGACAACGGCAACCGGTACCGCGTGGGCCGGTACGCGACGCGGGACGAGGCGCAGCAGATCGCGGACGGCCTCGACCGCCACGGTCACGAGCAGCTCTACTGGGTGGAACGCGTGGGCCAGAGCGCACACCCCTGACGCCCGGGGCCGTCCACGGGGGCGCACCGCGGGCACGCCCCCGACACGCCCGGCCGCCCATGGAGGCACCGCGCCGCACCCTCACGCCCTGACCCGTCCACCTGCCCGACCGACCCGCCCGTACGCGCTCGCACCCGCCCGTACGGGCCCGGACGGCGGGGCGGACGCGGGCTGCCGGTAGGGTCCCGGCTGACCGGGGTGTGTGAACGAAGGCGGAGTGATGTCGGTCCTGATCGACACGGTGGCATGGGTGCGGGTGGAGAGCGGCAGGATCCTCTGCGCCCGGCCGCGGGGCAAGGACGTCTTCTACATCCCCGGCGGCAAGCGGGAGAGCGGCGAGAGTGACCTGGAGACGCTGCTGCGCGAGGTCGAGGAGGAGCTGACGGTCGCCGTCGTCCCGTCGAGCGTCGCGCACGCGGGCACCTACGAGGCGCAGGCCCATGGCCATCCGGACGGTGTGCTGGTCCGCATGAGCTGCTACTACGGCGAATACCGCGGCACCCTGGCCGCCAGCAGCGAGATCGACGAGGTGGCCTGGTTCTCGTACGCCGACCGGCCCCGGGTACCCCCCGTCGACCAACTGCTCTTCGACGACCTCAAGGCCTCGGGCGAACTGATCTAGGCCCGGCCCCGGCGACGCCCGCCCCGACGACTCCACCCACGCCCGCCCCGCCCCCGCCCTCACCCGCCGGGGCCGCGCCCGCCGCACGCCGGCCCGCGCGATAGGTGCGCGAAATATAGGGTATGGGCTGATGAGCCCCTTTTCGTGGGGGGCCGCTCCCCCGATGCCGGCCCCTGGGAGGTGATCGGCGTGACCGAGACCGAAGGCGACTGCGCCGTGTGGAACTTTCCGGCGCGTCCGGGGTCCGTGCGCAGTGCCAGGCACGCCGTACGTGACGCATTGCACACCTGGGATCTCGACGTGGTGGTGGGCGACCTCGCCGTGCTGCTCGTCAGTGAGCTGGTGACCAATTCGCTGCGGTATACACCCGGCCCGATCGGGGTCCGTGTGACGCGGCCGCACCCCGACGGCGACAGCCCGCACGCCGTGGCGCCAGGGCAGGGCCTGCTGGTGGAAGTCTCCGATCCGCTTCCGGATCCGCCCACCGAACGTACGGCCGGACCCGAGGACGAGGGCGGGCGCGGACTCCAGCTCGTGGCCTGTTCCGCGCGTCGCTGGGGCACTCGGCGCGGAAAGTGCGGCAAGACCGTGTGGTTCGAGCTCGCTCTGCCTGGTTAGGAGAGGAAGGGGACGCAGAAGCGATCACCCGGCCCGGCGCGTCCGGCCGAAAGGGACTGAGACCGTGCTGTGATCGTGAACGCCGTGCCGCTCGGGGCCGTAGTACTGAATAATACTGCGGGCAGGACCGGTCCGGTGTGTGAGCTGGAGGGGACGGTCGCGTGAGCGAGATACCGGGGACAGCGGGCGACGTCATGTGGCAGAGCAGCCCGCCTGGCTCGATTTATGACTACATCAGGGTCGCCTCCTTCTCGATCGGGGCCGACGGCCTGATCGAGCAGTGGAGCCGGCGGGCCGCCGGCCTGTTCGGCCTGGAACCCGACGAGGTGCTGGGCAGAGACCCGGTCGAGGCGTTCATGCCGTCCGAGCTGCGTTCCGACGCCCGGCGGCGGGTCCGCGAGATCCTCGACGGCAAGGAGTGGACGGGCCTGGTCCCGTTCCGGATGCCCGGTGAGAACGGGGCGCGCGGCCTCGCCGAGGTCTACGTCATGCCGAGCGAGACGGGCCGGGGTGAACGCGCCGCGCTCTGCGTCGTCGTGGACGTACGCGCCTTGCGGCAGATCGAGACCGACCTCGCGGCCTCGCAGGCGATATTCGGCCAATCGCCGTTCGCGTTCGTGCTCTTCGGCACCGACTTCACCGTCGAGCGGGCCAACCAGCGGTTCGCCACGGTCTTCGGCGGCGAGGCCGAGGACCACCGGGGCCGTACGGTCGACGACTATCTGGCCCGCCCCGAGGCCGACCGGCTCTCGGCCACGCTCAAGCGCGTCCTGGACACCGGCGACTCCGTCACCGACCTCCAGCTCACCGGCACCACGCCCGGTTCCCTCGGCCGGCGCCACTGGTCCATGAACCTCTACCGGGTGCACAGCGGCTCCGGCCGGCCCGTCGGTGTCGCCGGGCTCGCCACCGACGTCACCCAACGGCACATCGCCGCCCGCGAGGCGGCCAGCGCCCGGCGGAACCTCGCCCTGCTCAACGAGGCCAGCGCGCGCATCGGCAACTCCCTGGACCTGGAGACCACCGCGCGCGAACTGCTCGACGTCGCCGTCCCCGGCTTCTGCGACCTGGCCTCCGTCGACCTGTACGAGGGCCTGCTCACCGGTGACGAGGCCGCGCCCGGCAGCTGGGGCCGCCGCCACCAGGAATCCGGCAGCGGGTCGGCCGAGCTGCGGCGCGTGGCCCACGCCAGTGCCGTGTCCGACGTGCTGCCCGGCATGGTGCCGGGGGACGCCGCCCGGGGCGGGGACATGGGAGGACCCGCGCTCGGGTCCGTACACCGCTACCCGTTCCGCTCACCCTGCGCGGTGGCCCTGCGGGAGGGCCGGGTCACGGACGTGCCCGGCGACGAGCCCGGGTTCGTCCACTCCACGCTCGCCGTGCCGATGGTCGCGCACGACATCGTGGTCGGCCTCGTCCAGTTCTCCCGCACCAAGGGCAGCGAACCCTTCGGCGAGCGGGACCGGGTCCTGGCCACCGAGCTGGCGGGACGCGCCGCCGTCTGTATCGACAACGCCCGCCTCTACCGCCGTGAGCACGAGCGGGCGCTGATCCTCCAGCGCAGCCTGCTGCCGCCCGGCGACCCGGAGGCCGCGGGCCTCGACATCGCCTGCCGCTACCTCCCCGGCAACACCGCCACCGAGGTGGGCGGCGACTGGTTCGACGTGATCGAACTCCCCGGCCACCGCACGGCGCTGGTCGTCGGCGACGTGATGGGCCGCGGACTGCGGGCGGCCGTCGCCATGGGCGAACTGCGCACCGCCGTCCGCACCCTGGCCCTGCTGGACCTGGAACCCGGCGAGGTGCTCGCCGCCCTGGACGAGGTCGCCCGCGGCCTCGGCACCCCCGGCGGCGGCGACCGCAGCGACGGCTTCGGCGGCGGCGTCCAGTGGCCGGCCCGCGCCGCGCACAAGTCCCGGGAGGCGGACCTCTCCGAGGTCTATCTGGCGACCTGCGTCTACGCCGTCTACGACCCCGTCACCCGGCGCTGCACCTTCGCCAACGCCGGGCACCTCCCGCCCGTCGTGGTCGAGCCCGGCGAACCGGCCCTGCTGCTCGACGTGCCCCCCGGCATGCCGCTCGGCGTGGGCGGCGAGCCCTTCGAGGAGGTCGAGGTGGAGCTGAAGGAGGGCGCCCTCCTCGCGCTGTACACCGACGGACTCGTGGAGTCCCGCGACCACCCGCTCGACGAGGGCCTGGACTCCCTGCGCCGCTCCCTGGCCGAACCGTCACAGCCCCTCGAAGACGTCTGCGACCACCTGTTGAGCACACTCGACACCCGGCACGGTGAGGACGACATCGCGCTGCTGATGGCCCGTGTCCAGGGGCTGCCCGCGGAGGCGGTGGGCGACTGGGTGCTGCCGCGCAACCCCCGCTCGGTGGCCCGCGCCCGCGAACTGGCGAGGAGCCGGCTCCTGGAGTGGGGCCTGGGCGATCTGGTGGACACCACGGAACTGCTCGTCAGCGAACTCGTCACCAACGCCCTCCGCTACGGCGAGGGGGAGGTCAGGCTCCGGCTGCTGCGCGACCGCACCCTCGTCTGCGAGGTCTGGGACGCGGGTCTGGTCCAGCCCCGGCGGCGGCGGGCCCGCGACACCGACGAGGGCGGGCGCGGGCTGCAACTGGTCGGACTGCTCAGCGCCGCCTGGGGCTCTCGCCGCACCCCGCGCGGCAAGACGGTCTGGTTCGAGCTCGCGCTGCCGGACGGCGCGCCGGGCCGCGAACCGTCCGTCGAGGAACTGCTGAGCATGTACTGATGAGCCCTCGGAAGCACGCCCGCCCCGTACCCAGGAGCCGTTGATGGCCGTTCGCCGTGTCGTACCCAACTTCCGTACCCAGGCTCCGCCGGAGAACCGGGAGTTCTACGGCCTGCTGGGCTTCGACCCGGTCATGGACCTGGGGTGGATCTCGACCGTCGCCTCCCCGGCCGAGCCGACCGCGCAGATCAGCTTCGTCACCGAGGACGCCACCGCGCCCGTCCACGCCGACCTGAGCGTCGAGGTGGACGACGTCGACGCGGTCCACGCGGCCGTGCGGGACAGCGGGGCGGAGATCGTGCACTCCCTGCGGGACGAGGAGTGGGGGGTGCGGAGGTTCTTCGTACGCGACCCCGAGGGCCGGGTCGTCAACGTGCTGACCCACCTGACCCAGCACTGACGCGCTGTCGGTCGGCTCCTCGGTGGCGGAGGGCCCGGACGCACCGGTCCGAGGGCGCCGAGCCCGCCGAGGACGCGGCGGCACCCCCGGACCGGTGGCTCCGGCCCCGCCGCCCGGCCGGTCCTCAGACCCCGCCGCCCCGCCGCCCACGGGTCGCGCCGCCGCCGAAGCTGCCCGGCCCACCGGGAAACCCTCCCGTGCCGAGGCCCCCGCCCAGCTCACCGCCGTGGCCGTCCGCCCCCTCGCCGAAGACACCGCCCAGGACGATGCCGCCCAGCACGGCTCCGCCCACTCCGCCCCCGATCCCCGGATCGCCCGGCCCCCGCCGTTCCTGGTACGCGCGCACGTCCCGCTCCGCCAGGTCCAGCGCCCGCACCGCCAGCGCCTCCGCCCGCCGGGCCTCGGGCAGCGCCCCCCGGGGGTCGTCCGCCGCCGAGAGCTCCCGGGCCCGCTCCCAGTGGCGCCCCGCCTCCGCCAGCCGCGTACGGGCCTGGTCGCCGACCGCACCCCGGTGCGTGCCCACGAAGTCCGTGGCGGCGCCGAGCGCCGAGCGCGCGGTGAGCGACGACTGTTCCAGGAGCGCCCGCGTCCGCCCGTTGCCGCGCTCGGGCCCCCGTATCCCCGCGAGCACCCCGTCCAGCGCGGCACCCGCCTCCACCACCTCGTGGAGCGCGTCCATCGGGTCGTACGGGCCGGACACCGTGCCCGCGCGGACCTCCCCGAGCACCTCCTCGGCCCGCGCGACCCCGCCCGGTACGTCGTCCGCGGACCCCTTCAGCAGCGCTCCGGCGTCGGTCAGATCCGTCTCCGCCCCGGTGAGCGCGTCCGGCAGCCTCTCCGCCGCCTCGGCCAGTTCGGCGGCCCGCCGCTCCACCCCGTCCACCAGGACGCGCGCCTGCGTGACGGCCCCTTCAGCGGCCCGCAGGCGCACCGCGGCCTCGGGGTGGCGGCCGGCGTCCACCGCCTGCCGCGCCTGGTTGAGGCTCGACGTCGCGAAGACCAGCCGGTCCTGGGCCTCCCCGATGCTCCCGGCCACGGGCGCGTACGCCGAGGGGGCGTACCGCTCGCGCATGGCGTCGAGGGCCGCCTCCGCCGCCGGCACCTGGTCGAGGAGTGCACGGAACGCGGACTCGGCCCCGGCCACCGCCTCGGGCGCTTCTCGTTCCAGGGCGCGCAGCCGGTCGAAGTCACCGGAGACGGCGTCCAGGCGCGCGTTCGCGTCGGCGCAGCGGCGGATGATCCCGTCCAGCACACGGCGGCCCTCCGCCTCGTCCTCCGGGAGGGCGTCGTCCAGCCGCTGACGCGACCGGAAGGCCGTGGCCAGCTCGGCCCTGGCGTACGCGACCGCCTCGGTGAAGGGGGCGGCCGCCGCCTCCCCGTGCCGGGCGACAGCGAAGCCCAGCTCCTCCTCGCTGGTACGGACGGCGTCGTCGGTGTCCACGAGGTCCGCCCGGGACCGGGCGTCGAGTGCGGGCGACAAACCCGGCTCGGCAGCTCCGGGGTGGGGGCCGCCCCACACGGTCACCGCCGGGGTGGTCCGGGTCGCGGTGCGCCACCTGCGGCGGGCCCACGTGAACGCGGCCACCGCGAGGACGACGGCGGCCACGGCCAGCGGTACGGCCAGATTGTCGGTGCCACCGCTGACGGAACCGTCGGCCGGCCCCGGATCCTCCGCCCGCGCACCGTACGCCGTGGACAGGGCGAGCCCGTACCACGCCACGGGCCCGGCCAGGAGGAACCTGCCGGGCGTCGAGGGCCGACAGGACCGGTCACGGCTCGCGGGCGCTGTCACATGGGGGAGGGTATGTCCGCCCCGCCCGGTGCGCGACCGCGCGGGCCGAATCCGTCGCGCGGGACGACCGGGCGGGGTGGGCCCGGTGTGCGGGCGCGCGGGTGGGGCGGGGCACGAATCGGTCCGGACACGCGTACGGGAGCCGCCGCCCCGTCAGGTGGCGGCGGCTCCCGTACCGGAGGGAGCGGTCAGGTGCTCCCGGTCCTCGGGGCCCGGCTCAGCCGGACGTGCGGGGCAGCTCGCGGGAGCGGCCCAGGGAGCCCAGCCAGAGCGCGGACGGCCGGGCGGTCCGCTCGAACGTCTCCCGGTCCACGGCGATCAGGCCGAAGGTCGGGGCGAACGAGCCCCACTCGTAGTTGTCCAGGGCGCTCCACGCCAGGTAGCCCTGGACGTTCAGGCCGTCCTGGACCGCGGCGGCGACCTCGTCGAGCGCGCCGGTGTAGTAGTCGATACGGCGGGTGTCGTCGGCGGTGGCGATGCCGTTCTCCGTGACGATCAGCGGCATGTCCGGGCCGATGACCTCGGCGGTGTGGCGCAGCGCGTGGCCGACCGCCGCCGGGTAGTACTCCCACTGCGTCAGGGTGCGCTCGACGCCCTCGGCCGCCGGGACCGGGCCGTCGGGGCCGATCTCGGTGCGGGTGTAGGACTGCACGCCGATCCAGTCGTCGCCCCGGGCGGCCTCGATGAAGACGTCCTCGCGCGGCTGCCGGTAGGCGGCGGTGACGGCCTCGGCGCCGGGGCGTGCCTGGTAGACCTGGTTGGCGACGGTCCAGCCGACCTGGATACCGGCGTCCAGGGCCCGGATCTCCCTGACGGCCGCGTGGTGGGCGGCGATGACCGCCTGGGTGGTCTCGTCGTCCGGGGTGGGCAGCCCGGCGGGCGGGAAGCCGATGTCGCCGCGCTTGGCCTGGCCGGCCATGACCGCGATCATGTTCGGCTCGTTGATCGTGCAGACGTGGCTGACGCCCTCGGAGATCACGGGCGCGCAGGCCGCCACGTACCGGGCGAACAGCTCGGTGGCGCCCTCGGCCGTCCAGCCGCCGCGCTCCTCGAACCACTGCGGCACCGTGAAGTGGTGCAGGGTGACCATGGGGCGCAGGCCGCGGGCGATCGCGCCCTCGACCATCCGGCGGTAGTGCGCCAGCTCCGCCCGGGAGAAACGGCCCTCGACCGGCTCGACGCGCGCCCACTCGACGGAGAAGCGGTAGTCGGTGAAGCCGAGCCCGGCCAGCAGGTCCATGTCCTCGCGCCAGCGGTGGTAGCTGTCGCAGGCGTCGAGGCTGGGCTCCTGGATGTGGGTGCCGGCCGTGTGCTCCTTCACCCACCAGTCGGAGTCGGTGTTGTTGCCCTCGATCTGGTGGGCGGCCGTGGAGGCCCCCCACAGGAAACCGTCGGGGAACGGGACCGGGGTGTGCGTCATCGCGGAATGTCTCTCTTGTGCGGGGGTGGGGTGCGGCCGCGGGTGGGGTGCGGCCCGTGCGGGTGCGAAGGGCGGCGGGGCGGGCTACTTCATGCCCGCCGTGGCGATGCCCTGGGTGAAGTGCCGTTGCAGGGCGATGAAGAGGACCAGCACCGGCAGGACGACCAGGAAGGCTCCGGCCATCAGCATGCCGTTGGAGCCGCCCGCCTTGTTCGGGTCGGTGGCGAAGGTCGCCAGGGCGACCGGCAGCGTGTACTTGTCCGGGTCGTTGGTCGCGATGAGCGGCCAGACGAAGTTGTTCCACGAACCGAGGAAGGTGAAGATCGACAGCGTCGCGAGCGCGGGCTTCACCAGCGGCATGACGATGCGCCAGAAGATGTACCACTCGCCGGCGCCGTCCATCCGGGCCGCTTCCAGCAGCTCGTCGGGGATGGACTGCATGAACTGCCGCATCAGGAAGACACCGAAGGCCCCGGCGGCGAAGGGCAGCACCAGACCGGCGTACGAGTCGATCAGGTGGAGCTTGCTCATCAGGACGAACAGCGGCAGCAGCATCAGGTTCCCGGGCACCATCAGGGCGCCCAGGACCAGCCCGAAGATCTTGTCGCGGCCGACGAACCTCAGCTTGGCCAGCGCGTAGCCGAGCATGGAGCAGAACACCAGGTTCGAGACGGTGACCAGCACCGCGACGATCACGGAGTTCATGAAGTGGAGCGGCAGGTCCAGCTTGCCCAGCAGGTCCCGGAAGTTGTCCAGGGTCCATTCGGTGGGGAGCCACACCGGTGGACTGGCCGCGAGGTCGCTCGGCGTCTTGAAGGACGACAGGGCCATCCAGAGGAAGGGCGCCGACATGATCAGCAGGCCCAGTGAGAGCAGGACGTAGACCAGGGGGCGCTTCAGGTCACGGGACTTCGCCGGCGCTTCGGCACCGGGTGCTCGGCCGACGGTCATTTCGTGTTGTCCTTCAGCAGTCGGAGCTGGAGCACCGTGATGCCCATGATCACCACGAAGAGGACATAGGCCATGGCGCTCGCGTAGCCCATGTGGAAGAAGTTGAAGCCCTCGCGGTACATGTTCAGCGAGACGGTCAGGGTGGAGTCCGAGGGGCCGCCCTGGGTCATCACGAACGGTTCCTCGAACACGTTGAGGTAGCCGATGGTGGTGATGACGGTGGCGTAGAGCAGGGTCGGCCGCAGCAGCGGGACGGTGATCCCCCGGAACTCCTGCCATAGGCCGGCACCGTCGAGCCGCGCGGCCTCCCGGACCTCGGTCGGGACGGCCTGGAGGCCGGCGATGAAGAGCACCATGACCGTGCCGACGTTGCGCCACACCGCCATCGCGATCATCGAGGGCATGGCCAGCGCCTCCGAACCGAGGAAGTCCGGTGCGGTCAGCCCCACTTCGGAGAGGAGGCCCGCGACGAGCCCGTCGCTCGGGTCGAGTACGAAGCGCCACACCACGGCGACGGCCACGATGGTGGTGACCACCGGGGCGTAGAAACCGACCCGGAAGAAGGTCCTGGCCCGGTCGATGCCGTTGTTCAGCAGGACGGCGACGACCAGCCCGAGGGCGATGGTCAGCGGGACGCCGACCACGACGAAGTACGCGGTGTTGAAGAGCGACTTCAGGAACTTCTCGTCGCCGAACAGCTGGACGTAGTTGTCGAAGCCGATGAAGTGCGCTTCCCAGGGGCGCGTGACGTTGCGCAGCCCGAAGTCCGTGAAGCTCATCAGCAGCGTGGCGAGGATCGGGAAGGCCATGAAGACGGTGAACAGGACGAGGAAGGGGGTGGAGAACAGCCATCCCGCCGCGTTCTGTACGCCCAGCTTCCCGCGGCGCGGCCGGCTCCGGGAGGGCCCGGGGCCGCCCCGCGTCGTGGCCGGCCGCGCCGGTGGCCGAGAGGTCGTGGTGCTCATGGCTCCTACTTCACGAGGCCTTCGATCTCGGACTGCGCGGTCTTCAGCGCGTCCTGGGCGGAGGCCTTGCCCTGTGTCACCTTCGCTATGGCCTGGTCGACCTTGTCGGTGATCTCGGTCCACTTGGCCAGGGACGGCGAGGACTTGGCGGTGTCCATCTGCTGCCTGAACACCTGGAGGTCCGCGTCGTCGGCGAGCTTGCCGGAGTCCCAGGCCGCGGTGTTCGCGGGGAGGTCCTTGGTGCGCTCGTACCAGTCGGCCTGGCCCTCGGTGCCGGTGAGGTAGCTGATGAACTCCGTCGCGGCGGCCTTGTGCTCGCTGTCCTTGGAGACCACCAGGGAGGAGCCGCCCGCCATGGAGGCGGAGGTCTTGCCGGCGGGGACCGGGGCGACGGCCCACTTGCCCTTGATCTGCGGCTGGCCCTCGTTCAGCAGGGTGACGTGCCAGGGGCCGCCGAAGAACATCGGGACCCGGCCGTTGCCGAAGTCCTTGACGACGTCGTAACCGGGCGGCACGGACTTGTTGGCGAGGCCCTTGTCGAAGTACGAGCCGTACTCCTCCAGCGCCCGGACGGCCTCGGGGCTGTCGATGACCGCCTCGCCCTTGTCGTCGACGATCGCGCCGCCGGCCGAGTAGAGGAAGGAGTAGAAGTTCTGCACCGTGTCCAGGCCGCTGGGCTGGATCGACAGACCCCACTTGGTGCCCGCCTTCTTCTGGTACGCGGTGGCCAGCTCCCGCATCTCCTTCCAGTCGGCGGGTGCCTTGTCGACGCCCGCCTTCTCCGCGAGGTCGGTGCGGTAGTAGAGGACCCGGGTGTCGACGTACCACGGCACGCCGTACGCGGTGCCGTCCACCTCGCCCTGCTTCCAGCCGGCCGGGAAGAAGTCCTTCTCGTCGAACCGCCCGGTGTCGACCGGCTCCAGGACGCCGAGCTCGGCGAACTCGCCCATGTAGCTCCCGCCCATCTGCGCCACGTCCGGCAGGGTGCCGGCCGCCGCGGCGGAGACCAGCTTCTGGTGCGCGACGTCCCAGCCGACCGGGGTCACCTTCACGGTGATGTGGGGGTGGTCCTTCTCGTACTCCTTCGCCACATCCGCGAGCTTCTCGCCCTCGGCCCCCATGGCCCAGACGGTGAGCGTCTGCTTCGCGTCCGCGGCGACGTCGTCGCCCCCGGAGCCGCCACAGGCCGAGAGGCCGAGGGCGAGCGCGACCGCGACGGCGGAAGAGACGGTTCTGGCGGTGCGGGACATGGAGGGCTCCTCCTTGAGCAATCCGGATGTATGCGCTGTCTGTAAGCGCATACATCACTCTGGAGCAGCCTCCCGGTCATCCGCAAGGGGGTGCTGGGTCACACTCGTGCAACGTGCCCGGCATCGGGAGTCGCGCTCGTCGCACCGTAAGCACACCGTTTGCGTATTTGAAGTGGATGTGACTGATTCCGCTTGTTCGAGGCGGCCGGCGAGCTGTTTGAGCGTCATCGAGCCCGTTACCGTCCTGCCATGACGTCGCACTCCTCCGCCGCCCCCGGCCCTCCGCCCGCCCACGGCTTCCCCTTCGACCCGGCCCACGGCCACGGACTCGACAAGCTGCTGCGGATACCGGCGCCCGCCGCGCCCGAGGACTTCGCGGACTTCTGGGCCGCCCGGTACGCCGAGGCCAGGGCGGTCGACACCGCACCGGAGGTCGGCCCGGCGGAGGGCGAGCGGGACGGGGTCCGGCTGCACGGCGTGTCCTTCACCTCCGTGGGCGGCGTACGCCTCGGCGGCTGGCTGGCGCTGCCCCTGGAAGGCCCCGCCGAACACGGCTTCGTCATCGGCCACGGCTACGGCGGGCGGGACACCCCGGTGCCCGAACTGCCGCTTCCGCTGCCCCGTTCCGCCGCGATCCTGCCCTGCGTCCGCGGCATGGGCACGCGCGGTTCGCTGCCCGGCGTCCCGGGCGACGCGGCCTCACACGTCCTGCACGGCATCGCCTCGCGCGACACCTATGTCATCGGCGGATGCGTGGCCGACCTGTGGTGCGCCGCCTCCGCGCTCGGCGAACTGCTGCCGCGGGTGGCCGGAGCGGGGCGCCTCGGCTACCTCGGGGAGAGCTTCGGGGGCGGTCTCGGCGCGCTCGCCCTGCCCTGGGACGGGCGCTTCGCCGCCGCCCAGCTCACCGTCCCCACCTTCGGCAACCACCCGCTGCGGCTCACCCTGCCCTGCACGGGCAGCGGGGAGTCGGTCCGGGCGTACCACAGGGAGCACCCGGCGGTCACGGACGTCCTGCGCTACTTCGACGCCGCCACGGCCGCGGCCCGGCTGGAGCTGCCCACGCTGGTGGCCGCCGCGCTCTTCGACCCCTCGGTGCCGCCGCCGGGGCAGTTCGCCGTGCACAACGCGCTGCCCGGCCCGCGCGAGCTCCAGGTGCTGCGCGCGGGCCACTTCCCGTACGCGGGCGAGGGCGAGGAGCGGGCGGAGCTGCGCGGGCGCCGGGAACGCTTCTTCGGGCGGTGGCTCCGGGCCTGACGGCGGCCCCTCATCGCGTGTACCGAGCGGGGGAGCGTGGACCTCGCCGGGCTCGGGTCAGGGGGCCTGGCCCAAGCCCGGCGCGGGCCTCGTCGGCCCTCGCGCGTCGGCCCCCGGGCCGGGCCTCGCGGTGCCGGGGCGTGCGCTGTCCTCGCGGTGCCGGGACAGCCCTCAGCCGCAGCCGCAGCTCGCCCGGCGGGCCAGGGAGACGGGAAGCTCCAGCGACACGGGAGGCCGGTTGCCGTCGGCGAGGCGTTGCACCAGCAATTCGACGGCCTGCTCGCCCAGGTGCCGTATCGGCTGCCGCACGGTCGTCAGAGAGGGCCGCACGATCCGGCTCAGCGGGATCCCGTCGAAGCCGGTCACGGCGACGTCCTCCGGCACCCGCACCCCGCGCCGCTCCAGCGCCCGCAGCGCGCCCACCGCCATCTGGTCGTTGGCGAAGAGCATCGCGGCCGGGCGCTCGGGGCCCCGGTCCAGCAGGGTCTCGGCGGCCCGCGCGCCCTCGGCCTGGGTCATCATCGCCGTCCGCAGGTCCGGCGCGTCCGGCACCGGCAGTCCGGCGTCCTGGCAGGCCTGGCGGAACCCCCGGAACCGGGCCTCGGCGTCCGGGGACTCCGGGTCGCCGCCGACGAAGGCGAGATCGCGCAGCCCGTGGTCCTCGATCAGGTGGCGGGCCAGCTCGCGCTCCCCGGCGGCGTTGGCGACGACCACGTGGTCGAGGTGGTCGATCTCGCGCGGACCGGCGAGCATCACGACCGGCAGCCGGCGCGATATCACCTCCAGGTCCCGCGTCGGCACGGTCTGCGCCAGTACGGCGAAGCCGTCCACCCGCCCCGCGACCTTCGCGACGAGGCTCTCCGGCCCGCCCTCCAGGGAGGCGGCGATCAGGAGCGCGTACCCGTGCCGGCGTGCCGCCCGCTCCATGCCCCGGATGATCTGGTCGGAGTAGAGCATCGCGGCGTCGTCGGCGTCGCTGTCGGCCTCCGCGTCGGCCTCGGCGTCCGGGTCGGCGTAGTCGGGGAAGCACAGGCCCAGCACGCCGGTGGTCCGGCTGGCCAGGCCCCGGGCGTTCCCGCTCGGCACGTAGCCCAGCTCGCGGGCCGCCTCCAGGACGCGTTCGCGCGTGCGGTCGCGTACGGAGGCGGGGTTGCGGTACACGCGGGAGACCGTGGCGATGGAGACGCCCGACCGCTCCGCGACGTCGTACACCGTGGGGGCGCTCACGTGAGGACCGTCCGCTTCTTCGTCCGTACCCGGGTGCCCGCTGTTGCCGGCGCCCACCTGTTCTGAAAGCGCATTCACCCTAGAGCGCGGGGCTGCGGGCGGGCAAGGCGGGACGGCGCGTGGTGCGTGGCGCGGGCGTGCGTGTGCCGGAGACGGGCGGGGGGTGCCCACGGTGTGCCTTTACCCGAAAACAGACAGGCAACCTTGCAAGGTGTACTACCCATCTTTAATGTGGGCGGTATGAGCGCCGCACCACAGCACCCCCAGGAGCCGACGCCGGACGATCCGGCCCCCGAGCGGGTGGCGACGGAGCTGGCGGCCGTGCTCGGCCGGCTGTCGCGGCGGATGCGGACCGTGCGGCCGGCCGGGCCGCTCACGCCGTCCCAGCGGTCGGTGCTGGCCCGGCTCGACGAGAGCGGCCCGGCCACCACCGCGGCGCTGGCCCGCGCCGAGTTCGTACGCCCGCAGTCGATGCGGCAGACCCTCGGGGCGCTGGAGGAACGGGGCCTGGTGACCCGTACCCCCGACCCGTCGGACGGCCGCAAGTCGGTCGTGTCGGCCACGGGCGAGGGCATCGCCGCGCTGGCCGGGGCGCGGGCGGTCACCCGTGGCTGGCTGGCGGAGGCGATCGCCGGCGAACTGGACGGGCGGGAGCGCCGCACCGTGGCCGAGGCCGTGGCGCTGATCCGCCGCCTGGCCGAGGAGTGACCCGGCGCGGGACGCGCCCGCCCGCTCCCGCAGCCCGCCCCGGCGCCCGCCCGCCCCCGCACCGACCGGACACCCCACCCGCGAGGAGTACCCGTATGACCGCCACCACCCTGGACCCGAAGACCGCCCTGATCGTCGTCGACCTCCAGAAGGGCATCGTGGGCCTGCCCACGGTCCACCCCGCCGCGGACGTCGTCGCCAACGCCGCGGCCCTCGCCGACGCCTTCCGCGCCAGGGGCCTCCCGGTCGTCCTCGTCCGGGTGACCGGCGGCGCCCCCGGCCGCACGGAGGCCGGGCGGGCCGGGTCCGGCGGGCAGCCGCCGGCCGACTGGGCCGACCTCGCGCCCGAACTGGGCCGCCGCGAGGACGACATCGTCGTCACCAAGCAGCGGTGGGGGGCCTTCCACGGCACCGACCTCGACCGGCAGCTGCGCCGGCTGGGCGTCACCCAGGTCGTCCTGGCCGGTATCGCCACCTCCATCGGCGTCGAGTCCACGGCCCGCGCGGCGTACGCACACGGCTACCACGTCACCGTCGCCACCGACGCCGTCACCGACAGGGACCCCGACACCCACCGGGTCAGCGTCGAGAAGATCTTCCCGAGGCTCGGCGAGACCGACACCACGGCGGCGATCCTCGCCCTGCTCGGCTGAGTACCCCGGCCCGGTACGACCGGGTACGGCCTCCGGGGCCGCACGGGTGACACCCCGGCCCGTACCGGCCCCGCCTGCGCCGCCTCGCGCGTGACGGTGAGTTCAGTGGATCAACACATCAGTGTGATCAGCTGCAAATGCCACCAAAACGTTCGTCATCCGGTCCATTCCGGTACGGGTGGGCCGGGCCGGCC
This sequence comes from Streptomyces halstedii, assembly GCA_000720535.1. Lineage (GTDB taxonomy): Bacteria > Actinomycetota > Actinomycetes > Streptomycetales > Streptomycetaceae > Streptomyces > Streptomyces halstedii. The sequence continues at coordinate 151,994 of JOAZ01000017.1, forward strand.
CCGGAGGTTTCAGCCATGGCCCACCTCGGCGTCCCGCGCGGGACGGCCCGACAGCGCCGCTCGGTCGCACTCCTGGCGACGGGCGTGCTCACCATCCCCGCGCTGGCGGGCTGCTCCTCGGACGGCGGCGGCCGCGTTCCGGTGGCCATGGGGCAGGACATCGCGCCCGCCGCCCGCGACCGGCTGGCCGACGGCTCCACGCTCACCTGGGCGATCGACGCCGTGCCCGCCACCCTCAACGCCTTCCAGGCCGACGCCGACGGTGCGACCACCCGGATCACCGGCGCCCTGCTGCCGACCCTCTTCCCGCTGGACGAGCGCGGCGAGCCCCGGCTCGACCCCGACTACCTGGAGTCCGCGAAGGTCATCGAGCGGGAACCCAAACAGGTCGTGCTCTACAAGCTCAACCAGCGGGCCGTGTGGAGCGACGGCCGGGAGATCGGCGCTCCCGACTTCGTCGCCCAGTGGCGGGCGCTGAGCGGCAAGGACTCCGCGTTCTGGACCGCGCGCAACGCGGGCTACGAACGGATCGAGAAGATCGAGCGCGGCAAGGACGACCTCCAGGTCCGCGTCACCTTCTCCAAGCCGTACGCGGACTGGCGCGGGCTCTTCTCGCCGCTGTACCCGAAGGAGGTGACCGGCGCCGCCGGCACCTTCAACGACGGTGCGCGCACCACGCTCAAGAACACCGCGGGGCCGTTCCGGCTGGGAAGCGTGGACAAGGACAAGGGGACCGTCACACTCGTCCGCGACCCGCGCTGGTGGGGCGACCGGCCCAAGCTCGAATCGCTCGTCTTCCGGGCCGTGAAGCCCGAGGACCGGGCCGACGCGCTCACCGAGGGCAGCGTGGACGTCGCGGACGTGGACCCGGCGGCGGCGCACAGCGTCGCCCAGGCCGCCCGCTACCGCACCGGCAACGGACAGCCCGCCCACGGCCCCGGGGCCGACATCACCCCGGCGGCGGCCCTGCGCTCCTGGGCGGTGGCGCACGGGTCGGACGAGAAGGCGGCCGAGGCCGCCCAGAAGGCCCGCGCCGAGAACCGCGAGGCGGTCGCGGCGTACGCGGCCGAGCAGAAGGCCCTGAACCGCTTCGCCGTACGCAAGTCGCTGGAGCCCGCCTACACCCAGCTGGCGCTGAACGGCGAGTCCGGGCCGCTCTCCGACGAGCGGGTCCGCCGGGCGGTCGCCCGCGCCCTGGACCGCCAGGAGCTCGCCGACGCCGTGCTGAAGCCGCTGGGGCTGGCCGCGAAGCCGCCCGGCAGCCACCTGGCGCTGGCCGGGCAGCCGGTGTACAAGGACGCCAGCGGGGCGCTGGGCGACCAGGACGCCAAGGAGGCGCGGGCGCTGCTGGCGGACGCGGGCTGGACGACCGGCGGCGCGGTCCAGAAGCCCGGGGACACCAAGGCGGGCAGCGAGGCCGACAAGAAGGCCGACGAGAAGACGGACGGGGACGCGGAGGACGCCGGGAAGAAGCCCGCCGACGAGGCGACCGGCGAGGCCGCGGACCAGGACAAGGACGAGGCGGCCGACAAGGCCGGCAAGGACACCGGCGCGACCGCGGACAAGGCCGCCGACAAGGACGCCAAGGCCGCCGACAAGGACGAGAAGGACGACAAGGCCTCCCGCGACGAGGGCCTGTACATCGTCGGGGACGAGAAGCCGGGCGACCGGGACCCCGCTCCCCGGGCCCTCGCCACCGCACCGGCCGCCGCGGCCCAGAGCGCCGCCGTGCTGCGCCAGGTCGCGGCCGTCACCGGCGAGGGCGCCACCCGGGTCGGTACCCAGGACAAGCAGCCCGGCGGAGCGCCCGGCGCCTACGCGCCCCAGGGAACGGCGGCCCCGGCCCCCGCCCCGGCCAGCAACCGCCTCGGCAAGGACGGCAAGCCGCTCACCCTGCGCTTCGTCCTGCCCTCCGGCCCCGGCTCGCAGTCGTTGCGGGGCGTCGGCGAGAAGATCGTCGCGATGCTGGACGCGGTCGGCATCGGGGCCCAGATCACCAAGGTCTCCGACGAGAGCTACTTCAAGGACCACATCGCCTCAGGCGACTACGACATGGCGCTGTACTCCTGGCCCGCCACCGCCTACCCGGCGACCGACGGACGCCCGGTCTTCGCCAAGCCGGAAGCCGCCACGGACGGATCCCTGCTCGTCGAGCAGAACTACACCCGGATCGGTTCCGACCACATCGACCAGCTCTTCGACCGGGCGGTCTCCGAGCTCGACGCCAAGACCTCGGGGGACCTGCTGAAGCAGGCGGACGCACGGATCTGGGCGGCCGCCGGATCGATTCCGCTGTACCAGCGGCCGCAGCTCGTCGCGGTCGACAAGAAGCTCCGGAACGTCGGCGCCTTCGGCTTCGCCTCACCCCGCTACCAGGACATCGGATTCCTCGGGGGCCAAGCGGCAGGTTCCACCGCTTCTCCCGCTAAGGGGACGAAGTAGCAGGTCACAGGGGGATCCGAAGCTCAGATCCCGCTCAATTCCCTTGCCCGTCGGCGTGCCGGCGGGCAAGGTGGCGTCTGCCTGGACCCGGGCTCCGCGCTCTCCCCACCCCCTTTGCCGTCCGCCCTCATCACCTGCCGGACGATGCCGTGGCGACGGCTGAACGCGGGCTGAACACTGCCCGGCGAACGCTTTCGCGGACCGGGCCGGGAAGCCCTGGGCGCGTCGTGCCCGTACCATTGGACCAGCCGTGGCGTGTCCGCCCGGCGGGGCGTACGAGGACCGAGACCGACAAAGACGCCTGATCCCACGATCGAGAGAAGCGCAAGCCACCCATGCCCACGCGCCACGACATCCGTAACGTAGCCATTGTTGCCCACGTCGACCACGGCAAGACCACCCTGGTCGACGCCATGCTCAGGCAGGCGGGCGCGTTCGCGGCCCACGCCGCCGAGAACCTCGACGAACGCATGATGGACTCGAACGACCTGGAGCGTGAGAAGGGCATCACGATCCTCGCCAAGAACACGGCGGTGAAGTACCACCCCAAGGACGGCGGGGACCCGATCACGATCAACATCATCGACACCCCCGGCCACGCCGACTTCGGTGGCGAGGTCGAGCGCGGTCTGTCGATGGTCGACGCGGTCGTCCTGCTCGTCGACTCCTCGGAAGGCCCGCTCCCGCAGACCCGGTTCGTGCTGCGCAAGGCGCTCACGGCCAAGCTGCCGGTGATCCTCTGCATCAACAAGACGGACCGCCCGGACGCCCGTATCGCCGAGGTCATCGACGAGACGTACGACCTCTTCCTCGACCTGGACGCCGACGAGGACCAGATCGAGTTCCCGATCGTCTACGCCTGCGCCCGTGACGGCGTCGCCTCGCTGACCAAGCCCGAGGACGGCAGCGTCCCGCCGGACAGCGAGAACCTGGAGCCGTTCTTCAACACGATCCTCTCCACGGTCCCGGCCCCCGAGTACGACGAGGAGGCCCCGCTCCAGGCGCACGTCACCAACCTCGACGCCGACAACTTCCTCGGCCGTATCGCGCTCTGCCGTGTCGAGCAGGGCGAGCTGCGCAAGGGCCAGACGGTCACCTGGATCAAGCGCGACGGCACCATGTCCAACGTGCGCATCACCGAGCTGCTGATGACGGAGGCGCTCACCCGCCAGCCCGCCGAGAAGGCCGGTCCGGGCGACATCTGCGCCATCGCCGGTATCCCGGACATCATGATCGGTGAGACCCTGGCCGACCCCGAGAACCCGATCGCGCTGCCGCTGATCACGGTGGACGAGCCGGCCATCTCGATGACCATCGGCACGAACACCTCGCCGCTGGTCGGCAAGGGCGGCAAGGGCCACAAGGTCACCGCGCGTCAGGTGAAGGACCGCCTGGACCGCGAGCTGATCGGTAACGTCTCGCTCCGCGTCCTGGACACCGAGCGCCCCGACGCCTGGGAGGTCCAGGGCCGCGGTGAGCTCGCGCTGGCGATCCTCGTCGAGCAGATGCGCCGCGAGGGCTTCGAGCTGACCGTCGGCAAGCCGGAGGTCGTCACCAAGCAGATCGACGGCAAGACGCACGAGCCGGTCGAGCGCATGACGATCGACTCGCCGGAGGAGCACCTCGGCGCCATCACGCAGCTGATGGCCAGCCGCAAGGGCCGCATGGAGACGATGACGAACCACGGTTCGGGCTGGGTCCGCATGGAGTGGATCGTCCCCTCCCGCGGCCTCATCGGCTTCCGCACGGAGTTCCTGACCCAGACCCGCGGCACCGGCATCGCGCACTCCATCTTCGAGGGCCACGAGCCGTGGTTCGGCGAGCTGCGCACCCGTCACAACGGCTCCCTGGTCGCGGACCGCGCGGGCGCGGTGACGCCGTTCGCGATGGTCAACCTCCAGGAGCGCGGTGTGATCTTCACCGAGGCCGGCACCGAGGTCTACGAGGGCATGATCATCGGCGAGAACTCCCGCGCCGACGACATGGACGTGAACATCACCAAGGAGAAGAAGCTCACCAACATGCGTGCGGCGTCCGCGGACACCACGGAGAACGTGGTGCCCGCCCGCAAGCTCTCGCTGGAGCAGTCCCTGGAGTTCTGCCGCGACGACGAGTGCATCGAGGTGACCCCGGAGACGGTCCGCATCCGCAAGGTCGTCCTGGACCAGAAGCAGCGCGGCCGCACGGCCTCGCGCGCCAAGAACGCCTGAGCCGGCCGGGAGCGCCGGCCGCTGCCGGCGAACCGTCGGAATGAGCCATTGACATGAGACCCGGGCCTCCACAGAAACTGTGGGGGCCCGGGTCTTTCGTCAACCCGTTTATCCGACCGAGGTGTCCGCATATCGTGCGTCGCTCTCCGGAACATGTGTTAACGGTCCGTTTCGGGGGTGTCTGTCTGGGATCGCTTTGTCCGGATTTCGGTCTTCCGGGAGATCTCGATGTTGTCAAACCGAGACCCTTTAAGTGTGGTTTACAGCCCGGTGTTCCTTAATAGTTGGCTCCATTGAGCTCGGGTCAATGGGTCAGCGCACTGTGGGGAGTGCCGACTCACGAGCACACTCGGGGCACTGAAACGATCGCCGTCAGGGGTGTCGGTGGATCTCTCCAGTGCCCCTCTTGTAGTCAAAAGTGGACTCATGAGGAGGAAACCCATGCGCGGTGCCAAGAGCGCCAAGTGGGTCGCGGGAGCGGCAATCATCGCCCTGGCCGCGACCGCCTGTGGTGGCGGCGACAGCGACAGCGGAGACAAGAGCGCCAAGGGCGCCGTCGACGCGAACGGCATATTCTCCGTCGAGGTCGGTGAGCCGCAGAACCCGCTGCAGCCGGCCAACACGATGGAGTCGAACGGCAGCATCGTCACCGACGCCATCTTCTCGCAGCTCGTCGACTACGACCCCGACGGCAAGCTTGAGATGATCAACGCCGAGTCCGTCGAGACGACCGACAGCAAGCTGTGGACGGTCAAGCTCAAGAAGGACTGGAAGTTCCACGACGGCACCCCCGTCACCGCCGACTCCTACGTCAAGGCCTGGAACTGGGCCGCGAACATCGAGAACGCGCAGACCAACGCCTCGTGGTTCGCCGACATCAAGGGCTTCGCGGACGTCCACCCCGACGGTGAGGGCGCCAAGCCCAAGTCGGACGCCATGTCCGGCCTGAAGAAGGTGGACGACTACACCTTCACCATCGAGCTGAGCGACCCGCTGCCGTACTTCTCGTACAAGCTCGGTTACACGGTCTTCTCGCCGCTGCCCGAGTCCTTCTACGCGGACCCGAAGGCCGCCGGTGAGAAGCCGGTCGGCAACGGCGCGTACAAGTTCGTCAGCTGGGACCACAAGAAGCAGATCAAGGTCGAGCGCAACGACGACTACAAGGGCCCGGACAAGGCGAAGAACGGTGGTGTGATCTTCAAGAACTACACCACCCTGGAGACCGCCTACGAGGACCTCAAGTCCGGCAACGTCGACGTGCTCCGCCAGATCGGCCCGAAGGACCTCCCGGTCTACCGTGCCGACCTCGGTGACCGCGCCGTGGACCAGGCGTACTCCGCCATCCAGACGCTCGGTGTCGCCATGTACACCGACCAGTGGAAGAACACGGACCCGAAGGTCCTCCAGGGCCTCTCGATGGCCATCGACCGGGACACCATCACCAAGACGGTGCTCCAGGGCACCCGCGAGCCGGCCACGGGCTGGGTCGCCAAGGGCGTTCTCGGTTACCAGGAGAACGTCGCCGGCGACGTGACCAAGTACGACCCGGCCAAGGCCAAGGCCCTCATCAAGGAGGGTGGCGGTGTTCCGGGCAACGAGGTCTTCATCCAGTTCAACGCCGACGGCGGCCACAAGGAATGGGTCGAGGCTGTCTGCAACAGCATCACCCAGGCCACCGGCGTCAAGTGCACCGGCGACTCGAAGGCCGACTTCCAGGCCGACCTGAACGCCCGTGACGCCAAGCAGGTCAAGTCGTTCTACCGCGGCGGCTGGGTGCTCGACTACCCGGTCAACGCCAACTTCATCAGCGACCTGTTCCGCACGGGCGCGGCCGGCAACAACGGCTTCTTCTCCAACAAGGACCTCGACGCCAAGATCAAGGCCGCGGACACCGCTCCGAGCCTCGACGAGTCGGTCAAGGGGTACCAGGAGGTCGAGAAGGAGCTGGTCAACTACATGCCGACCATCCCGCTCTGGTACTACAAGGTCAACGCCGGTTACTCGGAGAAGGTCCAGAACGTGAAGTACGCGCAGGACGGCGACCCGATCCTGACCGAAGTCCAGGTCATCAAGTAACGACCGACGTAGTCCGTGGGCCGGTGCGGGACCGACACTCACATCGGTTCGCACCAGTCCGCAGCCGTGGCCGGGGGGCCCTTCCGTACCGCTGACCGTCCTGAGGGACGTCCGCGGTGCGGGAGGGCCCGTCGGCTGCCGCTTGCCTATTACATGGAGGCATGATGGGGCGCTATGTCGCACGACGACTGCTCCAGATGATCCCGGTCTTCCTCGGGACAACTCTGCTGATCTTCCTGATGGTCTACACGCTGCCCGGTGACCCCGTGCGGGGACTCTTCGGGGACAAGGGCGCCGACCCGGCCACTCTCGAAGCGATGCGGCACAAGCTGGGCCTCGACCAGCCGATCCTGGTGCAGTACTGGGAGTACATGAAGGGCATCGTCTTCCACTTCGACTTCGGCACGCAGATAGCCAGCGGACGCCCCGTCACCGACGTGCTCGGCGACGCGTTCCCGGTCACCCTGCGGCTCGCCGGTATGGCCTTCGTACTCGAGATCGTCGTCGGTATCTCCCTGGGCGTGTACGCCGGTCTGCGTGCGGGACGGCTGAGCGACAACATCGTTCTGGTCTTCACCCTGCTGATCATCTCGATCCCGGTCTTCGTCCTCGGCTTCATCGTCAAGTCGGTCTTCGCCTTCCAGCTCGGCTGGATCTCGCCCAACGTCTCGAACGACGCGACGTGGAGTGAACTGATAGCCCCGGCCGTCGTGCTCGGCTCCCTGTCGCTCGCGTACGTGGCCCGGCTGACCCGTACGACGATGGCGGAGAACCTGCGCGCCGACTACATGCGTACAGCTGTGGCCAAGGGGCTGCCCAGGCGCCGCATCGTGGGTGTGCACCTGATGCGCAACTCGCTGATCCCGGTCGTCACCTTCCTCGGCACCGACCTCGGCGCCCTGATGGGCGGCGCGATCGTCACCGAGGGCCTGTTCAACGTGAAGGGCATCGGCGGCACCATCTTCGAGTCGATCACCCGGCGTGAGGGCACGACCCTCGTCGGGCTGGTCACCGTCCTGGTGATCGTCTACCTCTTCATGAGCCTTATCGTCGACCTGCTGTACGCGGTCCTGGACCCGAGGATCCGGTATGCCTGATGTGACCAAGACCGCCCCCGCTCCCGAGAAGGCCGAAGCGCCCCTCGCCGGACCGCAGGTCGACGTCAGCGCGGAGAAGGCCCGTAGCCTGTGGGGTGACGCCTGGCAGGACCTCCGTCGGAACTGGTACTTCATCATCTCGGCCGCGCTGATCGTGCTGCTGCTGGTGATCGCGGCGGTCCCGGGCCTGTTCACCAGCGCCTCGCCCACCGTGGGTGACCTGGCGCACCACTTCCTGAGCAAGCCGGAGCTGGGCAAGGTCGGTTCGCCCGAGTGGCTCGGCTACGACGGTCAGGGCCGCAGTGTCTACGCGCGTGTCATCTACGGCACCCGCGCCTCGGTGATCGTCGGTATCTCGGTGACCCTCCTGGTGACCCTGTTCGGTGGTCTGATCGGCATGCTGGCCGGCTACTTCGGCGGCTGGGTCGACGCGGTGCTCTCCGGATTCACCAACGTCTTCCTCGGGCTGCCCTTCCTCCTCGGCGCCATGGTCGTGCTCCAGGCCTTCACCGACCGCACGGTCCTGGTGGTCATCTTCGCCCTCGCCTTCCTCGGCTGGACGCAGATCGCGCGTGTCATGCGCGGTGCCGTGATCACCGTCAAGCAGGCCGACTTCGTCCAGGCGGCCAGAGCGCTGGGCGCCGGTACGAGCCGGATCCTCTTCCGGCACATCCTGCCGAACGTCCTGGCCCCGGTCATCGTCGTGGCGACCATCTCGCTCGGTGTGTACATCTCCGCCGAGGCGACCCTGTCCTACCTCGGTCTCGGCCTGGCCTCGCCGACCGTCTCCTGGGGTATGGACATCTCCGGTGGAGCGAGCCAGATCCGGGTGGCCCAGCACATCCTGATCTACCCGTCGATCATGCTCAGCATCACCGTTCTGGCGTTCATCATGCTCGGCGAAGCCGTCCGTAACGCCCTCGACCCGAAGACGCGATAAGGAGGGCGCACGTGACCACCATCGACAAGACCGCAACAGTCCCGTCCGCGCGCTCGGGAGACGACCACGTCGGCCCGCTGCTCGAAGTCCGCGACCTGCACGTGGAGTTCCACACCCGCGACGGCATCGCCAAGGCCGTCAACGGCGTCAACTACAGCGTGGACGCGGGTGAGACGCTCGCCGTCCTCGGTGAGTCCGGCTCGGGCAAGTCCGTGACCGCCCAGGCGATCATGGGCATCCTCGACATGCCGCCCGGAAAGATCCCGCAGGGCGAGATCCTCTTCCGCGGCCAGGACATGCTCAAGATGTCGGCCGAGGAGCGCCGCGGCATCCGTGGCCGGAAGATCGCCATGATCTTCCAGGACGCGCTGTCCTCGCTGAACCCGGTCCTCACCGTCGGCTACCAGCTCGGTGAGATGTTCCGGGTCCACCAGGGCCTGTCCAAGAAGGAGGCCAAGGCCAAGGCCATCGGTCTGATGGACCAGGTCAAGATCCCGGCCGCCGCGGCCCGTGTCTCGGACTACCCGCACCAGTTCTCCGGCGGTATGCGCCAGCGCATCATGATCGCCATGGCGCTGGCCCTGGAGCCGGACCTGATCATCGCGGACGAGCCCACCACGGCCTCGGTGTCGTCGCGGACGTGGCCGACAAGATCGCGGTCATGTACGCGGGGCGGATCGTCGAGACGTCTCCCGTCCGCGAGATCTACGAGGCGCCCGCGCACCCGTACACCAAGGGTCTGCTGGCCTCGATCCCGCGTCTGGACCAGAAGGGCCAGGAGCTCTTCGCGATCAAGGGCCTGCCGCCCAACCTGCTGCACGTCCCCTCGGGTTGCGCGTTCAACCCGCGCTGCACGATGGCGCAGGACATCTGCCGTGCCGACATCCCGCCGCTGCTGCCGGTGACGGGCACGGACGGCACCGAACTGGTCGGCCGCCACAGCGCCTGCCATTTCTGGAAGGAGACGCTCCATGGCTGACATCCGCAAGGAGCCCGCCGACGCCACCCCCAACGTCACCGAGGTGGCCACGGTCGACGCGGCCACCGAGGAGGCGGCGGTCGCCGCCATCGACGCCCCGGTGTCCCAGGGCGAGCCGATCCTCCAGGTGCGCAACCTCGTCAAGCACTTCCCCCTGACCCAGGGCATCCTGTTCAAGAAGCAGGTCGGCGCGGTCAAGGCGGTCGACGGCATCTCGTTCGACCTGTACGCGGGGGAGACCCTCGGCATCGTCGGTGAGTCCGGCTGCGGCAAGTCCACGGTCGCCAAGCTGCTGATGACCCTGGAGCGGGCCACCGCCGGTGAGGTCTTCTACAAGGGCCAGGACATCACCAAGCTGTCCGGCCGGGCGCTGAAGGCCGTACGCCGCAACATCCAGATGGTGTTCCAGGACCCGTACACCTCGCTGAACCCGCGTATGACGGTCGGCGACATCATCGGGGAGACCTTCGAGATCCACCCCGAGGTGGCCCCGAAGGGCGACCGGCGCCGCAAGGTGCAGGACCTCCTGGACGTCGTCGGGCTGAACCCGGAGTACATCAACCGGTACCCGCACCAGTTCTCCGGCGGTCAGCGCCAGCGCATCGGTATCGCCCGCGGCCTCGCGCTCAACCCGGAGATCATCATCTGCGACGAGCCGGTCTCCGCGCTCGACGTGTCGGTGCAGGCGCAGGTCATCAACCTGATGGCGAAGCTCCAGGACGAGTTCAACCTCTCCTACCTCTTCATCGCGCACGACCTGTCGATCGTCCGGCACATCTCGGACCGTGTCGGCGTCATGTACCTCGGCAAGATGGCCGAGATCGGGACGGACGTCCAGATCTACGACCACCCGACGCACCCCTACACCCAGGCGCTGCTGTCGGCCGTCCCGGTACCGGACCCGTCGGCCCGTGACAACCGCGAGCGGATCATCCTCTCCGGGGACGTCCCCTCGCCGGCCAACCCGCCGTCCGGCTGCCGCTTCCGCACGCGGTGCTGGAAGGCGCAGGACAAGTGCTCCACCGAGATGCCGCTGCTGGCGATCCCGGAGCGCTTCAAGGGCGGCGAGACCCCCGCCTCGCACGAGTCGGCCTGTCACTTCGCCGAGGAGAAGGACGTCGTGCACGCGGCCTAGCTTCGCGACACGCCGAACGAAAGGCGCCCGGCCCCTTTGAGGGGCCGGGCGCCTTCGTGTGTACCGGGCGCCCGTACGGAGGACATGAACATGCGTCATACCGGCATATGGAGTGATATGGGGCATTGAGCTACTCAAGGGAACCCTAGGAGGCACTCCATGCGCGGAGCCACACGAGTCAGGTGGGCCGCCTGCGCCGTCGCCGTCGCCCTGGCGGCGACGGCCTGCGGCGGGGGCGGCAGCGGGGGCGGCAGTGGCGCCAACGGAATCGTCAGCTCCTCCTGGGGAGACCCGCAGAACCCGCTGGAGCCCGCGAACACCAACGAGGTGCAGGGCGGCAAGGTCCTCGACATGGTCTTCCGGGGACTCGTCCGGTACGACCCGAAGACCGGCGAGGCCAAGAACGAGATCGCCCAGTCGATCGAGTCGAAGGACTCCCAGAACTTCACCGTGAAGATCAAGGACAACTGGACCTTCAGCAACGGAGAGAAGGTCACCGCCACGTCCTTCGTGGACGCCTGGAACTACGGCGCCGCGCTGAAGAACAACCAGAAGAACGCCTATTTCTTCGGCTACATCGACGGCTACGACAAGGCACACCCCGATACCGGAAGCGCGTCCGCCACCACCCTGTCCGGGCTCAAGGTGGTCGACGACACCACCTTCACCGTCAAGCTCGCGCAGAAGTTCTCGCTCTGGCCCGACACCCTCGGCTACGCGGCCTTCGTACCGCTGCCCAAGGCCTTCTACACCGACCACGCCGCCTGGCTCTCCAAGCCGATCGGCAACGGCCCGTACACCATCCAGAAGTACGCCAAGGGCTCCTCGATGAGCCTGCGCAAGTGGGACGACTACCCCGGCACGGACAAGGCGCAGAACGGCGGCATCGACCTCAAGGTCTACACGGACAACAACACCGCCTACACCGACCTGACGGCGGGCAACCTCGACCTCGTCGACGACGTCCCGGCCTCCCAGCTCAAGAACGTCAAGGCGGACCTGGGCGGCCGGTACATCAACACCCCGGCCGGCATCATCCAGACGCTCGCCTTCCCGTTCTACGTGAAGGCCTGGGACACCCCCGACGCGGCCAAGGTGCGCCAAGGCCTGTCGATGGCGATCAACCGCGATCAGATCACCAATCAGATCTTCCAGAAGACGCGCACCCCGGCCACCGACTGGACCTCGCCGGTCCTCGGGGCGGACGGCGGCTTCAAGAAGGGTCTGTGCGGCTCCCCGTGCGAGTACGACAAGGCCGCGGCCAAGAAGCTGATCGACGAGGGCGGCGGCATCCCCGGCGGCCAGCTCAAGATCTCGTACAACGCGGACACCGGCTCCCACAAGGAGTGGGTCGACGCGGTCTGCAACAGCATCAACAACGTCATGGGCAACAACAAAGCCTGCGTCGGCGCTCCCATCGGCACCTTCGCCGACTTCCGCAGCCAGGTCTCCAGCCAGAAGCTCACCGGAGCCTGGCGGGCCGGCTGGCAGATGGACTACCCGCTGATCCAGAACTTCCTCCAGCCGCTCTACTACACCAACGCCTCGTCCAACGACGGCAAGTGGAGCAACAAGAAGTTCGACGACCTGGTGGACAAGGCCAACGCCGAGAGCGACAAGGCCAAGGCCGTCGGCACCTTCCAGGACGCGGAGAAGGTGCTCGCCGAGCAGATGCCGGTCATCCCGCTCTGGTACCAGAACGGCAGCGCCGGCTACTCGGACCGGGTGGAGAACGTCTCGCTGAACCCCTTCAGCGTCCCCGTCTACAACCAGATCAAGGTCAAGTGACCAGGGTCTCCGGCCCGCCAGGGCTCTGACCGAGGCCGGGTGGCCGGTGCGCCCTCCGCGCACCGGCCACCCGGCCTCCGGTGTCCCGCCCCGCCCGTTCGCCCCGACCCCCGGAGCCCTGCATGGGACGTTATGTGATCCGGCGGCTGCTGCAGATGATCCCCGTCTTCTTCGGCACCACGCTGCTGATCTTCCTGATGGTGAACGTGATGGGTGACCCCATCGCGGGCCTCTGCGGCGACCGTCAGTGCGACCCCGCGACCGCCGCCCAGTTGCGCACCGAGTTCGGCCTCGACAAGCCCGTCTGGCAGCAGTACGCGACCTACATGGGCAACATCTTCACCGGCGACTTCGGCACCGCGTTCAACGGGCAGAAGGTCACGGAGCTGATGGGCACCGCCTTCCCCATCACCATCCGGCTCACCGTCATCGCGATCGTCTTCGAGATCGTCATCGGCATCAGCCTCGGCGTGGTCACCGGGCTGCGCCGCGGGCGGCCCGTCGACACGGTGGTGCTCATCCTCACGCTCGTCGTCATCGCCGTGCCGACCTTCGTCACCGGCCTGCTGCTCCAGCTCCTCCTCGGGGTCCAGTGGGGCGTCATCAAGCCCTCCGTCTCCCCGGAGGCGCCCTTCGACGAACTCCTCGTGCCCGGCCTCGTCCTGGCCTCCGTCTCGCTGGCCTACGTCACCCGGCTCACCCGGACGTCGATCGCGGAGAACTCCCGGGCGGACTACGTCCGTACCGCCGTGGCCAAGGGGCTGCCCCGGCGCCGCGTGGTCGTGCGGCACCTGCTGCGCAACTCCCTCATCCCCGTCGTCACCTTCATCGGGACGGACGTGGGGGCCCTGATGGGCGGGGCCATCGTCACCGAGCGGATCTTCAACATCCACGGAGTCGGCTACCAGCTGTACCAGGGGATCCTGCGCCAGAACTCCCAGACGGTCGTCGGGTTCGTCACCGTCCTGGTCCTGGTCTTCCTGGCGGCGAACCTGATCGTCGACCTCCTGTACGCCGTACTCGACCCGAGGATCCGCTATGCCTGAGCAGCAGCCGTGGGAAGACCCCAGCGGGGCGGTCGCGGGGACCGGGGCCGGCGGGGCCACCGACCTCGCGATGGAAGAGGGCGGCAGCCTGGAGAAGACCCCCGGAGGGGAGGACGGAGGACCGGCCGGCAAGCCGCGCAGCCTGTGGTCCGACGCCTGGCGGGACCTGCGCCGCAACCCGGTCTTCATCATCTCCGGGCTGATCATCCTGTTCCTGGTCGTCATCTCGGTCTGGCCCTCGCTGATCGCCTCCCAGGACCCGCTCAGCTGCGACCTGGGCAAGGCCCAGGAGGGCTCCCAGCCCGGACACCCCTTCGGCTTCGACGGGCAGGGCTGCGACGTCTACACCCGCACCGTGTACGGCGCGCGGACCTCGGTCACCGTCGGCGTCTGCGCCACCCTCGGCGTCTCGCTCCTGGGCAGCGTGCTGGGCGGCCTGGCAGGCTTCTTCGGGGGCGCCTGGGACGCGGTCCTCTCCCGCATCACGGACGTCTTCTTCGGCATCCCGGTGGTCCTCGGCGGCCTGGTCTTCCTCTCCGTCGTGACCAGCTCCACCGTCTGGCCGGTGATCGGCTTCATCGTGCTGCTGGGCTGGCCGCAGATCGCCCGTATCGCCCGCGGCTCCGTCATCACCGCCAAACAGAACGACTACGTCCAGGCGGCGCGGGCGCTGGGGGCCTCCAACACCCGGATGCTGCTGCGGCACATCACCCCCAACGCGATCGCGCCGGTGATCGTCGTCGCGACCATCGCCCTGGGGACGTACATCTCGCTGGAGGCGACCCTGTCGTTCCTCGGGGTGGGTCTGAAGCCGCCGGCGGTCTCCTGGGGGATCGACATCTCCGCCGCCTCGCAGTACATCCGCAACGCGCCGCACATGCTGCTCTGGCCCGCCGGAGCCCTGGCGATCACGGTGCTCGCCTTCATCATGCTCGGCGACGCGGTGCGCGACGCCCTCGACCCCAAACTGCGCTGAGGAGCCCGCTGCCATGTTGCTCGAAGTGCGCGATCTGCACGTGGAGTTCCACACCCGCGACGGGGTGGCCAAGGCCGTCAACGGGGTCGACTACAGCGTGGACGCCGGGGAGACGCTCGCCGTCCTCGGTGAGTCCGGTTCGGGCAAGTCCGTCACCGCGCAGGCGGTCATGGGCATCCTCGACACGCCTCCCGGGAAGATCAGCGGCGGGGAGATCCTCTTCAAGGACCGCGACCTGCTGACGCTCAGACCCGAACAGCGCCGGCGGATCCGCGGCCAGGAGATGGCCATGATCTTCCAGGACGCGCTGTCCTCGCTGAACCCGGTGCTCAGCGTGGGCGAGCAGCTCGGTGAGATGTTCGTCGTGCACCGGGGGATGTCCCGGTCCGACGCCAAGGTCAAGGCGATCGAGCTGATGGACCGGGTGCGCATCCCGGCGGCCCGGCAGCGGGTGGGCAACTTCCCGCACCAGTTCTCCGGCGGTATGCGCCAGCGCATCATGATCGCCATGGCGCTGGCCCTGGAGCCGGACCTGATCATCGCGGACGAGCCCACCACGGCCGGTGATGTACGCGGGGCGGATCGTCGAGACGTCGCCGGTCCACGACATCTACCGGGCCCCCGCGCACCCGTACACCAAGGGTCTCCTGCGGTCGATCCCGCGCCTGGACCAGAAGGGCCAGGAGCTGTACGCGATCAAGGGCCTGCCGCCCAACCTGCTGCACATCCCGCCCGGTTGCGCCTTCCACCCGCGCTGCCCGATGGCCCAGCCGGTGTGCCGTACGGACGTCCCGCCGCTCTACACCGTGGACGAGCACCGCAGGAGTGCCTGTCACTTCTGGAAGGAGACGCTCGATGCGCGCTGACGGGACGGGCCGCGGGGGCGGCGGCTCCACGCTCCAGGCCGAGGCGCCGGTGCCCCCGCTCGCCGGGGGCGAACCGATTCTTCAGGTACGCGGCCTGGTCAAGCACTACCCCTTGACCCAGGGCATCCTCTTCAAGAAGCAGATCGGCGCGGTGAAGGCCGTCGACGGCGTCGACTTCGACCTGGCGGCCGGTGAGACGCTCGGCATCGTGGGGGAGTCCGGCTGCGGCAAGTCGACCGTCGCCAAGATGCTGGTGCACCTGGAGCCGCCGACCGAGGGCGCCATCCTCTACAAGGGCCAGGACGTCACCAAGCTGTCCGGCCGGGCGCTGAAGGCCGTGCGCCGCAACATCCAGATGGTGTTCCAGGACCCGTACACCTCGCTGAACCCGCGGATGACGGTCGGCGACATCATCGGGGAGCCGTACGAGATCCACCCCGAGGTGGCGCCCAAGGGAAGCCGCCGGCAGCGGGTGCGGGATCTGCTCGACGTGGTCGGGCTGAACCCGGAGTACATCAACCGCTACCCGCACCAGTTCTCCGGCGGTCAGCGCCAGCGCATCGGCATCGCCCGCGGCCTCGCGCTCAACCCGGAGATCATCGTCGCGGACGAACCCGTCTCGGCCCTCGACGTCTCGGTGCAGGCGCAGGTGGTCAACCTGCTGGACCGGTTGCAGGCGGAGTTCGACCTGAGCTTCGTGTTCATCGCGCACGACCTGTCGATCGTCCGGCACATCTCGGACCGGGTCGGCGTCATGTATCTCGGGCGGATCATGGAGATCGGTACCGACGCGGAGATCTACGACCACCCCACGCACCCGTACACCCAGGCGCTGCTGTCGGCCGTGCCCGTGCCGGACCCGACGGCCCGCGACCACCGGGAGCGGATCATCCTGCACGGCGACGTGCCCTCGCCCGCGAACATCCCGTCCGGCTGCCGCTTCCGTACCCGCTGCTGGAAGGCGCGGGAGCGGTGTGAGCTGGAGGTGCCGCTGCTGGCGGTGCCCGCGGTGTTCCGGGACACGGAGACGCCCGCCCGGCACGACTCGGCCTGCCACTTCGCCGAGGAGAAGCGGGTGGTGCCGCCGGAGGGGCTGCTGGAGACCCCGGAGCCCGCGGACGCGCCGCCGCCGCGGGGCGAGGAGCGGGACGAGGACGAGGGCGGGAACGAGGGCGCGGGACGGGAGTGAGGGCGCGGGGCGGGGGTGAGGAGCGGGGCGGGCCGGAACGACGGGCCGGATCCGTTGACACGGGGGTAATCCGGCTGTCGCCGCACCGACACACGCGCGCCCCATCATGGACGGCGTACGGCCGTGCGGGTGCCGTGGGCCGGCCGGGGCGACGTCACGTCGGCCCGGCCGGTCGCCCGTTCCCCGGGCCCCAGGGCGGGGCCCCACCCGGCGGGTACGCCGGTGGGCGGGCGGTCCCGCCCCGCGTCCCCGCCGTCCGCCGGTGACCTCCCGGGGCCCCGGCACGGCCTACGGGCGGGGCAGCCCCAGCGAGCGCCGCAGGAAGTCCACCTGGAGCAGGAGCAGGTTCTCCGCCACCTGTTCCTGGGGCGTCATGTGCGTCACCCCGCTCAGCGGCAGCACCTCGTGCGGCCGGCCCGCCGCCAGCAGCGCCGAGGAGAGCCGCAGGGCGTGGGCGACCACCACGTTGTCGTCCGCGAGGCCGTGGACGATCATCATCGGCCGTACCTCGTCCGTGGCGTGGGAGAGCGCACCGTCCACCACCAGGGAGTTGGACGCGTACACCTCCGGCCGCGCGGTCGGGTCCCCGAGGTAGCGCTCGGTGTAGTGGGTGTCGTACAGCCGCCAGTCCGTCACCGGGGCGCCCACCACGGCCGCGTGGAAGACGTCGGGGCGGCGCAGCACGGCGAGGGCGGAGAGGTAGCCGCCGTAGGACCAGCCGCGCATGGCGACCTTCGACAGGTCCAGCGGGAAGCGTCCGGCCAGCGCGTGCAGGGCCTCCACCTGGTCGTCCAGGGTGAGCGGGAAGTCGTCCCTGATCGCCTTCTCCCAGCCGGGCGAACGCCCCGGGGTGCCCCGGCCGTCCGCGGTGATCACGGCGAAGCCCTGGTCGGCGAACCACTGGGACGTGAGATGCGCGTTGTGCGCGGCGACGACCCGGCGGCCGTGGGGGCCGCCGTAGGGGTCCATCAGGACCGGAAGGGGACCGTCCGATTCCTTGTATCCGGCCGGGAGCAGCACGGCGCACGGAATTCGCTGTGCGCCCCCCTCCGTGAGCCGCACTCCGGCGGACAGGACGGGTGTCTCGGAGTGGTTGGCCACGGTGGCGACGATCTCGCCGTCCCGCAGCACCCGCACGGTCGTTCCCGGGCGGTCGAGGGAGGAGGAGACCATGACCGTCACCCCGCCGGAGCGGACCGCCGCGTGCACTCCGACGCCCTCGCTGAGGCGCTCGACGCCCCGTTCGGCGACCCGGTACACATGCGTCTCGCCGGTCTCCGGCCGCTCCGCCAGCTCGCCCGCGGTGGCGGACACCAGGATGTCCGACTCACCGACGTCCAGCACCGCCTGGATGTGCAACTGGCCCCCGGTCAGCGGCCGGTCGCCCACCGAGAGCACCCGCGCGCCGCCCTCGTCGGCGATGCGCACGAGCCGACCGTCCGGCGCCCAGGCGGGCACTCCGTCGAAAAGATCCAGCCAGATCTCGTCCTCGTCCACATGGACCGTGCGGGTCGCCCCACTCTCGGTGTCCACCGCCAGATACCGCTGACTGCGCTGGTCACGGGCCTGAACCAGAAGCAGCGGGGCCCCGTGGGAGGACCAGTGGACCCGGGCCAGATACGGGAACATGGTCCGGTCCCAGACAACTTCCGTACGGGCACCGTCGAGGTCCGTCAGGAAGAGCCGGACCTCCGCGTTGGGCGTCCCGGCGGCCGGGTAGCCGATCTCGGAGGGGGCGCTGTCCGGGTTCGCCGGGTCCGCGATCCACCACCGCCGCACGGCGCCGTCGTCGGCGCGGGCGACCAGCAGCCGGTCCGACTCCGGCGACCACCAGAAGCCGCGGTGGCGGGCCATCTCCTCGGCCGCCACGAACTCCGCGAGGCCGTACGTGGTGTGCGCGTCCTCCGGTTCGGCGACGGCCCGGTCACCCGCGCCGTCCGCACCCACGACCCGCAGCGCGCCCCGGGTGACGTAGGCGACGTGCCGGCCGTCGGGCGAGGGGCGCGGGTCGAGCACCGGTCCCGGTACCGGCAGCGCGCGCGCCGTGCCCGCCCTCAACTCGGCCACGTACACCTTCCCGGAGAGCGCGAACGCCGCCAACTCGGCCGCCGCGTCCACCGCGTAGCCGACGATGCCCGCGGAGCCCTCCCGGGCGCGTTCCCGGCGGGCCCGCTCCTGCGGGGACAGCCTCTCGCCCGAACCCCCCAGCAGGGCGCGGGGATCGGCGGCGACCCGCTCCTCGCCGGTGCCCGTGTCCAGCACATGGAGGCGGTTCGTCCGGTCCGTGCCGGAGCCGGACCTGAGGAAGATCACCCTCGTCCCATCCGGTGAGACGGTGAAGGCCCGGGGTGCGCCGAGAGTGAACCGCTGGGTCCGGGCGTGCTGGCGGGGAAAAGACAACTTCTGCGAGGTCATGGCACTGAACCTAGTCGCGTGGACCCGTTCCGTGCGCCCCTCGTGCTGCTGTGCCCCGATCAATGCGTCGGCACGGATAGTTATGATCCGTAGCGCTCGGTGGGTATGAACCTGCTGGCTCCATGTGTGCTGCCCGTCCCGACCGTACTGATGGAGGTGAACCGCCGTGGCACTCTCGATTTCGGCGGTGGTGCTGCTGGCGATCGTCGTCTTCCTGCTGATCCGGAAATCCGGACTGAAGGGCGGACACGCGGTGGTCTGCATGTTGCTCGGGTTCTATCTCGCGAGCTCGTCGATCGCCCCGACCATCTCGGAGGTGACTTCGAACGTGGCGGGCATGATCGGAGGGATCAAGTTCTGATCCGGGTACCCGCGCCGGGCCCCTTCATGCCTGCCGCTCCCGTGGGGCGGTCGGGCCGGAGGGCGGGCGGCTCGTAGGCTGGTCCCATGAAGGACCTTCCCGCCCGCCGTCTGCTCCTGGTGCACGCGCACCCGGACGACGAGTCGATCAACAACGGCGCCACCATGGCCAGGTACGCGGCCGAGGGCGCCCATGTCACCCTCGTGACGTGCACACTCGGCGAAGAGGGCGAGGTGATCCCGCCGGACCTGGCCCACCTCGCCGCCGACCGGGACGACACCCTCGGCGCCCACCGCGCCGGTGAACTGGCCGCCGCGATGCGGGAGCTGGGGGTCACCGACCACCGCTTCCTGGGCGGCCCCGGACGGTACCGCGACTCCGGGATGACGGGCACCGGGCAGAACCACCGCCCCGGTGCCTTCTGGGCCGCCGACCTGGACGAGGCGGCCGGACACCTGGTCGAGGTGATCCGCTCGGTGCGCCCCCAGGTCCTCGTCACCTACGACCCCGACGGGGGGTACGGCCACCCGGACCACATCCAGGCCCACCGGGTCGCGACGCGGGCGGCCGAGCTGGCCGCCGATCCCGCGTACGACGCGCGTCCCGGCGACCCGCACACCATCGCGAAGACCTACTGGAACCGGGTGCCCCGCACGGTGGCCGAGGAGGCCTTCGCCCGGCTGCGGGAGAGCGCCCCGGACACCTTCGGGGGGATCGCGGCCGTGGACGACGTGCCGGGGGTGGTGGACGACGGGCGGATCACCACGGAGATCGACGGCTCGGCCCACGCGGCGGCGAAGACCGCCGCCATGCGGGCACACGCCACCCAGATCGCGGTGGACGGCCCGTTCTTCGCTCTTTCGAACGACCTCGGCCAGCCCGTCTTCACCACCGAGTACTACGAGTTGGTACGCGGCACCCCGGGCGCCGGCCCTGGTGCCAGGGAGTACGACCTCTTCGCGGGCGTGCCGGACGCGGCCGCGGCACCGGGAGCACGGACATGAGCGGCGGGCAGCGGAGGCAGCGCGCCGTGTCCGGGGCGCCGCGCACCAACGCCCCGCCCAGGGCCCCGGAGCCCACCGGGCTCGCCGCCCGGCCGAACCCCGCCAGGATCGCCGTGTACACCGGCCTCGCGGTCCTGGGCGCCGCCGTGGGGGTCGCCGGGACCCTCGTGCAAGCGGCCCTGTTCCCGGGCGGGTTGATCCTGGCGCTGGTGGCATCGGCCGGGCTCTTCTACGGTGGCAGGGTCCTCACCCGTACCCAGCTCGGCGCCCTGGCGCCGGCGGTGGGCTGGTTCGTCGTGGTGGTGCTGCTGCTCGGCGGGCGGTCCGAGGGCGACTACGTCTTCGGTGACGAGATCGGTCTGGCGCTCTTCATGCTCGGCTCGATGGCCGTCGCTGTGATGTGTGCCACCATGGCACGCCTGCCCGATCCGGCCAACGACAGCCGCCCACCTGGCGCGTGATGTGCTGTGTCCGCCGCCGGACCGCCGCTCGGGGCGAGGAGGGGTACGCCGTCGTCACCCCCGCGAGCGGAGAGTACCGGGGCGGCGGCCAGTAAGGTAGTGCGCGCGCCGAGCCGTCCCCTGGCCTGCGGCATGGGGGAAGTACGGGCGGCGGAGCCAATCGGGAGAACCTGCTTTGAGTCGTGAAACTGACAGTTCGTCCTCCGGGCCCCAGAGGCGCGGCGGAGCCGCGTACCCGTCGGGTACGCCGCCGTACGGATCACGCCAGTATCCGTCGCTGCACCCGTCCGAGGCAGGGCCGGGGGAGGCTCCGGAGCCTGCGGACCCGCCCCGGCCCGAGGAGCCCAGAACAGAGACGACGCTGACGACCCGTATCCGGATCAACATCCCGGGTTCGCGTCCGATTCCGCCGGTCGTCATGCGTACGCCGATGAGCGACACCGAGTCCTCCGGGGCCGGTACGGACGCCGAGCGCACCGCCACCGTCCCGAGGCCGGGCGCGCCCGGGTCCCCGGCGGCCGGCGCGGGCGAGCGCGGTGCCGCGAAGTCCCAGGCGCGCGACGGCGGCCAGGACGCGGACGACGCCCCCGCCGAGAAGCCGGCCAAGGAGAAGAGCGGAAGCGACTGGTTCGCCCCGCGCAAGCCGGTGGCGCCCACCCTGGCGGTACCGGCGGGCGGCGGCACCGGGGCGGACTCCGGGTCGGGTGCGGGCTCCGGTCCGGACTTCGGCTCGGGTTCCGGTGCGGGTTCCGGTGCGGGCTTCGAATCCGGTGCGGGCACGGGTTCCGGTCCGGGCGGCCCGGCCTCCGGTGACGGTTCCGCTTCGGGGCCGCCGCGCGCCGATCTGCCGTACCGCTCCGACGGGGAGGCACCCCGCAGCGCCCTCGACGCCCTCGACGTCTTCGGGGACGGCCCCGGCGGCCGGGGAGGCTCGCCCGCGTCCGGGGCGTCCGCCTCGGCGCCGTCCGGTCCCACCGGTCCCACCACGGGACCGGTCACCGGGAGTTCGTCGCTGACCCCGGACCTCGACAAGCTCACCGGCAGGACCGGCGGCTCCGGCGGTCCCCGTCCCGGCCCCGGCGGCCCCGGCGCGTCGGGTCCCGGCGGTCCGGGCGGCCACGGCGCGTCCGGTCCCGGTGGTCCGGGCGGCCCCGGCGCGTCCGGTTCCGGTGTGCCCGGTGGCGTACCGCCACGGCTGTCCGACGACACGGCGATCCTCACGCCGCAGGTCACCGGGCCCGCCCGTGGGCAGGCCGGTCACGTCTCCGGCGACACCCTCACCAGCGGCATCCCCGTCGTGCCCCCCGGAGGCCGCCCGGGATTCCCGGGCGGTCCCGGTGAGCCCGGCGGGCGTCCGGGCGACGGTCCCGGGGGTAAGGGCCCCGCGGCGCCCGCCGCCGCGGCACCCACGCCACGTCCCGAGCCCAAGGCCGCGCCGCCCGCCAAGAAGGGCCGCTCCAAGCTGGTCCTGCTGTGCGTCGGCCTCTTCGTGCTGCTCGGCATCGCCTACGGCGCCGGACTGGTCATGAACCACTCCGAGGTCCCCAAGGGCACCACCGTCCTCGGTGTGGACATCGGCGGCGGCACCAAGGAAGAGGCCGTCACCAAGCTGGACGCCGCCTTCGGGAAGCGGGCCCAGGCCCCCCTGACGCTGTCGGTGGACGGCAAGGAGGAGAAGCTCGACCCGGAGAAGGCCGGACTCACCCTGGACAGCCAGGAGACCGTGCGGGCCGCCGCGGGCAGCGACTACAACCCGGTCTCCGTGATCGGCTCGCTGTTCGGCGGAGCGCGCCCGGCCGACCCGGTGATCCCGGTCGACGAGGAGAAGCTCGGCCTCGCGCTGAGCGAGCTGGCGGGGGTCTCGGGCTCCGCCAACGACGGCACCATCACGTTCGAGCCGAACCGGGCCGTGCCGGTCAAGGGCAAGACGGGCAAGGCGCTCGACGTCAACCGCTCGATGATCTCGGTCCGCGACGCCTACCGCGCGCAGGTCGAGACCGGGAAGCCCGCCGTCGTCGAACTGCCCGTCGCCACCACGGAACCCACCATCGACCAGGCCGAACTGGACCGGGCGATGAAGGAGTTCGCCGAACCGGCGATGTCGGGCCTGATCACCGTCAAGGCGGGCCCCAAGCAGATCGACTTCGGTCCCGCGAAGTCCCTGCCGCAGATCCTCTCCATGAAGGCGGTCGACGGCCGCCTGGTCGAGGTCTACGACAAGAAGGCGATCGACACCCTGCTGGACGGCGTCTTCGACGGTGTCATGATCACCAAGGAGGACGGCACGCAGCACGAGGTCGGCGCCGACGACGTGGCCGAGGCCATGGGGAGCGCACTGCTCGGCAAGACCCCCGCCGAGCGCACCGTCACCATCGACCTCGGTGGCAACGGCTGACCGTCCGCCCCCTGCCCCGGCCGGGCCCGAGAAGCCCCGACGGCGCGTGAACGGCACGGCGTCGTCCGCGAAGGCCCGCAGCAGCGCCAACGGCGCGGCGGCGGGCCTTCGCCCGTGGCGGCCTTCGCCCGTGGCCGCCCCCGTCCGGACCCCGGGCGGGGGCGGTGTCATGTCGCGCGTATGACATCCGTCATGCCGGGATCACGACCGGCGGCACTGCCGGAGGGGCACCCCCGGCGGCCAGGCTGTACGCATGACAACGACAGCCGCCGGACCCACCGCCGGACCCGCCGCCGCCCCGGACACCGCCGTGGTGAGCTTCGAAGACGTCAGCAAGTCCTACGGCGACGTACGCGCCGTCGAAGGGCTCACCCTGTCCCTGCGTCCGGGCGAGACGGTGGCCCTGCTCGGCCCGAACGGCGCCGGCAAGTCCTCCACCCTCGATCTGCTCCTCGGCCTGCGGCACCCCGACTCCGGCAGCGTCCGGCTTTTCGGCACCAGCCCCCGGGAGGCCGTCGTGGCCGGCAGGATCGGCGCGATGCTCCAGTCCGGCGGCCTCATGGAGGACGTCACGGTCGCCGAACTGGTCGGCCTGGTCGTCTCCCTGCACCCCCGTCCCTATCCGGTGGGTGAGGTGCTGGCCCGCGCCGGGGTCACCCAGATCGCCGACCGCATGGTCAACAAGCTCTCCGGGGGCCAGGAACAGCGCGTGCGCTTCGCGCTCGCCACGGCCGGCGCCAACGACCTGATCGTGCTGGACGAGCCGACCACCGGCATGGACGTCACCGCCCGCCAGGCCTTCTGGGCCACCATGCGCGAACAGGCCGACGCGGGCCGCACGGTGCTGTTCGCCACCCACTACCTCGAAGAGGCCGACGCCATCGCCGACCGCGTCCTCGTCCTCCACAAGGGCCGGCTGCTCGCCGACGGGACCGCCGCCGAGATCAAGGCCAGGGCGGGCGCCCGCCGCGTCTCCTTCGAGCTGGCGGACGCCGCCGACGCGGCCCCGCTGCGCGAACTCCCCCTCCTGACCTCGCTGGAGATCACCGGGGGCCGGGTCCGTATCCAGTCGCGCGACGCCGACGAGACCGTGCGCGCGGTGTACGCGCTCGGACTGCGCCCGCGCAACCTCGAAGTCACCGCACTCGGCCTGGAGCAGGCCTTCGTCGCCATCACCGAGGCCGAGGAGGCCCGCACCGCATGAACGCCCTGATCCGGCTCGAAGTCCTGCGCACCCTGCGGAACAAGAAGTTCATGTTCTTCTCGGTCGTCTACCCCTCGGTGATCTACCTGCTGATCTCCGGCACCCAGTCCGGCGCCGGGAACGTCCCGGGCACCGATCTGCCGCTCCAGGCCTTCTTCATGGTCTCGATGGCCTCCTTCGGCGCGCTGACCGCCGTCCTCATGGGCAACAGCGAACGCATCGCGAAGGAGCGCGAGAAGGGCTGGGTCCGCCAGCTCCGCCTCACCGCGCTCCCCGGCCGCGGCTACGTCCTCGCGAAGATCGCGGGCGCCGCCGTCGTGACGCTGCCGTGCATCGTGGTGGTCTTCGTCGTCGCCGCGGTGGCCCAGCACGTCCGGCTGGAGACCTGGCAGTGGCCCGTGCTGACCCTGGTCATCTGGGCGGGATCGCTGGTCTTCGCCGCCCTCGGCGTCGCCATCGGCTACCTGGCGAGCGGGGACGCCGTACGGCCCCTCACGATGATCGTCTACTTCGGCCTGTCGATCCTCGGCGGCCTGTGGATGCCCGCCGCCACCTTCCCGCGGTGGCTCCAGAACATCTCCGAGTGGCTGCCCACCCACGCGTACGCTGCTCTCGGACAGGCCGTCGAGACCGGCGGAGCACCCGCGGCCCGGGACGTCGCCCTGCTCTGCGCCTACTTCCTGCTCTTCGCGGGCGGCGCCGCCTGGCTCTACCGGAAGGACGCGGTGAAGGCGTGAGCCACGAGGACGCCAGCGTGGTCCTCCTGCGGGACGGCCCGCCCTACGGCCGGCGGCAGTACGTCGTCAAGCTGCTGTGGATCGGTGTCTGGCTCGCCTTCATGAGCGCACCGGTGAAGGACCTCGCCGTCGGCCGCCACACCCCTGTCGGCCGTGCCCTGGGCGGCGCGGGTCTCGCCCTGTTCGTCGCCGTCTACCTGGTGCTGCTCTTCCGCCACACGGCCCGCCCGCTGGGCCGGCGGCGGCTCCTGGGCATGCTCTCCCTGCTCGGGGCGGTGGCACTCCTGCTCGGGCTGACGCTCGGCGTCCCCTGGCTGGTGCTCTTCGTGTACGTCTCCGTCTCGGCCGGGGCCACCCTGCCCATCCGGACGTCACGCCTGCTGATCCCCCTGATCTGCGCGGTCATGGCGGGCGCCGGGCTCGTCCTGCACGACGCCCGGGACACCGTCGTCGCCCTGCTCTTCCCGGCGCTGCTCGGCGGGTTCGCGATGTCCGGCGTACGGCAGCTGATCCGTACGACCGTCGAACTGCGCGAGGCACGGGCGACCGTCGCCGAACTCGCCGCCAACGAGGAGCGGCTGAGGCTCGCCCGGGACCTGCACGACCTGCTCGGGCACTCCCTCTCGCTGATCACGCTCAAGAGCGAACTGGCCGGCCGTCTGCTCCCCGACCACCCCGGACGGGCGGCCGAGCAGGTCGCCGACATCGAACGCGTCAGCAGGCAGGCGCTCGTGGACGTACGTGATGCCGTCAGCGGGTACCGACGGCCGACGCTCCCCGGCGAACTGGCCGGGGCCCGCACCGCGCTGGCCGCCGCCGGCATCACCGCCGACGTCCCGGCAGAGGCACCCGACGACCTGCCGGACGGGCCCGAGGAGGCGCTGGCCTGGGGGCTGCGGGAGGCCGTCACCAACGTCGTACGGCACAGCGGCGCCCGCCGCTGCGAGGTGCGCCTCCTGCGGCGCGAGACCCTGGACGGGCCGCTGGTCGAGCTGGCGGTCACCGACGACGGGCGGGGCGCGCCGGGGGGCCCGCCGGGCAACGGGCTGACCGGTCTCGCCGAACGCCTGACGCACGTCCACGGCTCGCTCACCACGGGACCGGCCACCGGCACCGGGGCCGCGGGGAAGGGCTTCGCCCTCGTCCTCAGGGTGCCCGTGGGCCGCGGCCCGGACACGGCCTAGGATCGCGTCGATGAGGACGATCAGACTTCTTCTCGCCGAGGACCAGTCCATGGTGCGGGAGGCGCTCGCCGCGCTCCTCGGCCTGGAGCCGGACATCGAGGTGGTCGCCCAGGTCGCACGCGGTGACGAGGTGCTGGAGGCGGCCCGCGCCCACCGCCCGGACGTGGCCCTCCTCGACATCGAGATGCCGGGCCGTACGGGCATCGAGGCCGCCGCCGACCTGCACCGCGAACTGCCCGGGGTGAAGGTCGTGGTCGTCACCACCTTCGGCCGCCCCGGCTACCTCCGCCGCGCCATGGAGGCGGGCGCGGACGCCTTCCTGGTCAAGGACGCCCCGGCGTCCCGGCTCGCCGCCGCCGTCCGCGCGGTGCTCGCCGGTGAACGCGTCATCGACCCGGCGCTGGCCGCCGCCGCGCTCGCCGAGGGTGCCGACCCGCTGACCCACCGCGAACGCGAGGTGCTGCGCGCGGCGGCGGACGGCGCGACCAACGCGGAGATCGCCGGCACCCTGCACCTCTCGCCGGGGACGGTGCGCAACTACCTCTCCACGGCGATCCAGAAGCTGGCGGCGCGCAATCGCGCCGAGGCCGTCCGGGTGGCCCGCGAGAAGGGCTGGCTCTGAGGACGGCACGGGAGTGCCCCGGGACGGACGGTGCGCGGGAACGGGAGACGGGAGGGGCCCGGCCACCGCCGTGGCCCGGCCCCTCCCGAGCAGGTGTCCGCTAGGGCGTGTTTCGAAAGTAGCGCCGTCCGCCCGGAGGGCGTCGCGGGCCAGGCGGGACTTTCGAAACACGCCTTAGGGGAAGGACACCACCTGTGAGGGGACCGTGGTGTCACCCGAGGTGGGGGATCCGATGTCGTTGATGACGTGCTCGTACTGGCCCTGGCCGCCCAGGGACACGACGAGCAGGTCGTGGAACTTCACGCCGGGCTTCACCGGTGCCTGGAAGCCGTGCTGCTGACGGATGTCCGGGTTCACGTTGAAGTAGCAGTAACTGCCCATGCCCCAGCCCTCGTGGGTGGTGACCGAGTCGTCCACCTTGTAGGCGGCGTAGCCCTTGATGTCGCCGTTCTGGATGGCGGCCTGGTCGGGGGCGTCGTACGCCTTCTCGTTCTGGTAGAAGATCGTCCTGCCGTTCTCACCGGACCACTGGACGTCGTACTTGTTGAAGTGCTCGACGAACAGGCCGGTGGCCAGCACGTCGTCGCCCTTCACATGGACGCCGTAGTCGGCGCGGTTGGTCTCCCAGCCGACGCCCTCGCCGTGGTCGGCGCGCCACACCCAGGTGTGGTCGATGATCGCGTCGTCGCTGTTGACGACGATGCTGGTGGTCGCCTTGCCGGGGCCGGCGCCGCCGATGCGCACGAACACGTCCTGGAGGGACGTCGGGTTGGCCGCGTGGTCGGCGGAGGCGCCGTCGGGGCCGACCTCGACCAGGGTCTCGGAGTTGACCGGGCCCGCGTCGATCAGCAGACCGGCGACCTTGACCCCGTCCACGTCACCGACCTTGAGCGCGGTCACCCCGTTGTCCGGGATGATCGTGGCGAAGCCCAGGCCGAGTGCCACGGTGTCCGGGCGGTTGATCTCGATCGGCCGGTCCACGTGGTAGACCCCGGGCGTGAACAGCAGGTGCAGACCCTGGTCCACGGCCGCGTTGATGGTCTCGGCGGTGGCGCCGGGCTTGACCACGTAGAACTGGTCGAGCGGCAGGGACTCGCCCTCCGGGGTGCCGTTGGCCCAGGTGGTGCCCCGCGCGTCGGTGCGCTTGGCGGGGACGAAGACCTTGTAGTCGTCGCCGTCCAGGTAGAGGAACGGCTTCTCGCGGGAGACCGGGGTGGTGTCCAGCGTGGTGTACGGGGGCTCCGGGAAGCTCTGCGCGGGTGCGCCCTCGACGCCGGAGAACGTCATGTTCCAGACGCCGTTGCCCCAGCCGCCGATGGAGCTGTCGCGGGTGTACCACTGCTGCTGGGAGTACGGGTCCACCTGGCCGTCGATCTTGCTGTCGGCGATGTAGCCGCCGCTGGCCCAGCCGTAGCCGTCGGGGGCGAGGTTGAGGCCGCCCTTGACGTGCATCCGGCGGAAGGGGGCCGCCTGGGAGACCGCCCAGCGGTCGGTGCCGTTGACCGGGTTGAGCGCGAGGTTCTCGGCCGAACGCCAGAAGTTCTGGGTGGCGTTGCCGTCGAACCAGCCCGCGTCGACGGTCACGTCACCGTTGAAGGTGGTGTCGTCGGGGTTCAGCCCGAGGCCCGCGATCGAGGTGTAGAAGCCGATCTGCGCGTTGATGCCGTCGTACGTGCCCGGCTTGAACATCAGCGCGTAGCGGTCGGTGCCGAACTGGTTCGACTCCTGCTTCCGGAAGACCTCGTCCACCGTGCCCTGGATGTCGGGGGTGGACGGGTCGAAGACCATCACCTGGGGCCCGAGGTCGCCGCCGCCGACCACCTCCTGGACGCTGGTGGTCGCGGTGTCGCTGCCGAACGCCGCCTGGGTGGTGGGGACGGCCATGAGCAGGGCGGCGGCGAGTGTGGTGAGTCCGAGCGCCTTGGGGCGGCGGCGCCTGTGGGGGGTGGGGGGCGCGGAACGCGCGGGATCCGTGGGGGGAACGGCCATGAAGGATGTCTCCTGGGTCGTGGTAGGGGCACGACGGACGGACGGGAGAGGCGAGAGAGCGCTCTCACGTGGCGCCGATGTAACCGTCATGGTCCGGTACACGTCAAGAGGTGTGCGTCAGGAGGGCGCTTTCGGATGCCGTGTCCGCAACACATAACGGCTCGCGCTGGGCAATTGGCCCGCTATGGGCCCGATTCCGGGAGGCACCGGCTTCACAGGGTGATGTTCCCGGGGCGGCGGCGCGGGCGGGTCGTCGTCGCCGGGCACCGTGCTTTCCGCGGACCGCTCCCCGGCGGGCACCGTGCTTTCCGCGGACCGCTTCCCGGTCGTCGTCGCCGGGCACCGCGTCCCGGCGTTCCGGTCGTCGTCGCCGGGCGCCGCGCCCTCGCAGGCCGGTCGTGCCGCGCCCCCGCGGCCCGCTCTCAGTTCAGCAGGGCCCGTGCGGCCTGGGCGTGACGGCGGATCTCCTCGGCCGCCGCCGGCTCCACCCCGTCGACGATCTCCGCGTACTCCTCCATCTCGGCCGCCCCGCGCAGGAACTCCCCGCGCCGCACGAGGAGCTCGGCCCGCTCGTAGCGCAGCCGGGCCGGGTGCGAGGGCAGCAGCAGCGACAGCTCCAGCGCCCACAGCGCCACATCCGTGCGCTCGGGCCGGGCCGCCGCCCACGCCCTGACGTTGTTGAGGATCCGCAGCACCGTCTCCTGCGGCGCTGCCGGTACCGGCGTCAACGGCTCCGGCGGCGCCCCGGTCGCGCCCGCCACCAACAGGGCGGCGTCCTGGCCGCTCAGCGGGACACCTCCGGCGAACGGGTCGGCCATCACCCCTTCCGCCGGATCGCCGAACCCCACGACGTAGTGGCCGGGCAGCGCCACCCCGTACACCGGCGCCCCGGCCCGCCGGGCGACCTCGGTCCACACCACCGACAGCAGGATCGGCAGGCCCCTGCGGCGGTGCAGGACCCGCTGGAGCAGCGAGGACTCCAGCCGCTGGTAGTCGGCCGGTCCGCCCGCGAAACCGCAGCGCGTGCCCAGGAGTTCCTGGAGGGCGGACGCCCACGCCCGGGGCGAACGGGCCCCGTACGGCAGGAGGCCCGCCAGCCGGTCCAGCTCGATCTGCGCGGCGTCCACGCCGTACGGGTCGGCGGGGGCCGCCGGGTCGGCCGGACCCTCCTCGGCGCCGAGCAGCAGGCAGAGCAGGGCGAGGTCGGGCCGTTCGGCGCGCGCCTCGTCGGCGAACCTGCGGCGGCGTCCGGCCGTACCGGGATCCTGAGCGCTCATGCGGGGTGTACTCCTGCGGCTGGTGTGCCCGCTACGCGGACCGGAAGTGGTGGTACAGGTGGTGGGTGGCGAAGCCCATGCGGTCGTACAGCGCGCGGGCGGGCTCGTTGTCCGTCTCCACCTGGAGCCAGGCGGCCGACGCCCCCTCGTCGAGCGCCCGGCGGGCCAGCGCCGCCATCACGGCCGTGGCCAGACCCCGGCGCCGGTGCCCGGGGGCGACCTCCACGGCCATGAACCCGGCCCAGCGGCCGTCCACGACACAGCGCCCGATCGCGGCGGGGACCTCGCCGGACCCCGTGCCCGCCACGCCGCCCGGTTCCCCGCCCGTTCCCTCGCCAGGGACGGACGCGAACCACACCGAGGGGCCGCCGCCCAGCACCGTCCGGACCTGGGGGCCCGGCGTGCCGGACCGCTGGTACCGGGAGAGCCACGCGTCGTCCGCCGTACGGGCCAGCCGTACCCGGGAATCGTCCGCGCCGAGGTCGGGGAGTGGCGCCAGCGCGGCGATCCGTGTCTCCGCCGACACCTCACGGCGCCACCCGTGCTCCTCCAGCACGGCGCAGAGCCGCTCCTGCGCGCCTTCGGCGCCGGTACCCGCCTGTACGTAGGCGGGCAGCCCGCGTTCCCCGTACCACCGCTTCGCGCGCTCCAGCGCCTCGGCCACCGGGACCCCGGGATCGCCGAGCGGGAGCACGGAGTTGGCGCGCCGGGTGAACCCGGAGGAGGCGCGCAGCAGCCAGTCGCCCAGCGCCTCGCTCTCCACCGGGGGCCAGGCGCGCGCCGCGACACGGGTGAGTTCCTCGAACGAGGCCGCCGGTCCGCGGCGGCGCGCCGGGGCGGGGGGCACCACCTTGCCCGCGACCAGGGAAGACTCCGACACGCGGACACGCGCGCCGCTCCGGGGTGTGATCCACAGCACACCGTCGTCCCATGATGTGAGAACGCCGACCGTGTCGGTGAACTTCGCGCCCGCTCCGCCCCCCTGCACAACCTGCCGCACCGAGACGCGTTTGCCCACGTCATCCGGCGTCATACGGACCTCGAACCGTCCGCCGACCGTGAATTCCACAGGTCTCTCCGCCCCTCCTGTTCGGATCGTGCCCCGGAACGGAGATACTAGGGGCGGGCATCGACGACGCCGCGCTCCCGCGCGAGAGCCAACGCCCTACCGAGGAGGAACGACAGCGTGACCTACGTCATCGCGCAGCCTTGTGTCGACGTGAAGGACAAGGCCTGCATCGAAGAGTGCCCCGTCGACTGCATCTACGAGGGCCAGCGGTCCTTGTACATCCACCCGGACGAGTGTGTCGACTGCGGAGCCTGTGAGCCGGTCTGCCCGGTGGAGGCCATCTTCTACGAGGACGACACCCCGGACGAGTGGAAGGACTACTACAAGGCGAACGTCGAGTTCTTCGACGACCTCGGCTCGCCGGGTGGCGCCTCCAAGCTGGGTCTGATCGAGCGGGACCATCCGTTCGTCGCCGCGCTGCCGCCGCAGAACCAGTAGCGGCCGGCCCCACGAACGCCGCCCGGTCCCGTACGGCTCGCCGCCGTGCGGGACCGAGGTGTTCTCCGGCGCCCGCGCACGTGCCCGCGCCACACCCCCGTACGAGAAAGCAGAGTTCCGTGTCCGCAGCACCCGTCTCCTCACGCCTCCCGGTCTTTCCCTGGGACAAGCTCGTGCCCTACAAGTCGACGGCCGCTGCCCATCCGGACGGGGTCGTGGACCTGTCCGTCGGCACCCCCGTCGACCCGGTGCCCGAGCTGATCCGGCGGGCGCTGGTCTCGGCCGCCGACAGTCCGGGCTATCCGACGGTGTGGGGGACCGAGGCGCTGCGTGACGCGCTGACCGGCTGGGCCGGGCGGCGGCTGGGCGCGGCCGGTCTGGAGCACGCCAACGTCCTGCCGGTCGTGGGCTCCAAGGAACTGGTGGCCTGGCTGCCGACCCAGCTCGGCCTCGGCGCGGGCGACAAGGTCGCCCACCCGCGGCTGGCCTACCCGACGTACGAGGTCGGCGCGCGCCTCTGCGGCGCCGAGCCCGTCGCCTACGACGACCCGACCGAGCTGGACCCGTCCGGGCTGCGGCTCCTCTGGCTCAACTCGCCGTCCAACCCGACCGGCCGGGTCCTCTCCCGCGAGGAGCTGACCCGGACCGTCGCGTGGGCGCGCGAGCACGGCGTGCTGGTCTTCAGCGACGAGTGCTACCTGGAGCTGGGCTGGGAGGCCGAACCCGTCTCCGTGCTCCACCCGGACGTCTGCGGCGGCACCTACGAGGGCCTCGTCGCCGTCCACTCGCTCTCCAAGCGGTCCAACCTCGCCGGCTACCGCGCGGCGTTCGTCCTGGGCGACGCGGCGGTGCTGGGTGAGCTGCTCCAGATCCGCAAGCACGGCGGGATGATGATCCCCGCTCCCGTCCAGGCGGCGACCGTCGCGGCGCTGGGCGACGACACCCATGTCGCCGAGCAGCGCGCACGGTACGCGCGGCGCCGCACGGTGCTGCGCGCGGCGCTGGAGGGCCACGGCTTCCGCGTCGAGCACAGCGAGGCCGGCCTCTACCTGTGGGCCACCCGCGACGAGCCGTGCTGGGAGACCGTCGCCCATCTGGCGCGGCTCGGCATCCTGGTGGCGCCGGGCGACTTCTACGGACCGGCGGGTGACCGCTTCGTACGGGTCGCGGTGACGGCGACGGACGAGCGGGTGGACGCGGCGGTCGAGCGGCTGGCCAAGGCCGTGTCCGCGTAGTCCGGGCTGCCCGTGTGGCCGGGACGGCCCGGACACACCTGGTGCCACCCGGGCGGATCCGGGCGGTCCGTCTGTTACGGAGGGGCTCCCGGGAGTACGTACGTCCGGTACGCGAGGGGCCCCCGGGGAGTACGCACTCCCCGGGGGCCCCTCGTCACGTACGCGCCGCGTGTGCGCCGGTGGTTCAGCCGAGCGGCAGGCCCTTGGTGGGCAGGGTGTCGCCGGCCAGCTCGCCGCTGGTCACCGTGGAGCCGGCCTTCTTGAGGGTCTTGCCCGCGGCCGGGAGGGTCGTGCCGACGACCTTGCCGCCGGTCTCGCCGGCCACTTCGGCACCCTGCTTCGAGGCCGAGTCCAGGGTGTTGCCCACACCGGCGCCGTCGAGCGAGGTCAGGGCGCCGAGGGCGGGGGTCTGCGGGAGCCCGGCGGCGCTCGCGGCACCGGCCGCGCCGACCACGGGGGCCGCCGCTGCGACGATCAGCGCGGCACGGGCGATCCGACGGGTCAGGGGGAGGGACATGATGCTCCTTCGACGGGAGGTCAACGGGAAACGGGACGTCAACAGCGCTCAGGACGCCCGCGGGTGGCGGAACGTCAGCGGGTCACGGCGGATGTGGAATCCGCCTGTCCGGTGCTCGGACGCCCTGACAACCGGTCGAAGGGCGGGGAAGGTTGCGGGGCCCCCGGGTAAAGAGTGGGTAATGCGTCCGATAATCCGCTCCGGAGAGGGGTGTTGAAGCCGTAAGGAGGACGGCCCGGACTACTGAGCGAGCCGCATCCGTACCGAGGTGGCGCCGGATTCCTTGCCTCCCGTACGCCAGCCGGAACCCGCGCTCCACATCCGGCCGTCGTAGGAGACCTCGGCGATGCGCAGGGTGCCGGCCCGCGCGACGGCCCAGTGGGCGAGTTCCCAGCCGCGCCGGGACTCCTTCCCGTCCTCGGCCCGCACCGGCGCGCGCACCGGCACCGACACCGTGGTCGACGCCGAGGCGCCCGCGGCCCCGGTGGCCGGCAGCACGTCCTTGCCGAAGGAGCGCACCAGATCGGCCCGTACCTCGTCGGCGTCCCCCGGGAGGCTGTCGGCGACGGTCGGCAGCGTGCAGGTCAGGGAGGCCGGGGCCCGTCCGGTCAGCGCGGCGGCGAGCAGGGCGGCGTCCGGCTCGTGCTTCGCGTACGCGTGCGGGAAGGCGCTCTTCTGCACCCGCTGCGCGGCGTCGGTGAGCGGCAGCCGCGCATAGTCCGGAACCTTCGCCAGATGCGTGTAGAACTCCCCGGCGGAGTACACCGGGTCCATGATCTGCTCCGGCGTG
This sequence comes from Streptomyces halstedii, assembly GCA_000720535.1. GTDB lineage: Bacteria > Actinomycetota > Actinomycetes > Streptomycetales > Streptomycetaceae > Streptomyces > Streptomyces halstedii. The sequence continues at coordinate 186,436 of JOAZ01000017.1, forward strand.
CCCCAGCCCTGCGAGGGGCGCTGCTGGAAGAGCCCCAGCGAGTCCCGGTCGCCGTGGTCGATGTTGCGCAGCGAGGACTCCTGGAGCGCGGTCGCCAGGGCGATGGTCACCGCCCGCTCCGGCAGCCCCAGGGTGGTCCCCACGGCGGAGATGGTCGCGGCGTTGGCGGCCATCTCGGGACTCAGCTCGTAGCTGCCGCCGTCGTCCCCGCCGACGGCCCGCACCGTGCAGCGGGCCGAGCCCTCGCGGCCGGTGACGTACTGCAGGGCCAGATAGCCGGCCAGGGCCGTGAGCACGGCGAAGGCGGCCGCGACGCGGAAGAGGCGGCGGGGGCGGGCGGAGGCTGCGGTCCGGGGCACGGGGCCCACCGTACTGGAGGGTACGGGCGGGGCCGGGAGGCAGTCGCCTAGAGTCGTGGCCATGGACGGACACACCCTTGACCTCACCCTGGACGGCCCGGCGCTCACCGCCGCACTCGTCGACTTTCCGTCGGTCAGCGGGCAGGAGAAGGACCTGGCCGACGCGATCGAGGCGGCCCTGTGCGCACTGCCGCACCTGAAGGTCGACCGGCACGGCAACAACGTCGTCGCCAGGACGGATCTGGGCCGTGCCGAGCGAGTCGTGCTGGCCGGGCACATCGACACCGTACCGATCGCGGACAACGTGCCCTCGCGGCTGGACGACGACGGGGTGCTGTGGGGCTGCGGGACCTCCGACATGAAGGCGGGTGTCGCCGTGCAGCTGCGGATCGCGGCGACCGTGCCGGAGCCCAACCGCGACCTGACGTTCGTCTTCTACGACAACGAGGAGGTCGCCGCCCACCTCAACGGCCTCGGACATGTGGCCGAGGCCCGTCCCGACTGGCTGGAGGGGGACTTCGCGGTCCTCCTGGAGCCCTCCGACGGCGAGGTCGAGGGCGGCTGCCAGGGCACGCTCCGGATGCACCTGCGGCTGGACGGCGAACGCGCCCACTCGGCGCGCGGCTGGATGGGGTCCAACGCCGTCCACGCCGCCGCCCCGGTGCTGGCGAAGCTGGCCGCCTACGAGCCGCGCCGGCCGGTCATCGACGGTCTGGAGTACCGCGAGGGCCTCAACGCGGTGGGCATCCAGGGCGGAGTGGCGACCAACGTGATCCCCGACGCCTGCACCGTGGTGGTCAACTACCGCTACGCCCCCGACCTCGCGCCCGAGGACGCCGAGGCGCACGTGCGCGAGGTGTTCGCGGACTGCGGCGTCGCCGCCTTCACGGTCGACGACCACTCCGGCGCCGCCATGCCGGGCCTCTCGCACCCGGCGGCCAAGGCGTTCATGGACGCGGTCGGCGGCACGGCCCGCCCCAAGTTCGGCTGGACCGACGTGTCCCGGTTCGGCTCCCTGGGCGTCCCCGCGGTGAACTACGGCCCCGGCGATCCGCTCTTCGCCCACAAGCGCGACGAGCACGTCCGGACCGAGCGGATCACCCACTGCGAGGAGCGGCTGCGCTCCTGGCTCACCAGCTGACCCACGGCATTCCCCCGCGCGTAACCTCCGCCGATCTAGGCTGAAGCGAGTACGTACATCGCAGGTCGGCGGAGGGAGCAGGTCATGGGCAACCCGGAGGACGCACGGATCCCCGAGGGCGCGCAGATTCCCGAGGGCGCGGTCAGGCCCGAGGAACAGCGGATGGGCCCGGTACTGCGCCGCAGGGACCAGGTGCAGCCGGGCACGACCGATCAGCGGCTGCTCGACTCCGAGGGCGACTCCGAGTGGGTGCACACCGACCCCTGGCGGGTCATGCGCATCCAGTCGGAGTTCGTGGAGGGCTTCGGCGCCCTCGCCGAACTGCCGAGCGCGATCAGCGTCTTCGGCTCGGCCCGCACCCCGGCGGGCGGCCCGGAGTACGAGGCGGGCGTCCAGATCGGCAAGGCGCTGGTCGAGGCGGGCTTCGCGGTGATCACGGGCGGCGGGCCCGGAGCGATGGAGGCGGCGAACAAGGGAGCCCGGGAGGCCGACGGCGTCTCCGTGGGGCTGGGCATCGAGCTGCCCTTCGAGTCGGGGCTCAACCCGCACGTCGACATCGGCGTCAACTTCCGCTATTTCTTCGTGCGCAAGACGATGTTCGTCAAGTACGCCCAGGGGTTCGTCGTCCTCCCGGGCGGCCTGGGCACGCTGGACGAGCTGTTCGAGGCGCTGACGCTGGTACAGACCGGCAAGGTGACCCGCTTCCCGATCGTGCTGTTCGGCTCGGCGTACTGGAGCGGGCTCGTGGACTGGCTGCGGGACACGGTGGTGGCCCAGGGCAAGGCGTCCGAGCGCGATCTGCTGCTCTTCCACGTCACGGACGACGTGGACGAGGCGGTGCGGCTGGTGACCAAGGAGGTCGGCCGCTGAGCCGTGGCCGCGCGGTCCCGCACCGAGGCCGCCGGCAGGCACGGCCCGCTTCGCCGGAGCCGCCCGGGTACGCCGGGCACGACGGGAGGCCGCCGCCGGGCGACCGCACGCGCCGGGAGGGCCCGCGCGGGGCGGGGCCGGGGCGCCGGAGCGGGCCCGGCCCCGTGCCTACGCCAGGCCCCGCCGGGCCACCGCAGGTGCGCGGTGGCCCGCGATGGACGCGACCATCTCCAGGACCTGCCGCGTCTCCGCCACCTCGTGGACCCGGTACACCCGGGCACCCAGCCACGCCGACACCGCGGTCGTCGCGAGCGTGCCGATGAGCCGCTCCTTGACCGGACGGTCGAGCGTCTCCCCGACGAAGTCCTTGTTGGACAGCGAGACCAGCACCGGCCAGCCCGTCTCCGTCATCTCGTCCAGCCTGCGCGTCGCCTCCAGCGAGTGCCGGGTGTTCTTCCCGAAGTCGTGACCCGGGTCGATCATGATCCCGTCCGGGCGGACGCCGAGTTCCACGGCCCGCTCGGCGAGGCCGACGGTCACCCGCAGGATGTCCGCCGTCACGTCCTCGTACTCCACCCGGTGCGGTCGTGTACGAGGGCGCGCCCCGCCCGCGTGGGTGCACACCAGACCCGCCCCGTACCGCGCGGCGACCTCCGCGAGCTTCGGGTCCACCCCGCCCCAGGCGTCGTTCAGCACATCCGCCCCGGCCTCGCAGACGGCCTCGCCCACGTCGTGCCGCCAGGTGTCCACGCTGATCACCACGTCCGGGTGGCGGCGGCGGACCTCGCGGACGAAGCCGACCGTACGGCGCGCCTCCTCCTGGGCCGTCACCTCCTCGCCCGGTCCGGCCTTCACCCCGCCGATGTCGATGATCGCGGCGCCCTCCAGGACGGCCCGCTCGACCCGGGAGAGCGCGGGCTCGTCGAGGAAGGTCGCGCCCTGGTCGTAGAAGGAGTCGGGGGTCCGGTTCACGATCGCCATGATCAACGGCTCGTGCGCGCCGAACTCCCGCCGCCCCAGCCTGAGCGCACCACTTCGCATGCCTGGTTCCTCCTCGATGGGTCGCCTGTGGCCTTGGGGCCTGTGGTCAGGATCATGCCCGGCCCGCGTCCCCCGGAGCCGCGTCACGCGGCTCCGGACCCGCTGCCCGGTCCACCTGATCCAAACGAAAGACCCTAACTGTCGGTGGCGCATGGCACGATCTGACCCGGACAGGTTTCCGCTTCCGGGGAGATGTACGTGTTCTGGTTCTTGCTGCTCACGATGGCCGTGGTGGTCGCGGGGGTCACGCTGGCCGTGGTCGGCGGTGGCGGAAGCCCGGTCCTTCAGGACGTCGCGCCCGAGCGGCTCACCGACCCGCTTCCGGCGGACCGCCCGCTGGGCCGCGCCGACGTCGAGGCCATGCGGCTGCCGATGTCGGTGCGCGGTTACCGCATGGCCGACGTGGACGAGGCGCTGGACAGACTCGGTGCCGAGCTCGCCGAGCGGGACGCCAGGATCGCCGAGCTGGAGTCGGCCCTCGCCGGTGCCCAGGCGACCGCGGCGGGCGGCCCCGACCTGTTCAAGCGGCCCGGGGAGCCGCTGAGCGGGCGGCCCTGGTCCGACGAGCAGACCGGCGAGCAGACCGGCGAGCGGCCCGAGGGCGAGCACCGGCCGGAAGACGGAGGGAACGGGCGATGAGCGACGCCCTGCCCGCGGCGGACGGCCGGCTGCGCTGCCCCTGGGGCCTGTCCACCGAGGACTACCTCGTCTACCACGACACGGAGTGGGGGCGCCCCGTCCACGGCGACGACGCCCTCTTCGAGCGGCTGTGCCTGGAGGCGTTCCAGTCGGGTCTGTCCTGGCTGACGATCCTGCGCCGGCGCGAGGGCTTCCGCCGGGCGTTCGCCGGGTTCGGGATCCCGGCGGTGGCGCGGTTCACGGACGCCGACCGGGAGCGCCTCCTCGCCGACCCCGGGATCATCCGCAACCGCGCGAAGATCGACGCCACCCTGGCCAACGCCAAGGTGCTGGCCGGCTGGGAGGCGGGCGAACTGGACGCCCTCATCTGGTCGTACGCCCCCGATCCCGCGAACCGTCCGGCCCCGCGTGCCCTCAGCGACGTCCCGGCGGTCACCCCGGAGTCCACGGCGCTCGCCAAGGAGCTGAAGAAACGCTCCATCCGGTTCGTCGGCCCCACCACGGCCTACGCCCTGATGCAGGCCTGCGGTCTGGTCGACGACCATCTGGCCGACTGCGTGTCCCGGGGTCGGGACAGCCCTTAGCGCCCGAGGTACTCCGGCGGCCGCTTGGCCAGGAACGCCTCGACCGCGATCGTGTGGTCCCGCGACGCGCCCGCCTTGGTCTGGAGTTCGTCCTCCTTCTCCAGCGACTCGGAGAGGGTGTGCCCCGCGCCGTAGGCGATCGAGGCCTTGAGCGCCGCGTACGCCACCGTGGGGCCGTCCGCCAGGGCGCGGGCCACGGCCAGCGCCTCCTTCGCCAGGTCGGCGGCCGGCACCACCTTGTTGGCGATGCCCAGCTCGTAGGCGTCCTGCGCCGAGATCGTGCGCGGGAAGAAGAGCAGGTCCGTGGCGCGGCTCGCGCCGATGAGCCGGGGCAGGGTCCAGGAGACGCCCGAGTCGGCGGTGAGCGCCACACCCGCGAACGAGGTGTTGAAGGAGGCGGTGGCGGCGACCACGCGGTAGTCCGCGGCCAGCGCGAACCCGAAGCCGGCCCCCGCCGCCACGCCGTTGACGCCCGCGACCACGGGCTTCTCCATCTCGGTGATCGCGCGCACGATCGGGTTGTAGTGCTCCTTGACCGTGCTCAGCGCGTTGCCGCCCTCCTGCTCACGGGCTTCCGTGAGCTTGGACACGTGCTCCTTGAGGTCCTGGCCCACACAGAAGGCGCGCCCGGTGGCGGTGAGCAGAACCGCTCGTACGGCGGCGTCGTCGGCGACGGCCCGCAGCGCGTCGCGGAGGGCGACCTTGGCCGCCGTGTTCATGGCGTTCATCGCGTCGGGGCGGTTGAGCGTGATCGTCGCGAGCCCGTCGCTCACGTCCACGAGCACGGTGTCAGCCATGGTGTCGGCCATTCCTGGATCCCCTTACGGCTCTCGGCAATGTGCTGTCCAGGCAAGCATGGCCGACTCCGGGCGCACCGGAAATGTGACCCACGTCTAACAATTGGCTCTCGGCCGAGGGGCGGCAGCGGCGCAGTATCGCAGCCGGATCGCCGAATTGGGTGGTTTTGAGAGAGCGCGTTGCACAAGCGATGCCGGCCGATGTTGGTCATCGGGGTCTCTGATGCGGGATAATGCGGAGGAAGCATTGTGTTCGACGCCGGTGAGGCAGCGCCTGTCATGGGGCCGCCGGTTGCGATGAGCTGGTTTCAGGAAGGGGAACGAGCATGGCGGCCATGAAGCCGCGGACGGGCGACGGCCCGCTCGAGGTGACAAAGGAGGGGCGGGGCATCGTCATGCGCGTTCCGCTCGAAGGCGGCGGTCGGCTTGTCGTCGAGCTGACTCCGGACGAGGCCGACGCACTCGGCGATGCCCTGAAGAAGGTCGTCGGCTGAGGCGGAGGCGCCCACACTTCACCACTGCCCCGGCACGTCCGACGTGCCGGGGCAGTGGTGCGTCCGCAGGCCGGTCCGGGTCCCGCGCGCGACCGTACGGCGGTGTCCCGGGGCGGGCCGGTGTCCCGAGGCGGGCCGGCCCGAACTGGGCCGGGGGCGCGTACGGCGGTGTCCCGAGCTGGGTCAGGGGCCCGTACGGCGGTGTCCCGGGGCGGGCCGGGGCCCGTACGGTGCGGTGGGCGGTCAGCCGCGCCGTACCGCGCACAGCAGCCCGTCGCCCACCGGCAGCAGCGTCGCCATGAGTTCCTGGCTCTCCCGCACGGCCCGCAGCAGCTCGCGCAGGCGCAGCACCTCGGCCGGCTGGGCGGCGGAGTCGACCGTGCGGCCGTCCGCGAAGACACCCTCGAAACAGACCAGGCCACCGGGGCGCAGCAGACGCAACGATTCGGCGAGGCAGTCCATGCTCTCCAGCCGGTCGCCGTCGCAGAACACCAGGTCGTACCCGCCGTCCGCGAGCCGCGGCAGTACGTCGAGGGCACGGCCCGGGATGAAGCGGGCGCGGTTGGTGGCGAACCCGGCGGCGCGGAACGCCTCGCGCGCGAACTGCTGGCGCTCGGGCTCCGGGTCAACCGTGGTCAGCACGCCGTCCGGCCGCATTCCCTGGAGCAGGTAGATGCCGGACACGCCGGTCCCGGTGCCGATCTCCGCCACGGCTTTCGCGTCGGCGGTGGCAGCGAGCAGGCGCAGCGCGGCGCCGGTGACCGGGGACACCGGGCGGAGCCCCGAGTCGTGGGCCCGGTCCCGGGCCCAGAGCACAGCTTCGTCCTCGGCGACAAAGGCGTCGGCGAACGCCCAGCTCGTCTGCCGGTTGGCGGTAATGACCCTCTCCTGTCCCCGTAGTTGGCGCAACGGTGACTGTATCGGCTGAACCCGGGAACCCGCAGATGGGACCGGGCGTTAGGAAGAGGCAGGGGAAAACACCGGGACCAGGCCTTGTGGCCGGGCCCGGAATGTTCCTTTGCGCCCGGGGCACTCCCGGGCCCCAGCAGGGAATAAGGCTTATCCGGAGCTAACGGGCGAGGTGGCTATGGTAGGGGCTCCACTGGACACCACCAGAGCCGATAGGGGAGGTGCGGCTGCGCCTGTGGATCGGGGAGGAGTGCTGCGGCGCTTTCTCAGGTCGGCGGGTGAGCCGAAATCCGTGACCGACACCGCTGACCGTTCTTCCAACGCTTCCGCACCGACCGCGACCTTCGCCGCAGACGCGGAATCTCAGGCGTGGACCCCGCCCACATGGGAAGAGATCGTCAGCACGCACAGCGGTCGCGTGTACCGCCTCGCCTACCGGCTGACGGGCAACCAGCACGACGCCGAGGACCTCACCCAGGAAGTCTTCGTCCGGGTGTTCCGGTCGCTGTCGACGTATACGCCCGGCACCTTCGAGGGCTGGCTGCACCGCATCACCACCAATCTCTTCCTGGACATGGTGCGCCGCAAGCAGCGGATCCGCTTCGACTCGCTCGGCGACGACGCCGCGGAGCGGCTGCCGAGCCGTGAGCCGTCGCCGCAGCAGGTGTTCAACGACACACACTTCGACGCGGACGTCCAGCAGGCGCTGGACACCCTCGCCCCGGAATTCCGTGCGGCGGTCGTGCTCTGTGACATCGAGGGCCTTTCGTACGAGGAGATCGCCGCCACACTCGGCGTGAAGCTCGGCACCGTGCGCAGCCGTATCCACCGCGGCCGCTCCCACCTGCGCAAGGCCTTGCGGCACCGTTCGCCCGAAGCCCGCGCCGAGCAGCGCTCCCTGGCGGACGCCATCGTCGCGGGGGAGGGCGGAACGGCGTGAGTCTCACAGGTCCGACACCCGCGGAGCAGCATCTGGGGGACCGGCTCGCCGCGCTCGTCGACGGCGAGCTCAAACACGACGCCCGCGAACGGGTCCTGGCCCATCTGGCGACCTGTTCCCGGTGCAAGGCGGAGGCGGACGCCCAGCGGCGGCTGAAGAGCGCCTTCGCCACCGCCACCCCGCCGCCGCCCTCCGAGGGGTTCCTCGCCCGCCTCCAGGGCCTCCCCGGGGGCACGGGCGGTGACGGCGACGGCCCCCGCGAACCCTTCGGCGGCGGCCGGGGGTTCGGGGAGGACGTCTTCCCGGCGCTTCCCCCCTCCCGGACCCGCACGCGCGCCGACTCGCGCCCCTCACCGCTGGGCGGCTTCGGTTATCTGCCCACCGTCCACGGCTCCACGACCGCCCTGCCAGGCGGTGCCTCCCGTTCCGCGTTCCCGGTGCACGCGGTGGGCCGGGAGGCGGATCGTTCCCCCTGGCGCGGCCGTCGCTTCGCGTTCGCCGCGGCCAGCGCCGTGTCGCTGGCGGCCATCGCGCTCGGTGGCGCTCTGCCCTTGGAGTACGGCCCCGAGCCGCCGCTCAGCGCGGAGGGCGCGGGCAGCGGCGCGACCCCGGCGGGCACCGAGGTCCGCGCGGGCGGCGGCGCCGCCACCGCGAGCCGCGGCGGTGGACTCACTTTCGGCGACCGGCCCGGCCTGTCCGCGTCGGCACCGGCGCTCTCCGCGTCCGCCCGGCCCGCGCTCGCCACGGCGCCCCCCGCGCTCCTCGGCACGACGGGGTTCGTGGGACAGTCCTTCGCCTTCCCGGTGCTGAACGTGAGCGTGCCGCCGCTGATACGTCCCACCGACGCGGGACCCCTGCTGTCGGCGCCGCCGGGAGGCGCGGCCGATCCCCGGGGGGCCGCGCCGTCCGCGACGGCCTCCGCCTCACCGCCGCTCACCGACCACGCGTTGCCGCTTTCGCCGTTGCGCTGACCGGACCTCCGCGCACAGGTTCGCAAACCTGGTTGAATTCCGGGGGGAGCGCCTCCGCGAGGGCGCTCAATGGCCAGTGGCGGGGAGAGCATGGACGACGGGAAGCCCAGCGGGCCCAAGGCGAAGTGGTGGAGCCGTCCCTCGGCGGGACGCGTCCGCCCCGCCGAGCCGGAGGGCCCGGCACCGGGCGCGGCGGCCGGGACCGGGTCCGCGCGGGCCGACGCGGTGACCGAGTCCGGCTCCGGCGGGGACGATTCGTTCACCCTCGCGCCCCCGGTTCCCGGCCCCGGAGCGTCGGTGCCCGAGGCCCTCGGGGCCGGCCCGGCGGCACCCGGCGCGGGCACCCCCGGCGCGGCCGGGCCCGGGGTTCCGTCCCCGCCGGGTGAGCCGGTCGCGTCCGCTCCCCGGGCGCGGCCCCTGCACACCCCCGACGAGTACAGCACCCCGCCCTACGGCGGCCCGGGGCCGTGGGCGCCCGCACCGCCCGTCCAGCGTCCGGTGCCGACCCCCGCCCACGGCACCCCCGTGCCCCCGCCCTGCGCGGGAGGCGGCGGCCACGGCCCGGCGGCCCCCGCGCCGGGCGACCAGGCACCGGGCGAGGCGTACCCGGCGCCTGGCGAGGCGTACCCGCCCCCCGGCGGCGCGTACGGTCCGCAGCCGCCCGGACCCCACCCCCTGCCGCACCAGCACCACCAGCACCCGCACCAGACCGCCATGACGCAGACTCAGCAGCAGCCCCCGGCCGAACCGCAGCCCCTGCCCCCGCCCCCTCAGCCGCAGACGGGCCAGTGGACGCGCTACGACCCCTGGGGCGCGCCCCAGCAGCCCCTGAGCCGCCCCGACACCGGAGCCGAGGGCGGGAAGGCCCGCAAGGGACGCCGTGGAACGGCGCTGGCCGGTGCCGTCCTGCTCGCTCTCGTCGCGGGCGGGATCGGCGGCGGGGTCGGTTCGTACATCGAGCGCAACGGCGGCCTCACCACGGTCGAGCTGCCGCAGGCGGGCCCCGACAGCGGAGGCCGGGCCCCGGACAGCGTCGCCGGTATCGCCGCGCGCGCCCTGCCCGGTGTGGTGACCCTGCACGTCAGCGGTTCCGCCGAGTCCGGCACCGGCACGGGGTTCGTGCTCGACAGTAAGGGCCACATCCTCACCAACAACCACGTCGTGGCTCCCGCCGGGTCGGCCGGCCACATCACCGTCACCTTCAGCGGCGGCGAGACCGCGTCGGCCGAGATCGTCGGCAAGGACAGCGGGTACGACCTGGCGGTGGTGAAGGTCCGCGGGGTCTCGGGCCTCAAGCCCCTGGCCCTCGGCAACTCCGACAACGTGCGGGTCGGTGACCCGGTGGTGGCCATCGGCGCCCCCTTCGACCTCTCCAACACGGTCACGTCCGGCATCATCAGCGCCAAGCAGCGGCCCATCACCGCCGGGGGCGAGAAGGGCGACGGCAGCGACGTCAGCTACGTGGACGCCTTGCAGACCGACGCCCCCATCAACCCGGGCAACTCGGGCGGTCCGCTCGTCGACACCCAGGCCCGGGTGATCGGCATCAACAGCGCCATCCGCGCGGCCGACAGCGGTACCGGGCTCGACGGCGGGCAGTCGGGGTCCATCGGCCTCGGGTTCGCGATACCGGTCAACCAGGCCAAGCGCGTCGCAGAGGAGCTGATCAACACCGGCAAGGCCACCCACCCGGTGATCGGCGTCACCCTGGACATGCAGTACACCGGTGACGGTGCCAAGGTCGGCGGGAAGAGCGCCGACGGCACCTCCGCGGTGACCCCCGGCGGCCCCGCAGACAAGGCGGGGATCAAAGCGGGGGACGTCATCACCCAGGTGCAGGGCCAACGCGTGCACAGCGGAGAGGAGCTGATCATCAAGATCCGCGCCCACCGGCCGGGCGACCGGCTGGACCTCCGGCTGACCCGCGGAGGTAAAGAGCGGTCCATGACTTTGACACTGGGTTCGGCGAGCGGTAGCTGACCGGCGGCGGCAGGTACCGGACGGACGGCAACGCCGGGTACCGTGGAGCGGGTCCGGGCCACGGTCACCCGGCGGAGAGAACCGCCGGGAACACGCAGAGAACACGAGGAGCAGCAAGGTGTTCAATGACATAGGCGCACTGGAGCTGCTGACGCTCGTGGTCATCGCGGTGATCGTCTTCGGTCCGGAGAAGCTGCCGAAGGTCATCCAGGACATCACGCGCACCATCCGCAAGATCCGGGAGTTCTCGGACAGCGCGAAGGAAGACATCCGCACGGAGCTCGGCCCGCAGTTCAAGGACTTCGAGTTCGAGGACCTCAACCCCAAGACGTTCCTCCGCAAGCAGCTCTCGGAGGGCGGCGACGACCTGGGGCTGAAGGAGATCCGCGAGAGCTTCGACCTGCGCAAGGAGATGGCCGAGATCACCGACGCGGTGAACGGCCGGGAGGGTGCCTCCTCCACCGCCCCCGCGTCGGCGGGCACGCCCGACCTGCTCAAGAAGGAGTCGGGCTCCGATCTCCTCAAGAAGGAGACGGGCCCCGATCTTCTGAAGAAGGAGCCGGCCCCGGACCTCCTCAAGAAGGAGACCGCGCCCGGCCGTCCGGAGAAGCCCGCCCTGGACGAGCGCCCGCCCTTCGACGCAGACGCCACCTGAGACCGGTCAATCCCGGCTCCTCGGGGCGGTATGGCTATTCTCCATCTGTCCGGTTGCGAGGTTGCCCACGCCCGAGAGGGAGGGCCGCTCCGGATCAGCGACAGATCGAGGAGGCGGCCGGGCAGATGGAGACGACGAGTCGGGCAGGGGCGGACGGTGCCCCCGGCGCCGGCACCACAGCGGGGGCGCCGGCGACCCGGCGCGCTGTCGACGGCTATCTGAAGGCGCCGTTCCCCTGGTACGGCCTCGACGAGGCGTTCACCGGCCCGCGCTGGCTGATGCAGGTCACCCCGGCGGCGGACGGCACGGTGCAGCACGGCTGCACCGGCCACGGCGAGGAACCCGCCCTGCGCTCCGGCGACAGCGCCGAGAAGGAGCGCTTCGCGGTGGTGGTGACGGTCGCCAGCAGCCCGACGCGGCACAGCGGCGACGGTACGGGTGTGCTGGAGGCCACCACGGTGTCCTCGGCGGCCTGGCTGGCCGGCAGCGGCCTGCTCACCTACACCTGGCCCGCGCAGATGGACCACGTCCTGCGTGGCGAATGGCTGAGCCAGCAGACGGAGGCCGCGTTCGCGCTCGCCGACGAGGTGGGCCAGGCCCCCTGGTCGTCGCTGTCCCTCCCGGTGGACGGGGTGCCGGTGGACTTCCACTACCGCGAGTCCGAGTTCGGCTGGATCCTCGCCGGATCGGCGCCCGACGGGGTGCACATCGGCGCGTACGGGCGCGGGATGAGCGCCTACGGCCTGGGCTTCGCGGTGATCGGTGACATCAGGACGTACGAGGTCTGAGCGGCCCGCACACGGTGCGGGGCGGCCCCGGACGGCGGCCCACCGTACCGCTCGGTGCGGCCCCGGACGGCGGCCGACCGCACGCCCGCGGGGCGGCCCCGGACGACGGCCGCCCCGCCTCGCGGAACCGCCCGTGCCCGAGGACCGCCCCCAGGCCGCCGCGTGCGCGGCTCAGAACTTGTTGCGCGGGGTCAGCCCCAACGACATGCCGGACAGGCCGCGCTGACGGCCACCCAGCTTCTGGGCGATCGACCGCAGCGCCGCGCCGGCCGGGGAGTCCGGGTCGGACAGGACGACGGGCTTGCCCTCGTCGCCGCCCTCCCGCAGCCGCAGGTCGATCGGGATCGAGCCCAGCACCGGCACCTCGGCGCCGACCGTCTTCGTCAGCCCGTCGGCGACCCGCTGACCGCCGCCGGAGCCGAACACGTCGACCGTCTCGTCGCAGTGCGGGCACGGCATGCCCGACATGTTCTCGACCACACCGACGATCTTCTGGTGGGTCTGCACGGCGATGGACCCGGCGCGCTCCGCGACCTCGGCCGCCGCCTGCTGAGGGGTGGTGACGACCAGGATCTCCGCGTTCGGCACGAGCTGCGCGACGGAGATCGCGATGTCACCCGTGCCCGGCGGCAGGTCGAGCAGCAGGACGTCCAGGTCGCCCCAGTACACATCGGCGAGGAACTGCTGGAGCGCCCGGTGCAGCATCGGGCCGCGCCACACCACCGGGGCGTTGCCCGGGGTGAACATGCCGATCGAGATGACCTTCACGCCGTGCGCGGACGGCGGCATGATCATGTTCTCGACCTGGGTGGGCTTGCCGTCCGCGCCGAGCATCCGGGGCACGCTGTGCCCGTAGATGTCCGCGTCCACCACGCCGACCTTGAGCCCGTCGTCCGCCAGCGCCGCCGCGAGATTCACCGTCACCGACGACTTGCCGACGCCGCCCTTGCCGGACGCGACCGCGTAGACCCGGGTCAGCGAACCGGGCTTGGCGAACGGGACCTCACGCTCCGCGGTGCCACCGCGCAGCGAGGAGGCCAGCTCCTTGCGCTGCTCGTCGCTCATCACGTCGAGCGTGACCTCGACCCGCGACACGCCTTCGACACGGGCCACCGCGTCGGTCACGTTCCTGGTGATCGTCTCCCGCATCGGGCAGCCGGAGACCGTGAGGTACACGGTGACAGCGACCACACCGTCAGGATCGATGTCGACGGATTTCACCATGCCCAGCTCGGTGATCGGTCGGTGGATCTCCGGGTCGTTCACTGTCGCCAGCGCTTCACGCACCGCGTCTTCCGTAGCCATACGGACGATGGTACGGCGCCGGTGCCTACGCGCGGGTAGCCCTTCAGCGGTCGGCTTCGTCACTCTCCGCGGGAAGCAGCACCCGGCGCTGTTCCATGTCCCTGACCATGGCTTCCAGCTCCGACCGGATCCAGTCCCGGGTGGCGACCTCGCCGAGGCCCATCCGGAGCGCCGCGATCTCCCGGGTGAGGTACTCGGTGTCCGCGATCGAGCGCTCGTCCTGCTTGCGGTCCTGCTCGTGGGTGACCCGGTCGCGGTCGTCCTGGCGGTTCTGCGCGAGCAGGATCAGCGGGGCCGCGTACGAGGCCTGGAGGGACAGCGCCAGGGTCAGGAAGATGAACGGGTACTCGTCGAACCGCAGCCCGCGCGGGGCGACGACGTTCCACATCACCCACAGGATGATGATCAGCGTCATCCAGACGATGAACCGCCCCGTCCCCAGGAAGCGGGCGATGCGCTCGGAGAACCGGCCGAACGCCTCCGGGTCGTACTCCGGCAGCAGCCGGCGCCGGGGCGCCTTCGGCTGGTCGAGCCGGGGCCTTGGAGGACGCGTGATGCCCGACGCGCCCGACGGGCCGCTCCTCGCGCGGTCGTCAGCGGTCACCGGTGTCCTCCTCCCCGCTGTCGAAGTCGGTCTCCCGCCAGTCCTCGGGGAGCAGGTGGTCCAGCACGTCGTCGACGGTGACCGCGCCCAGCAGCGACCCGCTCTCGTCCACCACGGGCGCCGAGACGAGGTTGTACGCGGCGAGGTAGCTGGTCACCGCGGGCAGCGGGGTGTCCGGGGCGAGCGGCACCAGGTTGCTGTCGACCAGCGAGCTGACCAGGGTGAACGGTGGGTCGCGCAGCAGCCGCTGGAAGTGCGCGGTGCCCAGGTACGTGCCGGTCGGCGTCTCGTCCGGCGACCGGCAGACGTACACCTGGGCGGCCAGCGCGGGGGAGAGGTCCTGCTGCCGTACCCGGGCCAGCGCGTCGGCGACCGTCGCGTCCGGCCGCAGGATGATCGGCTCCGTCGTCATCAGCCCGCCCGCGGTCCGCTCCTCGTAGGAGAGCAGACGCCGCACGTCGGCCGCGTCGTCCGGCCGCATCAGGGTCAGCAGGCGTTCCTTGTCGGCCTCCGGCAGCCAGGAGAGCAGGTCGGCCGCGTCGTCCGGGTCCATCGCCTCCAGGACGTCCGCCGCCCGGTCCTCCTTCAGCTTGCCGATGATCTCCACCTGGTCGTCCCCGGGCAGTTCCTCCAGGACGTCCGCGAGCCGGTCGTCGTCCAGGGCGGCGGCCACCTCGGCCCGGCGCTTCGGCGTCAGATGGTGCATCGCGTTGGCGACGTCGGTGGGACGCAGCCGGTCGAAGGTGGCCACCAGGCTCTCCGCGCCGCCGTGCTGCTCCAGCGAGAACCCGCGGATGGCCGACCACTCCACGGTCAGCGTCTCGCCCTTGCGGCGCAGCGCACCGCCGCGCCCCTTGCGTACGAAGAACTTGTCGATCTCCCAGTCGCGGCGGGCCGGGAGCTGCTGGATGGCCACGTCGAGGACGGTGACCTCCTCGTCCGTCTCCACCAGGTGCACCCGCCGGTCAAGGAACTCGCCCAGGACCAGTCGCTCGGTCGGGCGCTGTTCGAAGCGCCGCATGTTGACCACGCCGGTGGTGATGACCTGGCCGGACTCGACGCCCGTCACCCGGGTCATCGGCAGGAAGATGCGGCGCCGGCTCACCACCTCGACGACCATGCCGAGGAGCCGCGGGGGCTTGCCGCCGACCCGGAGCATCGCCACCAGGTCGCGCATCCGGCCGACCTGGTCACCGTTCGGGTCGAACACCGGTACGCCGGAGAGGTGCGAGACGAACACCCGGGGGGTGCCTGCCGCCATCCTGTGCGTCTCCCTCCGCCCCCCGCGTCCGCCTTGCCGTGATTCAGGCTAGCCCGTACCCGCCCCCGCCGCCCGTGGCGGACCGTCCGTCCGGCACTGGGCCGAAAGGCGTACCGGGCACGGGTACGCTGCCGTCTGCCACCCCGACACACCGACGAGAGGCAGTGCGCCGTGACCTCTTCCGCCCCGGCCGTCCGGGCCCGCCGCCGGACGGCCGCCGCCCTGGTGCTCTGCGCCGGGCTGACCGCCGCGCTGACGGCCTGCGCGGGGGAGGACCCGGACGAGGGAACCAACGGCGTCGGCAAACTGACGGCGGAACAGATCGAGAAGAAGACCCGGGCCGCCGCCGACGCCGCCGACGCCGTGCGCCTGACCGGCAAGCTGGTCAGCAAGGGCGGCACGTACACCCTGGACATGCGGCTGAGCGCCGACGGCGGCACCGGATCGGTGACCTCGAAGAAGAACACCTTCGCGCTGCTGCGGGTCGGGGACGAGCTGTTCCTCAAGGCCGACGCGGGCTTCTGGACCGACGAGAAGGGCGACGACGACAGCTCCCAGGCCGCCGACAAGCTCCAGAACAAGTACGTGAAGGTGCCCGAGGACGATCCGACCTACCGGCAACTGCGCGGCTTCACCGAGAAGAAGACCCTCCTGGACGGCATGCTCACGCTGCACGGAAAGGTCAACAAGGGCGATCGCGACACGGTCGGGGAGGTCCGCACGGTGCAGATCATGGGGGGAAAGGGTGAGGGCGGCACGCTCGACGTCTCCCTGGAGGGCACGCCGTACCCGCTGAGGGTGGCCCGGGGCGGCGGCGGGGGGTCCGTCACCCTGGCCGACTGGGGCGAGGACTTCGCGCTGGAGGCACCGGCCGAGGGCGACACCGTCGACTACGGCGGCGACCTGCCCAAGTCCTCCGGCTGACCCCGCCCGGCGCCGGCCCCCGGCAGCCCGTGCGGCGGCGCCTCAGCCCGTGCGGCGGCGCTTCAGCAGCAGCCGGGGGAGCGCGGCGGGTACGGGATGCCGGGTGGTCGCCGTGGTGGGCGGAGGCACCGCGGCCAGCGAGCCCCGCGGCAGGTCCGTGCGGGCCGCACCCGGCGTCAGCCGCACCACCCGGCACGCGCGCGCCCAGCGTTCGGTCAGCCGGTCGGCGTCCGGCGCGTTCAGCCGTTTGCCCTTGAGCTCAGCGACCGCCGCCTCCCACTCCTCGGAGTGCGGGGCGAGGACGGCGACGGCGGCCGTCCAGGCCACGATCCGGCCGCCCTTGTCCTTGCTGCGCACCGTCACCTCGGCGGCCCCGCCCGGCTCCAGTCCCGCGGGCAGCGGCTGCTCCCCGGGGCCGTCACCGACGAGCACCGCCGCGCCGTCGTGCCACACGTGCCAGAGCGCCTGGGCGCGGCCCGAGCCGCGCACCCAGATCAGGCCGGACTTCTTGGTGGCCTCCTCGACCAGGGCCCGGTCCAGCAACACGTCAGCGGCAGTCATGTCCGCACTCTATTAGGGCGGGTTTCGAAAGTCCCGCCTGGCCCGCGACGCCCTCCGGGCGGACAGCGCCGCGTTCGGAACTCGCCCTAGAGCCAGCCGTTGCGCTTGAGGATGCGGTGGATCGAGAAGCAGACGGTGACGATGAGCCCCAGGACCATCGGATAGCCGTAGGACCAGCGGAGTTCGGGCATGTCGAAGTTCATGCCGTAGACACCGCAGATCATCGTCGGCACGGCCACGATGGCCGCCCATGAGGTGATCTTGCGCATGTCCTCGTTCTGCGTGACCGTGGCCTGGGCCAGATTGGCCTGGAGGATCGAGTTCAGCAGCTCGTCGAAGCCGATGACCTCCTCGTGCACCCGGGCCAGGTGGTCGGCCACGTCGCGGAAGTACTTCTGGATGTCCGGGTCGATCAGCCGCATCGGCCGCTCGCTGAGCAGCTGCATCGGGCGCAGCAGCGGCGACACGGCGCGCTTGAACTGGAGCACCTCGCGCTTCAGCTGGTAGATCCGGCCGGCGTCCGATCCGCGGCGGCCGCCTTTCGCCGGGGTGGAGAACACGTCGATCTCCACCTCGTCGATGTCGTCCTGGACGGACGCGGCCACCGCGATGTAACCGTCCACGACATGGTCCGCGATGGCGTGCAGCACGGCCGACGGCCCTTTGGCGAGCAGTTCCGGGTCGTCCTGGAGCCGGTGGCGCAGGGCACGCAGTGAGCCGTGGCCGCCGTGCCGGACGGTGATGACGAAGTCCGGGCCGGTGAAGCACATCACCTCACCGGTCTCCACGACCTCGCTGGTGGCGGTCAGTTCGGCGTGCTCGACGTAGTGGATGGTCTTGAAGACGGTGAACAGGGTGTCGTCGTAGCGCTCCAGCTTGGGCCGCTGGTGGGCGTGGACCGCGTCCTCCACGGCGAGCGGATGGAGCCCGAACTCCCGTGCGATACCGGCGAATTCGGCCTCGGTCGGCTCGTGCAGGCCGATCCACGCGAAGCCGCCGTCCTCCCGCACGCGCAACATGGCCTCGTGCGGGGTCAGACACGAGGCCTGGGTCACCCGGCGGCCGTCGCGGTAGACCGCGCAGTCCACCACCGCACTGGAGGCGGACGGGTCACGGGTGGTGTCGTAACCGCTGTGCGGGGCGGTGGCGCTCTTACGGGACGGGCGCACGGCTGCGCGCAGGTCACGGATCATCGACATGGCTGGCTCCTCTTTACGGAGGGCCGTCGGCGGGGCGTGGAACTGCCCGGAATGGGGACGTGAGCTCACGTCCGCAAAGCGGGCGGCACCGCGCGCGGCGCGATGACGGCGTTCGCTACAGACAGGCAGGGAAACGGGGGCGCTCCGGGGCGTGGACCGCCGCGCGCCGGTCCGGCGAGAACGTCAGACCGCGGAAGGGAGGCGTCGTGCGGAGGAGCGGTTGGTACTGCACGGTCGGCTTGGATCCACCGCAGCCCCACCTCCTCCGGCCGGTCCCCCGTGAGGGATCACGTGTCGTCGGCACCGGGAGAACGCTTCCGCGTACGGTCCCGGCCGACGGTTCAGGCTAGCAGCCGTCCCGGGGCCAATCTGTTCCTTTGCCCGCCGCGGACGCGTTCTATGCTCGCCGTATGGGAGAAATTCTTGATCTGGTCGAGACCAGGCTCCGTACGGCTCTGGGTGAACCGGACGCGCGGGCCGACGTGACGTTCGTCGGAACGGACCGGATCGAGGTGCTCCGCTTCATCGAGGGCGATGTGGTGCGCTACGCGACCCTCGGTATGTCGGGGCAGCCGATGGCCGACCCCACCTCTCCGCTCGCCGACCCCGTGAAGGGCCCGCGGGCCGAGCTGATCCTCTCCGTACGGGCGGGACGCGCCGACACCGACCAGGTGCTCAGGCCCCTCGCGGTACTGGCGGCCTCCCCGCAGGTCGAGGGGCTGGTCGTCGCCCCCGGGGCGTCGCTGGACCTCGGCCAGGAGCTGTGGCCCGGCGCCCCGTTCAGCTCGGTGCTGGTCGCCGAGCCGGGCGGCCTCGTGGAGGACCTGGAGCTGGACGCCCCGATGGACCCGGTGCGGTTCCTGCCGCTGCTGCCCATGACGCGTAACGAGGCCGCGTGGAAGCGGGTCCGGGGCGCGGAGGAACTCCAGGAGCGCTGGCTCGCGCGGGGGACCGACCTGCGCGACCCGTCACGCGGCTCCGTGGCGCTGGACTAGGCGCGTGGACCGGCCGCCGCACCGGCGGGGGTGATCGTCCTTGACGCGGCGGGCGGCGGAGAGGACCGTGGCGGTATGAGGGGCGAACCCAGTTGTCCGAGGTGCGGAGGCCGGGTCAGGCCGCCCGGCCTCTTCGCCGACTTCTGGCAGTGTGCCGAGCACGGCCGGATTCACCCGATGCAGCCGGTGATCCCACCCGGTGTGGAATCGCTCGGCGTCGTGGTGGACCGGTCCGAGGTGCCGGTGTGGATGCCCTGGCCGCTCCCGGTGGGCTGGCTGCTCACGGGCGCCGCCTACGTGGGGGACGACCGCAGCGGCGGCCGCGCCACCGCCGTCGCCTGCTCGGGGCCCGGACCGCTCGGCGGCATGGGCGAGCTGGTGCTGGTGGCCGAGGAACTCGGCATCGGGCTCGGCGCCCGGTACGCGGGCCTCGACGGCCTGGACCCCGGCTCGGGGCTGTCCGCCGACGGCCCCCCGGACGCCAAGGTGCTCGCCGCCGGGCACCCCACCCCGCTCTGGCACGTCAAGAACGCCCCGCCCGACCGTGCGGTCTTCGCCGGAGAGGCGTCCGGCCTCTGGCTCTGGGCGATCGTCTGGCCCGAACAGTCCGGCTTCCTGATGTACGACGAGCTGGTGCTGACCGATCTGCGTGACGTGGGCGCCGAGGTGGACCTCGTCCCCTGCGGGGCGCTCACCCCCCGGCTGCTCACCCGGCCCTGACCGGGGCGCGTCCGCGAGCCGGCCCCGCCCCGGGTGTGACGCGTAAGGCCCCGGTGACGGGCCGGACGGTGATGCCGGCCGGTTATCCTTTGAGCGTCCCCTGTCCGTCCACCAGCACCGGAGTGAGCGTCGTGCGCATCGATCTGCACACCCACTCCACCGCGTCGGACGGCACGGACACCCCCGCCGAGCTGGTGGCCCACGCCGCCGCCGCGGGGCTGGACGTCGTCGCCCTCACCGACCACGACACGGTGGGCGGGCACGCGGAAGCGGTCGCGGCCCTCCCCGAAGGGCTCACCCTCGTACGGGGCGCCGAGCTCTCCTGCCGCGTCGGCGGCATCGGCCTGCACATGCTGGCCTACCTCTTCGACCCCGCCGAACCCGAGCTGGCACACGCACGCGAACTGGTGCGGGACGACCGGGTGCCGCGCGCCAGGACGATGGTGCGCAAGCTCCAGGAGCTCGGCGTCCCCGTCACCTGGGAGCGGGTCGCCCGGATCGCCGGGGACGGATCGGTCGGCCGGCCGCACGTCGCCACCGCCCTCGTCGAGCTGGGCGTCGTCGACTCGGTCTCCGACGCCTTCACACCGGCCTGGCTGGGCAACGGCGGCCGGGCCTACGCCGACAAGCACGAACTCGACCCGTTCGAAGCGGTCCGCCTGGTCAAGGCGGCGGGCGGCGTCACCGTCTTCGCCCATCCGCTCGCCGTCAAGCGCGGCGCCGTGGTGCCCGAGTCCGTGATCGCGGACCTGGCGGCCGCCGGGCTGGACGGCATCGAGGTCGACCACATGGACCACGACGCCCCCACCCGGGCCCGGCTGCGCGCGCTCGCCGCCGAGCTGGACCTGCTGCCCACCGGCTCCAGCGACTACCACGGCACCCGCAAGACCGTCCGGATCGGCGAGTACACCACCGACCCGGAGATCTACGGCGAGATTACCCGGCGCGCCACGGGAGCCTTCCCGGTGCCGGGCGCCGGCGGAGCCCGCCAGGCGTGACGCGCTTCCGTCCCCCGTTCCGTCCCCTTCTTCCGTAGCGTCGCGTGTCCGGCCCCGTCCGTGGCCGGACACGCGACGCTACGGCTCCCACCCGCTCCGCTCTCCTCCTCTGGCAAGGCTCACTGTGTTCGACGTCGCTGTCTTCGGATCCCTTTTTCTCACCCTTTTTGTGATTATGGATCCGCCCGGAATCACCCCGATCTTCCTGGCCCTGACCGCGGGGCGCCCCGCCAAGACCCAGCGCAGGATGGCGCTCCAGGCGGTCGCCGTCGCCTTCGGCGTGATCGCCGTGTTCGGTCTGCTCGGCCAGCAGATCCTCGACTACCTGCACGTCTCCGTGCCCGCGCTGATGATCGCGGGCGGACTGCTCCTGCTGCTGATCGCGCTGGACCTCCTCACCGGCAAGACGGACGAGCCGACGCAGACCAAGGACGTCAACGTGGCCCTCGTACCGCTGGGGATGCCGCTGCTCGCCGGGCCCGGCGCGATCGTCTCGGTGATCCTCGCCGTGCAGCACGCGGACGGTGTCGTCGGCCAGGTGTCGGTGTGGTCGGCCATCGTCGCCATGCACGTCGTCCTCTGGCTGACCATGCGGTACTCGCTGCTGATCATCCGGGTGATCAAGGACGGCGGGGTCGTCCTGGTGACCCGGCTGGCCGGCATGATGCTCTCCGCCATCGCCGTCCAGCAGATCATCAACGGTGTCACGCAGGTCGTCCAGAACGCCTGACCCCGGACACCACTACGCCCCCGTACGGAGCGGTCCGTACCGGGGGCGCGTCGTCGTGCTGGGCCGCACGGGGGCGGCGCACGGTGTTACGAAGCCGGCGTGTCTGCCGGCCGGATCAGGATGCGCTGGCCGATCGAAGCGGCCTGCTGCACGATCCGGTTGACGGAGGCGGCGTCCACGACGGTGCTGTCCACGGCGGTACCGTCGACGTCGTCGAGTCGCGTGATCTCGAAGCGCATAGGGCTTCCCTTCGTCTGATCCTCCTGCTGGAGAACTGCTGGATGGACGGTGGGCCGTCCGCGAGGATGGGAGCGCAAGCCGTCCGCGACGCGCGCCCCACAGGGGTTCCAACGACTTGCTGACTGCAATCATTCCCTAGGCTAAGGAATTTTTTTGGATGCCTGAGCACCCGTCAGTAACGAACCATGTGCAGCCGATGAGGTCCGCGTGAACCCACAGAGCCCGCAGCCGGACGCGGGACCCGGCATCCGCGAGCAGGTGGAGCGCACCAACGAACTGCTTCAGCGCGTACTCGCCGAGGTGTCCAAGACACCCTCCACCCACGCGATCTTCGTGGACGCGGGTTACGTCTACGCGGCCGCCGGACTGCTCGTCACCGGCACCGAGGACCGCCGGTCCTTCGACCTCGACGCGGAAGGGCTGATCGAGGCCTTCATCGACAAGGCCCGCACCATCTTCGCGGACAGCAGACTGCTGCGCGTCTACTGGTACGACGGGGCGCGTCGCCGCATCCACACCGTCGAGCAGCAGTCCATCGCCGAACTCCCCGACGTGAAGGTCAGACTGGGCAACCTCAACGCGAACAACCAGCAGAAGGGCGTCGACTCACTCATCCGCTCCGACCTCGAATCGCTCGCCCGGCACCGGGCGATCAGCGACGCGGCCCTGGTGGGCGGGGACGAGGACCTGGTGTCCGCGGTCGAGGCCGCGCAGGGCTACGGCGCCCGCGTCCACCTCTGGGGCATCGAGGCGGGCGAAGGCCGCAACCAGGCCGAGCCGCTGCTCTGGGAGGTCGACAGCCAGCGCACCTTCGACCTCGACTTCTGCCGCCCGTACGTCACCCGGCGCCCCGTCACGATGTACGAGGACGACGGCCCCGCCCCCGGGCGGGAGGACGTGCGCTTCGTCGGCGCGCAGATCGCCGCGGGCTGGCTCTCCGCGCGCGGCAGGGAGTCCCTGGCCGACCTGCTGCCGGGGCACCCCTACCTCCCCGGCTCCGTCGACCAGGACCTGCTGGTCGAGGCCGAACGGCTGCTCCAGCACTCGCTGAGGGGCCACGCCCCTCTGCGGCGGGCCCTGCGCGACGGCTTCTGGCAGCACCTCCAGGCGCAGTACTGACGCCCGGCCCGGTTCCGGTCGCGGGCCGGGCGGCGGCCCGGGCGGTCGTGGGCCGGGCATCGGCTCGGACGGTCGTGGGCGGGCGGGTGGCTCAGACGGTGTTCCAGAACGCGGCGAGCGCGGCCGCGGTCGGACCGGGCCGGGCCGTGTTCGGGGAGTGCTCCGCACCCTCGATCACGGTGCGCCGCGCTCCCAGCCGCCGTGCCATCGCGTCCAGCGACGGCACCGGCCAGACGTCGTCGCTCTCCCCGGACACCACATGGACCGGCAGCCCCAGCGCGGCGAGTTCGTCCACGCGGTCCGGCTCGGTCGAGAGCTGGGCCCCGGTGGCGATCAGCTGCGCCGGATTGTGGCGCAGCCAGCGGCGGCGCAGGTCCTCGCCGTCGTCGGTGTCGGCGTCCTCGGGCGGATCCAGCTCGCGCATCGCCGTCCAGACCTCGTCCATGGTGAGGCCGGCCAGCGCGTCGCTGAGCATCCGCGCCTTCTTCTGCTGGGCGGGGACGATCTCGGCGGGGCCGGACGACATCAGGGTCAGCGAGCGGAACGGGGCGGCGTCGAGCAGGACCGCCGCGCGGGCGATCTGGCCTCCGAGGGAGTGCCCCAGCAGATGGACCGGGCGCTCCGCGCCGAGCGCGTCGGCCTGCGCCAGCACATCACGGGCCAACTCGACCTGGGCGTAAGCGCTTTGCTGGTCCGGCCCGGGGGTCTCGTACTGCCCGCGGCCGTCGACCGAGACCACCCGGAAACCGGCGTCCGTGAGCGGTTCGAGCAGCGCGACGAAGTCCTCCTTGCTGCCCGTGTATCCGGGGAGCAGCAGGGCCGTGGCGTGTGCCGGGGTACGCGGCGCGGCGTCCAGCACGGCGAAGTCGCCGCGCCCGGTGGCCAGGACGCGGGCGCGGGCACAAGGGGGCGGGACGAAGGTGGGCGGACGACTCATGAGACGAGGCTATCGCCGGGACCCCGGGGGCGCCGAGGGGAGGGGAACGCCGTGCGACCGGAAGGGACGGGCGCACGGGCGCACGGTCGGGCAGCGGGCGGGTGGCCGGTGGCCGGGGGCGCGCGGGCAGTCGGCGGGCGGACACGGTTCACCGGGCCCACCGCTCGGGTGCGGGCCGGGTCCGGTCCGCGTGGGTGGGCGGGTGCCGTACGAGCCCGCCCCCGCCAGACACAGGGCCCCGGACCCATGGTGCGCGGGTCCGGGGCCCTGGGCGGGCTGCGGTGGGATCAGCTCTCGGCCGTCCCGGCGGCCGCCGTCGTCGCGCGGGCGCGACGGCGGCGCGGCTTCGCGGCGGCAGCGTCCTCGACGGCGGCCGTCTCGGGCGCCGCCGCGGCCTCCGCCTTCGCGGCGCCGGTCGCCCGGCGGCGACGCGGCTTGGCCGGGGCCGCCGCGTCCTCGGACACCGCCGGCACCGACGCCACGGCCTCGGTCTTCGGCTTGGTGGCGGTCCGGGGCCGACGACGCGGACGCGTCTCGGACACCGGCTCGGAGACCGGAGCGATCTGGAAGTCGACCTCGTCGACCACGGGCTTGACGACACGCGGGCGGCGGCGCGGCCGGGTGGCCACGGGCTCCGCCACGGACGCGGCGACGGCCACGGTCTGGAAGTCCACGACCGGTGCGGCGGCCGGCGCCGCGACCACGGCCTCGACGGCGGGCTGCGCGGCGGCGCGGGTACGCCGACGCGGCTTCGTCTCCGCCACGGGGGCTTCCTCGACGGCCTCGGGGGCGGCCGCGCGGGTACGGCGGCGACGCGGCTTGTCCTCGGCCTGCTCGGGCTGGGCCTCCGTCACGACGGCGGCCGGAGCCTCGGCGGCGGGGGCCTCGGCGGCGGGGGCCTCGGCCACCGCCACGCCCGCCTCGGCCACGGAGGCCCGGGTACGGCGGCGGCGGCGCGGGGTACGCGGCTGCGCCGCCTCGTCACCGTCCGCGTCCACGGACGGCGCCGGTACGGTCGCGGTGTCCGTGGTCACGGCGCTCTCGGTCACGGCGCTCTCCGTCAGGGCGCTCTCGGTCACGGCACCCTCGGCCGCCGCGGCACCGCCCCGCGTACGACGACGCTGACGCGGGGTGCGCGGCGCGCGCTCCTCGCGGGGGGCCGGGGCCGTGGCGGAGGACTTGCGGCCACGGCCGCCCGTCTCGCCGAGGTCCTCGATCTCCTCCGCCCGCAGACCCGCGCGGGTCCGCTCGGCACGCGGCAGCACACCCTTGGTGCCCGCCGGGATGCCGAGGTCCTCGTACAGGTGCGGAGAGGTGGAGTACGTCTCGGCGGGGTCCGGGAAGTCCAGGCCGAGCGCCTTGTTGATCAGCTGCCAGCGCGGGATGTCGTCCCAGTCGACCAGCGTGATCGCGGTGCCCTTGGCGCCCGCGCGGCCGGTGCGGCCGATGCGGTGGAGGTAGGTCTTCTCCTCCTCGGGCGACTGGTAGTTGATGACGTGCGTCACACCCTCGACGTCGATGCCGCGGGCGGCGACGTCGGTGCAGACGAGGACGTCCACCTTGCCGTTGCGGAAGGCGCGCAGCGCCTGCTCGCGGGCGCCCTGGCCGAGGTCGCCGTGGACCGCGCCGGACGCGAAGCCGCGCCGCTCCAGCTGCTCGGCGATGTCGGCCGCCGTCCGCTTCGTCCGGCAGAAGATCATCGCGAGCCCGCGGCCCTCGGCCTGGAGGATGCGCGAGACCATCTCGGGCTTGTCCATCGAGTGCGCGCGGTAGACGTACTGCGTCGTGTTCTTGACGGTCGAGCCCTCGTCGTCGGGCGACGTGGCGTTGATGTGCGTCGGCTGCGACATGTAGCGGCGCGCGAGGGAGATGACGGCACCCGGCATGGTCGCCGAGAACAGCATGGTCTGGCGCTTCGCCGGAAGCATGGTGATGATGCGCTCGACGTCGGGCAGGAAGCCCAGGTCGAGCATCTCGTCGGCCTCGTCGAGGACCAGGACGCGGACGTGCGAGAGGTCGAGCTTGCGCTGGCCCGCCAGGTCCAGCAGGCGGCCCGGGGTGCCGACGACCACGTCGACGCCCTTCTTGAGCGCCTCGACCTGGGGCTCGTACGCCCGGCCGCCGTAGATGGCGAGCACACGGACGTTGCGGACCTTGCCGGCGGTGAGCAGGTCGTTGGTGACCTGCTGGCACAGCTCGCGGGTGGGGACGACGATCAGCGCCTGCGGCGCGTCCGTCAGCTCGGCCGGGGTGGCCCGGCCCGCCTCGACGTCGGCGGGGACGGTCACCCGCTCCAGGAGCGGGAGGCCGAAGCCCAGCGTCTTGCCGGTGCCGGTCTTGGCCTGGCCGATGACGTCGGAGCCGGAGAGCGCTACGGGGAGCGTCATCTCCTGGATGGGGAAGGGGGACATGATGCCGACCGCCTCAAGGGCTTCGGCCGTCTCGGTAAGGATCCCGAGGTCACGGAACGTAGTCAGGGTGCTGCCTCTTCTGTGAGACGCGGTCCGAGGCGAACGCTGGGGGTCCAACCGTGCCTTGGTTGGTCATCCGGCCGTGGATGGGCCGGGTGGCGCGGGACCACTGCCGTCGCTCGAGCGCTCGTGCCGCTGAGGGGGCCCCTCATCTGCGGTCGTACGTGGTGTACGCCTCGCGTGGAGGGCTGTCGGGTCGGAGCCGATCGGGCCACCGACCGGGCATCCTCATTCAAGGTCGCGCTCTTGGCACTAGAAAATGCTCAGTAAGCGCAATACCACTGTACCCCGGATTCGCGCATGTGTGTTGGGCGAATTCGTGGGAATGATGTGATGTCTCCATCCGGCCGAGGCCTTCCGCCCTCACACGAGCGGGCTATTCTGCGCTCCATGGAGACGCCTGACAACGCCACGGAAGCAACCGACGGAGCACCCGCGCCCACCGGGATCGCCGCCCAGGACTGGGCCACCGCCTCCGCCGACCCCCAGTACCGCGACGCGGTGGTGGACCTGCTCGGCGCGCTCGCCTACGGGGAGCTGGCGGCCTTCGAACGACTCGCGGAGGACGCGAAACTCGCCCCGACACTCGGTGACAAGGCCGCGCTGGCACGGATGGCGTCCGCCGAATTCCAGCACTTCGAACGGTTGACCGACCGGCTGACCGCGATCGACCAGGACCCGACCGCGGCCATGGAGCCCTTCGCCAAGGCGCTGGACGACTTCCACCACCTGACGGCGCCGTCGGACTGGCTGGAGGGCCTGGTCAAGGCCTATGTCGGGGATTCCATCGCCAGTGACTTCTACCGCGAGATCGCGGCCCGGCTCGACGCGGACACCCGCTCGCTCGTCCTGGGGGTGCTCGACGACACCGGGCACGGGAACTTCGCCGTCGAGAAGGTGCGCGGTGCCATCGAGGCGGACCCCCGGGTCGGCGGCAGGCTCGCCCTGTGGGCCCGGCGGCTGATGGGGGAGGCCCTCTCCCAGGCCCAGCGGGTCGTCGCCGACCGCGACGCCCTGTCGATGATGCTGGTGGGCGGCGTGGCGGACGGTTTCGACCTCGCGGAGGTCGGCCGGATGTTCTCCCGGATCACCGAGGCACACACCAAGCGGATGGCCGCGCTCGGCCTCGCGGCCTGACCGGTCCGGAGGCCCGCCACCGGGCCGGACGTCACCGGCCTGGACGTCACCGGGCCGGTGCGTCACCGGCCCGGACGCCTTCCGGCCGCTACCGGGCCGCTGCCGAGGGCACCGGCCGCCGGCCGCGCGGGCGGATCAGCAGGGACAGGGTCACCGCCCCGACGAGCGCGGCACCGGTCGGTGTCGCCAGGAGGTGGCCCGATCCCAGCGTGGAGTCGGTGAGATACGCGCCGAACAGGGAACCCAGCGCACCGGTGACGAACACCGTCCTGCCCGCCGGAAGACGGCCGGGCAGCGCCCGGAGCGCGGCCCAGGACAGGGCGAGGCCGATCACGACGGAGCTGATGGATTCCCAGAGCACTGAGGTCACCTCACCTGACGACGCTGCGGGCGGTTCGGTCAAGGCGCTTCTACCCGTGACCTGCGCGTTGCAACCCTCTCCGGGGCCGCCCGCACCCCACCGAGGGGTGGCGCGGACGGAGACGGGAGAGAGGCCCGGCGGACTTCCGCCGGGCCTCTCTCCTTCGCCGTCCGCTGGGCGCGGGTCCGGCGGACGCGCGGTCTACAGCGCGCCGAACCCCACCCGCCGGGTGGTGGGCTCGCCGATCTCCACGTACGCGATCCGGTCGGCCGGCACCAGGACCTTGCGGCCCTTCTCGTCCGTGAGGCTGAGCAGCCGCGCCTTGCCGGTGAGCGCCTCGCCGACCGCGCTCTCGACCTCTTCGGCGGAAAGTCCGCTCTCCAGAACGATCTCCCGGGGCGTGTGCTGCACCCCGATCTTGACCTCCACGGCTATGTCCCTCCGACGGTCCGTCTCTGCGCGGTGGAACCGCGCCGTACGCAGCACACATTAGCCCGGTGAAGGGACGGACCACGGGTCGACCGGCAACGCCGGGAGCGAACACCGGCACCCGGCGACGGGGGCGGCGGGGCGCCGGGGGACCGGTGCTGTTCGACGGCGGGCGGGCCGGTGCCGTCCGGGCGCGGGGTGGGTCGTGCCGTCCGGTCGCCGGAGGGTCAGTGCTGTTCGGCGCCGTGCAGCGGGAAACCCGCGATGCCCCGCCAGGCCAGCGAGGTCAGCAGTTGCACCGCCGTGTCCCGGGGGATGCCCGACGGGCTGGACAGCCAGTAGCGCGCCACCACCTGGGAGACCCCGCCGAGCCCCACCGCGAGCAGCATCGACTCGTCCTTGGACAGTCCGGTGTCGCCCGCGATCACGTCGGAGATGGCCTCCGCGCACTGGAGCGAGACCCGGTCCACCCGCTCGCGCACGGCCGGCTCGTTGGTCAGGTCGGACTCGAAGACCAGACGGAA
This sequence comes from Streptomyces halstedii, assembly GCA_000720535.1. GTDB lineage: Bacteria > Actinomycetota > Actinomycetes > Streptomycetales > Streptomycetaceae > Streptomyces > Streptomyces halstedii. The sequence continues at coordinate 215,119 of JOAZ01000017.1, forward strand.
GGCGCCGCCCTCGTCCTCCACGTACGCGAAGTAGGCGTCCATCGTCGCCTCCACGCGCAGCTTGTTGTCCGTCGTCGAGGCGAGGGCGGTCCGGACCGCCTGGAGGAGTGACTCGCAGTGCTGGTCGAGCAGGGCGAGGTAGAGCTCCAGCTTGCCGGGGAAGTGCTGGTAGAGCACCGGCTTGCTGACGCCGGCCCGCTCGGCGATGTCGTCCATCGCGGCGGAGTGGTAGCCCTGCGCGACGAAGACCTCCTGCGCCGCTCCCAGCAGTTGATTGCGTCGGGCACGGCGGGGCAGCCGGGTGCCCCGCGGGCGCGCCGCCTCGGTCTGCTCGATGGCTGTCACGCCGCCTCCCAAAGATGTGATCGAACGCAGCCGTTCCGTACACGCCGCGCCCACAAGGACATCGTACTTTTGGGTAACCCGGGTGCGCGCGGCGCGGACGCAGAATTTCACGGACCGGACGACCGCGGTAGCCGGGGGACGTCGGACGATGAGACAAAGCGGAACGTACTACCGGTAATCGTCCTCGTCCTGCGGAACCACGCGTGCCTGTTCCGCGGCGTCCGCCTCGTCGGCGTCGTCCCGGTCGATGTCCGTGACCGGTTCGTCACGTTCCGGCCGGACGTCGGCGCGCTGCTCGGCGGTGTCCGCCTCGGGGGCCTCCTGGTCCCGCTCGTCGTCCGCCGGGGCGTCCTCGAAGGTCTCCGGGTCGGTGGGGTCGACCGTCATGTGGGGCTCCCTTCCTTCCCTTGCAGCCTAGGAGCAACCCTCCGGGGATGCGATACGACCTGTGACGGCGAACACATGAATCAGCACGTGATCATCTCGTAACATTGCCGCATGTCTTCGACCGAGCTGTCCGGGACCCCAGCCGCCGCTGCCGCCGTGGCCCCCACGGTCAGCGCCGTCGGGGTCGCGGAGGACGAGGTGCTGGGCTCCGTCGGGCTGCCCGGCCTCACCCTCGCCGTCCGTTCCCGCCCCACCGCGGGGCAAGGGCTCGATCCCGCGCTCTATGTGCACGGGCTCGGCGGTTCCTCGCGGAACTGGTCGGCGCTCATGCCGCTGCTGGGCGACCGGGTCGACGGGGAGGCCGTCGATCTGCCGGGCTTCGGCGAATCCCCGCCGCCGGACGACGGCGACTACTCGGTCACCGGGCACGCCAGGGCCGTGATCCGGCTGCTCGACGCCGAACGGCGCGGCCCCGTGCACCTGTTCGGCAACTCCCTGGGCGGCGCCGTCGCCACCCGGGTCGCGGCCGTACGGCCCGACCTGGTGCGCACGCTGACGCTGATCTCCCCGGCCCTGCCGGAGATCCGGGTGCAGCGGCCCGCCGTTCCCACCGGTCTCCTCGCCCTCCCCGGGGTCGCTTCCCTGTTCGCCCGGCTCACTCGTGAGTGGACGGCGGAACAGCGCACCCGCGGTGTCATGGCACTCTGTTACGGCGATCCGGCGCGTGTCTCCGAGGAAGCCTTCCGCCACGCGGTGGCCGAGATGGAGCGACGACTGGAACTGCCGTACTTCTGGGACGCCATGGCGCGCTCGGCCCGGGGCATCGTCGATGCCTACACCCTGGGCGGGCAGCACGGGCTGTGGCGCCAGGCGGAGCGGGTGCTGGCACCGACCCTGCTCGTGTACGGCGGACGGGACCAACTCGTCTCGTACCGGATGGCACGCAGAGCGTCCGCGGCCTTCCGTGACTCGCGCCTGCTGACACTGCCCGACGCGGGGCACGTGGCGATGATGGAGTACCCGGAGGCGATCGCCCAGGCGTTCCGGGAACTGCTCGACGAACGCGGCGGGAGCTGATCCGGGGCGTGGGACGACACAGTCGTAAGGGCCTTGAGGCCACGGGGCGTGAGGCCGTCGCCGATGACGGGGGCGGGGGTGCCGCCGGGCCCGGCCGGGGCCGGCGCAGGCGGGACTCCGCGACCCCGCCGGCCGGTGAGGGCCACAGTCCGTCCCACGACGCGCCACGGGTGCGCGGCGGGCACCCGGAACAGCGTGAACCCGGCGGCGGCTGGGGCACGGGTCCGCAGCCCCGGTACGACGACGCGTGGGACCCGGGAGGCCGGAACCAGGAGGCGCGGGCCCGGCAGGCGGTCGCACGCCGGCTGACGGCCCAGCAGGCCGCGCAGCGTGCCGCCACCCGGCGCACGGCGGCGCCCGGCCCCACCGCCGACGTCCCGCTGATACCGGGCCCGCGCAAGGAGTTCGTCGAAGCGTTCGGCACCGGCGCCTCTCCCGCGGTACCGGCTCCCCGGCCTGACAGCGCGTCCGGTACCGCCGGGGACGCCCCCGGGCCGCCTTCCGGGCCGGACGACGGCGACGGCGCCGGCAAGGACGGCAAGGGCGGCAAGGGGCGCGCCTTCACGGGGATCGCCGCCGCGGCCGTCACCACGGTGCTCGCGGTCGTGGTGGCCGGGCAGGTGGCGCAGGACTCCGGGAGCTCCTCCCGGACCCAGGCCGCGGACGTCGACCGGGACTCGGTGGGGGACGTGTCCCGCGACGACGAGCGGTCGGCCCCGCGGTCACCGTCACAGCCGGCGGAGGCCAAGCCCCTGACGTACGCCCAGAAGATGGCCCAGCCCTATCCGCTCGCCCCCGGCCTGACGGGTTCCGGGGAGTTCGAGGCGGTCCCGGGGCTGGCGAAGGCGCCCGGCAAGGGGCACCTGTACCGGTACCGCATCGACGTCGAGAAGGGGCTCGGTCTCGATGCCGGACTCTTCGCCGAAGCCGTGCAGAAGACGCTCAACGACGACCGGAGCTGGGCGCACAACGGCGCCATGACCTTCGAGCGCGTCTCCTCCGGCGAGCCCGATTTCGTGATCACACTCGCCAGCCCGGGTACCACCGCCCTCTGGTGCGCCAAGTCCGGCCTGGACACCACCGAGGACAACGTCTCCTGCGACTCCGCCGCCACCGCCCGTGTGATGATCAACGCCTACCGGTGGGCGCAGGGCGCCTCGACCTTCGGACCGGACCAACTCCTGATCTACCGGCAGATGCTGATCAACCATGAGGTCGGCCACCGGCTGGGGCACAACCACGAGAGCTGCCGCACCCCCGGCGCCCTGGCCCCCGTGATGCAGCAGCAGACCAAGACGCTGGACCTCGGCGGCGTCAAGTGCCGAGCCAACCCCTGGGTCCATCCCGGGAGTTGACCCGGCGGCGCGGCCCGCGATGAGCTGGCCGGAGCCTGACTCCGGGTGACCGGGACGCCCCTTGTCGCGACTGAACGCGACGGGGGCGGGAAAGTTACGCCGGTTCACCCCTTTCGGTGGTGCGACGGACAACCGTCCACCGCGCCACCGGCGTATCCGCTTACGGTCGTCCCGCTGCCGACCGCCGACCAACGGCGGCCGCTCACAAGGGAGATCGGGGGTGTACTCGTGCGGATCGGACTCCTCACGGACGGTGGTTATCCGTATGCGACGGGTGAGTCCAGGCTCTGGTGCGACCGCCTCGTACGGGGGCTGCCCCAGCACGAGTTCGACCTCTACGCCCTCAGCCGCTCGGCCCGGCAGGAGCGCCAGGGCTGGGTCAGGCTCCCCGAGGGGATCGGCCAGGTCCGGACGGCTTCACTGTGGGCCTCCGGCGCGGGTTTCCCCCAGGCGGGCCCCCCGCGCGGCCTCACCGGGAGGCTCGCCACCGGTCTGGGACGCGCGTACGGACGCCGTGAACGAGGGCGCTTCACGGCGCATGTGACGGCGCTCGTCGGCGCGGTCTGCGCCGGGGCGGACGCGGGGTCGCCAGGTGGTACGGGCGCGGCGGGCCGCTTCGCCGACGGCCTCTACGGCCTCGCCGAACTGGCCCGGGAGTGCGGCGGTCTGCCCACGGCCCTGCGCTCCGAGGCGACCGTGCGCGTCCTGGAGGCGGCCTGCCGCGCTCCGGGCGCCGGGCGGACCGTCCACAGCGCCACCGTTCCCGACTACCTGGCCTTCGCGGTGGAGCTGGAGCGGGCCCTGCGGCCCCTCTCCCTCGACTGGTACGACGAGGACAGCCTCGGCGCGGTGGACCTCTGCCACGCGGCCGCCGGGGGCGCCGCGGCCCTGCCCGGGCTGCTGGCCAAACGCTTCTTCGGGGTACCGCTTCTGGTGACGGAGCACCAGGTTCCGCTGCGCACACACTATCTGGCGGCGCCCGAGGCCTCCTTCCGCGCGCCGGTGCGCGCCCTGCTCGCCCACTTCCACGGCCTGCTGGCCTTCGAGGTGTACCGGCAGGCCTCCGTCGTCACGCCCGGCAACACCCATGTCCGCCGCTGGCAGGAGCGCTGCGGGGCCGACCCCGCCACCGTGCGGAGGGTCTACCCGGGGATGGACGCCGAGCGCTTCCGGGCCGTGGGGGAGGGGGACGACCGCGGTGGACCCGCGACACTGGTCTGGATCGGGCGGATGGAACCCGCCAAGGACCTGCTCGCCCTGCTGCACGCCTTCGCCGAGGTGCGCCGTGCCGAACCCGGCACCCGGCTGCGTGTCTTCGGCGCCCCGGTGGAGGGGGACGAGGGCGGCGGCTACCGGGCCCGGTGCGAGGCGCTCGCCGCCCAGCTCTTCCCGGACGAGGCCACGGACGCGCACGCCGTCGGTGACAGCCCGGTCACCTTCGAGGAGATCGGCGGGCCGGAGGTGCCCGACCTCGCGGAGGCCTACGCGGCGGGCGGGGTCGTCGTCCTGTCCAGCGTGGTCGAGGGCTTCCCGATCAGCCTGGTCGAGGCCATGTTCTGCGGACGGGCCACGGTCTCGACGGACGTGGGCGCCGTGGTGGAGGTCGTCGGCGGTACGGGGCTGGTGGTGCCCCCGCGCAATCCCCGGGCGCTCGCCGACGCCTGTATCGCGCTGCTGCGCGACCCCGAGCGCCGTGCGCGGCTCGGTGCGGCGGCGCGCGCGCGGGCGCTCGAACTCTTCACCGTCGAACAGAACCTCGCCGCCTTCCGTGGGATCTACCTCGACCTGGTGGCGCACGTGCCCGCGCGCTGGACGGCGGAGGCGGAGCGGGCGGAGCGCACCGGCCCGCCGCGCCCCTTCGCCACGCCTCCCGAGGCCCATGTGCTGGGGCAGTTGCCGCCGGCCCCGGTCGCCTCCGGAGCGTCGGCCAGGGTGCCCAGCTGGGCCGCCTCCGGCGCGGAGGCCGAGAGCGTGTGCGCGGGCGCGCGCGGGGCGGGGAGCAGCGATGCGTGACCTCGGAGGATCTCCCATGGGCCGACCGACCGACACCCCCTCCTGGGGCCTCGCCCGGGACTTGGAGGCGGGTCGGGAGGCGGGGCAGGAGGCGCCCGCCGACGCCGTACGCCCGGACCGCGAGCGGGAGCGCGGCGGCGCCCGTCCCGTGGAGAGCGGCGCCCGTCCCGTGGCGGGCGGGGCCGGTGACCCCGCCGCCGGGCCGGGCGCCACCGGGCCGGTCTTCCGAGACCCGGGGGTGGACACCGGGGCGGCGGGTCCGCAGACGGGCTCCGGGACGGCGGTCCCGCAGACGGGTCCCAGGACGGACCCCAGGACGGCGGACCCGGACACGGGCCCCGACCCGGCGGCCCCGAGGACGGGCCCCGACCCGGCGGCTCCGGACACGGGCCCCGCCCGTACCCGCACCCCCGCGAGCCGGTCCCTCGAAGGCACCGGTCCGCGCGCGGGCGGGCCGGGAAGCGGGACCGCCTCCGGAGGCGCCCGTACCGCCGTACGGGCGCCCGAGATCGCCTACCGTCCCGGGCGCGGGCCGGGGCCCCGGCGCGGACCCGCCGACCCGGTGAAGGCGCTCATGCACCGCCACCACGACCTGTGTGAAGGGGCCGTCGATCCCCTGGAGATCGCCGCCGGTCTGGAGGCCCACGGGCTGACCGACCGCGCCGCCGCCCGCTACCGGCACCGCGACGTCTTCTCGCTCGCCGAGGAGCTCTACGCCCGCGCGCCCGGCGCCGCCCCGTCCGCGCCCCCACAGCCCCCACGGCAGGACCCCGCCGACGAGGCGCGGGCCCGCTGGACGCTGCTCGCGATGCTGCCCGGGGCCGCCTGCCTCGCCACGGCCGGGGTGCTCAGGGCCACCGAGGGGGTGCTCGGCGCGGAGGCCCGGTTCGCCGTCACGGCCTTCGGCGCGCTCCTGACCGTCCTCGGCCTCCGGCTCTCCCTGCGCGGCGGCCCGCTGCGGGCGCCGGACGGCGCCGGAGGCGTCACCCTCTACGTCTGCTGGCTCCTCGGATACGCCGTGTACGGCGACGACCTGCTCGCCCAGGTGCTCAGCGGAGGCCCCGACGGCACCTGGACCGCGGCCCCCGCCGCGCTGCTCGGGCTGGCCTCGGCCGTCGCCCCCGCCGCCTGGTGCGCGCACCTGTTCGCCGTCCACGCCCACCGCAGGCTGGCCGGAAGCCACGCCCTGGCGGAGTTCGGCGTCGGCGTGCGCCCCGCGCTGTTCGGTGTCGTCGCGCTCCAGCTGTGCGCGGTGACCGCCCTGCTGTGCCTCGCCGGCCTCGGCCACGGAGGCGGACCCGTCCTGGCCCCGGCCGCCCTGGGCGCGCTGCTCTTCCTGGCCCGGCTGCTCACCGTCCACGGCTTCCCGGAGGCCGCGGCCACCGGCCTCGCCGTCGCCTGCACCGCCGAACTCGCCGCCGTCTTCCTGGTCCTGGCCGGGCGGCTGCCCGGCCTCACCCCTCTCGCCCGGCCCGTCGACGTCCTCGTCGCCACGGCGGGCACCGGCGCGGTACCCCTCCTCGCCTGCGGTGTCGCCGCCCTGGGCCTGCTGATCCACGCCTCGCTGACCCTCACCCGGGCGTCCGCCCACGCCACCGCGTAGCCGGACCGCCCCCTCCCACGCCGCGGAGCCGACGCCGCGGACCTCCCGAATCACACCTTCCTCAAAGGAGACACCGGACATGACCCCCCAAACCCCAGCACCGGCAGCCCGCCGTCGGCAGCGAGGGGGCGCGTGATGAGGGTTCTGCTGCTCGGAGCCAACGGATTCCTCGGCCGCTTCGTCGCCGACCGCCTGCTCGCCGATCCCGCCGTGCACCTCACCGCCCTGGGCCGCGGCGACGACGCCGACGTGCGCTTCGACCTCGCCGGCGGCAGCCCCGGAGCGCTCACCCGCTTCCTGGACGCCGTCCACCCCGGGGTCGTCGTCAACTGCGCGGGCGCCACCCGGGGCGGGGCCCGGGAACTGACCCGGCACAACACCGTCGCCGTCGCCACCGTCTGCGAGGCCATGCGCCGCAGCGGATGCAGCGCCCGGCTCGTCCAGGTCGGCTGCGCCTCCGAGTACGGTCCCTCGCAGCCCGGATCCTCCACCGCCGAGGACGCCGTACCCCGCCCCGGCGGCCCGTACGGCGTCAGCAAGCTCGCCGCCACCGAGCTCGTCCTCGGCTCCGGGCTGGACGCCGTCGTGCTCCGGGTCTTCTCGCCCGTCGGGCCCGGCACCCCGGCCGGCTCCCCGCTCGGCAGGCTCGCCGAGACGATGCGCCGCGCCATCCAGTCCGGTGACCCCGAACTCAGGCTCAGCGGCCTCGGTGTGCAGCGCGACTTCGTGGACGTACGGGACGTGGCGCGCGCCGTGCACGCCGCCTCGCTCTCCGCCGCCCAGGGAGTCGTCAACATCGGTACCGGCCGCGCCGTACGGCTGCGCGACGCCGCGGCCGTGCTCGCCAGGGTCGCCGGATACGGCGGCGCGCTCCACGAGCTCGACACCCCGCCCGGACGGCTCCCCATCGGGGCCCCCCGCGCCTCCGCCGAGTCCGTCGTCGAGCACCTCTCGGCCACCCCGTCGCCCTACCCGGACGGCTGCGGGGCGTGGCAGCAGGCCGACGTGCGCACCGCCCGGGACCGCCTCGGATGGCGTCCCCGGATCAACCTGGAGGAGTCCCTCGCCGACATCTGGATGGAGGCGGCGTGCCGTATCTGACCAGTACCGGCGCCGACCCGCGGACCGACGGGGCCGAACGGCCCGGGGTGGGCGTCCCGGGGTACGCCCATCCGCTGCTCGCCCCCACCGAATGGGCCGAGCTCAACCGGCCCGGGACACCGCTGCACTGGGCGGTGCTCAACATCGACAACGGCCCGGGGGCCCGCCCCGACCCGCACTGCCTGGACGCCGCCGGACGCCTGCGCAACGCCCGCGAGCGCGCCCTGCGCGACCATCCGCCGCACGACACCGTGCGGGCCGCCGGGGGCAGACTGCTGGGCCACCTCGACCTGGCCTTCGGCACCCGCCCCTTCGGGAAACTGGTCGCGGACGCCCAGTCCTTCATCGACTGGTACCAGGTCGGCGGGTTCTACCTCGCCCGCTGCCCCGCCGACCGCCCCGGCCTGCCCGCCGTGCGCCGCCTCACCAGCACCCTCGCGGCCCTCCTGGAGGACCGCGAGGACGGCGGGCGGCTGGTCCTCGGCCACGGCACCCACCCCTACCCGGGGTACGCCGAGGCCGCCGATCAACTGGTCACCTTCCGGGGGGCGTGGACCGACTACCGCTGGTCGCAGGCGGCCGAATGGACCGCCGCCTACCGGCCGAGCCGCTTCGCGCACTTCGTCCACGGGGTACCGCGCACCCATCTCGAAGAGGCCCTGCGTATCGCCCGCTGGCAGGGCGCGGGCACGATCTTCTTCACGGACCGGAGCGGCAAGAAGGGGCAAAGCGACCCATTCGCGGCGCTGCCCAGTTACTGGGACGAATTCGTCTCGCGGATCGGACCAGGTATCTCGGAATGAGAAGGCGCGTGGCAGTGTTGCGGAAGAACAACCGTACGTAAGTGAAGTACGTAGAAACCGACCACCTGCATTGTTGAGGTTCCTGTGTCGCTGCCACCCTTGGTCGAGCCAGCTGCTGAGCTCACCGTCGACGAGGTCCGCAGGTACTCCCGCCACCTGATCATCCCGGACGTCGGGATGGACGGACAGAAGCGGCTGAAGAACGCGAAGGTGCTCTGTGTCGGTGCCGGCGGTCTCGGCTCGCCCGGCCTGATGTACATGGCCGCGGCCGGCGTCGGCACGCTCGGCATCGTGGAGTTCGACGAGGTCGACGAGTCCAACCTCCAGCGCCAGGTCATCCACAGCCAGGCGGACATCGGCAAGTCCAAGGCCCAGTCGGCCAAGGAGACCGTGCAGGGGATCAACCCCCTGGTGAACGTGATCCTTCACGAGGAACGGCTCGAAGCCGAGAACGTGATGGACATCTTCGCGCAGTACGACCTGATCGTGGACGGCACGGACAACTTCGCCACCCGCTATCTCGTCAACGACGCCGCGGTCCTGTTGAACAAGCCCTACATCTGGGGCTCGATCTACCGCTTCGACGGCCAGGCGTCCGTCTTCTGGTCCGAGCACGGTCCCTGCTACCGCTGCCTCTACCCGGAGCCGCCGCCCCCCGGCATGGTCCCCTCCTGCGCCGAGGGCGGCGTCCTGGGTGTGCTCTGCGCCTCCGTGGGCTCCATCCAGGTCAACGAGGCCATCAAGCTGCTCGCCGGTATCGGTGACCCGCTGGTCGGCCGTCTGATGATCTACGACGCCCTGGAGATGCAGTACCGCCAGGTGAAGGTCCGCAAGGACCCGGACTGCGCGGTCTGCGGCGAGAACCCGACCGTCACCGAGCTCATCGACTACGAGGCCTTCTGCGGCGTCGTGTCCGAGGAGGCCCAGGAGGCGGCGGCCGGCTCCACGATCACTCCCAAGCAGCTCAAGGAGTGGATCGACGGGGACGAGAAGATCGAGATCATCGACGTCCGCGAGCCGAACGAGTACGAGATCGTCTCCATCCCCGGCTCCCGGCTGATCCCGAAGAACGAGTTCCTGATGGGCAACGCCCTCCAGGACCTTCCGCAGGACAGGCGCATCGTCCTGAACTGCAAGACGGGTGTCCGCAGCGCCGAGGTCCTCGCCGTCCTCAAGTCCGCGGGCTTCGCCGACGCGGTGCACGTCGGCGGCGGCGTCATCGGCTGGGTCAACCAGATCGAGCCCGAGAAGCCGGTCTACTAGGGCGTGTTTCGAAAGTAGCGCCGTCCGCCCGGAGGGCGGGGCCCGCGGCGTCCGGTGCGTGCGATCGCAAGGCGGAGGATCGCCCTCGTACTGGAGTCTCTCCGCGCGCATGGTCTCCGTGTGCCCGGCCTTCTCGCGGGCCGGGCGGCTCGGGGCGCCCGGCCGCCCGGGGTGTCCGGCGCCCGCGGGCCTCAGGGGCAGCTCCGCCCGTCCTCGGGGACCTTCCCGTCCAGGAGGTAGGCGTCGACCAGCGACGTCACGCAGCGGCTCTCCCCGTACGCGCCGTGCCCCTCGCCCTCGTTGGTGAGCAGGACACCGACGCCCTTGCCCAGCTCGTCCGCCATCCGCCGCGCACCCTCGTACGGTGTCGCCGGGTCGCCGGTCGTGCCGACGACGAGGATCGGGGCCGCGCCCGGAGCGCTCGCCTCCGGGGTGTCGCGCTCACCCTCCACCGGCCAGCCGGCACACCATCCGGCGGTGTCCCACGCCAGGAAGGGACCGAAGACCGGGGACAGCTTCCGGAACTCCGGGAGCAGCGCCCGCGCCTCGGCCACCGTCGGCCGGGCCGTGCTGTCGGCGCACGATATCGCCCGCTGCGCGTGGCTCTGCGTGTCGTAGTGGCCCGCCTCGTCACGCCCGTTGTACGAGTCGGCCAGCGCCAGCAGCCGGTCGCCCGTGCCCTCGGTCTCGATCTCGGCGAGCGCCGCCGTCAGGGAGGGCCAGCTCCGCTTCGCGTACAGCGGGGTGACGATGCCGGTGACCGCCAGCGACTCGTTCAGCTCGCGGCCGGAGGAGGTCGGCAGGGGCTTCTCGTCGATCCGCCGCAGCAGCTCCACCAGCCGTCGCGTCCCCGCCCCGGGGTCCTCACCGCGGTCCGTGAAGTAGTTGTCCAGCGCCCGCTGGAAGCCGATCGCCTGGTTCCGGGCGTGGCCCACGGTGTCGGCCGTCGGGTCGACCACCGCGTCCAGGACCACCCGCCCCACCCGCTCCGGGAAGAGGTGCGCGTACGTCCCGCCCAGCTCCGTGCCGTAGGAGACGCCGAAGTAGTGCAGCGTGTCGTCGCCGAGGGCGGAGCGCAGGAGGTCCATGTCCCGGGCGGCGTTCGCCGTGCCGACGTGGGGGAGCACCGCACCGGACAGTCGCTCGCAGCCCGCCCCGAAGGCCGCGCCGTCGCCCATGAAGGCAGCCTCCTCCGCCGCCGTGTCGGGCGTCATGTCGATCTCGCGGTAGGCCTTCTCCTGCTCGGCGTCGTCACGGCAGCGCACCCCGGAGCTGGCCGCCACCCCGCGCGGATCGAAGCCCACCAGGTCGTACCGGGTGTTGAGGTGCTCGTACGCGGCCGCGGCGCGCGGCAGTACGGCGACGCCGGAGCCTCCCGGGCCGCCGAAGTTGAAGAGCATCGACCCGAGCCGCCGGCTCTTCCGCGTGGCCTCCTTGCGGATCAGAGCGATGCCGATGGTGGCGCCGTCCGGCTTCGAGTGGTCCAGGGGGACCTCGACGGTGGCGCAGCGCCAGTCGGGTCCCGGCGCGCTGCCGCCCTCCGGGGCCTCGCAGCGCTTCCAGTCCGGCGTGCCGGCGGCCTGTCGCGCGGTGCCGGACGCCCCGTCGTCGGAGGGACCGGAGGCGGAGGCGGGGGACGGCGCCGCCGGCGAGGGGGCCGGGGCGTCGCAGCCGGCGAGCAGCCCCGCCGTCAGCAAGGCCGCTCCGGCCGGGACCAGGGCCCGCAGGAGCCGTCCGTGTACCCGCATGTGCGTTCCCTCCCCCGAGGCGCGAGGCCGACCGGCCGCCGGCGCCTACCGGTCGGCGCTCACCGGCCGGTGTGCGGCCATGCTAATCGGCACCACCGACAGCGAGCCCCGGGACGGTCACGCGCAGACCGTCCCGGAGGCCGGGACCTTCCCGTCCAGCAGATAGCCGTCCACGGCCTTCTGCACACAGGTGCTGCCGCCGTTGTAGGCGCCGTGCCCCTCGCCCTTGTAGGTGAGCTCGACGCCGACCCCCTTGCCCAGTTCGTCGGCCATCGCCTTCGCGCCCGCGTACGGGGTGGCCGGGTCACCGGTGTTCCCGATGACCAGGACGGGCGCCGCCCCCGGGGCGCTGACGTCGGGGGTGTCCCAGGCGCCCGCGACGGGCCAGCCCGTGCACGACATCAGGCCCCAGCCCAGGTAGTCGCCGAAGACGGGGGAGGCCTTCCGGAACAGCGGAAGCGCCGCCTTCGTCTGCTCCAGGGTGAACCGCTGCTTGGAGTCCGCGCAGTTGATGGCCGTGTTGGCGGCGCCGGAGTTGTCGTAGTGGCCGTTCTGGGTGCGGCCGTTCAGCGAGTCCGCGAGCGCGAGGAGCAGCCCGCCGTTCTGCCCGTCGGCCTCGTCGAGGCCCTGTTCGAGCAGGGGCCAGGTCTCCTTGGAGTACAGGGCCGAGGCGATGCCCGTGGTGGCCTGGGTCTGCGTCAGTTCCCGCTCACCGAGCCCTGGGACGGGCTTCTTCTCCAGCTTCTCCAGGAGGTCGGCGATCCAGTCCTGGACCTCCTGGGCGCGCGACCCCGGAAGCTTGCAGTCCTCCCGCTCCGCGCAGTCGGCGGTGAAGTTGTCCAGGGCGAGCTGGAAGCCCTTGGCCTGGCCGAGCGCGGACTTCTCGGCGTCCTCGGTGGGGTCGACGACCGCGTCCAGGACGGCCCGGCCGACCTTCTTCGGGAACAGGTGCGCGTAGACCCCGCCCAGCTCGGTCCCGTAGGAGATGCCGAAGTAGTGCAGCTTGTCGTCACCGAGGACGGAGCGCAGGAGGTCCATGTCCCGGGCGGCGTTCGTCGTGCCGACGTAGGGCAGCTCCTCCCCGGAGTTCTCCTCGCAGTCCGCGATGTACGACTTCAGGTCGTCGACGAAGGCTTTCTCCTCCTTGGCGTTGTCCGGGGTGCCGTCCATCTCGTACCGGGCGTCCAGGGCGGCGTCGTCCGCGCACTCGACGCCTTCGCTGCGGCCGACCCCGCGCGGGTCGAAGCTCACCAGGTCGTAGCGGCCGCGCAGCGTGTCGTACGCCGTCCCGAAGGCCGGCAGGGTCGCGACGCCCGAGGCGCCCGGTCCGCCGAAGTTGAAGACCAGGGAGCCGATCCGCCGGTCCTGGTCCTTGGCGCGGGCACGGACGAGCGCCAGCTCGATGGTCCGGCCGTCCGGGTCCCCGTAGTCCAGGGGGACGTTCATGAAGGAGCACTCCCAGGGGGTGCCGCCCGGCAGCGGTGAGGGGGCGGTGCCGCTGCCCTGGGCGTTGCTCGGAGCGGGACAGCGCTTCCAGTCGAGCTTCTGCGAGGACAGGTCCCCGGGTGTCGTCGTCGGGGACGCCGTCGAGGCGGCGGAGGGCGTGCCCCGGTCCGTTCCGCCTCCGTCGTCCGAACAGGCGGCCAGGGGCAGCAGCACGGTGGCGGTGGCGGCGAGGGCGGCGGCACGCAGGGCGGGGGTAGTCCTCATGGGCCCATCGTGGGCCGGGGCGCCCGGGGTCGCGCGGAGCCGCGGTCCATGCGGGTGGGCGCCGCCCGCCCCGGGGCCGTGTAGGGCCCGGGGCACGGGCCCTACAGCTCACCCTTACGGGTGAGTTGGTTGAAGCAGATCCAGCCGGGCAGCACCGGCAGCCACAGCGTCAGCACGCGGTAGAGCAGCACCGCGGGCGCGGCGACCTCCTTCGGCAGGCCGACCGCGATCAGACCCAGCGTCAGCGCGCCCTCGACCGCGCCCATACCGCCCGGGGTGGGCGCCGCGGACCCCAGGGCGTTGCCCGCGAGGAAGACGACCGCGACGCTGGCGTAGCTGAGGTGGGGGACGTCGGGTCCGCTGAACGCGCGGACGGACGCGTCCAGGCAGAGCACGAACAGGCCGGTCAGCAGCAGCATGCCGCCGATGCCGGTGACCAGCTTCTGCGGGCGCTGGACGACGTCGAGCATGCGCGGCACGACTCCGGCGAACAGCGACCGCACCCGGGTCACCACGAACTTCCGCAACAGCGGGATGGCGGTCACCACCAGCACGAGCACGGCGACCGTGAGCAGCCCCGCGATCACCGTCCGGGAGGGGGTGAGCGAGTCGGGAGTGCGTTCCGTACCCGTCAGATAGCCGAACAGGGCGAGCAGCAGGATGTGGCAGCCGAGCCCGAACAGCTGGGAGGCGCCGACGCTCGCGACGGCCAGCCCCGGGCGTACCCCGGCGCGCTGGAGGAAGCGTGTGTTCAGTGCCACACCGCCGACCGCCGCCGGGGCGACGATCTTCACGAACGAACCGGCCACCTGCGCCAGCACGGTCCTGCCGAACGGCACCCGCTCGGGCACGAAGCCCAGCAGGCTCATGGCCGCGGCGACGTAGCTCAGCGCGGAGAAGCCCAGCGCCGCCGCCACCCAGCCCCACTCCGCCTGCTCCACGACCGCGCCGAAGTCCGCCTCGGTGACCTGGGAGATCAGGAAGTACGCGGCGATGGAACCGGCGATGAAGCTGAGCAGGGTGCGCGGTTTGATGCGCTCCAGCCGGACCGGTTCGACGGGCGCCTGCGGCCGGATCAGCAGCACCTCACGGCGGATCTGGGCCAGCATGTCCTCCTCGCGGGCCTCTTCCAGGGCATCGTCTATCGCCCGCTTCTCGGCCTGCTTCTCCGTGCGCAGCGACTTGCGCACCGCCTTGCGGTCGCCGGCCTCCGGGGGGGCCTGCTCCTGCGACCTGGCCTGCTTGGCCGCCTGGGAGGCCTCCAGGACCGCCTCACGCTCGCGCTGCGAACGCTCCCGGGCGAGCCGGCGCAAGGTGGCCCGGGTGGAGCGGCTGAGCGCGATCGGCTGGAGCAGCGGCAGGCAGTCGGCCACGGCGTCCGGCCCGAGGACGGCCAGCGCCCCGGCCACCGCGCGTTCGGCACCGACCCGCAGACCGGTCGTGGTGAGCAGCTGGGCGATGTCCATGCGCAGGACCAGGTCACCGGCCGCGATCTCACCGCCGCGGAGGTCCGTGACGAACACCGCGCCGGAACGGTCCACCAGGATCGCGTCCCCGGTGAGCCGGCGATGGGCGATCCGCCGTGACTGGAGCGCCCGCACCTGGTGCCAGGCACCGCGCAGCAGCTCGTCGGTGATCTCCTCGTCCTCCATGGCGTCCAGCGAGCGTCCGCCGATGTGCTCGTAGACGAGCATCACCGCGTCCGGACCCAGCTCGGAGGTGGCGATCAGCTTCGGCGCGTTGGCCCCGGCGGCGATCGCCGCGTACGCCAGCAGCGCCTCCTGCTCCAGGGCCTGGCGCAGGGACTGGATGGAGCGGCGCTGGGTGATGCTCCGCAGGGTGAGCCTGCGCCACAGGCGGTAGAAGAAGCCCTGGGCCTGCTGTTCCCGGTCGACGACCGTCACGTCCAGCGGTGGGCCGTCCTCCAGGGTGACGAGGTAGCGGCGCCCCCGGTCGCTCTGGTCGATGTTCTCGGGGCCCTCCTCCTCGGTGCGCATCGCGGCCACCGGGCGGAAGCCGACGTGGCGCAGGCCCGCCATGAGATGCTGGCCGGTCGGGCGTACGTTCGGCGAGCCGACCGCGTACAGCGTGCCGTACGCCACCGTCCAGCCGATCAGCACCGTCAGGACGATCGAGAACGGGGTGGTGTAGCCGCCGACGAGCATGGCGAAGGCGTCCAGGAGCAGCACGACCCAGAGCACGATCCGCCAGCGTGGCCGCCGGGCCATGCCGACCGCCGTCATGTAGGCGATGACGGGGGCGAGATAGCCGTGCACGGGATCGGTGAGCCCGTCACCGGGCTGTGGCTGGGTCAGCGCGTCCCGGATGGTCCCGGGGGCCGTCCTGGCCACCCAGAGGTCGGTGGCCAGGGTCACCCCGTGGGCGAGCACCGCGGCGAGCACCCCGTCCGCGATGCGCAGTCCGTCGCGTTTGACCAGCCGCTCGATCGCGAAGGCGACCGGTACGAGCAGCACGGCGATGCTGGACACCAGCCCGGCGATCTTGATCAGCAGATCGGGCGCCTGGTCGGTGCCCTTGGAGATGTCGTTCTCCAGGCCGGTGGTGGTGTTCTGGGCGAAGGCGGCGACGGCGAGGAGCAGGACGACGGCCGCGACGCCGATGAACAGCCGCATCAGGTCGGAGGGGCGGTGCACCCGGGCGGGCAGCAGCGGTTCGTCGCCCGACACGTGCTCGGCGGCCGCGGCGGACGACGCGAGGGTCGAGCCGGTCAGATGCTTCCCCGGGGGCTTCGGGCCCCCCGGGGCGCCGGAGGACCGCGGCCCCTCGGAGGCCTCCCGGGTGCCCTCGGCCTTCCCGGTGCCCGGAGTGTCCGGTGTGCCGGAACCCTCGGGGCGCGGCTCCGCGTCTGAGGCGTCGGCCGCCTTCGGTGGCTGCACGCCCCGCTCCTTCGTCGCCTCGGATTGCTCTTCGTGTTCTCGTATCACCGGTCACCCGCTCGCACGATGGTGGCACGGCCCGCGGACGGACGAGGGCATCAGGGTGCGTCGTGCGGGTGCGGGAAGCGCAACATACGCTCCTTTGGCGACGCGTGTCCGCCCTGTGAGCAGCGTGACACCGAACCGGCACCGATGTCGGTGGTGTGCGGCAGGATGTACCGGATGAGCGAAGACCGGACGAGTGGCGAACCCACCCGGGGCGCCCCGGAGACGGCCGAACTGCCCGCGTACGCGGAGCGGGTGCTGGACGTCGCCGACCTGATCCCGCCGGGCCGGGTGATGACCTACGGCGACGTGGCGGAATGGCTCGACGAGGGCGGACCACGGCAGGTCGGCCGGGTGATGGCGCTGTACGGCGGTGCCGCGCCCTGGTGGCGTGTCGTCCGGTCCGACGGCACCCTGCTCCCCGGTCACGAACTGCGGGCCCTGGACCACTACCGCGAGGAGGGCACACCGCTGCGCGAGGCCACCCGCGCCACCCAGGGACACCTCCCGCGCCTCGACATGAGGCACGCGCGATGGGACGGCGTCACGGGCGCCGCCGAAGGGGGCGGCGGGCCTGGCACGGACGACGCCCCGGACGGGCCTGGCACGGACGACGCCCTGGGCAGTGACGGGACGGCCCGCGGGTGACGGCTTCGGCCGTCGCGCCGTGCGAACCCGCGCGCCGGGCCGGTGGACGGCAGGGCCCCGGCCACCGTCCGTCCCACGTGACGAGCGACGCAGCCCGCACGCCGCGTTCCGCCCCGCGGCTCGCGTAGCGTCGTCAGGACGCGGCACCGGGCCCCCCTTCCTCCCGCACCCGCCGTGCCCAGGACCACCCACCCCTGGGCAGACCGAGCAGACCGAGTACACCCACCAGGACCGGCGATCCACGTGAGCTCCTCCTCCACCACCCGGCACGGCCCGCACCGTCAGGCACGGCGGCGGGTCCCGGGCGCCTACCGGCTGGTGCGTACACCGCCGGGCTCGGTGGAACCCCCTCTCCTGGACGCGGCGCAGCGCGCGGTGGTTGACCACCGGGACGGGCCGCTGCTGGTCCTCGCCGGGCCGGGCACCGGCAAGACCACCACGCTCGTCGAGGCGGTCGCCGCACGGGTCACCGCCGGGGCGGACCCCGCCCGGATGCTGGTCCTCACCTTCAGCCGCAAGGCGGCCGTGGAACTGCGCGACCGCATGGCCGCCCGGCTCGGTGGTGCCCGGGGCCCGCAGGCCACCACCTTCCACTCGTACTGCTACGCCCTGGTCCGCGCCCACCAGGACGCCGATCTGTTCGCCGAACCGCTGCGGCTGCTGTCCGGACCGGAACAGGACGTCGCCGTGCGGGAACTCCTCGCCGGACAGGTCGGCCTGGAGCGGGCGGGGCTCGCCCATGTGCGCTGGCCCGACGAACTGCGGGCCTGCCTGACCACCCGGGGCTTCGCCGACGAGGTGCGCGCGGTGCTGGCCCGCAGCCGGGAACTCGGCCTGGGGTCCGACGCCCTCGCCGCCTTCGCCCGCCGCACCGGCCGGCCGGACTGGAGCGCGGCCGCGCAGTTCCTCGCCGAGTACCTGGACGTCCTCGACGCCCAGGGCGTCCTGGACTACGCGGAGCTGGTCCACCGGGCGGTCCTGCTCGCCGAACAGCCCGAGGTGGCGACCCGGCTCGCGGACGGCTACGACGCGGTCTTCGTCGACGAGTACCAGGACACCGACCCCTCCCAGGTACGGCTGCTGCGTGCGCTGGCCGGCAACCGGACGGCCGCGCCCGGCACGGGCGGCGGCCGCACACTGATCGCGTTCGGAGACCCGGACCAGTCGATCTACGCCTTCCGGGGCGCCGACGTGAACGGCATCCTCGACTTCCCGGACGCCTTCCGCCGCGCCGACGGCGCGCCCGCGCCGGTCGGCGTGCTGACCACCTCCCGCCGGTCCCGGGCACACCTGCTCGCCGCGACCCGGCTGCTCACCCGCCGGATGCCGCTCACCCGGCTGCCCTCCGACAAGGTCCGCGCCCACCGGGACCTGTCCGCCGTGCGCGAGGGCGGCCGCGTCGAGACGTACACCTATCCGACCGCGTCCACCGAACTGGAGAACATCGCCGATCTGCTGCGGCGCGCGCACCTGGAGGACGGGGTGCCCTGGCGCGACATGGCGGTCCTCGTGCGTGCCGGGGGGCGTTCCATCCCCGCCGTCCGTCGCGCGCTCACCTCCGCGGGGGTCCCCCTGGAGGTGGACGGCGACGACCTCGCCCTGCGCCACGAGCCCGCCGTCGCCCCGCTGCTGACCGCGCTGCGCACGGTCGCCCTGGCGGCCCTGCGTCGCGGCCCCGGGGACACGTCGCCCCAGGACGCCGGGACGGACACGGCGGACCCGGACGAGGCCGCCGGCCCGGTCGACACGGAGACCGCCCTCGCCCTCCTCGCCTCCCCCCTCGGCTCCATGGACGCCACCGACCTGCGGCGCCTCGGCCGGGCCCTGCGCGACGAGGAGCGGGCCGCGGGCAACCGGCTGCCGCCGCCCTCGGGCGACCTGCTGGCCCGCGCGCTCGCCGAACCCGAACGCCTGGTCACACACGACCCCGCGTACGCCCGCGGCGCCCAGCGCCTCGGCGCGCTCCTGCGCGACGCCCGCGAGATCCTCGAAGGCGGAGGCACCGCCGAGGAGGCCCTGTGGACCCTGTGGGACGGCACCCCCTGGCCGGGCAGGCTGGAGCGGGCCGCGCTGCGCGGCGGGGGCGGCGGCCGCAACGCCGACCGGGACCTCGACGCCGTCTGCGCCCTCTTCGACGCCGCCGCCCGTGCCGAGGAGCGCACCGGGGGGCGCGGCGCGCTCAACTTCCTGGAGGAGATCGACGCCCAGGACATCGCCGCCGACACCCTCTCCCGGCGTTCCGTACGCCCCGACGCCGTACGGCTGATGACCGCCCACCGCTCCAAGGGCCTGGAATGGCGCGTCGTGGTCGTCGCCGGGGTGCAGGAAGGGCTCTGGCCCGACCTGCGCCGCCGGGGCTCGCTCCTGGAGGCGGACCGGATCGGGCGCGACGGACTGGCGGAACCGCTCACCCCGGGGGCCCTCCTCGCCGAGGAGCGCCGCCTGTTCTACGTCGCCGCCACCCGCGCCCGCGACCGGCTCGTGGTCACGGCGGTCAAGGCCCCCGCCGACGACGGAGACCAGCCGTCCCGGTTCCTGACCGAACTCGGCGTCGAGCCCCGGGACGTCACCGGGAGGCCCAGGCGCCCCCTCGCCGTCGCCCCGCTCGTCGCCGAACTCCGCGCCACCACCGTCGACCCCGCGGCCTCGCCCGCGCTCCGTGACGCCGCCGCGCACCGGCTCGCGCGCCTCGCCGCGCTCACCGACGACGAGGGCCAGCCCCTCGTACCGGCGGCCCACCCGCACCGCTGGTGGGGGCTGAACGAGCAAACCCGCTCCGAGGTCCCGCTGCGCGAGCGGGACCACCCGGTCGCCCTGTCCGGGAGCGCCCTGGACCAGCTCGCGAACACCTGCGCCCTCCAGTGGTTCCTGGGCCGCGAGGTGAAGGCCGACGCCCCCGCGACGGCCGCGCAGGGCTTCGGCAACGTCGTCCACGTCCTCGCCGACGAGGTGGCGTCCGGGCGTACGGCCGCGGACCTGGACGTCCTCATGGAACGCCTCGACTCCGTCTGGAACGGCCTGGTCTTCGACGCCCCCTGGAAGTCGCGGCAGGAGAAGGACCAGGCGCGCGCCGCCCTGGAACGCTTCCTGCGCTGGCACGTCATGGACCGCGCGGGCCGCACCCCTGTCGCGGGCGAGCACGAGTTCGACGTGACCCTGGAGGCGGGTGAGTACGCCGTACGGATCCGGGGGTCCATGGACCGGCTCGAACGGGACACCGCGGGCCGGGCGTACGTCGTCGACTTCAAGACCGGAAAGGCGGCCCCCACCAAGGACGAGGTGGCCACCCACCCTCAGCTCGCCGTCTACCAGCTCGCGATCCGGGAAGGCGCCGTCGACGAGGTGTTCGACGGCCGCCGGCCCGAGTCGGGCGGTGCCGAACTTGTACACCTGCGCCAGGGGGCCCCGGTGAAGGAGGGCGGCGACGCGCTGCCCAAGGTGCAGCGCCAGGAGCAGCTGTCCGGGGAGTGGGTCTCCGGGCTGCTGGCCACGGCCGCCGGACGCGTCCTGGACGAGCGGTTCACCCCCAGTACCGGCCAGCACTGCGCCCACTGCGCCTTCCGGGCCTCGTGCGGCGCGCAGCCCGAGGGCCGCCACATCGTCGAATGACCACATCGCGGTACGACCACGTCTCCGGGCCGGCCCCACGGACGGACGGCCCGCGGCCGCGCCCCTCGCGGACGGTGCTGTCGGTGCCCCCGGATAGCCTCTGTGGAGTGTCCTCCCGCATCACCGACCCGGAGCAGCTCAAGGAGCTCCTCGGGATCCCGTTCACCCCGGAGCAGACGGCCTGCATCACCGCGCCGCCCGCCCCGCAGGTGATCGTGGCCGGAGCCGGTTCCGGCAAGACGACGGTGATGGCAGCCCGGGTGGTGTGGCTGGTCGGGACCGGGCAGGTCGCCCCGGAGCAGGTGCTCGGCCTCACCTTCACCAACAAGGCCGCCGGTGAGCTGGCCGAGCGGGTCCGCAAGGCGCTCGTCGCCGCCGGGGTGACCGACCCGGACGTCATCGACCCGGACAACCCCCCGGGCGAGCCCCGTATCTCCACCTACCACGCCTTCGCCGGCCGGCTGCTCACCGACCACGGCCTGCGGATCGGGCTCGAACCCACCACCCGCCTCCTCGCCGACGCCACCCGCTACCAGCTCGCCGCCCGGGTGCTGCGCGAGGCCCCGGGCGCGTACCCGGCACTGACCCGGTCCTTCCCCACCCTCGTCAGCGATCTGCTGGCCCTGGACGCCGAACTGTCCGAACACCTCGTCCCCCCCGAGGAGCTCGCGCGGTACGACACCGAGCTGCTGGAGACGCTCGCCGCGGCCAAGCTCACCAACGCGGACCTGCGCAAGGTCCCCGAGACCGCCGGGGCCCGCCGCGAACTGCTCGGGATGACCCTGCGCTACCGCGAGGCCAAGGCGAGCCGCGACCTGCTGGACTTCGGCGACCAGATCGCCCTCTCCGCCGAGCTGGCCCTGACCCGCCCCGAGGTCGGCACGCTGCTGCGCGACGAGTTCCGGGTCGTCCTCCTCGACGAGTACCAGGACACCTCCGTGGCCCAGCGTCTCCTGCTCTCGGCGCTCTTCGGGAGCGGCCCGGGAGGCGACACCGGCCACGCCGTCACCGCCGTGGGCGACCCCTGCCAGGCGATCTACGGCTGGCGTGGCGCCTCCGTCGCCAACCTCGACGAGTTCCCCCGCCACTTCCCGCACGCCGACGGCACTCCCGCCACGCGCTACTCGCTGAGCGAGAACCGGCGCAGCGGAGGCCGCCTCCTGCACCTCGCCAACGGCCTGGCCGAACCCCTGCGCGCCATGCACGAGGGGGTCGAGGCCCTGCGGCCGGCACCCGGGGCCGAGCGGGACGGCACGGTCCGCTGCGCCCTGCTGTCCACCCACGCCGAGGAGATCGACTGGCTGGGCGACCGCCTGGCCCATCTCGTGCGGACCGGCACCCCTCCCGGGGAGATCGCCGTGCTGTGCCGGACGGCCGGGGACTTCCCCCGCATCCAGGCGGCGCTCGTCGCCCGGGACGTCCCGGTCGAGGTCGTCGGGCTGTCCGGGCTGCTGCACCTCCCGGAGGTCGCCGACCTCGTCGCCGTCTGCGAGGTCCTCCAGGACCCGGGCGCCAACGCCTCCCTGGTGCGGCTGCTCACCGGCCCGCGCTGGCGGATCGGCCCCCGGGACCTCGCCCTCCTGGGACGCCGGGCCCGCCTCCTCGTCCACCGTGACACGCTCGCCGACGACACCGACCCGGACCACCGGCTGGCGGAGGCCGTCGAGGGCATCGACCCGGCCGAGGTGATCTCGCTCGCCGACGCCCTGGACACCTTCCTGGACTCCGGTGGCCACCAGGACGACCGGCTTCCGTTCTCCGCCGAGGCACGCGTCCGCTACGCCCGCCTCGCCACCGAACTGCGGGAGCTGCGCCGTTCGCTGGCCGACCCCCTCATGGACGTGCTCCACCGGGTCCTCACCGCCACGGGGCTGGAGGTCGAGCTGTCCGCCTCGCCGCACGCCCTGGCCGCCCGGCGCCGCGAGACCCTCGCCAACTTCCTGGACGTGGCCGCCGGATTCGCCGCGGTCGACGGGGAGGCCACCCTGCTCGCCTTCCTCGGCTTCCTGCGCACCGCCGCCCAGTACGAGAAGGGCCTGGACAACGCCCTTCCCGGTGGGGAGAACACCGTCAAGGTGCTCACCGCCCATAAGTCCAAGGGCCTGGAGTGGGACGTCGTGGCCGTGCCGGGGCTCGTCACCGGCCAGTTCCCCAGCACCCAGTCCCGGGACGCGTGGCCCGCCCAGTCCAAGGTCCTCCCGCACGCCCTGCGCGGCGACGCCGCCACCCTCCCGGACGTGCCCTCCTGGGACGCCAAGGGGCTCAAGTCCTTCAAGGACGCGATGAAGGCGCACCAGCACACCGAGGAACTGCGCCTGGGGTACGTCACCTTCACCCGTCCGCGCAGCCTGCTCCTCGGCTCCGGGCACTGGTGGGGGCCGTCCCAGAAGAAGCCCCGAGGCCCCTCCGCCTTCCTGGACGCGCTGTACGAACACTGCGCGGCCGGACACGGCGAGATCGAGGTCTGGGCGGACGAGCCGGGGCCGGACGAGGAGAACCCGGCACTCCAGGAGCCGGAGGCGGAGCAGGCCTGGCCCCTGCCGCTGGACGAGACCGCCCTGGCCCGCCGCCGTGCCGCCAGGGACACCGTGCTGGCCCACCTGGAGGCCCTGTCCGCCGCTCCCGTGCCGGAGGGCGCGCCGGGCGCGCGACAAGGGCCCTCGGGGGACGGAGACGCGCCGTACGGGGGGGAGCCGCCTCCGTACCGCGCCCAGGAGCCGCCGTACGACGAGGAGCCCCCGTACGACGAGGAGCCCCCGTACGAGGAGGAGCCGCCGTACGAGGAGGAGCCGCCTCCGTACGACGAAGAGCCCCCCTACGAGGAGGAGCCCGCCCGGCCCGCCGCCCCGGCTCCCCAGGTGCCCGCCGCCCGGACCCCGTCCGACGAGGCCGACCTCACCCCGGAGGACGCCCGGACCCTCGCCTCCTGGGACCGTGACCTGGACGCGCTGGCCGGTGAGCTGCGCCGTGCCCGCGCGACCGTGCACGACGTCGTCGTGCCCGCCTCGCTGTCCGCCACCCAGCTGGTGCACCTCGCCGACGACCCCGACGGCTTCGCCCGCGAGCTGGCCCGCCCCATGCCCAGGCCCCCGCAGCCCGCCGCCCGCCGGGGCACCCGGTTCCACGCCTGGGTGGAGTCCCGGTTCGAGGAGCTGCCCCTGCCGATGCTCGGCCCGGACGAGCTCCCCGGGGGCGACACGAGCGACGCGGAGATCGCCGACGAGCGTGATCTGGCCGAGCTGAAGGAGGCCTTCGAGCGCACGGCGTACGCCCGGCGCACTCCGTACCGCGTCGAGACCCCGTTCCAGATCGTCCTCGCCGGCCGGGTGATCCGCGGCCGAATCGACGCGGTGTACCGCACGGGTGACACCTACGAGATCGTGGACTGGAAGACCGCCCGGCACCGCACCGCCGACCCGCTCCAGCTCGCCGTCTACCGCCTGGCCTGGGCCGAACTGCACGGACTGGCGCCGGAGGCGGTCACCGCGACCTTCCTCTACGTACGCACCGGGGAGAGTGTCCGGCCCACCGGACTGCCCGGCCGGGCGGAGCTGGAACGGCTGCTGCTGGACGAGCCACCTCCGCCGGGCCGATAGGCTCAAGAGCATGAGCGACACCCCGGACAGCGCCGTCCGTACGTACACCCGGCACCACCGCGCCGCCTTCCTCGCCGACCTCGCGGAGTGGCTGCGCATCCCGTCCGTGTCCGCCCAGCCGGAGCACGACGGGGACGTACGGCGCAGCGCCCAGTGGCTGTCCGCCAAGCTCCAGGAGACCGGCTTCCCGGTCACCGAGATCTGGGAGACACCCGGCGCCCCGGCGGTCTTCGCCGAGTGGCCCTCCGACGACCCGGACGCACCCGTCGTCCTCGTCTACGGCCACCACGACGTGCAGCCCGCCGCCCGTGAGGACGGCTGGCACACCGACCCGTTCGAACCGGTGGTACGCGACGGCAGGATGTACGGGCGAGGCGCGGCCGACGACAAGGGGCAGGTGTTCTTCCACACCCTGGGCGTCCGGGCCCACCTCGCCGCGACCGGCCGCGCCACCCCCGCCGTGCACCTCAAGCTCCTCGTCGAGGGCGAGGAGGAGTCCGGCTCCCCGCACTTCCGCGCGCTGGTCGAGGAGCGGGCCGACCGCCTCACCGCCGAGGCCGTGATCGTCTCCGACACCGGCATGTGGGACGAGGACACCCCGACCGTCTGCACCGGCATGCGCGGCCTCGCCGAGTGCGAGATCGAACTGTACGGCCCCGCCCAGGACATCCACTCCGGGTCGTTCGGCGGCGCCGTCCCCAACCCGGCGACCGCCCTGGCCCGCCTGGTCGCCGCGCTCCACGACCCGGACGGCAGGGTCGCCGTCCCCGGCTTCTACGACGGAGTGGCCGAGCTCACCGACACCGAGCGGGACCTCTTCGCCCAGCTGCCCTTCGACGAGGAGACCTGGCTGCGCACCGCTGCCTCGCGGGCCACCGCGGGCGAGGTCGGCTACTCCACCCTGGAGCGCCTCTGGGCCCGCCCCACCGCCGAGGTCAACGGCATCGGCGGCGGCTACCAGGGGGCCGGCAGCAAGACCGTCATCCCCTCGTCCGCGATGGCGAAGCTGAGCTTCCGGCTGGTCGCGGGCCAGGACCCGGAACACGTCCAGGAAGCCGTACGCGGCTGGGTCGAGGCACGGACCCCGGACGGCATCCGGCACCGGATCACCTTCGCCCCCGCCACCCGCCCGTGCCTGACCCCGCTGGACCACCCCGCCCTCCAGGCGGTGTCCCGCGCCATGGGACGCGCCTTCGAGAAGGAGGTCCTCTTCACACGCGAGGGCGGCTCCGGTCCCGCCGCCGATCTCCAGGACGTGCTGGGCGCCCCCGTCCTCTTCCTGGGCATCTCCGTACCGTCCGACGGCTGGCACGGTCCCGACGAGAAGGTCGAACTCGACCTCCTCTTCAAAGGAGCGGAGACCACCGCCCACCTCTGGGGCGAGCTGGCCGCGGCACTCCGCTGAGTCCCTGAACGCCCGATCCACCCCCGGGGGAGTAGGAAGCACCTGTGAGCACCTTCGACAACGCCACCGCGGACCGGCCCATCGGTCTCACCGCGCCCAGCGGCATCGACCGCGCGGCGCACCACCGGCTCGACGAGGCCTGGCTCGCCGCGGCCTGGAGCCACCCGACGACCAGAGTCTTCGTCGTCTCCGGGGGCCAGGCGCTCATCGACGACACCCCCGAGGGCGGCACCGAGCTGCTCATGACCCCGTCCTTCGAGGCGCCGCTCACCGAGACGCACCGCTACTTCCTGGGCACCGACGAGAAAGGGGTGCGCTACTTCGCGCTCCAGAAGGACTCGTTGCCCGGCCGCATGGACCAGTCCGCCCGCCCCGCCGGGCTGCGCGAGGCCGGAATGCTCCTCGGCCCCCGGGACGGCGCGCTGATGGCACACGCGGTGGCCCTGGAGAACTGGCAGCGCCTGCACCGCTTCTGCTCGCGCTGCGGTGAGCGCACCGTCATCGCCGCGGCCGGGCACATCCGCCGCTGCCAGGCCTGCGGGGCGGAGCACTACCCGCGGACCGACCCCGCGGTGATCATGCTCGTCACGGACGACCAGGACCGCGCGCTGCTGGGACGCCAGGTGCACTGGCCCGAGGGTCGCTTCTCGACCCTCGCCGGCTTCGTCGAGCCGGGGGAGTCGATCGAGCAGGCCGTGGCCCGCGAGGTGTTCGAGGAGGCGGGGGTCACCGTCGCCGAGGTCGAGTACGTGGCCAGCCAGCCCTGGCCGTTCCCCTCCAGCCTGATGCTGGGCTTCATGGCGCGCGCCGGGGCCTCGGAGATCAACGTGGACGGCGAGGAGATCGAGGAGGCGCGCTGGTTCTCCCGCGAGGAGCTGACGGCCGCCTTCGCGTCGGGCGAGATCCTGCCGCCGTTCGGCCTGTCGATCGCCGCCCGCCTGATCGAGATCTGGTACGGCAAGCCCCTCCCCAAGCCCGGTGGCGCGGCCTGAGAACCCCCGGTGACAACGGTGAGGCCCCCGCCTGTGGCGGGGGCCTCACCGTTGTCACCGGATCCGGGGGTCAGGCACCGGCCCCGGACGCGGGAGTCAGGCGCCGACCTTCTCCTTCACCTGGGCCAGCGACGGGTTCGTCAGGGTCGAACCGTCCGGGAAGAGCACGGTGGGAACCGTCTGGTTCCCGCCGTTGGCCTTCTCCACGAAGGCCGCCGACTCGGGGTCGTGCTCGATGTTGACCTCGGTGTACGCGATGCCTTCGCGGTCCATCTGGCCCTTGAGCCGGCGGCAGTAGCCGCACCACGTGGTGCTGTACATCGTCACAGTGCCCGGCATGTCGTCGGTGCTCCTTGTCTCGTCCGTCCCGCCCGGAAGCGGAACCTCTTCGCGTTGCGCGCGGAGAAGAGCCGGCCCGCCGAGCGGGAGACGCTTCTCGCCTCAGGGAACGTACGGGACCCGGCCGCCATTCCCACCGCCGCACCCCCGCCCGTGGCGTGTGGCAGTGGGATCTCATGGGGTGGGCGGTGGGAATGGCAGTGGGAATGTAGGACGAACGCCACCCCCTGTGGACAACCTCCGCGTCCGCCCCCGGCGACCTGGCAGCATGGCGGGGTGACAGCAGCAACGCATTCCACCCTCTTCCCTCAGGTCCCGGAGACCGCGGACGCCGTGCTCGACGGTCTGGACCCGGAGCAGCGCGAGGTCGCGCTGGCCCTCGGCGGGCCAGTGTGCGTGCTGGCCGGAGCGGGGACGGGCAAGACGCGGGCGATCACGCACCGCATCGCGTACGGCGTGCGCTCCGGGATCCTCCAGCCGTCGACCGTGCTCGCCGTCACCTTCACCAACCGCGCGGCGGGCGAGCTGCGCGGCCGGCTCCGGCAGCTCGGCGCGACCGGCGTGCAGGCGCGGACGTTCCATTCCGCCGCGCTCCGCCAGCTCCAGTACTTCTGGCCGAAAGCCGTCGGCGGTGAGCTGCCCCGCCTGGTGGAGCGCAAGGTCCAGTTGGTCGCGGAGGCCGCGGCCCGCTGCGGCATCCGGCTCGACCGCAACGAGCTGCGGGACACCACGAGCGAGATCGAGTGGGCCAAGGTCACCCAGACCGTGCCCGCCGACTATCCGGCGGCGGTCGCCAGGAGCCGCCGGGACGCCCCGCGCGACCCGGCGGAGCTCTCCCAGATCTACTCGACGTACGAGCAGATCAAGCGGGAGCGGTCGGTGATCGACTTCGAGGACGTTCTGCTGCTGACCGTCGGCATACTCCAGGACCGGCACGACATCGCCGACCATGTGCGCCGCCAGTACCAGCACTTCGTCGTGGACGAGTACCAGGACGTCAGCCCCCTCCAGCAGCGCCTGCTCGATCTCTGGCTCGGCGACCGGGACGACCTGTGCGTGGTCGGTGACGCGAGCCAGACGATCTACTCCTTCACCGGGGCCACCCCCGAACACCTGCTGGACTTCCGCACCCGCCACCCGCGGGCGACGGTCGTCAAGCTGGTGCGGGACTACCGCTCCACGTCCCAGGTGGTCCACCTGGCGAACGGCCTGCTGAGCCAGGCCCGTGGCAGGGCCGCCGCACACCGGCTGGAGCTGGTGTCCCAGCGCGGCAGGGGCCCCGAGCCCGTCTTCACGGAGTACGCGGACGAGCCGGCCGAGGCCGAGGGCACCGCGCGCAGGGTCCGCGATCTGATCGCCGCCGGGGTCCCGGCCGGAGAGATCGCCGTGCTGTACCGGGTGAACTCCCAGTCCGAGGTCTACGAGCAGGCGCTCGCGGACGCGGGTGTGCCCTACCAGCTGCGCGGCGCGGAGCGCTTCTTCGATCGGGCGGAGGTGCGGGAGGCGGGCGTGGTCCTGCGCGGCGCGGCCCGCGCCGGGGGCAACGACCCGCTGCTCGACGGGGCGGACGACCTGCCCGCCGAGGTGCGGGCGGTGCTGTCCACGAAGGGGTGGTCGACCACACCGCCCGCCGGATCCGGGGCGGTGCGGGACCGCTGGGAGTCGCTGGCCGCGCTGGTGCGGCTCGCCGAGGACTTCGAGCAGGCCAAGCCGGGGGCCACGCTCTCCGATCTGGTCGCGGAGCTGGACGAGCGGGCGGCCGCGCAGCACGCCCCCACGGTCCAGGGCGTCACGCTGGCCTCTCTGCACTCCGCGAAGGGCCTGGAGTGGGACGCGGCGTTCCTGGTCGGGATGACCGAGGGCATGATGCCGATCGCGTACGCCAAGACCGACGAGCAGGTCGAGGAGGAACGCCGCCTGCTGTACGTGGGCATCACCCGGGCCCGTTTCCACCTCTCGCTGTCCTGGGCCCTGGCCCGTTCCCCCGGGGGGCGCGCGAGCCGCCGGCCGACGCGCTTCCTCAACGGGCTGCGTCCCGGCTCCACCGCGCTCGGCACTCGGGGTGGCACCGGGGGAGGTGCCGGTATCGACCGCGGCTCCGCCCCGGGGGCCGGCGCCGCCCGTCCGGGTACCCAGCCGCAGGCCCGGCCCCGGCGGCGCGGACCCGTGCGGTGCCGGGTGTGCGGCAGGACTCTCACGGACGCCGGAGAGATGAAGCTGATGCGCTGCGAGGACTGCCCGTCGGAGATGGACGAGGCGCTGTACGAGCGGCTGCGGGAGTGGCGGGCGGTCCGGGCGAAGGAGATCAGCCAGCCCACCTATTGCGTGTTCACGGACAAGACTCTTATGGCGATCGCGGAGGCGGTGCCGGGCAGCGAGTCGGAGCTGGTCGTCATCGCCGGCGTCGGCAACCGGAAGCTGACCAGGTTCGGTGCCGATGTCCTGGCGATCTGCGCAGGTCAGGCGGTGCGGGTGGGCTCCGGGGAGGATGGCTGGGATGTGTGACGGAAACTCGTCGAAAAAATAGTTTGCGCCCGCAGCAGTCGTCACCATAGGTTCTTAACCACGGGAACAGCGACTTCTCTGAAGCCCTGACTCCGTGCTGTACTTATCCGAATACCGCAGGACCGGCCCCGGCTGGTCCCCCGAGACGCCGAGAGGAGGCGATTGAAGTGATCAGCATCATCAAGACCATCAAAATGACCGATCTCTCGGTCGTCTCCGCCTGCCCGCTCGGCGTCATCGCCTCTTCGGAACTCTCGCTCCGTGGGACCGGTATGTCCGGCAGCGTTCCTGCCGTCAGCCCGCTGTCCCTGGCGACCCTCCCCGTGCGGGAGCGCAATGAGCGACCGACCGAGGCACCGGTGGCAGCAGTAGCGAACGCACAGGCCCAGGCCTATGCCTTTGCGGCAGCCGGTGCCGGAGCCAAGAAGCAGACGACGCAGCACCACCACACGATGTGGGCCTTCCGTGGGCCTGAACCCTGGAGTGATCCAGCCTGATCCGGAATCAGGCCGGCGCCTTCAGGGCCGCGGAACCCCACTCGGGATCCGCGGCCCTTTTGTTTTGTCCGAACGGATGAGACGAGACGAAGGAGCCTCGGGACAGCAGGACCTGGTACCAGCCGCCAACCGGCCAACAGGCCGGCACGACCAGACGAGGACAACAACACCGTGCACATCGAGACGCACGCCCCGTCCGTACCGCCTTCCGACACGATCTCCCCGCCCGGCCTCACGGAGGACTCCACCTTGCTCCCCCTCACCGCGCTCACCGCGCTCGACGACGCCATCGAGAACCTCGGCGTACCCGTTCCCTGCCGTGCCTACGACCCGGAGGTCTTCTTCGCCGAGTCGCCGGCCGATGTCGAGTACGCCAAGTCCCTCTGCCGGACCTGCCCGCTGGTCGAGGCCTGCCTCGCCGGGGCCAAGGAGCGGCGCGAGCCGTGGGGCGTCTGGGGCGGCGAGCTCTTCGTCCAGGGCGTCGTCGTCGCCCGCAAGCGGCCGCGTGGCCGCCCGCGCAAGAACCCGGTCGCGGCGTGACCACCGGGCTGGGGGTCATGTCCCCCTCGCGTACGAAGCGCATCGGAACCATCGATCGTCCCCAGACTCATGACCCCCGAAATCGAGCACCCATGACCACGCCCACGAGCGAGCCCGTCGGCTCCGCGACACCGGACGTCACCATCAGCGGCGCGAACGACTCGCGTCAGAACAGGACCCGCGAAATGCAACTCATCCCAGAAGCCCTGGCGCGTGCGCATATGCACGACCGCCTGCGGGAAGCCGAGGCGGACCGCCAGGCCGTACGCCTGGTGGCCGCCCGGCGGATGCAGCGCCGAGCGGAGCGCGCCTCGATGCGCGCCCGCCGAGTGCTCGCCATGGCGGTCATGCACTGAGGCGGTGACCGGCGGACCCTGGCCCGGCGGATCGGTACCGGAGCCGCCCGCCGCGGATCCGGCCGCCCTCGGACCCGGTCCCGGTCCGCCGGGTCGTCGGTCCGTCGGACCCGGCTTGGTCCCGCAGGACCGGTGCGGTCCTGCGGGACGGCCCGGTTCGCTGGACGGGCTTGGTCCCGCTGGGCTCTCTTGGCCCCGCTGGACGGGCTTGGTCTCGCCGGACTGGGCGGGTTCGGTTCGCCGGGCCTTCTCGGTCCGGGAAGGCCGTGGTTCAGCGTCGGCATACGTACTACCCGCACGCGGAGCAACCGCTCTTGCCTCGCGTGCACCCTCCCCTTCCGCGGGGCCGGTCCTTCGGGCCGGCCCCGCAGCGCGTGGGCGGCGGTGTACTGGCCGCGCCCCGCCGGGTGGACGCGGCTATCGTCACCAAGGTGGACGAGGAGACACCGCATCCCACCGGCCCGGCCGACGAACGCCTGGTGTGCGCCCGCTGCGACCGGCCGGCCGGCGACGTCACCGCCCCCGCGACCTGGGTCTGCTCCGTCGAGAGCGGCAGACGCCAGTACCTCTGCGACGTCTGTGCCCGCACCCACCTCAGGGCGATCGAAGGCCGGCTCGACTCCGACTGGTGGTGAACCGCCCGACCGGGCCCGCGAGACGCGTGCCGGGGTCCGGATGCGGGGGTTGGGCGCGGGTGCCGGATGCCTGTGCCGGGAGGCGCCGCGTCCCCGGTGCCGGGCCGGTGACCTCCGTGGTGCAGCCGTGGTGACACCCCGGAAGGGTCAGGCCTCCACCACCGCGCCCTCCCCGGGCTCCGGTTCCGACGCGGCCCCGGCCCCGGGCGCAGATCCGGACCCGTGCTCGGGTAGCGGCTCGGGCGCGGGCTCAGACTCGGTCGCCCGCTCCGACTCCGACGTCGGCTCCGGCTCCGGCTCTGGCTCCAACTCAGGGGCGGAGGCGAAGCCCGGTAGCCAGTTCTCCAGTTCGTCGCGCAGCCGCACCGTCGCGTTCAGCTGGCACAGCACACCGATCGTGCTCAGCGTGACGCGGTGTATCAGCAGATAGGACGGAGGGAGGTTCAGCTGCTTGCCCAACTGGTGGGCGGGCGAGCGGGGATCGGCGATCCTGGCGGCCTGGGTGCGCAGCCAGGAGCGGGTGAACGTGAACTCCTCCACCTGCGCGGGCTCGATGATCGGCAGCAGGTAGTCGAGCACCGCGTCCGGGTCCAGCTCGATCGAGTCCTTGACGAAGCCCTCCTCTCGCAGCATCTCGTACACCGCCTCGGCCTGGCCGCTCAGCGTCATGCGCAGTGCGTCGCCGATGGGGCGGGGCAGTCCGTCGGGCAGCCGGTCCACGGTGCCGAAGTCGAGGACGCCGAGACGCCAGTCACCGAAGTCTCCGGACGCGGCGGAGGAGTCGTCAGCCGAACCGTCGTCGGCGGGCTGCGCGGGCCGCGCTGACTCCGCCGAATCAGCCGACTTCACTGCTGACTCCGCCGAACCCGCCGGCTTCACCGAATTCGCGGCCACCACGGAATCCGCGATCCGGTCGGGAGGTGGCAGCAGCCGGAAGTTACCCGGGTGGGGGTCGGCGTGCAGCAGACCCGTACGGGCCGGGCCCGAGAACAGGAAGCGTGCCAGCAGTTGACCCGCCCTGTTCCGCTGTTCCGGCGTACCTTCGGCGATCACCTCGGACAGTGGCGTTCCCTCGATCCACTCCGTCACCAGCACCTGTTCGCACTGGTGCACCACCCCGGGGATCACCACGTCGGGATCGTCCGCGAACTCCGCGGCGTGCTCGCTCTGCGCCCGTGCCTCCAGCGCGTAGTCCAGCTCCTCCGAGACCCGGTCGCGCAGTTCGGTGATGAGCGGCTTGATGTCCATCCCCGGGACGAGCGGGCCGAGCAGCCGTGCGAAGCGGCCGAGTTGGGTCAGGTCCGAGAGCAGCGCGTCACCCGCGCCCGGATACTGCACCTTCACGGCGACGTCGCGTCCGTCGTGCCACACCGCCCGGTGCACCTGGCCGATCGACGCGGCGGCGGCCGGCCGGTCGTCGAACTCGACGAAGAGATCCTGCCAGTGTTCTCCGAGCCGCTCCGCCAGCACCCCGTGCACGGTGCGGGTGGGCATGGGCGGTGCGGCCTCCTGGAGTTTGGTCAGCGCCGCCCGGTAGGGGCCGGCGACATCCTCCGGCAGCGCGGACTCGAAGACGGACAGCGCCTGCCCGAGCTTCATCGCACCCCCCTTCAGCTCCCCGAGCACCTTGAAGAGCTGATCGGCGGTGCGTTGCTGGACCTCACGGGCCACGATCTCGGCGGAGCGTCCGCCGATCCGTTTGCCCAGACCCCAGGTGGCACGGCCGGCGAAGCCGAGCGGCAGCGCGGCCAGCTTCGCGGTGCGGGTGACCGCCTTGCGGGGAAGATCAGACATGTGCCCCTCCAGTTCACAGACTGCCGTGCCGCGTGGAGCATGTCGGCCCTGCCCCACCGGCAGCGGTCACCCCGCCATTGTGTCCTGAGCAGCCCCTGCGGCGGAGGTGAGCTCCCCCTCAGTCTGCCCGGCCGCGCCACAGGAGCAGTCGATGTGCGGCCCGAGCCGTTCCGCGCGCCAGTCCAGCATCGGCAGGGCAGCCTCCCACCGCGCGCCGGTGCTGGCCGGCAGCTCGCCGTCGAGGAAGGACAGCGCGTGCGCCGCCGCCAGCCCGGCCACCGCGGTCGCCAGGCCCAAGTCGCAGGCCGGCACGGTGGTACGGCGGCCCGAACGCCACTGCGTCAGCATGCGCGGCCACTGTGGGTCCCGCTCAGCCCGGTGCAGCGCCAGACAGCCCGCGCATCCGGTCCCGCCGGGGAGGACGAGCGGGCCCACCACCCCGGTGGCCTCGATCACCCCCGCGTAGAGATGGGGCGTCCCCGAGGCGATCCAGGGTGCCGCCGTGTCGGGGTCCGGGGCGTAGACCGAGAGGCCGTCCCTCGGCGCCACCACGACGAGGGACAGCGGCGGCTCGCCCCCGACCGTGCCTCCGGACGCGGCCTCGGACGCGCGGGGCGCACCGTCCGTCGCGGACCTGCGGACCAACTGCCTGGCAGCGGTGTCCCTCCGCTCCCCGACCGCCGCCGCCGGAAGTCCGCCGGGCGCGATGTCCCACTGCTCCGCGCGGCCGCCGTCGAGCACGTCGACCAGGCCCACCCCGGAGGCGGAGAGCACCGCCGCGATCGACGCCCCCACCCGGCCGGCGCCTCTGACCTGGACCCGCGTCGCACGCCGGGCCGCCAGTCTGCGCAGGCCGCTCCCGGGCGTGGGATGGACGACGGAGAGGGACGCCGCGTCAGGGCGCTGCCGGTCCATGGCCTGGGCCCGCCGTCGTAACGCCTCGGCCTCCGGGCCGCCCGCCTTGGGGTCGTCGAGCAGCCCGGCCGCGGTCAGCCGCGCCATCAGGACGTCCACGTGCCGGTCGGAGAGGTCCAGTGCCCTGGCCTCCTCCCGCAGCATGGACAGCCCGCGTGTTCCGTCGAGCAGTTCGAGGAAACTCCCGGTGGCGATATCCATGGGTCCCAGCGTCACCGCGTGCGCGGGGGTCACACCGAATTGCACGGTGTTCCGTCCGCGCCAGGCGCGGCGCAGCGCGGGCTTCAACATCGGATGCATGACTTCTCCCCGGTCGGTGTTCGGAGCCGCGTTGTACGGGCCGGCGCTCAGCAGGCCCTCGCTCGACAGGCCGTCGTTACAAAGGCCGTCGTTCCGGGCCCTCGTTCCGCGACCTTCGGTGCGCGGAGCTTCGGTGTGTGAAGCCGTTGCCAGAATGCAATACGGGGGGAGATACGTGCCGAAAGTTATCCACAGGTCGCGGTATT
Organism: Streptomyces halstedii; assembly: GCA_000720535.1. Lineage (GTDB taxonomy): Bacteria > Actinomycetota > Actinomycetes > Streptomycetales > Streptomycetaceae > Streptomyces > Streptomyces halstedii. Next base: position 249,803 of record JOAZ01000017.1, read on the forward strand.
AGTCGTTCAAATGGTGCGCGCCGAGAACTCGATCATCCACAGGCACGAGGCGGGGCGGGACTTCCCGTGCGTGCGGAGGGTAACGTCGTGGCGTGTCCGCCGACCCCTCGTTCGGCCTCACCGGGGAGACCCCCGCGCGCAGCGCCGGACGCCCTCAGTACAGCGCCGCGGCCCACCGGCCCCGCGCCTCGTCGACGAGCGCCGTGGAGGTCCGCAGGAGCGCCCGGCGCAGCAGGACGGTCTCCGCGTACCGGGAGGGTGACCGCACCATCGTGCTGATCCCCGCCAGGATGTCGGAGGCCGAGGAGCAGCGCTGGGTCGGGGTGATGCTCGACAAGCTCGCCGCGCAGGAGAGCAAGCGAGTGATCGGCGGCGGCGAACTCGCGGAGCGGGCCGAGCGGTTGTCCGGCCAGTACCTCGACGGCCGGGCCCGGCCCGCCTCGGTCCGCTGGGTCACCAACCAGAACACCCGCTGGGGTTCCTGCACCCCGGCCGAGGGCAGCATCCGCCTCTCGCACCGCCTCCAGGGCATGCCGGAGTACGTCGTCGACTACGTCCTCCTCCATGAGCTGGCCCACCTCCTCGTTCCGGGCCACGGCCCCCGTTTCTGGCGCCTGTTGGAGGCGTATCCCCGTACCGAGAGGGCCCGCGGCTACCTCGAAGGTGTCGTCGCCGCGGAACGGTTGCCGCATCTGCCCGCGGCCCGGGAGCGGTGACGTTCCGCGGTTGTGTACCGGGTCTGTACCGACTTGGCTCGATGTCGGCGGCAGCGGTTAGCCTGACGCGACGTATTCACCTTCGGGATGGGGGACGGTCGTTACGCATGGCCAGGGAATTCCAGCGGGGCCACAAGGCCAAGATCAGTGATCTGACAGCAGGGAGGGATCTGTACGTAGGCGTGCGGATCGCTGCCCCCGGCCTGACGTTCGACATCAGCTGCTTCGGTCTCGACGCCCATGAACAGCTCTCCGACGACCGGTATTTCGTCTTCTTCAACCAGCCGAAGTCGCCCGAGGAGTCCATTCAGCTCCTCGGCGCCCAGGCGGGGGACACCGAGTCCTTCCGCGTCACCCTCGACCGCGTTCCGGAGAGCGTCCACAAGCTGTCCTTCACCGCCACGATCGACGGTGCGGGACAGATGTCCCAGATCGGGCCGGGTTACATCCGGGTCGTGGCGGGCGGCGAGGAGGTGGTGCGGTACGCCTTCGACGGCCCGGAGTTCACCACCGAGCGCGCGGTCATGCTCGGCGACTTCTACCTCAAGGACGTCTGGCGCTTCGCCGCGGTCGGCCAGGGGTTCGACGGCGGGCTCGACGCGCTGCTGAGGAACTTCGGCGGCGAGGTCGCCGAGGACGAGCCGGCCGACCCGCCGCAGGGGGCCGTACCGGCGTTCGCCCCGCCGGCCCAGGCCTCCCCGCCGCCCGCCTTCGCCGCCCCACCCGCACCGCAGGCTCCCGAGCCGCCCCCGGCGTTCGGCGCCCCGGAGCCCCCCGTTCCCGCCCCGCAGCCGCAGCCGCAGTCGATCCACGCGGCGCCGACCATCGCGGCACCCATGGCCCTCGTGGCCCCCACAGGTGCGCCCCCCGCCCCGCAGGCGCCGATGGCCCCTCAGGCCCCGTACGCACCGGGACCGCCGCCGCCACCGGCCCCGCCGCCTCCGTTCGGCCACGTCCCCGGCCAGGGCGCACCGCCCGCCCCGCCGCCGTTCGGCCAGCAGCCGCCCGTTCCGTTCGGCCAGCAGCCTCCCGGCCCGCCACCCGGTGCGCCGGGTGTGCCCCAGGGCGTGCCGCAGGCCGGTGCCGGTCTGCTGGCCGCACTCCAGCCGTACAAGGAGACGGCGACCGGACAGCGCTGGACCTCGCAGAGCAGCCAACTCATGCGTGCCGACCTCACCATGGGCGACATGCCCGTCCTGGCCCGCCAGGGCAGCATGGTCATGTACCAGGGCAAGGTCGACTTCGGTTACAAGGGCGCCGGCTTCGCGGGCCGGATCGTCGGCAACGCGACGGGCCAGGAGATGCAGTTGATGCGCTGCACCGGCCGTGGCCAGGTCTTCTTCGCCGAGGACGGATCGCACCTGCACCCCGTCGAGTTGCAGGGCGACGGCATCTGCGTCTCCGCGGAGAACGTCCTCGCGTTCGACGAGTCCTTGCAGTACGAGGTACGCAGGATCGAAGGGCACGGGATCCCCGGCGGCGCCCTGTTCACCATGCAGTTCCACGGCACCGGGACCGTCGTGGTCAAGACCCACGGCACACCGGTGGTCCTGCCGGTCACCCCCACCACCTTCGCCGACTGCAACGCGGTGGTGGCCTGGTCGTCCGCGGCCCAGGTGATCATCTCCAGCCAGGTCCGGCTCCGGCGCAACGCCTACCCGGGGCACAGCGGGGAGACCGTGAACCTCCAGTTCCGGGGTGCCCCCGGGAACTTCATCGTCGTCCAGCCCTACGAGGTCTGAGGGAGCCCGTCATGAACCAGCAACTCGCGGGCTACGCCCCGACCCCCGTCACGGCCCGGATGGAGAACCACGGCCACACGATGCTCAAGGTCGCCATGGCCACCGGTCAGGACCTCTACGCACGGACCGGTTCGATGGTGGCCTACGAGGGTTTCATCCAGTACGAGCCCAACCCGCCCGCCGTACGACAGATCGCCTCGCAGTGGATCACCGGCGAGGGCACGCCGCTCATGAAGTGCTCCGGCGACGGGCTCCTCTACCTCGCCGACTACGGCGCGGACGTCGTCGTCGTCCATCTGAACGACGAGGCGCTGTCGGTCAACGGGACCAACCTCCTGGCCTTCGACGCCCACCTCACCTGGGGCGTGGAGCGGGTCAAGGGCCTGGCCAAGTTCGCCGGTCAGGGGTTGTGGAACGTCTGCGTCAGGGGCACGGGCTGGGTGGCGATCACCTCGCGCGGCACACCGATCGTCGTCGACTGCGGCCGGGGCGAGGACGAGACGTACGTCGACCCGGACGCGCTCGTCGCCTGGTCCCCGAACCTCAAGGTCAAGGGCAAGCGCAGCTTCAAGGCGAGCTCCCTGATCGGACGCGGGAGCGGCGAGGCGTACCAGATGGCCTTCTCCGGCCAGGGCATCGTCGTCGTCCAGCCGAGCGAGGACAGTACCGACCGCCTGCGGATCCGGAACTGAGCGGGGAGGAACACACCATGCAGAGTCCGCTTTTCACCCACACGGAACAGCAGTCGCAGGACCGGTACACCGTCCAGAACCCGCAACTCCTGCGGCTCTCGCTGACCGGCCACGACGACGTCCTCGCCCGCAAGGGCGCCATGGTCGCCTACCAGGGGCTCATCGAGTTCGACGGTGAGTACCAGTCGCACGGTCAGCGCAACGCCCGGCTGAGCACCGGCGAGGGCCTGGACCTGATGCGCTGTTCGGGCCAGGGCACGGTCTTCCTGGCCAACCTCGCTCAGTACGTCCACGTGGTCGACGTCGACCACGAGGGCATCACGGTCGACAGCGCCTACGTGCTCGCCCTGGACTCCTCGCTGCACACCGAGGTCATCGCGGTGGACAGCCAGTACGGGATCTCCGGCACCGGCAAGTACCAGCTCAACATCTCCGGGAGCGGCAAGGTCGCGCTGATGACCTCCGGCCAGCCGCTGATGATGCAGGTGACACCGGACAAGTACGTCAGCGCCGACGCCGACGCGATCGTCGCCTGGTCGAGCGGTCTGCGGGTGCAGATGCAGGCGCAGACGCACTCCTCGGGCGTGTTCCGCCGCCGGGGCGGTACGGGCGAGGGCTGGGAGCTGAGCTTCCTGGGCCAGGGATTCGCCCTGGTGCAGCCGAGCGAGGTGCTGCCCCCGCAGAACGCCCAGATCGGCCCGGGTATGGCGGCCCAGTTCGGCATGGGCCAGCACGGGGCCCACGGCCAGAACCGGAACAACGCCTGGGACTGACCGGGGCCGTGACCGGACCGACGTCTCGGATTGGCTCCGGCCCGAACCCGAACCACGCCCGGAGCCGGAATCACCGCACGGAACCGGAATTACCGCCCGGAACCGGCCGGGCACATGAGCGGTCCCGGCGAAGAGGGCGGCGGCCTCGGACGGAGACCGCCGCCCCGCCCGCGAGTCGCCCCCGCCCGCGAGTCGCCCCGCCTTCGCGAGCCGTCCCGGCCACGGCGCCCCGCTACCGGCCGTGCTCCAGCCGGGCTCGGGTGTGCTCCACGAGCCGTACGACCGAGGTGTCGGCCACCCCGGCCACCTCGTCGTAGCGGAACCAGCGCAGATCCAGCGACTCGTCACTGATCCGCTCCACGGCCCCGGCCGGTACCGTCGCCGCGTACTGCACGTCGAGGTGCCAGTGGCACGGCGCGGGGATCGGATGGCGGTCCAGCCGCACCGGTCCGCCGGGCAGCAAGGTCAGCCCGGCGATCCCCGACTCCTCCCCGGCCTCCCGCAGGGCGGCCGAGACCAGGGTGGCGTCCCGCGGCTCGCAGTGCCCGCCCATCTGCAGCCACATCCGCAGCTTCCTGTGCAGGGTCAGCAGGACCCTGCCGCCCTCCAGATCGATCACCAGGGCGCTGGCCGTGAGGTGCCCGGCCCCGCAGGCCTTCCACATCCCGTCCGGGTGGGCGGCCAGATGGTCCAGATACGTCTGCCGCAGCTCGGTCTGGCCGGGGTCGGGCACGTCGTACCCCTTGAGTACGAGCGTCGCGTCGTCGTGCAGGCTCACCGGTCGGTGTCGCCCTTGCCGTCGCTCCCGGGGCCGTCCCCGGACTCGTCCGGCCCGTCCCCGCCCGCGTTCCCGGGGCCCGGCTTCCCGTCGGACGGCTTCTCGACGTCCGGCTTCCGAGGCTCCTTCGCCGCCTCGCCGAGCATCTTGTCCAGCTCGGAGAAGTCCAGCTGCTCGTGGTGCACGAAGCCGTCCGGATCGTCCAGGTCCTGCGCGGTGGGCAGCATGTCCGGGTGCTCCCACAGCGCGTCCCGGCCGTCGACACCCCGGGCGTCCGTGAGCGAGGCCCACAGCCGGGAGGCGTCCCGCAGCCGGCGCGGACGGAGCTGGAGGCCGATCAGGGTGGCGAAGGTCTGCTCGGCGGGACCACCGGACGCCCGGCGCCGGCGCATCGTCTCGCGCAGCGCGTCCGCCGAGGTCAGCCGCGACTTCGCGGCCTCGTGCACCACCGCGTCCACCCAGCCCTCCACCAGAGCCAGAGCCGTCTCCAGACGGGCCAGCGACGCCTTCTGCTCCGGCGTGTCCTCCGGCTGGAACATGCCCTGCTGGAGTGCCTCCTGCAACTGCTCCGGCTGCGAGGGGTCGAACTGACCGACGACGTCCTCAAGCTTGCTCGTGTCGACCTTGATACCGCGCGCGTACGCCTCGACCGCGCCGAACAGGTGCGACCGCAGCCACGGCACATGGGCGAAGAGCCGCTGGTGGGCGGCCTCACGCAGCGCGAGGTACAGCCGCACCTCGTCCTGCGGGACGCTCAGGTCCTTGCCGAACCGCTCGACGTTCAGCGGGAGCAGCGCGGCCTTGCCGGCCGGGCCCAGCGGAAGGCCGATGTCGGTCGAGCCCACGACCTCACCGGCGAGCACGCCCACGGCCTGCCCGATCTGCTGACCGAACATGGCGCCGCCCATCGACCGCATCATGCCGATCAGCGGGCCCGCCATGGCCTGCATCTCCTCGGGCAGCACATCGCCCATGGCCAGCCCGACACGCTCCGCCACCGGGTCCACCAGCTGCTGCCAGGCCGGGAGCGACGCCTCGACCCACTCCGCACGGCTCCAGGCCACCGACGAGACGGACCCGGAGGGCAGGGAGGTCACCCCGTCCAGCCAGTGGTCCGCGAGACGCAGCGCCTCGTCGACCGCGGACCGCTCCGAGGGACCGACACTGGCGTCCTTGCTGCCGTCCGCGGTGCCCTGCGACACGGTCTGGCGGGCGATCTGCTTGGCCATGTCCCAGTTGACCGGGCCGCCCTCGTAGCTCAGCATCTGGCCGAGCTGCTGGAAGGCCGCTCCCAGGTCGTTCGGGTTCATCGAACCGAACATCGCGGCGAACGGGTTGTCCCCGCCCGCCCCCGGCCCGAAGCCGAACGGGTTCGCCGGCCCGCCCGAGCCCTGCCCACCTCCGGTGGGGTCCTTCTTCTTGCCCTCGTCGCCGTCGTCCGGCTCCTCCGGCGGAAGGCCGAATCCGAATGGGGTGTCACTCACGGGTTTCCTCGGCTCGTAGGGCCGCCGGCTGGAACCGACGGCGGCTGCCCGACATCACCATCCAGCGTAGACACCTGAGACCGCTCAAGGCCTCAGTGCTCCGCCGGCTCCCGGCCTGCGGCAGGATGGACGCCACCTGGTACGTACGCGCCTTTCCGGTACGTACTGAAGACAACCGCTGGAGACGCCCGGTGAGTTCCCCAGATCCGCAGGTTCGCGCAGCGCGAAACCTGGGCGACCCCTCGCCCGAAAGCACGCCCAAGAAAAACCGCTCCGGAAACCGGGGCCCCGTCGTCGCGGTCACCGGCGCCGCGACCGGCGTCGGTGCCCTGCTCACCGCCCATCTCGCCGCCGCCGACGAGGTCAAGCGGGTCGTGGCCATCGACGAGCGCCGCGGTGACGTCCCCGAGGCCACCTGGCACGTCCTGGACGTACGGGACCCCGCCATCGCCGAGAAGCTGCGCGGTGCCGACGTCGTCGTGCACCTGGCCCTCGACCTCGACCTGGAGACCGACCCCGCCGCGCGTACGGCGTACAACGTGCGCGGTACCCAGACGGTCCTCACGGCGGCGGCCGCCGTCGGAGTGCGCCGGGTCGTGCTCTGCACGTCGGCGATGGTCTACGGCGCGCTGCCCGACAACGACCTCCCGCTCGCCGAGGACGCCGAGCTGCGGGCCACGGCGGAGGCGACCGGTGTCGGCGACCTCCTGGAGATCGAGCGGCTCGGGCGGCGCGCGCCCCGCGCCCACCCCGGACTCGACGTCACGGTGGTGCGGCCCACGGTCCTGGTCGGCGGCACGGACACCGCCCTGACCCGCTACTTCGAGTCGCCCAGGCTCCTGGTCGTCGCCGGATCACGCCCGGCCTGGCAGTTCTGCCACGTGGACGACCTGGTGACCGCCCTGGAGTACGCGGCGCTGGGCAGGATCGACGGCGAGTTCGCGGTCGGCTGCGACGGCTGGCTGGAACAGGAGGAGGTGGAGGAGCTCTCCGGGGTACGCCGGATGGAGCTGCCCTCCGCCGTCGCCCTGGGAGCCGCGGCCCGGCTGCACCGCATCGGTCTCACGCCTTCCCCCGCCGGGGACCTCGCCTACACGATGCATCCGTGGGTGGTCAGCGTGAGCCGGCTGCACGACGTGGGCTGGCGGCCCCGCTGGACCAACGAGGAGGTGCTCGCCGCGCTCCTGGAGGAGGTGGAGGGACGCCACACCGTCGCCGGGCGACGGCTCGGCCGCAAGGACGCCACCGCCGCGGGCGCCGCCGGGGCGACCGTCGCCCTGCTGGGCACGGCCGCGCTGGTCAGGCGGGCTCGCAAGGCACGTCGGCGCTTCTGAGCGCCGCCCCGCCCGCACGGCTCGGCCCGGCCGCGGCTCCTGTAGGACGCTCCAAGGCGCCCCGCGGAGCACCGGTCGAACACGCAATTCCGCGATGCCGGTGCCGTGCGGCACGATGGGTGGCATGGCACGCACCCACGATCACCCCGGCGAACGGGCGGCCCAGGACCCCATCCGACTCCTGGACATCCGGGAGGCACCGCTCTCCGTCGACGAGGTCTTCCGGGCGGTGGGCGACGACGCGGCCGGTGGTACGGCGCTCTTCGTCGGCACGGTGCGCGACCACGACGGCGGCCAGGACGTCGGCGCGCTCGGGTACTCGTGCCATCCGACGGCCGTCGACGAGTTGCGCCGGGTGGCCGAGAAGGTCGTGGCGAACTTCCCGGTACGGGGCCTCGCCGCCGTCCACCGTGTGGGTGAGCTGGCCGTGGGCGACCTGGCCGTGGTCGTCGCCGTGTCGTGCGCCCATCGGAGTGAGGCGTTCGCGGCCTGCCGCACGCTCATCGACGACCTCAAGCACGAGGTTCCGATCTGGAAACACCAGCGGTTCTCGGACGGCACCGAGGAATGGGTCGGCGCCTGCTGATCGCAAACCGACCGGGGCGTGATCAGCCCCGATTTGCGTAACCGAACCCCTGCCATGAGCGTTGGTCCTGCACACGGATAATCTGCTGATCGTCAGTTGCGGTCGCTCAAGGGGTAGGGAGGTCGTGATGGCAGCACTCGCTTGGCTTCTGATTCCGCTTTTCGCTGCTTTCGGCGCGGCGATATGGGGAGGGTGGGCAGCCCGCAACCGATCCACAGGCGATGTCACCGAACTCGCCGACTACGCCAGGTTCCGTGAGGCGATGGAGAAGTCGCACTCCGGTTCCCAGCCGTCCGAGACCGCTACGGCCGGCACGGCCGCCTGAACCGCACGTTCTCCGCTTTCCCCCGGCGCCCTTCGTGACGCCCGGAACGACCCGCGGACCGGCCCCGTGCGGACCGGCCCCGACGGTGCACTGACAGGCCCTTCCCGTACTGTCGTTCCATGCCACGCCGCACCGCGACGATGCTCGCCTCCACGCTGATTCTGATCGCGCTGCTCTGCGCCGGCGTGCTGATCCCCGTCCCGTACTCGGAGATGTCCCCGGGGCCGACGGTGAACACGCTCGGCGACGCGCGAGGCGAGCCGGTGCTCCAGATCAAGGGGCGCGACACCTATCCGACGTCCGGTCACCTCAACATGACGACGGTCCGGGTCACCGGCGCCGACTACGACATGAACATCGTCACGGCCGTCTACGGCTGGCTGGCCCACGACAGCGTGATCGTGCCGCACGACACCCTCTATCCGGACGGCAAGACGGAGGAGCAGTCCACCCAGGAGAACGCCGAGGAGTTCAGCCAGTCCCAGGAGAGCGCCAAGGTCGCCGCCCTGAAGGAGCTGAAGATCCCGGTCACCTCACGGGTCGTGGTCTCCACGGTGGTCAAGGACAGCGCGGCCCAGGGCAAACTGCACGCCGGTGACGTGATCAAGGCCGTCGACGGGACCGCGGTCACGCAGCCCGAGGACGTCGCCAAGATCGTCTCCGCGCGCAAGCCCGGCGAGAAGGTCGTCTTCACGATCGTGCCCGCCAAGACGGCGGCCGCCGCCGAGAAGGCGGGCAAGGAGCCCCAAGGCTCCGAGGAGATCACCCTCACCACACGGAAGGCGCCCGCGGACCCGGCGAACCCCGCCCCGGGCCGGGCGATCGTCGGCATCCAGGCGGGGATCGACCACACCTTCCCGTTCGAGATCGACATCACCCTCGCGGATGTCGGCGGGCCGAGCGCGGGACTGATGTTCTCCCTCGGCATCATCGACAAGCTGACGCCCGGCAAGCTGACGGGCGGGAAGTTCATCGCCGGTACGGGCACCATCGACGACGCCGGGAAGGTCGGCCCGATCGGCGGCATCAACATGAAGCTGGTCGGTGCCCGCGACGCGGGCGCCCGCTACTTCCTGACGCCCGACGACAACTGCGCCGCGGCGGCGGCCGACACCCCGAGCGGGCTCACCCTCGTACGGGTCAAGACCCTCGCCGACGCCAGGGCGTCCCTGGAGAAGATCAGCACCGGGCACACGGCCGGACTGCCGAGCTGCTCGAAGAGCTGAGCCCGGCCGGACCCGCTCGACGGGCTGAGCCCGGACGGACCGCCGAGCCGCTCGACGGGCTGGGCCCGGCCGGGCGGCTCGGCGGCCCCGGTGTCAGGACTCGAAGGTCGCGGCGAGCGCCTCGGCCAGTCCCGGCACCAGTCCGGCGCCGGTCAGCACCTCGGTGGGGGAGTCCTTCTCCCGCAGCCGCACCGCGGAGTCGCGCGCCCCGTCCCGCAGGACGGCCACGGTCATCCGCACCTCCTGCCGGTCGGCGTGCTCGGCCACCCACGCCGTGAGCTGGGCGTCACTCAGCCCCTCCGGCACGGAGGCCTCCGCCGACGGCGGCAGCATCAGCCGCTCCACGGTCAGCGCGCAGCCGGCCACCGCGTCGGGCCAGGCGATCGTGGCGAGGAACTCGTCCAGCGCCGTGCCGGCCGGAAGCTCCTCCTGCTCCACGGGCGTGAGGGCGGATCCCGAGGACGACGGGTCGTCGAGGCCCAGCTGGGCGGCGAGGCCCGGCTCCTGGGCCCTGAGCCGGGCGGTGTCGACAAGGGCGAACAGACGTGCGGGCTGGTCCCAGCCAAGGGTCGCGGCGTAGGCGTCGATTTCGAGGACGGCGACGGTCAGAGGACTCGACGCCATCGGGGGGCCTGAGGGGGAAACGTTGGGCATGCGCAATATCCTGCCTCCTTCCGCCCCGGGAACGGGAACTAGGTAAAGCCTCAGTAAGTTGCATAGGTGGGCTCTACGATCCCGGGGCCTGCTTCACACGACCGCGAACTTCGAGGTGCGCACGTTGGCTTTCCAGATGCCGGACCGCGGCGGAGGCCCGACCGGGCCACGGATCAGAGTCGGCCGCCCGTCCCGGCGCGTCCGTACCCTGCTCATGACATTGGGCGTCCTGGTGGTTCTCGCCATGGCCTTCGTCATGTTCGCCGGGTTCTGGACGGACTGGCTCTGGTACAGGTCGGTCGCGTATTCGTCCGTCTTCACCACCACCCTGTGGACCAAGATCGGGCTGTTCCTCGTCTTCGGACTGCTGATGGCGCTCGCCGTCGGTGTGAACATCTGGCTCGCGCACCGGCTCCGGCCGCCGCTGAGCGCGATGTCCCTGGAGCAGCAGAGCCTGGACCGCTACCGCATGAGCGTCGCCCCCTACAAGAAGTGGGTGCTGCTCGCGATCACCGCGCTCGTCGGACTGATCGCCGGCGCGTCCGCGTCGGGTCAGTGGCGTACGTGGCTGATGTACATCAACGGCGTGTCGTTCGGGCAGAAGGACCCCCAGTTCAAGCTGGACGTCTCCTTCTACGCCTTCGACCTGCCGTGGTACCGCTTCCTGCTCGGCTTCGGCTTCGCGGCGACCGTGCTGTCGCTGATCGCCGCGGCGGTGACCCACTACCTCTACGGCGGACTGCGGGTCACCAGTCCGGGCGCGCGGGCCACGGGGGCGGCCACCGGCCATCTCTCCGTGCTGCTGGGCATCTTCGTCTCGCTGAAGGCCGTGGCGTACTGGCTCGACCGGTACGGCCTCGCGGTGAAGAGCAGTGACTTCAAGGCCACGGACAACTGGACGGGGCTGCGGTACGTCGACGCCAACGCCTATCTGCCGGCGAAGACGATCCTCTTCTGCATCGCCGCGATCTGCGCGGTGCTGTTCTTCGCGACGCTCTGGCGGCGCACCTGGCAGCTGCCGGTGATCGGCTTCGGACTGATGGTCCTCTCGGCGATCCTGATCGGCGGGCTCTACCCGGCGATCGTGCAGAAGTTCCAGGTCCAGCCGAACGAGCAGGCCAAGGAAGCCCCGTTCATCCAGAAGAACATCGACGCCACGCGTGACGCGTACGACATCGACGACGCGCAGGTGGACGACTACGCGGGCACGAGTACGACCGATGACAGCACCAAGCTGAGGGCGAGCGCCGACTCCGCCGCCAGCTACCGCGTGATGGACCCGAACGTCGTGTCCCCGGCGTTCCAGCAGCTCCAGCAGAAGAGGAACTACTACCAGTTCCCCAAGACGCTGGACGTGGACCGCTACAAGGACGCGGACGGCAAGGAGCAGGACACCGTCATCGGCCTGCGTGAGCTGAACATCCAGGGCCTGCCCAAGCGGAACTGGATCAACGACCACTTCACGTACACCCACGGTTACGGCGTCATCGCGGCCCGGGGCACCACGACGGGCACCAACCCGACGGGATCCCCGGACTTCACGGAGTCGGGCCTGCCCACCACGGGTGACCTGGGCACGTACGAGCAGCGGGTCTACTACGGCGAGAAGACCGAGCAGTACTCCATCGTCGGCGGGCCCCAGAAGGAGCTCGACTACGAGGAGGACGGCGAGAAGACCACCAGTTACCAGGGCGACAGCGGGGTCAGCCTCTCCAACGCCTTCAACCGGGCGGCCTACGCGGTCTCCTTCAGCGAGCCGCAGATACTGTATTCGGGAGCCATCGGCGACGGTTCGCGGATCCTGTACAACCGCACGCCCAAGGAGCGCGTCGAGGCGGTCGCGCCCTGGCTGACCATCGACGGCGACGCCTATCCGGCGGTGGTCGACGGGCGGATCCAGTGGATCGTGGACGCGTACACCACGACCAACGGCTACCCGTACGCCTCGCGTACGACGCTCGGTGACACGACGGCGGACTCGCTGACCACCAACCAGCGCGCGGTCGTCGCCCAGCAGAACCAGGTCAACTACATCCGCAACTCGGTGAAGGCCACCGTCGACGCGTACGACGGCAAGGTCAAGCTCTACGAGTGGGACACCGAGGACCCGGTCCTCAAGACCTGGCGCAAGGCGTTCCCCGGTACGGTGAAGCCGCGGGCGGACATCCCGCAGCAGCTGATGGACCACCTGCGCTACCCGCAGGACCTGTTCAAGGTCCAGCGCGAGCTGCTGACCCGCTACCACGTCGAGAACCCCGCGCAGTTCTACAGCGGCAGTGACGCCTGGCAGGTGCCGGACGACCCCACCAACAAGGAACCGGGGTCCGTCCCGCCGTACTACCTGAGCATGAAGATGCCCGGCCAGGACGCCCAGAAGTTCTCCCTGACCACGACCTTCACCCCGAAGGGGCGCCCCAACCTGGGGGCGTTCATGGCGGTGGACGCGGACGCGGCCAGCAAGGACTACGGCACCATCAGGCTGTTGAGGGTCACCAGCACCGTCAAGGGCCCCGGCCAGGTGCAGAGTGAGCTCAACGGCAACGACGACGTGGCCGAGTTCGTGAGGAACCTCAAGGGCACCGACTCGGACATCGAGTACGGCAACCTGCTGACGGTGCCGCTCGACGGGGGCTTCCTCTACATCGAACCGGTCTACACGCGCGGTGGCACGCAGAACTATCCGCTGCTGCGCAAGGTGGCCGCTTCGTACGGTTCGAAGATCGTGTTCGAGAACAGTCTCGGGGAGGCGCTGAACGCGGTCTTCGGGGTCGAGGAGTCCGACACGACGAAGCCCACCGAACCCGACCAGCCGCCGGGCGACACCACGGAGCCTCCGGCCACCGGGGACGCGGCGCTGAAGAAGGCCATCGCGGACGCCCAGAAGGCGTACACGGCCGGTGAGGAAGCCCTGAAGGAGAACGACTGGTCGGCCTACGGCAAGGCCCAGCAGGAGCTCCAGGACGCGCTCAAGCGGGCCGCGGCCGCTCAGCCCAAGGCCGGCGGCGCCGCCTCCGACGCCCCTGGCGGGTCCGGGGACGACAAGGCCGACAAGGCCGACAAGGGTGACAAGGGCGACAAGGTGGATACGGCGAGCGCTGTCGATCCGCCGGTCAAGGCCGGTGAAGAGGCCGGCGGCCGAAGCGGCTGAGAAAGCTCCACCCCGCGTCGTGGTACGGTTTGAACACAACGACGCGGGGTGGAGCAGCTCGGTAGCTCGCTGGGCTCATAACCCAGAGGTCGCAGGTTCAAATCCTGTCCCCGCTACTGAAGACAGAGGCCCGGATCCTTCCAAGGATCCGGGCCTTCGTCATGCGCGGGGCGACTTTGTGAAGTTGTCGGTGTGAAGTGTGGTTCGCGGGGCACGAGTTGGGGCCGAACGTGTTTCACTTGTCTCTCTGTGGGCATGTCGACAAAACGCTGAAGTGACCTCACTGGCCGGGGTATACGAGGTGTACGCGGGTCGCGGGTGGTGGGACGATGGTATTTATGGGGGACAGGGCAACTCTGTTGGAGACAGGGCGGTTTGTGCAGCGACGCGGCCGAACGACGGAAATCGTGGCGGATGCGGTGTTCGCCGCCGCCGTCGCCGAGGTCGAGGAGGCTGCCGTGACCGTCGACGGAAGCCGCCTGGACACACCTCGCACCGGCGTCACCGGCCGGGCCGCGGGCGCCGGGCCGGCCGAGCGGGAGACGGCCCGGACCGGCCCCGACGCCACGGTCGCCGACGCCGCGGAGGTCGCCGAGCGTGCCGAGACCGAGGCGCGGCACCGGCGCGCGGCGGACGCGGGCGACACCGCGTCGATGAGCGTGCTCGGCGCGCTGCTGCTGCGCCGGGGCGACCTGGACGGCGCCGAGACCTATCTGCGGGCGGCCACCGCCGAGGGCGACCGTGCCGCCGCCAACAACCTGGGCGTCCTGCTCCACCAGCGCGGATACGCCGACGAGGCGGCCGGCTGGTGGCGCATCGCCGCCGTCGCCGGCTCCGCCGCCGCCGCGCACGCCCTGGGCCGCCACTTCAGGGAGCGCGGGGACGAGCCCGGTGCCGAGTACTGGCTGCGCCAGTCCGCCGAGCAGGGGCACGCCCTCGGCGCCTACGCGCTGGCCGACCTCCTGGAGCACCGGGGCGACACCGGCGCGGAGCGCTGGCTGCGGGCCGCCGCCGAGCAGGGGCACCGCGAGGCCGCGTACCGGCTGGCGCGCGCGCTGGACCGCCAGGCCGTCGGTGACACCTCCGACGCCTTCGGTCCGGGCCGTGGCACCGGACCGGGCACCCTGGGGGGCCTGGGCGGCGCCGCGGGCGTCCTGGGCGACCTGGGCCCCGGCGTACCGAAGAAGAGGGAAGGACCCGCGACCGGCCGGGGCGAGGCCGAGCAGTGGTACCGGCAGGCCGCCGCGCGCGGCCACCGCCGCGCCGCCCTGCACCTCGGCGCCATCCTGGAACGGCGCGGGGAGCAGAAGGAGGCCGGACGCTGGTATCTCACCGCCGCCAAGGAGGGGGAGCCCCGGGCCGCGTGCGCCCTCGGCTTCCTGCTGCGCGACGCCGGTGACGAGGAGAGCGCGGCCGTGTGGTGGCTGCGGGCCGCCCAGGAGGGCGACGGAAACGCCGCCAACGCCCTGGGGGCGCTGCACGCGGCCCGCGGTGAGCAGCAGACCGCCGAGCGCTGGTACCGCGCGGCCATGGACGCGGGCGACGTCAACGGCGCCTACAACCTGGGCCTGCTCTGCGCGGCGCAGGACCGGGTCGCCCAGGCCGAGCAGTGGTACCGCCGAGCCGCCTACGCCGGGCACCGCGAGGCCGCCAACGCGCTCGCCGTGCTGCTGCTCCAGGCGGGAGACGCCTCGGGTGCCGAGCCGTGGTTCTCCAAGGCGGCCGAGGCGGGCAGCGTGGACGCCGCCTTCAACCTCGGCATCCTGCACGCGGGCCGTGACGAGGACGGCGCGGCGCTCGGCTGGTACCAGCGGGCCGCGGCGGCCGGGCACACCGATGCCGCCCTCCAGGTCGGCATGGCGCTGCTGCGTGACGGTGAGGAGCGGGAGGCCGAGCGCCATCTGCGGTGCGCCGCCGGGGGCGGCAGCGCCGAGGCGGCGTTCCGGCTGGCCGGGCTGCTCGACCTGCGCCGGCCGCCGCCGGGCCGCCCCGCGCTGGGCGAGCCCATGCCGGACAAGACCGAGTGCGAGGAGTGGTACGAGAGGGCGGCCGAGCAGGGGCACCGCCGCGCCCAGGTCCGGGCCGGCATGCTCGCCGCGGCCCGCGGCGACCTGACCGACGCCGCCCGCTGGTACCGCGAGGCCGCGGAGTCGGGCAGCCGCAACGGCGCGTTCAACCTGGGACTGCTGCTCGCCCGCGAGGGCAGTGAGCGGGAGGCCGCCCTGTGGTGGAGCCGCGCCGCCCACGACGGCCACGGCCGCGCCGCCCTGCGCCTCGCGCTGCTCTCCGCCCGCCGGGGCGAGCTCACGGAGGGGCAGCGGTGGTGCGCGCGGGCGGTCGAGCTGGGGCCCGCCGAGGTGGCCGAGCGGGCCGCGCGGCTGCGGGAGGCGCTGCACCAGGAGCTCACCGCGTGAGGCGGGCGGCAGTGGGCGGGCGCCTGTGGGGTGAGAGGACCCCGGGCGAAGCGGCGCGTGGGGGCCGAGGGGGCCCCTCCGAAGTGATTTGCGCTGGTCCCCGCGGTTGCCGTAGGGTTATGAACACAACGGCGCGGGGTGGAGCAGCTCGGTAGCTCGCTGGGCTCATAACCCAGAGGTCGCAGGTTCAAATCCTGTCCCCGCTACTGAAGACAGAGGCCCGGATCCTTTCAAGGATCCGGGCCTCTGTCGTATGCCCACGCGCACGAGCGAGACGCACCGGCGGCTCGCGGCGGGCGATTCCGGTCGTGGGGCAGGCGTTCCGGTCGTCGGGCGGGCCCTGGGTCAGGCCGTCGCGGCGCAGTTCGGACAGATGCCGCGGTAGGTCACCTCGACGTCCGAGACGGTGAAGCCGAAACGCTCGTCGGCGGGCAGGTCGGCCAGTGGATCGCCGGACGGGTGCACGTCCCGGATGGCGCCGCAGCGGGCGCACACCAGGTGGTGGTGGGGCCGATGGGCGTTGGGGTCGTACCGCTTGGCGCGGCGGTCGGTGGAGACCTCGATGACCTCACCGAGGGACACCATCTCGCCCAGCGTGTTGTACACGGTGGCGCGGGAGATCTCCGGCAGCCGGTCGACGGCCCTGGCGTGCACCTCGTCGGCCGTCAGATGCACATGCTCCCCGTCGAGCACCTCGGCCACGACGCGGCGCTGTGCCGTCATGCGCCAGCCGCGCCCGCGGAGTCGTTCCAGGAGGTCACTCATGGGATCCAGCCTAACAGTGACGGGACCGTGTCCCGAATGGGTGTGAATTTGGATGTTCACTTGACTTAGACAAAGTCCATCGTAGGATCGGTCATGGCATTAGCCAAGGGACAGGCCGCAGCGGGAGACCACGACCGCGCGGGAGATGACGCAGGAGGCGCACGTGACGCAGGGACCGCTCACCACGGAGGCCGGCGCGCCGGTAGCCGACAACCAGAACAGCGAGACCGCTGGCCCGGGTGGACCGGTTCTCGTCCAGGACCAGGCGCTTCTTGAGAAGCTCGCCCACTTCAACCGGGAGCGCATCCCGGAGCGCGTCGTGCACGCCCGCGGCGCCGGTGCGTACGGCACGTTCACCCTGACCCGTGACGTCTCGCAGTGGACGCGCGCGGCGTTCCTCTCGGAGGTCGGCAAGCAGACCGAGACCTTCCTGCGCGTCTCCACCGTCGCGGGCAACCTCGGCGCGGCGGACGCGGCACGCGACCCGCGCGGCTGGGCGCTGAAGTTCTACACCGAGGAGGGCAACTACGACCTCGTCGGCAACAACACCCCGGTGTTCTTCGTCAAGGACGCCATCAAGTTCCCGGACTTCATCCACACGCAGAAGCGCGACCCGTACACCGGCTCCCAGGAGGCGGACAACGTCTGGGACTTCTGGGGTCTGTCGCCCGAGTCCACCCACCAGGTGACCTGGCTCTTCGGTGACCGCGGCATCCCCGCCAGCTACCGCCACATGAACGGCTACGGCTCGCACACCTACCAGTGGAACAACGAGGCCGGCGAGGTCTTCTGGGTCAAGTACCACTTCAAGACCGACCAGGGCATCAAGAACCTCACCACCGAGGAGGCCGTCCGCCTCTCCGGTGTCGACCCGGACAGCCACCAGCGCGACCTGCGCGAGTCCATCGAGCGCGGTGACTTCCCGACGTGGACGGTGCAGGTCCAGATCATGCCGGCGGACGAGGCGGCCACGTACCGCTTCAACCCGTTCGACCTCACCAAGGTGTGGCCGCACGAGGACTACCCGCCGATCGAGATCGGCAAGCTGGAGCTCAACCGCAACCCGGAGAACATCTTCGCCGAGGTCGAGCAGTCGATCTTCAGCCCGGCGCACTTCGTGCCCGGTATCGGTCCGTCCCCGGACAAGATGCTCCAGGGCCGGCTGTTCGCGTACGGCGACGCCCACCGCTACCGCGTCGGCATCAACGCCGACCACCTGCCGGTGAACCGCCCGCACGCCACCGAGGCGCGCACCCACAGCCGTGACGGCTACCTGTACGACGGCCGGCACAAGGGCGCGAAGAACTACGAGCCGAACAGCTTCGGCGGCCCCACCGAGACGGGCCGGCCGCTGTGGCAGCCCGTCTCCGTCACCGGCGGCACGGGCAACCACGAGGCCGCGGTCCACGCGGAGGACAACGACTTCGTGCAGGCCGGAAACCTCTACCGGCTGATGTCGGAGGACGAGAAGGGCCGGCTGATCGACAACCTCGCCGGGTTCATCGCGAAGGTGTCGCGTGACGACATCGCCGAGCGCGCGGTCAACAACTTCCGTCAGGCCGACGCGGACTTCGGCAAGCGGCTGGAGGTCGCGGTCCAGGCCCTGCGCGGCTGACGCGGGCGCTTGCCGTGGACGGCGGGCCGGATCCCCCGGGATGTTCCCGGGGGATCCGGCCCGTGGTCATGTGCGGCCCGGACATCGCGCTTCGGCCGGGACCGCACCCCGGACAGGCGGGGACCGGTGGGGGATCAGCGGGTGGTCAGCGCCGCCGTCCGCTGCCGGGACGGCGTCCAGCAGCGGATGATGTCGCGTACCGAGACGATGCCCACCGGGCCGCCGTCGCCGTCCAGCACGATCAGGTGCCGGAAGCCGCCGTGCGTCATGGACTCCGCCGCCTTGTCGAGGGTCCACGCCGGTGAGGCGAAGACCACGTCGTCGGTGGTGTGGGAACCGGCGGTCTCGACGTCGGGGTCCTGCCCCGAGCCGACCGCGTCGAGGATGTCGCGTTCGGTGAGGATTCCTAGGCCGCAGGTGTCCGGGTCGTGGACGACCGCGGCCCCGATACGGCGGGCCGACATCAGCCGGGCCGCCTGGCGGAGGGTGTGGGCCGGTCCGATGGTCAGGACCACGGTGCTCATGGCATCGCGGACAAGCATGAAGGAGCCACCTCCTGTGGTGCGAACCGCGGACCGGCGTCAGGTGCGCCGATTCACAAGTTCACAAATGGGGGGCCTCTCAGAGTTGCACCGTCATGCGGGCGGAACAAGGGGCGTGCGGGCCGACACGGGGGGCGTGCGGGCTCAGTAGCGCTGGTTGAGGTAGCCGAGCAGTTCGCGGTGGAGCAGGCCGTTGGAGGCGGCCGCGTTGCCCCCGCCGGGGCCGGGGACACCGTCCAGGCTGGTGAACTCCCCGCCCGCCTCCTGGACGATGATCGCGTTCGCCGCCATGTCCCACAGGGAGAGCTCCGGTTCGGCGCAGATGTCCACCGAACCCTCGGCGACCATCATGTACGGCCAGAAGTCCCCGTACCCCCGGGTGCGCCAGCAGGCGCGCGTCAGATCCAGGAAACCGTCGAGCCGGCCCTGGTCCTCCCAGCCGGTCAGCGAGGAGTACGCGAACGAGGAGTCCGCGATGCGCTCCACCTTCGACACACCGAGCCGGGTGGCGGAGGTGAGGCTGCGGCCGGAGAAGGCCCCCGCCCCCTTCGCCGCCCACCAACGGCGGTTCAGCGCCGGGGCGGAGACGACACCGACGACCGGCTGGAAGCCGTCCTCGCCCGCCTCCGTCAACGCGATCAGCGTCGCCCAGACGGGCACGCCCCGCACGTAGTTCTTGGTGCCGTCGATCGGGTCGACGACCCAGCGCCGGGGCCCGGTGCCCTCGATGCCGTACTCCTCGCCGAGGATCGCGTCGCGCGGCCTGGCCCGCTGGAGGTGCCCGCGGATGAGCTCCTCGGCGTGTTTGTCCGCCTCGCTCACCGGGGTCATGTCCGGCTTGGTCTCGACCTTGAGATCCAGGGCCTTGAAACGGTCCATCGTCGCCGCGTCGGCGGCGTCCGCCAGCACATGGGCAAGGCGCAGATCATCGTGGTAATCGGGCATGCCGTCACAGTATCCACCGGCACCCGTCCGGATCCACCGCCGCCCGTGCGGCCCGGACGGAGCCGTACGGGCCGGCGGCGGGCACGGGCACCCTTGACAGCATCCGACGGGGCGTCAACTCTGTAGCGCCGAACCCGGTTGCGGGAGGTGGGCATGCCCACGGCGCGAGAAGCCCTGCTGGACGCCGCTGCCTCGACGCTGGCCGTGCTGCCGTGGCCCGAGGTGCGGATGGGACGGATCGCGGCCGCCGCGGGCTTCTCCCGGCAGACCCTCTACAACGAGTTCGGCGGCAAGGACGGCCTGGGCCGCGCGCTGATCGGACGGGCCGTCGACCGCTATCTGGCCGGGGTCGACGAGGCGGTCGGCGCGCACGCGGGCACAGGGCGGGGTCCGGTGGAACTCGCCCTCTGGACGGTCCGGGCCGCGCGGGCGGACGTACTGGTCAGGGCGTTGCTCACGGGCTTCTGGGACGCGCGCCTGCCACGGCCCGGACCTCCCGGGCCGAGGGGCGACGGAGCGCCGGAAGACGCGGGCGGCCCCCCGGGGCACCGGCCCGGCGCGCCCTGCCAGGCAGCGCCCGCCCCCGCCGTACTCCTGGCGCTGGCACGGGACCGGGCGGTGGCCGTCCTGAGGGGCCGAGGTCCCTCCCCGGACGACACCGGCCTGGAGTCCCGGTGCGAGATCGCCCTGCGGATCGGCCTCTCCTACGCCGTGGCCCCGGCGGTCACCGCTCCCTCCCCGGTCGGCTCCGACGCCGTGCGCCTGGTCCATGAGGCGCTGGCGCCCGGCCCGAAGCGCTGACGCGAAAAGATCCGGTGTGCTGACCGGCAAGGCTCCGGTGCGCCGGCCGGGAAAGCGGTCAGTGCGAGGAACCGGACAGCTGGAGCCCGATCACGCCGATGATCACCAGCGAGATCGACACCAGCTTGAGCGTGGAGACCACGTCGTCCAGGAAGACCATGCCGTAGATCGCCGTACCGGCCGCCCCGATGCCGGTCCACACCGCGTACGCGGGCCCGACGTCGAGCTTCTTGAGGGAGAGGGTCAACAGTCCGAAGCTGCCCAGGGCGAACGCGCAGAACGCGACCGTCGGCCACAGCCGGGTGAATCCGTGCGAGAGCTTCAGGCACACGGCGAAACCGGTCTCCAGCAGTCCGGCGACCACGACCAGCAACCACGCCATCGTCAGGTGCCTCCCACCTAGGTGACCTTCGTCCCGCCTGACGCGATTATGCCCTGACCGTCGCCGGTAACTCGCAAGCGTGCGCGAGTCGGGCCGTCCTGCCGCGAGCCGTCAGTCGCCCTCGCGCCGCTCCCGGGTCTCCAGCAGCCGGCGCAGCGAGTCCAGGCGCGCGGGGTCCGCGTGCCCCTCGGCCACCCAGGCGTCCAGGGCGCACTCCGTCTCGCGGCTGTCGTGGGTGCAGCCGCGCGGGCAGTTCTCCGTGCCCGGCGCGAGGTCCGGGAAGGCGAGGACGACCCGGGAGGGATCGACGTGGTGCAGACCGAACGACCGGACACCCGGGGTGTCGACCACCCAGCCGCGGCCGTCCCCCAGCGGCAGGGCGAGCGCGGAGGTGGTGGTGTGCCGGCCCCGCCCGGTGACGGCGTTCACGACGCCGGTCGTACGCCGTCTGTCCTTCGCCACCAGGGCGTTGACCAGGGTCGTCTTGCCCACTCCGGAGTGCCCGACGAAGGCGGTCACCTTGCCGTCCAGCAGCTCGCGCACCCCTTCGGCGGCGTCGCCGTTCTCCAACTCCTCGCGGCTGGTGACGACATAGGGGACGCCCAGCGGCGTGTACGCCTCCAGGAGCTTGTCCGGGGAGGCCAGATCGGACTTGGTCAGCACGAGGAGCGGGGAGAGCCCGCCGTCGTACGCCGCGACCAGGCAGCGGTCGATCATGCGGGGGCGCGGCTCCGGATCGGCGAGCGCGGTGACGACGGCCAGCTGGTCGGCGTTGGCGACGACCACCCGCTCGTACGGGTCGTCGTCGTCCGCCGTGCGGCGCAGCACCGAGGTGCGCCGGCCGATGCGCACGATGCGGGCCAGAGTGTCCTTGTCGCCGGAGAGATCGCCGACCAGGGAGACCTTGTCGCCCACCACCGCGGCTTTGCGCCCCAGCTCACGGGCCTTCATCGCCACCACGGTGCGGCCTTCGACGAGGCAGGTGAGCCGGCCCCGGTCGACCGTGAGGACCATGCCCTCCTGGGCGTCCTCGTGCTTGGGGCGGGTGTGGGTGCGGGGCCGGTTGCCCTTGGGGTTGGGGCGGACGCGGATGTCGTCCTCGTCGGGGTTCTTCCCGTAGCGGCGCATGTCCTCAGGCCCCGGGCCTCTCCGCGGAGGCCCCGAGCGCGCCGGGTGTCACCCCGACCGTGTCCGGGTCGGCGTCGAGCATGCCGGTCCACAGGTCCGGGAAGTCCGGCAGCGTCTTCGCGGTGGTGCCGATGTTCTCCACCTCGACCCCGGGCACGGCGAGGCCGATGACCGCCGCGGCCGTGGCCATCCGGTGGTCGTCGTACGTCTGGAAGACTCCGCCGTGCAGCGGGCGCGGCCTGATCACCAGTCCGTCGGCCGTCTCCGTGACGTCGCCGCCGAGGTTGTTGATCTCCTTGGTGAGCGCGGCCAGCCGGTCCGTCTCGTGCAGCCGCAGATGGGCGACGCCGCTCAGCGTGGAGGGCGAGTCCGCGAGGGCGGCGAGCGCCGCGATGCCCGGGGTCAGCTCGCCGACCTCGCCGAGATCGACGTCGATGCCGTGGACGCGGCCCGAGCCGGTGAAGGTGAGGCCGCTCTCGGTCAGCTCGCAGCTGCCGCCCATCGCGGTGAAGATCTCGCGCAGCGCGTCACCCGGCTGGGTGGTCCGCAGCGGCCAGTCGGGGACCGTGACCCGGCCCCCCGTGACCAGCGCGGCGGCCAGGAACGGCTGGGCGTTGGACAGGTCGGGCTCCACCGTCAGATCGCGGCCGAGCAGGGCCGAGGGGGAGACCCGCCAGACGTCGGGCTCGCCGCCGGTCTCCGGCTCGTCCACCTGGGCGCCCACCGCGCGCAGCATGTCCACGGTCATCCGGATGTGCGGCATGGACGGCAGGGCCCGGCCGGTGTGGCGCACCTCCACGCCCTGGTTGAAACGGGGGCCCGAGAGCAGCAGGGCGGAGACGAACTGCGAGGACGAGGAGGCGTCGATCGCCACCGGTCCGCCGTCCAGCGCGCCCGCGCCGTGCACGGTCAGCGGCAGGGCGCCGCGCGCGTCGTCGTCGATACGGGCTCCCAGGGCCCGCAGCGCGTCGATCACGCCGTGCAGGGGGCGCTCGTAGGAGCGGGGGTCCCCGTCGAAGTGGACCGGACCGTCGGCCAGGCAGGCCACCGGCGGGAGGAAGCGCATGACGGTGCCCGCGTTGCCGACGTCCACGGTGGCCGGGCCGTGCAGTCCGGCCGGGATGACCCGCCAGGCCTCGCCCGAGCCGTCCGGGCCCACGCCCTCCTCGATGCCGACGCCCATCGCGCGGAGCGCCTCGGCCATCAGCAGGGTGTCCCGCGAGCGCAGCGGGCGGCGCAGCCAGCCCGGCTCCGAGGACAGCGCGGCCAGGACGAGCGCCCGGTTGGTGACGGACTTCGATCCGGGCACGGTGACGGTCGCGTCGACGGCCCCGGTCGCGTGAGGGGCGGGCCAGAGGGCGGGGTGCGCGGAACTCTCGGTCATGCCCCTCACTTTAGTGGCTCACCGCAAACCCAGAGCCATAACAAATGGGGCGAAATCAGGCCGTAACATCAGGACGGTACGGCCAGGCCCGCTCACAGCTCCAGCAGCCAGCGTCCCCCGCCGATCAGCGAGCACAGGGACACCGCGTGGAACAGGAACAGCCACATCGCGGCCGGGGCGTGCGTCAGCCGGGCGAGCTGGTCGGCGTCGGAGTCCGGCGCACCGCCGTGGCGGCGCTTCGACTGGAGCTCGAAGGCCGGGCGCACCCCGCCCAGCAGCAGGAACCACACCACCGTGTACGCGAACGCCGACTGGACGTCGGGCGAGGTCAGCCAGGACACCAGCAGGAACGTCGTACCCGTGAGGATGACCGTCAGGGCCCCGTACAGGTTGCGGATCATCACCAGCATCACCGCGAGCAGAGCGGTGGCCAGCCACAGCAGCAGCGTGATCCGGCCGTCGGCCAGCAGCCAGGCGCCGCCCAGGCCGAGCAGCGGGGGCGCCGTGTAGCCCGCCGCCGCGGTGAGGATCATGCCGATGCCGGCCGGCTTGCCGCGGCTCACCGTCAGCCCGCTGGTGTCCGAGTGCAGCCGGATCCCGGAGAGCTGCCGTCCGGTCAGCAGGGCCACCAGTCCGTGGCCGCCCTCGTGCGCGATGGTGATCGCGTTCCGGGACAGCCGCCATATGAGGTTCGGCACGACGGCGACGAGCGCCGCGGTGGCCGTCACGACCACCAGCCACTGCTCGGGCGCGGGCTGGGTGCCGAAGACGCGATCCCACAGATCGCCGAGTCCGGTGCTGTCCATGGTGCGGGCGGCTCCTTGCGGTACGTGAGGCAACGGGGTCCGCTCCACTCGCGGATCGTGGCAGTCTGGCACTTATGTGCGGACGGTATGCGGCCAGCCGGCGGCCCGAGGACCTGACCGGACTCTTCGGGGTCGAGAAGTGGGAGCCGGACCAGGCCCTGGAGCCCGACTGGAACGTGGCGCCGACCAAGGAGGTCTACGCCGTGCTGGAGCGTCCTTTGAAGGACGCCGCGGACCGGCGTCCGGTTCGCCAGCTGCGCCCGCTGAAGTGGGGCCTGGTGCCCTCCTGGTCGAAGTCGCCGGACGGCGCCGCCCGGATGATCAACGCCCGCGCGGAGACCGTCCACGAGAAGCCCTCGTTCCGCCGCCCCTTCGCGGCCCGGCGGTGCATCCTGCCCGCCGACGGCTACTACGAGTGGATGACCGGCGCCGACGAACGTCAGCTGGAGGAGCGGGGGAAGCGGAAGCGGCCCCGCAAGCAGCCGTACTTCGTGACCCCGGCCGACGGTTCCGTCTTCGCGATGGCCGGGATCTACGAGTTCTGGCGCGACCCCGCCCTGCCCGACGACCACCCCGGGGCCTGGTGGGCGACCTGCTCGGTGATCACCACGGAGGCCGAGACCTCACCGCTCGCCGTCGCCCCCGCCGAAGGGCCCGCCGCGCTCGCCGACATCCACCCCCGGATGCCGCTGATGCTGCCCCCGGACCGCTGGGACGCCTGGCTGGATCCCGCGCGCACCGACGTGGCGGAGCTGAGGACCCTGCTGGAGCCGCCCCCCGGCGGGCTGATGCGGGCCTACCCGGTCGGCACCGCGGTCAGCAACGTCCGCAACAACGGCCCCGAACTCCTGGCGGAGCTGGCCGCGCCCGAGCTGAGCACGCTGTTCTGAGCGGGCAGGATGGCCCCGTGAGCCGTACAGGGATCAGAAGCGGGACCGAATCCGTCGAGACCGGCGCCGGAGTGGCCAGGATCACCTGGCTGCCCGCCCGGAACGCCCGGCTGGTGCTCGCCCTCGGCCACGGGGCGGGCGGCGGCATCGAGGCCCGGGACCTCCAGGCACTGGCCGCCGTGCTGCCCGGCCGCGGGGTGGCTGTCGCCCTGGTCGAGCAGCCGTGGCGGGTGGCGGGGAAGAAGCTGGCCCCCGCGCCCCGGACGCTGGACACCGGCTGGCACGGCCTGTGGCCCGCCCTGACCGCCCCGGGGCTGCCGGTCGTCGCGGGAGGACGCAGCGCGGGCGCCCGGGTCGCCTGCCGTACGGCGGCCGGGCTCGGCGCCCAGGCGGTGCTCGCGCTGAGCTTTCCGCTGCACCCGCCGGGCCGGCCGGAGAGGTCACGGGCGGACGAACTGCTGGGGACGGGGGTGCCCACCCTCGTCGTCCAGGGCGGACGCGACCCCTTCGGACGCCCCGCCGAGTTCCCCGCGGGCGGGCACCGGATCGTCGAGGTGCCCCACGGGGACCACGGGTTCGCGGTCCCGAAGAGGGCCCCGCTGACCCAGGATCAGGCGCTGGAGGTCCTCACCGGCGCGGTGGCCGACTGGCTGGACGTGTCGGCGTAGGGGCGTAGTTCACCTCACAGCCGGGCGCGCGGGCGCCCCGGGAATGCGGCGTGCGGGACCGCTGTTGTCCGTGGTGTCGGTACAACACAGTCGTACGTGGAAGAGGGAGTCCGTCGCATGGGTTCGACCATCTGCCCGCGCCGCTCGAACACCGCTGACCTGGAGTGGACGGTGCTGCGTGCGGCGAGGACGACGTCCCAGGGCGCCGCGGCCGGAGCTGATCGACAGCCCGCGCGGAAGCAAGGTCGACTATTCTCCGATGCGAGCGGGTCCGGTTCGGGCTCCGCCACTTCGTTGGAGGAGGTGGGTCCGGTCACAGGGACCGACACAGGGACCGACGACGGCCGCGCCAGGGAGACGACCGCCGAGCGCAACGCGCGCTTCGAGCGGGACGCCCTCGGGTATCTCGACCAGATGTACTCGGCGGCGCTGCGCATGACGCGCAACCCCGCCGACGCCGAGGACCTGGTCCAGGAGACCTATGCCAAGGCGTACGGCTCCTTCCACCAGTTCCGTGAGGGCACGAACCTCAAGGCGTGGATGTACCGCATCCTCACCAACACCTTCATCAACTCGTACCGGAAGAAGCAGCGCGAGCCCCAGCGGAGCGCCGCCGAGGAGATCGAGGACTGGCAGCTGGCGCGCGCCGAGTCGCACATGTCGACCGGACTGCGCTCGGCCGAGTCCCAGGCTCTCGACCACCTGCCCGACTCCGACGTGAAGTCCGCCCTTCAGGCGATCCCCGAAGAGTTCCGCATCGCCGTGTATCTCGCCGATGTCGAGGGCTTTGCCTACAAGGAGATCGCGGACATCATGGGGACACCCATCGGTACGGTGATGTCCCGGCTGCACCGGGGCCGCCGCCAGCTGCGCGGCATGCTGGAGGACTACGCGCGTGAGCGCGGGCTCGTCCCGGCCGGTGCCGGTGAGTCGGACGACAGGAAAGGCTCGGCCTCATGAGCTGCGGAGAGCCGCACGAGACGGATTGCTCAGAGGTCCTCGACCATCTCTACGAGTTTCTCGATCATGAGATGCCCGAGGGCGACTGCACCAAGTTCGAGGTGCATTTCGAGGAATGCTCCCCGTGCCTGGAGAAGTACGGCCTGGAGCAGGCGGTCAAGAAGCTCGTGAAGCGCTGCTGCGGGCAGGACGACGTCCCCGCCGACCTGCGCTCCAAGGTGATGGGCCGGATCGAGCTGATCCGCGCCGGAGAGACCGTCCCCGAACAGGACGTGGCCCTCGGCGACGCCCAACGGCCGGCCGCCACCGCCGAGTGACACCGCTTCCCGGCTGACAGCCCCGTGCCACCGGGCCCCGGTGGCACCCCCCCCGGGTGACACGCTCCCCGGGGCCGAGGTCTCCCGAGGCCGGACGGTATCCCGCCATGTCACCCGAAGGTGCTAATCAGGTCCGTTGAGGCCCTTGGTGTGACCCAACTCGCTAGCCTGGCGCATTCATTGACCAGGCTGGGGGCAAGCGGTGCGGGTGCGGAGCACACCGGGGGCGGCGCGGCTCTGCATCCTGGGCGCGTCGGTCGGTGCCGCCCTCTGCGCGCTCCCCGCCCTCCTCCCCGGGGCCGGCACGCCCTGGGGCACCCTCGCCCTCCTCGCCGCGCTCTACCTGGTCCGCGAGGTCCCCGCCCGCCGGTCCTTCTTCGGCGACCCCGCCCCGGTGACCGCCGGGGCCTTCTTCCCCCTGCTGCTCGCGGCGGCCTTCCTGCTGCCCCCGGCCGCCGCCGTCCTGGTCTCCCTGCCCGGATCGCTGGCGGGCCGGATCGAACAGCCCCCCGTCGCGGACCGCCGTGTCTGGCGCGCCGCGCAGCTCGCGCTCACCGTGGGGGCGGCCTCGTGGGCGTACGCGCTCCTGGGCGGTCCCGCCAGTCTCGGCGGCTCCGGGAGCGGGGCCGTGCTGCCGTACGCCCTGCTGCCCGCCTGCGCCACCGCCCTCGTCTTCAGCGCGGTCCTGGCGGCTCTCGACGGCGCGATCCTGGCCACCGCCGAACGCGTCCCGCCGCGCCACGCCTGGCGGGGACTGCACGCCTCGGTGGGACCGCACCTGGTGCACGCGCTGGCCGGGCTGATGATGGCCGTGCTGTGGCGCAGCCCGTACGGACCGGTCTCGGCGCTGGTCGTGCTCCTGCCCATGTACATCTCCTGCTGGGTGTTCGCCCAGTACCACCGCCAGCACGCCGCCCACCGCGCCACCATCCGGGCGCTCGTCCAGGCCGTCGACATCAAGGACGGCTACACCCGGGGGCACAGCGAGCGGGTCGGCCGGGCCTCCGAGCTGATCGCCCGGGAGCTCGGCATGGAGGAACACCGGATGGAGGCCCTCCGCTTCGCCGGCGTCCTGCACGACGTCGGCAAGCTCGGCGTCCCCACCCGGGTCCTGCGCAAGGAGGGGCCCCTCACCCCCGAGGAACGCCGGGTCATCGAGCTGCACCCGGAGTACGGCCACGAGATCGTCCGGGGCATCGGCTTCCTGGACGAGGCGCGCGCCGCGATCCTGCACCACCACGAGCGGCTGGACGGCAGCGGATACCCCTACGGCCTGAGCGGGGAGGCCATTCCGGAGTTCGCCCGGGTCGTCGCCGTGGCGGACGCCTTCGACGCGATGACCTCGACCCGCTCCTACCGGCCCGGCCGGCCCGTCCCCGCCGCCGTGGCCGAACTCGAACGCTGCGCCGGAAGCCAGTTCGACCCGCGGATGGTAGGGGCGCTGGTACGGGCCCTGGACCGGCACGGCTGGTCCACCACCACCGCGATCACCTCGGACGAGGAGGCGGACTCCCGGACACCGCGCCAGCGCGCCGCCCCGTCACGGGCCCCCGCGGCCGGACCCACCGGCCGGCCGGGGCGTCCGCGGTGACGCCCGGGTACCGCGGACGCCCGCCCCCGTCGGCCCTCACGGTCCGGGCCGGAGCGCTGGGGCTCGCGGTCGCCGCCCTGGGGCACACGTTCTGGCTCGGCGTCGTCGAGCCCGGCCACGCCCTCGCCTTCGGGCTCCTGATCGCGGTCGGCGAACTGGCCCGCTGGGGCGCCCTGCCCGGCGAACGCGAGCCCGCGCCCCTCGGGGCCGCCGGAGCGCTGGCGTACGCCCTGCTCGGGAGCAGCCGGGGGGTGCCCACCACCCACGGCGTCCTCCAGGTGGTCACCGTGGTGGTGGCGGCGCACCTGCTCGCCGCGGTGCCGCAGGCGGCGCGCGGCAGCGGTCCCGGGCCGGACCGGGTGGCCCGCCGCGTCCTGGCCGTGGGGTTCGCCGCGGTGTGCTTCCAGCCGCTCTCGAACTCGGGGCGGGCGGTGCGCTGGTTCGGCGAGGGGCCCCCGTTCGTCGTCTTCCTCCTGGTCCTGCTGGTCCTCATCGCCCTGTGCGACGCGGTCCTCGCCGTGCTGACGGCCGGGAACCCGCGTCCCTTCGGGCCGCTGCTGCGCGACGAGCTCAGGGCGCTCAGCGGCATCGCGTCGGCGGTCTGCGCGACCGGCGCGGTCATGGCCCTCGGGGTGGCCGTCGCGGGCCTGTGGGCGCTGCCCGTCCTGTGCGTACCGCTGCTGCTGACCCAGATCTCCTTCCGCCGGTACGCCGCCGTCCGCACGACCTACCGGCAGACCATCGCGTCGCTGGCCAGGGCGACGGAGATCGCCGGGTACACCCGGCACGGGCACGCCCGCAGGGTGGCCGGGCTCGCGGACGCGGTCGGCCGGGAGCTGGGCCTGTCCGGTCCCGAGCTGACCGTCCTGGAGTACGCGGCGCTGATGCACGACATCGGCCAGCTCTCGCTGGTGGACGCGGTGCCGGGCGGCGCGACGGTCGCGCTGCCGCCCGCCGAGCAGCGCAGGATCGCCCTGCTCGGCGGCGCCGTGGTCCGCCGGACCGGGGTGGACACCGAGGTGGCGGTGGTGGTCGAGCAGCAGGCCGATCCGTACCGGGAGCAGCCCACCGCCGCGCGGATCATCCGCACGGTCAACGCGTACGACGACCTGTGCGGGGAAGGCGTGGGCGGGGCCCTCAGGGCGCTGGAGCAGCTCAGGCTCGGCACCGGCCGCGACTACCAGCCCCAGGTGGTGGAGGCGCTGGCGAGAGTCCTGGCGCGAGGCGGTCTGACCCCGGTCCCCAGCGGGTAACCCACGGGTAATGAGCGGGCGTCCGGCCGGGCATGGTTGGATGCGAAGAGAGCGAGAATACGAGGGTGTCCAGTCGGGACAGGCGGGAATCGTGAGGATCTTCGGGAAGGTACGGCATCGGCCGTCCGCCTCTTGGCGGCAGGCCACGGACCGCGCGTTCACGCTGATCGGCGACGGCCGGTACGAGGACGCGGGCGCGCTGCTGACACGCGCGGCGGATCTGGAACCCTGGCTCTCGGAGTCCTGGTTCAATCTGGCGCTGCTGCACAAGTTCCGGCACGACTGGGAGCAGGCCAGAGCCGCCGGACTGCGCGCCGTCGCCCTGCTGGACCGGGAGTCCGGCGCCCCGGACTGGTGGAACGTGGGGATCGCGGCGACCGCCCTCCAGGACTGGCCGCTGGCCCGCCGGGCCTGGCAGGCGTACGGCCTGAAGGTGCCCGGCAGCGGGCAGTACGACGCGGCGTCCACCGGCGAACCGACCGGTATGGAGCTGGGCAGCGCCGCCGTGCGGCTCTCACCCGAGGGCGAGGCCGAGGTGGTCTGGGGCCGCAGGCTGGATCCGGCCCGGATGGAGGTGCTGTCGATCCCGCTGCCGTCCTCGGGGCGGCGCTGGGGTGAGGTCGTCCTGCACGACGGCGTCCCGAACGGCGAGCGGATCACGGCGGCCGGCCCCTCCTACCCGGTCTTCGACGAGATCGAGCTGTGGGCGCCCTCGCCCGTGCCCACCTGGGTGGTGCTCCTGGAGGCGGCCACCGAGTCCGACCGGGACGCGCTGGAGCAGCTGGCCTCCGACGCCGGGTTCGCCGCCGAGGACTGGTCGTCCTCCGTGCGGCTGCTCTGCCGGGCCTGTTCGGAGAGCCGGATGGAGAGCGACGAGGGGGAGGGCGAGCACGTCGATCCGCACGACCACAGCGAGCCGGGCCACCCGGGCCCGCTCGGCCACCGTACCGCCGGTGAGCTGTGGGCCCCGGAGCGTGAGTGCGGCATAGCCGCGCCCGCAGCCCTGGTGCGCGGGCTGCTGGACGGCTGGGTCGCCGACAGTCCGGACAGCCGCGAGTGGCGGGATCTGGAAGAAGTCTGCTGAGTGGTGCCCGTAGGCTGTACGGGCACCGATCGCGGTGCGGTTCCCACGGGTATTCGCAGGAAGGCGTACGGCGGACATGTCGCAGCAGGAGACGGACGAGCAGGTCGGCGTGGACGACGAGGGTTTCCTCGTGGACACCGAGGACTGCGAGGCGCGCGAGACGGCACACCGCGAACGCGGAACCTCCCGGCCGATCACGGTGGTGGGCAATCCGGTGCTGCACAAGGAGTGCGCGACCGTCACGGAGTTCGACGACGAGCTGGGCCGGCTGATCGACGACATGTTCGCCAGCCAGCGCACGGCGGAGGGCGTGGGCCTGGCCGCGAACCAGATCGGTGTGGACCTGAAGGTCTTCGTCTACGACTGCCTGGACGACGAGGGGACCCGGCACGTCGGGGCGATCTGCAACCCGGTGCTGGAGGAGCTCGCGCCCGAGCGCCGCAACCTCGACGACTCCAACGAGGGCTGCCTCTCCGTCCCGACGGCGTACGCGGAACTGCCCCGGCCCGACTACGCGGTGGTGCGTGGCCAGGACGCGCGGGGCAACGCCGTGCGGGTGCGGGGCACCGGATACTTCGCGCGCTGCCTCCAGCACGAGACCGACCACCTGTACGGCTACCTGTACATCGACCGGCTCTCCAAGCGGGACCGCAAGGACGCGCTGAAGCAGATGGCGGAGGGCACGCCGCGCTACGAGGTCGTCCCGAACGACTGAGGCCGCCGCGCCCGCCCGCCGTACGGGGCCCCCGCCGGTACCCCCGGCGCGGGTCCCGTACGCCGTGGCACGCCCTCCGGTACGCCAACCAGTGTTTCCCCGGGCGTAGTTGACGCGGGTAGACATCTTCCGACAGGCTCACTCCCACACCTCACCGTGGTAGGGAGACCCCCATGCTCAGACGTACCGCACACGCCTTGCTCGGTCTTGTCATGGTCATGGCTTTCGCTGCGGGTGGAGCCCTGGTGACCGCGGGCACCGCCCAGGCGGACGGCTGCTACACCTGGACCCGCACCCTCTCGTCGGGCGCCACCGGCAACGACGTCACCCAGCTCCAGATCCGCGTCGCGGGCTACCCGGGCTACAACTCGGTCCTGGCCGTCGACGGTTCGTACGGACCGGCCACCACGGCCGCCGTGAAGCGCTTCCAGGCCGCCTACGGCCTCGCCGCCGACGGCGTCGCGGGCCCGGCCACCCAGGCCAAGCTCTACGCGCTCCAGGACAACGACTGCACCCCGATCCACTTCACGTATCCCGAACTCAACACGTGCAACAGCACCTGGGCGGGCGGCAAGGTCGCGGCCGGCACCGCCAAGGCCAACGCGCTCAGCTCCATGTGGAAGCTGGAGGCGCTGCGGCACGCGCTCGGTGACCAGCCCCTCCGGGTCACCAGCGGCTTCCGGTCCGCCTCCTGCAACTCGGCGGTCGGCGGAGCCTCCGACAGCCGCCACATGTACGGCGACGCCGTGGACCTCGGCGCCGGACCGCACTCCCTGTGCACCATCGCCAAGCAGGCCCGCAACCACGGCTTCAACGGCATCCTCGGCCCGGGGTACCCCGGCCACAGCGACCACATCCACGTGAACCAGGGACCGAGCCACTACTGGTCGGCCTCCGGCTGCGGCATCTGAGACCGCGCACCGGCTCAGGCCGCCTCCGGTACCGCCGACGCTCGTCACGCGGACGCCGCGCGACCGGTCACGGTCACGCGGCGTCCGCGGGTGAGGTCCTCGGCCAAGGCCCGGAGGGTCTGGAACCAGAGGGCCTAGAAGTCGTCGTCGAAGCCCACGGAACCCTCCACGGCGACCTGGTACGCGGACGGCCGGCGCTCGAAGAAGTTCGTGAGCTCCTGGACGCCCTGCAACTCCATGAACGCGAACGGGTTCTCGGAGCCGTAGACGGCCGGGAAGCCGAGCCGGGTGAGCCGCTGGTCGGCGACGCACTCCAGGTACTGGCGCATCGACTCGGTGTTCATCCCGGGCAGGCCCTCGCCGCACAGGTCGCGGCCGAACTGCAACTCCGCCTCGACGGCCTCCCGCAGCATGTCGGTGACCTGCTGCTGGAGGGCGTCGTCGAAGAGCTCGGGCTCCTCCTTGCGGACGGTGTCCACGACCTCGAACGCGAAGTTCATGTGCATCGTCTCGTCACGGAACACCCAGTTGGTGCCGGTGGCGAGACCGTGCAGCAGGCCGCGCGAGCGGAACCAGTAGACGTAGGCGAAGGCGCCGTAGAAGAACAGCCCCTCGATGCACGCCGCGAAACAGATCAGGTTCAGCAGGAAGCGGCGCCGGTCGGCCTTGGTCTCCAGCCGGTCGATCTCCTCGACCGAGTCCATCCACTTGAAGCAGAACTGCGCCTTCTCGCGGATCGACGGGATCTCCTCGACCGCGTCGAAGGCCGCCGCGCGGTCCTCCGGGTCGGGCAGGTAGGTGTCGAGCAGCGTCAGATAGAACTGGACGTGCACGGCCTCCTCGAACAGCTGACGCGACAGGTACAGCCGCGCCTCCGGGGAGTTGATGTGCTTGTAGAGCGTCAGCACGAGGTTGTTGGAGACGATCGAGTCACCCGTGGCGAAGAACGCGACGAGCCGGCCGATCATGTGCTGCTCGCCCGGGGAGAGCTTGGCCAGGTCGGCGACGTCGGAGTGGAGATCGACCTCCTCCACCGTCCAGGTGTTCTTGATCGCGTCCCGGTAGCGCTCGTAGAAGTCCGGGTAGCGCATGGGGCGCAGGGTCAGCTCGAAGCCCGGGTCGAGCAGGTTCTTCACGGCCTTCCCGGCGGTCGTGCCGGTGGTCGTGCCGGTGGTCGTTCCGTCGGTCGTGCCGGTGGTCGTTTCGGTGGAGCTCATTACTGGCAGGCCTCGCAGGACTCGGGGTTTTCGAGGGAGCAGGCGACGGCGTCCGCGTCGGGAGCCTGGGCCTGCTGGGCGGGAAGGGCGGCGGACGCGGTACGGCCGGAGGCCGCGCGGGCGATCCGGGTCGCCGGACGGGAGCGCAGGTAGTACGTGGTCTTCAGACCCCGCTTCCAGGCGTACGCGTACATCGAGGAGAGCTTGCCGATCGTCGGCGTCTCCAGGAACAGGTTCAGCGACTGGCTCTGGTCCAGGAACGGCGTACGGGCCGCCGCCATGTCGATCAGGCCGCGCTGCGGGATCTCCCAGGCGGTGCGGTACAGCGCGCGCACGTCCTCGGGGATCCACCCGAAGCCCTGCACGGAGCCGCTCGCCTCGCGCAGCGCCTCACGGGTGCGGGCGTCCCACACGCCGAGCTTCTTCAGCTCCTCGACGAGGTAGCCGTTGACCTGGAGGAACTCACCGCTGAGGGTCTCGCGCTTGAAGAGGTTGGAGACCTGCGGCTCGACGCACTCGTACACCCCGGCGATCGAGGCGATCGTCGCCGTCGGGGCGATGGCCAGCAGCAGCGAGTTGCGCATCCCGCTCTTCGCGACGCGGGCCCGCAGGGCCTCCCAGCGCTCCGGCCAGTTCAGCTCGGTGTCGTAGTGGTCGGGGTGCAGCACACCGCGGGCGGTACGGGTCTCGGCCCAGGCGGGCAGGGGGCCCGACCGCTCGGCGAGGTCGCAGGACGCCTCGTAGGCGGCCAGCATGATCCGCTCGGAGATCCGGGTGGACAGCGCGCGGGCCTCGGGGGAGTCGAACGGCAGCCGCAGCTGGAAGAAGACGTCCTGGAGCCCCATCGCGCCCAGACCCACCGGGCGCCAGCGCGCGTTGGAGCGCCCGGCCTGCTCGGTCGGGTAGAAGTTGATGTCCACCACGCGGTCCAGGAAGGTCACCGCGGTGCGGACGGTGGCGTCCAGCCGCTCCCAGTCCATCGAACCGCTGGAGACGAAGGCGCCCAGGTTGACCGAGCCCAGGTTGCAGACCGCGGTCTCGCCGTCGTCGGTGACTTCGAGGATCTCGGTGCACAGGTTCGAGGAGTGGATGACGCGGCCCGGCTCGGCGGTCTGGTTCGCGGTCCGGTTGGAGGCGTCCTTGAACGTCATCCAGCCCTGGCCGGTCTGCGCGAGGGTGCGCATCATCCGGCCGTACAGCTCGCGCGCCGGCATCGTCTTGCGGGCCAGGCCCTTGGCCTCGGCCGCCCGGTAGGCCGCGTCGAACGCGTCGCCCCACAGGTCCACCAGTTCGGGCGCGTCGGCGGGGGAGAACAGCGACCACTCGGTGTCCGCGTCGACCCGGCGCATGAACTCGTCCGGGATCCAGTGCGCCAGGTTGAGGTTGTGCGTACGCCGCTGGTCCTCGCCCGTGTTGTCGCGGAGCTCCAGGAACTCCTCGATGTCCGCGTGCCAGGTCTCCAGGTAGACGGCCGCGGCCCCCTTGCGCCGGCCTCCCTGGTTGACCGCGGCGACCGAGGCGTCCAGCGTCTTCAGGAACGGCACGATGCCGTTGGAGTGCCCGTTGGTGCCCCGGATCAGCGAACCCCGGGCGCGGATGCGGGAGTACGACAGACCGATGCCGCCCGCGTGCTTGGACAGCCGCGCCACCTGGTGGTAGCGGTCGTAGATCGAGTCCAGCTCGTCCTTCGGGGAGTCCAGCAGGTAGCAGGAGGACATCTGCGGGTGCCGGGTACCGGAGTTGAAGAGCGTGGGGGAGGAGGGGAGGTAGTCCAGCCGGCTCATCAGCCCGTAGAGCGCGGCGACCTCGTCCAGGGCCCGCGCCGACTCGTCCTCGGCGAGGCCCGACGCGACGCGCAGCATGAAGTGCTGCGGGGTCTCGACGACCTGGCGGGTGTGCGGGTGGCGCAGCAGGTAGCGGCTGTGCAGGGTGCGCAGGCCGAAGTAGCCGAAGCGGTCGTCCGCGCCGTCGGCCAGCGTCCGCTCCACGAGCGCGTCGAGCGCCTCGGCGTGCAGTGCGACGAAGGCGGCGGTGCGGTCGGCGATCAGGCCCTCACGGTGCCCCACGGCGACCGAGGCGGAGAAGGAGGTGGCACCCTGGCCGGCGGCCTCGTCGGCGATCGAGAGGGTCAGCAGCCGGGCGGCGAGCCGGGAGTACGCGGGGTCCTCCGAGATCAGGCCCGCGGCGGCCTCGGTGGCCAGCGAACGCAGCTCTGCCGCGTCCGAGCGGGCGTTGCGCCCGCGCAACGCGGCGGCGGCGACCCGTCCGGGGTCGGTGTCGGGCAGATCGACGGTGAGATCGGTCAGGGTCCGCAGCAGGGCGGTCCCGGGTCCGTCGTTCGTGGCTTCCCCGGACGTGGCGGACACAGCGGATTCGGCGGCTGAAACCGGATCGGCGGGCGCGATGGTCACTGGGCTTTCCCTCGCTCGGCTGGGGCCCGCGGGAGGAGGGGGAGCCGGGCAGGGGGCGGCCGGGGCGGGCAGCACCGTGTACGGCGTCCACCGGCCTATCCGCGAGGCCCGGACGTCTGGCGTCCGGGTCGGTCGATCCGGACGCGCTGTCGGCAGGTCGTCGGACTTGCGGGTAGCACAGATGTGCACCGATCACACCGTTGCGGGACAGTTCCGGATTCGCACCGGATTCCCCTGCGGCGACAGCGAGCACGAGCATACATGTGGGGGCCGCCCGATCGAGCGGCCCCCACATGTTGTGTCGTACGCGAGGGTTGCCCGGTCAGAGATCCAGGCGGAAGGTGAGCAGCGGGACCGCCGGAATGGGCGCCCAGTCCCGCTCCGGGGTCCGTGTGAAGCCCAGCCGGAGGTAGATGCGGTGGGCGGCCGCCATGGTCGTCTGCGTCGACAGGACGAGCCCGGAGAGCCCTTCCGTCGCGCGGGCCCGGTCGACGCAGGCACGGACGAGCGCCTCGCCCACGCCGCGTCCACGGGCCTCGGGGGTGACGGCGAGCATACGCATTTCGGCCTCCCCCTCGCGGGCGATGTCGGCCCACGGGGTGCCCGCCGTGACGTAGGTGACGCCGCCCAGCAGCCGGCCCTCGCCGTCGGTCGCGACGAGGACGTCGGCCTCGGCCGCCCGGCGGGCGACGGCACGCAGCTCCGCCAGATACGGGTCCTCGGCGCCGAAGTCCAGCAGCCCGTCCCCGAGGTAGGCCTCGGCGGTGATGTCGCCCAGGGCGGTGTGCTGGGCGGGGTGCACGGGTCCGATCGTCAGGTCCATGGCGGGCCAGTGTGCCGGAGCGGGCGGGAGGACGCACCGGGTTTTCCGGTGGTGCGGCACGCCGGACCGGACACGCCGGACCGGGGGCCGGTCCGGCGTGTCCTGGGGGTCCGGGTGGTTCGGGGGGTCCCGAGGGGTGGGTCAGCGGCCGCCGGGGGCGCCCACCGTGGCCGGCGGGAGCTCCGCCTGCACGCCCGGGTCGCCCGCGTCCGCCGTGTAGTCGGCCGGCGAGGTCTCGTCCACACCGGCCGGGGCCTTCAGCGCGTTCAGGACGAACGTCAGCACGACCACCACGAGCACGTTCAGGACGAACGCGGTGAGGCCGATGTAGCCGATCTCGCCCAGGCCCGGGATCTCCTTCGACGAGCCGCCGAAGTGCTTCTGGGTCGGGCTGGCCACGCCGTACGCGGCCACGGTGCCGTAGACCATGCCGACCGCCCAGCCGGCGATCAGCGCCCAGCGGTGGAACCACCGGGTGAACAGGCCGCCCACCAGGGCCGGCATCGTCTGGAGGATCCAGATCCCGCCGAGCAGCTGGAAGTTGATCGCGACCGTCTTGTCCATGGTGAGGACGAAGGCGAGCGCGCCGACCTTGACCAGCAGCGAGACCAGCTTGGAGACCCTCGTCTCCTGCGCGGGTGTCGCGCCGGGCCTGAGGAAGTCCTTGTAGATGTTGCGGGTGAAGAGGTTCGCGGCGGCGATCGACATGATCGCGGCGGGGACCAGGGCCCCGATGCCGATGGCGGCGAAGGCCACACCGGCGAACCAGTCCGGGAACATGGTCTCGAACAGCTGGGGGATGGCGAGCTGTCCGTTGTCCACCTTGATGCCGGCGGCGATCGCCATGAAGCCGAGCAGGGCCAGCAGACCCAGCATCAGCGAATACAGCGGCAGGATCGTGGTGTTGCGCCGGATCACGTCACGGCTGCGGCTGGAGAGCGTCGCCGTGATGGAGTGCGGGTACATGAAGAGCGCCAGCGCCGAGCCCAGTGCCAGCGTGGCGTAACCCCACTGGCCGGCGGCGCCGGGCGCGAGTCCGGCCACCGGTTTGCCGGCCGCCTCGTTCTTCTGGGCGAACGCCTCGCCCGCCTTGGCGAAGATCTCGTCGAAGCCGCCGAGCTTGATCGGGATGTAGATGATGGCCACAGCGATGACCAGGTAGATCAGCCCGTCCTTGACGAACGCGATGAGCGCCGGGGCGCGCAGCCCGGAGGAGTAGGTGTACGCGGCGAGGACGGCGAAGGCGATCAGCAGCGGCAGGTCCTTGACGAACCAGTGCGTGGTCTCGCCGCCGCCGACGCCCATGACGTCCAGGACGGCCTGGATGCCGACCAGTTGGAGGGCGATGTAGGGCATCGTGGCGAGGATGCCGGTCACGGCGACCGCCAGTGACAGGCCCTTGGAGCCGAAGCGGCCGCGGACGAAGTCCGAGGTGGTGACGTATCCGTGCTTGTGCGAGACGGACCAGAGCCGCGGCAGGAAGGTGAAGACGAGCGGGTAGACGAGGATCGTGTAGGGGACCGCGAAGAAACCCGCGGCGCCCGCCGCGTAGATGGCCGCGGGGACCGCGACGAAGGTGTACGCCGTGTAGAGGTCGCCGCCGAGCAGGAACCAGGTGACCCAGGTGCCGAACGACCGTCCGCCCAGGCCCCATTCGTCGAGGGTCGCCTCGTTCTCGGCCCGGCGCCAGCGCGCGGCCAGGAAGCCCATGACCGTGACGGCCGCGAAGAAGAAGATGAAGACGGCGAGTGCCACGCCGTTCACGCCGTCCTTCATGCCGACGCACCCCCCTTGCGGGCGCGCTGGTCACGCTGCCACAGCTTGTACGCGGTCATGGTGAGCGCGGTCGAGATGAGCACCCAGAGCATCTGGTACCAGTAGAAGAAGGGGATGCCGATGAAGGTGGGGTCGACCCTCGCGTAGGAACTCACCCAGAGCATCGCGACGAACGGCGCGAGCAGGCAGAGCCCGATGACCACTCTCATGGGTGTCACGGTCGGTCGTTTCGCATCGGTGTCTTCCGGCATGTGGCGACTCCGTCCCCTCGCTGATCACCTGTTGTCATGCGCATGGAATCTAGGGGAGGTGTCCGGTCACCGTAACCCCCTGTCCGCATCGCGGTCGCGCGACGGTGG
The DNA here is from genome assembly GCA_000720535.1 of Streptomyces halstedii. Lineage (GTDB taxonomy): Bacteria > Actinomycetota > Actinomycetes > Streptomycetales > Streptomycetaceae > Streptomyces > Streptomyces halstedii. The sequence goes on from JOAZ01000017.1 coordinate 289,018, forward strand.
GTGCCACCGGGCACCCCCTCCCGCGCCCGCGTGGCCCCGTCGGCGACGGTGAGGTGTCGGAGAGGATCACGGGCGCCGGGGCCCGGCGGTTCACGCCGGGAGGGTTCATCGCCCGGACGGAGGACGTGACGGCGCAGGCGTTGACGCGCGGCACGCCCGGACGGAGGACGCGACGGCGGAGGCGTTGACGCGCGGCACGCCCGGACGGAGGACGCGACGGCGGAGGCGTTGACGCGCGGCACGCGAACAGGCCCGCCGCCGCGGCCCGGTGGCACACCGCGAGCCGCGGCCCGGTGACCGCCCGAGCCGCGGCCCGCGATCCGGTTCCGCGGCCCCGTGACACGCCTCCGCCCCCGGTCCGTCGAGGGCCGGGGGCGGAGAGGCGGGTGTCCGGATCTATTCGGTGGGCCGCTTGAGCCGGGCCACGAACTTGTAGCGGTCGCCCCGGTACACCGAGCGCACCCACTCCACCGGTTCGCCCTGCCCGTCGACCGAGTGCCGGGACAGCATCAGCATGGGAAGCCCCACGTCGGTGCCGAGCAGGCCCGCCTCGCGCGGGGTGGCGAGGGAGGTCTCGATGGTCTCCTCGGCCTCGGCCAGGCGTACGTCGTACACCTCGGCCAGCGCGGTGTAGAGCGAGGTGTACTTCACGAGCGAACGGCGCAGGGCCGGGAAGCGTTTGGCCGAAAGGTGGGTGGTCTCGATCGCCATGGGCTCACCGCTGGCGAGCCGGAGCCGCTCGATGCGCAGCACCCGTCCGCCCGCCGTGATGTCCAGCAGACCGGCGAGCCGGTCGTCCGCCGTGACGTACCCGATGTCCAGCAGCTGGGACGTCGGTTCCAGTCCCTGGGCGCGCATGTCCTCGGTGTACGAGGTGAGCTGAAGCGCCTGGGAGACCTTCGGCTTGGCGACGAAGGTGCCTTTACCCTGGATGCGTTCCAGCCGGCCCTCGACGACGAGCTCCTGGAGGGCTTGACGGACGGTGGTGCGCGAGGTGTCGAACTCGGCCGCCAGGGTGCGCTCGGGGGGCACCGGCGTACCGGGCGGCATGGTGTCGGTCATGTCGAGGAGGTGCCGCTTGAGCCGGTAGTACTTCGGTACGCGCGCGGTGCGCGTACCCGTACCCGTCTCGCTCGTGTTATTGCCCCCGTCGGCGCCCATGGCCCGCCTTCCCGACTGCTGCGTTGCTGCCGTCACCGGCTCCTCCGTCTGTCGCGGCTCACATGGTGGCACGGTCCGGTCACGGGTCGTCGCCCTCTCTTAGATGTCGGTCCTATAACGGACGCGAGTGCACTTCTTATACACCCTTGACACCCCTAAAGGTCTAGGCCAAGCTCCGGGTACTGGTCTAAACCATTAAAGACCAGGTCCCAGCCCCACAGGCAGTACCAGGCGTACGTCTTCGCGGTGGGCGGGGGGTTGCTGGTATCCCTGAGGAGGGTGTGGCATGAAGCGCAAGCTCATTGCGGCGATCGGCGTCGCCGGCATGTTGATGTCCGTCGCGGCGTGTGGATCCGACGACAAGGCGTCGTCGCAGGATCCCAAGGACCGCAAGGAAGACCTGACCGTCTGGCTGATGGGTGAGGCCCAGACGACCTGGCCGGAACTTGTCAAGGACGTCAACTCCGAGTTCAACAAGAAGTACCCCAATGTCAAGGTCAAGGTCCAGTACCAGGGCTGGGCCGACAAGGTCAAGAAGCTTGACACCTCCCTCGGCGGCGACAAGTTCCCGGATGTCGTCGAGCTCGGTAACACCGAGACCATGCAGTACATCCTCAACGGCGCGCTCGGCGAGATCGACCTCAAGAAGCACGAGAACTCGGACACCTGGATCAAGGGTCTGAAGGACACCTGCTCCTTCGAGGGCAAGGTCTACTGCGTTCCTTACTACGCCAGCGCCCGTCTCGCGGTCTACAACAAGGACATGCTCAAGGCCGGCACCGGCAGTGAGGAGCTCCCGCAGACCGAGGACGAGTTCCTCAAGGCGATGGACCAGGTGTCCACGGAGCTTGGCAAGAAGGACAAGCGCGCCTCGTCCCTCTACTACCCCGGCCGTTACTGGTACGCCGCGATGTCCTACGTCGCCGCCGAGGGTGGCCAGATCGCCACCTACGACGACGGCAAGAAGGAGTGGAAGGCCGCCCTCTCCACCCCCGAGGCCCAGAAGGGCATCAGCCACTACGTCGACCTGGTCAAGAAGTACAACAAGGCCGACCAGACGAAGGACGAGCAGGACCACGCCAACGTCATGGCCAACGAGAAGGCCGCGGTCATCTACGGCCAGGCCTGGGAAGCCGGTTCCGTCACCGGGGGCGACAACGGCAACCCGAAGCTGGAGGGCAAGATCGCCACGGCCGGTATGCCCGGCCCGAACGGCAAGGCGCTCCCGTCCTTCATCGGTGGCTCGGACCTCGCGACCATCTCCAAGTCCAAGGTCCAGGACCTCGGCGAGGAGTGGATCTCCCTCTTCACCAACGCGAAGTCCATGGACGTCCTCGCGTCGAAGAACATCCTCCCCAACAACGAGACGCAGCTGGAGCCGCTGAAGGCCAAGCCTGAGACGGCCGCCATCGCCAACGCGGTGCCGGACGCCTGGTTCACGCCGATCGCGCCGGGCTGGGCCTCCGTCGAGAAGGAGGAGATCCTGAAGAACATGCTCCTGGAGATCATCAAGGGCAGCTCCGTCGCCGACGCCACGAAGAAGGCCGACGAGAAGATCGACGCCCTGATCAACAAGAAGGCCTGACCTTCCCATGCCAGGCGGGGCCCGGCAGCGATGCCGGGCCCCGCTCCTTTCCCGCAAGTGAACGCCGTGAAATCCGGGGACTGCCTCGGACCCGCGATGGAAGGTCAGCCACGTGACTGCTGATACCAAGGCCGCCGGGCCACCGGTCCCCGTACCACGGGACCCCGAAGTCACAGGGGGCGTGCAGCCCCTCAAGGACGACACCGGGCTACGCGGGCAGAAGAAGAAGCGCAAGAAGGGGGAGCTGCTCCCCTATCTTCTGATCCTGCCGGCGATCGTGGCGATCGCCGCCGTGTACCTCTACCCACTCTCCAAGACCGTCATCATGTCCTTCCAGGACATGGGCAGACGGGAGCTGTGGACAGGCGAACCGGCCCCCTGGGTGGGACTGGAGCAGTTCACCAACATCCTGGGCGACCCCGACTTCTGGTGGGTCACCTTCCGGACCGTCGTCTTCATGGCCATCTGCGTCACGCTGACCATGGCGATCGGCCTGCTGGTCGCTCTGCTGATGCGCCGTCTGACCACCTGGGTACGGCTCGCGCTGACCTTCGCGCTGATCGCCGCCTGGTCGATGCCGCTCATGGTCGCCGCCTCGATCTTCCGCTTCATGGCCGACTCCGACTACGGCCTGATCAACACCCTGATCGCCAAGGTCGTCGGTGAGGACTGGCTCGGCCACAACTGGTACCTGGACCCGATCCAGGGCTTCGGCATCATCACCCTCCTCGTGGTCTGGGGTGCCGTCCCGTTCGTCGTCGTCACCCTGTACGCCGCCCTCACCCAGGTCCCCAAGGAACTGGAGGAGGCCGCGTCGCTCGACGGCGCCAGCGGCTACGGCGTCTACAAGTACGTCACCTGGCCGGTCATCAAGCCGGTGTTCACCATGGTGGCCACCCTCTCGGTGATCTGGGACTTCAACGTGTTCGGCCAGATCTGGCTGCTGCGCGGCAACAAGCCGGAGCCCGAGTACGAGACCCTCGGCCTCTACTCCTACTCCAAGGCATTCGAGTCCACCTCGTTCAGCCAGGGCACCGCGATCGCCCTGATCACGGTTCTCCTGCTGTCCGGTGTGGCCGTGTACTACCTGCGCCAGCTCATGAAGACAGGAGAGGTCGAATGAGCTCCACGACCCAGACGCCGCAGGAACTGCGCCCGGACCGCAAGAAGAGCCGGCTCGGCTTCGACGTCCTCGGCCTCGGCATCGCCCTGGTCATGATCTTCCCGGTCTACTGGCTGGTCATCAGCGCGCTGCGGCCCAACCACGAGATCCGGTCCTACGACCAGACCCTGTGGCCCTCGTCGATCACCTTCGACAACTTCGTACGCGCCGCCCAGCAGCCGAACTTCGGCACCGCGATCCAGTCCAGCCTGATCGTCTCGATCACCGCGGTGGTCGGCGGCATGGTCATCGCGACCCTGGCCGCGCTGGCCATCGGCCGCTTCCGCTTCTTCGGCCGCAAGCCGCTGCTCCTGATCATGATCCTGGTGCAGATGCTCCCGCCGACCGCGATGCTCATCCCCATCTACGCCCAGCTCAACGCGATGGGCGGGATCGACGAGTACTGGGGCCTGATCGTCGTCTACCTCGTCTCCACGCTGCCCTTCGCGACCATCATGATCCGCGGCTTCGTGGTGAACATCCCGGTCGAGCTGGAGGAGTCCGCGATGGTGGACGGGTGCACCCGCTTCGGTGCCTTCCGCCGCGTGATCTTCCCGCTGCTCGCCCCGGGGCTCGCCGCCGCGTCGATCTTCGCGCTCGTCAACGCGTGGAACGAGTACCTGTTCGCCTACATCCTGATCAACGACAACTCCAAGTACACGCTCAACGTGTGGCTGATGACGTTCACGACCGAACGCGGGACCGACTACGGCGCGCTGATGGCCGCGTCCACCATGATCGCCATTCCGGTCGTCGTCTTCTTCATGATCATTCAGAAGAAGATGGCCGCGGGCCTCACCTCCGGCGCCGTGAAGGGATAGTGCGGCTTCCATGACCACCCTCGTATCCACGACGGACACCGTCACACGGGACGCGCTCGCCGTCCTCCAGCCCGGGTTCACCGGCACGACCGCCCCGGACTGGCTGCTGCGCAGGGTCGGCGAAGGCCTGGCCTCCGTCGGACTGTTCGGCCGGAACATCCACTCGCCCGAGCAGCTCGCCGCGCTGACCGCGCGGCTGCGGGCCGAACGCGACGACGTCCTCGTCGCGATCGACGAGGAGGGCGGGGACGTCACCCGTCTTGAGGTCCGGAACGGCTCGTCCTTCCCCGGCAACCTCGCCCTCGGGTCCGTCGACGACGTGGAGCTGACCCGGGCCGTCGCCCGGGAGCTCGGCCGCCGGCTGGCCGAGTGCGGGGTGAACCTCAACTGGGCGCCGTCCGCCGACGTCAACTCCAACCCGGGCAACCCGGTCATCGGCGTACGGTCCTTCGGGGCCGCCCCGGACCTGGTCGCCCGGCACACGGCCGCGTACGTGGAGGGGCTCCAGTCCTCCGGCGTCGCCGCCTGCACCAAGCACTTCCCCGGCCACGGCGACACCGCCGTCGACTCGCACCTCGCGCTGCCGGGCATCGACGTGGACCTGGACACCCTGCACGCCCGTGAGCTGGTGCCCTTCCGGGCGGCGATCGCGGCGGGTTCCAAGTCCGTGATGAGCGCGCACATCCTGCTCCCCGCGCTCGACCCCGACCGGCCCGCGACCCTCAGCCCGCAGATCCTCACCGGTCTGCTGCGCCAGGAGCTCGGGTACGAGGGCCTGATCGTCACCGACGGCATGGAGATGGACGCCATCGCCGGTACGTACGGCATCGAGCGCGGCTCCGTCCTCGCCATCGCCGCGGGCGCCGACGCCATCTGTGTCGGCGGCGGACTCGCGGACGAGGACACCGTGCTGCTGCTGCGTGACGCGCTCGTCGCGGCCGTGCGGAGCGGTGAACTGCCCGAGGAGCGGCTGGCCGACGCCGCCGCCCGGGTGCGGTCCCTCGCGTCCTGGACGCAGGGGGCCAGGGGGGCTGTTTCGGAGCCGGGCGCGGCAGCGCAGGAGGGGACCGCGCCCGGCACCGGAGTCAGTCCGGACATCGGGCTCGCCGCGGCCCGCCGCGCCCTCCGGGTGACCGGCACCGCCGCGCCGCAGACCGAGCCGGTGTACGTCGCCGCGTTCGCCCCGGTCGCGAACATCGCGGTCGGCGCCGAGACCCCGTGGGGTGTGACCGGCGAACTGGTGCGGCGCCTGCCGGGCACCGGGACCGGTACGTACGCCGGCGCCGACGTGGACGCGGTGCTGCGGGAGGCGGGGGAGCGGCGTGTCGTCGCGGTCGTGCGCGACGAGCACCGGCACCCGTGGATGGCCGAGGCGCTGGACGGTCTGCTCGCGGCCCGTCCCGACACGGTCGTGGTCGAGATGGGGCTGCCCGAGGCGCCGGCCCGGGGGGCCCTGCACGTCGCCACGTACGGCGCCGCCCGGGTCTGCGGCGTCGCGGCCGCGGAGGCGATCACCGGGGCGCGCACCGCGTAGGACGGTTCGTTCCGCGGCACGAAGGGCGGGCACCCAGCCGGGTGCCCGCCCTTCGCGTGTGCGGCCCCGGCGTCCCTACAGGCCCTGCCAGGCGGGCTTCGACGCGTAGGTCGCGCGGAAGTAGTCCGCCAGCTTCAGCTTGGACGCCGCCGCCTCGTCCACCACCACGGTGGCGTGCGGGTGCAGTTGGAGGGCGGAGGCCGGTACGACCGAGGCGAGCGGGCCCTCGACCGTCAGGGCCACCGCGTCGGCCTTGCCCTCGCCGGTGGCCAGCAGGATCGGGTGGCGCGACTCCAGGATGGTGCCGATGCCCTGGGTGATGACGTGGCGCGGCACCTGCTCGGTGTCGCCGTCGAAGAAGCGCGCGTTGTCCACCCGGGTCTGCTCGGTGAGGGTCTTGATCCGGGTGCGCGAGGCGAGCGAGGAGCACGGCTCGTTGAAGCCGATGTGCCCGTCGGTGCCGATCCCCAGCAACTGGAGGTCCACGCCGCCCGCTTCCGCGAGCGCCTTGTCGTACGCCTCGCACGCGGCCTGGACGTCCTCGGCGGCGCCGTCGGGGCCCATGAAGGAGGCCTCGGACAGCCCGAGCGGTTCGATGACCTCGCGCAGTACGACCGAGCGGTAGGACTCGGGGTGGCCCACGGGCAGCCCGACGTACTCGTCGAGCTGGCAGACGCGGGCGCGCGAGGCGTCCACGGCGCCGGAGCGGACCTTCGCCGCCAGGGCCTGGTAGATGGGCAGCGGGGTAGAGCCGGTGGCAACGCCGAGCAGGGCGTCGGGCTTGCGGCTCAGCAGGGACGCGATGGTCTCCGCGATGAGTTCCCCGCCTGCCGTGGCGTCCGGGACGATGACAACTTCCACGCTGTGCCTGCCGATCTGATGAGGGGAGTCGTGTGGTATAGACCAATTATGGGAGCCAATCTAGCAGAACGGGAAGGCCCGGGGGTGAACGGGCCGCACGCGCGCGCGTCTGTGTCGCCGGCGGCCGTGTGAGGTCCGGAGGTCCGGGACCCGGCGCGCGGACCGGGAAGGCGCCGGGGGCAGGGAGGTGTGGGCCGGGAAGGCGCCGGGGGCCAGGGGTGCGCGGGCGGGGCGGGCCCGGAAACACCCGCGGGCCGCGGCGCCGGGACGGGACCCTCAGCCCGTCCGGCACCGCAGCCCGGAGCTTCCTGGCCGGCGGTGTGCGGTGCCTCCGGCCATGTGAGGCGACCGGCGCGGTCAGGGCAGAGAGCGCCGGGCACCTCGGTCCGCTCTCCTGTGCGGGGAGAGCGGAGGTCTACTGGTGCGTACACTCGCATTGTGGACTAGACCAATACCCCGTGTCCATCCATCGGCGCGGACATTCCCGCGGCGCGGGAAAGGGCTTCCGCCCAGTGTCACGTATACGCGGGGCGAACGGTTCGGAACCTGCGGGTTTCCACGGGTACGCTCGGCCCCGTGCCCTCCATGAACGACCTCGTCCGCCAGCACACCGCCCTGAGCGACACCGACCTTGAGTGGCTGCATCTGCTGGTCTCGGAGTGGCAGCTGCTCTCCGACCTGTCCTTCGCCGACCTCGTCCTGTGGGTGCCCACCCGGGACGGCACCCGCTATGTGTCCGTGGCCCAGATGCGGCCCAACACCGGCCCCACCTCCTACCAGGACGACATGGTCGGCCACCTGGTGCCGCGCGGGCGCCGGCCGCTGCTGGACGCCGCCCTGGACGAGGGCAGGATCGTGCGCGAGGGCGATCCGGAGTGGCGCGAGGAGGTGCCCGTACGCGTCGAGTCCATCCCGGTACGCCGGGAGGGCCGGGTCCTCGGCGTCATCGCCCGCAACACCAACCTCCTGACCGTGCGCACCCCGTCCCGGCTGGAGCTGACCTACCTCCAGTCCGCGTCCGACCTGGCCCAGATGATCGCCGCCGGGGCCTTTCCGTTCCCCGGCCAGCAGGTGGACATGGACGCCTCGCCGCGCGTCGGTGACGGGCTGATCAGGCTCGACGCGGACGGGGTCGTGCAGTACGCCAGCCCCAACGGCCTCTCCGCCTACCACCGGCTCGGTCTCGCCTCCGACCTGGTGGGCCATCACCTCGGGGCCACGACCGCCGAACTCGCCCCCTCGCGCGGACCGGTGGACGAGGCCCTGGTCAAGGTGGCGAGCGGGTACGCGCCCCGGGAGTTCGAGGTCGAGGGCGCCGGAGGGGTGATCCAGCTCCGGGCGATCCCGCTCAAACCCAAGGGGGTGCGCATCGGTTCGCTGGTGCTGCTGCGCGACGTGACGGAGCTGCGCCGCCGCGAGCGTGAGTTGATCACCAAGGACGCCACCATCCGGGAGATCCACCACCGGGTCAAGAACAACCTCCAGACGGTGGCCGCCCTGTTGCGGCTCCAGGCGCGCCGGATGGACTCACCGCAGGGCCGCGAGGCGCTGAACGAGGCGGTACGGCGCGTGGGTTCGATCGCGATCGTCCATGAGACGCTGTCCCAGAATCTGGACGAGCGGGTGGAGTTCGACGAGATCGCCGACCGGGTCATCGCGATGGTGGCCGAGATCTCGCCCGGAAAGGTCACCTGCCGCCGCACGGGACGCTTCGGGATCCTGGACGCGGAAGTGGCCACTCCGCTGTCGATGGTCCTCACCGAGGTGCTCCAGAACGCCCTGGAACACGCCTTCACGCCGGCCGAGCAGGGCACGGTGGAGGTTTCCGCGGTGCGCGGCGGGACACCGGCCGAGGGCCGGCTGCTGATCACCGTGACGGACGACGGGCGGGGGCTGCCCGAGGGGTTCGACCCGCGTCAGGCCGGCAACCTGGGGCTCCAGATCGTCCGCACGCTCGTCGAGGGGGAGCTGGGCGGCGGCTTCGGCATGGTCCCGGCCCCCGAGCGCGGCACGCAGGTCGTCCTCGACATCCCGGTCAGCAACGACAAGTAGCGCGAACGACGGTGGCGCCGCGAAGCACAGGTGGCGCGAACGGCGAACGGCGCGGGCGGCAGGCGCCGCGAACGGCGCATGGCGCGGCGCCACATGACAGTGGGCCCGGACCGTGGTGACGGTCCGGGCCCACTGCGTGGTGCTCACGGTGCGATGCGCTTCGGGTGTACTGCGCGCTGCGACTCGAAGGCGGGGCCGTGCGTACGCTCTGTACGCGCCGCCTGGCTGGGGCTCGTCGTGCGGGGGGCGTCGGTCAGGCGCTGGCGTTACGCGCCCGGTTGCGAGCGGCGCGGCGCTTCATTGCGCGGCGCTCGTCCTCGCTGAGGCCACCCCAGACGCCGGAGTCCTGACCGGACTCAAGCGCCCACTGCAGGCACTGCTCCATGACGGGGCAGCGACGGCAGACGGCCTTGGCTTCCTCGATCTGCAGCAGCGCAGGACCGGTGTTGCCGATGGGGAAGAACAGCTCGGGGTCTTCCTCACGACAAACGGCGTTGTGACGCCAGTCCATGGCTGCTACCTCTCCTTGGTATTACATGCTGGTGCTTGTGAATGTGAACGCTTTCACGAATCCCCCCGCAGGTGAAGGTCCGACGTCCAGATGAACTGGATGTGGTCCTGTGTGGTGAGGAGGGGTTCTGGCTCTCAGGGATGCCGGTGTTGCGGGCTGTCCCGATCGCCATGTAGAGATTCGCAAACCTCGGCGGCGGATACAACCCCTTCTGGAAAGTTTTTTTTGATTCCTCGGTGTCGACTAGGTCACAGCCGTACTTCTAAGGGGTGGGGGCCAGCCCAAACGTTCGAGTTAAAGGACTTTACGTCCTTCCGCTCACACAATCACACGCAGTGCACGGCGTACGCCTGTGAACGTCACGCTCGTGCGCAGTCCCAGGTGGTCGCCGTCCATCTGGAAGGGCAGTGGCGCCTTCGAATGCAAGGTGAAGTCGGTGAGGTCGTGGAGGGACACCGCGTGCTTGCCGTGCGGGCCCTTCTCGGGGCTCGAAGTCAGCAGTTGGGTGGCGTACCGGGTCACCGCGGCGGTGGAGAGGCGGCGCAGTCCGAGGATGTCCAGGGCGGTGTCGAAGGAGGCCTTCGGGGCGGCGTACATCGGGCGATTCCCCAGGTAGGTCCAGGGAGCGGTGTTGCAGATGATGGACAGCGCGAGGTCGGTCACCGGGTCCTGACCGGGCACGTCCAGGGTGATCAGGCCGTTGCGCCGGTGCGGCTCCTCCAGGAACTGCCGGAGCACCTGGCGTACGTACAGCGCGTGGGTCGAACGCTTTCCCCGCTCCCGCTTCTGTTCGACCCGGCCGATGACCCCGGCGTCGAACCCCAGTCCGGCGCAGAAGGTGAACCAGCGTTCGGGGACGGCCTCGTCCGGGGTGCCCGGAGTGCCGGCCGCCAGACCGAGGCCCACGGTGCGCTCGCTGCGGCCGGCCAGGGCGTCCAGGATGGCGCCGGTCGCCTCCACGGCGTCGTTGGGGATGCCCAGGGCGCGGGCGAAGACGTTGGTGGAGCCACCCGGGACCACCGCGAGACTCGGCAGACCGTGCAGGTCAGGCCCTTTGTGGAGCAGCCCGTTGACCACCTCGTTGACCGTGCCGTCGCCGCCGAGGGCGACCACCATGTCGATGTCGTCGGAGTCCGCGGCCCGCCGCCCCAGGTCGCGGGCGTGCCCGCGGTACTCCGTGGTCACGACCTCCAGCTTCATCTCGCTCGCCAGGGCGTGGATGAGCACGTCACGGGTCCGCGCGCTGGTGGTGGTGGCGGCTGGGTTGACCACGAGGAGTGCGCGCATGCGAGCAGCCTACCTACCGCGCGGTACCGCCCAGAAGCTCCGGACCTCCTGGTCCACGGGCGGTCACGCTGGGTGATCGCAGGTCCGCCGGCGCCGGCTCGCGGGGGTCCGGTGCGCGGGTTTCCGGCACCCTTTCGTTCTTGTCACGGCGGACTTCGGCTTCCGGGCGGCGGACTTCGCGCGTACGGCGGCCGGCTTCGGACTCCAGCCCGGCGGACTTCGTGTTCTCGCGCGGTGGTGTTCCGGCTTCCGTGGCCGGACTTCGTGTTCTCGCACGCCTTTCCGTGGGGCCGGCTTCGTGTTTCCACGTCCCCGGTTTCGTGTTTCCGCGCCGCCGGCTCCGCGTCCGGGCGCCCCCGGCTTCACTTCCAGGCGCCCCCGGCTTCGCTTTCGGCGGGCGGGGGTGCCAATCTGAAGGGCGTGAGTACTGAAGCGAACGCCCCTTCTCCGTCGCCCTCGGCCGGCGAGGAGAAGCCGGGACGGATCCCCCTCGCGGCCGCTCTGAGCGCCCTCGAAGGCGCCGCACTCGTCGTCGGCGGGATCTACATGCTGGTGATGGGTCTGCTCGGACGGCCCGACAGTCCCCAGCAGGCCGAGATGGGCGGGGTCACCCTGCTGGCGCTCGGAGCCATCCCGTTCTTCGCCGCCCGGGGCCTGCTCCTGCGGCGCGGCTGGAGTCGCGGCCCGGCGCTCATCACCCATCTCATGGCGCTGCCGGTGGCCTGGACGCTGCTGCGGTCGCACGGGGCACTGATCCCCACGGGGATCGTGGTCGCCGTGGTCGCCGTGACCGGGCTGGTGCTGCTCTTCTCCCCGCAGACCGCCCGCGCCCTGGGCGTCAGGGGAACGCGCCCGACCCCTGAGGCCTGAGGCCCGCGGGCCCGAGCCCGGCGGCTGGTGTCCCGGAGAACCGGGCCGTGAGCCTGACGGTCCACGGCCCGGCGCTCCCGGCACCGGCAGGGGCGGGCCCCCGGCCGGACCGGGCCCCGCTCAGCGCCTCACTCCTCGACGAGCAGCCGCTCGCGCAACTGGGCGAGCGTGCGGGCCAGCAGCCGGGAGACGTGCATCTGGGAGATGCCGACCTCCTGCGCGATCTGCGACTGGGTCATGTTGCCGAAGAAGCGCAGCAGCAGGATCCGCTTCTCGCGCGGCGGAAGGCCCTCCAGCAGCGGTTTGAGCGACTCCCGGTACTCGACGCCCTCCAGCGCCTCGTCCTCGGAGCCCAGGGTGTCCGCGACCGCGGGCGACTCGTCGTCCGTGTCCGGGACGTCCAACGAGAGCGTGCTGTAGGCATTGGCCGATTCCAGCCCCTCCAGCACCTCCTCCTCGGAGATGCCCAGGCGCTCCGCCAGCTCGTGCACGGTGGGCGAACGGCCGTACTGCTGGGAGAGCTCCGCGGTGGCCGTGGTCAGCGACAGCCGCAGCTCCTGGAGGCGGCGCGGCACCCGTACCGCCCAGCCCTTGTCACGGAAGTGGCGCTTGATCTCGCCGACGACCGTGGGGGTCGCGTACGTCGAGAACTCGACGCCGCGGTCCGGGTCGAACCGGTCCACCGACTTGATGAGCCCGATGGTGGCGACCTGGGTCAGGTCGTCCAGCGGCTCGCCCCGGTTGCGGAACCGGCGGGCCAGGTGCTCCACGAGCGGCAGGTGCATCCGCACCAGCCGGTTGCGCAGCTCGGCCTTCTCCGGCGAGCCGTCGGGCAGCTCCCGCAACTCGACGAAGAGCGCCCGTGCCCCGCTGCGGTCGTGTGGATCGTGGTGCCCGTGCTCGTTCATCTGGCCCGCCCGCTCCGCCTGGGACTGCTCCACCGCGACCGTACGGCCTCGCGCCCCGTCCGCGCTCCCGGTCCCGTCCGCGCCGTCCACCGGATGCGGCCGGGCCTGCTGTTCCGGGACAGCCGCTGGGCGCACCACCTCGGACCGGATCGTCTCGTCACGCACAGGACCGTCCCCGTTCCCGCTGCTCACGCCGGCCCGGGTCCCGCGCCGCGCTGTTTGTGGAGGCTGATGCTGACCGTGCGGTCGTCGGCCACGGTGGAGTCGACCTTGCCGGCCAGCGCGGAGAGCACCGTCCAGGCGAAGGTGTCGCGCTCGGGGGCGCGTCCGTCCGTCGTGGGGGCCGAGACGGTCACCTCAAGGGAGTCGTCGATGAGACGGAAGACGCAGCTGAGGACCGATCCCGGCACGGCCTGCTGGAGCAGGATCGCGCAGGCCTCGTCGACCGCGATGCGAAGATCCTCGATCTCGTCGAGAGTGAAGTCCAAGCGCGCTGCGAGACCGGCCGTGGCCGTACGCAGCACCGACAGGTAGGCACCCGCAGCGGGCAGCCGGACCTCTACGAAGTCCTGATTCCCGGGCTCGCCTGCGATCTGGGACACCCTCACCTCCAAGGTGGCACAAACTCGTTCGAGGCCCCGGGACACGCGCCCGGAGCCATCCGGTCCGCCGTCGGCTGTGTGGCCCGACGGCGTTGTCGCGGTCCATGATGCCGTGTCGCCGCGACCCCGTCCCTGACCGTCACTCATGGTAAGCATAAGCGTACGCTCAGTGGATAGGGGGCTGTGGCGGTCAATTGCGAAGAACCGGCGCCGGTTTGACGTACCCAGGCGTCACACGATCGAACCGTCCTCGAAGCACCAGCGCCAGTTCTCGCCGCTTTCGAAGCTGCGCATCACCGGGTGCGCGGTGTCGCGGTAGTGCCCCGTGGCGTGTTTCAGGGGCGAGGAATCGCAGCACCCGACGTGGCCGCAGGCCAGGCAGAGCCGGAGCTGCACGGGGTGGGTCCCCGCCTCCAGACACTCCAGGCAGGTGTCGCTGAGCGGGGTGGGCTCGGGGCGCGGCAGTTCGGATACGTGACGGCACTCACTCATGATGGCCACGTTACGTCGGATGCGAGGACGGTGAGATGGACGCGCTGCCCCTGGTGGCACTCGTCGCGGCGAGCGCGGCGGTCGCGGGGGCCGCCCGGCGGACCCCGGTGCCCGCGCCGCTGATGCTGGTCGCGGCGGGACTGGTGGCCTCGTACGTGCCGGGGGTGCCGGCCTACACCCTGGACGCGCACGTCGTCCTGCCGCTCCTGCTGCCGCCCCTCCTGTACACGGCCGCGGTCGACAGTTCCTATCTCGACCTGCGTGCCAACCTGCGCCCGGTCGCGCTGCTGTCCGTCGGCTACGTGCTCTTCGCGACCTTCGCCGTGGGCGCGCTGGCCTACCTGCTCGTGCCCGGCCTGCCGCTCACCGCCGCGCTGGTGCTCGGCGCGGTGATCGCGCCCCCGGACGCCGTCACCGCCGCGGCGATCGCCCGGCGGGTCGGTCTGCCCGCCCGGGTCACCACGATCCTCCAGGGCGAGTCCCTGGTGAACGACGCCACCGCGATCACCGCCTTCAAGGTCGCCCTCGCCGCGGCCGTCGGGGAGGGGATGACCTGGGGCGCCGGTGTGGGGGACTTCCTGCTGGCCGCGGTCGGCGGGATCGGGGTGGGCCTGCTGCTGATGGTGCCGCTGCACTGGCTGCGCACCCATCTGAGCGAGGCCCTGCTCCAGAACACCCTGTCGCTGCTGATCCCCTTCGTGGCGTACGCGGCGGCGGAACGGGTGCACGCCTCCGGGGTGCTCGCCGTGGTCGTCGTCGCGCTCTACCTGGGGCACCGCTCCTGGCAGGTCGACTTCGCCACCCGGCTCCAGGAGGCGGCGGTCTGGAAGATGGTCGGCTTCATCCTGGAGTCGGCCGTCTTCGCTCTCATCGGCCTGCAACTGCGGTCGGTGGTCAAGGGGCTCGGCACGTACGGCCTCGGCCAGGCCTTCGGGTACGCGCTCGCCGTGTTCGCCACCGTCGTGGTGGTGCGCTTCGTCTGGGTGTACCCGGCGATGTACCTGCCGCTGTGGCTCTCCCGCCGCATCAGAGGGCGCGAACCCGCCATGCCCTGGACCTCGCCGCTGATCGTGTCCTGGGCCGGGATGCGGGGCGTCGTCTCGCTCGCGGTGGCCGCGTCCGTACCGACGCTCACACAGAACGGATCGGCCTTCCCGGACCGCAACCTCCTGCTGTTCCTGGCCTTCACCACCGTCATCGGGACCCTCGTCGTCCAGGGCCTCACCCTGCCCCTCCTGGTGCGGGTGCTGAAGCTGCCGGGACGGGACACGCGCGCCGAGACGCTGGCGGAGGCGCAGGCGCAGAGCGAGGCGTCCTCGGCCGCGGAGGCGCGCCTGGACGGGCTGCTGTCCGATCCGCGCAACTCCCTGCCCGAGCCGCTCGCCGACCGGCTGCGCCATGTCCTGGAGCGGCGCCGCAACTCCGTCTGGGAGCGGCTCGGCGCGGCCGACCCGGTCACCGGGGAGTCGGCGGACGACACCTACCGGCGGCTGGCGAGGGAGGCGATCGAGGCCGAACGGGAGGTCTTCGTCCGGCTCAGGGACGAGCGCCGCCTCGACGACGAGATGCTCCGGGTGCTGCTGCGCCGGCTCGACCTGGAGGAGGCCGCGGCCTACCGGGAGTCGGACGGGGCGCCGTGAGGTGAGCCGGGGCGCCCGGTGACGACGGCGGTGACCGTGGACCCCGGGGTGAACGCGCCCTCGGCGGCCAGGACGGTCAGCCCGTACAGCAGTTTGGCGACGTAGAGGCGTTCGACGGGCAGGCCGTGGCGGTCCTCGAAGTCGTCGGCGAAGGCGTGCAGCCGGGGGGTCGTACGGGCGTAGCCGCCGAAGTGGAAACGCTCGTCCAGGGACCACCGCCCGGCCGGGCCGCCGAACGCCTCCTGTTGCAGCGCGCGCACCGCGTCCGCCAGGAAGCCGCCGCGCAGCACGGGTATGCCCAGGGCGCGCTGCCCGGGGCCGAGACCGGCGGCCAGCCCGGCCAGGGTGCCGCCGGTGCCGCAGGCCACCGCGACCGTACCGGCGGGTCCGCGCAGTTCCCGGCCGAGCTCTGCGCAGCCCTGTGCGGCGAGCGCGTTGCTGCCGCCCTCCGGGAGGACCAGGCACTCCCCGAAGAGGCTCAGCAGCCCGTCCAGGACCTCGGGCGAGGCCTTCGCGCGGTAGGCCGCGCGGTCCACGAAGTGGAGGCGCATGCCGTCGGCGGCGCACCGGGCCAGCGAGGGGTTCAGGGGGCGGTGGGCCAGTTCGTCGCCCCGGACGACCCCGACCGTGGGGAAGCCGAGCAGCCGTCCGGCCGCGGCGGTGGCCCGCAGGTGGTTGGAGTAGGCGCCGCCGAAGGTCAGCACGGTACGGCCGGCGGCGGCCCGCAGGTTGGGGGCGAGTTTGCGCCACTTGTTGCCCGGGAGCTCCGGGTGGATCAGGTCGTCGCGTTTGAGCAGCAGGGTCACCGAGTGCCGGGCGAAGCGTTCGTCCTCGACCGGCTCCAGGGGTGAGGGCAGGGCGGGCCGCAGCCGGGAGAGGGGGAGTACGTCGTCGCGCATGGGCGCATTGTCGTCCGCGCCCGCACCCGGGAGCCACTTCTCGCGGGCGCGGACGCGGGCCGCCGGCCGGGTGTCCGTGCGGCCCGCGGGCGGAGGAGGTCTCCGGGGCGGCTCAGCCCTGGGCGAGCCAGAGGTCGGGGCCGAACACCTCGTAGTGGATGTCGGACGCCGCCACCCCCTTGTCCAGCAACTGGCCGCGGACGGCGCGCATGAAGGGCAGCGGGCCGCAGAGGTAGGCGTGGGTGCCCGAGGCGACCGGGAGGCCGCCCAGGTCGACCAGGCCGGTGCGCTCGGCGGGGTGGCCGGCCTCCGGGTCCTCGTACCAGAAGTGGGCGCGGGCGTCGTGGAGCTTGCCGGTGAGGGCCGCGTGGTCGGCGCGCAGGGCGTGGTCGGCGGGGGACCGGTCGCCGTGCACCACGGTGACCGGCGCGCGGTGCTCCTCGGCCGCCAGGTGTTCGAGCATCGACAGGATCGGGGTGCAGCCGATGCCCGCCGAGGCGAGGAGCAGGGGGGCGTCCGTGCTGTGCAGCACCAGGTCGCCGTACGGCGCCGAGACGCGCAGCCGGTCGCCCTCGCGCACGCGGGTGTGCAGGTGCCGGGAGACCTCGCCCTCGGGGGAGCCCTCGTCGCGCACCCGCTTGACGGTCACGGTGCGCAGGTCGGAGGCGGGGGCGCCGGTGAGGCTGTACTGCCGTATCTGGTGGGCGCCGTCGGGCAGTTCGACCTGGAGGGAGACGTACTGCCCCGGACGGAACGCGGGGGCCGGCGCGCCGTCGGAGGGGGTGAGGCGGAAGGTGGCCACGTCCTCGGTCTCCTCGACCCGGGAGACCACCGTCCATTCGCGCCACACGTCGCCCGCCACGACGCCCTGCTGGGCGTAGAGCCGCTCCTCCATGGAGATCAGCGCGTTGGCCATCAGCCAGTACACCTCGTCCCAGGCCGCGGCGACCTCCGGGGTGACCGCGTCGCCGAGCACCTCGGCGATGGCGGCGAAGAGATGGGTGTGCACGACGGCGTACTGGGGGGCGGTGATGCCCAGGGAGGCGTGTTTGTTCGCGATGCGGCCGAGCATCACGTCGGGGCGGGTGTCCGGGTGTTCGACCAGGTGCGTGGCGAAGGCGGCGATGGATCCGGCGAGTGCCTGGCGCTGGGTGCCGGAGGACTGGTTGCCGCGGTTGAAGAGGTCCCGGAGCAGCTCCGGGTGGGCGTCGAACAGCTTCCGGTAGAAGAGGTCCGCGATGTCACCGATGGCCGCCCCCACGGCGGGGAGGGTGGCGCGGACGGTGGCGGTCGACGACTCGGACAGCATCGGTTGACTCCTGTGTGTGACGGGCGGGCCGCGCGACGGCCCGATAATTGGTACCGGAGATGCGTATTTCAGGCCGTCGGGAGCCGGCACGCCGTGGGGTGCGCGTCGGAGGGCCTGGGACGGATCAGCCGGGTGCGGTGCGGGTGGCGCTGATGCCGATCAGCAGCGGGCCGGTGGGGGAGGCGACGAGATCGCCGACCGTGAGCGGGTCGAGCGAGGCGTAGAAGGCCGCTTCGGCCTGGCGCAGGGCGGCGCGGAGACGGCAGGCGGAGCGGAGAGGGCACGGGGAGTCGCCCTCGCAGTCGACCACCTCGCCCGGCCCCTCCAACTGCCGTACCAGGCCGCCGATCGAGGCGGACCGGCCGGCGGCGGTGAGGGAGAGGCCCCCGCCGCGGCCGCGGCGCGCGTCGACCAGGCCGAGGTGCTGGAGGCGGGCGACGACCTTGGCCGCGTGGGTGTACGGCACCTGCATGGTGGCCGCCACCTCGCGGGTGGTCGGCTGGTCCTCGCGCTCCGCCGTGACGGCCAGGCGCATGAGCACCCGGAGCGCCACATCGGTGAATCTCGTCAACCGCATGAGGGTCAGCGTAGATAAGTTGCATCGGTGATGCAACTTAAGGGGGGTGCGAGGCGACCGGAACACCGTGCCCAGAACGAAGGCTGATTAGTCACACTCTTTTGTGTAATAGCGCGGGGTGTCCTCGGCTGAAAGGCTTCTTCAGCACTTCAGCCCATGATTGAGAGGATGTCGGATGTCCGTTGGTGAAGAGGTTCGCGACACGCAGCCGCCGCAGCAGAGTCTCGGCACAGCGGCTGCGCGGAACCTCGCGACGACCACCAAGTCCGCCCCGCAGATGCAGGAGATCACCTCGCGGTGGCTGCTGCGCATGCTGCCGTGGGTGCAGGTGCAGGGCGGCACCTACCGGGTGAACCGCCGGCTGAGCTACTCGGTCGGAGACGGCCGGGTGACCTTCGTCCAGACCGGCGACCAGGTCGCGGTCATCCCCGCGGAGCTCGGCGAGTTGCCGGCCCTGCGGAATTTCGAGGACGAGGAGGTCCTGTCGGAGCTCGCCCGCAGGTGCGAACAGCGTGACGTGGCGGCGGGCGAGCTGCTCGCGACGTCCGGAGAGGCGGCGGACCGCGTCTACCTGCTGGCACACGGCAAGGTGCAGAAGGTCGGCTCCGGACCGTACGGCGCCGAGACGGTGCTCGGAGTCCTCGCCGACGGCGCCTACTTCGGAGACCACACCCTGGTGGACGCCGACGCCACCTGGGGCTACACCGCGCGCGCCGTCACGCCCTGCACCCTCCTGACGCTCAGCCGGGCCGACGTGCTCAACCTCGCGGCCCGCGCCGACTCGCTCCGTGACCACCTCGCCGGTCTGCTGGCCATCCCGCACCAGCGCACCAACCACTACGGCGAGGCCGCGATCGACCTGTCGGCGGGGCACGTGGGGGAGAGCGTCGTCCCCCACACCTTCGTCGACTACGAGGCGGCGCCCCGCGAGTACGAACTCAGCGTCGCCCAGACCGTGCTGAAGGTCCACAGCAGGGTGGCGGACCTCTACAACCAGCCGATGAACCAGACCGAGCAGCAGTTGCGGCTCACGGTCGAGGCGCTGCGCGAGCGCCAGGAGCACGAGCTCATCAACAACCGGGAGTTCGGGCTGCTCCACAACTGCGACTACGGGCAGCGCCTCCAGCCCCACGACGGCGTCCCCAGCCCCGACGACATGGACGAACTGCTGTCGCGCCGGCGCGGTTCCAAGCTGTTCCTGGCCCATCCACGCGCCATCGCCGCCTTCGGCCGCGAGTGCAACAAGCGCGGGCTGGTGCCGGAGAGCATCGAGGTCGGCGGGCACCATGTGCCCGCGTGGCGCGGGGTCCCGATCTTCCCGTGCAACAAGATCCCGGTCACGGACGCGCGTACGACGTCGATCATCTGCATGAGGACGGGTGAGGCCGACCAGGGCGTCGTCGGACTCCAGCAGAGCGGCATCCCGGACGAGATCGAACCGAGCCTGTCCGTCCGCTTCATGGGCATCGACGAGCAGGCGATCATCTCCTACCTGGTGACGGCCTACTACTCGGCCGCGATCCTGGTGCCGGACGCCCTCGGTGTCCTGGAGGGCGTCGAGGTGAGCCGCTGGCGGTGAGCACCGCCGGGCCCGGACGGGCGGCGGGCCCGCCCGGGGCCGCCCCGGTCCGGGCCCCGCGCCCGCCCCGGTCCCCCGTACTTCCGCGGCGGTGAGCGGCCCGGACCTCGTACCCGCCCGCCCGGACCGTGTACGCGCACGCCGCGACCACGGCGCCTTCGAGGCGCCCGGAAGGAATGACTGTGACCATGACGCGTACGGACGCCGCGACGGAGGGGCGCGAGGCCGCAGCACTCCTGGAGCGCACCCGCGGTCTCGTCGACCCGCATCTCAGAGCGGCGGTGGAGACGCTGCCCGGTGCGATACGCCGTGTCGCGCTGTACCACTTCGGCTGGCAGGACGCCGACGGTTCGCCCGCATCGGGCCAGGCGGGCAAGGCCATCAGGCCCGCGCTCGTCCTGGCCGCCGCCCGCGCCCTGGGCGGCGATCCGGACGCGGCGCTGCGGGCCGCCGTCGCGGTCGAACTCGTACACAACTTCACCCTGCTCCACGACGACGTCATCGACGAGGACGCCACCCGTCGTCACCGCCCCACGGCGTGGGCGGTGTTCGGTGTCCCGGACGCGATCATCACGGGTGACGCGCTGCTCGCCCTGGCCCACCGGCTGCTGGCCGAGGATCCGCACCCCTCGTCCGCCCGTGCCTCCGCACGGCTGGCGGGCTGTGTCATCGAGCTGTGCGCCGGACAGCAGGCCGACTGCGCCCTGGAGGAGCGCGACCCCCTCGGCGTCACGCTCGACGAGTGCCTCACCATGGCGACGGCCAAGACGGGGGCCCTGCTCGGCTGCGCCTGCGCCCTCGGCGCCCTCTACGCGGAGGCGGACCGGCCGGCGGTCGAGGCCATGGACGGCTTCGGAAGGGAGGCGGGCCTCGCCTTCCAGCTCATCGACGACCTGATCGGTGTCTGGGGGGACACCACGCGGACGGGCAAGCCGGTCGGCGCGGACCTCGCCGCCCACAAGAAGTCGTTGCCGGTGGTGGCCGCCCTCACCTCGGGCACCCCCGCCGCCGGTGAACTGGCCGCGCTCTACCGGGGAGCCATGAGCACCCCCGCCGAGATCGCCGGGGCGGCGGCCGCGGTCGACCGGGCGGGCGGGCGCGACTGGGCGCAGGCCTGCGCGGCGGACCGGATGGCCCGTGCCGTGCACCACCTGTCCGGTGCCGTCCCGGACCCCGCGGGCGCGCAGGAGCTTCTGGCGCTGGCGGAGTTCGTGACCCGCAGGACGCACTGAGCGGGGTGCCGGCGACCGTCTCCCCAGGCCGGGCACGGTCTTCCTGACGGCTCGTCGGCAGGCTCCGGCCGGCCCGGCCGGGGAGCGCCGGACAGGGCCGCTCGGCCGGGCCCCGGATGGGGAGGGCGACACGAGGAGGAGGCCCGGCAGGAGCTACAGTCCCGCTCATGACAGATGAGTCGTGGGCAGGCTGGTACCGGGACCGCCATGGTTCAGAAGCCGTCATTCTCACCACGGACGGGCGGCAGCTCCGCATCAGGGTCCGGGGAACGGACTTCGAGGGAGAGAGCTTCGACCGTCTCGGCCCGGTGGCCGGAGCGTCCCCCGAGTCCGGTGCGTTCGACCTGGCAGACGGCGTGCTCGGGGACTGCGTGCTGGAGTGGGACCTGCCGATACCGGTCCTCGTGGCCGGCACGGTCCGCCACGCCACGCTCAGCTGCCTGCTGTCCCTGCGCCGCGCCGACCCGGACCTCTTCCTCGCGCTCCATCTGGACGGAGCGGTGTACGAGTCCAAGCGCGCGGAGGGCGACTTCGCCTCGGCGCTGGCCACCATACGGCGCGTCCTGCCCCCGGACATACATCTGCAGATATGCACGGCCTGCGCCCTCTCCGGCTACCTCCCCGCGTCCGGGCGCGGCATCTCCGGAGGCCTCGGCTGCTTCCGCGAGGTGAAGGACGCCTACCGGGAAGCGGTGGAGGAGTCCGGCGTCGAGAGGCTGTGGGACCGGCGGAGCGGAGTCGTCCAGGAGGTGTGGAGCTGCCGCGAGTTCGAACCCCGCCCGGCCGGCGCGGAGTTCGCCGCCGCGTCCGGGGCGGGGCGGCGTCCGTGCGCACCCGGTCCGGCCGGGCGTGCCGGCATCGGCCGCCTGGGGGCGTTCCCGCTCGAACACGCCTGACCGCCTCCAGCCGCCCGAGGCGGACCCCGCTCGAACGCGCCTGACCGCCTCCGGCCGCCCGAGGCGTTCCCGCTCGAACGCGTCTGACCACCCCGCCTGTCCGCCGCCTCCCTGAGCCCGTCGCCACTGCCCCGTACCGGACCGCCGGTGCGGGGCAGTGGCGTGTCCGCGTCCGGGAGACCGCGTTGTCATGTTTGCATTGTTCTACTAGCATGCGAACAACGGAGGTGCTCATGAACCGTACGAAGCTCGGGCGCGCGTTCCTCGCCGCCCTGCCGTTCCTTATCGCCCTGATCCTCGCCCTCGTCCTCGCCGTCACCCTCGCGGACCGGTTGCCCGCACGGATGGCCAGCCACTTCTCGGCCTCCGGTGACGCCAACGGGCACATGGACCGCGGAGCCTTCCTCCTCACCACCGTCCTGATCATGGCCCTGCTCGGTGCCCTCTGGGCCTGGATGGCGGCCCGGGGCCGGTTCCCCGGCCGTTCCTACGACGGGTTCGCCGCCGCCGGATACGCCATGGCGGCGTTCTTCGGCTATCTGACGACGGCCACGCTGCTCCTCAACGTGGACGTGTCCGACAGCGGTCCTGAGGCGTCCTTCACGATGTGGCATCTCGTGGGCGCCTGCGGCGCGGCCGCCGTCGCGGCGGCCCTGGGCCTGTGCGCGGCCAGGCTGCTGCCGCCGTCGCCGGACGAGCCGAAGAGCTCCGGGCAGGACGGCGCGCGTATCTCGCTGACCGACGGAGAGGTCGCCGGCTGGGCCCGCAGCGCCACGTCCTGGTGGCTGCCCCTGACCGCCGGGGCGACGGCAGCCGTCGGTGTCGCCCTGATGGTCGCCATGGGACCGGCCGCCGGAGTGCCGCTCCTGGTCATCGGCGTGCTGATCCTGACCTTCGCCCGGCCGAACGTCACGGTGGACCGCCGCGGACTCACCGTCTCCGGGCTCCTGCCCTGGCCGCGCGTCCGCATACCGCTGGAGCGCATCGAGGGTGCCACGAGCCAGGACGTCAACGCGCTCTCGGAGTACGGCGGATGGGGCTACCGCTTCCGTCCCACCGGCTCGGGAGTGATCATCCGGTCCGGTGAGGCCATCGTGGCCACGCTGGAGAGCGGCCGGCACTTCGCGGTCACGGTCGACGACTCGGCCACCGGAGCCGCGCTGCTCAACACGCTGGTCGACCGCCGACGAGGGAGGCACTGAACGTGCTCTTCCGGGTGGATCCCTCTTCCCCGGTGCCCTTGGGCGACCAGATCGCGGCGTGCGTCCGCCGCGCCGTCTCCGACGGTTCGGTGGCGCCGGGCGAGCGGCTGCCGGCGGCACGCGCGCTCGCCGACTCGCTGGGCGTCAACGTCCACACCGCGCTGCGCGGCTACCAACGGCTGCGTGAGGAAGGGCTGATCGAACTGCGCCGGGGCCGGGGCGCGGTGGTCACGGCCGGTGCCTCCCCCCACCGCGCGCGCCTCCTGGAGGGGGTGCGCGCGGTGGTCGCGGAGGCCCGGGAGCTGGGCATGACGGAAGGCGATCTGCTGGACCTGGTCCGCGCCGAACTGAAGGCCTGAACGGCCCGGCACCGCGAAGGGGGCCGCTCTCGCTGAGCGGCCCCCTCGGATGGACGGGTGTGCGAGGACTACCTCAGGAGGCGTCGGCCAGGGCGGCCGCGAGGCCGTTCCGCCAGAGGGAGTTCACCCGGGAGCGCTCGTTGGCGTCCGGGTAGGGGTTGGTGCAGGAGGTGCCGGGGCCGCCGCCCGACATCAGCTCGCTGCACGGCCCGGTGTAGTGGTCCGGCAGACCGAGGACGTGCCCGGTCTCGTGCGCGGTGACCCGGGTCGAGTTGTACTGCCGGTTCTGGGCGTAGTCGAGGAAGATGTACCCCCTGCCGTGCCCGTCGGTGCTCGCGTACGAACCGCGCGCGTCGTTGCCCTCGTAGTAGACGAAGTCCGCGTTCGAGCCCTCCTGGAGCCGCACGTTGCTCACGGAGCTGTTCCAGATGGAAGCGCTGCTCGATATCTGGCTGCGGAAGCTGGGGGCGTTGGCCGTGCTGTAGACCACGGTGACCGCCTGGGCGCCGGGGACGGCGGCCCGCTTCTCGGCGACCGACTTCATGACGGCGTCGAAGAACGCCTGGTTCGCGGCGGCGTTCTCGCTCGACCCGGCGTACGCGGCGTAGCCGGCCTCCGGGGGGACGGAGGGGGCCGGGGCGGCTGCGACCGCCGGGGAGGCGCACAGCGCGGCGGCGAGTCCGAGACCGGCGACGGCCGACATCAGGACGGTCCTGGGGTGTCTCATGGGGGGTCTCCTACCTGTCCGGCGAACCCCGTCGGTCGGACGGGGAACGGGTGGGGGTACGGAGAGAGTGTCGGGCCGCCCGGGCCCGTCGCGGACGATGTCAACCGGCGATAGCACCGCCCTATCACCGGCACAGGAACCGCACAGCACCCGCACACCGGCGTCGCCCCAACAGCCCCTGAATCGGCCTGTTTAACGGCTTTGGGACCTCTGGTGCCGCCTACCGGCGCGGCCATACCCTCTGCGTCATGGAGTTCGAGGTGAGGCACCTCAGGGTGCTCTGCGCCATCGCCGACACGGGCAGCCTGCGCCAGGCGGCCCGGCTGCTGGGTGTCAGCCAGCCCGCGCTCACCACCCAGCTCCAGCGGATCGAGAGGTCCGTGGGCGCGGCCCTCTTCAGCCGGGAGCGCACCGGCTGCCGTCCGACCCTGCTCGGCCGTGCCGTCCTCAGCCGGGCACGCCCCCTGGTCGACGGCATGTCCACCCTGGTGGAAGCCGCGCTGGCCGAGGCGGACGCGGCCCGGTCCGGCGGCCCCCGGCTGCGCATCGGGTCCACCGCGAGCCGGGTCATCGGCGGCTGGCTGCGCCGCTTGCGGGTGCGGTTGCCCGACGCGGACATCTCCCTCCGGGTCGACGTCTCGGCCCGGGAGCTGCTGCGCACGGTGGCGGCGGGCCGGCTCGACGTCGCGTTCGTGCACGAGGTGGAGGGCTGCCCGCTGACCGTCCCGGAGGGGCTGTGCCAGCGGGTCCTGCTGGAGCGCGAACCGCAGTTCATCTCCCTGTCGCGGGACCACCCGGCGGCCGCGGGGCCGGTGGTGGACCTGGACGACCTGGCGGGGGACCGCTGGATGGTCGATCCCTCGGTGGACGGCGAATGGGACGGCGTCCGCCGGGTGCTGGGCGCGGCGGGCCTGGACCCGCCCGTGCTGCACGGCGACTACCTCACGGCCGCGTCCCTCGTGGTCCTCGGCGAGGCGGTCGCCCCGTGCCAGCCCACCTCGGGGCCGCGCGAGGACATGGCGATCCGGCCGTTGCGCGGCGACCCCCTGGCCGTGCGGCTGCTGCTGGTGTCGCGGCCGGGCTGGGACACGGCCGCGGTGTACGAGGAGCTGGAGGCGGCCTACCGTGAGGCCGCGCAGCGCGCGGCGGCCTACCACCAGTGGCTGCTGCGCCACCGCAGCCCGCTGGTCGCCGCCCTGCCCTGACCGCGGACGCCCGCCCCCGCGCTCCGCCGGGTTCCCCGTTCTGCTGGCAGCGGCACGCCGTTTCCGGTACGGGCCGGCGCGGGCAGGACCAGGCCATGGAGATCCTGATGCTGGGCGGTACGGAGTTCGTCGGGCGCGCGGCCACCGAAGCGGCGCTCGACCGGGGCTGGCGGGTCACGGTGTTCCACCGCGGCCGCCACGCCCCGCCTCCGGGCGTGCGGGTGCTGACCGGCGACCGGACGCGGGGCCGGGCGGGGCTCACCGCCCTGGAGAGCGGTACGTGGGACCTGGTCGTCGACACGTGGAGCGGCGCGCCCCGGGCGGTCCGGGACGCGGCCCGGCTGCTGGCGGGCCGCGCCGGGCACTTCACGTACGTCTCCAGCCGCTCGGTGTACGCGTACCCCACCCCCGCCGGGCTGCCGGAGGACGGCCCGACGGTGGCCGGCGCCTCGCCCGACGCGGGCGACGACGTCTCCTACGCCCTGGCCAAGCGGGGCGGCGAGATCGCCGCCCTCAACGCCTTCGGCGCCCGGGCCCTGCTGGCCCGGGCGGGACTGATCCTCGGCCCCGGAGAGAACATCGGCCGGCTGCCGTGGTGGCTGGCGCGGACGGCCCGGGGCGGCCCGGTCATGGCCCCCGGACCACCGGAGACCGCCCTCCAGTACATCGACGCCCGGGACCTGGCGGGCTGGATGCTGGACGCGGCGGCGAAGGGCCTGGGCGGCGCGTACAACACCGTCAGCCGGCCCGGCCACACCACCATGGGAGAGCTGCTGGACACCTGTGTCCGGGTCACCGGCTCCACCGCCGAACTGCGCTGGACGGACCCGGAGGTGCTGCTCGCCGCCGGGGTGGAGCCCTGGACCGACCTGCCGGTCTGGCTGCCCGAGGGCGAGCTGTACGACGCCCTGCACCAGGGGGACGTCACCAAGGCGCACGACGCCGGACTGCGGTGCAGACCTGTGGCCGAGACGGTGGCCGACACCTGGTCCTGGATGCGCGAGCGAGGCGGCACCGCGCCGCAGCGGCCCGACCGTCCGGCGGTCGGCCTCGACCCGGAGACGGAGGCGAAGCTGCTCGCGGGAAAGGGGGCGCCGTAACGCGCCGGGACGGCGGGAGTTGGCCCGGCAGGCCAGAAAGCTGAGGGCCCGACCGTGTTACGCGGTCGGACCCTCAGCTGAACCCCTCAGACCCGCGGCGGAGCCGGGGCCGGACGGGAGGGCGGTCAGCCCTGCTTGGTCTCCTAGTAACGGGCCGGGTCGGTGACCTGCGGTGATGGCGGCCGCAGGTCGCTGACCTGGCCTTTTGGTGTTGGGTGGTGATGGAGTGCGACGGTCTTCATCGGGTGTCCTGCGGACTGTGTGCGGACTGTTGAAAGGACAGAAGACCAGCCTGTGGCCGCGTCGGTCCTCCAACTGATCAGCCTTGTCGGCGTCAACGCGTAACCGCTGCTTCCCCGACTGTCACTGGGTACCGTTACCTTCTCATCAGGGACCGGTGAAGGCACTCACCGTTCCTCTGTGCAGACCAAATTTGACGAAGGGTCGATGAGTTGGTGGCGATGGTCGGGACGGGGCGCGTATGGATATCGGTGACGGTTGCGTTGACTGGCGTGGCGACCGTGGTGTTGGTCCTGGTCGCCGTCTTCGCGGGCCCTGACACGACAGAGCGGACCGTAGGGGTGTGGGGTGCGGTCGTCTCGATGCTCAGCTTGCTGGTTTCTGTGGTTGCTTTGTTCCGAAGTGCAGGAGGCGGGCTTGCGGGCGGGCGGCGAGTGCGTGGCGGCCGCGGATCGGTGGTGGCTGGCGGCAATATCACTGCCTCCGCGATCGGAAACAACTCCAAGGTGAACGGCCCCCACTCGTCGCCTAGTCGTGCTGCGGCGAGGCGGAACGCGGATGACGTTCGGGCTGGTCGTGATGGGATCGCAGCTGGTGGTGACATCACGGACAGCGCCCTCGGGGATGGTAGCGAACGATGACGCCATTCCCCTGGATCTGGCGTAAGGGCCGAACTGCTTTTCTGGGAAGCGAAGAAGCACCCGTCGAGGTCGCACAGACGGTTCAGGCCGGCCCGGGCGCAGTCGTGGCTGGCGGATCTATCATCGCTTCTGCGGTGGGTGACAACAACAACGTCACATACATCGAAAATCAGTATGTAACAGATGGGAACGCCTCGCTAAAGGCGACCCGGGACGCTTTCGAGCATGCTTTGGCCACTTTTCCGCCGACGCTCCAAGAAGAAGCTCGCCAATTGCGTGATCACTGGCCTGACGTGGAAGCCGTAATTATCAACCTTCCCTCTGGTAGATCTGCACGGAGGGGCGTGTTTGAGCAATGGGAAAAGAGTGAGCCGCCGTGGCTCGACAAGGCCCCCACTCGCGCGCTTACCTGGCTTGGTGGCCTGGCGTCAGTCTACGATGCCGAGAGTGCATCATTCTCGTTCTATGACCGGGCTGTACGCGAGGGGGGATTTCCTCGTGAACTTTTGGTCGTCAAGGCTGCCCTGCAGAAAGAGACGCTGACCGAGGGTAGTGCATGTTCGTACCTAGCCGCCCATGTAGACCTCGACTCACCGCTAATCCACTCCGTTCGATCCGCCCTCGCTAAGGACTGGGCCGCAGCCCTTACTCACCTGGACCGGTGGACTGCTCTTGATAGCAACGGACAGGCTCTGAAATGTCTCCTAAGGGCGCGCATGCTTATGGCGCTGGACTTGCTCGACCAGGCCCTGCCTGCTCTGCGTGAAGCGGATGTAGCACGCGTCAGCCAACTGGGAATGGAACTGGCACAGGCTTTGCTCCTGCGGTCCAGGCGCCGCGCTACTCGCGACAGGCTCGCTGACGTCCAGGAAGCCCTGGCTGTTGCACTCCGAGTTCGTAACGCACGTCGAGAATGGTTTGGTGACAGCGCTGCGGCGGTCGTCCTTGCAATGCGGGCCGCTCTGTCCACTCAGGATTTGGCAACCGCGTGGGCTCTCTGCCAGCCGGATCCCGAAGGGGAAGCTAGCGAGCAAGAAGCAGAGGATCCTCGCGTATTGGCGGAGAGCGCCCTGATTGCGGCACTGACGGGTCGCGAAAACCGTGCGCGCGAACTCTTGAGCGTAGTGACGAGCCCGTTCCCGCGAGCACAGGTACTGGCTGTACTTGAGGAACGCCGCGCTGACAGCAGCGAGGACGAGCGGGTAGCGGAGGCTTGGCAGCGTGCCTGGGATGCAGCGGAGTCGGGGCCCGACCAGCTCATGGCGGCCATGGGGCTGGTGGAGTCCGGACAAGACCTGCCGGAGCTCTCGCACCTGAATGACGACTATCCCGAGGCGGTGGCTGATCTCGAGAAATTTGCCCACGCCGTCAGCGGCACAGCAGACGGGGACCTGTCGATTCTGCGTGCCAATGCGAACCAACACCCGATTATTGCTGTGAAACTGTCGCAGCGCTACCAGCAACTCGGCAATCTCGAAATGGCTGCGGCCACGCTGCAAGAGGCCGCGATACACTGGCGCGATGCGCAGTTGATGAATCTGGCAGCTCGCGGCTACCAACGTGCCAGGAACTACCTAAAGTCCAAGGAGTGCGCTGAGAGTGCGCTGCGAATTGCTGGGCCAGGCTGGGCAGCGCAGGGTGCCATGTATGAGCTGCTCGTTGAGACAGAATCCGCCGCAGGGAATTGGGAGCAGGCCACGGAAGCGGCCATCACGCTCCTAAGGTTGGACCCGCATAACCTTGACGCACGTTGGGCCTTGGTGAAGTGCTATGTCACACGGGCGCAGCCTGACGAATCGTGGCAGACCCTGACCGAACTCGGCGAAGCAGCGACACCACGACGTCGCGACGAAGCGATCCTGTGGGTCCAGCTTGGCGCGCGCCTGTCTACTGATCCGCAGTTTGTCGGGCGGGCACTAGAACTGATGCAGAAATGGCCGCAGGATGAAGAGTTGCTGGGACGCTTCCTGGCAGCTCTTCTCTTGCGATCAGCCACGACCCAACCTATGCCTGAAGAGGCAGCTGAAATGCTGCGTGGAGCGAGCTCGGACTACTTGGAGCGCTTCCCCGACAGTGTGTATTTCCGCGCCCTCGACGCCAGCGATCCACGCGCGGTACTCGAAGAACTTGGCCGGAGCCTGCGCCGCGATCATGAGGATGAGGACCGCCGCGAGATTCGAGAGCGGATCGGGCAAGGCCAGTTCCCGGTGGGAATGCTGACCCTGATGAACGGCCGGCCATACGCCGAGGTGTGTGTGCGGCTCACCGAGGGGCCTCCCGGCCTCTTTGCATCGGACCCAACCTCGGACGTTTGGGAAGCAGCCGCCGTCCAAGCTGCCATGACTCGGCGGGTAGTCCTGGATACGAGTGCAGCTGTATCTCTCGCCCTGTTGGAGCAGGAAGCCACCGAGCGGCTCCTCGGCTCCTGTCAGAGCATCATGACGACTGATCAGATTGTTGGCGACGCCTTCCATGCCCTCGAGTCCCTAACTCTGCAGTCCGATGCCACGGTGGTCTGGGACGAGGGCGAGGCACGGGCAACTCTTCACGTTGCTTCAGAGGAACAGATGGGTGCCCTGCGAGGGACACTCAAGCGTGCCGTTGAACTCGTACGACTTCTACCGCGGGTGGCCCGGCCGGAGCTACGGGCATTGCCGGGATTGTCTGGAGACCGTGCCCCGCAGGCATGGCTCACGGCCTTGGACCACGCCAAGGAGCACAACATGGTGTTGTGGTGCGATGACCGAGCTCTGCGCGTAGTTGCCCGGTCGGTGGGCGTACCCGCATTCGGAACGCTCGCCTTGATCGACGCGTGTCTGCGCGAGCAGACCGTGGCACCGCAGGAGGCGATGGTTCTGAGGGCCGAACTCCTCCGGCATTTCTACATGGATATACCCTTCTCCAGCGAGCTGTATGGGTTCGCAGCGCAATCCGACAGTTGGCAGGCACGAGCCGTAGCCACAGCGATCGCACGGCCGACGACCTGGACCGATGCGCAGGCTGTGGTGCGGCTGGTCCTCAACGCGATTGCACAGATCATCGATTCTGAGCCGGACCAGACTGCTGCCTGGTTGACAGCTGCGTACGTGGGTCTCTGGCGAGCAACTCTCCCCTCCCACAGGTCTGCCAACCTACAGAAACTCTGCATCCAAGCTTTGACTCAGCCGTGGGTCTCCGCCTCATCGATGCCCTTTATTCTTACCGGTCTGCGCGACGGTGCTACAGAGGTCGAAAGCGGCGATGGCCCCCTGATGGCCGCTCTGGCTCGCTACTACGGCGAACTAGTTGGACAAATGGGTCATCCTGAGGCAGGGACAGAGCTCATGAACTTGTTCAGTCATGCTGGTGCAGCGGACAAGTCCGCAGCTGCGCGTATCGTGATTACTCACCGAGACAATTAGGGTCTCTGATTGGGTCATGCGGCGTACCTGATAATGATGCTGGCGATGTGCTTCTTCGGGGGTGCGGCTCTTTCGAAGTGAACGCCGTGGGGCCAGGCGGTCAGTGTGCATCCGTCCTGGTCGGGGCTGGGGTAGAGCGGTTGGTTTCCATGTTTGATGTGGTAGGCCCAGTAGGCGTCGAGGCCACTTATTTGCTCATTAGCTCCAGCCATCCAGGGATACCTGAGGGTTGCCGGCGAGGTAGCAATGCAGCGCGCTGGCAGTTGTGTCCACGAACGCTTCGGGAACGGCGTCAGTGTCGACCCAGCGGACTTGGGCGTGCTTGCGCGGTTCGCGGTTCTCGGGTTCGCCGGTCCATTCCTCAGCGGCGAAGACGACCGTGAGGAAGCCGTTGGGGGCTTCGACGCCCCAGGCGCCGTGAATGACGTGGGCGACCTTGAGGGACTCCGGCTTCACCGTGAGGCCCGTCTCCTCATAGAGCTCGCGGACTGCCGTCTCAGTGATGGGCTCGCCCGGTTCACTCTTTCCGACGGGCAGGTCCCACATCCCCTGGGCGAACTTCGCGTTCTCGCTGCGCTGGAGGAGCACGACGCGGTTAGTGGTTTTGTCGTGGACGATGACGGCCGCGACCAGCAGCGTCATCGAGTCGAGCGCCGGCTTGAGGGCTGGAGGGCGGTTATCGGTCTGCTGAGCCACGGGGTTCCCTTCGTCGGGCAGGTTGTTGGGCATGTTAGGCGAGGGCCTCGCGGGCGCGGCGGGCGAGATCGGCGGCGCCGGGGACGCGGCGGCGCTGATAGACCGCGAGTGTGGAACGGATCGAGGTGATCGCCTTGCGGGTGCGGTCGGAGGTCATGCCCTCCATGAGGACCAGAGCCTGAGTCCAGGCCGCAACCGCTTCGTCGGCGCGGACCTGGGCGGCCAGGCTGTCGCCGAGGTCGGCATGGGTGAGGGCGTGGACGCGCTTGTACTTCTCAGGGTCCCAACGGGTGAGCGCGTCGCGGTGCTGCTGTTCCGTACCGATGTGGTCGGCGAGGTCGGTCAGCGTGCGGGCGGTGTGGCTGGCCACGGTGCCAGCGGCAGGGCCACTGACGCGGGAGAAGCTGGGCTGGGGACCGTCCTCGCGCAGGAGCGCGTCTTCGGCGGCGAGGAGAGCACGAGCAGCCAATGGGTTCTCACCGACCGCTGCGTATGCGCGAGCGTGCGTGATGTGGAGGAGCGCTTCCGTCTGGCCGTCCACGTGGCCGAGGCCGCGGGAGAGGGCGCCTTTGACGAGGTCCACGCAGTGGTGGGGTTGCTTGAGGCTGAGGGACTGGTGGGCGAGGGCGCGCATCATCCATGCGGCATGGCCGTGAGGGTCTGCTTCGCAGGCGAGCTGGTAGCCGACCTGGTAGTAGCGCTGGGCAGCGCCTTCGTGTCCAAGGTCGTGGTGCTTCCACCCTGCGAGGTAGGCGAGTTCGGCGACGGCGCCGAAGGCGGCCTGGCGTAAGGCTTCTGTGGGGAACCGGCCGCGCAGCATGGGGGCTGCCGTGTCGGCGAGGTACGCGGTGACCGTGGTCAGGCCGTGCCCGCCGCCGAGCCTTTCGTCGGCGGCACTGAAGGCTGCCGTGATCTGTCGTACGACGTAGATGTCGTCGCTGCCGACGAGGGAGCGGGCGGTGCGGGCACGGAGCATCCGCGAGGTAGCTTCGTGGTCGTGCATGAGCGGCATGGCCACGCCGGCCGTGGTGAACGCGGCGATGGCGAGGAAGCGGCGACGCTCGACGTCCGCACGGCCGAGGTCGGTGACCGCGGTGACAGGGTCGGTGTCCGGTGGCGACTCCGTGTCGGGTGAGTGGAGGCCGAGCTCGGTTCGGGTGACGACGCGGCCCAGCCGCCGGGAGAGGGCTTCGGCGAGGTACTGGCCTGCCTGGCCGGACGGCGTGCGGGCACCGCCCACCCAGTGGGAGATGGCCGACTTGTTGGTCTGGAGCAG
The DNA here is from genome assembly GCA_000720535.1 of Streptomyces halstedii. Classification (GTDB taxonomy): domain Bacteria; phylum Actinomycetota; class Actinomycetes; order Streptomycetales; family Streptomycetaceae; genus Streptomyces; species Streptomyces halstedii. The sequence goes on from JOAZ01000017.1 coordinate 321,843, forward strand.
TTCGCCGTTCTCGGCGGCGATGCGGCGTACGTCCTTGGCTAGTGCCTCGTACGTGCACCCGGCGGCGTTGATCGTGTCGCGCAGGCGGGAGCTGGCGCTGGTCGGTGTCGGCATGATCGCCTCCGCTCCGGATCCGTAAACCGTGTATACCGCTTGGCCTCGGTCACACCGTACCCACTCTGCGTAGCGGGCGGTTCACTTATCGACAGCCGCCCCACTCACGGCATCGCGGGCCGGGCGGCTCCCAAGTTCCGTACGCCCCAACGGGCTCGGGCATTCCTGTGCCCCGGTCCGGACGATCAGAGACGGAGACACGGTGACCACCATCGACACCGCGACCATCACGGTCGAGCTGCCCGACGCCTTCGACCCGCGCTGGAGCCGCCTGCCCGGCATCCAGGTGGACGGCCGGCGCATCACGATCGACCCGGCCGAGTACTTCTTCCGCTTCGAGTCGAGCACCTGGCTCGTCGCCGACTGGGAGCTGGTGAAGGCGCAGCTCCTGAACATGGACGAGACGACCGAGAGCGCGGTCGAGCAGCTCGCGCTCGACTTCATCAAGCAGCACAGCGAGTCCACCTCCGACGCCGCCCGTGTGCTGGAGACGGCGTACGGGGTGTACGCGTACCTATTCCGCGAGGAGCACCTGGCCGGCCTCGGCCTCCCGCAGATCACCGCCGACCACCTGCGCATGCTGCGCGAGGCCGCCACGCTCATGGCGCTCAACAAGGTCGAGCTGGACGGGCACATCTCCAACGTCGGCCCGTGCTGGTTCTTCCCCGCCGCCACGTCCGTCGTCTTCGACCTGGACGACGAGACGGGCGGAATGCTGGACGAGGTCTACCACGGCGGCTGGTTCAACGAGCACCGCCGGATCGAGTCCATCAAGGCCCACTCCGCGCTCGGCGGCCGGCTCGTGCACGGCTGCCAGTCCGTGCCGGACCAGTCCGGCGGCGTCGTCGCACCCTACGGTGCCTCGATGGCCAACTTCCGTGACGACCTGGCCGAGTGCAAGGCGGGCTGGATCGAGCAGGTCTACGCCCACCGCGTGCCCGCAGCCGAGTAACCCACCCCAGTACGGCTCCGGGGCGGGCCAGCTCGCGCGCGCCCGCCCCGGAGCCCACCAGCCCCTGGAGACCCCCATGGACCAGAGCCTGTCCGCCACCCTGCTGAACGACCTGTGCACCCTCGTCGGCAAGCCCCTCCCCGAACGCTCCGAGATTCGCGTCTGGGGCATGTCCGGCGTCGAACGCGTCACCTTCCCCGACGGCACCAAGGCCGTCTTCAAGTACGCCAAGGAACCCTTCGACCGCGAGGCCCAGGCCCTGCGGCTGGCCCACCAGCGCGGGCTCCCGGTCCCTGCTCTACACGCCACCGCCATGCAGGACAAGTGGCTCGGGATGCTCATGGACGACCTCGGCACCCCCGTACGGGACGCCGACGACCTCGACGGCGTCGCCGCCGCCGTCATGCTCCATGCCGCCCGCCCTGCGGGCGGTCTGCCCCTCCTCGACGGTGCCGGCCTCGCAGCCCTGCCCGGCCAAGCCCTCGATCACCTCCAGCGGCTGCGAAAAGCCGACCGATGGACGGACTGCGACGACATCGAGACCGCGCTGGGGAAGATCTCCGCCGCGGCCGAGACCCGTGTCCAGGGGGCGACGCTCGACCCGTTCGGCTGGGTCCACTCCGAGTTCCACCCCACGAGCGTCCACATCGGGGAGAACGGCTGGCACCTCCTCGACTTCGCACGCGCCTTCACCGGACCCGGCCTGATCGACCTCGCCTCCTACCACGGCACCACCGACGTACCGAGCCCTTTCCGCATGCGGGTGTTCCTGGAGCAGTACGTCACCGCAGGCGGTCATGAAGACGCCCTCGCCGCGCGGGGCGGCCTCGCCGCAGAGGCATGGGCACTGGGCTGGCACCGCATGTGGGCCGTGGAGTGGTTCATGGAGCAGGCCATCCGCTGGATCAACGACCCGGCCAAGGACCCCGCCTACATCCCCGTCGTCCGCCGCCACCTGAACGACGTGGTCCAACTCCTGGAGGTCTAGGTGCTCGCCCAGGTCTCCCCCTGGTACGCCCACGCAGCCCAGCGCACAGCCGCCGCCCCCGCGCACGCCCTCACCGCGCCGGCTCGGATGGAATGGAGCACCCACGCGGGCATCGGTCCCGGCGCCGAGATCCTGGGCCGGGACCTGTGCGGCAAGCGCGTCCTGGAGCTGGGCTGCGGCCCCGGCCACAACGTGGCCCACATCGCGAAGCATCACCAGGCCCGCGTCACCGGCGTAGACCTGGTCGGCCTCCAGGTACGCCGGGCCCGCTCCCACTACGGCCACATCGACGGCGCCACGTTCGCCGCCGGCCACGCACTGCACCACCTTCAGGCCACTGGTCAGACCTTCGACGCGATCTACTCGGTCTTCGGCGCCGTCGGCCTCGTCGCCCCCGAGCTCCTCCTCGCCGCCGTTTCCCGACGCCTGAAACCGGGCGGTGTCCTGGCCTTCTCCGTCCCTCATCCGGCACGGGCCGGAAGACATCCATCCACGGACGACCGTCCGCGCGAGGACTACGTCACCATGCCCGACCGCACCCGACTTCCCCTCACTCGATGGGAGTTCGACGCCCGCCGCTGGGGAGCTCACCTCTCCCGGACCGGCCTGGGCATCACCTCGGCGGTGGAGCTGCGGCACCCGCGCCGCGACCCGTGGCCCACCACCCTCCTGATCACCGCCCGCAAACGCTGACCGACGGAGGCAACGATGCCCCTGCCCTACCTGCTCCTGGACATCGACGGCGTCCTCATCCCCTTCCCGGCCGCCGACGGCAGCACCCCGCCCACCCACGTCCGCCACACCGTCCTGCCCACCGGCCGGCACCCCGACGACCCCGTCCCCGTCTGGCTCGACCCCAGCCAGGGCTGCATTCTCACCGACCTCGTGACCAGCGGACTCGTCACCCCCGTGTGGTGCACGAGCTGGCGCAAGGACGCCACCACGATCATCGGCCCTCTCCTAAGGCTGCCCGACTTCCCTTACCTCGACCTGCCTCGCCCCCAGATCACCACCAGCCACCCCGACGGCTACCTCTGGAAACGTGACCACGTCAACGACTGGCTGGCAAACGCCCCCGCCGTCTGGATCGACGACGACTTCACCAGCCTCGACCACGCATGGGCGGCAGAGCGCACAGCCAGGGGAACGCCGACCCTCCTCGTTCAGCCAGACCCACACCTCGGGCTGCAGCCCGAGCACCTGACCGAACTCAGGACGTGGGTTTCGCGGTTACCCACAGCCCACGCCGCATGAGGGCTGGCGCCCTTGTTGCCATGAGCAGCGAGGGCATCAGAGTGTTGCTCAAGCTTGAGCCGTCTGTGGTCTGTGGCAGGTATCGGCACCGCTGATGTCGGAGGCGGCTGGAACACTGCGACCGTGATCAACGAATCAACCCCGGACCTTCCTGATGGTCCCGCAGACTCCCTGCCACCCGCAGCGCAGGCCGAACTCACAGGCACCGCCTGGGAGGAGCTGCCGCACTTCTGCACGGGCCGGCACGATGTGCCCGACACCCCGGACATCCTCGGCGCAGTGCTCGCCACCGACCCGGCCCACCGGGTGCGGGCGGTCGGGGATCTGTACCGGCTACTCCTCCATCAGGCGCGGGTGTTTCCGGCGACCGCCCCGGCGGCCTTGGTCCTCGCTCGTCTTCTCGACGATCCGCGCACCCTCGCCGAAGGCCGGTGGGAGCGGAGGGCCGGTCGGCGGCCGCTCCGTGCCGAACTGCTGAACTGGCTGGCTTCGTTCGCCGACATTGCCCGACTGGACATCGAGGATGGTGTCGGGGCGGCGCGGGATCTGGCTGCTGCCCGTGCGGCACGGCCGGTGCTCCACGACTGCATCGCGGATTTCTGCGACGCCGATGATCCACTGGTGAGGGAGGCCGCGCTCGCGGCCACCGCCCTGCTCCTGGCCGACCCCTGCCTCGTCTCGTCCGTCCCCCGGTACGCACCTGCCGTTCGTGCGGTCCTTGCCGTGAGCGCAGACTCGTACTACCGGTGGATCGCCCGGGAGCGCTTGGCGGCCTGGGGCGAGAGCGTCACTGGTCTTGTCGCCGCAGAGGAGGAACACCGCGCAGCCCTGGACCGGGCACACGCTCTGGCGGACGACCCGTTCGGGGAGGGCCAGGAGCAGGCGATCCGCTGGCTGGAAGCGCAGCCCGAGGACACCGCGGCTCCGGAACAACGCGGCCGCCGACGTGAGGACCCGCCCGCGCCCACACATGCGGCCCCGCCGGAACCAGCACCCGAACCGCCGGTACCCGCCCCAGGGAGCGAGGCGGGGTACCAAGGCCCGTGGCGAATCGCCAGGCAGGAGGAGCGCGCCGAGTGGACGTTCACGCCGTACGTAGGAGTCGGCCCTCTGCACTTCGGGATGACACTGGAGGAGATCACCCATGCTCTCAGTGAAGGACCGGCCGTCTCGTCCTACTTCGCTCACGGCGATGGCCAACAGCTCAACTACGTCGATTTCGCCGAGATTGGGATCAGGGCCCTCTTCGAGGAAGGCCGCCTGGGGTGTGTCGCCGTGAACGCCCTCACCGGCCCCCAAGTGAGACTGGAGGCAGCCCCGCTGACCGGCTGCGCGCCTTCCCAGGTGGAGGACTGGCTCGTCCACCGCACGACACTGCAGTCCGGCAGCCTGACGTACAGTCCAGCCGCCGATCCGGTCTTCGTCGACCTCGGCCTCGCAATCCGATCCCAACGGGCTGGCGACATCGTCCTGACCCGACCGCTTTTCCTGCTCCATGACTGGCTCGATCTGTGGCACTCGCTGCCCAGTGAAGAGTGGAACTACGCCTAGAACGGGATGGCGAGAGCATTTGACCAGGCCGTCAGCGGCGCCGACCGCGCTCTTGGGGCCTCATGGCCACTGGTGTGGCCGGAAGGTTTGGGGCGGTGGACATGGACGATGGGCCGTTGAAGGTGTTTCGCCTGCGCGCCGCCTGAACCAGCTTGTTCGGCTGAGCGTAGACGTGCCAGTTGAGCACCTCGGCGGGGTGCTCGGCACTGTCGAGTTCCTGCTGGGTACCCAGCTCAGCCAGGAGACGCCGGGGGTTGTGGCCGGCGGTCTCGGCGTGGGCGAGAGTTGTGGTCAGAGCGGTCCAAGTGGGGTCGGCGAGGATCCGGTCGGCGTGGTTGGGAAAGGCCGCGCGGAGGTCTTGCTCGAAGCGGCGGGCGGTCTCAGCTCGTGGGGCGCGGCGGGTCAGGTCTGCCAGGACGGGTGCGGCGGCCTGCTGGTAGCCGGCCTGGAGGTGATGGAAGGCTTCGTCGGCTGCTGCGGCCTGCTGTTCGTGGCCTCGCTGCTCGTGCCACCTGGCGGCGGCGCGGGTCAGGTGCACGGTGGCGAAGAGCAGGGCGATGGTGAGTCCGCCGGGTCCGTTGGAGGCGTAGGTGAGTTCCTTGGCGGCTTGGCGTAGGGCGTGGGCTGCTTGGTGGTCCGCGCGGGTGGCGGATCGGCGGGCGCGGTTGAACGCTGTGGCGGCTGCGCGTAGCTCTGCGCGGTGTGGACCGGGTGTGGCGCTGGCGATGATGTAGAGGACGTCGCCGAAAGCGGCGAGCTGGCCTTGGGCGGCGGCATGGTCGTCGGAGTCGAGGGCGAAGTGCGCCGTCTGAATCGCGGTGATGGTGTGCTGCCACGGCTCGGCGGGATCTGCCGCGAACCTGGGGCGGTCGGTTACCTCCTGGTCGGGGAGGCGTTCGCGGAGGCGGTTGATGGAGAGGTCGGGGGCGAGTTTCGAGCCGCCGTACCAGATGGGTTCGCCAGCGCTGTTGGTATCGCCGGGTGCGGCGAGGCTGTAGCCGATCACGTCGCCGCTCTCGGGGCCGAGGCGTGTCTTGACCTTGATGCCGAGGGACTGCAGCACGGTGAAGTAGTCGGCTTCGGTGTGTACTGCAGCGGCGACCGCGTATGCCCGCTCGCGCAGCCAGTGCCGTGCCGTCACGGTCTGGCCCTGGCGCTCGGCCTTGGCGCGTTCGGCACCGGTGGGGGTACGGGGCGCGGTGAGGTCGCCGGACTTCAGGCGGCGCAGACCGAACTCAGCTTCGATCCGACGGCACTCGGTCTGAGCTCGTCGGCCGTCCTGGTGGGTGCGTGGGCGGCGTCCGTCGGCGCGGACGGTGGTGGCCATGATGTGGATGTGGTCGTCGGCGTGGCGTACCGCGATCCATCGGCATGCCCTCTCGTCGCCGTCGGGGGCGATGCCCGTGGCGTGCACGACGCGGCGGGCGACCTCGGCCCACTCGGTGTCTGTGAGGTAGCGGTCGCCGGGGGCGGTGCGGACCGGGCAGTGCCAGACGTGCTGCGATGGCTTCTTGCCGCCCAGCTCGCGGGTGCGGAGGTCGACGTGGTGGTCGAGTCGTTTGGCGAGCTGGGAGTAGGTGGCTGCCGGGTCGTGGCCGGGGTCCGGGGCGCCGGTCATGTCCCAGGGCGGCGACGATGTGGGGGTTGGTGTGCTCGTCGCGGCGCCCAGGGCCGAAGAGGTAGGCGATCAGTCCGCGGCTGTCGGAGCCGGTGGAGACGTCAGGAACCATGGGTCGTGCCGTTCGCGAGGAGCTGGTCGATGAGGTGGAAGCTGTTCTGTGCTGCTTGCTCGACGCGGTCGAGAACCGTCTCGGCGCGCTCGGGCACGGTTCCTCGGTTGATGGCTGCGGTGATCTGGTTGAGGTTGCCGCCGATGCGGTTCAGTGCGACGGTGTGCGCCTCGACGGCCTCGATCAGCGGGCGGAGAGGATCGTCCTCCGGGCTGCCGACCATCCCCGCCTTGCCCTGCGCAACAGCCAGGGCCGCGTCTCCGACGAATCCGGCGAACCTCTGACCGCGCTGGTGAGCGGCGGCGCTGATCACCTGGACTGCGGTGCGTGTAAAGCGGATGGTCTTCTCCTGGTCGCGCTTCTCCACGGTGCGCTTGCGGTTCAGCTGCGCGGGCAGGGCAGGGGCGTCGAGATCCCGCCAGGAGGGCTGCTCGACGAGCGGTGGGGCATCGGCCGGACTACTGGGAGGAGCGGAGTCGGCTGCGGGCCGGCCGGAGTCCTCGGCCACCCCCTCCTTCGGCTCGGGCGCCCCCTGGCGCTCGGCCTTGTCCTCCGCCATCCCTGAGGCGGGGGCAAGCGCGGACGAAGCCTCGTTAGAGGCTCGTTCGCTCCAGCTTGCTGCTGGTCGTCGGGTGAGCCTGAACAACTTCTTGCGACGGCGGGAGGTGGGGTCGTCGGCGTTCGATTCGGGCATGGTGGTGCTCCGTCAGTCGTGGGGTGGCCCGTCGTCGCATCCGTCGCATCCGTCGCGTGGCTGGTCAGCACAGGTACGGAGACGCAGGCAGGTACGGAGTGATCCGTAACGCCGAGGAGATCCGTCCCCGCGCTGACCTGCGCGGGGACGGATGCGACGGATTGATGCGGACCTGGTGTCAGCGAGTGGGCCTGGGGCCTGCGGGCCCTCCCGGTGGGCCGGTGGGCAGCGTCCCGGACGGAGGGGCGGGCGGCCTGCCCCGGGTCGGATGTGCCGGGACCTCGGCGGTGGGTGCCGACAGGGCGGGGTCGGGGCAGTAGCGGGCCCATGCGTCCACGAACTGGTTGCGGGCGTACGCCTTGGCCTGCCGACCGTTCTCGAACCGGTAGTTGGCCGGGCTGATACCGAAGTCACGCAGCAGATTCGCCAGGTGGTAGGCGTTCAACCCCTTCGTGCCGTACTTTGCCCACGGAGCCTCGGCGTCCTGGATGAGGACCGCGAGCAGGTCCTGGCTGCGCATGGCCTCCTTGCCCGCCTCCTGGTCGAAGACGCGGTGGATGTCACGCAGCAGCCGCGTCTTCAGTGTCGTCTGCTCGTCTTGGACCACCTCGTTGCGCGTCATCGCGAGGCAAGCGGCACGTGCCCGCGCGGGCCAGTGCCCGCCGGCGAGGTCGGCAACGATGACGAGCGGCTCCCATGTGTCGGCGGCGCGGTCCTCGACGGGCATCTTCGGCACTGCGCCCGCGACGGTGCCGCGCTGCGGGACCAGCCAGTCGGCCAGCCGATCGCGAATCGCGTGCAGTTCCGGTACGGAGTATCGCGATCGGAACGGGGTGATCCGCTCACCCGGCTTGCGCTTCTGCATGCGGATGACGATCGCCCGGTCCATGATCGTGTCCGGCAGGTCGCCGATGCCGGCCAGCGCCGCCATGGCGAAGGTGGGGAACGCGGTCGGCTTGTGCTCCGGCCCGGAGATCCGCCAGGCGGGCCGGTTGCGCTGGTGCCCGGCGTTCAGCAGGCCGCGCAGGTCCTCCTTGTCGCCTGCCTTGGGGCCGAAGATGGTGTCGGCCTCGTCCACCAGCAGCGTCGGCGGGTTCTTGCCGATGACGCGGAAGACGACGGCGGGGGAGGTGTTCACCGTCATCATCGGCTGGTGGACGGTCTCGTAGAGGACGTCCAGGAGACGGGACTTGCCGCACCCCTTGGTCGGCCCGACCACCGCCAGCCGTGGCGCGTGCTGGAGGCCCGGCTGGATGTGGGAGGCCGCGACCCAGAGGGCGACGGCGGTCAGGGCCTCGTCGCTCGGCAGCACCACGTACCGCCCGATCGCCGTGCGGAGATCGTCCAGCAGCGCGCTGCCTTCGCCTGCCGGCCCGCCGCTATCTTGGGACTCTGGTCCGCCTGGAGCAGGAATGCCTGCGCTGTCCGACGCTGTTGTCGGGGCACTAGTTTCGGCAGGTCGCGAATCGCGTGAGCTCCGGCTCGGAGCATCGGCGGGCGGGCCTCCGATGGCGGGGCGTGCTTCTCGGTCGCGAGGCAGACCCTGGCCCGGGACTGCGATCGGTGGCCAGGCAACACCGGATGCCTTCGAGGTGGCGGGGGACGTAGGGTCCTTCATAGATGTTCCTCTCAGGTGGGGGCGAGACGGGCAAGGTCTCGCCCCCGACCAGTTCGTTCAGGGATGGGCGAGGTGCAAGGGGATCTCCGGCCCTCGGCGTAGGCGCGCCGAGGGCCGTTCCTGTGTCCGGGCGGTCCGGCGGCTCATGAGGCCAGGCCCCACTCGTCTCCGCCGTCGATCAGCGCGCGCTCGTAGCGCAGCAGTTCGGCCTCGGGGTAGAGCACCCGCTTGCCGACCTTGATGCCGCGCGGCCCCTTCTTGAGCTGGCGCCAGTAGCGGACGGTGCTCTCGGCGGTGCGGTAGCGCTCGGCTACCTCGGCGGTGGTCAGGTATCGCATGCGTTCCCATTCGGCTAGGTAGTGATTCGATCTGCATAATCAGTACCTCATGATCGGCGGTTAGCCAAACCGGGAAGTCCGTGTTTCAATTTGGATAGCGACGGTCGCGATGGAGGTTCGATGGCAAGCGAGAAGCCCGAGGGTGGCGAGGTGCCGCTGCTCTACAGCGAAGGCAACGTGGCGGGCCGCGTGGCCCTGGAGCGCGAGGTCAGAGGGTGGAGCACGACCGAGCTGGCCGAACGGGTGACCAGAGCCGGCGTGAAGATGAACCAGACGGCCGTCTGGCGCATCGAGAACGGCTCACCCCGTCGCCGGATCAACCTCGACGAGGCGCTCGCCTTCTCCCGCGTCTTCGAGCTCCCCCTCGAAGAGCTGATGTCGCCGCCCCTCGAAGGGCTCGACGTCGACAGCCGACGGCTCGTCCAGGAAGCCGTCGAAGCGTTCTACGAAACCCGTGACGCCCGCGACCGTCTGCACCGTGCCGTGGTCGCCGTCGCCGGCCACATCAAGGCCCACCCGGACAGCTCGCGGGCGATCCATGAGCAATGCCTCCGCCTCATGGGGGACGAGCGAGACGCCCGCGTCCTCAGCGGCGACATCGAGGACGGGGGTCACTACTGACAACCAGCACCAAGGAGAAGCCACTTGGCGAACATCCAGAAGCGCCCCAACGGCAAATGGCGCGCCCGATACCGTGACCTCGACGGCAAGGAGCACGCCCGCCACTTCGACCGGAAACTCGACGCCCAGCGCTGGCTCGACGAGGTCACGACCAGCGTGGTCACCGGTCAGTACGTCGACCCGCGCGCCGGCCGCGTCACCTTCGAGAAGTACGCCGAGAGGTGGCAGGGCTCGCTCATCGCGAGCGAGGCGGGTGAACGCATCACCGACAACGCGCTCCGGCTTCACCTCGTACCCGCGTTGGGCGCTCGCTCGCTGGCGGCGATACGCCGCAACGACATACAGGTGCTCTTCAAGCACCTGTCCGACCAACTCGGCCCCGGCAGCGTCCGGAACGTCCACGACGTCCTCGTGCGCGTCATGACCGCGGCCGTGGACGACAAGGTCATCGCATCCACTCCGTGCCGCCGGATCACCCTTCCGGTCATGCCGGACGAGGAGGTCACTCCGCCCACCGTCGCCCAGGTGGAGGCCATGGCACGCGTGATGCCGCCGTACATCCGGGCAGCCGTCGTCGTGCTCGCAGAGTCAGGCTTGCGCATAGGTGAGTTGCTGGGCCTGAAGGTGTCGGACGTCGACTTCAAGGCCGGCAGCATTCGCGTGGAGCGGCAGCGGCTCCAGTCGGGGAAGATCGGCCCGCCGAAGACCGCGAAGTCACGTCGGACGGTTCCGGTCGGGGAGGTCGTCACCGACGTGCTCCTCGGACACCTCGCCGCGCGCCCCTCCACGGAGTGGTTGTTCACGATGGAGGAGGGGGAGCCGCTCAACTACCGCCGCTGGAAAACCGAATGGAACGGTGCTCGCAAAGCGCTCCAGGCGGAGGAGAACAGGGCGGCCGTACGCGAGGGCCGCAAGCCCGTCGTGCTGCCGCACCTCGTGACCCACGACCTGCGGCACTTCTACGCCTCCGCGCTCATCGCGGGCGGGGCGAGCGTCAAGCAGGTGCAGATGGTCCTCGGCCACGCGTCCGCCGTCATCACGCTGCGGATCTACGCGCACCTCTGGCCGGGCGAAGAAGACCGCACCCGGTCCGTGATGGACGCCGTTCTCGGCGGCCTGCGGACCGGGTGCGGACCGGTAGGCGGTCTGATCAGCAAAACCGCAGGTCAGACCGCCTAGCCGTAGATCAAGCCTTCTTGGTCTCCCAGAAGATCTTGTCGATCTGGGCGATCAGGTCCAGAGCCTTCTGGCCCGTGGCCGGGTCGTTCGAGCCCTTGGCCGCGGAGAGCGCCTTCAGGGTGTCGTTGACCAGCTGGTGCAGCTCCGGGTACTTCTCGAAGTGCGGCGGCTTGAAGTAGTCGCTCCAGAGCACCGAGACGTGGTGCTTCGCGAGCTCGGCGCGCTGCTCCTTGATCAGGATGGCGCGCGTGCGGTAGTCCGCGTCGTCGTTGGCCTGGTACTTCTCCTGGACGGCCTTGACGGACTCCGCCTCGATGCGGGCCTGGGCCGGGTCGTACACGCCGCAGGGCAGGTCGCAGTGCGCGCTGACCTTCACCTTGGGGGCAAACAGGCGGGAAAGCATGGAGCTGTCCTTCCTCGTGATCGTCTTCTCAGGTGGGACATTACTCCGTGGGGGAGTCATTTTTGCGCCTGCCCCCGTGGGCTTAGGCCAAAAGTCCAGGGTGAGGATGAGACCAGTGGCCGGATGTACGAAACGGTGCACACGGCGGTGTACTGGAGGACGGACCGGGAGGTGCCACGGATGCCGGAGGAGTTGTCGCAGGAGCCCGGGGGCGGGCGGGCGGCGCGCAGACCGTTCCAGGTGGTGGAGGTGACGGGGCCGTCGATGGTGCCCACGCTCTACCACGGGGACTGGCTGCTCGTGCAGTACGGCGCGCCGGTGCGTCCCGGGGACGTGGTGATTCTGCGCCACCCGTTCCAGCAGGACCTGCTGGTGGTGAAGCGGGCCGCCGAGCGGCGCGGCAACGGCTGGTGGGTGCTGGGCGACAACGCGTTCGCGGGCGGGGACAGTACGGACTACGGCGCCGTGCCCGAGGAACTGGTGCTGGCCAGGGCACGCGCCCGGTACCGGCCGCTGAAGCGGGATCAGCGCTCGGTGCTCGGGGTGCTGCGCTGGGCGGTGTCCGCGGTGCGCTCCGTCTCCCCGGACCGCTCCGTCTCCAGGCGCTTGCGGGCCCGGTAGGCCGCCACGTTGGCCCGGGTCGCGCAGCGGTCCGAGCAGTAGCGCCGCGAGCGGTTGGTGGACGTGTCCAGGTAGGCGTTGCGGCACGGGGCCGCCTCGCACAGGCCGAGCCGGTCCACCCCGTACGAGGTGAGGTGGAAGGCCAGGCCCATCGCGGCGATGGCGGTGAAGCCGGCCGTGGCGTTCGACGGGTGGTCGGCCAGGTGCATGTGCCAGTCCGGCTTGCCGTCCGCGTCGCGGGTGTCGTGGCCGGAGATCTGCGGGCTCACCGGGAACTCCAGCAGCAGGGAGTTGAGCAGGTCCACCGCGAGCGTCTCGTCGCCGCCGTCGGCCGCCTCGAAGACCGCGCGCAGCCGGGCCCGTACGGACCGGAAGCGCGTGACGTCCGCGTCCGTGGCGCGCCTGGCGGCCTGGGCGTTGGTGCCGAACAGCTCGCGGACGGACTCGACGCTGGTCAGGCAGTCCTTGGCGCGGGCCGGCTCCTCGGTGTTCACCAGACGTACGGCGTAATCCGAGTAATGGGCCAGTTCCACTTGTAGTCCTTACGGCATCGGTTTAAGGTCGCTGTGCCGACCAGTGTAATGGTCGAGGCTGTCTACTGGGTGTTACGTGGAGGTTGGGATGGCGGAGAGCGCGCGGGGCACCGACTGGCGTTCCTGGCAGGAGAGCTGGGACCGGCAGCAGGAGTGGTACATGCCGGACCGTGAGGAGCGGTTCCGGGTGATGCTGGACATGGTGGAGGCCGTGGTGGGTCCCGCGCCGAGGGTCCTGGACCTGGCGTGCGGTACGGGAAGTATCACCGACCGCCTCCTCACGCGGTTCCCGGAGGCCACCAGCACCGGAGTCGATCTGGACCCGGCCCTCCTCGCCATCGCCCGCGGCACCTTCGAGGGCGACGACCGGGTCACCTTCGTCACCGCGGACCTCAAGGACCCCGCCTGGGCCGAGCGGCTTCCGCACTCCTCGTACGACGCCGTCCTGACCGCCACCGCCCTGCACTGGCTGCACAGCGAACCGCTCGCGGAGCTGTACGGCCGCGTCGGACAACTCGTCCGCGACGGCGGGGTGTTCATGAACGCCGACCATATGATCGACACCGAGACCCCCCGTATCAACGCCGCCGAACGCGCCCACCGGCACGCCTCGATGGACCGCGCCCGTGCCGCGGGTGCCCTGGACTGGGCCGACTGGTGGGCCCTGGCCGCCAAGGACCCGGCCCTCGCGGAACCGACCGCCGAGCGCTACCGCATCTACGGCGAGCACGCGGACGGTGACATGCCCTCCCCGCAGTGGCATGCCGCCGCCCTGCGCGCCGCCGGGTTCGGGGAGGCGCGCACGGTCTGGAGTTCGCCCTCCGACACCCTGATGCTCGCGCTCAAGTAGCCGGGGGAAGCGGAGAGACGGAGGGGGCGGCCACGCGCGTGGCCGCCCCCTCCGTCTCTCCGCGCGCTCTACAGCACCTTGGACAGGAACGACTTCGTCCGGTCGTGCTGGGGGTTGGTCAGGACATCGCGCGGGTGGCCCGTCTCGACCACCACGCCGTCGTCCATGAAGACCAGCGCGTCGCCCACCTCGCGGGCGAAGCCCATCTCGTGGGTGACGACGATCATCGTCATGCCGTCCTCGGCCAGCCCGCGCATGACGTCCAGGACGTCACCGACCAGCTCCGGGTCGAGCGCCGACGTCGGCTCGTCGAAGAGCATCAGCTTGGGCTCCATGGCCAGGGCCCGGGCGATGGCCACCCGCTGCTGCTGGCCGCCGGAGAGCTGCGCGGGGTAGTGCTTCGCCTTGTCCGAGAGGCCCACGCGGTCCAGCAACCGCTCGGCGCGGACCCGGGCGACGGCCTTGGTCTCGCCCTTGACCTGGACCGGTGCCTCCATGACGTTCTCGACCGCCGTCATGTGCGGGAAGAGGTTGAAGCGCTGGAAGACCATACCGATGTCCCGGCGCTTCAGGGCGATCTCGCTGTCCTTGAGCTCGTGGAGCCGGTCGCCCTTCTGCCGGTAGCCGACCAGGCCGCCGTCGACGTACAGCCGGCCGGCGTTGATCTTCTCCAGGTGGTTGATGCACCGCAGGAACGTCGACTTGCCCGAGCCGGACGGTCCGATGAGGCAGAAGACCTCACGGGGCGCGACCTCCAGGTCGATGCCCTTGAGGATGTGCGCGGTGCCGAAGGACTTGTGCACGCCTTCGGCCTTCACCATGGCGTTCATGAGTTCCTCGTCGAGGGGTGGTTCCGGGTGCGGACGTGGGCGAGGTTGAGCCTGACCCGTTGCCAGGGGGTCGGCGGCAGGGCGCGCAGCGAGCCCCGGGCGTAGCGGCGCTCCAGGTAGTACTGGCCGACGCTGAACACGCTGGTCATCACGATGTACCAGATGGAGGCGACGAAGAGCATCTCCATCACCGCGTAACTGGTCGAGCCGATCTGCGACGTCGACCGCAGGAGTTCGTTGTAGGTGACCGCGTACACCAGCGACGAGGTCTTCAGCATGTTGATGAACTCGTTGCCGGTCGGCGGGATGATGACCCGCAGCGCCTGCGGGAGCACCACGCGGCGCATGGTCTTGGCCTGGGTCATGCCCAGCGCGTGGGAGGCCTCCGTCTGGCCCTCGTCCACCGACTGGATGCCCGCCCGGCAGATCTCCGCCATGTACGCGGCCTCGTTGAGGCCGAGCCCCAGCAGGGCACACATGAACGGGGTCATCACATCGGTCATCTCGTCCTTGTAGACGAACGGGATGTTGAGGATCGGGAAGACCAGGGCCAGGTTGAACCAGAGCAGCAGTTGTACGTAGACGGGCGTGCCGCGGAAGAACCAGATGTAGAGCCAGGCGACCCAGCTGGTCACCGGGTTCTTCGAGAGCCGCATGACGGCGAGGACCACACCCAGGGCCACACCGAGGATCATGGCCAGCACACTGATCATCAGCGTGCGGCCGGCTCCGGCCAGCACCGTGTCGTCGAACAGTTTGTCCTGGACCGCCTGCCACTGGATGTTGCCCTGCGAGAAGGCGTACACCAGGGAGACGAGCAGCCCGATGACGATCACGGCGCTGATCCAGCGGCCGTAGTGGCGGACGGGAACGGCTGTGATGGTCTCCGGCGCGACGGTGGTGGCCTCGGAGACGGGCGCGGCGACGGCCGGTGGGCCGCCCGCGGCCTTGTCGAACATGTCAGTCACGGTGACCGCCCTTCGGTGGTGCGCCGGTCACTTGCCGCCGTTGACGGCGGCCTTGTCGATCGCGCCGGTGGCGGCGCCCCACTTGTCCAGGACCTTCTGGTAGGAGCCGTCCGCGATGATCGCGTCCACGGCCTCCTTGAGGACGTCGCGCAGTTCGGTGTTGTCCTTGTTGACCGCGATGCCGAACGGGCCGGCGTCGACCTGCTCGCCGACGACCTCGAAGTCCTTGCCGTCGCCCGCCTTGCGGGCCAGGTCGACCGCGACCGGGTAGTCGTTGACCCCGGCGACCGCGCCGCCCGACTTCACCCGGGTCTGGGCCTCGGTGTCGTTCTCGAAGGACTGGATCTTGACGGCCTTCTTGCCGCCCTCCGTGCAGGCCTTGGACTGCTTCTTCAGCGCTTCCTCGTAGGTGGTGCCCCGCTGGACGGCCGCGGTCCTGCCGCACAGGTCCTCGATGGACCCGATGCCCTCGGGGTTGCCCTTCTTGGTGTAGACGGCGGTACCGGCCAGGAAGTAGTCGACGAAGTCGACGCCCTTGCCGAGCTTCTTGCCGTTCTCGTCGAGGCCTTCCTGACGCTGCTTGTTGTCCGTGATGGAGGACATGGCGACGTCGTGGCGGCCGGTGTTCAGCGCGGTGATCAGTCCGTCGAAGGAACCCGAGGTGAACTCGAACTTCACACCGAGCTGCTTGCCGAGGGCCTCGGCGATGTCCGGGTCGACGCCGACGATCGTGCCGTTCTCGACGGACTCCATGGGCGCGTACTCGGCGTTGGTACCGACCTTGATGACGCCGGACTTCCGGTACTTCTCCGGCAGCTTGTCGAAGAGCGGGGCGCCGCTCTTGGAGGCGGAGACGGCACCCGCCTCCGCCGAACCGCTGTCGGTCTGGTCGCCGCAGGCGGTGAGCAGCAGGGTTCCGGCGACCGCGACCGCGCAGGCCGCGGCAATCCGGGACTTCGCGGCCGTACGACAGAGGGTGCTTGCGGTCATGATCGGTGTCCTCCGGCGGTGAGGGAATGCTGATCAGGTAGGTGTGCACGCACCTTCGAGTGCCGCCACCGTGTGTGATTAGGGCATCTTGCCATTCGGACTGGCCCGATCAGGGGGCTGGGCATGTCAAAATCGGATAACGGGTGACCCCCGAACCCCAACGGGCCCGCGCCGCAAGGCCGGATCATCTGTTGGCATTCGAGCTCCGCTCCGGAGAATCTCCGGTATGTCTCGACTCGTGGACGACCTTTGTGCCCGTTAGCGGACTTGTCCATATATTCGACTATGAGTCACGTCACCGCGTCGATATGGACTCGTCCCGGGCCCGGTTCGTCAGGTAAGAAAGACCTTTACACCCCTCATCCGGGGCTCAGGGCGCGTGTGCGGCGCGCCCGCGCGTATGTACATCCCCGGCGGGAGCGTGCCAACCGCTCGGTGCCGGGAACGTACGCGGTGCCCGCCCACCCCTCCTCAACCAGGAGTGGCCACCCTCATATGATGAAGACTTAAGGGGTCAACACAATGGCAGCGGAGATCGTCAATCCTCGCAGCGACATCCCGACGCCCGGTGCGGCCGGCGTCAACGGCACGGACGAGCCCTTCGATCCGGCCTTCGCCCTGCATCGCGGCGGGAAGATGGCGGTGCAGTCCACCGTCCCGATCCGCGACAAGGACGACCTTTCCCTCGCGTACACACCCGGCGTCGCCAAGGTGTGCAGCGCCATCGCGGACCAGCCCGAGCTGGTGCACGACTACACCTGGAAGTCGCAGGTCGTGGCCGTCGTGACGGACGGCACGGCCGTGCTCGGCCTCGGGGACATCGGTCCCGAGGCCTCCCTCCCCGTGATGGAGGGCAAGGCGATCCTCTTCAAGCAGTTCGGCGGGGTAGACGCGGTGCCGCTCGCGCTCGCCACCACCGACGTGGACGAGATCGTCGACACCGTGGTGCGGCTCGCGCCGTCCTTCGGCGGGGTCAACCTGGAGGACATCTCGGCGCCCCGGTGCTTCGAGATCGAGCGCAAGCTCCAGGAGCGCCTGGACATCCCGGTGTTCCACGACGACCAGCACGGCACGGCCGTCGTGACGCTGGCCGCCCTGCGGAACGCGGCGAAGCTCTCCGGCCGCTCGCTCGGCGAGCTGCGCGGTGTCATCTCCGGCGCGGGCGCCGCGGGTGTGGCCATCGCGAAGTTCCTGCTGGAGGCGGGCATCGGTGATGTCGCCGTCGCCGACCGCAAGGGCATCGTCAGCAAGGACCGGGACGACCTCACGGAGGTCAAGCGGGAGCTGGCCGAGCTCACCAACCGGGCGGGCATCACCGGTTCCCTGGAGACGGCCCTGGCCGGGGCCGACGTGTTCATCGGCGTCTCCGGGGGCACGGTCCCCGAGCCGGCCGTCGCCTCCATGGCACCCGGCGCGTTCGTCTTCGCCATGGCCAACCCGAACCCCGAGGTCCACCCGGAGATCGCGCACAAGTACGCGTCCGTGGTGGCGACCGGGCGGTCGGACTACCCGAACCAGATCAACAACGTGCTCGCGTTCCCCGGCATCTTCGCCGGTGCTCTCCAGGTCCGGGCCTCCCGGATCACCGAGGGCATGAAGATCGCCGCGGCGAACGCGCTGGCGGACGTCGTCGGTGACGAACTCGCCGCCGACTTCGTGATCCCGTCGCCGTTCGACGAGCGGGTCGCCCCCGCGGTCACGGCCGCCGTGGCGGCCGCGGCCCGCGCCGAGGGCGTGGCACGGCGCTGACACGCCGCGAGGGCGGGCGGGACACGGACCACCGTGTCCCGCCCGCCCTTTCCGTTTCCCGGCCGGGCGCCGCACGCGTCGGCGGGGCCGGGAGTCCGCGCGCCGGTGACCGGTGACCGGTGACCGGTGACGTTGACCGGGGAGCGGCCGGAAGGATGCCGGTGACGGGTGACGGGTGACGGGTGACGGGTGACGGGGGACGGGTGACCGGGGAGCGGCCGGAGGGGCGCGGGGTGGCGCGCCGGGATGCCGGGGCCGGGCTGCCGCACGCCACCGGCCGCGGAACGCGCTCTGGGGCCCGTGTCACACCGCCGACCGGTTACGTCACGGCGGGTCACGGCCTATCGTCGTGGCCATGTTCGCCGCCTACGCCGCACGCATCGACCGTGACCAGCCCCTCGACGGCCTGGAGCTGGGCGAACGCCCCGCGCCCGAGGCGCGTCCCGGCTGGACGACCGTCCAGGTCAAGGCCGCCTCCCTCAACCACCACGACCTGTGGTCCCTGCGCGGGGTGGGGCTCGCCGAGGACAAGCTGCCCATGATCCTTGGCTGCGACGCCGCCGGGATCGACCAGGACGGCAACGAGGTCGTCCTGCACTCCGTCATCGGCCAGACCGGGCACGGGGTCGGCCCCGCGGAGCCGCGCTCCATCCTCACCGAGCGGTACCAGGGGACCTTCGCCGAACAGGTCACCGTGCCCAGCTGGAACGTCCTGCCGAAGCCACGGGAACTCACCTTCGAGCAGGCCGCCTGTCTGCCCACGGCCTGGCTGACGGCCTACCGCATGCTGTTCACCAACGCCGGTGTCCGCCCCGGGGACTCCGTACTCGTCCAGGGGGCGGGTGGCGGTGTGGCCACGGCCGCGATCGTGCTCGGCAAGGCCGCCGGGCTGAGGATGTACGCCACCAGCCGCGACGAGTCCAAGCGGAAGCGGGCCGTCGAGCTCGGGGCCGTCGAGGCGTACGAGCCCGGGGCGCGGCTGCCGCGGCGGGTCGACGCCGTCATCGAGACGGTCGGCGCCGCGACCTGGTCCCACTCGGTGAAGTCGCTCCGGCCGGGAGGGACCCTGGTCATCTCGGGGGCGACCAGCGGTGATCGCCCCTCGCACGCCGAACTGACCCGGATCTTCTTCCTGGAACTCAAGGTCGTCGGCTCCACGATGGGCTCCAAGGACGAACTGGAGGACCTGCTGTCCTTCTGCGCGGCGACCGGCGTACGGCCCGTGATCGACGGGACCCTGCCGCTGGACCGGGCCAGGGAAGGGTTCGAACGGCTGGCCGCGGGCGACCTGTTCGGGAAGATCGTGCTGACCGTCTCGTGACGGGAGACCGCCGACCGCATGTGTCCGGGGGCGTCCTGCTGCGGCCCTGGCGGCGGTCGGACGCGCCGGCCGTGCTCCGGGCCTTCGCACCGGCGGAGATGTCCCGGCAGTCGGGCGGCCACCCGGTCACCACCGAGGCCGACGCGCTGGACTGGATCGCGCGGTGGGAACGGGAACGCGCGGCGGGCACCGGATACGCCTGGGCCGCCGTCCGTGCCGCCGCCTGTGCCACGGCCCGGGGCGAGACGGCCCGCGGCGAGGCGGTCCGGAGTGCGGCGGTCCAGGGCGAGGCTCTCGGATGTGTGGCCGTGACCGCCGTGAACCAGGTCCATGGCTGCGGCTGGGTGTCGTACTGGACCACGGAGGCGGCACGCGGCTGTGGAGTGGCCTCGGCGGGTGTACGGGCGCTCGCCCGCTGGGCCTTCGACGATCTGGGCCTGTACCGGCTGGAGCTCGGCCACCGCACGGACAACCCGGCGTCCTGCGCGGTGGCCCGGCGGGCCGGGTTCACCGCCGAGGGCATCGAACGCGGAAAGCTGCGGTACGGGGACGTCCGCCACGACGTGGAACGTCATGCCCGCCTCGCCACGGACCCTGTCAACTTCGGTTGACGCGGCCCGACTGTCAACGTACGTTGACAACATGACCGAAGCAACGGATCTCGCCGCGCGTGCCGGTGACCGTGACCCGCGTGTCGGGTTGCGTGCCGTCGCCGCGCTGCGGCGGCTGCTGGAGCGGCTTGAGGCCGTCCAAGTCGAAAGTGCCCGTGGCCAGGGCTGGTCGTGGCAGGAGATCGCCGCCGAGCTGGGCATCAGCCGGCAGGCCGTACACAAGAAGTACGGGAGGCAGTGATGTTCGAGCGTTTCACCCAAGGGGCCCGCGCCACGGTGACCGGTGCCGTCACGCATGCCGAGCGGGCCGGCGCGGGATCGGTCACCGAGGAGCATCTGCTGCTCTCCTTGCTGGACCGGCCGGGCGGCCGGTCCGCCTTCGCCCTCACCGCCCTGGGCCTGACGGACCGCCGGTCGTCGCTGGAGGCGGCATGCGCCGAGGCCCGTCGGCGTGGTGGGCTGACCCAGGCCGACACGGACGCCCTGGCCGGGATCGGCGTCGATGTCGACGCGATCGTCGCCCGGGTCGAGGACGCGCACGGCGAGGGCGCCCTGGGCGGCGACCGTGGCAACCACCGCCGGTGGCCGGGGCGTCGGAGCTTCACCGGCGGTGCGAAGAAGATCCTGGAGAAGTCCCTGCGCATCGCCCTCGGCCGGGGCGACCGCTTCATCGGTGAGGAACACATCCTGCTGGCCCTGACCGCCCACCCCGGGACCGTCGCCGATGTGCTCGCCGACCACGGCGCGACGTACACGACGATCGAGCGTGCCCTGTACGGCGCCGGGGGAGCGGACGAGGCCAAGGCCGGCTGACCCGCGCCGCACCACCGGCCGATGTCCGGGCGGGCCGTGGTGACCCGCGCGGCCAGCGGTGACCCGCGCGGCGGCCCGGCCGCCCGGCGGCGGTGGTCCGTCCGCCGGACCGCTCAGAGCCCCTTGGGCTTGGAACCGGGCCTGTCGTGCCGCTCGGTGTCGTCCGGCTCCGGCCCGGCGAGCAGCGCGTCGATGCGGGTGGCGGCGGTGGCGAGATGGCGGCGGGCCTCCGCCAGTTGGGATGCGCTGATGCCCCGGTCCCGTGCCGCGTCCCGTATGTCGTCGCGGAAGCGGTCCAGCAACCGGTCCAGGTCGCGGGCCGGGGCACCGGTGGGCGGGATGTCGGCGGCCCAGGGGTCCGGGGCGTCGGCCACCGGGCTGTCCTCGCTCTCCCACCTGACCTCCGGCTCGGCCGGACCGGGCTTGCTGTACGAGGGCCAGCTGCCGGTCCTGGCGAAGCCGCCCAGCTGGCCCGTGATCTCGGCCAGCCCCTCGCGCACCCCGGTGGGCCAGTCCCCGCGCGCGAAGTGCTCCTGCACCTGCCGGGCGGCGTTCTGCACCTGCTCGCGCGCCTTCTCGTGCGCCTCCTGGGCCTGACGGCGGGCCCGGTCCGCCTCCTCCCGGGCGCGGCGCGACTCGTCCTTGGCCCGGCGGGCCTGCTCCTTCCACTCCTGCTTCGCCTTGCGCAGCTCCTCCTTCGCCACGCGCCACGCGTCGGCCTCGCCGCCGGGCGCCCCGCCGGTCCAGGAGCCGCCGCCCGCGCCCTGCTTGGACTCGGAGGCCGCCGCGCGCATCTCACTGCGCAACTGGCCCGCCGCACCGCGTACGTCGTCGCGTATCTCCGCGGCCAGCTCCGAGACCGACTCGCGGATCTCCAGCTCAAGATCGGCCAGCTCCCCGCCCCGGCCCGCGAGCTCGTCGCGTCCCGCGTCGGTGATGGAATAGACCTTGCGGCCGCCCTCCGTGGCATGGGTGACCAGGCCCTCGGCCTCCAGCTTGGCCAGCCGCGGGTAGACCGTGCCGGCCGAGGGGGCGTACAGGCCGTGGAAGCGCTCCTCCAGAAGGCGGATCACCTCGTAGCCGTGGCGAGGGGCCTCGTCCAGCAGCTTGAGCAGATAGAGGCGGAGGCGTCCGTGGGCGAATACGGGAGGCATGTCAGAGCACCTTTCCGGTCGGCTCGGCGTCACGCGGCTCGTCCTGAGCCGGTGGGCGGCGCAGCAGGGCGATCGAACCGGAGACGGTGGTGGCCTTGAGGGTGCCCGTGCCCGCGCCGAGCTTTCCGGTGATGTTCTTCGCCCCCCACTGGCCGCTGACCCGCAGGTCCTCGAAGGCGTTGCTGACCTCGCCGCTCGCGGTGTTCGCCTCCACCTTGGCGTCCGCCGGGTGCGGTAGCCGTATGGCGATCTCCCCGGAGACCGTGGTGAGCCTGATGTCCGTCGGCTTCGGCGCGGAGTCGAGGTCCAGCACCATGTCCCCGCTGACGGATTCCGCGCGCACCGATGTGCCGGCACCCTCGACGACCGTGAGGTTGCCCGAGACGGAGTGGAAGCGCAGATCGCCGGTCACGGCCTGGACCTCCAGATCACCGGAGACGGTCTCCGCCCGGACCGGGCCGGAGAGCCCCACCAGGGTGCTGTCACCGGTGATCCCGCGCAGCTCCGTGCGTCCTTGGATGCCTGAGACGACCGCACCCGCCCCGATCACCCCCACCTCCACCGACGAGCCGCTCGGCACGGCGAGCGAGACGACCGCCCTGCGGCGTGGGGCCCGGCGGCCGAGCCAGCTCAGGAATCCCTTCCACGGCAGGTCCTCGTACGCCACGGTCAGCTCGCCGCCCCGCCGCGTGACGATCAGCGGCGGTCCCTCGACCTCGGAGACCTCCAGCCGGGCCGTCGGCTCCGTGGTGCCGACGACATTGACCGTGCCGTCGACCACGCGCACGCGCAGCGTCGTCACGGGGTCGTCGAACGTGAGCTTCCGCGGCTCCGCGACGGTCCACGTCGAATCAGGCATGGTCTGACCTCCTGGAGCGTGCCCCTACGCAACATATCGCGTCTCTGAAGAACACGATATATCGCGGTTGTCGTAAGTCAAGAGGGGCTGGACAGGTGCGGATGTCCGATCCGGACGCCGAATCAGCTCATGTGCGGACAAGGTGACCTAGCGTAGGGAACATGACCGCTACCTCCGTGGGTGCACTGCTGCTGTGCCGGGCCGACCCCGAGGCCGTACGGCCACCGGCTCACCTGTTGCGGGAGCGCATGCTGCTCCTGCCCGCCGGAACCGGCTGGAGCGTCCTCGTCCCGGAAGGAAAGCCCTGGCGGGGAGACCCCCACGACGGCCGGGCCGCCGTCCCGGGCGACACCGGCGGCGCCGAGCCCGTGGACCGGGTGATGGGCGGCTGGGCCACCGCCCTCGCGGTGGGCGCCACCTGGCCGGTCATCGCCCTGTGGTGGGACGGCGACCGGTCCGGCTACACACTCGCCGCGGGCTTCCGCCGCCCGGTCGGCTACGTCTGGCTGGCCGACGGCACCCCGGCCGGTGAGGACGAGGCCATGCGGACCTTCGCGGCCCGGCTGGGCCTCGACCCGGTGCTGGACGTCCAGGAGCTGGAGGCGCTCACCCGGCAGGACCCCGCGGCCGACGCCGACGCCCGGCTGCGCGAACTGCTCGCCGTGCTCACCCGTGCCGGGGTGGCCCTGCCGCCCGGCCTCGCCCCCGGAGAACCGGCCGACCGGCTGCGCGGCGCGGCCGGCGTCCACCCGCATGTGGAACGGATCGAGTGGGCCGGCTGGCGTGATGCCGTCCAGCTGGAGCTCGACGCCGTCGAGTCCACCGGACTCGGACCCTGGGTCCGCGGCCCGCGCGCCCGCGCCATGGCGGCGGCCCAGGTGGCGGCGGGGATCCCGCTCACCCTGTGGGGAGCCCGCAGACGCGGCGCGGGCTGGCTCGCGGCGGGACTCGTCCTGCTGGCGCAAGGAGCGCTGGGCCTCGCCTACGACCGGTTCAGGGCCGAAACGGAACGCGGCGCACGGGGCGGCGGGCCGGTGTGGTGACTACTCGTCCTCGTCGTCGTCCAGCCGGGCCAGCCAGGTCGCGAGACGCTCGACGGGCACCTCGAAGTCGGGGTTGAGGTCGACGAACGTACGCAGCTGCTCGGCGAGCCACTCGAAGGTGACCTCCTCCTCGCCGCGCCGCTTCTCCAGTTCCTCGATGCCACGGTCCGTGAAGTACATGGCACCAGAATAACGAGCCCGGACAGGCCAAAGGCCCGGCCCCGCGAACCTCTCGCGGGACCGGGCCTTTGGTGTGTACGACAGCCGGTCAGGCCTCGAAGACCTCGTTGATCAGCTGGGTCTGCTCGGCCTGGTGGCGCTTGGCCGAGCCGACCGCCGGGGACGAGCCGTGCGGACGCGAGATGCGGCGCAGACGCTCGTCGTGCGGCACGTCGGCACCCACGGCCAGGTCCAGGTGGTCGATCAGGTTGAGCGCGATGAACGGCCACGCGCCCTGGTTCGCCGGCTCCTCCTGGGCCCAGAGGTACTTCTCCGCGTTCGGGTACTTGGCGATCTCGGCCTGGATCTCCGCACCCGGCAGCGGGTACAGGCGCTCCAGACGGATGAGCGCCGTCTCCGTGTCGCCGCGCTTGATCCGCTCGGCGTCCAGGTCGTAGAAGAGCTTGCCCGCGCAGAAGACGACCTTGCGGACGGCTTCCGGCTTGACCGAGTCGTCGCCGATGACCGGACGGAACCCGCCGGTGGTGAACTCCTCCGCCTTCGACGCCGCGGCCTTCAGACGCAGCATCGACTTCGGCGTGAAGACGACCAGCGGCTTGTGGTGCGGGTTGTGCACCTGCCACCGCAGGAGGTGGAAGTAGTTCGACGGCAGGGTCGGCATCGCGACCGTCATGTTGTTCTGCGCGCAGAGCTGGAGGAAGCGCTCCGGGCGGGCGGACGAGTGGTCCGGGCCCTGGCCCTCGTAGCCGTGCGGCAGCAGCAGCGTGACGCCGGAGGTCTGGCCCCACTTCTGCTCGGCCGAGGAGATGAACTCGTCCACGACGGTCTGCGCGCCGTTGACGAAGTCACCGAACTGGGCTTCCCAGATCACCAGCGACTCGGGGCGGGCCAGCGAGTAGCCGTACTCGAAGCCCATCGCCGCGTACTCGCTGAGCAGCGAGTCGTAGACGTTGTAACGGGCCTGGTCGTCGGTGAGGTAGAGCAGCGGGGTGTAGTCCTCGCCGGTCTTCTGGTCGACGAGCACGGCGTGGCGCTGACCGAACGTGCCGCGGCGGGTGTCCTGGCCGGCGAGCCGGACCGGGGTGCCCTCCATCAGCAGCGAACCGATGGCCAGGGTCTCGCCCATGCCCCAGTCGATGGTGCCGTTCTCCACGGAGGCCGCGCGGCGCTGCATCTGCGGCATCAGACGCGGGTGCACGGTGACCGTGTCGGGGATGTTCACCTGGGACTCGGCGATCAGCTTCACGACCTCCGAGGACACCGCGGTGGTCACGGCGACCGGGAACTCGGCCTGCACGTCCGGGACATGCGGCTGGGACGGCGCCGAGGTGGCCTCGCGGACCTCAGCGAAGACCTTCTCCAGCTGGCCCTGGAAGTCCTGGAGCGCCTGCTCGGCCTCTTCCAGCGTGATGTCGCCGCGACCGATGAGGGACTCGGTGTAGAGCTTGCGCACCGAGCGCTTCTTGTCGATCAGGGTGTACATCTGCGGGTTGGTGAACTCCGGGTTGTCGCCCTCGTTGTGACCGCGGCGGCGGTAGCAGATGAGGTCGATCACGACGTCCTTGTTGAACGTCTGCCGGTACTCGAAGGCGAGGCGCGCGACACGCACCACGGCCTCCGGGTCGTCGCCGTTGACGTGGATGATCGGCGCCTCGATCATGCGCGCCACGTCGGTGGCGTACATCGAGGAGCGCGAGGACTCCGGGGCGGCGGTGAAGCCGACCTGGTTGTTGATCACCACGTGCACGGTGCCGCCGGTGCGGTAGCCGCGCAGCTGCGACATGTTGAGGGTCTCGGCGACGACGCCCTGGCCCGCGAAGGCCGCGTCGCCGTGGAGCGCGACGGGCAGGACCGTGAAGTCCGTGCCGCCCTTGTTGATGATGTCCTGCTTGGCGCGGGCGATGCCCTCCAGGACCGGGTCGACCGCCTCCAGGTGCGAGGGGTTGGCGGCCAGCGAGACCTTGATCTGCTCGCCGTCCAGACCGGTGAAGGTGCCCTCGGCGCCCAGGTGGTACTTGACGTCGCCGGAGCCGTGCATCGACCGCGGGTCGAGGTTGCCCTCGAACTCCCGGAAGATCTGCGCGTACGACTTGCCGACGATGTTCGCCAGGACGTTCAGGCGGCCGCGGTGGGCCATGCCGATGACGACCTCGTCCAGGCGCGCCTCCGCCGCGGAGTCGATGACCGCGTCGAGCAGCGGGATGACGGACTCGCCGCCCTCCAGCGAGAACCGCTTCTGGCCGACGTACTTGGTCTGGAGGAACGTCTCGAACGCCTCGGCGGCGTTGAGGCGGCGCAGGATCCGCAGCTGCTCCTCACGCTCCGGGGCCGGGCGCGGACGCTCCACCCGGTCCTGGATCCACTTGCGCTCCTTCGGGTCCTGGATGTGCATGAACTCGATGCCGGTGGTGCGGCAGTACGACTCACGCAGGACACCGAGGATGTCGCGGAGCTTCATCAGCGTCTTGCCTGCGAAGCCGCCGACGGCGAAGTCCCGCTCCAGGTCCCACAGGGTGAGGCCGTGCTCGGTGATGTCCAGGTCGGGGTGCTTGCGCTGGCGGTACTCCAGCGGGTCGGTGTCGGCCATCACGTGACCGCGGACCCGGTAGGAGTGGATCAGCTCGAAGACCCGCGCGGCCTTGGTGACGTCGTCGTCGTGCGAGGCGTCGATGTCCTTGAGCCAGCGGACCGGCTCGTAGGGGATGCGCAGCGCCTTGAAGATCTCGTCGTAGAAGTCGTTCTCGCCGAGCAGGAGCTGGGCCAGGACGCGCAGGAACTCGCCGGACGCCGCACCCTGGATGACCCGGTGGTCGTACGTCGAGGTCAGCGTCATGACCTTCGAGATGCCCAGCTTGTTCAGGGTGTCCTGCGAGGTGCCCTGGAACTCGGCCGGGTAGTCCATCGCGCCGACACCCATGATGAGGCCCTGTCCGGGCATCAGGCGCGGAACCGAGTGCACGGTGCCGATGCCGCCGGGGTTGGTCAGCGAGGCGGTGACACCGGTGAAGTCGTCCATGCCGAGCTTGCCGACGCGGGCGCGGCGGACGATGTCCTCGTACGCCTGCCAGAACTCGAAGAAGTTGAGCGTCTCGGCCTTCTTGATGGCCGCGACGACCAGCTGGCGGTCGCCGTTCGGCTTCACCAGGTCGATGGCCAGGCCGAGGTTGATGTGCTCCGGCTTGACCAGGGTCGGCTTGCCGTCCTTGACCGCGAAGGAGTAGTTCATCGACGGCATGGCCTTGAGGGCCTGCACCATCGCGTACCCGATGAGGTGCGTGAAGGAGATCTTCCCGCCGCGGGCGCGCTTGAGGTGGTTGTTGATGACGATGCGGTTGTCGAAGAGCAGCTTCACCGGGACGGCGCGCACGGACGTGGCCGTCGGCAGCTCCAGCGAGGCGTTCATGTTCTTCGCGACGGCGGCCGAGGGGCCGCGCAGCGTCACGTACTCCGGGCCGGCCGGGGCCTCGGTCGCGGCGTCGGCCTTCGCGGCGGCCGGGGCCGCCTTGGCCGGGGCCGCCTTGACCGGAGCGGCGGCGGGCTTCGCGGGCGCGGCCGGCGCGGCCGGAGGGGCTGCCTTCGCCGGGGCGGCGGGGGCGGGTGAGGGGGCTGCGGCCTTGACCGGAGCGGGCGCGGCGGCCGGGGTGTTGTTCACGGGGGCCGCGGCCGGGGCCGCGGTCACCGTGGCACCCGCCACCGCCGGGACGGGCTTGTCCGCCGTGCCGGCTGTGCCCGGCTTGTAGTCGGCGAAGAAGTCCCACCAGGCGCGGTCGACCGAGCTGGGGTCCTGGAGGTACTGCTGGTAGATCTCGTCGACGAGCCACTCATTGGCACCGAACGCGGCCGCCGGGTTGGACCCGGTGCCCGCTTCTTGATCGGTCGAGATACTCGAGTTACTGGGGGACTGAGACGACACGGCGGCAACCGCCCTCTTCCGCTTCACAAGGTGATGGACAGCGGAAATCAAGGCTACGCCCCCTGAGCCGTTACGTGCAGGCCGGGCCGGTCTTCGTCGTGCACATCACATCTGAAGCCGGGTTTCGGCGCATGAAATGGCGGGAAACAAGCGGGGTTCCGCTGCACTTCGGTACGCGAGGCCGAGGTCCGGCCCCTTGGACCGTATCTCGTTCCTGGTCAGGACGGAGAACCTGGCCCTCAGGATCGAACTCCGGGTCAACCACGCAACCGTGGATTGCCCGGAAGTGTGACCTGTATCCGGCAGCCGCGAGCTGATTCGGCCACACCGATACGTCCCCCGTGCAGATCGACCGCCCAGCGGGCGATGGCCAGGCCGAGTCCCGTACCGCCGTCGCTGCCGGGGCCCTGCGGGGACGGTGTCTGGCCCCGGTTGAAGCGCTCGAAGACCCGGTGGCGCTCGGCCTCCGGGATGCCCGGACCCTCGTCGGCGACCTCCAGCTCCAGCGACTCCGGGTACCGCCCGCGCCGCGCGAGCACCGTGACACGGCCGTGCGGCGGGCTGTGCTTGACGGCGTTGTCGATGAGGTTGGCGACCACCTGGTGCAGCCGCTCCGCGTCCGCGTGCGCCGTCAGCTCGGGCGGTGAGACGTCGAGGTGGAGATGGACGTCCGTACGGGAGTGGTTGCCGGAGCCGGAGGAGAGCCGGCGCTGGGTGGCCGCGAGGTTCGCCTCCTTCAGCACGCCCGACAGGTACGGCCAGACCTCGAAGCGGCTCGCCTTGAGCGTCACCACGCCGTTGTCGAGGCGCGAGAGGTCCAGCAGGGTCTCCACCAGCCGCCCCAGGCGCTCCGTCTGCTTCAGCGCGGTACGCATGGTCTCCGGGTCGGCGGCGGACACCCCGTCCACCACGTTCTCCAGGACGGCCCTGAGCGCGGCGATCGGGGTCCGCAGCTCGTGGGAGACGTTGGCCACCAGCTCCTTGCGGTGCCGGTCCTCCGCCTCCAGGTCGTCCGCCATGCGGTTGATCGTCTGGGCGAGGTCCCCGAGCTCGTCACGGCGCCCGGCCCCGCTCACCCGTCGCGTGTAGTCGCCGTGCGAGATCGACCGGGCCACGGCCCTCATCTCGTCCAGCGGCGCGGTCAGCCCGTGCGCCACGAACTGGGTGATGAGCAAGGTCGCGATCACCGAGAAGACCGTGATGAACCGGAACTCCGTCCGGGTGCGCAGGGCGACGATCAGCAGTCCGGTGGTGATGAACACCGACACCACCACGAGCGTGCCGAGCTTCGCCTTGATCGAGAAGGGCCGCAGTCCGGAGCCGGGCCGGGTCATGGCGCGGGGGTCTCCAGGGCGTAGCCGACGCCGTGCACGGTACGGATCCGCTCGGCGCCGATCTTCCTGCGCAACGCCTTGATGTGGCTGTCGACCGTGCGCGTCCCGGAGGCGTCCGCCCAGTCCCACACCTCGGCGAGCAACTGCTCCCGGGAGAGCACCGCGCGCGGGGTGTTGGCCAGGCAGACCAGCAGGTCGAACTCGGTCGGGGTGAGGTGGACGTCCTCCGCACGCACCCGGACCCGGCGCTGCGCGTGGTCGATCTCCAGCTCGCCCAGGCGCAGGATGCCGCTGCGGGGCGTGACGGCGGCCAGTGCGGCCCGCTCGACCCGGCGCAGCAGCACGTGCACCCGCGCGGCCAGCTCGCGCATGGAGAACGGCTTCGTCATGTAGTCGTCGGCGCCGACCCCGAGCCCGACCAGCATGTCGGTCTCGTCGTCGCGTGCGGTGAGCATCAGCACCGGCACGGGCCGCTGGGCCTGCACCCGGCGGCAGACCTCCAGGCCGTCGAAGCCCGGAAGCATGATGTCGAGCACCATCAGGTCCGGCTGCCATGCCTCCGCCGCGTCCACGGCCGCGGGCCCGTCCAGTGCGGTCTGCACCAGGAAGCCCTCGGCCCGCAGACGGGCGGAGATGGCGTCGACGATCGTCGGGTCGTCCTCGACCACCAGGACCCGGCGCTGGGCCCCGGGGGTGGCCGCGACGCCGTTGTGGGTGGTGTGTGTCTGTTCCATCGCCCCGCCCCTGCCCGTTCTCGCGGGGGACATGCCCCCGGAGACGCGGTTATCGCTCGTGGATTTCTTGGGTCACAGCCCCTGTGCCGCTCAGCAGCGTAAGGGGAGAGGAGGGCTTCCGGCTACGCAGGGTGTTGCCCGGCGTCCCGGAGCGGCCGTCGTCGCGGGGGCGGACCGGCGGCCGTGCGGCGCTCGTCCCTTGGGGGACCGGGGCGCCGCATACCGGGTGGGGGGTTCAGTCCCCGCGCGACGCGAGATGCACCACGTCCGGAACACCTCGGGCAACGGCTACTTCTTCGGTCCGTACCGCGTGGAACCCGGCATTCCGCAGGGCGTCCTCGAACGCTTCGGAGGGTCGCGCGGACCACACCGCGAGCACCCCACCGGGCGTCAGAGACGCCCGGCAGGCGGCCAGTCCGGCGGGTGAATACAGGCTCTCGTTGTCCTCCGTGACCGTCCAGTCGGGGCCGTTGTCGATGTCCAGGCACAGTGCGTCGTAACGCTCCGTGGTCGTGTGGAGGTGGGTGACGAGGTCCACGCGGAGGATCTCGGTACGCGGATCGGCGAGCGCCGCACCGGAGATCCGGCCGAGCGGGCCGTCGAGGTGCCAGTCGACGATGGCCTGTTCCCGCTCGGCGACCGCGATCCGCCCCCAGCGCGGAGCGGCGGCGGCCCGGACGAGCGAGAAGCCCACCCCGAGCCCCCCGATGAGCACACCGGGGTCCGGGCGCCCGTCGGGCAGGGCGGCCAGCGCCGCGTCCACGAGCAGCCGCTCGGAACGGCCGTCGGAGGTGTCCATCAGGAAGCACCCGTTGGCGATGATCTCGAAGTCGTCGCCGCGCTGCCGCAGCACGACTTCGCCGTACGGTCCCTCGCGCCGGTCGAGGGTGACAGGGCCGGTGAGGTGGGTGGCGGGCATGTACGCGGTCTCCGGTCTCCGGTCGGCGGGCACGGTCGCGCCCATCCTTCCGGCAAGTCCTCTGCCGGGCCAGCGAATTCACGGCCGGGGCGGGGGGAACGCCTGTGCCCAGGGTGGGTTCGCGGGCGTCGCCGACCGGAAGGGGCTGCCGGGGGCCCCGGGGCCACCGGGGTCTGCCCCCGGCCGCCCCGTCGGCCCGCCCCCACGGGGCCGTACCGCGCGGGCCTCCCGGCCACGGAGCGGCGGCCGGTGGCAACGGCCGGGCGGACGGCCCCCGACGATCGGATGTGGCCGGAAATCGGCTACCCGGTGCGGCGGCCAGTCGCCGGGTCACCGGCCGGGTTCGGCCACCGACGACGACCGGCCGCGCGGCAGCCGCCGGCCGGTCCGGGGCGCCGGAGCCGCGACCGCCCGGCGGCCGCTCCGGCGTCGCGGGGACGGGCTCCGCGCGTACGGGAATCCCCTCGGCGGAAGCCGCGTTCTACGCCGCGGGCGACCTGGGAACGTCTTGCGGCCCAGGGAGTTGTCGTGTGCAGTTGAAGGCTGCATCTGCCCACGGAACTGAGCAGCGAGATGAAGAGTCGGACTACACGGCAGACCTGCGAGTCGTGCAGATCTACCTTGCGTCGAGACGGCCTGGCTCTCCGCGCTTCGCAGCCGAGCAAGATCCGAACCTTCAAGCTCCCGCACCATCCACGGCATCACCGCGCAGCAGGGTCTCCCCGTAAGGATTTACGTCAGCCAGGGTGGGCAAACGGTGCCGGCCCAACGCTTCCAGGGCCGCCCAGAGCTCGTCATCAAGGACCATCCGCTCAACTGCCCCTGCCGCGGGGCGCGGGCCTGCCTTCCGGCCGGTCCGAGCGGTTGAGACCCCGCGCCGCAGCTCAATGACAAGCGTCATTACACCCCCTCGTTGTCCCTCGGACCGTCAATCTTACTGAGCAACAGCTCACCTTCATGATCCAGACGAGACTGCCTAGTCGCGCCGCAGGCAGACCGCGCGCCAGCCGACGGCTCGCACGGCAAGCGTGGCAACCCGCTGGTAACTTCCGCAACTGTGCTGTGCAGTTGATGCAGATGGTGCATGGTTCAGGGGTGTGGACGGGACTGGTTGATCACAGCACTCTGTACGGAGCCCTGCGGCTCGATATCGAACGCTACGACAAGCGGAGCGGCAAGGCGCTTCTGGGGCACGGCACAGGATTCATCGTCACGGTGAGGGACTGCGGTGGGTACGGGCGGTTTGCCGAGTTCCTCGTGACCAATCGGCATGTAGTGGATCCCGCTTTCGGCCCGAAAGGCACCGTGACCACAGCTCTGGGTGCGCTGACGATCTCCGGGCACCACCAGCCTCGCGGGCGGCGGCTCTCTCCGAAGCCCGCCAAAGCCATTTTGCGTAGTCCTGCGCCGATCTATCCCAATGATCCCGACATCGATCTCGCGGTGATCCGGTTCGATCGTCAGGACAGGGAGGTCCTCGAAGGGGACGGCTGGTTCACCTCCTTCACCGAGCAACAGATCGCCTCTCCCTGGGTGTACGAAGAGGCGGACGTGCACGCGGGCACGCAGGTACTGACTGCGGGATACCCGTCGCTGGGCGGCCAGACGAATGCGACCCGTCCCATCCTGGTCGGGGGCGTGGTGGCGAGCGACCCACGGTTCCCGTCGGAGTTCGAGGGCACCACCTACCCTGACAGCGCCCTCTGCCATGCCTTCAGCCGCGCAGGCATGTCCGGCGCGCCAGTTTTTGCGCCGATTCCCAAGAACCGCCGACACGACGAGGAGGAAGAGCCCGTCGTCGCATTCGAGCTCGGCATCATCGGCGTAAACGCAGGACATCTGCGAACCGCAGGCACGTCGGATGGCGTCATCTCTCACTTCGTGAAGTCGACCGCTCTGCTGAGGATGCTGGCCAGCTTGGGTTCACCGACGGCCGACCTGCAGATAAAGCTGGCCGACGCCTGGGACGGGACTGACTAACCTATGGCGTGATCAGCCGGACCTCGTACCTGCCCAAAGCGATGACCGGTGAGACGAGGAGTTCGCCTACGTGTGCGCCATCTCAGTCGCGCTGATCAACTGTGCGCTTTCGAGAGGTTGGGACGCCTGGGCCTCCTCGCTAGTCTTGATGCGAGCTGGCGCTGGCCTCTGCTGACAAGCTCAGTAGCCGCCTCGCCCAGCCAACTCCGGTGCACTCATGGGCGCCTGGCCCTTCTGTCGTGCAGCAAGAAGCATCGACAGAGGGAGTGAAACATGTAGCCTGACCTCGTGACAGATGGCCTCGAAATAGCCCTTCAGAAGCGTGCTGATCTCGATCGGTACGGATCCAACAAGCGACTGCTGCTCGCGCTGCAACTGATGCTCGACATCGAGGATATCGACACGGTTGCTGCCACATCGCTGACTGACCATCCCAACGACAAGTCATGCGATCTGCTCTACATTGATCGCGGTTCTGGCCGAGTTGTCCTCGCTCAAGGATACGAGTCCGAGAATACTGCGAAGTTGCAGGCGCCTGCGAGGAAGGCTGCTTCTCTTCACCAGGCGGTCAATTGGTTGTTCAACAAGAGTGAGCCCGACGGGGTGCCAGATGTCCTGCGGGTTGCCTGGCGCGAACTTCATGATGCACTGGCGGATGATGTCATTGGGCATGTTGCGATTTGGTACGTGCATAACCTTCCAGAGTCACAGCAGGTCATAGGAGAGCTCGAAGCGGCTCGCGACTCCGCATACGCGCAGTTGAGTCACGGCTACCAGGGCAAGAAATTCGAGGTCTCTTGCGAAGAGTTGGGTCGCGAGCGGCTGTCTGCCCATTACGAAAATTCACAGACCCCTATTCTGGTTTCGGATACGTTCACGATTGAGGTGCCGGGGGCGTTCGAGGAACGAGGCGACCAGTGGACTGCTCTGTGTACGAGCGTACCGGTGAGCTGGCTGCATGAGCGCTTTAAGCAGCATGGTGCGGGGCTGTTCTCCTCCAACGTTCGTGACTACTTGGGAAGCCGTCGCTCGCAGAGCAATATCAACAACGGCATCCAGGAAACAGTTCTGAAAGAACCGACGAACCTGTGGGCCTACAACAATGGCATCACTGCGCTGGTGCACGACTTTAGCTTTAGTGGCAGCACAGTTGAGATCACGGGGCTAGGTATCGTTAACGGCGCGCAGACCACTGGGGCGATCGGCTCGGTTCCGGCGGGAAATATTGGCCAGGAGAGTCACGTCCTTACCCGCTTCATCCGCTGCAGCGATCCCGAGACCGTCAAGAGCATCGTTCGTTTCAACAACCGGCAGAACCCCACGCAGGCATCGGACTTCCGTAGCAACGACGGTGTGCAGAGGCGGCTTGTACGCGAGTTTCAGCAGTTGGGGGTAGTCGGCTACAGCGGCGGCCGGCGCGGAGGCGCCGAGGATGTCATCCGCCGCCCAGGGGAGAACCATCTTTCCGCAGAGGTCGCGGCGCAGGCCCTTGCTGCCTTCCATGGAGAGTCTGGCGTGGCCTACCACGAGAAGAGCAAGATTTGGGAGCAGGACGGTATCTACAGCCGAGTCTTCCCTGAACGTGTCTCCGCCGAACACATCGTATTCGTCGCGAGCCTGCTGCGCGCCGTCGAGCTAGAGAAGGCGAAACTCGGGCGCATCGGGGCAGAGGCGCGGACTGAGGATGAGGTCGAGCTATTCGAGTGGTTTGGCCTGCGGGGGTCGATCATGCTTGCTGCGGAGGCCATCGGAGCCACGAGGGAGACGCTTGTCGGGGAAGCTGTCAGCGACCCCTACGTCCTGCGATTCAAGAAAAACGTATCTATGTCCGAGGCGGCTAAAGCGTGGGAGCCCATCGTGGAGTCGCTGTTGGCGTTCGCCCCAGGGCAACTGCGGGACCCTCTGGTGACATCGAGTCTGCGTAACCGGCAGGCGGTCGACACGGCGCTCCGCAACTTCCGCTCTCAGGTCGTGGCAGCACGCAAGCACAACCGAACAACCTACGAGCACTTTGTGGACCAGGTGATTTCTCGATAGGGCAATTGAGTGCTGCCTGACCTGACCAACACTTGCCTAGGCGACGCAGATTAGGGTCCAATGATGTAGGTTTCTGAGGACGAGGAGTTTGAACTTCGCTGCGTCGTTGGGGCGGTTATTAGGAGGTTTTGTAGTAACTGTCTCCATTCGGGAGAAGCGTGTGGGACATAAAGGGGTGCCAGGCACGCCTGAACACAGTGGCGAGGTGGCGGTGCGCGGTGAGTGCGTCGCCAGCTCGGTGGGATGGATTGAAGGCGCGGGCACGGACCTGCTGTGCGCGCTGTGTGGCGGCGCGCAGGGCTGATTTCCGGAGGTGATGCTTCGGGTCATGGACGCGGATCGGAGCGAGAGGCGGGCGCGGGGCCGTCATATTGGCCCAGTGGCTGATGGGGTCGTTTTCATGTTGGCCGTAGCGAGGGTTTCGTAGCCGTCGGGCGATCTCGGCGGTGAAGAGACGGCGGTCCCAGGCATTCCCTTGTGCTTGGTGTCTCCAGTAGGGCGATGAGAAGAGTGGGGCCAGGACGATGGCTTCGGGATAGACCGCGGCGCAAAGGCGAGCCACGGAGAAGGTCGTTTCGGCCGTGCCGGGAGGGATGAGGATGTTGGCCCGGCGGATCCAGTCCTGACGCACTTCGCCGTTCTCGTTCTCGGGGAGTGACCAGAGTTGGCCGCAGATAAGTATGGCGCTGAGGACCGCGTCGTAGGTGATGGCCCAGCCGTGGCGTTGGAGGATGCGCAGGTGTCGACGTTGTGCTTGGACGACTTCTGGAAGGGCGTCGAGGGGCGTGATGTGTCCGTCGGCGTCGGAGGGGCAGAGCCACAGCCGATGCCGGGCGCAGACGTAGCGGTGGTGCGGCAGGATCCTGGTGACTTCGCCGCCGGGGTGTTTGGCGTTGCAGTGGTGGCAGCCTGGTTGCGGCTGGTGGCGGAACATGGCCCAGTCGGGCTGTGGGGTGCGTAGTTCGGGCAGGGCTCCGGCGAGGGAATGGACTGTCCGGCCGGTGACGGCGGCGAGGCGCTCGGGGACGACGACGCGGCGCATGCCTCCGGAGGTTTCGCGTTCGGTGACGCACCGCCAGAGGGTGTTGATGTCGAGGCCGTGGAGGCGGGCTAGGCGGCCGATGTAGGAGGCAGCGATCTCGTGCTGTGCGGGCGGTACGGGGTCGGGTAGGCGGGGAAGGAGCATCAGGCGATGCGCCTCCGGCGGGAGCGGGGTTTCTCCGGGGCTGTGAGGGCTTGGTAGCGTTCGGCGGCGTAGTCCACCGGAACTGACTCCAAAAGGTCTTCTGTGATGCGTTCGCTGCAGTCTTCGATGGCGAGCACGGCGGCGCCCCGGACGAGTTGCGACAGGCTGCCGATCATGCCGCCGGAGCGGTGGTAGAGGTATTCGCTCAGACCCGTCAGCGTTCCGGGCTGATGGTGGTGCAGCCGGAGCATGGACTCCAGGGTGCCAACTAGGGATTGCCAGGCTTTCCGGTCCGTCCCGGAGGCGTAGGAGAACGGGGCGGCGGGGATAACGGTGAACCGTCCGGCGATCTGGCGGCCGCGGGTGCCAGCGAACAGGCCCTGTGCCTCAACATCGATGCCTGCGTAGGCGAATGTGGCGGGCAGCCGCTCGGCGAAGTACTTCAACTGGTCGGAGGCTTCGGCGCCGGTGCGGGTGGCGAGGTTCAGGTTGTGCAGCTCGTCGACCAGGACCAGGTCGACATGGACGTGAGCGCCGGTCGCGCAGACCGCGTTGACGACGTCGGTGATGTTGAAGCGGGTGGGGAAGTCCAGGCCGAAGAACCGGGCGAACTCCATGGCGAGCATCTTCGGTGTGGCGGCCGGCGGGACGGTGACATAGACGACCGGGAGCCGGGCGCGGTCGCGTGGGTGGCGCTTGCGGACCGCGATCTCGTGGGCCCGCCCGAGTTGGGAGAGGGCGGTGGTCTTCCCTGTGCCGGAGGCGCCGCTGATGATGACTCCCCGACGGGCGGAGATCTGCTGCCGGTTGAGCTGGATTAGGAGCCGTGAGGTGGCGATGACCTTCTGGATGGTCGGGGTGTTCACCAGCGGCAGGTCGGCGTGGTAGTTCCGGCGCGCGTCGTCGTGGTGCAGCTTCTCCTTCTCGGACAGGGCGGCCTGCCGGGCTGCGGTCAGCAACGGAGGCGGGGACGGTTTGTGCGCGACGAAGCGACGCCATCCCTCCTTCGTAGTCAGCGGGCTGTCCGGCGGCAGCTCCTGCCCCGTTGCCTGCTGCGGGACGAACGTGGTGCGGGAAGGCCTGTTCATAGCCACCTCTCGGCTTCTGCGTGGGCGTCGAAGACACCGAACGGCATCACCCGGGCCGGTTCGGTGCTGGAGTCGGGCGGGGCTGGTTCCGGGGCGGCGCGCGATGCGGGCGGCCGGTGGGAGGCGGCTGCGACACGTGTGCGGCCGACGACCTTCGCAGTACGGGTGTCCGGGCCGTGCTCGGCGCGGGTCAGCAACTCGTCCAGGACCCGGGCGACCGCCGCTTCATTGGTGTCGTCCAGCCCGGCTTCGGCAGCCAGTCGGCGGGCGTGCTGCCAGGTGAAGTCCGCGAACGGCGCGTTCACCAGCGGAAGATGCACCCAGGGGATGGTGACCCAGCCCCGCTGGGTGCGTACGAACACCTGAGACAGGTCGTAGGGGTCGTAGTGGATCTCCCAGAGACCGCGCTTGGCTGCATGCCCAGAGTGCTGGCGCCGCAGAGGCCCCAACTCGGGGCTGTCGTAGGTGCGGTAGTTGATCCGGATGCCGTAGCCGTTGATGGCCCGCCAGGTCACCGGCAGCAGTTCCAGGTAGTCCTCACCGCGCAGGACCAGCGGCAGGTAGCCGCAGGCCGCGACCAGCGAGGTGTACTTGTCGTTCGGCGACATCGCCTTCTTCGGGCGGAACGGATCGCGCAGAGCATCGTGAGCTCTGGCTTGCCACCCGGCCAGCAGCCACTCATCCAGCAGGTCCTGGAGTTCGGGGACCGTCCAGATGGCCCGGTCCTCGATCCGTTCGCCGCGGCGGGAAACCTCCCGCCCTGTGTAGGCGGGAAGATGCTGGACGAACAGCGTGTTGATCGCGGAGAACGTCGCCTCCACGATGGCCTTGTCGGTCGGCGTGCGCGGACGTGCTCTCTGCACTGAGATGCCGAGCCGGTCGCAGGCCCGTACGAAGGTGTCGGAAATGAACACCTTGCCGCCGTCGATTACGACGGTGTCCGGCACGATCACCGGTTTCGCCGCGGCCTGCTCCATCCGGGCGTCCACGTCCAGCAACCGCAGGTGCGGCATGCGCGACGCTGCCATCCGCAGTGAGGCGGGCCAGCCGGGCCGCATAGGCTCGGGCACCAGCATCCGGGCCAGCAATAGCGAGGCGTCCACCGCCTTGGTGCCCATCGGCCGCAGTACTGCGGCGCAGATCGTCCGCGTCGCGACGTCGACCGCGATCGTCAGATCCGCGCGGGCGGTCAGCCCGGAATCGAGCACCACCATCACATCCAGGGGGGTGGAGTCGATCTGCACTTGTTCCCCGGGGCGGTCGGCGAACGTCGGGGTGAACGGGCCTTCGGGTCGGTTCGCCGTCTGCCGCCGCGTGACGGCCGAGCCGAAGGTGTGCCTCCCCGTGGATAGCGCGTCGATCAGCTTGTAGAAGGTCCGCTGACTCGGCAGCGGCACCACCCCCTTGCCGTGGGTGGCCTCCACCAGCTTGACCACCCGGCGGATCAGTCGGGATCGGGTCCCTGTCGAGTTGCGCGTCTCCGCTTCCAGGGCCTCTTGGACGGCCGCGACCAGCCGAGCGTCCGCCCGCCCCGTAGCCTCCCAGGTCTGCGTCGCCCGTTGGTCCACCAGCCCCCAGACCCCTTGCCGGACGTAGCGCGACCGTCGGCTCTGCACGGTCCGAACGGTCACCCCCAGCTCTTGCGCCTTCGCGGCCATCCGCTCCATCAGCGAGAAGGCGGCTGGGTCATAGCCGAGGCGGGGTGGCGTGCCCGGCGCGGTGCCGGGCAGTAGCCCGGTCTCGACCTCCACCATGTGCTGTTCCCACTCGCGCGCCGCCTCCAGCACCGGCTCCGGCAACGTCGCCAGCAACCCGGACGGCTCCACCGCGGGCAGCGGCTCCGTGCCGATGACGGCGAAGTCCGGCGCCGCCATCAGATGCGACGCCAGCACCACCGATTCCGCCCCCGTCGCAGAGCGCAGCCGCACCGATGTGCCGGCGAGCGCCACCACCTGGTGATCCCCGTCGTCGTAGGCGACCCAGTCGCCAGGCCGCAGCACCGGCTTGCCCGGCCCTGGTGTCACCGCCGCACCCCCGCTGACACCAGCGAGAAGGCATGCAGTGGCACCGACACATCCGCTGTCAGCTCGTGCGACCACAGCAGGTGGAACAGCACCGGCAGCACCCTGATCGGGTCCCCCACCGAGGAGGCCCCGCCCATCAGCGGTTGTGGCTCGGAGTACGCCGCCAGCAGCTCGGAGGCCACCGGTTCCGGCCGGTGCCGGGGGTGGCGGTAGCCCGCCAGCCAGCGCACATTGCGCACCACGATCGCGTCTGGCGCACCCACTAGCCGGAACTCCCACCCCACCTGAGAGCAGGCTGTCTGCGTGGCCTCAAACTTCGCCACATCCCGTGGCTTGCGCCGATCCGCCGGGCGGCAGTCGACCACCTCCGCCGTGCCGTCGTTACGGCGCGCGAAGTAGTCCGGCGCGTGCGAGACGCTCTTGCCCGCATCCGACCGCCAGAACAGCCAGAACGGCTGAGACGAGATCCCCACCACCGACGGGTCGAAGTCCAGGAGCATCACGTGGTCGCGCTCCAGCCAGGACTC
This sequence comes from Streptomyces halstedii, assembly GCA_000720535.1. GTDB lineage: Bacteria > Actinomycetota > Actinomycetes > Streptomycetales > Streptomycetaceae > Streptomyces > Streptomyces halstedii. The sequence goes on from JOAZ01000017.1 coordinate 361,549, forward strand.
GTACCCGATGTGCCCGCCCACCGTGGACGACCACCACAGGCCCGGCAGGTGCCGCTGACCCTTGTACGACTTGAACGCGCGTACCGGCGCGGCGTCCTCGAACCGGACTGCCCAGGCATCCACCAGCGGGCGACGGAACCCAGACCCGTCCCGGTCGGCGTACGCGACTTCGAACCCCATCGCCGGCGGCCCGGAGGCACCGCCCGGCAGTACCCCTAACGAACCTGCCACGACTCTCTAACACGAGCCCGCGACGAAAGGTCACTCTGCAAGACGAAAGGCCAGACGAAGGACGAAGCTGCAAAACGAAGAGATCCATGTCAAAGGACAAGCATTGAGTCTGCATAGCTCAACTTGCCTGCTGAAGGGGAGATCATGACTACTGAGTCCAACGCGTCCCGGACGTCCACCCCGATCGACCTGCCCGTGCTGCCCCTCGACGACGAGGTCGTGCTGCCGGGGATGGTGGTCCCGCTCGACCTGTCCGACGCGGAGGTGCGCGCCGCCGTCGAGGCCGCCCAGGCCGTCGCGCGGCCCGGCGGAGGCAAGCCCGAGGTGCTGCTTGTACCGAGGATCGACGGGAACTACACCGGGACCGGCGTCCTGGGCACCGTCGAACAGGTCGGCCGGCTCTCCGACGGCGACCCCGGTGCGCTCATCCGGGCCCGTGACCGCGTGCGGATCGGTGCCGGGACCAGCGGGCCCGGAAGCGCGCTGTGGGTGGAGGGCACCCGGATCGAGGTGCCCGTGCCCGGGCGGGGAGGACCCGTTCCTGGCTCCGCCGCCGAGCTGGTCAAGGAGTACAAGGCGCTCGCCACCAGCTGGCTGAAGAAGCGCGGCGCCTGGCAGGTCGTGGACCGCGTCCAGCAGATCGACGACGTCTCCGCCCTCGCCGACAACTCCGGGTATTCGCCGTTCCTGACCACCGCCCAGAAGGTGCGTCTGCTGGAGACGGCCGACCCGGTCGCCCGGCTGAAGCTCGCCATCCAGTGGCTGAGCGAACACCTCGCCGAGCAGGACGTCGCCGAGTCCATCGCCAAGGACGTCCAGGAGGGCGTCGACAAGCAGCAGCGCGAGTTCCTGCTGCGGCGCCAGCTCGACGCCGTACGCAAGGAGCTCTCCGAGCTCAACGGCGACCCGGAGGACGAGTCCGACGACTACCGGGCCCGCGTCGAGGCCGCCGACCTGCCCGGGCACGTCCGTGAGGCCGCGCTCAAGGAGGTCGAGAAGCTGGAGCGGGCCTCCGACCAGAGCCCCGAGGGCTCCTGGATCCGGACCTGGCTGGACACCGTCCTCGAACTGCCCTGGACCGAGCGGACCGAGGACGCCTACGACATCAAGGGCGCCCAGGAGATCCTGGACGCCGAACACGCGGGCCTGGCGGACGTCAAGGAGCGCATCACCGAGTACCTCGCGGTGCGCAAGCGGCGTGCCGACCGGGGGCTGGGCGTCGTCGGCGGCCGGCGCGGCGGTGCCGTGCTGGCGCTGGTCGGCCCGCCCGGGGTCGGTAAGACCTCACTCGGTGAGAGCGTCGCCCACGCCATGGGCCGCAGGTTCGTCCGCGTCGCGCTCGGCGGTGTCCGGGACGAGGCGGAGATCCGGGGCCACCGGCGTACGTACGTCGGGGCGCTGCCCGGGCGCATCGTGCGGGCGATCAAGGAAGCCGGTTCGATGAACCCGGTCGTCCTGCTCGACGAGATCGACAAGGTCGGCTCGGACTTCCGCGGCGACCCCGCCGCGGCCCTGCTGGAGGTGCTGGACCCGGCACAGAACCACACGTTCCGGGACCACTATCTGGAGGTCGAACTCGACCTGAGCGACGTGGTGTTCCTGGCCACGGCCAACGTCCTCGAAGCCATCCCGGAGGCCCTGCTCGACCGCATGGACCTGGTCCGCCTCGACGGCTACACCGAGGACGAGAAGGTCGTCATCGCCCGTGACCACCTGCTCCCGCGCCAGCTGGAGCGGGCCGGACTGGAGGCGGACGAGGTGAGCCTGGAGGAGTCCGCGCTGCGCAAGCTGGCCGGCGAGTACACCCGGGAAGCGGGCGTACGGAATCTGGAGCGGGCGGTCGCGCGGCTGCTCCGCAAGGTCGCGGCCCAGCACGAACTGGGCGACCGGGACCTGCCGTTCACGGTGACCGACGCCGACCTGAGGGGCCTGATCGGACGTCCCCACCACGTGCCCGAGTCCGCCCAGGACCCGGCCGAGCGCCGCACCGCGGTGCCCGGGGTGGCCACCGGTCTGGCGGTGACCGGAGCGGGCGGCGACGTGCTGTACGTCGAGGCGTCGCTGGCCGATCCGGAGACCGGGGCGTCCGGACTGACCCTGACCGGTCAGCTGGGCGACGTGATGAAGGAGAGCGCGCAGATCGCCCTCAGCTTCCTGCGGTCGCACGGAGCGGAGCTGGAGCTTCCGGTCGCCGACCTCAAGGACCGGGGCGCGCACATCCACTTCCCGGCGGGCGCGGTGCCCAAGGACGGCCCGAGCGCCGGTGTCACCATGACCACGGCGCTGGCCTCGCTGCTCTCCGGGCGGCTGGTCCGCACGGACGTGGCGATGACCGGTGAGGTCTCGCTGACCGGGCGGGTGCTGCCGATCGGCGGCGTGAAGCAGAAGCTGCTGGCCGCGCACCGGGCGGGCATCACCACCGTGGTGATCCCCAAGCGGAACGAGGCCGACCTGGACGACGTCCCGGCGGAGGTCCTCGACACCCTGGAGGTCCACCCGGTCACCGATGTCCGCCAGGTGCTGGAGATCGCCCTGACCCCGGCCTCGGCCGAGACCGGGGAAAGGATCCCGGCCGCGGCGTAGGCGCCACGCCGTGACGGACGCGGCGCCACGGACACGGCCGGTACGGACGGCCCGCTCCTCCCCCCCCGGGGGAGGGCGGGCCGTTCCGCGTGCCGCCGCGCGGACCCGTGGGTGACGGGGCGGTGGCCGGCGGACCGTGCCGGGCCGGCGGACGCCGCGTCATGGCGGGTCGGCGGATCAGGGGCGGTAGATGGTGCCGGGCTCCGGCTCGGCGGGCGCCATCAGCTGGGGCACGGTCACGAAGGTGTAGCCGTCCTTCCGCAACGCGTCGATGATGCCGGGCACGGCGGGGACCGTCCCCTTGTAGATGTCGTGCAGCAGGATGATCCCGTCCCGGTCCGCCTGGTCGAGAGTCCGCTTCCGGATCAGCGCGGAGTCGTTGGTCGAGTAGTCCTTGGCGGTCGTGCTCCACAGGATCTGGGAGAGGCCCAGCTCCTTGCTGATCTCGGAGACCGTGTCGTCGGTCCGGCCCTGCGGCGGACGCATCAGCCGGGGCTTCTTGCCCGTGATCTCCGCTATCGCGTCCTGGGTCTTCTCCAGTTCGGCGCGTATCTCGTCGGGCTTCTTGTCCGTCAGGATCTCGTGGGACCAGGTGTGGTTGGCGACCTCGTGCCCCTCCTCCTCGATGCGGCGCACGGTGTCCGGGTGCTTGAGCACGTGGTTCTTGCCCAGCAGGAAGAACGTCGCCGGGACCTTCTTCTCCTTCAGGACGTCCAGCAGGTGCGGGGTGTCCTCGCCGGGACCGGCGTCGAAGGTCAGCGCGATGCACTTCGCCTTGCGGCAGTCCACCGAGCCGAACGCCCCCTTGGCGTCGGACGCGGCGTCGGCGCGGGCGGAACCGGGGGCGGTCGTCTCCATGGAGCAGCCGCCCAGCGTCAGAGTGAGGACGGTCACAAGGGCGGCGGCCAACCCCGTACCGAGCGGCGTCGTCTTTCTGGGCACAGCGGTCACTCCTGGAGCAGATCCGCACCCTGGTGGCGCGGCACGCCGCGACTCTACACAGCGGGTATACCCAGCGTGCATAGTGGGGGTGTCCCGACGGTGCCGAGCCCCGGTGGCCGGGTTCGGCCATCGGGGCTCGGTCGGTGCGGGGAGTGTCGCGGGTGGTGCGGGTCAGCCGTTGGCGAGTGCCTGTACCCGGTCCAGGGCGCCGTTGAAGTGGTCGTGGTCGCCGACGGTGGGGCCGGACGAGGTGTACTGCCACATCGTGTAGAAGCCCCAGCCGGCCGGGAGTTCACCGACCGCCGCGGCGTAACGGGCCACCCAGAGCGGGTTGGTGGTGCCGAAGCCCGCGTTGTTGCCGGTGCAGTCCTTCCACCAGCTGGTCGCGGTGTAGATGACCGCGTCGCGCCCGGTGCGGGCCTTGTAGGTGTTCACGAAGTCGCGGATCCAGGCGACCATGGCGGCCTGCGTCTTGCCGTAGCACTGCGCGCCGTACGGGTTCCACTCGATGTCCAGCACGCCGGGCAGGGTCTTGCCGTCCCGCGACCAGCCGCCGCCGTTGTCCACGAAGTAGTTGGCCTGGGCCGCGCCGCTGGTCGTGTCCGGGGTGGCGAAGTGGTACGAGCCGCGGATCATGCCCACGTTGTACGAGCCGTTGTACTGCTGCGCGAAGTACTCGTTCTTGTAGTACGTCCCCTCGGTGGCCTTCACATAGGCCCACTTCACGCCGCTGTTCCAGAGGGTCGGCCAGGCGACGTTGCCCTGGTGGCCGCTGACGTCCACGCCCTCGGTCTGCGCGGCCGCGGCGGCGCGGGCGGGGCTGCCGGCCTCCCGGCCGTCGTGTGCGATCACGCCCTGGCCCATCCTCGCCGTACCCCGCTCGGGGACGTCGGCGCCGGACGCGGCGCCGGGCAGGGCGAGCAGGAGGGCGAGGGAGGAGAGGAGCGCGCCGGCCGCGGCGAGGCGACGGCGGGAGGTCTGGGCGGTTCCGGATCTGTGCACGGGCATCTGCGTGCCTCCGAAGGCTCGGTGGGGGGAGCTCATGACCCAGGAGCGGGTGCGGGACACTCCTGTGGGGCGGGCGCCATGGTGTGGACATGCCATCCCTGGCGCCCCTGACGCTACGCACGTAGACCCGTCCGGCGGAAGGGGGCCCGGTCGTCGCCGGAGGTCTACTCCTGCGAAATACTGGCCGAGCTGCGGCGATGGCCGCGGCCGGCGGAAACTTTCATCGGCCGGAAAGCGTATGAGGGGTGCTGACGTGCACGGGAGCGAAAGCGGCGGTGAACCGGGCGCGACGGCCAGAAGTGGTGTGGACCACGAATTCCTCGCGCTGGAGCGGGAGTTGGCGGTCTTCCTGCGCCGGGCGCGGGCCAACTCCGGGGAGATGGCCCGCGAGGTCCACCCGGATCTGGAAGCCGCCGCCTACGGTCTGCTGGTGCGCCTGGAGTCGGCGGGGCGTCAGCGTCCCACGGACCTCGCCGCCTACTTCGGGGTCGGCTGGGCGACCATGAGCCGTCAGCTGCACGCCCTGGAGATCCTCGGTCTGGTGGCCCGTGAGAGTGATCCGGCGGACGGCCGCGTCTCGCTCGTCCACCTCACCGACGAGGGGCTCGCCCGCTTCCGCCGGGTCCGCGACGCGCGGCGCGGCCGCTACGCCGACAAGCTGGCGGACTGGGACCGGGCGGAAGTGGCGGAACTGGCGCGGCTGCTGCACCACTTCAACGCGCGCGCCGAGGACTGAGACGGGCGCGGGCACCCGGGACCACCTGGCGGGCGCGGGCACCCGGTACCACCTGGCGGGCGCGGGCGCCGATCCCCGGCCCGTCGCGCGGTTGCCGACGCCCGGCCCCGTCGCGCGGGTACCGGCGCCCGGCCCCGCGCCGCTCACGCCCCCGCCCCGCCCCGCCCCCGGAGGCTCCCCGGTCTACAACTCGGCCAGCACCGCCGTCGCGTCGTCGTGCCGCTTGCCGCGCCGCAGGAAGGCGCGGTCGGTGTCGGCCCGCTCCAGCTTCCTGACCCGGTCGATCAGCCCCTGCGGCCCCTCCTCGCGCAACAGCCCGACCGCGGCCGTCCAGTCGCCCTCGCCGAAGGTCTCCGTCCACCGGCTCGCCCCGTCCGTCAGGGCGGCCAGCGCCCGCACCCCCGCGCGAGGCGTCTCCCCGGTCACCGCGCGTGACGCCACGTCGGGGTCGGCGGCGGCGGTGAAGAAGCCCCCCTCCTTGTTGCGCGCCCGCGCGTCGGTGACGGCCTCGGAGGCCAGGGAGCCGGGCGGGAGCCGGTCGAGACGGTCGTCCAGGACCGGGCACACCGTGCCGTCGGGCCCCTCAAGGAGCAGAACCGAGTCGGAGAGCACCAGGTGTTCCACCCGCTCGGCGTCCCAACGCGCCAGGACCACCGTCGCCTGTGGTGTACGCACGTGAGAAAGGTCACACGAGGAACGGTGGGCGTCGGCGGTGCGCCGGATGGACGCCGCGAGCACCTCGGTGAGCGTCAGATCCCGCCGCGAAGCGGACAGTTCGACCAGCGAGCCGCCCAGCCGGGCGGTGAACCACGGCACGGAGTGCACACATCCGTCGTCGCCCGGTGGCGGGGTGACGCCGTCGAGGAGGACGAGGACGCCACCCAGGCCGGATGCGGGGACGGCGGTCGATGCCCAGTCCTCGTTGGGGTGTTCGGGACGGCCCGGCTCGGTGGCGAGTTGGATGCGCATCCGGTCAGTCTGCACGATGCGTTCACAGCCCCGTACGACACCGGGCCCGGTCCGTACCAGCAGGTCAGAGTGGCCCGGTGGGAGGGGGAACGGGCTCTGCGCATATGCGGGCGGGCATCCTGCCAAAGCGCGGGCGGAAGTTCCACCCGGTGGCTGATGTGTGACAGGGGTTGGCTCTGGGGAGACTTGTTCGCCAACTCAGGAGTGATGTTCACTCGTTCGAGTGGCGGAGCGGTTGATGCGCGCCCCCCTCCGAAAAGCGCTGGAATGGTCGGAAGCCGTACCAGGGGTGGGGCGTCCTACGACACGTGACCGTGCGTCATCTCTGCTTCATGGGTGGACGAGTCAAGATTGCGAGCACCGGTGCAGAAGAAGCGGCCTCGGAGCAAGGACAGCACACGAGACGGGTCCGGGGCGACGCCTCCGGCCGCGGGCGCGGGCAAGCGGACCGTGCGGGTACGCAGCAGGCTGGTCGCCGGTGTGGCCGTCGTCGGTATCACCGTGATCGCCGCGGGCGCCCCGATGGCCCTCGACGCCTCGGCCGACCTCAACGAGTCGCAGCGGCTGGTCACGCTCGCCGAGCTGAACCGGCAGGCGGTCACCCTCGCGCACTCCCTCGCGGACGAGCGCGACGAGGTCGTCGCACACATCGCGGCAGGGCGTGACCAGGACGGCGAAGGCGGCACGTCCGACTCCGCCGCGCGGGTCGACCAGCAGGTGGACGAGATCACCCCGGACGCGTCCGCCGCCCTGCGCCGCGACCTGTCCACCCTTCCCTCGCTGCGCCGTGAGGCCCTCACCGGCAAGGGCTCGGCGATGGAGGCCTACCAGGCGTACTCCGACGTCATCGCCAAGCTGCAGGGCCTCGCCGGGGAGCTCGCCGAGAAGACGCCCCCGCGCGCCGCCGACGCCACCCGCGCCCCGCTCGCCCTCGGCGCCGCCGTGGAGCAGGCGTCCGCGACCCGGGGCCTCCTGCTGGCCGCGCTCGCCGTACCGGGTACGAAGCCGGCCGACCCCGTGACCGACCCGTTCACCGGGCTCCCGGTCCAGGGCCAGGACGAGAGCGGCAGCGACGACACCCGCACCCGCGACGAGCTGAGCGCCGCCGCCCAGCAGGCCCGGGTGCGGGAGCTCGCCGCCCTCGCCGACTTCGACCAGGCCGCCGGGACCGCCGCCCGCAACCGCCTGGCCTCCACGGTCACCGGCCCCGAGGTGAACACGGCGGAGAAGTACCTCACCCGGCTGGCCGACAGCCCCCAGCTGTCCGACTCCGACCGCAGGTCGGACCCGAAGAAGGTCCAGGCGGCGCTCTCCGCCCGGGTCGACCGCATGCGCAGCGCCGAATCCGCCCTGGGCACGGCCCAGGTCGAACGGCTGGAGCAGCTGCGGGACGACGACGTCACGGCCCTGGAGATCCGGCTGGCCCTGCTCGGCGGCTGCCTGCTGATCGCGGTCGGCGTCTCCACGGCCGTCGCCCGCACCCTCACCCAGCCGCTCGCGGTGCTGCGGATCGGGGCCGCCCGGATCGCCGGCGAGCCCGAGACCGCCGAGCCGGTCCGCTACACCGGGCGCAACGACGAGTTCGCCCAGGTCGTACGGTCCATCAACACCCTGCACGGCAAGCTGGGCGGACTGCGCCAGGAAGGCGCCACGGGCCGGCTGCGGACCCTGGAGTCCGAGCGCGGCGAACTGATCGCCGACCGGCAGGCCCTGGCCCTGCGCCGGGAGGAACTCCAGGGCGCGGTCGAGGAACTGACCACGCAGCTGGAACAGCTGAAGAACACGGTCCACCACACCTTCGTCAACCTGTCGCTGCGCACCCTCGGCCTCGTGGAGCGCCAGCTCGCGGTCATCGAGGGCCTGGAGGAGCGCGAGCAGGACCCGGAACGCCTCGCCACCCTGTTCAAGCTCGACCACATGGCCACCGTCATGCGCCGCTACAGCGAGAACATGCTGGTCCTGGCAGGGGCGGAGCACAACCAGGGGCACGCGGGCCCGATCCCGCTCGTGGACGTGCTGCGTGCCGCCGTCAGCGAGATCGAGCGGTACGAGCGGGTCACCATCCAGTCCCTGCCGCCGCACGCCCAGATCGCCGGATTCGCCGCCGACGACCTGAGCCACCTGGTCGCCGAACTCCTGGAGAACGCGACGTCCTTCTCACCGCCGGACTCCCCTGTCGAGCTGTCCGGCTGGCTGCTGGAGACCGGTGAGGTGATGCTTTCCGTGCAGGACGAGGGCATCGGCATGTCGACGGTCCGGATGGGCGAGCTGAACGCCCGGCTGGGCGACCCGGCGTCCTTCGAGGCCGGTGAGCAGGCGGCGGACGGCGCCGGACTGGGCCTCCAGGTCATCTCCCTGCTGGCCGCGCGCCACGGTGTACGGGTCGAGCTGCGCGAGCAGAAGGGGAGCGGGGTGACCGCCGTCGTGGTGCTCCCCAAGGCCCTGCTGCCGAAGGCGCCGCCCGCCGCCTCCCCGCCCACGGCGCAGCCCGGGGGCACCCCGGCCCTGAACCTCCCGGGTTCCGTCGCCGAGGCCAACTCCAACGCCCTGCCGCCGCGTTCGGCGGAGCAGGAGGACGAGGACCCGCTGATCGCCGCCGCCGAGCGGACGATCCGTGAGACGGGCACCGGCACGGCGCCCGCTCCCGGTACCGCCGAGGAGCCCTCCGCCTCCGCCGGGTCCGCGGGACCCGCCGGCACGGACGCACCCGCCGAGACCGCGGCACCGGCCGGCACATCCGCCGACACCGACGTGGACACCGACGCGGACGCCGGCACCGACGCGGACACGTTCGCCGACGCCGACGCGCGCGGGGGCGCCGCCCTCGGGACCACCGTTCCGCCGTCCGCCGCGCAGGCCGACGAGGACTCCGCGCACGGCACCGCCGTGGACGAGGCCTCCGGCGCCCCGGCCGCCTCACGGCCCGCCCCGCCCGCCGAGTCGGACGCCGAGACCACGATGCAGGTCCGGCTGCCCTCACCGCAGCGCGCCCCGGACCCGTACGCCATCGGACCCGACCGCCACGAGCGGGCGGCCGACGACAGCCCGGCCGCCACCACGCCCCCGGAGGCAGCCGGAGCCACGGGCCCGGACACCGGCGTCACCGCCGCGGGCGCCCTTCCCGGCCCCCGGCAGCCCGTCACCCCACCCCCCGCCGCACCGGCCACCGGTCTCGGCGAGGAGGTCCCCGACCCGGCCCCGGTGCCCGAGCGGCTCACCGACAAGGGCCTGCCCAAGCGGACCCCGAAGATCGTCGACCCGCCCTCCGTTCCGGCGGGCGACCGCACGGGCACGCTGGACAAGGACGCCCTGCGCCGCAGGCTCGGTGGCTTCCACCGCGGGGCCAAGGAAGGCAGGCGTGACGTCGAGGCCGAGCTGACCGAGAACACATCAGAGACCGATGAGACGGGGGACACTGTCGAGGAGGCACGCAGTTGACTGCTCCCAGCACGTTCGGGCTGAGCACCGAGGCCCGGAACCTTCACTGGTTGCTGAGCAATCTCGTGGAGGAGGTGCCAGGGGTCCACTCGGTCACCGTCGTCTCGTCCGACGGGCTCATGCTGCTGTCCTCCGACCCGGGCCTCGCCACGGCCGGGGAGGCCGGACCGAAGCGGGGGCCCCGGGGTTCCAGTGCCGATCTCGCCACCATCGTCTCCGGCGTCGCCTCGCTGACCACCGGCGCCGCCAAGCTGATGGACGCCGGCGGGGTCAAGCAGACGATGGTCGCCATGGACGAGGGCAGCGTCTTCGTCATGTCGATCAGTGACGGCTCCCTCCTCGGGGTGCACGCCACACCCGACTGCGACATGAGCGTCATCGCCTATCACATGGCGCTCTTCGTCGGCCGCGCCGGACACGTGCTCACCCCCGAACTCCGCAGCGAGCTGCGCAAGTCGATGGAGAGCGCCCAGTGACAGCCGCCGAGCCCGCCCGCAAACTGCCCGTGCGGGGCGCCGGGCGCAAAGCCGCGCGCGTGCGCCCCTACTCCCTCACCGGCGGCCGGACGCGCTTCGGCCACGTCCTGCTGGTCGAGACGTTCGTGGCCGCGCTGGAGGCTCCGGAGGAGCGCCGCGAGCTGACGAACGGCAACCTCGCACGCGTCATGCCGGAGCTGCGCGCCATCGTGGAGCTCTGCCGCCGCATGCGTACGGTCGCGGAGATCTCGGCCATGCTCAAGATGCCGCTCGGCGTGGTCCGGGTGCTGCTCAGCGACCTGGCCGACCAGGGGAAGATCCGCGTGTACGGGACCGGTCACGGCACCGGCCAGCCCGATCGCGCACTGCTCGAAAGGGTGCTCAATGGACTCCGCCGTCTCTGAGGCTCCGCTCTTCGCCCCGCGGCAGCAGGAGCCGCGGGACCAGCCCGAGGAAGCGGTGCAGGCCTGGCAGCTCGACCACACCCGGGCGCCCGTGGCGACCAAGATCGTGGTGGCGGGCGGGTTCGGCGTCGGCAAGACGACGTTCGTCAGCTCGGTCTCCGAGGTGACCCCGTTGCAGACCGAGGCGCTGATGACGCAGGCCAGCGAGGCGACCGACGACCTCAGCGCCACACCGGACAAGGTGACCACCACGGTCGCGATGGACTTCGGCCGGCTCACGCTCGACGACGACCTCGTGCTGTACGTCTTCGGCACCCCCGGCCAGGAGCGCTTCTGGTTCATGTGGGACGACCTGGTGCGCGGTGCGATCGGCGCGGTCGTCCTCGCCGACACCCGCCGCCTCGCCGACTGCTTCCCCGCGCTCGACTACTTCGAGAGCTGTGGGCTGCCGTACATCGTCGCCGTCAACCACTTCGAGGGGACGGACGGTTACGAGGAGGCGGACGTCAGGGAGGCGCTGACCGTTCCGCCGCACGTGCCCGTGGTGATCATGGACGCGCGGAGGAAGATCACTGTCGTGGAGTCGCTGCTGGCCCTGGTGGGCCACGCACTCGACATCACCCCCGCGTAAGCGCACCCCCCCACGTCCACGTAACGGAGAAGCCCGATGCGGAAGATACTCATAGTCGGAGCAGGCCAGTCCGGTCTTCAACTGGCCCTCGGCCTCCAGACCCACGGGTACGAGGTCACCCTCATGTCCAACCGCACGGCCGACGAGATCCGGTCCGGCCGGGTCATGTCGACCCAGTGCATGTTCCACACCGCGCTGGAGCACGAGCGCGAACTCCAGCTCGATTTCTGGGAGTCGCAGGCCCCGCGCATCGAGGGCCTCGGCGTCTCGGTGGCCGGACCCGACTCCGGCCGGGCCGTCGACTGGGTGGGCCGGCTCGACGGGTTCGCGCAGTCGGTGGACCAGCGGGTGAAGATGGCCGGCTGGATGGAGACCTTCGCGCAGCGCGGCGGCCAGCTCGTCATCCACGGCGCGGCCGTCTCCGACCTGGACTACTTCTCCCGCACCTACGACCTGGTGCTGGTCTCGGCCGGCAAGGGTGAGCTGGTCTCCATGTTCGGCCGGGACGCGTCCCGTTCGCCGTACGACGCCCCGCAGCGCGCACTCGCCGTCGCCTACGTCCACGGCATGGGCCCGCGCCCGGAGCACCCGGACTTCGACGCGGTCCGCTGCAATCTGGTGCCCGGTGTGGGCGAGCTGTTCGTGATGCCGACGCTCACCCTGTCCGGCCGTGCCGACATCCTGTTCTGGGAGGGCGTGCCCGGTGGCCCGCTGGACGTCTTCCGGGGAATCAAGGACCCCTCGGAGCACCTGGCCACCACCCTGGAGCTGATGGAGCGGTTCACCCCCTGGGAGTACGCCCGCGCCACCAAGGTCGAACTGACGGACGCCAACGGCACCCTGGCCGGCCGCTACGCCCCGACCGTCCGCAACCCGGTCGGCCGGCTGCCCGGCGGCGGCCTGGCCCTGGGCGTGGGGGACGTGGTCGTCGCCAACGACCCGATCACCGGGCAGGGTTCCAACACCGCGTCCAAGTGCGCGCACTCCTACCTGCACTCGATCCTGGAACACGGCGACCGTGAGTTCGACGCCGCGTGGATGCGGGCCACCTTCGACCGGCACTGGGAGAAGACCCAGCACGTCGTGAAGTGGACGAACGCCATGCTGGCCCCGCCGCCGGAGCACGTGCTCAACCTGATCGGCGCGGGCGGTCAGCTCCAGCCGGTCGCCGACCGGTTCGCCAACGCCTTCAACGACCCGGCCGACCTGGACCACTTCTTCTTCGAGCCGGACCGGACGAACGCCTACCTCGCCGAGGTCACGGCCGCCGCCCAGGCCTGACCGTCCGGACGCCCCGCCCAGCCCGTCCCCGGGGCGGGGCGTACGGTCATCCCGCGTCCGGGGCGTCGTAGCCGGTGTCCGCCCCGTCGGCCGCGCCGTCCGGCAGCTCCGGCGGGGTGTACGCGGCCAGCGGCTCGCCGCCCGGGTCGGGCCGCACCGCCCCGAGCAGCGGGTTCGACGCCACCGGGGACACCTTCACCTCGGCACCGGGCCGGGGCGCCTGCACCACCTGGCCGTCGCCGATGTAGAGGGCCACATGAGTCGCCTCCGGGAAGTAGACCACCAGGTCCCCCGGGCGCAGCGCCGAGACGGGCACGTGCGGCAGCCGCCGCCACTGCTCCTGCGAGGTACGCGGAATGGCGCGCCCCGCCGCCGCCCAGGCCGTCGAGGTCAGCCCCGAGCAGTCGTACGACTCCGGGCCCTCGGCGCCCCACACGTACGGCTTGCCGATCTGCTCGACGGCGTACCGCACGGCCTCGCCGCCCTGTTCGGACGGTGTCCGGGGGGTGCTGCTCAGCGCGCCGGACGCCACCAGCGCATTCTGCGCGGCGGCGGTGTTCCGCCCCTCCAGCTCGGTCAGCCCGGCGAGCTGCTCCTCGGAGAGCGAGGCGAGCATCGCCTCGACGTCCCGCATCCGGGCCTGGACGGTGTCGCGCTGTTCCTTCTCCCGTTTGGTCAGCTCCCGCTGCCTGGCCAGCGCCGCGCGGGCCTTCGCCGCGAGGTCCTCGGCCCGTTCCTCGGCGCCGGAGAGCCGGTCCACGGTGGCCGTGGTGCCCGCCTGGGCGCGGGCGATCACATGGCTCTGGTCCAGGGCCCGCTGGGGGTCCGGGGCCAGCAGGAGCCGCAGATAGACGGAGAAGCCGGTGCGGCCCTGGTACTGGGCACGGGCGAGGCGGCCCGCGTCCTGCCGGGCCCCGGTCAGGGCCGCACGGGCGGCGGCGAGCTGTGTGTTGAGCTTCTTCGCCTCGGCGGTCCGCTTCTTCAGCTCCTCGGCCGTGCCGTTGTACCGCTCCCCGGCCTTCTCCGCCTCCTGGTAGAGGGTCTGCAACCGCTTCAGCAGGCCGGGGACGCTCTGCGGGGCCTCCACGCGCGCCGGGGCGCCGGGCGCGGTGCCCGTACCGGGGGCCGGTTCCGCGAGGGCGGGGGAGGCGGCGACGACCGAGGCGGCCACCGCCGTGCACAGCGTGCGCACGAGTCTGCCTGGCACGGCATCACCTCCGGGGACAGGGCCGGGCGCACCGTTCCGTAGGAAAATCGGACCGGCTGCTCCGCCATCGGTGTTCGGATCCCGTCCATCCGGTCACTCCCTGTCAGGTGATGCAAGGACCGCCCGGCGTGCCGCCGACCGGATCCCCCGAACGCCGCACGCCGGGCGTCACGCCACCGGGAAGGCGTAGAAGGCCCGTTCGCGCCGGACGACGACGGTCTTCCCCGCCGCCAGCACCCGGTACGGGGCGCTGACGGTCGCGCCCTTCGGTTCCTGGGCGCCGATGTCCTGGAACTTCCACAACCGGCGTCCGTCCGCCGTGGCGAACGCCGTCACCTGGGTGGAGTCCGCCGCGAGCAGGGTCCCGCCACCGGTACTGAGGGTGAGGGCGGGGGCGTTGCCGCCGAGCGGGACCTCGGTGGACCGCCGCCAGGCCAGGCGCCCGGTCGCCGCCTCGACCGCGCCGACCTCCTGGGCGCGGTTGGCGGTGTGGAGCAGCTTCCCGGCGAGCACGGGGGTGCCGAAGACGGAACCCTCGGGCCCGGCGAGCGTCCACACGGGCTTCCCGGTGGCCGTCTCGAACGCCTGGAGGCCGCTGCCCACGGCCGCGTACAGCCGGCCCTCCTCGTCGCCGAGCGCCGCCGCGGTCGGGGAGACAGAGCCGAACTGCCTGTTCCACAAAGGCTTTCCGGACGCGCGGTCGAAGCACCGGAAGAGGGCCTTGCCCTTGGCCGCCTTGGCGTCGGCCGCCGTGAGGGTCGCCGCGTCCTGGGCGAGGACGACGTCCGCGTCCCGGACGGCGGTCAGCCGGTAGGCGGGGGTGCCGTCCCGGCCCGCGGGGACCGCGGTGCGCCAGACCTCCTCGCGCCGCACGACGTCGTACGCGAAGAGGTACGCCTTGGCGACCTGGGTGTCCTTGCCGGGCTTCTCGCCCTTCTTGGGCTTCGGCGCCTTCACGGTGACGGTGTGCGAGCCGGTGAACCACAGGACGTTCCCGGTCAGTCCGGTGAGGGGGCCGACCTTCATGCCGGGGACGTCGATGAACTGGTCCGCGTACCGGACGCGGTGCTCGACCCGGCCGTCCTTCGACGACAGCCAGAGGAACTCGGCCGGGCCCGCGAGGAAGCAGAGCCCGTCGCCCGCGGCCAGCACCTTCTGGGCGCCCGCCGCGTCCTTCGACGTCCAGCGCGCCCGTCCGGTCCGCAGGTCGAGGGCGGTGGCCCGGTCGGTGCCGGTCAGCACGAGCAGCTCGTCCCGCCAGACGCCCGCGGTGAGCGGTACGGGTGCGGTGGCCGGGTGGGTGTACGTCCACCGGGGCTCGGGCGCCCGGCCGGGGACGGTGGGGCGCGGCGCGGCCGAGGGCTTGTCGTCGGTGGCGGCGGCCTGGTCGTCGGATCCGAGGGCCAGGACGGCACCGCCGCCGACGACCAGCCCGGCCGCCCCGGCGGCCACGGCGGTGAGCAGCCCCCGCCGACCGGGCGCGGGCGCGGCGGGCGGCGCGGGGGAGGGCCCTGCCGGAAGCTGCTGGGGAAGCGCGGCGGGGGCCGCCGGATAGGGGTACGCGTACGGCTGCCGGGCGGCGGCCGGGGCCTGCGCCGGGGGGAGACCGGACGCGGGGGCGTGCGGGGCCCCCTGTGCCGGGGAGGCGGCCGGGGCGTGCCAGGGCCCCTGTGCCGGGGAGGCCGGGGTGTGCGGGGGCTCGGGTGTGGCGGAGGCCGGGGCGGGAAGTGCGCGGGGCAGGGCCAGTTGGGCCGTCGCCGGGTCGCTCTGCCGGACGCCGGCGCCCGCCGTACCGGCAGGGGGCGCCCCCCCCCCCCCCCCCCCCCCCGCCGGGGCGCCCCCCCCCCCCCCCGCCCCCCGCCGTACCGGCAGGGGCCGCCGCCCCCGCGTCCGCCGTACCGGCAGCGGCCACCGCCCCCGCCTGCGCCCCCGCCTCCGGCGCGGCGTCCAGGGCGCGTACCCGTGCCGCCTGGTCCGTGACCGCCGTCGCGACCGGCTCCGGGAGCCAGCCGCCGCGGGCCAGGCCCGCCGCGCCCTCCAGCGCCAGTTCCGCCGCGACCGCCCCCGCGCCCGGCCGGTCCGCCGGGTCCTTGGCCAGGCACCCCGCGATCAGCCCGCGCAACGCGTCCGGTACGGAGCCCAGTTCGGCCGAGGCGTGCGCGATCCGCTCGGCCGCGCCGTCGGCGGGGCCGTCCGCGAACGGGGTCGTCCCGGTCGCCGCGTACGCCAGCAGCAGCCCCAGCACGAACAGGTCCGAAGGGGTGCCCGCCGCCTCGCCCCCGACCTGCTCGGGGGTGAGGTAGCCCAGCCGTACCGAGAGCTGGCCGCCCTCCCGCGCCTCGGCCCCGGCGGCACCGCCGAGCGGCCCGAACGCCGCGAGCCGGGGCCCGTCCTCGGCCAGCAGCACCGTCCCCGGCGCGAGCCCCTGGAGCACCGCCCCGGTGGCGTGCACCCGGGACAGCGTCTCGGCCAGGCCCGCGCCCAGTATCCGTACGGCCCGCTCGGGCAGCGGGCCGGCGAGCGCGATGGCCTCGGCGAGCGTCAGCGCGGGTACGTACGCCGCCGCCGTCCACAGACCGTCGTCCTCCGGCCCGGCGAGCGGCGGCTGCACCCAGCCGCCGGACAGCCGTTCGGCGGTGCGGGCCTCGGCCTGGAAGCGGCGGCGGAACGCGGGCAGCGCGGCCAGTTCCGGCCGGGCGGCGGTCACCACGACCCGGCCGTCCCCGTCCATGTCCCGGGCGAGATACCGCACCGCGCTCGCGGTCTCACGGAAGCGGGCCAGGACCGTGTACGGACCGAAGCGGCGTGGATCGTCCTGACGCAGCGCCTCCATGGCGCACCCCCCTTGTGACCGTGCCCTCGGCACCTGACCGCCGATCTTAGAGGGTGCGCCCCGCCCCGGTCCTCCCGCTCAGGCGCCCCGGTCCGGCTTCGTCCAGGGCCACTTGGGGCGCCGGCGCTCGCGGCCCCCGGCGACGTACTCGTACACCCAGCCGCGCTGGAGCCCGAGCCACTTGGAGTAGCCGGCGGGGGCGCGCCGGTAGGCGTGGACGGTGGCGGGGCCGCCGTCGGGGGCCGGCACCGGCACCTCGTACCACTTGGGCGGGTGCCCGGTCGGGCCCAGGAGGACGGGCAGGACCCGGCCGTCCAGGGGGCCGCCGCTGAAGGGGGTGTTCTCGCTTCTCACCCGGCCAGTCTGGCCCAGACCGGGCCGTCCGGCGGCTCCGGGACGGCGGGGTCAGTCCTGGGGCAGCAGATGCGCGGCGCCACCGGCCACCGGCGTCACCCGCGCGACCAGCCGTCCGGCCGGCCCTTCGGGGGTCTCCTGGCCCAGCAGTTGTGCCACCACGGCGGCCGTCTCGCCGTCCGAGGCAGCGGTCGCCGTCAGCAGGGCGATCAGGTGATCGACCAGCCAGCCGCGCAGATCGGGGGCGGCGGGCTGCTTGTCCTCGTCCAGCCAGATCAACGACGCGGCCTCGACCGCGGCGATCCAGGTCCGCACCATCATCCGCAGCCGGGGCCCGGCCGGTTCCTGGCCCGGACCGGTACCGCGTCCGAGGTGCAGCAGGATCTGCTCCGCCGCGGCCCGCCGCACGCCGTCCACGATCGCCGACGTACGCGAGGTCTCGGCGACGCTGCCGCCGCGCAGCAACGCGCTGAAACCGGCGTCGTGCTGGTCGACGAAGCCCAGGTAGCGGTCCAGCACCCGGCTCACCCGCTCGGTGGGCGGGCCGGCCGCGGGCTCGGCGAAGCAGAGGGTCAGCTGCTCGGCCGCCGAGCCGAGCGCCGCCTCGTACAACTGCTGCCTGCCGCCCGGGAAGTAGCGGTAGACCAGCGGCCGGGAGACACCGGCCGCCACCGCCACCTCGTCGATCGACACGTCGTCCGGGGCCCGGTGGGCGAAGAGTGTGAGCGCGGCGCCGAGGAGCTGGGTCCTGCGCTCCTCGACCCCGAGCCGTCGGTAGGCACGGACCGGCGGTGCTGCGGGGGCGGAGGTCATACCCCGAAGACTAAGCGTTCTCCCGCGCACCGGGAGAGCGCTCAGGCCAGCAGGCCCGAGCTCTTCCACAGCCTGCGCCCCACGCCGTTCAGCACCCCGATGTCGTCGAAGAAGTCGGTGAGGCGCTTGGCGCCCGTCTGCATGACCTCGGTCCGGTGGCCGCTCGCCTTCACCTGGGCGACCGCCTCGCGGCGGTCCAGGCCGACGTTCTCGTACACCTGGGGGTTGATGAAGCAGATGGAGAAGATGCGGGCCGCGTGCCCGCAGCTCAGCCGGGTCGTCCGCCGCTCCCAGGCCGGAGCGGTCACCATCTGGCGGCGCAACTCCTCGCGGGCGTACCGCACATGGCGGGCCTCCTCGACGACGTGGATGCGGGTCACCCCGCGTACCAGCGTCTGCACCCGCTCGTCGGGGAAGGTGAGGCGCTGCATCCAGTCGAGGATCTCCTCGCCCAGGAGCGTCGCGGCGAACGAACCGGGGGTGGTGGAGACGGTCTTCAGGACGCGCGCCGCGTTGTGGTAGGCGCGCGGTACCGGGTAGGTGGGGGTGCCGCCCCACTGGATCATGCGGCCGAACATCATCGAGTGCCGGCACTCGTCCGCTATCTCGGTGAGGGCGTAGCGGACGTGGTTGCTGGTCACCGGCTTGTCGTAGATGTGCCGGACGAGGAGCTGCATGAGGATGATCTCGAACCAGATGCCGAGCGAGGCCAGCGACGCGGCCTCGTGCCGGGCCAGGGCCATCCGCTGTTCCTCGGACATCCGCCGCCAGAGCGGGGTGTCGTAGAGGGAGACCAGCTCCGGCGGCCAGAACCACTTGCCGTCCTCGACGCCCGCGTCCCAGTCGAGTTCGGTGTCGGGGTCGAAGGAGTGCTTGGCCGAGGCCTCCAGCAGGCGTATCGCGACCTGTTCGCGATCCCTGAGGGGGCCGAGCGCGTCGCGCAGCGCCTGGACGTCCTGTTCGGTCACTGTCGTCATGGCAGAAGGCCCCTCGCACATGGGTTACCGGCGGTCATACATTATGAGACTGCCTGTCAGTAAGCGCGTCAATCCCTTGGGCGCGACTTGTTGACCGAGCGTCTACCAACGTGTGAACCCACCGGCCCGGCGCGACCGGGACGGACCGCGCGACCCCCGCGCCTCCTGGCTGTTCAGCGGGGGGCCGCCCGGCGGTGCGAGGTCACTCGTCGTCCGGGAGGTCCACCGTCCTGCCGTTCTCGTCCACGGTGTGGGTCTGCCAGTACGTGTCCCAGGTGTCGTCCACGTGCTTCGGCTCCTTGCCCTCCGGGTAGCGGGCGTACCCCTTCGGCGGCTCCTCGTCGTCGGGGACGCACGCGCTGCCGGCGCTGTTCACGGCGAGCACCGGGTACTCACCGCCCCCGCACGTGGCGTCCTCCATCGAGCAGGCGCCGGTGAGCAGGGCGAGGGCGGCGGCGGTGGCGGCCAGGCCGGCCGTGGCGCGGGACGGGCGGCGAAGTCGGCTGATCCTGCTCATGGGTGGGTTCCTCCTGGAGAGTGGCTGACAGGGCCAGCCTGCCGCCGCGCGGCGGTCCGGCCATGAGCACGCGTACTCAGCTCCGGCGGGCGGCCGACTCAGCCATGTCCGGTGCGGCCCGTCGCGCGCCGGGGGGCCGGCGAAGGCGCGGCGCCGGGCTGACAGGGCGGGGCACCGAGTTGGCGGGGCGGTCGTGCCGAGCTGACGGGGCGGGGGCGGCGAGCCGGCGGGGCGTGGCTTTCGGCCTGATCTCGATCAACCGTCCGTCGAATGACTGTTCACGCCGGTGACGTAACGTGAGCGCCATGACCACGCCGCCGCAGCCGCCCCAGGGCCCGTACGGGCCGCCCCCGCCGCAGCAGAATCCCTACGGGCAGCAGCCGCCCCCCGGCCCCTACCCGCAGCAGCCCCCGGCGGCGCCCTACGGCTACCCGCAGCCTCCGCAGGGCCCGCCCGGACCGTGGGGACAGCCCGGACCGTGGGGACAGCCGGGCGCGCCGGGCCACCCGCGGCCGCCGCGCAAGAGCCGGACCGGGCTGATCCTGGGCATCGTCGCCGGTGCGCTCGTCGTCGTGATCGGCGGCGGTTTCGGGGTGTACAAGCTGATCGACGCCGGGGCGGACGCCGCCTTCCCCGAGGCCACGCACAAGCTCGTCGTGGAGAAGTCGCTGCTGGACGGCGAGTTCACCCTCGCCGAGGACATGTCGGACAGCAAGGGCAAGGAGATCGAGGACACCCCCGACGTGAGCGTCCGGGACGGCAAGGCGGTGGTCGCCCAGTACGGCTCCGAGGAGAACGGCGTCCTGGTCCTCTCCGGCATGTACGGGCGCCTGTCCAGCGCCTCGTTCATCCGCGGCAAGATCATGGAGGGGGCGGCCGAGGCGGACGGCGCCAAGCTGGTCGTGCCCGCCAAGGAGTTCAAGCCCGCGGGATACGGCGTCACGGTGGAGTGCCAGGTCGTGCAGTCCACGGAGATGGGCATGACCGCCAACACCCCCATGTGCGCGTGGGGGGACGGCAACACCGCCGCCATGATCGCCGTGATCCGTCCGGACGACCTCGGCAAGGAGCCCGGGTCCCTGGACCTGGCGAAGGCCGCCGAGGAGACCGCGAAGATCCGCTCCGAGATCCGCAAGCCCCTCGGCTGAACCGGCGCCGCCGGCCGCGCACCGGTGCCACGGCCCGGTCACCGGTCAGCCCGACTCCGCCAAGGCCGCTTCCATCACCGCACGGGCGATCGGGGCCGCGCTGCCGCCCCCGCTGATGTCGGCCCGGTCCGCCGAGGCGTCCTCCACGACCACGGCCACCGCGACCGCCGGACGGCCGGAGTCCGGATCCTGCGCCCAGGAGATGAACCAGGCGTACGGCGTACCGGTGTTGCCGACACCGTGCTGCGCCGTGCCCGTCTTGCCGCCGACCCGCACCCCGTCGATCGCCGCGTTCGTCCCGGTGCCGTTCTCCACGACGTCCACCATCATCCGCTGCACCTGCCGGGCCGTCTCCGGTTCCATCGCCCGGCGGTAGGAGTCCGAGTCCTGCCGCCGGACGGTGTCGCCGGCGTGGTCGGTGATCCGGTCCACCAGGTGCGGGCGCCGCAACTCGCCGTCGTTGGCCACCGCCGCCGCCACCATCGCCATCTGGAGCGGGGTCGCCGTGGTGTCGAACTGGCCGATCGAGGACTGGGCGAGCTGGTCGTCGCTCATGTCGGTGTCCACGTTGGAGCGGGCCACCCGGGAGGGGATCGTCAGGTCGTCCTCGTTGAAACCGAACCTCTGGGCGGTCTTCACCAGGTCCTTCAGGCCCACCTCCACGCCCAGGTGGGCCATCACGGTGTTGCAGGACACCCGGATCGCCTCCGCCAGTGACGCCTTCTCACAGCCCCGCGCCTCGTCCGGGAGCGTGGTCGAGGTACCCGGCAGCACGTACGGGGACGGGGTGTCGGTCGCCGCGTCCGGATCGCTCACCACACCGGTGTCGAGCGCCGCCGCGGCCGTCACGATCTTGAAGGTGGAACCCGGCGGATAGGTCTGCCGGACGGCCCGGTTGAGCATCGGCTGACTCGCGGCCCCGTTCAGCTCGGCCCAGGCGCCGGTCACCGAGGGACCCGTACCGGAGAGCCGCTCGGGGTCGTACGACGGGGAGGAGACCAGCGCCAGGACCGCGCCGGTGGCCGGATCGAGCACGGCGACCGCTCCGCGCCGGCCGGCCAGTCCCTCGTACCCGGCCCGCTGCACCGCTTCCCGGACGGTGGTGACGACGTTGCCGCCGGGCTGCCGGTCGCGGGTGAGGTCGTCCCACAGGGGGAGCGGCGCCAGCACCGAGGCGGTCCCGGACAGCACGGCGTCCTCGGCGTTCTCCAGCAGCGTCGTGCCGTACGTCTGCGAGGCGTACCCGGTCACCGGGGCGTACAGCGGGCCGTGCCGGTAGGTGCGTTCGTACGCGAGCTGTTCGTGGGTGTCCTTCGAACCGGTGACGGGCGTGTCGCCGACCACGATGTCGCCGCGCGGCTGGGAGTAACGGGCGATGGTGGTGCGGCGGTTGGCGGGGTTGTCGTCCAGGGCGCCGGCCTCGAAGACCTGGACGCGGGCGGCGTTGGCCAGCAGGGCCACGAGGAGCAGCAGGCAGAAGGCGGCGGCCCGCCGGATGTAGCGGATCACCGGCCGGCCCCGTGGCGGCGGCCGAGGTCCGGCGGGTCCTCCTCGACGATCGGCCCGATGACGCCCGTCTCCACCTGGCCGGGGTGCGGGGCGCGGGCCTCGGCGCTCACCCGGATCAGCAGGGCCACGATGATCCAGTTGGTGACGACGGACGAACCGCCCTGGGCCAGGAAGGGCATGGCCATGCCGGTCAGCGGGATCAGCCCCATCACCCCGCCCGCGATGACGAAGACCTGGAGCGCGAGGATCGAGGCCAGCCCGATCGACAGCAGCCGGCCGAAGGGGTCGCGCAGGGCGAGCCCCGCCCGGTAACCGCGGGCCACCAGCAGGGTGTACAGCAGGAAGATCGCGGTGAGCCCGGCCAGGCCGAGTTCCTCGCCGGCCGTCGCCAGGATGAAGTCGGACTTGGCCGCGAAGCCGATGAGGATCGAGTGTCCGAGCCCCAGCCCGGTGCCGAGCATGCCCCCGGCGGCGAACGCGAACAGCGACTGGGCGAGCTGGCTCGGCCCCTGGCCCGCGCTGATGCTCGCGTACGGATCCAGCCAGTCCTGCACCCTGCTGTGCACATGCGGTTCGAGCGAGCCCACGACGAACGCGCCCGCCGCCGCGAGCAGCAGGCCCACCGCGATCCAGCCCGTCCGCCCGGTGGCGACGTACAGCATGATCACGAAGAGGCCGAAGAAGAGCAGCGAGGTGCCCAGGTCCCGTTCCAGGACGAGGACACCGACACTGAGCAGCCAGATCGCGACGATCGGGCCGAGCACCCGGCCGGTGGGCAACTGGAGCTTCCAGACCGTGCGGCCGGCGTACGCCAGCGCGTTGCGGTTGGCCGCGAGGTAGGCGGCGAAGAACACGGCGAGCAGGATCTTGGCGAACTCGCCCGGCTGGAAGGAGAATCCGCCGACCCGGATCCAGATCTTGGCCCCGTTCACCGCCGGGAAGAAGATCGGCACGATCATCAGCACCAGAGCCGTCGCCACCGAGAGGTACGCGTAGCGCTGGAGGAGGCGGTGGTCGCGCAGCAGCACGACGACGGCGATGAAGAACGCGACCCCGAGGGTGGACCAGACCAGCTGGGTGGCCGCGGCCTGGTCCCGGGGGGTCTCCAGGTCGAGCCGGTAGATCAGCACCAGGCCCAGGCCGTTGAGCAGGACCGCGATCGGCAGCAGCAGCGGATCGGCGTACGGGGCGCGCAGCCGGACCGCGAGATGGGCGAGCAGGGCGAGGAGGCCGAGACCGGCGCCGTACCCGGCCACATCGGGGGGTACGGCGTTGTTCCTGGCGAGGCCGACGGCCGCGTAGCCGTAGACGGAGATGAGCACGGCCCCGATCAGGAGCGAGAGCTCGACCCCGCGCCGCTTGGGCAGGCGTAGCTCGGGCGGGCGCGCGTCCGCCGTCGTTGCGGTCATGCCCCGCAACGTAGCAAGAGGCGGGTGCTATTTCCCTTATGTCAGCCCCGCGCCCCTGCCCCGCACCCCCGGCCCCGCGCCCCGGCCTCCCTCTGTGCCCTCGGCCCGTGCTTCCGGGCCCCGTGCGCTCAGCCCCGGTGGGGGCCGCCGCCTCCGGGCGCGTACCCGGGCTGCTGCTGCGGGGCGGTGCCGTACGGATTGCCGTCCTGCCCCGCGTGCGCCTGGGCCAGCAGCCGGTCGGCCTCCTCCTTGGGTATCCGCCGCTCGCCGCCGCAGAAGGTGCACTGCGTCGCGTACTTCGTGGAGAACGGGAAGAGCGGCACGAAGAACAGCGTGAACTTGGTGACCCGCTTGCGCAGCGTGTGCGCGGCGGGGTTGCCGCACCAGCCGCACACCATCGTCAGGACGGCCAACTGGTGGAGGTAGCCGCGCGTACCGAAAATGATCATGATGTGGTTCCTTTTCCCCTGTCGATCCCGAGAGCCCGCCGGCAGAGTGCCAGAAGCTTCTCGTCCTCATGCGTGTCGTGACTGCCGTATCCGCCGTCCATCGCGTTGTGGCGGCGTACGGACAGGAGTTCGGCGCGCAAGACCTGTGCGGCGTCCGGCCCCGCGCCGGGCAGACCCATCCGGGCCAGACAGTCCGCGACCCGGACCCTGACGTGGCGGTTCCTCTCCCAGGCCGCGAGGAGCACCGGGACGCTCTCCCCGGTCCGCCCGGAGATCTCCCACAGGGCGATCGCGGCGTCCACGCGCAGCCACAGCTCGTCATGGGCCAGCAGGGCGCGCAGCCGGGGCACCGCCACCGACGCCGCCCCGCCGAGCCGGCCCAGCGCGGCGGCCGCCGCCCGGCAGTCGTGCTCCCGCTCGGCCCGCAGCCCCTCCAGCAGCACGGGAAGCACCGCCTCGGCGTCCCCCTCGACCGACCAGAGGGCCTCGGCCGCCTCGGTCGCGGCCGCCGTGCCGGGCCGCCGGATCAGCGCCCGCAGCTCGGGCGCGGCGCCACGGGCGGCGGGCCCGAACGCGTCGAGCGCCCGCAGCGCCGCCGTACGCAGCCACTCGCCCCGGTACTCCGGCGCCCCCCGCAGCACCCGCAGCACCTCGGGCGCGGCCTCGCCCGCCCGCAGCGCCGTCAGCCCGGCGAGCAGCGGAGCCGCCCGGTCGTACGCGCCCTCGTCCAGGCCCACTTCGGCCAGCCTCCGCCGGAGCGTCCCCGCCAGAGGGGCGGCCGCCTCGCCCAGATACCCGATGGCGAACCCCACGTCGTGCGGCACCTCCGGCTGCTCCAGGGCCGCCGCCAGCGCGGGCAGCACCCGAGCGTCCCCCAGCCTGGCCAGCGCCTTGACCGCCGAGCCCAGTCCGGGCGGTCCGCTCGCCCACTGCCGCACCCAGGCACCCGGCTCGGCCGCCACCCGCGCGGCCAGCGCGTCGGCGGCCGGCGCGGCCAGCGAGAACAGCTCCTCCAGCACGTGCGAGGCGGCCTCCGCGAGGCGCGGCTCCGGATCGGTGAGCTGCGCCCCGACCAGCCGCACCAGCTCCTCGTAGGAGCCGCGCCAGGCCCGTATCAGCCCGCTGCTCATCCGTACGGCGTCGATCCGCTGCCAGGGGTCGGGGCTGCGCAACTGGTCCGCCAGCAGCGCCGTACGCTCCTCCACCCGGTCGTCCAGGCCCACGTGCAGCGTCCGCAGCAGATCGGCGGCCCAGGGGGCGCCGCGCCCCGCCGCCTCCTCGGCGGACAGCGCCCGCAACTGCCCCACCAGCGTCGGGGCGGCCGCCCGCTCCACCGGGCCCTCACCGCCGGACGTCTCGGGGCCGGCGCGCTCCGGCTCGGGCGGCCCGGAGCGCAGCTCCCGCAGCAGCCCCGACACCATCGTCACCACGTCGCCGGGCAGGGCGTCCGGCGCGCACCGGGCCAACTGGGCGAGAGCGGCGAGCCGCAGTCCGGGGGCGTACGCCTCGGCGGCGAGGCGGCTCAGCCAGTCGGCGGCCCGCCCGGCCAGCGGACGGTGGCGCAGGGCCACCCGCCCCGCCGCCTCGGCCAGCGCGAGACGCACCTCCTCCACCGGCTCCACGGGCAGCCGCTCCCGCAGCAGGTCCAGGACGTGGACCGGCCGGCTGTGCAGGGTGGCGAGGGCCAGCGGCGCGGCGAGCCGCACCCCCGGGTCCTCGTCGGCGATCAGCTCGCAGAACACGCCCGCCCCGGCCGTGACGGCGGCCGCCGCCATCGCGTAGTTCGCGGCGCCCTCGATCTCGTCCTCGTCGATCTCGTCCTCGTCGTCCTCGGCGAGATCGATGCCGCCGATGCTGGTCAGCAGCTCGACGACGCTGCCGCGGTCCTGGACACCGGGATCGACGACCAGCTCGAAGAGGAAGGGGATGCAGGCGAGCGTGCACGCGTACACGTCGCCCTGGTGGTGGACCGCCCCGTACATCCCGTCCAGGGCGCTCTCCCGCGCCGCCGGATCGGGGGAGGCCAGGCCCCGCAGGAGCGCGGGCACGTCGTCCGCCGGCCCGTAGGCGTGCTCCATCGATGCCCAGTCGACCTCGTCGATCCCCGCGAACACGCCGTTCCCTCCCCGTGTCGTCCTCTGCACCGCGAACCCGGTGGGCCGTGTCCAAGAAGCAGCTCTGCGCAGAGTGTGCACCACGTCCCTGACAATCCACCCTCCACTTGCGGCCTTTCCTGCCGTGTGCATGGCCAACTGTGAACAGGCCGTGACCTCCCGGTCCGTACCACCCGCCCGCCCGCCGTCCGGCCCGCGCCTCCCGGGCGGCCGTCAGCCGCCCGGCAGGGGGCGGGCCTGGCGGGGGTCGGTCAGCGGCCCGAGCAGGTCGCCGTGCCGCTCCAGCCGCGCGGCCATGTCACCGGCGAGGAAGTCCAGCCCGGCGGGGTCCTCGCAGGCCCCGATCTCGTCCCAGGTGACGGGGGCGGACACGGTGGGACGGTCCTTGGCCCGCAGGGTGTACGGGGCGGCGGTCGTCTTGGCCGCGGCGTTCTGGCTGAAGTCCACGAACACCTTCCCCGGGCGCAGCGCACGCGTCATCCGGTGCACCACCAGATCGGGGAGCGCCTTCTGCGCCTCGACCGCCAGCGACCTGGCGTAGGCCGTCACGTCCTCGGAAGGGGCGGGTTCCAGGGGGACGAGCAGGTGCAGGCCCTTCGAGCCGGAGGTCTTCCCGTAGGCGGACAGGCCGTCGGCCGCCAGGCGCTCCCGCAGCCAGAGGGCCACCGCGCAGCACTCGACGATGCTCGCGGGCGCCCCGGGGTCCAGGTCGAAGACCATCCGGTCCGCGACCGCCGGAGTCTGCCGCCGCCACTGATGGGTGTGGAACTCCACCACCAGATTGGCCGCCCACATCAGCGCGGGCAGATCCTGGACGAGCACCTGGCGGGCGTCCGGGTCGTCGCTGCGGGGCACCGGCGTGGTACGCACCCAGTCGGGTGTACCGGGCGGCGGGTTCTTGGTGAAGAAGCGCAGCCCCCGCGGTCCGTCCGGATAGCGCAGGAAGGACAGCGCCCGGTCGTGCAGATGGGCGAGCAGCGCGTCCGCCGCGGTGGCCGCGTAGTAGTGCAGCACCTCGCCCTTGGTGGTCCCGGTGGCCGGATACAGCACCTTGTCGAGATTGCTGAGCGCCAGGCGCCGCCCCTCCACCTCTGTGATCGGCGTCATACGATAAGAATCGCACGGAATCGGATGTAACCGGTGCAATCGGGTCGTCACGCGCGCGAGGAGTGAACGGTGAGGTCCATCTGGAACGGCGCCATCTCCTTCGGACTGGTCAGCATTCCCGTCAAGCTGATGAACGCCACGGAGAACCACTCGATCTCCTTCCGGCAGATCCACCTCGCCGACGGTGGCCGGATCCGCTACCGCAAGGTGTGCGAACTGGACGAGCGGGAGGTGAGCGGCGCCGAGACCGGCAAGGGCTACCAGGACCCCGACGGCACGGTCGTCCCCATCACCGACGAGGACCTCGCCTCGCTGCCGCTGCCCACCGCCAAGACGATCGAGATCGAGGGCTTCGTGCCCGCCTCCGCCGTCGACCCGCTCCAACTGGACTCGGCGTACTACCTCGCGGCCAACGGTGTACCCGCCGGCAAACCGTACGCGCTGCTGCGGGAGGCACTGCGGCGGAGCGAGAAGGTCGCCGTCGCCAAGTACGCCCTGCGCGGCCGGGAACGGCTCGGGAT
Source organism: Streptomyces halstedii (assembly GCA_000720535.1). Taxonomy (GTDB): domain Bacteria; phylum Actinomycetota; class Actinomycetes; order Streptomycetales; family Streptomycetaceae; genus Streptomyces; species Streptomyces halstedii. The sequence continues at coordinate 389,206 of JOAZ01000017.1, forward strand.
GCTCCGTGTGGTGGACGACGTGATCGCCCTGCACGGCCTGCTGTGGCCGGACGAGATCCGCGGCCCGGAGGGGGTCGCCCCGGAGACGGACGTCCGGATCCGGGACGCCGAACTGGACCTGGCGGACGCCCTGATGAACACCCTGGGCGAGGCCGACCTGGACACCCTCCACGACGACTACCGCGAGGCGGTCGAGGAGCTCGTCGCGGCGAAGGCGGCGGGGGAGCCGGTGGAACCGGAGGGCGAGGAGGAGCCCGGCGGGGGCGAGGTCATCGACCTCATGGCGGCGCTGGAGAACAGCGTGCGGGCGGCGAAGGGGTCCCCAAGGCAGGACGACGGGGAGGTGGCGGACGTCCACCCCATCGAGTCCGGCAGGGCGGCGTCGAAGCGGGGCGGGGGTGGTGGCGGTACGGAGAAGGCCGGGGGAGCGGCGGCCGAGGGGCGGGGCTCCAAGGCGCGGGGCGCCAAGGGGGCGGGGCCGGAGAGGAAGGCGTCCGACGAGGCCCGGGAACCGGCCGCGAAGAAGAAGGCGGCGGCGAAGAAGTCCTCCACCGACACGACCACCGCGAAGAAGTCCCCGGCCAAGAAATCGCCGGCCAAGAAGTCGTCGTCCACGAAGTCCGCGGCCAAGAAGTCGTCGGCCGGGAAAGCCTCCGCCGGGAAGTCCGCCGCGAGCGAGTCCTCGGCGAAGAAGAAGACGGCGGCGAAGAAGACGGCGGCGAAGAAGTCGTCCTCGGGTACCCGCCGCGACGCGTCGGGGACGTCCTCCCGGCCCGCCCGCACACGCACCTCGGCCTGACCTCTGGACCCCGGGGGCGTCGGCCCCGAGGCCGAACAGCCCTCTTCCCCCGATGTCATGGGCTCCCCTTACGCTACGGGGCATGAGCACAGGCGCTGACCCGTCCGCACGGGTGATCGACGGTCGCTTCACGCTGGTCAGAAGACTCGGCAGCGGCGGCATGGGCATGGTCTGGCGCGCCCGTGACGAGGCGCTCCACCGCGACGTCGCCCTCAAGGAGGTCCGGCCGCCGGACCCCGCCCTCGCGGAGCACGACCCCGAGTCGGCGCGCACCCTGCGCGCCCGGGTCCTGCGGGAGGCCCGCGCCCTGGCCCGGCTGGACCACCCCAACGTGGTCACCATCCACCACATCGTGGACCCGGGGGAGACCGGCTACCCCTGGATCGTCATGGAGCTGGTGGAGGGCTCCTCGCTCCAGGAACGGCTGGCCGAGGGCCCAATGTCGCCCGCCGGGGCAGCGGAGTTGGGCCGGGGCGTCCTCTCGGCGCTCCGGGCCGCCCACGCGGCGGGAATCCACCACCGCGACGTCAAACCGGCCAACGTGCTGCTGCGGACCGACGGACGCCCCGTCCTGACCGACTTCGGTATCGCGGCGATCCGCGAGTCCACCAGCCTGACCGCCACCGGGGCGCTCATCGGTTCGCCCGACTACATAGCCCCCGAGCGCATCCGGGGCACCGAGGGCGATCCCTCGTCCGACCTCTGGTCGCTCGGCATGATGCTGTACGTCGCCGTCGAGGGCCACCACCCGCTCCGCCGGGCCAGCACCCTCGCCACCCTCGCGGCCGTCCTGGACGAACAGGTGCCCCCGCCGGTACGCGCCGGAGCGCTCGCCCCCGTACTGGACGCGCTGCTGACCCGGGACACCGCCGCACGGCCGGACGCCGAGACACTGGACCGCATGCTGGCCGCCGCGGCTGCCCCCGCCGACGTCTCCGCGCCCGCGCCGCCCGCGGGTTCGCCCGACACCCTCCGCCTCTCGGGAAGCCGCCCGCAGCCGCCGTCCGGGCCCGCCGCACGGCCCCCGGCGGCGGGCCCGTCCCCGTCGCCACCCGGTGCCGGCTCCCACCACGCCCCCTGGTCCCCGCCTCCGGCCGGAGCGTCGACCACTCCGGACCACGCACTCGAAAAGGAGCGGGAAGCCCGGGTGCGGCGCCGGATACACATGATCACCGCCGCCACCTCGCTCACCGGCACCCTCGTGACCGTCGGTGTCCTGCTGTTCCTCTACGGCCCGCTGTCCTCGGACGACGACAAGGACGCCGACCGGCCGACGGCCACCGCGAGTTCCCCGTCCGACGACCGAGGTGCGGCGCCCTCACCCCGCGCGGACGCCACGCCCGTCGAGGACACCCAGGAGCGCACAGTGGACCTCCTGACCCCGGACGGGGCTCGGCAGGTGGTCAAGAGCCTCGAAAAGGTGATGGGCGGCACCCGGGTCACCGACTTCACGCTGTACGGGGAACACGCCTCGGCCTACGCGCCGTTGGCGGCCAACCCCAAGCTGTACGACCGCTACACCTACCGCGACGGCCGTGCCGAACGTGAGGACGCCGGCGGCACGCTCTCCGCGAGCGACACCCCCGTCGACCTGACGAAGGTCGACTGGGACAAGCTGCCGTCCCTCCTCGCGGACGCGGAGAAGTCCCTCAACATCCCTGACCCGGACAGCCGTTACGTGATCGTGGACCCGTCGTCCCCCTTCCACGGCGACCGCCCCGTGCTGCGGGTGTACGTCTCCGACGACTACGGCGGCGCCTTCCTCACCGCCGAACTGGACGGAAAGATCATCGAGCGGAACCCCCGGGACTCCGGCTGACCGGTGCCGGAGGCCCGGCACCGGGGCCTCACCGGCGCCCGGCGCCCCGGATCCCGGCCATTCACACGGCGTGCCGCGCCCCCGCGCAGTAGAGTGCCCGATGCCGTGACTGGCGCGTGCCCCGCGGGGCACTCCGTGGAAGCGACCACGAGGGAGCGGCACACCCCGGGCACCGTCCCGGGGCGTCATCGCCGGAAGGCCGTCCGCCTGGGCCGTCCGGGTCCATGTCGCCGCCGTGCGACCGACCCGGGAGGATCCCCGTGTCCGTACAGCCGTCCGAAGACCGCCGTCCCGCCCTGACCGCGACCGATCCGGAACTCGCCGCACTGGTGAACGCCGAGGAGCGGCTCCAGGCCGACACCCTGCGCCTGATCCCCAGTGAGAACTACGTGTCCGCCGCCGTTCTGGAGGCGTCCGGGACGGTTCTCCAGAACAAGTACTCCGAGGGCTATCCCGGCCGCCGCTACTACGAAGGCCAGCAGGTCATCGACCAGGTGGAGACGCTCGCCGCCGAGCGGGCCAGGGACCTGTTCGGCATGGAGCACGCCAACGTGCAGCCGTACTCCGGCTCACCCGCCAACCTCGCCGTCTACCTGGCGTTCCTGGAGCCGGGCGACACCGTCCTGGGGATGTCCCTGCCGATGGGCGGCCACCTCACCCACGGCTGGGGCGTCTCGGCGACCGGCACCTGGTTCCGGGGGGTGCGGTACGGGGTTCGGCGCGACACCGGGCGCGTCGACCTGGACGAGGTGCGCGACCTGGCGCGCGCCGAACGCCCCAAGGTGATCTTCTGCGGGGGCACGGCGGTGCCCCGGGTCATCGACTTCGCCGGGTTCGCGGACATCGCCCGCGAGGTCGGCGCGGTCCTGGTCGCCGATGTGGCCCACATCGCCGGGCTGATCGCCGGAGGCGCGCACCCCTCACCGTCCGGCCACGCGGACGTGGTGTCCACCACCACCCACAAGACCCTGCGCGGCCCGCGCGGAGCGATGCTCCTCTCCCGGGGGGAACACGCCAAGGCCATCGACCGGGCGGTCTTCCCCGGCCTCCAGGGCGGCCCGCACAACCAGACCACGGCCGCCATCGCGGTCGCCCTGAAGGAGGCCGCCACACCGGAGTTCGGCGCGTACGCCCATCAGGTCGTCGCCAACGCCCGTGCGCTGGGGGAGGAGATGGCCGCACGCGGCTTCGACCTGGTCTCCGGGGGCACGGACAACCACCTGCTGCTGGTCGACCTGACGGGGAAGGACGTGCCGGGGAAGGTCGCGGCCAAGGCGCTCGACCGGGCGGGGATCGTCGTCAACTACAACGCCGTCCCCTACGACCCGCGCAAGCCGTTCGACCCGTCCGGCATCCGCGTCGGCACCCCCGCCCTGACGTCCCGGGGCGTGCCGGCCTCCGAGATGGGCACCGTCGCACAGTGGATCGATCTTGTGGTCGACGCCGCCCGTACAGGTGACGAAACCACTGTTTCCAAGGTCAGGGGCGAGGTGAAGGCGATGATGGACGCCTATCCGGCGCCGGGCCTCCCCCTGGTCTGACCGGGCCGCCGGAGCAGTCCGGGGCGCACGGAGCCCGGACCGCTCCGGAACGCCGGGTCCTCGACCCCGCGCGCCCGCTCTGCGCCCTGTCCGGTTGTCGAACTGCCGTACAAGGTGGAGACAAACGGGGGAGCGAGGAAGTCGGAGAGGCGGAAACGGCGAACACGAGGGGGCACGATGCACGATCTGAAGGTCACGTCATGGCAGCTCTTCGGGCATGACCGGCTGTATGTGAACCTGCCCGACGGCACCGCGATCGGCTGGGCCGACCTGGGCAGCGGCACGATCACCGTCCTGCACCCGCGCTACCGTGACGCCGTCACGGACGCGCTCGCCCGTCAGGTCCCGGACATGCCGGTCCTCGGCGAGGTGGACCCTCCGGACCCCCTGATGCCGCCGACGCCGCCCCCTTCGGCCCCCCGGATCCCGCCGCTGCGGCGGATGCGGATGCGGAAGGGCTCGGAGGCGGGGGAGCGCGGGGGAACACCGGAGCAGGGCCGGGAGGACGTCCCGCCCCCGGCGCACACCCCACGCGTCCCGGAACAGGCACGGCCACCCAGCCAGGAGCGAGAACCGGTCACGGCGTCCCCGGGCGAGCGCGAGGGGCGACGCCCGCCCCAGGAGCAGGCGGCCGGGGACGAGCGTTCCCGGGAGCCGGCCCGGAAGGACGCGCCCACCCGCGAACCCACCCGCGAACCCTGGCCCGAAGCGGAGTCCGGGTCCCGGCCGGAACCGGTGTCCGCGTCCCGGCCGGAACCGGCGTCGGGGCCCCGGCCGGAACCGGTGTCCGCGTCCCGGCCGGAACCGGTGTCCGCGTCCCGGCCGGAACCGGCGTCCGGGCCCCGGCCCGAAGCGGAGTCCGCGTCCCGGCCCGAACCCGTGTCCTCCGTCTCCGCCTCCGCGCCCCCCGGCCCCGCGTCCCCCGACCCCACGACACCCGAGCCCAACGCGCCGGGGCGGCGGCCGGAGCTGCCCGCGCTCACCCCCGCCACCGACCTCTCGACCCGCCGCCCCGGCACCGCGTTGCGGGTGCAGCTCGGTGAGTCCGGTGCCGGCACGCTCGTACGGGCCGCCACCGGGGCGCTGCGCCGGCAGAAGGAGCCGGACCCCCGGCGCACCGCGCTGTCCGGGGAGCGCCGGGTCGGGGCCGAGCTGAAGCGGCTGACCCGGCACGGCTGGCGGGTCCTGCACTCCGTACCCCTGTCGGACGGCACGGAGATCGGGCACCTGCTCATCGGCCCGGGAGGGGTGTTCGCCGTGCACGCGGAGCACCACCCCCAGGCGTCGGTACGGATCGACGACGGCACGGTGCGGTTCGGTGACGGCGAGCCCCAGCCGTACGCCCTCGACGACCGGTTCGGGGCCGGGCGGGCGCGGAGGGTGCTGGAGGCGTACTGCACCTTCGCCGTGCCGGTCGGGACCGTGCTGGTGTTCACCGGCGTCGCCGCGCTCGACGTGGTCACCACCCCGCCGGACGTACGTGTCCTGAGGGAGCGTCAGGTGTCGTCGCTGGCGCCGCTGAGCGGGGCGCTCACCCCCACCCAGGTGGAGCGGGTCTACGACGTGGCGCGTAACCAGGAGGCATGGGCGGGCGCTTGACGCGCACGGTGGCGGCACCCGGTGGGTTCCGGGTGCCGCCACCGGTCGTTCGTCGGCCGAATCCGCTTACGCGGTACTGCCGTTCACACGGCGAGGCTGGTGTGCAGGAAGTCGAGGATCTCCTTGCGCGCGGCCTCCGCCTGCGGCGCCACCCCCGGCATGCTGAGGAACGCGTGCGTCGCCTCCGGGAACTCGATGAGCTGGGCCGGCGTCCCGGCCGCGCGCAGCCGCTCGGCGTAACCGCGGCCCTGGTCGGCCACCGGATCGTGCGTCGGTACCACCACGAGCGCCGGGGGCAGCCCGTGCAGGTCGGCGTAGAGCGGTGACAGCGCGCGGGAGTCCGCGCCCGGCGGGACGGCGAAGCGGTGGAACAGTTCGAGCTGCGGCATGCTGAGCGTGGGGGTGTGGGAGTACTCGACGGCCGAGGGATGGTCGAGCATCGTCTCGGTCAGATCGACGGCCGGGTTCACCAACACCTGTGCCGCGAGGGGCAGATCGGCCTTCCTGGCCCGGACCGCGGCCAGGGCGGTGACCAACGCGCCGCAGCTCTCACCGAAGACGGCGACACGCGTCGGGCTGATGCCCCACTCCGCCGCGTTCCGCACCAGGTGGTCCAGTACGTCCCAGCCGTCGTCGACGGCCGCCGACAGAGGATGGTCCGGGCCGACGAGGCGGTGCTCGACCGAGACGACGACCGCGGGCAGCCGGGCGGCGAGGTGGCTGTTGACCCAGTCGCTCTGCACCGCCGTGCCCACGAACCCGCCGCCGTGCACATGGACCACGAGCGGCAGACCGGCGCCGGTGCCCGGGGTCCCGGACGAGGGCCGGTACACCCGGACGGGTAAACGGCGGCCGGGCAGCGCCATCTCCTGCCACTCGATCGTGACACCGTCCTCGGGCATTCCGGTGATCGCCCGCGCCTCGGGAGCCGCCCTCCGGCGGTTCTCCGCGTCCCGGAAGGCGAAGATCTCCTCGTCCGTCAGGGCGGCCCAGTCCGGCTCACCCGCCGGGGCCTGCCCCTGGGACCGGACGTCGGCCGGGCGCGGCTGCGCACCGGTGGCCTCGCTCATGATCGTGCTCCCTTCGCCGTGGGCCTGTGTGCGGAAGGCGTCAGACCCAGCGGTCCCTCTCGCGGATCGGTACGGGTGACGACGAACGACAGCGCGTCGCCCGGGAGGCGGTCGGCCCCCTCCGGACGCGCGCACGGTTCGGCACGGTTTCTGTTCATGACGGCCACGCTAGAGACCCGTATCGGTATCGCAAAGAGCGCCACCTTCCACCGCATGTCGGAAATCGGACACGTTATCGAGTGCGCACTCATCGGATGTTTCCCCCGCCCTTGGGTACCGGGCCGTCTCGGCGTGGCCGCCGGGCACGTCGGCCGGCCGGGCCGCCCGTGGCACACTCACGGCCGATGCCCTGGCCCGGAGGTGGAGGTTCCGTCCCCCCGGTCGGGCGGGCGCCGTGGATCACGGAGTGCCGTGCCGTGTCGCGTACGGGCACTCTCGGCCAAGGCCCGGGCGGGGGAAGTCGTATGTGAACGGAGCGTTTCGGGAACGGCTGTTCGAGGCCGCCGTCCCGTTGGCCCTCGTAGGGTGAGACGACGGCGTCCTGATGGACGCTCCGAACGGAGAGGCTCCCTGTGCACCCGCCCATGGTCGAGATCCCCGGCGGCACGGTGGACCTCCGCGACGACCGCCGCGGCACCCGCTGGCGGACCGCGCTGGCCCCCTTCCTGATCGGCCGTCACCCCGTGACCGCCGGGCTGCACCGCGAGGTCACCGGGAAGGCCACCGCCACGGCGGACGCCGCGCCCCTGACGAACATCAGCTGGTTCGACGCCGTCGAGCTGTGCAACCGGACCTCGGCCCGGTCCGGACTGTCTCCGGCCTACCACCACGACCCCGCGACCGGGGACGTGGTCTGGGACGAGGAGTGCGACGGCTACCGGCTGCCCACCGAGGCGGAGTGGCAGTACGCCTGCCGGGCGGGCACGGCGGGCTACCGGTACGGCGAGATCGACGCCATCGCCTGGTACGACGGGAACTCGGGCGGCCGGGCCCACGAGGTCGGGGCCAAGGACCCCAACCCGTGGGGGCTGTACGACATGCTGGGCAACGTCTGGGAGTGGTGCTGGGACCTCTACGACGAGGAGGTCTACGGCTCGTACCGCATCTTCCGGGGCGGCGGCTGGGCCGAGTCGGAGCGCGGCTGCGGCGCCACGGTCCGTCGCCGCAGCCACCCCACCTTCGCCATCGACGACCTGGGCCTCCGGCTGGCCCGGAGCGTGCGCCGACAGGCAATTCCGGGGGTTGGTCCAGACCCATGGGCGTCGGGCTATTGACGTGGACCTGACCATGAGTATGGTCTAGACCTACGGTGAGCCCCGGTCGCCACCCCGCGACCCGTGGTGAACGCGGAGGCGGGATCCGCCCCCGCGCCGCTGACCGCGCACACGCTTCCGGTACGCCCGCGGCTCGGCGGGGCGCGCGGGGTACCGGTGGTGCGGGCACACCGGCCGCTGTCGAACGCCTCCGGCGGCGGACTCCACAGCGAAGGAGTTGACATGAACACGAAACGACGGCTGGCTGCCGTGATCGGCGTGGGCATCGCCCCCCTGGTCGCGGTATGCCTCCCGGCCGCCACGGCCGGCGCGCACGGCTACGTCTCCACGCCCCCGAGCCGTCAGGCGCAGTGCGCCGCGGGCACCGTCGACTGCGGTTCCATCAAGTACGAGCCGCAGAGCGTCGAAGGGCCGAAGGGGCTGCGGAGCTGTAGCGGCGGCAACGCGGGATTCGCCGAGCTCGACGACGACAGCAAGAACTGGAAGGCCACCCCGGTCAGCAGCTCGACCACCTTCACCTGGAACCTGACGGCACGTCATGCCACGAGCACCTGGCAGTACTTCGTCGGCGGCCAGACGGTGGCCGAGTTCAACGACAACGGTGCGCAGCCCGGCGCGACCGTCACCCACCAGGTGAACTTCGGCGGCCTCACCGGCCGGCAGAAGGTCCTCGCCGTCTGGAACATCGCCGACACCCCCAACGCGTTCTACGCCTGCATCGACGTCCAGATCGGCGGTGGCGGCGGGAACGGCGGCGGCGGGGGCGAGGAGAACCCGGGCGACTGCGCCGCCTCGGCCTGGAGCGCGGGAGCGGTCTACAACGGCGGGGACACCGTCTCCTGGAAGAACCACACCTGGCGTGCCAAGTGGTGGGCTCAGGGCGAGGAGCCCGGCACCACCGGCGAGTGGGGCGTCTGGGAGGACCTCGGCGCCTGCGCGGCGTAACGCCCGCGGACCGTACCGGTGCACCGGTTGCCCTCGGTGTACCGGTACACCCGTGCCGGTACACGCGTGCCGGTACACCCGTGGCCGCGTACGCACGCGCGGTACGTCCGTGCGACGCCCGTGGCCGGTACACCCTCGTGGCGCCCGACGCGACCGTCCGGGTCAGATCCTCGTCAGCGCGCCACCCTTGTGCATCGCGATGTGGTCGGTCCGGTCGCTCCTGATCTCGTACTGCGGGTTGTCGGGGCCGCAGTGCCGCGTGCGGCCCTTGAACTCCACGTCCTCGGTGTGGACCCGGGTGATCCGGCCCTCCACATGGCCCGCCTCGGAGTTCCAGCGCACATGGTCTCCGACCGAGAAGGTGCTGGTCATCGGCTTGCCTTCCGTCACGGCAGGTGCTTCGGACCCTTCCAGTGTCGCGTGCCGGGCGTTCTTCGCATGTCGTCGGCGGCCGGGGACCGCGGCCGGTGCATCATGTCCGGACGACGCGGCGGTGAGGGGCGTGCGGAGGGAACCCGATGCGCGAGATCTGGACGATCGGGCACTGGACGTGCCCGGAGGACGTGTTCATCGGCCGCCTCGACGACCAGCGCGTCGACGTGCTGGCCGACGTCCGGGCCCATCCCGGCTCGCGCCGGAGCCCGCAGTTCCACGGCGAGGCGATGCGCGGATGGCTGGAGCGGGCCGGGATCGACTACGTGTACCTGGAGGAGCTGGGCGGCCGGCGGCGCGCACAGGACGTGGATCCCGCCCTCAACGCGGGCTGGCGGAACGCGAGCTTCAAGAACTACGCCGACTACACCCTGCTTCCCGCCTACGAGCACGGCATCACCCGCCTCACCGCCCTCGCGGAGCACCACCGCGTCGCCGTGATGTGCGGGGAGCCGATGCCGTGGCGCTGCCACCGCCTGCTGATCGCGAACACCCTGACCGCCCGTGGCTGGACGGTCCGGCACATCATGGACAGCGGCGAGCCGCGCGTCCACGAACTGGGTTCCTGGGGTGCCGCGTCACGGGTCGACGAGCACGGGCGGGTCACCTACCCGGCGCCGTGAGCAACGCCGTTCCGACCGTGGGCGGCGGCACGGCGGGCTCGGCCCTGGCCTACCGAGGCCGTCCCCCGTGTGCGGACCGACCCCCGGGGTGCGGGCCACCAGGGGGCTACCCCCACCCTGCCCAGGCGCATCAGGAACACCCCTGATCGGCACGGTAGCCGGATGCCCTCGGAGCCGCGTCCGGCGAAGGATGGTGCTTGTCCGCATCCGCTCGCACCATCAGCTCCCAGGGATCACTCATGGCACGCTTTCACGCTCCTGGCCACCGCGCGCACCGCGCCCACCGCGCACTGGCGGCCGTCGCCCTGCTGGCCGTTTCCGCCGGTTTCGTCACGGCCTGCGGCGACGAGGGATCCGCGCACCGGGACCCGGCGCCGTCGGTTTCCGCCCCGGCGGTCCCGGGGGCGGACAAGACGGCCGAGCCGAAGCCCCACATGATCGACAACGACGGTCACCGCCTCGCGTTCCACGTCACCAAGGGGCACGGCCCGGCCATCGTCCTGGACGCGGGCGGCGGCGAGGACTCGTCCTACTGGAAGGACATCGTTCCCGAGCTGCACGCGACCACCGGGGCCACGATCATCACGTATGACCGGCCAGGTCTCGGCAAGAGCGAAGCGGTCCCCGGAGCGTGGGACGTGCGGAGCGCCGTCAGCGACCTGAGGACGGGACTCCAGAAGCTGGGCGTGACCAAGGACGTGGTCCTGGTGTCCCACTCGCAGGCCGGTGAGATCGCGACCTACTTCACGAAGGAGTACCCGGAACTGGTGTCCGGCTCGGTCCTCGTCGACGCCAGCCTGCCCCCGCTGTACACGGACGAGGAGACAGCCCGTCTCGTCGCCGCCAACCAGCCGGCCGTGGACGCCGCGAAGAAGGACCCCTCGCAGCCGCGGAACAGCCAGCTGATCTCCGTGGCGGAGAACTACGCCCCGATGCACAAGGCCTATCACGAGGTTTCCTGGCCCGACGCCGTCCCGGCCACAGTCATCGTGTCGGAGAAGACCCCGTTCGACGGATCGCCCGAGGACGCCCAGCTCTGGCGCGATGCCGCCGCCTCGTTCGTCGCGCAGGGGCCGGCGAACCGGACACTCGTCACCGCCAAAGGCAGCTCGCACGACATCCCGAAGGACCGGCCCGCCCTCGTGATCGAGGAGATCGGGAAGATGGCGGGCGCGCGGGGCTGAGGGAGCTGCGGGGCCCTCGCGGGAGGCGACCGCCGTCCCGTGCTCCGGTCGGGCGCTCCGTCCCGTTCTCCGGTCACGTGTCCGTTCCGCGCTCCGGTCGGGCGTTCCCGCCGTGACGCTCCGGCCGAGCGCTCCGGCCGAGACGCTCCCCGGCCCCTCCGTGGTGTTGTCGTCCCTCCCGCGTCCGCCTCCGCTCAGAGCCGCTCGGTGAGCCAGGTGTGCACCGCGAGGGCGGTGGTGCGGGAATGCTCCTCCAGTACGGTGAAGTGGTCGCCGGGCACGGTCACTTCGGAGTGCGGAAGACTCCAGGGCTCGGCCGCCTCGATGCCCGGCAGAGGGTCTCTGGCCCGTACGAAGAGGGTGGGGGCCGCCAGAGGTGTCGGTTTCCAGCCGTCGTAGAGCTCCAGGTAGCCGGCCATCGCCGTGAGCCGGTCGATCTCGGCCGAGGCGAACTGCGCGGAGTGGTCCAGCATCCCGGCCGTCATCGCCGAGAGCGCGGGCCCGTCGCCGCCGTTGCCACCGCCCAGGCCGCCGCTCTCGCCGGGGAAGGTGTCGATCAGGACGACGGCGGACGGAGCCGGCCCCGTGCCCTCCAGGTGCTCGGCGACCGCGTGTGCCACCCATCCGCCGGCCGAGCGCCCCAGCAGGACGAACGCCTCGTCGCCCGCGCAGGCGCGTACGGCCGCCGCCTGCGCCGCCACGAAGGCGTCCAGGGTGGCGGGCAGCGACTCGCGCGGCAGGAACCCGGGGTTCGGCAGCACCGAGACGGGCCGCCGGCCCTGGAGGGCCGGCCCGAAGCGGGTGTACTCGTGCGGCCCCGACAGCGCGCTGAGGGCGGGGAAGCAGAGCAGGCGGGCGCCGGAGCCTCCCTCCGCGACGGTGACGGGCGGGGGCGGAGCACCGAGGGTGCCGGCGCTCTCGAACACGTCACGGAAGCGGGCGGCGATCGTCAGCAGGGCCATCCCGTCCCACGCCCTGCCCCGGGCGCACGCCGTACGGAACAGCGCGGACAGGGAGTCGGCGGGCGCGCCCTGAGGGGACGGAGCCCCGTCCGGGGCACCACCCGGCACCCGGGACGCGAGCCCGCTCGCGGCGGTGCCTTCCGGCACCGGGGCGTCGGGTGCCTCAGGGGCGACGGGTTCGCCGGGCGCGGCCTGGGACCAGCGTTCCTCCAGATGGGCGGCGACCGCACGCGGTGTCGGGTAGTCGAACAGAAGGGTGGCCGGCAAGGCGAGCCCCGTCACCGCCGCGAGCCGGTTGCGCAACTCGACGGCGGCCAGCGAGTCGAGCCCCAGTTCCGCCAGTGCGCGGTCCGCGTCGATCACGGGGCCCTCCGGGCTGTGGCCGAGCGCCAGGCCGGCTTCCGCCAGGACCTCCGACAGGAGCAGCGCGCCGCGCGCGGGCGCGGGGGCGGCGGCGAGCCGGCGTCCCAGCGAGCCGCCCCCGGCACCGGACCGCGTGAGCGCCGTGGAGGCTCTCCGGACCGGGCCCCGGCCCGGCACACGGGAGAGCGGTGCCCCGGGCGTGCCGGCCGCCGCCGGGTCCAGCCGGGCCGCCACCACGACCGCGTCCTGACCTTCGACGGCGGCGTCGAAGAGCGCGAGCCCCTCCTCGGTGCGCAGCGGGACGAATCCGGAACGGGCCATCCGGCGCAGGTCCGCCTCGCGCAGCGTGGCCGTCATCCCGCCGCTCTGCTGCCACGGCCCCCAGGCGATCGAGGTGCCCGGCAGTCCGAGGGCCCGGCGGTGCTGTGCCAGGGCGTCCAGGAACGCGTTCGCCGCCGCGTAGTTGCCCTGGCCGCCGGAGCCGAACACCCCGGCCACCGAGGAGAAGAGGGCGAACACCGCGAGGTCGCTGTCCCGGGTCAACTCGTGCAGGGCGAGGGCCGCGTCCGCCTTCGGCCGCAGGACACGGGCCAGGCGCTCCGGCGTCAGCGCCGGGATCACCCCGTCGTCCAGGACACCCGCGGTGTGCACCACGCCGGTCAGCGGATGCGCCGGCGGTACGTCCGCGAGCAGGGCGGCGAGCGCCGTACGGTCGGCGACGTCGCAGGCCGCCACCGTGACCTCCGCCCCCAACTCCGCCAGCTCCGCGCACAGTTCGGCGCTGCCGGGCGCATCCGCCCCGCGCCGCCCCACGAGCAGCAGATGACGTACCCCGTGGGTGGCCACCAGGTGGCGGGCGAACGCCGTGCCCAGGGAGCCGGAGCCCCCGGTGACCAGGACGGTGCCGTCGGGGCGGAGCCGCCGGGGCGCGTCCTCGTCCGCCCCTGCCGCCGATTGCGGGCGGGAGGCCCGGACGAGCCCCGGTGCGTACGCGACACCGTGCCGCACCACCGTCTGCGGCTCGGCACTCGCCAGCGCCCGGACCAACGCCTCTGCGGACGTGGGGTGTTCGTCCACGTCGATCAGTGTGAAGCGGCCCGGGTTCTCGGTCTGCGCCGAACGCAGAAGCCCCCATACCGGCGCGTGCGCGAGCACGGCGTCGGCCGTGGCGCCGCTGGCCCCCGTCGTCGCACCCGTTCCGGTCTCCTTGGCGACGGCCCCCGAAGTGACGACGGCCAGGCGTGAGTTGGCGAGTCGCTCCTCGGCGAGCCAGTCCTGTACGAGCCGCAGTGCCCACGCGGCCGCGCGGTGCGCGGCCGCGCGGTGCGCGGCCGACGCGCGGTCCGTTCCGCCGGCCGTGGTGAGGGGAGGGCAGGCGACGACGACGGCCGGTGCGTCGGCACCCGCCGAGGCCGCGTCCGCGTACACCGTGGGCCCGATGCCCGACCGCGCGAGCGCGTCGTACGGCCAGGGCCCTGGCTCGCCCAGGAACCCGTACCGAGGCGGTTCCGCCCGCGCCGGAGCGGGCGGATCCAGGAGGCGTACCCAGTCCGGGCGGAACAGGAGGTCGCCGTGCGCGCGCCCGCCCAACCCCTCGCGGGGGAGCGGACGCAGGACCAGCGAGCGCACCGTGGCCACGGGGGACCCTGAACCGTCGGTCAGCTCCAGCCGGGCCGTGTTCCCCTCCGCCGGTGACACCCGCACCCGCACCGCGCGGGCGCCGGAGGCGTGCAGCCGCACGCCGCTCCAGGCGAACGGGAGCGACAGCACCGTGCCACCGCCGTCCGGAGTGTCCTGAGCCCGCTCGGACGGACGAGGTTCCTGGGATTCCTGACTGAGCGTCAGTGCGTGCAGTGCCGCGTCCAGCAGGGCCGGATGCAGGGTGAACCGCCCCGCGTCACCGTGCTCCTCCTCCGGGAGTTCCACCTCGGCGAGGACGTCGGCGCCCAGGCGCCAGGCCGCGCGCAGCCCCTGGAAGGCCGGACCGTAGCGGAGCCCGCCACGCGCCAGCCTGTCGTAGAGGCCGGTCCCCGGTCCGGAACCCAGCGGCAGCGGGGCAGCGCCCGTGGGAGGCCAGGGGGCGGGCGCCGCCCCGGAATCCGGCGGCTCCGGAAGCGCGTGGCCGGAGAGGGCCAGCACCCCAGAGGCGCGGAGGTCCCAGGGCCCCTCGCACCCGGGCGTGTGCGTCCGCGCGTGGAACACCACGGCCCGCCGCCCGTCCGCGTCCGCCCCCGCCACCTTCACCTGGAGCTCGACCGTCTCGTCGGCGGCCAGTGACAGCGGTGCCGTCAGGGTCAGCTCCTCCAGTACGGAGGCTCCCACCCGGTCCCCGGCGTGGATCGCCATGTCCACAAAGGCGGTCGCCGGCAGGAGCACCGTGTCCAGCACCGCGTGGTCGGCCAGCCAGGGCTGGTCCCGCAGCGAGATCCGGCCGCTCAGCAGCAGGCCGTCGTCGTCCGCCGTCGAGGTCGCCGACGAGAGGAACGGGTGCGGTGAGGCGTCCTGTTCCGGCGCGGCCCCCGGCCGGTCGGCCTCCAGCCAGTACCGCTCACGCTGGAAGGCGTACGTCGGCAGCGCCGTACGCCGCGCCCCGCGCCCGGCGAAGACCGCGTGCCAGTCGACCGGGACCCCATGGGCGTGGAGCGCGGCGACGGCGGCGAGCAGTGCTTCGGCCTCCGGTCGCGGGCCACGCAGGGTCGGGACGAACGAGGGCGCGGGCACCAGGCCGCCCGGGGCCGGGTCCGTGCTCCCGTCCGTGTACCGGCTCTCGGTCCCGTCCGTGGCCGCGTCCCCGGCCACGGACGCGGGCGGCGGGCCGCAGAGGTGGTCGCGGGCCAGACCGGTGAGCACACTGTCCGGGCCGAGCTCCACGAAGTGTGCCGCGCCCCGCTCCCGCAGACGGCTCACCGAGTCGGTGAACCGGACCGGCCGGCGTACGTGCTCCACCCAGTACCGGGACGAGCGGACCTCCTCCACGGCGGCGGGCAGGTCAGCCACCGCGCCGACGAGGGGAATCTCCGGCCGGGAGTAGGTGATCTCCCGTGCGACCAGGTCGAAGGCGTCGAGCATGGGGTCCATGCGCGCCGAGTGGAACGCATGGCTCACCCGCAGCCGGGTGGCCTCACGTCCCTGCGCGCGCCAGTGTGCGACGGCATCCAGCACGGCGGGTTCGTCCCCGGCGAGGACGACCACGGAGCGGCCGTTCACAGCCGCGATCTCCAGCCCCCGGCCCCGGCCCGCCCCGTCCGCCAGGAACGCGGCGACCTCGTCCTCGCCGGCGCGTACGTAGGCCATCGCCCCACCGGCGGGCAGCGCGTCCATCAGACGGCCCCGCGCCGCCACCAGGGTGCAGGCGTCCGCGAGGGACAGCACCCCGGCCACATGCGCCGCCGCCAGCTCACCGGCCGAGTGCCCGGCCACCATGTCGGGGCGTACACCCCAGGACTCCAGCAGCCGGAACAGCGAGACCTCCAGCGCGAAGAGGGCCGGCTGAGCGAACCGCGTCGTGTGCAGGAGCCCGTCCGCTCCATGACCCCCGGCGCCCTCGTCGGCCCGGCCCGCTTCGGCCCGGCCGTCCGCCTCGTCCCCGTCGGCGAACACCACGTCCCGCAGCGGCTTCGGCAGCAGCGGGTCCAGCAGGGCGCAGACGGCGTCGAAGGAGCGGGCGTAGACGGGCTGGGTCTCGTACAACTGGCGGCCCATACCGCTGCGTTGGCTGCCCTGTCCGGTGAACATGAAGACGACCGCGCCCGTCGGGCGGGGGCCGCTCGTGCTCAGACCCGGCCGGTACAGGCCCTCGGCCACCGCGTCGAGGGAGGCGAGCAGTTCGCGGCGGTCACCGGCCACCACCACCGCGCGGTGTTCGAAGTGGGCGCGGCTCGTGGCCAGGGAGTATCCGAGGTCCAGCAGGTCCGTCCCGGGGCGGGCGTCCACGTGGGCGCGCAGGCGCCGCGCCTGCGCCCGCAGTCCCGCGGCGCTCCTCGCCGACACCGGGAACGGCACGGCCGCCACCCGGGCGGCCGGGGATCCGCTCTCCGGGCCGCGCGGATCACCCGGCTCCTCCACCGGCGCCTGCTCGATGACCACATGCGCGTTCGTCCCGCTGATCCCGAAGGACGACACCCCCGCCCGCCGGGGCCGTCCGGTCCGGGGCCACGGCACCGGCCGGGTCAGCAGCGACACCGCGCCCGACGACCAGTCCACGCCGGGGTTCGCCTCCTCGGCGTGCAGCGTGCGCGGCAGTACCCCGTGCGCCATCGCCTGGATCATCTTCATCACCCCGGCCATACCCGCCGCGGCCTGCGTGTGCCCGACGTTCGACTTGACCGAGCCCAGCCAGAGAGGATGCTCCCGCGCGCCGGCCCGGCCGTAGGCCTCCAGGAACGCCTCCGCCTCGATGACGTCGCCGAGCCGGGTGCCCGTACCGTGTGCCTCCACCGCGTCGATCTCGGCGGGCACCAGCCGCGCGTCGGCCAAGGCCTGGCGGATCACCCGCCGTTGCGCCGGTCCGTGCGGCGCGGTCAGGCCGTTGCTCGCGCCGTCCTGGTTCACGGCGGAGCCGCGTACCACGGCCAGCACCTCGTATCCGGCCCGCCGCGCCTCCGACAGCCGTGTCAGCAGCAGCATGCCCGCGCCCTCGGCCCACCCGGTGCCGTCCGCCGACGCGCCGAACGCCTTGCAGCGGCCGTCGGGCGCCAGCGCGCGCTGCCTGCTGAACTCGACGAACGAGCGGGGCGCCGACATGACGGTGACGCCCCCGGCCAGCGCCAGCGAGCACTCGCCCCCGCGCAGGGCCTGGGCCGCCAGGTGCAGGGCCACCAGGGACGACGAGCACGCCGTGTCCACCGTCACCGCCGGTCCCTCCAGGCCCAGGGTGTAGGCGATACGGCCGGAGGCGACGCTGCCCGCGTTACCGATGCCGAGGTAGCCCTCCACCCGCTCCGGTGTGCGGACGAGACGGCCGGCGTAGTCGCTGTACATGAGCCCGGCGTACACACCGGTGGGAGTGGAACGCACCGTGCCGGGATCGATGCCCGCGTGCTCGAAGGCCTCCCAGGCGACTTCGAGCAGCAGCCGGTGCTGCGGGTCCATGGCCGTCGCCTCACGGGGCGAGATCCCGAAGAAGGCGGGGTCGAAGCGGTCCACACCGGTCAGGAAGCCGCCGTCGCGTACGTAGGTACGGCCGGCCCGCCCGGGGTCCGGGTCGTACAGCCCGTCCACGTCCCACCCCCGGTCGGCCGGGAAGGGCGTGATGGCGTCGACGCCCTCGTCGACCAGCCGCCACAGGTCCTCGGGGGACTCCACGCCGCCGGGAAAACGGCAGGCCATGCCGATGACGACCACGGGATCGCCGGCCGGGCCGTCCCCCTCCTGACGTGTGGGCCGGGCACGCGCCGTGCCGCCGGTGAGCCGGGCCCGGAGGTGCCCGGCCATCTCCGTCGTGGTGGGGAAGTCGAAGGGCGCGGCCTCGGACAGCGGGACACCGGTCGCCGCGGACAGACGGTCGCGCAGCACCATGGACGTCAACGAGTCCAGGCCCAGGTCGCGGAACGCGGTGCCCGCCCCCACCTCGTCCACGGCGCAGCCGAGCACGGCGGCGACCTCGGCCCGCACCAGGTCCGTCAGATCCGCCGTTCCCGTTCCCGTTTCGGACTTCGCGGCCGTGCCGGTGTCCGTCCCCGCCGGGGAGAGGGCTTCGGCCCGCAGGAGCCGGGCGGGCAGGCCCGCGAGCCGGTACCGCCTGGCCTTTCCCGAGGCGGTACGCGGGATGGCGTCCACCCCGTAGAAGGCCGCGGGCACCTTGAACGGCGACAACCGCTCCCGGCAGGCGGCCAGGACCGCCCTCCGGTCGAGGGCACCGGCCCGCTCCGGGACCAGATAGGCGACCGGAACCTCACCGAGTACGTCGTCCGGCCGCCCGGCCACGGCGGCGTCCTTGATCCCCGGCAGCGTCAGCAGCACCGCCTCCACCTCGGAGGGATGGATGTTCTCCCCGGCCCGGACGATCAGCTCACTGACCCGGCCGGTGAGGGTGAGCTGACCGTCGGTACCGATCCGGGCCAGGTCGCCGGTGCGGTACCAGCCGTCGCGCAGGACCTCGGCGGTGTCGTCGGGCCGACCGTGGTACCCGGCCATGACACCGGGCCCGGAGACCCACAACTCACCCTCTGCCGCAGCCTCTTCGCCGTCTCCGATCCGCACTCG
Organism: Streptomyces halstedii; assembly: GCA_000720535.1. Taxonomy (GTDB): domain Bacteria; phylum Actinomycetota; class Actinomycetes; order Streptomycetales; family Streptomycetaceae; genus Streptomyces; species Streptomyces halstedii. Next base: position 408,021 of record JOAZ01000017.1, read on the forward strand.
GGTGCCCGGCAGCACACGGCCGCAGGAGCCGGCCGCCCGGTCGGTGCCCGGTGCCGTCATCGTGACGGGCCCCGCCTCGGTGCTGCCGTAGTGGTCGAGGAACGGAACCCCGCAGGTCTCTTCGAAGGCCCGCCGGAACGCGGGGGCGGCGGCCGCGCCCCCACTGACGCAGCCGCGCAGCGCGGGCGCCCGCAGCCCGTCGGCGCCCACCGCGTCGAGAAGCGTGCCGTATGTCGTCGGCACACCGGCCAGCAGCGTGAACGGTTCGTCGGCCCGGCGCAGTTGCTCCAGCACGTCCCCCACGGAGAAGCGCGGCAGGATCATCGCGGACGCTCCGGTCGCGGTCACCCCGAGGACGCACAGGACCTGCCCCATGGCGTGATGGAGGGGGAGCGGCCACAACAGGCGGTCGTCGGCCGAGAGACCGAGGACGGCGACGAAACCGGACGCCACCGACGACAGGCGGTTGCGCTGGGTGGACAGCACGCCCTTGGGGAGGCCGGTCGACCCGGAGGTGTAGAGCAGCCAGGCCACCTCGTCGAGCCCGAGGTCGTCCGGAGCGGGAACGGGGGGTTCGGAGGCGGCCATGTCCTCGTACCAGCACGCGTCCGCCGGGCCCACGGGGTCCGCCGCGCCCTTCGCCGGGGCCCCGCCCGGCGTACGGGTGTCCGGCGCCCCGCCGTCCGGCCTTCCGGCGTCATCCCGTGTCCCGGCGTCCCGGACGAGCACCACCCTCGGCCGGGGGCGATCCGACGGCAACGCCGGTAACCGGCGCAGCGAGGCCCGGTCGGTGACGAGGAGCCGGGCGCCGCTGTCGTCCAGCATGTGCGCCAGCTCGGCCGTGCTGCTCCGCGGATCCATCGGCACGCCGACCGCCCCCGCCCTGGCGACGGCGAGGACGCTCTCGACGGCCTCCACCCGGTTGCCGAGGAGGATCGCCGCCCGCTCGCCGTGCCGCAGTCCGAGGCCGGCGAAATGCCCCGCCAGCCGTCCGGTGCGCACCTCCAGCTCCGCGTAGGTCACACGGCGGCGCTCGTCCTGGAAAGCGGTCTTGGTACCGAGGCGCCGGGCATGCTCCCGGAGCAGTTCCGGCAGAGGGCGGAGGTCGGCCGTACGCGATGTCACCAGGATGAACGCTTCCTCTGGGGGCGGGAGTTGCCGGCCTCACGATAGGGGCGCGCACCATCGGCCCGAAGGAGGCGCGTGCGCCGGAAGCCGACTTCCCGGAGCGCGGCGGGGGCGACCGGGAGCGGACTGCGGGCCTCCGCCACCCGCCACTCCGGCGCAGATGACTCCGGCGCAGATGACTCCGGCGCACATGACTCGACGCAATGACTCCTGGCGCACATGAGTCCTGGCGCACATGAAAAAGACCCTCCGCGCAGTGTCTCCACTGGCAAGAGGGTCTTTTCGGCACTTCCCGCGAAGTGCCCCCGGCAGGATTCGAACCTGCGCACCCGGCTCCGGAGGCCGATGCTCTATCCCCTGAGCTACGGGGGCGATGTCGCCGCTCTCGGCGGCGACGGGTGAAACACTACCAGCTCCCAGGTGGTGCCCGGGAACAGGTTTGTCCGCCAGCGGATACGGGCGTGCCCCGGGCCCCGCCCCACGTCGGCCCGGCCCTGGGCGCCCGGCCGGCCCGTCACCGGCACGGCACCCGGATCCCGGTGCCCCGCCGGCCCGCCCGTTCGCGGTCCGAGGCGGTCCTCCCGGGCGGAAGTGGGCAAAAGCCGGACGCGGCGCCTCCGCCCCGCCTACCCTCGAAGGGTGTCAGGGGTGTACGGCCGCGTGCTCGTTGTCGACGACAACAAGGTCATCCGGCAGCTGATCAAGGTCAATCTCGAACTGGAGGGCTTCGAGGTCGTGACCGCGGCCGACGGTGTCGAGTGTCTGGATCTCGTGCACCGCATCTGTCCGGATGTGATCACCCTCGATGTGGTGATGCCCCGCCTCGACGGCATACAGACCGCCACCCGGCTGCGCGCCGATCCGCGGACCAGCGCTCTGCCCGTCGCCGTCGTCAGCGCCTGCACCCCCTTCGAGGTGGACGCCGGAGTGGCCGCCGGGGTCGACGCGTTCCTGGAGAAGCCGTTCGAGCCGAGCGAGCTGGTGCGGGTCGTCCACCGGCTGATGCGCAAGCAGGGGCCGTCCGCGTGCCCGGAGGGCCCGCCCTCACCGGCCCGCGGACGCGGCGTGGGAAGGGCCGGGAGCACCGCCGGGTGACCGGTGCGCCCCGTCGTACCGCACGCCCGGCTGACCGTATGGCGAAACCGGGTCGCGGAGTGCCCCCCTTCCTCCCATACGCTTGTCCCGTGACCCCCGCAGAACTCTCCAGGACCGTGCTGCGCGCTGTGCGCCGCGCGGTCGACGAGGACGCCCTGCGCGCGCCCGTGCCCGCGCGCGTGCGGGTGGAGCGGACCAGGCCCGGCGGCAGCGGTGACTACGCCTGTGCCGTCGCCCTGCGGCTCGCCGGACCCGCCGGGCTCCCGGCGCACGAGGTCGCCCGGATCCTCCGGGACCGGATGGCCACCGCGCCCGGCATCGGACGCGTCGAGGTCACCGGCCCCGGCTTCCTGAACTTCACGCTCGACGCCGCCGGCACAGCCGCCCTCGTACGGACGGTGGGGGAGCGCGGCGTGCGCTACGGACGGGCCGACCGGCCCACCGGCGAGATCCGGCGGCTGTACCACCGGCGCGAGGTGCGGGCCGCCGTCGTGGCCGACGCCGTGCGGCGGCTGCTGTGCGCGCGGGGCGTCCAGGTGCGGACGAGCTGCGAAGAGGCGCCCGACCCCGACTGGGCGCGGCTCGGCGTCACCGTGGACGTGCGGGGCACGCTCCCGGCCCCGCCGCCGGAGATCCGGCCCGTGCCCGCGGGGGCCACGGCCGGCGCCCTGCTGGCCCGGCTCGGCCCCGACGCCACCCGGTGGGGCCTGCTGCGGCCCGCCGGGCACGACCGCGCCCCGCTCGGCGACGACCTGCTCGTCCAGGGCGAAACCAACGCCCTCTTCCGGGTCCGTTACGCCCACGCCCGCGTCCGCGCGCTCGTCCGGGGCGCGGACCGGCTCGGCTTCGCCCCCTCGTACGAGCGGGAGGTGGACGGCCCCGCCGCCGGTGCCCTGTGCGCCCTGCTCGCCGACCACCCCGGCGTACTCGACGCCGCCGCCCGCCACCAGGCGCCCGACCGGCTCGCCCGGCACCTCGAAGCCGTCGCGGGCGCCTTCTCCGACTTCCACGACACCGCCTTCCCGCTCCCCGTCGGCGACGAGAAACCCTCGGCCGCCCACCGCTCCCGGCTGGCCCTTGCCGAAGCCGCCGGGACGGTGCTGGCCGGCGGCCTGGACCTCCTCGGCATCAGCGCGCCCGATCACCTCTGAGAGAGCCAAGAGAGCAGAGCACCACGATGAGCCGATCCGCACACCCCGCCGGGCCCCGCCACGCCGACGTCCTCCCCGAGGGCCACTGGACCGCCCCGGCCACCGACCTGAACGCCCTGGACGAGAAGGTCTGGTCCCGTACGGTCACCCGCGACGCCGACGGCGCCGTCTCCGTCGGCGGGATCGAAGTCGCCCGGCTGGCCGAGGAGTTCGGCACCCCGGCGTACATCCTCGACGAGAGCGACTTCCGGGCCCGCTGCCGCGCCTGGGCCGACGCCTTCGGCGCGGACGCCGACGTCTTCTACGCCGGGAAGGCCTTCCTGTCGCGCGCCGTCGTGCGCTGGCTGACGGAGGAGGGGCTGAACCTCGACGTCTGCTCCGGCGGGGAGCTGGCCACCGCGCTCGACGCGGGGATGCCCGCCGAGCGCATCGCCTTCCACGGCAACAACAAGACGATCGCCGAGATCGAGCGGGCCGTCACGGCGGGCGTCGGGCGGATCGTGCTCGACTCCTTCCAGGAGATCGTCCGCGTCGCGCACGTCGCCCAGGGCCTCGGCAAGCGCCAGCGCGTGCAGATCCGGGTCACCGTGGGCGTCGAGGCCCACACCCACGAGTTCATCGCCACCGCGCACGAGGACCAGAAGTTCGGCATCGCGCTGGCCGACGGGCAGGCCGCCGAGGCGGTCCGCAGGGCCCTCACCCTGGACGGCCTCGAACTCATCGGCATCCACTCGCACATCGGCTCGCAGATCTTCGACATGGCCGGCTTCGAGGTCTCCGCCCGCCGCGTCGTCGGGCTGCTCGCCGAGATCCGCGACGAGCACGGGGTGGAGCTCCCGGAGATCGACCTGGGCGGCGGCCTCGGCATCGCGTACACCTCCGAGGACGACCCCCGTGAGCCGCACGAGATCGCCAAGGCGCTCGGCGACATCGTCACCCGTGAGTGCGAGTCGGCCGGCCTCGCCACCCCCCGGATCTCCGTCGAGCCGGGCCGGGCGATCGTCGGCCCCACCGCCTTCACGCTCTACGAGGTCGGCACCATCAAGCCCCTGGAGGGCCTGCGCACGTACGTCAGCGTCGACGGCGGCATGTCGGACAACATCCGCACCGCCCTGTACGACGCCGAGTACAGCGTCTCGCTCGTCTCGCGCAGCTCGGACGCCGGCCCCATGCTCGTCCGGGTCGTCGGCAAGCACTGCGAGAGCGGGGACATCGTGGTCAAGGACGCGTTCCTGCCGTCCGACCTGGCCCCCGGCGACCTGATCGCCGTGCCCGCCACCGGCGCCTACTGCCGTTCCATGGCGAGCAACTACAACCACGCCCTGCGCCCGCCCGTCGTCGCCGTGCGCGACGGGCGGGCCCGGGTGATCGTCCGGCGCGAGACGGAGGAAGATCTCCTGCGCCTCGATGTCGGTTGATGAAATAGGGGTCTCAGGATCCGGACGGGTGGCAGAAACTCCCGTCCGGTGAGTGAGACTGGTCCACACATCAGAAGTATGAGAAACGAGGTCGGATGATGCGTACGCGTCCGCTGAAGGTGGCGCTGCTGGGCTGCGGAGTGGTCGGCTCAGAGGTGGCGCGCATCATGACGACGCACGCCGACGACCTCGCCGCGCGCATCGGCGCGCCGGTCGAGCTCGCGGGCGTGGCCGTCCGCCGGCCCTCCAAGGTCCGTGAGGGCATCGACCCCGCGCTGATCACCACGGACGCCACCGCCCTGGTCAAACGGGGCGACATCGACGTCGTCATCGAGGTCATCGGCGGCATCGAGCCCGCCCGGGCGCTCATCACCACCGCCTTCGAGCACGGCGCCAGCGTCGTCTCCGCCAACAAGGCGCTGCTCGCCGAGGACGGCTCCGCGCTGCACGCCGCCGCGGAGAAGCACGGCAGGGACCTGTACTACGAGGCGGCCGTGGCCGGCGCCATCCCGCTCGTACGCCCGCTGCGCGAGTCGCTCGCCGGGGACAAGGTCAACCGGGTGCTGGGCATCGTCAACGGCACGACCAACTTCATCCTCGACAAGATGGACACCAGCGGCGCCGGGTACTCCGAGGCGCTCGACGAGGCCACCGCGCTCGGATACGCCGAGGCCGACCCGACCGCCGACGTCGAGGGCTTCGACGCCGCCGCGAAGGCCGCGATCCTCGCCGGGATCGCCTTCCACACCCGGGTGAAGATCGGCGAGGTGCACCGCGAGGGCATCACCGAGGTCACCGCCGCCGACATCGCCTCCGCCCGCCGCATGGGCTGCACCGTGAAGCTCCTCGCGATCTGCGAGCGCGCCGCCGACGGCCGGTCCGTCACCGCCCGCGTGCACCCCGCGATGATCCCGCTCAGCCACCCGCTGGCCTCCGTCCGCGAGGCGTACAACGCGGTCTTCGTGGAGGCCGAGGCGGCCGGGCAGCTGATGTTCTACGGCCCCGGCGCCGGCGGCTCCCCGACCGCGTCCGCGGTCCTCGGCGACCTCGTGGCCGTCTGCCGCAACAAGATCGGCGAGGCCACCGGCCCCGGTGAGTCCGCCTACACACGCCTGCCGGTCAGCCCCATGGGCGATGTCGTCACCCGCTACCACATCAGTCTCGACGTGGCCGACAAGCCGGGCGTCCTCGCCCAGGTCGCGACGGTCTTCGCCGAACAGGGCGTGTCCATCGACACCGTCCGCCAGCAGAGCCGACCGGACAGTCAGGAAACCGGCGGCGAGGCGTCCCTCGTCGTCGTCACCCACCGCGCGCTCGACGCCGCCCTCTCCGGGACCGTCGAAGCGCTGCGCAAGCTGGACACCGTGCGCGGTGTCGCCAGCATCATGCGTGTTGAAGGGGAGTAAGGACCCATGACCAGCAAGGGCACCCACCAGTGGCGCGGCATCATCGAGGAGTACCGGGACCGGCTTCCGGTCACGGCCGCGACGCCGGTCGTCACACTCCGTGAGGGTGGTACACCGCTCGTTCCGGCGCAGGTCCTCTCCGAGCGCACGGGGTGCGAGGTACACCTCAAGGTCGAGGGCGCCAACCCCACCGGGTCGTTCAAGGACCGCGGTATGACCATGGCGATCACCCGGGCCAAGGAGGAGGGCGCGCGGGCCGTCATCTGCGCCTCCACCGGAAACACCTCCGCCTCCGCCGCCGCGTACGCGGTACGGGCCGGCATGGTCTGCGCCGTCCTCGTGCCCCAGGGCAAGATCGCGCTCGGCAAGATGGGGCAGGCGCTCGTCCACGGCGCGAAGATCCTCCAGGTCGACGGCAACTTCGACGACTGCCTCACCCTGGCCCGCTCCCTCTCGGACAACTACCCGGTGGCGCTGGTCAATTCGGTCAACCCGGTGCGTATCGAGGGGCAGAAGACCGCAGCCTTCGAGATCGTCGACGCGCTCGGCGACGCCCCCGACATCCATGTCCTGCCGGTCGGCAACGCGGGCAACATCACGGCCTACTGGAAGGGCTACAAGGAGTACGCGGCCGACGCGGTCTCCTCGCGCACCCCGCGCATGTGGGGCTTCCAGGCGTCCGGCTCCGCGCCCATCGTGCGCGGTGAGGTCGTCAAGGACCCGGCGACCATCGCCACCGCGATCCGCATCGGCAACCCGGCCTCCTGGCAGTTCGCGCTGGACGCCCGCGACGAGTCGGGCGGCTTCATCGACGAGGTGACGGACCGCCAGATCCTCTCCGCCTACCGCCTGTTGGCGTCGCAGGAGGGTGTCTTCGTGGAGCCCGCCTCGGCGGCGTCCGTGGCCGGACTGCTCAAGGCCGCCGAAGCCGGCAAGGTGGATCCCGGTCAGCGGATCGTCTGCACCGTCACGGGCAACGGCCTCAAGGACCCCGACTGGGCCGTCGCGGGCGCCCCGCAGCCGGTCACCGTCCCGGTCGACGCCGTCGCCGCGGCCGAGAGGCTCGGTCTCGCCTGACGGAGGACGGCGCCGGGTCCGGAGGATCAAGAGCGCATGGGAGGCGGGCGACACGCATCGTGCGCCTCCTGTGCGCCCTATGTCGCCACAGAACCTTCCTTCGATAAGCTGTACCCGACCCGCCCCGCCGCGCGTGCCGGGGAGCAGTCGCCGTCGCGGCCGCCGGGTACCACCCCACTTCCGTACAACAGCCCCCACGCACGCCGCAGTACCGCAGCACACCCCGCACCACCGATCCCCGCCGCCGTACAGGAAGAGTCGTCCAACCGATGGCCGGTCCCGCGTTCCGAGCCGCCGCCGTCCGGGTGCGCGTCCCCGCAACCAGCGCCAATCTGGGCCCGGGTTTCGACGCCCTCGGCCTCTCGCTGGGGCTCTACGACGACGTCGTCGTCCGGGTCGCCGATTCCGGGCTGCACATCGACATCGCGGGTGAGGGCGCCACGACGCTTCCCCGCGACGAGAACCACCTGCTCGTACGCTCCCTGCGCACCGCCTTCGACCTGCTCGGCGGGCAGCCGCGCGGCCTGGAGATCGTCTGTGCCAACCGCATCCCGCACGGCCGCGGCCTCGGTTCCTCGTCCGCCGCGATCTGCGCCGGGATCGTCGCCGCCCGCGCCGTGACGACGGGCGGCGAGGCCCGTCTCGACGACGCCGCCCTGCTGGAGCTGGCCACCGAGATCGAGGGGCACCCGGACAACGTCGCGGCCTGCCTCCTCGGGGGTTTCACCCTCGCCTGGACGGACGGACCGTCCGCCAGGGCGATCCGGATGGACCCCGCCGACTCCGTGGTCCCGGTGGTCTTCGTCCCGGCCACGCCCGTCCTCACCGAGACCGCCCGCGGCCTGCTGCCGCGCACCGTGCCCCATGTGGACGCGGCCGTCAACGCGGGCCGCGCCGCCCTGCTGGTCGAGGCCCTGACCAGGCGTCCCGAGCTGCTGCTCGCGGCCACCGAGGACCGGCTCCACCAGGAGTACCGGGGCCCGGCGATGCCGCGGAGCGTGGAGCTGGTGAGCCGGCTGCGCGCCGACGGTGTCCCCGCTGTCATCTCCGGCGCCGGGCCCACCGTGCTCGCGCTGACGGAGGAAGGTTCGGCCGACAAGGTCGCCCGGCTCGCGGGCGAGGGGTGGGCGGCCAACCGGCTCACCCTCGACGCGGCCGGGGCGAGTGTGCTGCCGCTCACCGCGTAATCGCACGTGATTGCCGGTGCACGAGAGGGGGAATGTTTGTTGGAGCCGGTAGTGTTAACCTCAAGTCAGCAATCGACGTCTTCGTGGCGCGTTGCTTCGCGTCCCCGTCCGGGACCACCACTCTTCCGGGAGCCTCCCCGACTGCCTGAGCAGCCCGCCTGAGCTTTCGAGCACGCTCCGGAACCGGCACGACACCCTCTCGCTCATCCAGGAGTGGGCCGAGCAGGGGGATCTCGCGCCGGAACCCCGCACTTTCGTCTCTCCGCCGCACCCGGCGGACCACCGCCCCGACCACGTCCACGATCGACACGATCAACAGACCGCAGTCGGACAGCACAACCGGTCGCCGTGCCAGAAGGCCGACGTCCGCTCCAGGGAAGGACCCTTCGTGAGCGACACCACCGATCTGATGGGCGTGACTGCCGACAAGAACGTCGACAGCCCCGCGCCCGCCGAAGGTGCTGCCACTGGCACCACCGCACGGCGCCGCCGTTCCGGCACCGGCCTTGAGGGCATGGTCCTGGCCGAGCTGCAGCAGGTCGCGTCCGGCCTCGGCATCAGGGGTACCGCGCGGATGCGCAAGAGCCAGCTGATCGAGGTCATCAAGGAGGCGCAGGCCGGCGGGGGCTCCGCCGCGCCCAAGACCGCCGCCAAGTCCGCCGCCCCCGCGGCCGCGGACACCGAGAGCAAGCCCAAGCGGCGTGCGACCTCGAAGGCGCGCACCGGTGACGAGAGTGCCGCCGCCGCACCGGCCGAGAAGGCCGACAAGGCGGAGAAGGCCGACAAGGCCGCCGCTCAGCAGCAGATCGACATCCCGGGACAGCCGGCCAACGACGACCAGCCCTCGGGCGAGCGCCGCCGCCGCCGTGCGACCGCGCAGGCGGGCAGCCCCGAGACGAAGTCCGAGGCCAAGCCGGAGCAGCAGGCCGACCACCAGCAGGCCGAGACCCGCCAGGACCGCGCCGACGAGCGCGGCGAGGCCAGGGGCGAGCGCGGCGAGACCAAGGGCGAGGCGAAGGCCGAGTCCGGGGCCGACACCGCCGAGGGCCGTCGTGGGGACCGTCAGGACGGCCGCCGCGGCGACCGCCGCGACCGTCAGCGCGACCGGCGCGGCAAGGGCGACGACCAGGGCCAGCAGGGCGGCGGGCGCCGCCAGGGCCAGCAGCAGGGCGGCGGCGGCCAGAGCCAGCAGCAGGGTGGCGGCGGCCAGGGCCAGCACGACGACGGTTACGACGACGAGGGCGGCCGCCGCGGCCGCCGGGGCCGTTACCGCGACCGCCGTGGCCGCCGTGGCCGCGACGACTTCGCGACCGACGTCCAGGTCGCCGACGACGACGTCCTGATCCCCGTCGCGGGCATCCTCGACATCCTCGACAACTACGCCTTCATCCGGACCTCCGGCTACCTGCCCGGTCCGAACGACGTGTACGTGTCGCTGGCACAGGTCCGCAAGAACGGCCTGCGGAAGGGCGACCACGTCACCGGTGCGGTGCGCCAGCCCAAGGACGGCGAGCGCCGCGAGAAGTTCAACGCGCTGGTCCGCCTGGACTCGGTGAACGGCATGGCGCCGGAGAGCGGCCGAGGCCGCCCCGAGTTCCAGAAGCTGACCCCGCTCTACCCGCAGGACAGGCTCCGTCTGGAGACCGACTCCAACGTCCTGACCACCCGGATCATCGACCTGGTCGCCCCGATCGGCAAGGGCCAGCGCGGGCTGATCGTGGCCCCGCCGAAGACCGGTAAGACCATGATCCTCCAGGCCATCGCCAACGCGATCACGGTCAACAGCCCCGAGTGCCACCTGATGGTCGTCCTGGTCGACGAGCGTCCGGAAGAGGTCACCGACATGCAGCGGTCGGTGAAGGGCGAGGTCATCTCCTCGACCTTCGACCGTCCCGCCGAGGACCACACCACCGTCGCCGAACTCGCCATCGAGCGCGCCAAGCGCCTCGTGGAGCTGGGTCACGACGTGGTGGTGCTGCTGGACTCCATCACCCGTCTGGGCCGCGCGTACAACCTGGCGGCACCGGCCTCCGGCCGCATCCTGTCCGGTGGTGTCGACTCGACCGCGCTGTACCCGCCGAAGCGCTTCTTCGGTGCCGCGCGGAACATCGAGGACGGCGGCTCGCTGACCATCCTGGCCACCGCGCTCGTCGAGACCGGCTCGCGCATGGACGAGGTGATCTTCGAGGAGTTCAAGGGCACCGGCAACATGGAGCTCAAGCTCGACCGGAAGCTCTCGGACAAGCGCATCTTCCCGGCGGTGGACGTCGACGCGTCCAGCACCCGTAAGGAAGAGATCCTGCTCGGCAGCGACGAACTGGCCATCGTCTGGAAGCTGCGCCGGGTGCTGCACGCACTCGACCAGCAGCAGGCGATCGAGCTGCTCCTGGACCGCATGAAGAAGACGCAGTCCAACGCGGAGTTCCTGCTCCAGATCCAGAAGACGACGCCGGCGCCGGGCAACGGCAACGACTGACCCCACGTCAGCTGTCACGGCCAACTGCCCCCGTCACTCCGGTGACGGGGGCAGTTTCGTGATGCCCCGTCAGTCGGCGGCAAGGGCGAGGCGGCCGACGCCGTACGGTGACGGCCGGGGGAGGAGTGGGAGGTCCGGGGTCAGGGCGAGGCGGGCCCGGCCCCGGTGCCACGGACGCGCCGGACTCTCCGGCCGGTGGCCCTCTGAACTCTTTGGCCGGTGGCGCTTTTCGGTCATCGGGTGGTCGCGGAACGTACCCGGACAGTACGGGAATAGTCACGTCCCCTTCCTCGTTTTGGGAGATACGGCCGGTCCTGGCAGACTGGTACGTCGGCCCCGGTTCACGGACGCGCAATCCGCGCGTGCGACCCGGAGCCCTCCCGAATCTAGGAGACACCTTGAAGCGCGACATTCACCCCGAGTACGTCGAGACGCAGGTCAGCTGCACCTGTGGTGCGTCGTTCACGACCCGGAGCACCCTCGGCGACGGCGCCATCCGCGCCGACGTCTGCTCCGAGTGCCACCCGTTCTACACGGGCAAGCAGAAGATCCTCGACACCGGTGGCCGTGTGGCCCGCTTCGAGGCCCGCTTCGGCAAGGCCGCCGGCTCCGCCAGCAAGTAGCGAGCCACTGCGCCGGTTCCCGGGGCCCTCTTGCGGGGCGCCGGGGCCGGCGTTTTTTCCGGCTCTGCCGCCAGGCGGCGGCAGGCCGTCCAGCAGGCCCGCAGACGTATGACGCACGGAACCAGGAGCCCGGAGATGTTCGAGGCTGTCGAGGAACTGATCGGCGAGCACGCCGATCTGGAGAAGAAGCTCGCCGATCCGTCGGTCCACGCCGACCAGGCGAACGCGCGCAGGCTGAACAAGCGCTACGCGGAGCTGACCCCTGTCATCTCCACCTACCGTGCCTGGAAGCGGACCGGCGACGACATCGAGACCGCCCGCGAACTCGCCGCCGACGACCCGGACTTCGCCGCCGAGGTCAAGGAGCTGGAGAAGCAGCGCGAGGAGATCACCGAGAAGCTCCGCCTCCTCCTGGTCCCGCGCGACCCCAGCGACGACAAGGACGTGCTCCTGGAGATCAAGGCGGGCGCGGGCGGCGACGAATCCGCCCTGTTCGCCGGTGACCTGCTGCGGATGTACCTGCGCTACGCCGAGCGCGTCGGCTGGAAGACCGAGATCATCGACTCCACCGAGTCCGAGCTCGGCGGCTACAAGGACGTCCAGGTCGCCGTGAAGACCAAGGGCGGCAACGGCGCCACCGAACCCGGCCAGGGCGTGTGGGCGCGGATGAAGTACGAGGGCGGGGTGCACCGTGTGCAGCGCGTGCCCTCCACCGAGTCGCAGGGCCGCATCCACACCTCGGCCGCCGGTGTCCTCGTCACACCCGAGGCGGAGGAGGTCGACGTCGAGATCCACGCCAACGACCTCCGTATCGACGTCTACCGCTCGTCCGGGCCCGGCGGCCAGTCCGTCAACACCACCGACTCCGCGGTCCGCATCACCCACCTGCCCACCGGTGTGGTCGCCTCCTGCCAGAACGAGAAGAGCCAGCTCCAGAACAAGGAGCAGGCCCTGCGCATCCTGCGCTCCCGGCTGCTGGCCGCCGCCCAGGAGGCCGCCGAGCAGGAGGCCTCCGACGTGCGCCGCAGCCAGGTGCGCACCGTGGACCGTTCCGAGAAGATCCGCACGTACAACTTCCCGGAGAACCGCATCTCCGACCACCGCGTCGGCTTCAAGGCGTACAACCTCGACCAGGTCCTCGACGGCGACCTCGGCGCCGTCATCCAGGCCTGCGTGGACGCCGACTCCGCCGCCAAGCTCGCCGCCGCGTAGGCGCGCGAGCCACCACAGCCCGCCCGTGAACCCGTACGGAGAACCGCGATGAACCTGCTGCTCGCCGAGGTGGCCCAGGCCGCCCAGCGGCTGGCCGACGCCGGTGTCCCCTCCCCGCGATTCGACGCCGAGGAACTCGCCGCGTTCGTGCACGGCGTCAAGCGAGGCGAGCTGCACAACGTGCCGGACGCCGACTTCGACGCCCGCTACTGGGAGACCGTCGCCCGCCGCGAGGCGCGCGAGCCGCTCCAGCACATCACCGGACGCGCCTTCTTCCGCTACCTGGAACTCCAGGTGGGCCCCGGCGTGTTCGTGCCCCGGCCGGAGACCGAGTCCGTCGTCGGCTGGGCCATAGACGCGGTCCGCGCCATGGACGTCGTGGAACCGCTGATCGTCGACCTGTGCACCGGGTCGGGCGCGATCGCCCTCGCCATGGCGCAGGAGGTGCCGCGCTCCCGTGTGCACGGCGTGGAACTGTCCGAGGACGCCCTCAGGTGGACGCGGAAGAACGCCGAGGGGTCCAGGGTCACCCTGCACCGCCAGGACGCCCTGAGCGCCCTTCCGGAGCTCGACGGCCAGGTCGACCTGGTCATCTCCAACCCGCCGTACATCCCGCTCACCGAATGGGAGTACGTGGCGCCCGAGGCCCGCGACCACGACCCGCAGATGGCGCTCTTCTCCGGCGAGGACGGCCTCGACACCATCCGCGGCATCGAGCGCACCGCGCACCGCCTGCTGCGCCCCGGCGGCCTCGTCGTCATCGAGCACGCCGACACCCAGGGCGGCCAGGTGCCCTGGATCTTCACCGAGGAACGGGGCTGGGCCGACGCGGCCGACCACCCCGACCTGAACAACCGGCCCCGGTTCGCGACGGCCCGCAAGGCCATGCCGTGATCCCGGCGGCACCGGAACCGCGAGAGACCTGTCCACCAGACCTGTACATGTCCGAGGAGGCCGGCTGATGGCACGGCGATACGACTGCAACGACGCGACCGACCGTACGACCGGCCTGCGTGAAGCCGCGTCCGCCGTTCGCCGCGGCGAACTGGTCGTGCTGCCCACCGACACGGTGTACGGCATCGGGGCGGACGCCTTCAGCTCCGAGGGGATCGCCGACCTGCTCGCCGCCAAGGGCCGCGGCCGGAACATGCCCACCCCCGTCCTGATCGGCTCCCCGAACACCCTGCACGGCCTGGTCACCGACTTCTCCGAGCAGGCCTGGGAGCTCGTCGACGCGTTCTGGCCCGGCGCCCTCACGCTCGTGGCCCGGCACCAGCCCTCCCTCCAGTGGGACCTCGGCGACACCCGGGGCACGGTCGCCGTCCGGATGCCCCTGCACCCGGTCGCCATCGAACTCCTCACCGAGGTCGGCCCGATGGGCGTCTCCAGCGCCAACCTCACCGGCCACCCCTCGCCCGAGACCTGCGACGCGGCCCAGGACATGCTCGGCGACTCCGTCTCCGTCTACCTCGACGGCGGCCCGACCCCCGGCATCGTGCCCTCCTCGATCGTGGACGTCACCGGCACGGTGCCCGTGCTCCTGCGGGCCGGCGCGGTGTCCGTCGAGGACCTCCGCAAGGTCGTACCCGACCTTGAGGTGGCCAGTTGATCGCCCCAGAGGGGCGTGGCATAGCGGGGCAGGACACCACTTTCCGCATCCTCCACGTCAGTACCGGCAACGTCTGCCGCTCGCCCATCACCGAGCGGCTGACCCGCCACGCCCTGGTGGACCGCCTCGGTGATCCGCTCAGCGGCGGCCTCGTCGTGGAGAGCGCCGGCACCTGGGGCCACGAGGGCGCGCCCATGGAAGCCAACGCCGAGGTCGTGCTCGCCGACTTCGGGGCCGACGCCACCGGCTTCGTCGGCCGGGAACTCCTGGACGAGCACGTGATCCGCGCCGACCTGGTACTCACCGCCACCCGCGACCACCGCGCCCAGGTGATCTCCATGGGCCACTCCGCGGGACTGCGCACCTTCACGCTCAAGGAGTTCACCCGGCTCGTACGGGCCATCGACCCGGCGACGCTGCCCGACGCCCGCGAGGAGGGCGTCGTCGAGCGCGCCCGCGCCCTGGTGCGCGCCGCGGCCGCCCTGCGCGGCTGGCTGCTGGCCCCCACCGCGGAGGCCGACGAGGTCTACGACCCGTACGGCGCGCCGATCACGTTCTTCCGCTCGGTCGGCGACGAGATCAACCAGGCGCTGGACCCGGTCGTGACGGCCCTGACGGGCGTCAGCGCCCCGCACTGAGCGCACCACCCCCCTGCGGTGCGCCGACCGGCGTACGGGGCCGCACGGCGGCGGGCAGCGGGCCGGACACCGGCCTACGCTGGAACCGACACCAGCGCCCCCCAGGCCCGGAGCCGTCAGATGCCGGTCACCCCTCCAGCCGCACCCGCGGACGTGCCCCCCGCCGACGCCGCCATGCCGCAGGACTTCGACGCACTGCTCCACCAGGACCCGGAGGTCGCCGGCATCCTGCTGGCCGAGTCCCGGCGCCAGTCGAGCACGCTCCAGCTCATCGCGGCCGAGAACTTCACCTCGCCCGCCGTGCTGGCGGCCCTCGGATCCCCGCTCGCCAACAAGTACGCCGAGGGCTACCCCGGCGCCCGCCACCACGGCGGCTGCGAGCAGGCCGACGCAGCCGAACGCGTCGCCGTCCGCCGGGCCACGACCCTCTTCGGCGCCGAGCACGCCAACGTCCAGCCGCACTCCGGCTCCTCCGCCGTCCTCGCCGCCTACGCCGCGCTGCTGCGCCCCGGCGACACGGTGCTGGCCATGGGGCTCGCGTACGGCGGACACCTCACCCACGGCGCCCCCGGCAACTTCTCGGGCCGCTGGTTCGAGTTCGCCGGGTACGGCGTCGATCCGGACAGCGGGCTGATCGACTACGCCCAGGTGCGCGCGCTGGCGCGGGCCCGGCGGCCCAAGGCGATCGTCTGCGGCTCGATCTCCTACCCCCGCCACCCCGACTACGAGACGTTCCGCGAGATCGCCGACGAGGTGGGCGCCTATCTGATCGCGGACACCGCCCATCCGATGGGCCTGATCGCCGGGGGAGCGGCGCCCAGCCCGGTGCCGTACGCGGACGTGGTGTGCGCGACGACGCACAAGGTGCTGCGCGGGCCGCGCGGCGGCATGATCCTGTGCGGCTCCGAGCTGGCGGAGCGGATCGACCGCGCGGTGTTCCCGTTCACCCAGGGCGGCGCGCAGATGCACACCGTCGCGGCCAAGGCGGTCGCCTTCGGCGAGGCGGCCGCCCCCGCCTTCGCGGTCTACGCCCACCAGGTGGTGGCCCACGCGCGGGTCCTGGCGGCCGGTCTGGAGGCCGAGGGCTTCGAGGTGTCCACGGACGGCACGGACACCCATCTCGTCGTCGTGGACCCCGCGCCGCTGGGCGTGGACGGCCCTACGGCCCGGGACCGGCTCATGGCCGCCGGAATGGTGCTGGACACCTGCGCGCTGCCGTACGGGGACGCCCGGGGGCTGCGGCTCGGCACCGCGGCCCTCACCACCCAGGGCATGGACGAGGCGGACGTGGCGCGGGTCGCCGTGCTGTTCGGCGCGGCCGTCCGGGAGCGGGGCGACGCGGGCCGGCTGCGGTCCGAGGTGCGTGAACTGGCCGAGCGGAATCCGCCGTATCCGGGGTAGGTGACGCCCGTGCAACCGTCGCCCGTGCTCTGGAGTCCCTGTTCATGGGACTAGGCTGTGAGGCTGAGATGGCCGGCGAATTCTGTGGGGCAGCCCGTGCGTGATTACCTGCTGACGCTCTGTGTCACGGCTGCGGTGACCTATCTGCTGACCGGACCGGTGCGGAAGTTCGCCATCGCGATCGGGGCGATGCCCGCGATCCGCGCGCGTGACGTGCACCGGGAACCGACACCTCGGCTCGGTGGCATCGCGATGTTCGGCGGACTGTGCGCGGGGCTGATCGTCGCGGACCACCTGTACAACCTGAACAGCGTCTTCGAACTCTCCAGCGAGCCGCGGGCCCTGCTCTCCGGTGCCGCGCTGATCTGGCTGATCGGCGTCCTGGACGACAAGTTCGAGCTGGACGCCCTGATCAAGCTCGGCGGCCAGATGATCGCCGCCGCGGTCATGGTCATCCAGGGCCTGACGATCCTGTGGCTGCCCATCCCGGGCGTCGGCACGGTCGCCCTCACCCAGTGGCAGGGCACGCTGCTGACGGTGGCGCTGGTGGTGATCACCATCAACGCGGTCAACTTCGTGGACGGCCTGGACGGGCTCGCGTCCGGCATGGTCTGCATCGCCGCCGCCGCGTTCTTCCTGTACACCTACCGGCTCTGGTACGGCTACGGCATCGAGGCCGCGGCCCCCGCCACCCTCTTCGCCGCGGTCCTCATGGGCATGTGCCTCGGCTTCCTGCCGCACAACCTGCACCCCGCCCGGATCTTCATGGGTGACTCGGGGTCCATGCTGATCGGTCTGGTGCTGGCGGCGGGAGCGATCTCCGTCACCGGCCAGGTCGACCCGGACCTGATGAACCTCTTCGTGGGCGGTGAGCGCGCGGCGACCCACGCGATGCTGCCCGTCTTCATCCCGCTGCTGCTGCCGCTGACCATCATCGCGATCCCCGCGGCGGACTTGGTGCTGGCCATCGTGCGGCGCACCTGGAACGGCCAGTCGCCGTTCGCCGCCGACCGGGGCCACCTGCACCACCGGCTGCTGGAGATCGGGCACTCGCACAGCAGGTCCGTGCTGATCATGTACTTCTGGTCCGCGCTCATCGCGTTCGGGGCCGTGGGCTACTCGGTCCACTCGACCTCGCTGTGGATCGTGCTGGTGATCGTCGGACTCAGCGCGGTGGGGCTGGTCCTGCTGCTCATGCCGCGCTTCACGCCCCGGGCCCCCCGCTGGGCGGAGGCCTTCGTGCCGCCGCGCTACCGGCGCCGCCGTCGGGCCGTGGCGGAGCGCGAGGCGGGGGCGGAGGACCAACAGCCGTCGCAGGGCGCTGAGATGGGCTCCCGGGCGCCGGAACGCACCCCGGTGGCCGTCGGGGTGTCCGGCGTCAACGGGGCGACCGCGATCGGCCCCCGTTCGCGCCTCTCGAATCATGACCGTGCCGATTCCTCCCGCTGACGTTTCGGTCAGACAGGCCCATTACCAGGCGAAGTGTTCCCCTGTCCGGCACGCGCGCGCGGGTTGCTCCGTATGTGTGACAGCGGGCACACCTTTCGGGTAAAGACCTCATCAAATAGTTTGTGATACCGTTCACGAAGCCCGGTGACACGGTCGAAGGATGCTGATGAGAGGGTCCGTCGGCCCGAGGCATCGACTCGGACCGGGCCTACGCTCGTCCCCGACGACACCACTGCCCGTCCCCCCTGTAACGCGGAGTTGCCGCCATGCCGTCCAACGACGTCCGGACTCTCCTCCAGACCGCCGTACCCACCGCTGCCGCCGGCGTCGTCGCCGCTGCGGTCAGCGCCGGAGTCGCCGGTGGCAAGGGAGCTGTGGGAGCGGGCGTCGCGACGCTGGTGGTGGTCCTCTTCATGGGGATCGGACTCGTGGTCCTGCAACGGACCGCGAAGTCCCTCCCGCACTTGTTCCAGGCGATGGGGCTGATGCTGTACACGGCTCAGCTCCTGCTGCTGTTCATCTTCGTCGCCGCGTTCAAGGACACCTCGCTGTTCAACCCGAAGGCCTTCGCGATCACCCTGGTGGCGACGACTCTCGTGTGGATCGGCGCACAGGCGCGTGCGCACATGAAGGCCAAGATCCTCTACGTCGAGCCCGAGCCCGCGAAGGCCGCCAAGGCCGAGAAGACGGGGCCTTCGGCGTGAAGGGTAGGGGCGGGATAAGGGTGCTCCCCGGACCCTGCTATCGTCCGGTTTCAACTGCGGCACTGCGGGCGCGGGCATGGGAGCTGACGCCTGCTCGACGCGAGGCTCACATGCCTGACTGCCGCTCACACATCCGAAACACCAGTCCAGTGCCGAACCGCGGCCGCGTGCCGCGCCGACACATCGAGGTTGCCGTACCTATGCGCCACGCTGAAGGAGCCCGCGGTGAGTGCTGACCCGACTCAGGTGCTCGCCTTCGAGACCGATTGCCACATCTTCCAGAACAGCGGTTGTGGTTTCCCGGCACCCGGCTTGCACTCGTTCCTGTTCGAGCCCCTGTGGGGTGATCACGACAGCAACTTGTACTTCAACAAGCCGATGCTGCTGGCGCTCCTCGGGTCGATCATCATCGTCGGCTTTTTCTGGGCGGCGTTCCGGAAGCCCAAGCTCGTCCCGGGCAAGCTGCAGATGGTGGCCGAGTACGGCTACGACTTCATCCGCCGCGGCATCGTCTACGAGACCATCGGCAAGCGCGAGGGCGAGAAGTACGTCCCGCTCGTGGTCTCGCTGTTCTTCTTCGTCTGGATGATGAACCTCTGGTCGATCATCCCGGTCGCCCAGTTCCCGGTGACGTCGATCATCGCGTACCCCGCGGTGCTCGCGCTCATCGTCTACGTCCTGTGGGTCAGCCTGACCTTCAAGCGCCACGGTTTCGTCGGCGCGTGGAAGAACATCACCGGCTACGACAAGTCGCTCGGCCCGGTCCTGCCGCTGGCGATGCTGATCGAGTTCTTCTCGAACCTGCTGGTCCGGCCGTTCACGCACGCGGTGCGACTGTTCGCGAACATGTTCGCGGGTCACACGCTGCTGCTGCTGTTCACGATCGCCAGCTGGTACCTGCTCAACGGCATCGGGATCGCCTACGCCGGCGTGTCCTTCGTGATGACCATCGTGATGACCGCCTTCGAGCTCTTCATCCAGGCGCTGCAGGCGTACGTCTTCGTACTCCTGACCTGCACCTACATCCAGGGCGCGCTCGCCAAGAACCACTGAGCACTCAGCGCTCCGACCCTTAAGTCGTCCGGTGGCCAACCCCCACCGGTCCGTGAAAGAGAAGGAAGAACTGGCATGTCCCAGACCCTTGCTGCCGTTTCCGGCTCCGTTGCCTCCATCGGTTACGGCCTCGCCGCCATCGGTCCCGGCGTCGGCGTCGGCATCATCTTCGGTAACGGCACCCAGGCTCTTGCCCGTCAGCCCGAGGCCGCCGGTCTCATCCGCGCCAACCAGATCCTCGGCTTCGCCTTCTGTGAGGCGCTGGCCCTCATCGGTCTGGTCATGCCGTTCGTCTACGGCCAGTAGTGGTCCCCGGACCCACGATCAGCCCACCAGACGAAAGGCACTGATATGAGCCAGCTGCTTACGGTGGCGGCCGAGATGGAGAACCCTCTCGTCCCGCCGATCCCCGAGCTCGTCATCGGTCTCCTCGCCTTCGTCATCGTCTTCGGCTTCCTCGCCAAGAAGCTCCTCCCGAACATCAACAAGGTTCTGGAAGAGCGCCGCGAGGCCATCGAAGGCGGTATCGAAAAGGCCGATGCGGCCCAGACCGAGGCCCAGAGCGTTCTTGAGCAGTACAAGGCTCAGCTCGCCGAGGCCCGCCACGAGGCCGCCCGCCTGCGCCAGGAGGCGCAGGAGCAGGGTGCCGTCATCATCCAGGAGATGAGGGCGGAAGGTCAGCGGCAGCGCGAGGAGATCATCGCCGCCGGCCACGCCCAGATCGAGGCCGACCGCAAGGCCGCGTCCTCCGCGCTGCGTCAGGACGTGGGCACCCTTGCCACCGCCCTGGCCGGCAAGCTGGTCGGGGAGTCCCTGGAGGACCACGCCCGGCAGAGCGGCACCGTCGACCGTTTCCTCGACGAGCTCGAGGCGAAGGCCGAGGCCGTCCGATGAACGGAGCGAGCCGCGAGGCGCTGGCTTCCGCACGCGAGCGTCTCGACGCCCTGACCGACTCCACGTCGGTCGACGCCGGGAAGCTCGCCGAGGACCTGGCGGCCGTCACCGCGCTCCTCCACCGCGAGGTGTCGCTGCGCCGGGTCCTCACCGACCCGTCGCAGGGCAGCGAGGCCAAGGCCGAGCTCGCCGGGCGACTGCTGCGCGGTCAGGTGGGCGGCGAAGCCGTGGACCTGGTCTCCGGCATGGTCAGGTCCCGCTGGTCGCGTTCGCGTGACCTGGTGGACTCGGTCGAGGAACTGGCGGACACCGCGGACTTCACCGCGGCCCAGCGCGCCGGTTCGCTCGACGACGTCGAGGACGAGCTGTTCCGGTTCGGCCGGATCGTCGGCTCCGACGTCGCACTGCGGTCGGCCCTGACCGACCGGGCGGCCACGGCCACGGCCAAGAGCGGGCTGGTGCACAGCCTGCTCGGCGGCAAGGCGCAGCCGGTCACCGAGCGCGTGATCACGCGTCTCGTGACGCAGCCCCGTGGACGTAGCCTGGAGGAGGGACTGGAGTCCCTGTCCAAGCTCGCCGCGGAGCGCCGGCAGCGTTCGGTCGCCGTCGTCACCTCGGCGGTGCCGCTGTCCGACCGCCAGAAGCAGCGCCTCGGCGCCGCCCTGGAGAAGATCTACGGCCGCTCGATGCACCTGAACCTGGACGTGGACCCCGCGGTCCTCGGCGGGATCTCGGTGCGCGTCGGTGACGAGGTCATCGACGGCACGATCGCGGAGCGCCTCGACGAGGTCACCCGCAGGATGGCCGGCTGACAGCGCGCAGCGCACGCACCGCACCAACTGAACGAGCAAGAACAGCGGCCCGGTTGGGCCGTGCAGAAATTGCAGAAGATTCCTGGGGGTCGCCCCCAGACCCCTTTGAGAAACTTCGGGCCCAACAAGGAGAGCAGGGAACCCAGATGGCGGAGCTCACGATCCGGCCGGAGGAGATCCGGGACGCACTGGAGAACTTTGTCCAGTCGTACCAGCCGGACGCGGCCTCGCGCGAGGAGGTCGGTACGGTCAGCGTTGCCGGTGACGGCATCGCGAAGGTCGAGGGCCTTCCCTCGGCCCAGGCGAACGAACTGCTGAAGTTCGAGGACGGAACCCTCGGTCTCGCCCTCAACCTCGAAGAGCGCGAGATCGGTGCGATCGTCCTCGGCGAGTTCAGCGGAATCGAGGAGGGCCAGTCGGTGCAGCGCACCGGCGAGGTGCTCTCCGTCGGCGTCGGCGAGGGCTACCTCGGCCGCGTCGTCGACCCGCTCGGCAACCCGATCGACGGTCTCGGCGAGATCGCGACCGAAAGCCGTCGCGCCCTCGAACTGCAGGCCCCCGGCGTCATGGTCCGCAAGTCGGTCCACGAGCCGATGCAGACCGGCTACAAGGCCGTCGACGCCATGGTGCCGATCGGCCGCGGCCAGCGTCAGCTGATCATCGGTGACCGCCAGACCGGCAAGACCGCCCTGGCCGTCGACACGATCATCAACCAGCGCGACAACTGGCGCTCGGGCGACGTCAACAAGCAGGTGCGCTGCATCTACGTCGCCATCGGTCAGAAGGGCTCCACCATCGCCTCCGTGCGCGGTGCCCTCGAAGAGGCCGGCGCCCTGGAGTACACGACCATCGTCGCCGCCCCGGCGTCCGACCCGGCCGGCTTCAAGTACCTGGCGCCGTACACCGGCTCGGCCATCGGCCAGCACTGGATGTACGCCGGCAAGCACGTCCTGATCATCTTCGACGACCTCTCGAAGCAGGCCGACGCCTACCGCGCCGTGTCCCTGCTGCTGCGCCGTCCGCCGGGCCGCGAGGCCTACCCGGGCGACGTCTTCTACCTGCACTCGCGTCTGCTGGAGCGCTGCGCCAAGCTCTCCGACGACCTGGGCGCCGGTTCGATGACGGGCCTCCCGATCGTCGAGACCAAGGCGAACGACGTGTCGGCGTTCATCCCGACCAACGTCATCTCCATCACCGACGGCCAGTGCTTCCTGGAGTCCGACCTGTTCAACGCGGGTCAGCGTCCGGCGCTCAACGTCGGTATCTCGGTCTCCCGCGTCGGTGGCTCCGCCCAGCACAAGGCCATGCGCCAGGTGTCCGGCCGCCTCCGTGTGGACCTCGCCCAGTACCGCGAGCTGGAGGCGTTCGCCGCCTTCGGTTCCGACCTGGACGCGGCCTCCAAGGCGTCGCTGGAGCGCGGTAAGCGCATGGTCGAGCTGCTGAAGCAGGCCCAGTACGCGCCGTTCCCCGTCGAGGAGCAGGTCGTCTCCGTCTACGCCGGCACCACCGGCAAGATGGACGACGTCCCGGTCGAGGACATCCGCCGCTTCGAGGGCGAGCTGCTGGAGTACCTGCGCCGCGAGCGCAAGGACCTCCTGACCAGCATCGCCGAGGGCGGCAAGATGTCCGACGACACGCTGCAGTCGATCGCCGACGCGATCGCCGCCTTCAAGCAGCAGTTCGAGACCTCGGACGGCAAGCTCCTGGGCGAGGGCTGATCGATGGGCGCTCAGCTTCGCGTTTACAAGCGCCGCATCCAAGCCGTCACCGCGACCAAGAAGATCACCAAGGCGATGGAGATGATCGCCGCCTCGCGCATCGTCAAGGCGCAGCGCAAGGTGGCGGCGTCGATGCCGTACGCGACCGAGCTCACCCGTGCGGTGACCGCGGTGGCGACCGGCTCGTCCACCAACCATCCGCTCACCACCGAGGCCGAGTCCCCGGTCCGGGCGGCGGTCCTGCTCCTCACGAGCGACCGCGGTCTGGCCGGCGGCTACTCCTCCAACGCCATCAAGGCGGCGGAGCGGCTGCGGGAGCGGCTGGCGGCCGAGGGCAAGGAGGTCGACACGTACATCGTCGGCCGTAAGGGTGTCGCGTACTACGGCTTCCGCGAGCGCAAGGTCACCGAGTCGTGGACCGGCTTCACCGACAGCCCCGAGTACTCGGACGCCAAGAAGATCGCCGGGCCCCTCATCGAGGCCATCGAGAAGGACACGGCCGAGGGCGGCGTCGACGAGCTGCACATCGTCTTCACGGAGTTCGTGTCGATGATGACGCAGAACGCGATCGACGGCCGGATGCTGCCGCTGTCGCTCGACAAGGACGCGGAGGAGGACGGTAAGAAGGACGAGCTCCTTCCGCTGTTCGACTTCGAGCCGTCGGCCGAGGACGTCCTCGACGCTCTTCTGCCGCGCTACGTCGAGAGCCGTATCTACAACGCACTGCTCCAGGCGGCCGCTTCCGAGCACGCCGCCCGACGCCGTGCGATGAAGTCGGCGACCGACAACGCCGGAGACCTCATCAAGAGCCTCTCCCGGCTTGCCAACGCGGCCCGCCAGGCCGAAATCACCCAGGAAATCAGCGAGATCGTCGGCGGTGCTAGTGCTCTGGCCGACGCGTCCGCGGGGAGTGACAAGTAATGACGACGACAGTTGAGACGGCCGCTGCCACGGGCCGCGTCGCCCGGGTCATCGGCCCGGTCGTCGACGTGGAGTTCCCCGTCGACGCGATGCCGGAGATCTACAACGCCCTGCACGTCGATGTCGACGACCCGGCCGAGGCCGGCGCTCGTAAGACGCTGACCCTTGAGGTCGCCCAGCACCTGGGTGACGGCGTGGTCCGCGCGATCTCGATGCAGCCCACCGACGGTCTGGTCCGCCAGGCCCCGGTGACCGACACGGGCAAGGGCATCACCGTCCCGGTCGGTGACGTGACCAAGGGCAAGGTGTTCAACACCCTCGGTCAGATCCTGAACGAGCCGGAGGCCGAGTCCCAGGTCACCGAGCGCTGGCCGATCCACCGCAAGGCCCCGGCCTTCGACCAGCTCGAGTCGAAGACCGAGATGTTCGAGACCGGCCTGAAGGTCGTCGACCTGCTGACCCCGTACGTCAAGGGCGGCAAGATCGGTCTGTTCGGTGGTGCGGGCGTCGGCAAGACGGTCCTCATCCAGGAAATGATCATGCGTGTGGCGAAGCTGCACGACGGTGTGTCGGTGTTCGCCGGCGTCGGTGAGCGCACCCGTGAGGGCAACGACCTCATCGACGAGATGACCGAGTCGGGCGTCCTGGACAAGACCGCGCTGGTCTTCGGCCAGATGGACGAGCCGCCGGGGACGCGTCTGCGCGTGGCCCTGTCCGCCCTGACCATGGCGGAGTACTTCCGCGATGTGCAGAAGCAGGACGTGCTGCTCTTCATCGACAACATCTTCCGCTTCACGCAGGCCGGTTCCGAGGTCTCCACGCTGCTCGGCCGTATGCCGTCCGCGGTGGGTTACCAGCCGACCCTGGCCGACGAGATGGGTGTGCTCCAGGAGCGCATCACCTCGACGCGTGGTCACTCGATCACCTCGATGCAGGCGATCTACGTCCCCGCGGACGACCTGACCGACCCGGCCCCGGCCACCACGTTCGCCCACCTCGACGCGACGACGGTTCTCTCCCGTCCGATCTCCGAGAAGGGCATCTACCCGGCCGTGGACCCGCTGGACTCCACGTCCCGCATCCTGGACCCGCGTTACATCTCGCAGGACCACTACGACGCGGCCAGCCGTGTCAAGGGGATCCTCCAGAAGTACAAGGACCTCCAGGACATCATCGCGATCCTCGGCATCGACGAGCTGGGCGAAGAGGACAAGCTCGTGGTCTCGCGCGCCCGTCGCGTCGAGCGCTTCCTCTCGCAGAACACCCACGCCGCCAAGCAGTTCACCGGCCTGGACGGTTCGGACGTCCCGCTCGACGAGTCGATCGCCGCGTTCAACGCGATCTGTGACGGGGAGTACGACCACTTCCCCGAGCAGGCGTTCTTCATGTGCGGTGGCCTGGACGACCTCAAGTCCAAGGCCAAGGAGCTCGGCGTCTCCTGAGCCTCCGGCTCACCGAGGGGGGTGGGTGTGTCCCGCCCCCCTCACCACGCCCCGTAGAATTGACCCAACACCCGGCATGACCGCCGGGTGGTGACCCGAGGAGCCACCCTTGGCTGCTGAGCTGCATGTCGAGCTGGTCGCCGCGGACCGTAATGTCTGGTCCGGCGAGGCCACCCTCGTTGTCGCACGTACCACGTCCGGCGACATCGGCGTCATGCCCGGTCACCAGCCGCTTCTGGGTGTGCTGGAGTCGGGCCCGGTGACGATCCGTACGAGCGACGGCGGCACTGTCGTCGCCGCCGTGCACGGCGGGTTCATCTCGTTCGCGGACAACAAGCTCTCGCTGCTGGCGGAGATCGCCGAGCTGGCGGACGAGATCGACGTCCAGCGCGCCGAGCGCGCGCTGGAGCGTGCGAAGTCGGACACGGACGGTGCCGCCGAGCGGCGCGCCGAGGTGCGACTGCGTGCGGTGGCGGCGCCCTGAGCGTCCCCACGAAGTGATTTTTTGACTCAGCCGCGGCCGAGCTGGACTCCTCCAGACCGTGCCGCGGCTGAGGCGATGCAGGTGCAGGACGGTTCGGCTCGGTACGGTATCCGTTACTCGACGATGCGAGGAGGTCGGTGGGAATGGTCCTCGCGTTGTGGGTGGGCGGCCTGGTCGTCGTACTGGTGGCCGTGGGTCTGTTCGTCTTCGGTCTGCGCAGACGGCTGATCCAGCGGTCAGGCGGAACGTTCGACTGCAGTCTGCGCTGGGACATCTCCCAGGAACCCGACCCGTCCGGCAAGGGCTGGGTGTACGGGGTCGCGCGCTACAGCGGTGACCGCGTGGACTGGTTCCGGGTGTTCTCGTACTCGCCCCGCCCGCGCCGCGGTCTGGAGCGCTCGTCCATCGAGGTGGTCGCCCGCCGGCTGCCGGAGGGCGAGGAGGAGCTGGCGCTCCTGTCGGACTCCGTCGTGCTCGGCTGTCTCCACCGGGGGATGCGCCTGGAGCTGGCGATGAGCGAGGACGCCCTGACCGGCTTCCTGGCCTGGCTGGAAGCGGCGCCTCCCGGCCAGCGGGTGAACGTGGCCTGAGTAAGGGGCTCCCGCTGGTGGGGGATACCCCCGGACCGAGTCCGGAGAGCCGCCCCGCGCACCCGTAGCCCCTTCGGGTAAGCGGCCCGTACACCCGCAGCCCCCGTACGCACGGACCCCGCACACACGAAGACCGGGGAGACAGGGGGCGGTCCTGTCTCCCCGGCGGTTTTCGGGGTGGGGGGTGTGGCTGCCTCGGGGTACTAGCTGAGGCCGCCGGCCATGGCGCTCACGAGCTCGCCGTTGGCGGTGTCACCGCTGAACTCCCAGAAGAATGCACCACCCAGACCCTGGTTCTTCGCCCAGGTCATTTTGGAGTTGATGGTCGACGGGGTGTCGTAGCTCCACCAGTTGGTGCCGCAGTGGGCGTACGCGGTGCCGGCGACGGTGCCGGTGACCGGGCAGCTGTTCTTGAGGACCTTGTAGTCCTCGATGCCCGCCTCGTACGTGCCTTGGCCTTCAGCTTGGCGATGGCGGCGGCGGAGTTGAAGCCGTCCTGCGGGATGCCGTCGTACGAGGTGAGCGGGGAGTGCGGGGCCGTCGGACCCTTGGCCTCCCAGGCACCGAAGAAGTCGTACGTCATCACGTTGTACCAGTCGAAGTACTGCGCGGCGCCCGCGTAGTCCGCGAGGTCGATCTTGCCGCCGTCCGAGCCGTCGGCCGTGATCGCGGCGGTGACCAGGTTGTTCGAGCCGAACTTGGTCCGCAGCGCCGAGGAGAGGGTCTTCAGCGCGGCCGGGCCGCTGGTGTCACAGGTCAGACCGCAGGCGTTGGGGTACTCCCAGTCGATGTCGATGCCGTCGAAGACATCGGCCCAACGGGGGTCCTCGACCAGGTCGTAGCAGGACTGGGCGAACGCGGCCGGGTTCTGCGCCGCGGCACCGAAGCCACCGGACCAGGTCCAGCCGCCGAAGGACCAGATGACCTTGATGTGGGGGTACTTCGCCTTCAGCTTGCGCAGCTGGTTGAAGTTACCGCGCAGCGGCTGGTCCCAGGTGTCGGCGACGCCGTCGACCGACTGGTCGGCGGTGTAGGCCTTGTCGTAGTCGGCGTAGCTGTCGCCGATGGTGCACTTGCCGCCCTGGACGTTGCCGAAGGCGTAGTTGATGTGCGTGATCTTCTGGGCCGAGCCCGACGTCACCAGGTTCTTGACGTGGTAGTTGCGCCCGTAGACGCCCCAGTTGGTGAAGTAGCCGAGGTTGACCTTGCTACCGGTGCCGGGGCCCGGGTTGTCGTCCTTGCCCGTGGTGCGCACGGCCACCGCGCCGCTGACCGGACCGGTCTGGTCGGCGGTGTCACGTGCCTGCACGGTGTAGGAGTAGTCCGTGGCCTTGGTGAGGCCGGTGTCGGTGTAGGTCGTCGTGGTGACCGTCGCGACCTTGGCGCCGTCGCGCAGGACGTCGTAGTTCTTGATGCCCTTGTCGTCGGTGGCCGCGGTCCAGCTGAGCTTCACCGAGGTGTCGGTGATGTCGCTCGCGGTGGGGGTGCCGGGCTTCGACGGGGCGTTGTCGCCGGGGACGCTGCCGCCGTCACAGGAGGCGCCGTTCAGCTTGCAGCCGGCGGGGGAGCCGGAGCCGGTGCCGTTGAAGCCGAAGCTGATGCTGGCGCCCGGGGCGACCGTGCCGTTCCAGCTGAGGTTCTTGGCGGTCCAGTGGGTTCCGGAGCTGGTCACGGCGGCGTCCCAGGCGGAGCCGACCGCGGTGCCGGAGGGGAAGTCCCACTCGATGGTCCAGGAGGAGAGGGCGGTGGTGCCCGTGTTCTTGACCGTCCACTGGCCTTCGAAGCCGCTGCCCCAGTCGGACTTCTTCAGGTAGGTGGCGGTCGCCGAGGTGGCGGCCTGGGCCGGGGACGCCAGGCCGACCATGGCGGCGAGCGGCAGCAGCAGTGCGGTGAAGCCCGCGACCGCCTTGGCCCGGGTGACCCGGGCCGGGGCGAGTCTCCATCTCAGGCGGGGTCTTCTGCGGGGGATCTCTGTGCTCAACGGTGCTCCTCGGGTGAGGTCCGACAAACGGGGGTGGTCCGTGGACTGCAAACCCTGCGTCGCCCTGAGCACGCTTTGTCATGGCGTACTCACCGCAGCGTGCTCGGTGAGATTAGGAAGGTCTGGACCAATCGTCAAGAGGTCCAGACCAAAGTTCCCTGTTCGCGGTCAGAGACCCAACTCCTGTGCGAGGACGGCGGCTTGCACCCGGCTGCGCAGCTCCAGCTTCCCCAGGACCCTGCTGACGTGCGTCTTCACCGTCGCCTCGGCCATCGAGAGGCGCCCGGCGATCTCCGCGTTCGACAACCCCTGCCCCAGGCACCCCAGGACCTCGCGTTCCCGCCGGGTCAACGCGTCCAGCACCGCAGGATCGGGTCCGACGGCCCGGCGCGAGGCGGTCGCACCCGCGAATTCGGCGATCAGCCGGCGGGTCACCGCCGGGGCGATCACGCCCTCGCCGCCCGCCACGGTGCGTACGGCGGCCAGCAGATCGTGGGCGTCGGTGTTCTTCAGCAGGAACCCCGCCGCGCCCGCCCGCAGCGCCCCGAAGACGTACGCGTCCAGGTCGAACGTCGTCAGCACCAGGACGTCCGCGAGCCGTTCGGCCACCACGCGCCGCGTGGCCGCCACCCCGTCCAGCCGGGGCATCTGCACATCCATCAGCACCACGTCCGGACGCAGTTCACGGGCCAGCCGCACGGCGGCCTCACCGTCGGCCGCCTCACCCACCACCTCGATGTCCGGCGCGCTGCGCAGAATGAGCACCAGCCCCGCGCGCACCGCCGACTGGTCCTCGGCGACCAGTACCCGGATCGTCATCCCCGCGTCCCTTCGTCCACGGGCAGCTCCGCCCGTACCCGCCAGATCTCCTCGCCGTCGGGCCCGCCGCCCACCGGGCCCGTGCCGATCGTGCCGCCGAGGAGCGCCACCCGCTCCGCCATCCCCACCAGACCGGCCCCCGAACCGGGCGCGCGCGGCCCCGGCCGGGTGCCGATCACGCTGCTCACCTCCACGGTCAGTGAGCCACCCTCGCGGTCCAGGCGGACCGTCACCGGGCCTGGGGCCGCGTGTTTCAGAGCGTTCGTCAGGGATTCCTGGACGATGCGGTAGGCGGCCAGTTCGACCGGGGCCGGGAGCCGTTCGGCCACCCTCCGGGCGTCGTCCAGGGTGACGGTCAGTCCGCTGGACGCGGCGTTCGCCCGCGCCTGCTCGACCAGGGCGTCCAGCGAGGCGAGCGTGGGCGCCGCGCTCGGCCCCTCCTCGCCGCCGTTGTCCCGGAGCAGCCCGATCAGCCGCCGCATCTCGGCGAGCCCCTCGACGCTGTTGTGCCGGATCACACCCAGGGCGTCGCGGGAGGTCGCCGGGTCGTCGATGGAGAGGGCCGCGGTGGAGTGGATGGCGATCGCGGAGAGGTGGTTGGCCACCATGTCGTGCAGCTCCCGCGCCATCCTGGACCGTTCGGCCGTCACCGCCTGGACCCGGTCCATCTCGGCGAGCAGGGCCGTCTGTTCGGCCCGCAGACGGGCCGCCTGGGCCGCCTCCCGGTGGTTGCGCACACTGACGCCCGTGAGGGCCGGGCCGAAGGTGACCAGCCCGGTCACCACACCGAACAGCAGCGCCTCGGGCCGGCGGAACCAGGCGAAGAACCCGATGGTGACCGCCACGGTGACCAGGAACGTCACCACCGGGACGCGCCGGGCGGCGGCCGGGGTCCCGTAGACCACGGCCGCGTACATGAGGTCGGTGTACATCAGGATCGTGACCAGGCTGCCCGTCGTGAACTGGTCCGCGACCAGCGCGAGCGTGCCGACGGCCACCGCGGTCTGCGGCCGGGTCCGGCGGAGCGGCTCCAGGGCGGCCGTCACCACCAGTGGGACCAGCGCCGCCCACGGGGCGCCGAAGACCCGGCCGGCCTGCGTGTGCAGACCGGCGGCCCAGAGCAGCAGCCCGCCCGCCAGCCCGACGGCCCCGATCAGTACGTCCTGGCGGTGCGGTCGTGAAGAGGTGGCCACCGCTCCATCCAACACGGCACCGGCCCGCGCCACGTCGGTACGCCGGGGGAGGAGCGAGTACATCGAAGGATGCAGTCGCGATTCGTCACCGGCGACGACGCCCCGGGGCGCCGCAGCCGGAAGCCTGGAGGGGACCGGAGGGAGGAGTGCCGTGATCGTCACGCTGATCGTGCTCTGCGAGGTCGGCTTCTGGGTGCTGCTGGCCGTGGGACTCGGGCTGCGGTACGTGGCGCGGAAGCCACGCGCGGGGGCCGCCGTGCTGCTGTGCGAGCCGCTGCTGGAGGTGGTCCTGCTGGTGGTGACCGCCGTCGATCTGAAGCACGGTGCCCAGCCCGACTGGAAGCACGGTCTGGCCGCCGTCTACATCGGCTTCACCGTGGGGCTCGGCCCCTCCACCATCGCCTGGGTGGACGCCAGGATCGCGCACCGCTTCGCGGGCGGACCGCCCCCGGTGCGGCCCCCGAGGTACGGGAGGGCGCGGGCCGTCCACGAGTGGCGGGTCGCGGCCCGCTGGATCCTGGCCTCGGCGATCGCCCTGGTCCTCCTCCAGGCGGCGGTCTGGTACGTCGGACCGGACGGCGGCACCGGGTCCCTGCGGATGTGGCAGCAGAGGATGCTCTGGCTGACCGGGATCAACCTGGTCATCGCCGCGAGCTACACCCTCTTCCCGAAGCGGGAGCCCGAGCGGGACCCCGCGCGGCAGCCCGCATGGGAATCCGAACGGGAGCCCGAGCGGGAGCCCGCACGGGAGCCCGCATGGGAATCCGAACGGCAGCCCGAGCCGGAGCCCGCACGGGACCGGGAGCGGGGTCCGGGACGTCCGGGGGCCCGCTGATCAGCGCTCGCCGCCCGGCACCCACAGCACGTCGCCGACCTCCTTGTTCGCCACCCTGGCGAGGATGAACAGGAGGTCGGAGAGGCGGTTGAGATACGTCGCGGTCAGCGCGTTCATCACCTCGCCGTGCACCTCCATCGCCGCCCAGGTGGACCGCTCCGCCCGGCGGACGACCGTGCAGGCCTGGTGCAGCAGTGCCGCGCCCGGCGTGCCGCCCGGCAGGATGAAGCTGCGCAGCTTCTCCAGCTCCTCCAGGAAGGTGTCGCAGTCCGCCTCCAGCTTGTCGACGTAGGACTGCTCGACCCGCAGCGGCGGGTACTTCGGGTCCGGGACCACCGGCGTGCTCAGGTCCGCGCCCACGTCGAAGAGGTCGTTCTGGACCCTGACGAGGACCTTGACGACTTCCTCGGCCAGACCGCCGAGCGCGATCGCCGTGCCGATGACGGCGTTCGCCTCGTTGGCGTCGGCGTACGCCGCGATCCGCAGGTCGGTCTTGGCGGTTCGGCTCATGTCGCCGAGGGCGGTGGTGCCCTGGTCGCCGGTACGGGTGTAGATGCGCGTCAGATTGACCATGGGCCCACCCTAATGACCGCCTCAGGTCCCGGCGCTCCGGAAGACACGTGTGCCGACCGTCACGGCGACCAGGGCGAAGCCGACCGCGACCAGCACGCCGTAGAGCATGTGCGTGGTCGCGTACGAGCCGGTGTACGCGTCCCGTACCGCGTCCACCAGGTAGCGGAACGGCGTGAAGTGCGACAGGACGTCCAGCCAGCGCGGGCCGAGGGTCATCGGCAGCATCAGGCCGGAGAGCAGCATGGCGGGCATGGTCAGCGAGTTGATCACCGGCCCGAACTCCTGCGGGGTCCGCACCCTCATGGCCAGCGCGTACGACAGGGAGGCCAGCGAGACGGTCAGCAGGCCGACGAAGCCGAAGCCGATCAGCACCCCGGGCAGCGGCGCGCGCAGCCCCATGACCAGGGCGGCGCCGACCAGCAGGACCGCCTGGAACATGAACAGCAGGGCGTCCCGCAGGACCCGGCCGAGCAGCAGCGCGAGGCGGCTGACCGGGGTCACCCGCATGCGGTCCACCACGCCCGTCGACTGTTCGAT
The DNA here is from genome assembly GCA_000720535.1 of Streptomyces halstedii. Lineage (GTDB taxonomy): Bacteria > Actinomycetota > Actinomycetes > Streptomycetales > Streptomycetaceae > Streptomyces > Streptomyces halstedii. Next base: position 440,447 of record JOAZ01000017.1, read on the forward strand.
GATGACCGCGAAACCGGCGAACGAGGCTCCGAACAGAGCCAGTTGGAGCAGCAGGCCGGGCACGAGGACCTGCCAGGAGCCGGCCTCGGAGCCGAGGGGCAGATCGGTGAGCAGCGGCCCGAAGAAGAGCAGGTAGAGCAGCGGCATCAGGATGCCGAAGAGGATCTGGAACCGCGAGCGCAGGGTCTGCCGGACGTACCGGCCGAAGATCAGTGAGGTGTCGTGGAGCAGCATGGCGAGTCCTATGCGGCGACGGGGGCGGCTTCGGACGCGGGGGCGCGCCCGGTGACGGCGAGGAAGGCGTCCTGGAGGGTGGCCTCGGGGGAGCCGGCGTAGGTGGTCTTCAGAGCGGTCGGTGTGCCCTCGGCGGCGACCCTGCCGCCGTCGACCACAACCACCCGGTCCGCGAGCGCGTCGGCCTCGTCGAGGTAGTGGGTGGTCAGCACGACGGTGGTCCCGAAGTCGTCGCGCAGCCGGCGCACCAGCTCCCACAGGTCGGTGCGGCTGCCGGGGTCGAGGCCGGTGGTCGGCTCGTCGAGGAAGAGCACCTCGGGGCGGTGGGTGAGGCCCATCGCGATGTCGAGGCGCCTGCGCTGCCCGCCGGAGAGTGCCGAGGTCTTCCGGTCGAGCAGGCCCTCCAGGCCCAGGGAGCCCGCCAGTTCGGCGGTCCGCGCGCGGGCGTCGGCCTTGCTCAGCCGGTACAGCCGCCCCTGGGTGACCAGTTCCTCCCGCACGGTGACGTGGGGGTCCACACCACCGGACTGGGCGACGTAGCCGCACTTCTCGCGCACCCCGGCCGGGTCCCGGGCCAGGTCGCGGCCGGCGACGGTGGCCGCGCCGCCGGTGGGCGCGAGCAGCGTGGTGAGCATGCGCAGGGTGGTGGTCTTGCCCGCGCCGTTGGGGCCGAGGAGACCGATGATCTCGCCCGCCCGGACCGTGAGGTCGATCGACCGCACGGCCTCGACCGGCCCCGCCTTGGTCATGAAGGTCCGGGAGAGCCCGGACGTACTGATGATGGGCATGGTGACCACAAAAACAGAGAGGGCCCAAAATTGCAATCCCCCCAAAGTTTGACGGACCCCACGACCGTCTAGGATGGGTTCATGGCAGAGGGGCTCAGGGAGCGGAAGAAGCGGCAGACCAGGCAGCACCTCTCGGACGTGGCCACCGGGCTCTTCCTGGAGCGCGGCTTCGACGCGGTCACGATCGCCGAGATCGCACGCGCCGCCGACGTCTCGGTGAACACCGTCTACAACTACTTCCCCACCAAGGAAGACCTCTTCCTGGACCGCAGCCGGGGCGTCGTCGACCGGCTGTCCCGCTACGTCCGTGCCCGCGACGACGACGAGTCCGCCGCCGACGCCGTCCTGCGGGAGCTGCGCCTCCAGGTGGAGAGCGTCTCGCCCACCGTCGGCCTGATGGAGGGTTACGACCGGTTCATGCGGGTCATCGAGGGCGCCGACGGACTCAAGGCCCGGCTCTGGCACATCCAGCAGGAGGCCCTCTCCCACCTGGAGGCGACGCTCCAGGAGGAGTCCGGCGCCGACGAGGGCGGCCAGGCCGCGACCCTGGTGGCCGGTCAGCTCTCCTGGGTGCACAGCACGCTCATGGGGTACATCGGCCGCGAGATGGTCGCGGGCCGTGTGCCCGCCGAGGTGTCCAGGGAGGCCCTCGGTCTCCTCGACGACATGGAGGACCTCCTCGGCGAGAAGGTGCTCAACTACGGGCGGCGCTCCGACCCGTGAGCGCCGACGGTGTGATGTCCGTCATGTGAGACGTGACGCGCATCTCTTCACCACCTAAGGGCGCCTCACGGGTACTAACCTCCGCCGGAGAGCAAGTGCGGGAACCGACCGATGAGAATGCATAGGGGTGCCAACGTGGCAAGGAAGCTCGCCGTCATCGGCGCCGGACTCATGGGGTCCGGTATCGCGCAGGTCTCCGCCCAGGCCGGCTGGGACGTCGTCCTGCGCGATGTCACCGACGAGGCCCTGGCCCGCGGCCGGGGCGCCGTCGAGGCCAGCTACGGCAAGTTCGTCGCCAAGGGCAAGCTGGAGGCCGCCGACGCCGAGGCCGCGCTGGGCCGGATCACCACGACCACCGACCTCGACGCGGTGGCCGACGCCGATGTCGTCGTGGAGGCCGTGTTCGAGAAGCTGGAGGTCAAGCACGAGATCTTCCGCGCGCTCGACACCATCGTCCGCCCGGACGCCGTCCTCGCCTCCAACACCTCCGCCATCCCGATCACCAAGATCGCGTCCGCGACGGAGCACCCGGAACGCGTCGTCGGGGTGCACTTCTTCTCGCCGGTGCCGATGATGCGGCTGGTCGAGCTGGTGCGCGGCTACAAGACCAGTGACGAAACGCTCGCCACCGCACGGGAGTTCGCGGAATCGGTGGGCAAGACCTGTATCGTCGTCAACCGCGACGTCGCGGGCTTCGTCACCACCCGGCTGATCTCCGCGCTCGTCGTCGAGGCCGCCAAGCTCTACGAGTCGGGCGTCGCCACGGCCGAGGACATCGACACCGCCTGCAAGCTGGGCTTCGGGCACGCGATGGGTCCCCTCGCGACGGCGGACCTGACCGGCGTGGACATCCTGCTGCACGCCACGGGCAACATCTACACCGAGTCGCAGGACGAGAAGTTCGCCGCTCCCGAGCTGATGCGCCGGATGGTCGACGCGGGTGACATCGGCCGCAAGAGCGGGCAGGGCTTCTACACCTATTGATCGTTTCCGGGTCCCCGCACACCTGATACGCCGTCAGTCAGGCGTACGGGGACCCGGGTTCCGGTGCCCTCGCGGTACCAGGATCCAGTGGTACAGGCGAACCCCTGTCACCCCTCAGGGTGAATTCGGTATCGGTTCGCTTACAGACGGCAACTTCCCTGTCGCCATGGCCGTCAGTGGTGGCAAGAGACAGTGGACAACGGACAGACGGACCTCGCTGCGGAGTACTTTCAGGGGAGCGCATATGCACATCAGGGGCGACCACGCCGAGCTGGTCGTCGGGGGCCGCCTCGACGTCCGAAGCGCGGCGGACGCCCGTACGGTCCTGCACTCGGCCGTCGACGACGGAGCCGGTGACCTGGTGCTGGACCTGACCGAGCTGGACTCCTGGGACGCCACCGGACTCGGCGTCATCATGGGCGCGCACCGCAGAGCGGGCCGGGCCGGACGGCGGCTGGTGCTGCGCGGGGTGCCGCCCCAGATGCAACGCCTCCTGGTGGCAACCCGGTTGCACCGCATCCTGGCCATCGAGGGCGGAATCGCCGCGGAATCCCTGCCGCGCGTGTAGCGGACACCGGGCACGGGGTGACCACCCGCACAATCCTCACGAGACCATGACGTCCTGGACGGCGCGGCCCCCCGCCGGTGCGGGGATACTGTGCGAAGGTTTAGGGTTCGGCCGTCTGCCACCGACGAACCCCACTCGGCGGACACCGGACCGGAAGCGACAGGGAGCGTGCGCGGCCGGAGGGGCAACCACGCCACGCGTCTGGGGGACTTTGACGATGGACCCGACCAACCGGGAACCGGACGAATACGGTCGCGGCCGCGCCGCCGATGACGCCGCGCGGCCCCGGCAGTCCCGGGACCCGCTGACGCCCGACTTCGGGCTCCAGACACCGCAGCGGTCCCGTACGGCACGGCTGATCACCGGTGACTTCCTGCTCACCGTCAACCCGGTCGACGGCAGCGAGATCGAACTCCGCCCGCCCGGGGAGCGGCCCGCGGCGCCCGTGCGTCGCACCGCCGCGGAGCGGGCCGAGCGCGAGCGCGCCACCGCCCCGCCGGTCCCGCCAGGGCCTCCCGGCCCACTCCTGCCCCTGCTGGAACGCCAGGAGGAGCGCGAGCGGCTGGTACGGTTGCTGGCGCGCGGCCGCTCCGTGCGGCTCACCGGACCCGCCGGTTCCGGCCGCACCGCCCTGCTGAACGCCGTCGCCGCCGACTGCGCGGACCTGGCCCCCGACGGCGTCGTACGGCTCTCCGGCCTCCGGCGCACCGCCGCGGAGCTGATGTACGAACTCTTCGAGGCCGTCCACCGCTCCCCGCTCCACCGCCCCGGCCGCGAGGAGCTGGAGGCGCTCGTCCGGGGCATCGGCGCCGTCGTCGTCGTGGACGACCTGGAGCTGGGCGGCGCCGCGCTGGAGGAACTCCTCGACGTCACGCCCGAATGCGCCTTCCTGTTCGGCGCGACCCCCGACGTGACCGCGCCCACCGCCGACTCGAACGTGGAGGAGGTCTTCCTCGCCGGTCTCGGCCGCGGTTCCTCGATCGAACTGCTGGAACACGTCGTGGAACGCCCCCTCACCGACGAGGAGGCCAACTGGGCGGGCGACCTCTGGTTCGAGTCCGAAGGGCTGCCGCTGCGCTTCGTGCAGGCCGGTGCCCTGCTGCGTCAGCGGGACCGGCTGCGCACCGACCCCGAGGCCTTCGACGGTTACGACGACGGCGACCCGGACGACCGGCCCTTCGGCCGGCCCGTGCCGGCGGACGTCCCCCTGCCGAGTCTCGGCGAGGGCGCGGCCCCGGCGGCGCTGCTCGGCTCGCGGATGAGCGAGGCGGCCCGTGACACCCTGCGGTTCGCCGTCGCGCTCGGCGGCGAGGTGCCGCACCAGGCCCATCTGCCGGCCCTGGTCGGGGACACCCACGCCGACGCGGCCCTGGGGGAGCTGTTCGTCTGCGGGCTGCTCTCCCCGGCGGGCCCCCGCTACCGGCTGGCGGCCGGTGTCCTGGCCCAGCTGGAGGCGAGCGGGTACGCCGAGGAGGCGGACACCTTCGCCCGTAACGCCGCCCAGCACTACGCCTGGTGGGCGGGGCACCCGTCCGTCAGCCCCGAGCGTGCCGCCGCCGAGGCGGACGCCGTCCTCGCCTCGCTGGCGCCGCTGGTGCCCGCCGACCACGCGGGGGCGGCCAGCGCGGCCGTCCTGCTGGCCCGCAGCGCCGCCCCGGCCTTCGCGGCGGGGATGCGGTGGGGGGCCTGGGAGAAGGCGCTCAGGGCCGGCCTGGAGGCGGCCCGGATCGCCGGTGAGGTCGCGGAGGAGGCCTACTTCCACCACGAGTTGGGCGTCCTCGCGCTGTGCACCGGGAACCTCGACCGGGCCCGGGCCGAGCTGGAGGCGTCCGTCGGCATGCGCGGCGCGCTCGCCGACAAGCCCGGGGCGGTGGCCGGACGCCGGGCGCTGGCCCTGGTCGCGGACCGCTCCGGTGGACTCGCGGCGCCGAGCGGCCGCACCCCGGCCGGTGAAGAGGTACCGGGCGCCCGCCACGAGGAGTCGCTCTCGCCGTCCGGCGTACCGGGGACCCCGGTCGCGGGGCCCGTGTTCGCACGGCAGGCGGAGGAGCCGCCGACACTGATCGCGCCCCGGATCCCCCCGGCACCGGCCAAGGCCACGCCACCGGCCCGGCTCGGGGTGCTCGGCAGCGCCCGGCGCAACCTGGTCGCGGTCGGCGCGGGCGCGCTGCTCGCCGCGGTGCTGGGCACGGTGGTGACGCTCGGGGCGACCTCGGACAACGAGGACCCGGAGGGCCAGAACGTCACGACCGAGCAGTCGGCGGGCGAGGACGACAGCGAGCGGGGCCTCTCCGCGGACGAGCCGGAGGACGCGTCGTCGTCGAAGGACGCCACGTCCCGGTCCGGGGCGTCCTCCCCGGGCCCCTCGGACAGCGCGAGCCCGTCCGACAGCGGGAGTCCGTCGCCGAGCGCGTCGGAGCCGGGGTCGAGCCCGTCGACGGACGATCCGACGAGCGAGGGTCCCGGCACCCCTTCGACGTCGGGAGAGCCGTCCTCGACCGGGACGCCGACGAAGTCACCGACCACCACCACGCCGACCACCACGCCGACCGGGCCCACGGAGCCGACCCCGCCCGAGACGACGGAGCCGACCCCGTCGGATCCGCCGAGTGAACCGGAGTCCTCGAACTCGGCGAGCGGCCCGGCGGAGTCCGCGACGGCGTCCGCGCCGGACGACGCCCCCGCCCCGGACGAGACGTCCGGCACCACCCTCGCCTGAACCCCACGCGGCCCGGCCGGACCACCGGCCGGGCCGCAGGGGCGCGTGGACGGGCCACGGGCTCGTACGAGGGGGAACCCGGCCGCACCAGACGGGCTCGGGCTGCTGCCAGGCGTGGGCAAGGCGCCCGCACGAGGTGTCTCCTGCCCTGACGAGGACGCGGGGTCTCCTTGGCCGTCCGCGGGCTCTCCGGCCCGTACGCGGCCGTGCAGCCGCCGCCAGGGCCGTACCGGGTCCGCGTGCCGGCGGCGTACCCGCCCGTCCGTGTCCGGCGGCGTACCGCCCCGTCCGGAGGCCGGGCGGGACCGCGTCGTCCAGGGGCCGGGGAAACCCCCGGGCGTCAGGGCGTCAGAACAGCCGCAGCTTGTCGTCCTCGATGCCGCGCATCGCGTCGTAGTCCAGGACCAGGCACCCGATCCCGCGGTCCGTCGCCAGCACACGGGCCTGCGGCTTGATCTCCTGGGCCGCGAACACGCCCCGCACCGGCGCCAGATGGGGATCGCGGTTCAGCAGCTCCAGATAGCGGGTCAGCTGCTCCACACCGTCGATGTCGCCGCGCCGCTTCAGCTCGACGGCCACCGTCGCACCGTCCGCGTCCCGGCACAGGATGTCCACCGGACCGATCGCCGTGGGGTACTCGCGGCGGATCAGGGTGTAGCCCTCGCCGATCGTCTCGATGCGGTCGGCCAGCAGTTCCTGGAGGTGCGCCTCCACCCCGTCCTTGATGAGCCCCGGGTCCACGCCCAGCTCATGGGACGAGTCATGAAGGACTTCCTCCATGGTGATGATCAGTTTTTCGCCCGCCTTGTTCACCACGGTCCAGATGCCTTCGTCGGCGTCGGCGCCCTCCTTCAGGGTGCACGGCGGCGACATCCAGTTGAGCGGTTTGTACGCCCGGTCGTCGGCGTGGATCGAGACGCTGCCGTCCGCCTTCACCAGGATCAGGCGGGGCGCGGAGGGCAGATGGGCGGTGAGCCGGCCCGCGTAGTCGACGGAGCAACGGGCGATGACGAGACGCATGGTCGGCAACGCTACTCGACAACCGCCGTTCCACGCGATTTCCGTACCCTCCGTCTCGTACACCTCTTGACGGCCGCCGCTCTGGCTTGCCCCTCTTTGCGACCGTTCGTTATTGGCCGGTTGTGTTCCCAATCTCCTGGTGCGGCCCGGACTGCGCGCTTACCGTGGAAGCAGGAGGTCGCCGCCTGTGTACGCAGCGTCGCCGTCCTCCTGCCCTGCCCGTAAGGCCCCGGCCGTCTGTCGGGGTCGCGAGAGGAGAACCCATGTCGCTCGACGTCTCACCGGCCCTCTTGGAACAGGCCGAGCGAGGCGAGGTCGACGAAGCCGACTTCGTCGACTGCGTCCGGACCTCCCTGCCCTTTGCGTGGGAGATGATCAGCTCCCTGGTGGCCCAGCTGAAGGTGGACGGCGGAGAGTTCGCCGACAACCAGACGCCGCCGCCGGACGAGCAGGCACGTGGCCAGCTGCTGCGTGCGCTCGCGAGTGATGCCATACGCGGCGCCCTGCAGCGGCACTTCGGAGTGCGCCTGGCATTCCAGAACTGCCACCGCGTCGCGGTGTTCCCGCTGGACGCCTCGGTCGACGAGCGGCTCGCCAAATTCACCTCGGTGAGGGGCCAGCTGCTCAACCAGTCGCCCGAACTACGGGACTGCTGAACACCTCTGCTGCCGCTTCGGGCCGCGGGAGGTGCAACTGGCTCCGGGGCGGCAGCTCCCGTACCACCGCACCACCAGGGCGACGCACACGATCCACCGCACCACCAGGGCGACGCACACGATCAGCAGGGCGACACACCCGCGCGGACCGATCAGCTCAGCAGGGGAAGCACGTCCGCGCCCAGCCGCCGCACGTTCTCCTCCGTCGCGGCGAGGTCGCCCGAGCCCTCCACCAGAAGTGCGAAGCGGGTGATGCCCGTCCGCTCGGCCGTGGCCGCGAGCCGGTCGGCGGCGAGCCGGGGCGGGCCCACCGGATGCAGGCCGCACAGATACTCCGTGTACGTGACGGGGTCGCGCATCACCCGGTGCCGGCCGTCGACCGTGACATGGGCGTCCAGGCCCTGCCGCAACCAGCCCGGCATGGCCTTCACCAGGGTCTCCACGGCGTCCTCGGTACGGTCGGCCACCTGGGCCACCCCCGCGGACACATGTGCGACGCCTTCCACGACGTCCGCCGGCTGGCCCGCCTCGCGGGCGGCCGACCGCCACAGAGCCGCCATGCCGGCCTTCTCCTCGTCGGCGCAGTGCATGCCGAGGAGCATCGGCAAACCCTTTTCAGCGGCGAGTTTCACGCTTTTTGGCGAGGTGCAGGCGACGACCACCTCGGGGCCCGGCGGACCGTCGCCGAGGAGTTCGTCGGCCCGGGGGACCACCGCCACCTCGCGGAAGCCGAACCGCTTCCCGCGTCCGGCGACCCGGGGGTGGCGCAGCCAGTCCAGCAGCAGCTCCAGCGACTCCGGGAACCCCTGCTCGTACGCGTCGAGACCGCACTGGAACACCTCCAGGTCGACCCAGGGCCCACCGCGCCCCACCCCGAGGGTGAAGCGCCCGCCGCTGGTCAGGTGCAGCAGGGCCGCCTGCTCCCCGAGGGCGACCGGATGCTGGGTGGGCAGCACGCTCACCGCCGTGCCCACCCGGATTCTGCGGGTGCGGCCGAGCAGCAGCCCGGCCAGGGTCACCGCGGACGGGCACACCCCGTACGGCACGAAGTGGTGCTCGGCCAGCCAGACCGAATCGAGACCGGACTCCTCCGCCACCTCCGCGGACCGGACGGCCCGGTGCAGGGCCTCGCCCTGTCCCTGGCCGGGAAACTGTGCTGCCAGTACGAACGTTCCCACGCGCATCGCCTGTTACCTCCTTGCGGCCGACGCGGCTCCCCCCTACCGGCAACAACGTCTGACACGTGCCAAAGGCACGGTCCACCGCGAAGTTGTTGCGATTTTCCGGTAACCCACACGTCACTGGCGTGCCCTGGAGTCACAGGCACACCGGAGGACGGCGTGGATGGCTCTAGGCTTGACGGACCTGCCCGTACCACCCTGTGAGGTGTTCCGTGTCCCCGCGCCGCAACCGCCCCCGAGGCGGCGAGAGTCCCACCGGCAACGCACGCGAGGCGGCCGAGCGGTACGGCGGGGGCGGGCTCAGCGAGAGCTGGCAGGGCGAGGAATGGTCGGTGCGGCCGGTGAGCGGGGCGAGCGCGGTGGGCAAGCGCTACCGCTGCCCCGGCTGCGACCAGGAGATCCCTTCCGGTGTCCCGCACCTGGTCGCCTGGCCGGAGTACGGGGGCGTCGACGACCGCAGGCACTGGCACAAGGCCTGCTGGAACGCGAAGGACCGCCGCACCACGAAGGTGCAGCGGTCCAGGAACGCACCGCGCTACTGAGCGCCGGCGCGCCGCGCCAGGGAGCCGACGCCCCCGGAACGCGCCGCGCCAGGGAGGCGGTGACGGGTCCCTCAGACGTCCCGCCGGTCCAGTGAGAAGAACGCCCCGCACATCGCCACGGCGGTCACACCGGCGATGATGGCCACCGACTCCCAGCCGGACGGCCCCGGCAAGGTCATCGCCGTGTCGTACAGCGCGGCGAGCTGGCTCGGGATCGAGTACTCGAACAACGCCTGCCGCACCGAGGTGAGCGTCGGCGTGAACATGAACATCGCCATCACCAGGGGCAGCAGGACCACGGCGATCATGATCGTGATCGCCCCCGCCGAGTGCTGGACGATCGTGCCGAGGGCCATCGACAGGAGCCCGAGCAACGCGACGTAGAGCCCCACCCCGACGGTGACGCGCAGCCACTCGCCACCGCTGGGGGATTCGGCGTCCAGGATCGCGGTCTGGAGCACCCCGACGATCCCGGCCGTCACGGTGGTGACGGTGAAGGAGAGCAGGAAGAAGACGATCGACTTCGCGATCAGCACCCGGCCACGGCCGGGGCAGGCCGCCAGCGTCGTGCGGATCAGCCCGGTGCTGTACTCGGAGGCCATGGTCAGCACGCCGAGGGTGATCACGCAGATCGAACCGAGCAGCACCCCGAAGAAGCCGAGGCTGAGCACCGGCTCACCCCCCAGGTCGGACTCCGCGACGCGCAGGGTGACGGCCGTGAGCAGACCGACGCCCAGGAGCAGCAGGACCATCACGCCCAGCGTCCACATCGTGGAGCGCACCGAGCGGATCTTGGTCCACTCCGCGGCGACGGCGTCGCCGAGTCCGGGGGTCCGGACCGGGACCGCCGGGACGGGTTCCCCGGTCGGCACGGAGGCCGGGGAGCCCGAGGCCGGGGCGGGGTACGGGGGAGACGGCGGGGTCGCCGGTGTCGTCATCGGGATTCCTCGCTCGTCTCACGGTCGGCCGGAGCCACGGACGCGGCCCGCGCCACAGGAGCGGCGGGGGCCACGGACGCGGCGGGGGCCACGGGAGCGGCCGGTGCCCTGGACGGCTCCCGTCCCGGCGGCGGCGGGACGTACCAGCCCCGCTGCGGCACCTCCGGTGGCTCCGGCACGTACTCCGCGAGGTCCGGCAGGGGTCCGTAGGCCGGCGGCGGGGGCTGGAGCCCCTCCTTGGCGTCCGCCGTCGAGCGGTAGTCCACGGCGCCCTGTGTCATCCGCATGTACGCCTCCTCCAGCGAGGCCTGGTGCGGCGAGAGCTCCCAGAGCCGGACGTCCGAGGCGTGGGCCAGCTCGCTGATCCGGGGGAGCGGCAGCTCGGTGACCCGCAGCGCCCCGTCGGGCTCGGGCATGACGCGCCCGCCCGCCTCGGTCAGCGCGGCCGTCAGCTTCTCCCGCTGCTCGGGCGGCTCGGAGGCGACCCGCACCCGGGCGAAGTCCGCGGAGTTGGCGGAGATGAAGTCCCGCACGCTCATGTCGGACAGCAACCGCCCGCGTCCGATCACGATCAGATGGTCGGCGGTGAGCGCCATCTCGCTCATCAGGTGGCTGGAGACGAAGACCGTGCGTCCCTCCGCCGCGAGCTGCCTCATGAGGTTGCGCACCCAGTGGATGCCCTCGGGGTCGAGACCGTTGACCGGCTCGTCGAAGAGCAGCACCCGGGGGTCCCCCAGCAGCGCCGCCGCGATGCCGAGCCGCTGCCCCATACCGAGCGAGAAGCCCTTGGAGCGCTGCTTGGCGACCTCCCGCAGGCCGACGACGCCCAGCACCTCGTCCACCCGGGCCGTCGGGATGCCGGCCAGCTGGGCCAGGCTCAGCAGGTGGTTGCGGGCGCTCCGCCCGCCGTGCACCGCCTTGGCGTCGAGGAGCGCCCCCACCTGCCGCGGCGCGTTGGGAAGGCTGCGGAAGGGGTGGCCGCCGATCGTGACATGGCCCGAGGTCGGCCGGTCCAGGCCGAGCATCATCCGCATGGTGGTGGACTTGCCCGACCCGTTGGGCCCGAGGAAACCCGTGACGGCCCCCGGCCGCACCTGGAAGGAGAGGTTCTCCACGGCCGTCTTGGCGCCGTAGCGCTTGGTCAGGCCTACCGCTTCGATCATTCTCCCGCCCCTCGACGTGTGCCGTCGGGGCGCGACCTGGCCGCACGCCCCCTTCAGAGTTAGGAGGATAACCAGGGCGTGACGGTTCCGGCCAAGTCGCCGGGCGGGAGGAACCTCGTATACGGGACGGTCTCAGGCGTCCCGCTTCTTCAGCACGAGGTAGCCGCCGGCCAGGGCGGCGATCACCCAGAGCGCCATGATCCCCAGCCCGCCCCACGGCCCGTACGGGGCCGGGTTGCTGTTCATCGCGTCGGGGACCACCTGCATGATCTTGGACCCGGCCTGGTCCGGGAAGTAGCGGGCCACGGTCTTGGCGCCCGGCACCGCCGAGAGGATCCCGGAGACCAGGAAGAAGAACGGCATCAGGATGCCGAGCGACAGCATGGAGCTGCGCAGCATCGTGGCGACCCCCATGGAGAAGACCGCGATCAGGCCCATGTAGAGGCCGCCGCCGAAGACCGCGCGCAGCACGTTCTCGGAGCCGATGCCGGTGCGGTGGTCGCCCAGCAGGGCCTGGCTGAGGAAGAACGTCACGAAGCTGGTGGCGAGCCCGACCAGCAGGGCCAGCACCCCCGCCACCGCGATCTTGCTGAAGAGGAGGGAACCGCGCTGCGGCACGGCCGCCAGCGAGGTGCGGATCATGCCGGAGCTGTACTCCGTACCCACCACCAGGACACCGAAGACGACCATGGCCAGCTGGCCCAGGACCATGCCGGAGAAGCCGACGTAGGTGGGGTCGAAGGTGGCGCGCTCGGCGGCGGGCAGGTCGTCGAACTGGCTGTTCAGCAGGGCGCTGAGCGCCGCGCCCATGGCGACCGTGACGACGAACGCGGCGATCAGCGTCCAGATGGTCGAGGAGACCGTGCGGATCTTGGTCCATTCCGAGTTCAGGACCGCGGGTACCGCTGCCATCGTCTTCACGCCCCCTTCGTCGTGTCGCCGGAGCCGGAGCCCGTACCTGTGTCTGTGCCCGTACCGGGGCCTGTGCCTGTGCCCGTGCCCGTACCGGGGTCCGTCCCGGAGTTCCACGTGTCGCCCCAGTGCGGCCCCACGGGCGGCGGCTGGGCGCCGTCCTGCTCCGAGTGCGCGTGGTACTCCACGGTCCCCGCCGTCATCTGCATGAACGCGTCCTCCAGCGACGCCCGCTGGGAGCTGAGCTCGTGCAGCACGAGGCGGTGCTCGGCGGCGAGCTCACCCACCCGCTCCGGCGCCCCGCCGTCGATCTCCAGCGTGCCGTCGGCCGAATCGACGGCGACGATCCCCTCGGCGTGCAGCAGGTCCCGCAGCCGCTCCCGCTCGGGCGAACGCACCCGCACATAGCTGCGGGAATTCTCGTGGATGAAGTCCGCCATCGAGGTGTCGGCCAGCAGCCGGCCCTGGCCGATCACGACCAAATGATCGGCGGTCAGGGCCATTTCGCTCATCAGGTGCGAGGAAACGAAGATCGTCCGGCCCTCCGCCGCCAGCGCCTTCATCAGATTGCGGATCCAGTGAATTCCCTCGGGGTCCAGACCGTTGACCGGCTCGTCGAACATCAGGATCTCGGGATCACCCAGCAGCGCCGCCGCGATTCCCAGCCGCTGCCCCATGCCGAGGGAGAAACCCTTCGACTTCTTGTTCGCCACCGCGCTCAGGCCGACGGTGTCGAGCACATGGGAGACCCGGCTCGCCGGGATGCGGTTGCTCTGGGCCAGGCACAGGAGGTTGTTGTACGCGCTGCGCCCCCCGTGCATCGACTTCGCGTCGAGCAGCGCCCCGATGTGGGTGAGGGGCTCCTGGAGATCGCGGTAGCGCCTGCCGTCGATCCGCACCGAACCGCTGGTCGGGTTGTCCAGGTCCAGCATCATGCGCATGGTGGTGGACTTGCCCGCGCCGTTGGGTCCCAGAAAACCCGTCACCATCCCGGGTCTGACCCGGAATGACAGATGGTCCACGGCAAGCTTGTTGCCGAAGCGTTTCGTGAGGCCGTCCAGCTCGATCATGCGTTCACGCTAGAACGGCCACGCGCCCGGCGCCACCACAAAGGCGGAACCGGGCGCGTGAAACGGCACGTACGGCCGGGGTACGGGCGTCAGCGGGTCTGCTGGGCCGGGACCCCGCGGCTCGCGGACTCGTCCTCGACCGGGGAGCCGGCGGCGGCCACCGCGGCACCCGTCAGCGTCGCCAGCATCTCGCGGACGTTGGTCAGCTGGGCGTTGATCGAGTCGCGGCGGTTGGTGAGCGCCGCCAGCTCGCGCTCCGACTCGCTGCGGATCCGGTCGGCCTTGGCGTTCGCGTCGGCCACGATGTCCTCGGCCTGGCGCTGCGCGGTCTCCACCGTCTGGCGGGCGCGGCGCTCGGCGTCCGTGCGCAGCTTCTCGGCCTCCAGGCGGAGCTGCTCGGCGCGGTGCTCGATCTCGGCCAGACGCTTCTCGGCCTTCGCCTGACGGGACGCGAGGTCGCGCTCCGACTGGTCGCGGCGCTTGGCGAGGTTCGTCTCGAAGTCCGCGGCGGCCTGGGCGGCCTTGGCGCGGGTCTCCTCGAAGAGGGCGTCCGCCTCCTCACGCTTCTGCTGCGCGTCCTTCTGCGCCTCGCTACGCAGCGAACCGGCCTCGCCCTTGGCCTTCTCGACGATGCGGACGCCCTCGTCCTCCGCCTTCGCCTTGCGGTCGGCGGCGAACGACTCGGCGTCGTTGCGCACCTGCTGGGCGGCCGACTCGGCCAGCTCGCGGTGCTGCTCGGCCGCGCGGCGGGCCTCCTCACGCAGGTCCTTCGCCTCTTCCTCGGCGAGGCGGAGGATCTTCTCGACGCGCGCGCCGAGCCCGGCGTACGACGGCTCGGCGTCGTTGACCTGGGCCTGGGCGTTCTGCGTCTCAAGGTGGAGTTCCTCGATGCGCTTTTCCAGGGAGGTGATGCGTGCGAGGGCGCTGTCACGGTCGGCGACGAGTTTGGTAATGCGGTCGTCCACCTGACCGCGGTCGTATCCACGTCGCACGAGCTCGAAGCCGAAGGGGGAGGAAGGGTCGCTCATGGGGTTCCTGTCGAATGAGACCGGTGAGGTGTTAGAGGGAATCCTAGGGGTCTGGGCGGCGTGTCAGCGTGAAGATGCCGCTTTGATATGGAGAATGACACCCCTTTTGAGTGGCTGACCCTCGGAGCGCTTGCCACCGAAGGGTTGAATGTTCATGCCGAATCGGCAGACCGGCTACCCGTCCGAGGACTTGCCTCCCGACCGGGTGCCCGCGGCCGCGCCGGCCTTGACCCCCGTACCGCCGGTCTGCCCCTTGCCGACCGGTGACTCGAAGGACTCCAGCGCCTCCAGCACGTCCTGGACACGGGAGATCTCCGTGTTGATGTCCTCCCGCCTGCGCACCAGCAGATCCAGCTCGCGGCGCCCCTCGTCGACGATCTTCTTCGCCTCCGCCTCGGCGTCCGCGCGCAGTTTCTCGGCCACACGGGTCAGTTCGGCCTTCTTGGTCTCGGCCTCCTTGAGGAGCGACTCGGCACGCTTCACGGCGGCGATCCGGACCTTGCTCGCCTCCGAATTGGCGTCCGCCAGCAGCTCCTTGGCCTTCGACTCGGCCTCGGCGCGCTGCTCGGTCGCCGCCTTCATCAGCTTGTCGACGCGCTCACCGGCGGTCTTCATCTGCTCGGACGTCTCCCGGCGGGCCCGCTCGTGCAGCTCCTCGATCTCACTTTCGAGGCGGGTCCGCAGCTCCTCCGCGCGCTCCCGGGTGGCGGTGGCGTCCCGGCGGGCGCCGACGAGCAGCTCGTCCGCGTCCGTACGCGCCCGCTCCACCAGGGCGTTGCCCTCGACGGTCGCCTCCGAGGTGATGCGCACCGCTTCGTTGCGCGCGGCGCCGACCATCGTGTCGGCCTGCTTCTCGGCCTCGGTGGCGGCGCGCAGCGCCTCCTCCTGGGCCTTGGCCACGAGCTGGTCGGCCTGTTCGGCGGCGTCGGTGCGGCGCTTCGCCGCGGCGTCCCGCGCCTCGTCCAGCATCCGGTCCGCCTCCTGGCGGGCCTCGGAACGCATCTGCTCGGCCGCGGACTCCGCGTCGGCGCGCAGCCGCTCGGACTCCTCGCGGGTGCGGGCCGCGTGCTCCTGGGCCGAACCCACGGTCTGCGCCGCCTCCGCGCGCAGCCGCTCGGCCTCCTCGGCCGCCTCGGCGCCGACGCGCTCGGCCTGCTCGCCGGCCTCGGCGCGCATCCGCTCGCTCTCGCTTGTCGCCTCGCCGACCAGCCGGTCCGCCTGGGTGGCCGCCTCGGAGCGGATCCGGTTGGCGTCCTCCCGTGCCTCCGCACGGGCCCGCGAGGCGTCCCGCTCGGCGGACGCGAGGGCGTCGGACGCCTCGGTGCGGACGCGCTGGCTGTACTCCGAGGCGTCCGAGCGCAGCTTCTCCGACTCGGTGATCGCCTCCGACACCGTCCGCTCGGCCAGGGACTTCGCGGCCTCCGACTCGTCCCGCGCGACCTGCCGGACCCGGTTGGCGTCCTCGGACGCCCGCTCCCGCTCGGCGTGCGCGTCGGCGCGGACCCGGTCCGCCTCCGCCTCGGCCTCGGTCTTCGTGCGCTCCGCCGCGTGCTCGGCGGCGGACCGCAGCCCGGCGATCTCCTCCTCGGCCTGCTCCTGGAGCCCGGAGACCGCGTCGCGGACCTGCTGCGCGGTCTGCTCGGCCGCGGAGACCAGCTCCGTGGCGCGGCCCTCCGCCTCCTCGACCAGCCGCTGGGCCTCGGCCTGCGCCTCCCCGACCCGCTTGCGGGCGGAGGCCAGCAGCTCCTCGCTCTGCTCGCGGGCCCGCTCGCGCTCCTGCTCCGCCTCGGTACGCGCGGCGGTGAGGGTCTCCTCGGCCTCGCGGCGGCGCCGGACGGCCTCCTCCTGGGCGGCGGCGAGCGCCTCCGCGGCCTCCGTGCCGACCCGCTCGGCGGCGGCCGCCGCCTCGGAGCGCACCCGGTCGGCGCTCTCCTGCGCCTCCGTCCTGAGCCGCTCCGCCTCGGTGGCGGCCTCGGTACGCAGCCGTACGGCCACGGACTCTCCCTCGGCACGGGACTGCGCCGCGTCCGCCGCGGCCTCCGTGCGCAGCCGCTCGACCTCGGCCTCGGCCTGCTCCTGGAGGGTGCGCACCCGCTCGGCGGCCTCGCCGCGCAGCCGCTCGGACTCCTCGGCGGTCTCCCGGCGGATCCGCTCCGCCTCGGTGCGCGCCTCGCCCAGCGCCTCCTCGGCGGCGGTGACCCGGGTCTCCGCCTCGGTGCGCAGCCGCGTCAGCTCCTCCGCGGCCTCGGCCGTGCGCGCCTCCACAGCCCGCTCGGTCTCCTCACGCAGGGTCTCGGCCGCCGCCTCCGCGGCCGCGGCCACCGCGGCGGCCTGCTCCTCGGCGTCGGCGCGCAGCTTCTCCGCCTCGGAGCGGCTGCGTTCCAGCGCCTCCTCCGCCTGCTTGCGCACCGCCGCGGCGCGCTCGGCGGCCTCGGCCCTGACCTTCTCGCCCTCCGCGCCCGCGGAGGTCCGCAGCTCCTCGGCGTCCGCCTTCGCCTTGGTCAGCAGCTCCTCGGCGGTGCGGGCGCCTTCCTCCAGCTGCTGCACGGCCTCGCGGCGGGCCTCGCCGCGGATCCGCTCGCCCTCGGCGACCGCCTCGGAGCGCAACTGCTCGGCCTCGCCGCGCAGCCGGCGCGCCTCCTCCTGGAGCTCGACCGTCTTGGCCCGGTACTCCTTGGTGTCGTCCTTGGCCGCGCCCTTGAGCTGGTCGGCCTGCTCGGCGGCCTCGCCGCGCAGCCGGTCGGCCTCGGCCTCCGCCTCGCGGCGGATCCGGTCGGCCTCGTCGGCGGCCGCCTTGGTGGTGGACCGGGCGTCCTCGGAGGCCTTGGTCAGGACCTCCTCGGCACTGCGGGCGGCCTTGGCGAGCTGGGCCGCCGCGTCCTCGGCGGCGACCGTACGGGCCTTCTCCGCCGCCTCGGTGACGAGCCGTTCGGCCTTCGCGCGGGCGTCGGCGAGCGCCTGCTCGGCCTCCTCCTTGAGCGCCTCGGCCTGCTCGGTGGCCTCGCCGACCAGCCGGGCGATCTCGGACTTGGCCGTACGGGTGCGCTGCTCGTTCTGCGACTCGGCGCCGGCCAGCCGCTTGGCCGCGGCCTCCTTCGCCTCGGCGACGACCTTCTCGGCCTCCAGCCGGGCTTCCCGCAGCCGGGTCTCGGCCTCCTGCGTGCGCTGCTCGGCGGCCCGGGTCAGCTCCGTGGTGCGCTGACGCGCCTGGTCCGACTCGGCGGCGGCGGTGGAGCGCAGCCGCTCGGCGTGGCCGGTGGCCTCCTGGGCCTGGGTGGAGGCGGCGTCCAGCATCCGCTCGGCGTCCCGGCGGGCGCGCAGCAGGGTGCTTTCCGCCTCCGCGCGGGCCGTCTCCGCCTCGGAGTTGAGGCGCTGCCGGGTCTCGTCGGCGAGCCGGGCCGCCTCGGCGCGCGCCGCGGCCAGCGACTGCTCCGCCTCGGCACGGGAGTCGTCCAGCAGCCGGCGGGCCTGGGACTCGGTCCGGGCGCGCAACTGCTCGGCCCAGGCGACGTTCTCGTTGACGTGGGACTCGACGGTCTGCCGCCGCTCGGCGAGTTCCTGGTCGAGCTGCTGGCGCCGCTGCACCGCCTCCGCGTGCAACTCGGCCTGGAGACGGGCCTGGTGCTCGGCGTGCTCCTGGAGGATCCGCTGCGTCTGGGCCCTGGCCTCGCGCAGCTCGCGCTCGGCGTCGGTACGCATCTGGTCGGCCTGGACCTGCGCGTTGCGCAGCGTCTGCTCGGCCTGGTAGCCGAGGTCCGCGCTGTCGTGTGCCGGACGGTTGGCGAGATTACGCCGCGCCTCGTGCAGCTTGGCACGCAGGACCTCGACCTGGTAACCGAGGTCCTCGGCGTGCTGGACGGCCTTCTCCCGGTCGGTCTTCAGCCGGTCCATCTCGGCTTCGAACCGCGAGAGATGGTCGTCGTCAGCTCGGTGGATCTGCTGGCTTTCGTAGCCCCGCACTGCGCGGTCCCATCCTTCCCCGAGCTCTCAACTTCTTCCCCAGACCCTCAACTTCGTTCGAGCAGGGGATGCCCCACTGAGCAGGGGAGACCCCAACCCTGGTCGCACACTCCGTACGAGTACCGCCCGTCGGCGAACGGTCCCCCGGAGAATGGTGACAGATCAACGGCGGGGACGCGGCACGGCCCCGACCCGGCCCCGGCCCGGAACCGCCCACTCTACCGGGCCGGGAATCCTCAGGTCAGTGCTCGGCCCGGGACGTGACCAGTTCCGTGAGCACCCCGTGACAGTCCTTGGGATGCAGGAAGGTGATCCGGGACCCCATGGAACCGGTCCTGGGCTCGTCGTACAGCACCCGTACGCCCTTGTCGCGGATGTCAGCCGCGTCCTGGTCCACGTCCTCCGTCCCGAACGCGATGTGGTGGACGCCCTCGCCGTTCTTCGCCAGCCACTTGCCGACCGCCGAGTCCTCCCGGGTCGGCTCCAGCAGCTGGAGGTACGAGGCCCCGCCGTCCGAGGTGCCGTTGATCCTCAGCATGGCCTCCCGGACGCCCTGCTCCTCGTTGACCTCGGAGTGGTACACCTCGAAGCCGTAGGTCGCGCGGTAGAACTCCACCGTCCTGTCGAGGTCGAAACAGGCGATTCCGATGTGGTCGATTCGCGTCAGCATGGAACCAGTGCAGCGCTCCCGGGGTGGTTACGCAACGTGCGCGCGATCACACCCACAGCCGGATGACGGGCGCGGTACCGCTCAGTACATTCGAGTAAACCCTCGTTCACTTCTCACCCTAGGGGCTGTGCCTCATGTCAGGAACGACCGGTACCACCTCAGTGATCGTCGCGGGCGCGCGCACCCCCATGGGCCGCCTCCTCGGCTCGCTGAAGAGCTTCTCCGGGGCCGACCTCGGCGGCGTCGCGATCAAGGCCGCCCTGGACCGCGCGGGCATCGGCGGTGACCAGGTCCAGTACGTGATCATGGGCCAGGTGCTCCAGGCCGGGGCGGGGCAGATCCCGGCGCGCCAGGCCGCCGTCAAGGCCGGCATCCCGATGAACGTCCCCGCGCTCACCGTCAACAAGGTCTGCCTCTCCGGACTCGACGCCATCGCGCTCGCCGACCAGCTGATCCGCGCGGGCGAGTTCGACATCGTGGTGGCCGGCGGCCAGGAGTCGATGACCAACGCCCCGCACCTGCTGCCGAAGTCCCGCGAGGGCCACAAGTACGGCGCGATCGAGATGCTTGACTCCATGGCGTACGACGGCCTGACCGACGCCTACGAGAACATCCCGATGGGCGAGTCCACCGAGAAGCACAACACCCGCCTCGGACTGGACCGCGCCGCCCAGGACGAGATCGGCGCCCTGTCCCACCAGCGGGCCGCCGCCGCGCAGAAGAACGGCGTCTTCGAGGCCGAGATCACCCCGGTCGAGATCCCGCAGCGCAAGGGCGACCCGGTCCTCTTCTCGAAGGACGAGGGCATCCGCCCCGAGACGACCACCGAGTCCCTCGGCAAGCTGCGCCCCGCCTTCTCCAAGGACGGCACGATCACCGCGGGCACCTCCTCGCAGATCTCCGACGGCGCCGCCGCCGTGGTGGTGATGAGCAAGGCCAGGGCCGAGGCGCTGGGCCTGGACTGGATCGCCGAGATCGGCGCCCACGGCAACGTGGCCGGACCGGACAACTCGCTCCAGTCGCAGCCGTCCAACGCCATCCGGCACGCCCTGGAGAAGGAGGGCATCGGCGTCGAGGACCTCGACCTCATCGAGATCAACGAGGCCTTCGCGGCCGTCGCCGTCCAGTCGATGAAGGACCTAGGCGTCACGTCTGAGAAGGTCAACGTCAACGGCGGCGCGATCGCGCTCGGCCACCCGATCGGCATGTCCGGCGCCCGTGTGGTGCTGCACCTGGCGCTGGAGCTGAAGCGCCGGGGCGGCGGCACCGGGGCGGCGGCGCTGTGCGGCGGCGGCGGCCAGGGCGACGCGCTGATCATCCGGGTAGCGGGCAAGTAGCGGACCCGAACGAACGAGCGAGGAGACCGAGCGTGAACGTGGA
This sequence comes from Streptomyces halstedii, assembly GCA_000720535.1. Classification (GTDB taxonomy): domain Bacteria; phylum Actinomycetota; class Actinomycetes; order Streptomycetales; family Streptomycetaceae; genus Streptomyces; species Streptomyces halstedii. The sequence continues at coordinate 460,983 of JOAZ01000017.1, forward strand.
CGTCCCGACCCTGGTCGAACAGGCACGCCAGGGCAGGCCGCGTGCGGTGGCCCGGCTCATCTCCCTGGTGGAGGGGGCCTCACCCCAGCTGCGCGAGGTGATGGCGGCCCTGGCGCCGCTCGCGGGCCACGCGTACGTCGTGGGGCTGACCGGTTCCCCGGGCGTCGGCAAGTCCACCTCCACCTCGGCCCTGGTCTCCGCGTACCGCAAGGCCGGCAGACGGGTCGGGGTCCTGGCCGTCGACCCGTCGTCGCCGTTCTCCGGCGGCGCGCTCCTCGGGGACCGGGTCCGGATGTCGGAGCACGCCTCCGACCCGGGCGTCTACATCCGCTCGATGGCCACCCGCGGCCACCTCGGCGGCCTCGCCTGGGCGGCACCGCAGGCGATCCGGGTGCTGGACGCGGCCGGCTGCGACGTGGTCCTGGTGGAGACGGTGGGCGTCGGCCAGTCGGAGGTGGAGATCGCCTCCCAGGCGGACACCTCGGTGGTGCTCCTCGCCCCCGGCATGGGCGACGGCATCCAGGCGGCCAAGGCCGGGATCCTGGAGATCGGTGACGTGTACGTGGTGAACAAGGCCGACCGGGACGGCGCCGACGCCACCGCCCGCGAGCTGAACCACATGCTGGGCCTGGGTGAGGCCCGCGCCCCCGGCGACTGGCGGCCGCCGATCGTGAAGACGGTCGCCGCCCGGGGCGAGGGCGTCGACGAGGTCGTCGAGGCGCTGGAGAAGCACCGGGCGTGGATGGAGGAGCACGGCGTCCTGGCCGAGCGGCGCACCGCCCGCGCGGCCCGGGAGGTCGAGACGATCGCGGTGACCGCGCTCCGCGAGAAGATCGCCGATCTGCACGGCGACCGGCGCCTGGGCGCGCTCGCCGAACGCATCACGGCGGGAAGCCTCGACCCGTACGCTGCGGCCGACGAACTGGTGGCGGGACTCACCGGGCACCCGGCCGGGGACTGACGGCCCCGGGCGGGTACTGACGGCCCCCGGGCGGCGTGCGGCCGCCCGGGGACCGGGTGCCTCAGCGGTCGGCGCGGGCCTTGCGGGCCCGGGACAGGCGGGCCGGCTGGAAGGCGTCGATGGCTCCCGCGCCCCGGCCGGGGTGTTCCTCCCAGCCGTTGATCTTCGCGACGAGCTTCTTCAGGCGTGAGTCGTGCGGGGGGACGTCGATCTGGAAGTGGGACTGCTTGACCGGGTCCGTCTCCCCGCCCCAGGCGACGACGCCCTGGCAGTCGGCGAGGATGTCCTCGACGACGGTGACCTCCGGGCCGCTCATCCCGTTGCCCGCCGGGGCGCCCAGCGGGTAGGCGACCTGTCTGACGGTCAGGGCGGTTCCGGACAGCTGGTTGCTCTCCAGGCCGGCCCGTACGTTCCGGTCGGTGAGGTGGCCGGTCACGTCGTCCGGGGTGAGCATGGTGATCTCGTAGCAGTAGCGGCGCAGCACGTACAGCAGGACGGTGGCGGCGTCGCCCGCGGCGAGGTGGACCGTCAGCCGTGCCGCGCCCTCGACCCGGTGGGCGGGGGCACTGTCGAGGACGGGCCAGCCGTTGGCGCTGTTCCGGTCGGTCCAGGCGGTGGGCGCCGCGACGCGGTCCGTGGCCGGGGACGCGGCCGGGGGCGAGGCGACGGCCGTACCGGGGGTCCACAGGACGCTTCCCGCGGCGATGACGCTTCCGGCGGTCAGGACGTGGCGCCGGGTCGGCCGGGAGATGTCGGTGTCAGACATGAGCCTTCTTCCTTCTTCGGGTGACGTTGCGCGCTCCGAGGCAGACGGCTGTGCAGAGGCAGACGGCGGTGAGAAGCAGGAGGACGACGATCAGGGGGTTGATCCACGCGGGAACGAGGTCCACGGTGGCGTCGCAGCGCGCGTGCAGCGGGAAGACCTTCTGCGACTCCTCGTAGTGGTGTGCGTTCCAGGCGTCGTCGAGGGGGACGCCGGCCTTGCGCTCGCACGCCTCCCTGAGGTCCAGTCCGGCCCGGGAGAGGCCGAGGACCCACGCGGTGGCGGCGTTGAGGAACGCGACGACGCCGAGCGCGGCCACCGACGACGGCCGTGGGAGCCCGGGTCCGCGCCGTCTGCGCGCCAGCCACACCGCCACGGCCGCGCACACGACGGCCGTGGGAATCCAGAACTGGACTGCCCCGATGAACGAAATCCCCATGGACCGTTTCTTCGCTACTCTGCGCCGACTCGGGCGAGGACGGCGTCCGTGAACCCCTGGACGAAGCTGTCCAGCTTGTCCGATCCGCCGGGCATGTTGATCAGGACCCCTGGATAGAGCGCTCCGTCGAGGGTGATGAAGTACCCGCGCGCCAGGTCGAAGACCGGGTCCTCCTGGGTGAGGTCGTTCCACGCCGCCTGCTTGCAGTTCTCCGCCGTGCCCCAGCGCTGCTGGAAGTAGTCGGTGAACCGGCGCAGGGCGCTTCCGCCGTTGCCGTAGCGCTCGCGTACGGCGGTGGCGATGTCCTTCCCGCCGCGCACCGCGCGGGCGAGGAGGTAGCCGTCCGCGTCCTCGATGAGGTCGGTGAAGCCGAAGGACGAGGAGACTCCCGGCTTGGCGAGCTTGGCCTCGCAGAAGGCCCTGCCCGAGGCGTACTTCTCCTCGGAGTTGCGCCAGTCCGTGTAGAACGTCATGAGGTCGCCGCCCCAGCCGGTGATGTCCCCGACGTTGGCGCTCTTCGGGTTGCCCGGCTGGTCGATGACGAAGTGGCCGTCGGCGGTGGCCAGCATGTGCTCGGCGCCGATCCGGTACCCGGTCACGGGATCGGTGAACTCCGGTAGGACGGCGAAGCCCTTCTCCTGCGCGTAGGCGACGAATCCGTGGTCGTAGTCCCCGATCAGGGCCTGCCACTGCACGCCGCCGTAGGTCTTGTGCCGCATGAACTCCATGACGAGCTTGGACGCGTCCCGGTCGGAGCCCCGCGACGCCTTGTAGGCCACCGCCGCGTCGTACAGGCCCGCCACCAGGGCGATGAAGCCGGACGCCGGGGACGCGTCGATGTTGAGCGAGGACGTCGCGGGATCGGAGTCCGGCCGCCAGGCGTCGCTGTCCAGGTCGATGGGCGCGCTGCCGCTGATCTGGATGCCGGAGGTCTCCTTGATCTGGTTGAACGACCAGTTCGCGGGCAACGGGAAGCCGAGGTTGCCGGAGAAGCCCCAGGACATGCCGGAGACGAAGGAGTACCGGGCGTACGTCTTGTTCGTGATGTTGACGCACACGTTCCGCGAACCGTAGACGCCGTGGACGTACTTCTTGCCCTGGCCGGCGAGACCGGAGGCGACCCCGTGGAAGTACGGGACGATGAAGTCGTCGATCTCCTCCTGGGTGGCGTCGTAGTCGACGGCGAAGTAGATGGTCGTGCCCCGGTTGAAGCCGAACCCCTCGGCCTGTTCGTGTGCCTTCAGGGCGTGCTGGTAACCGGTCGGGTAGTCGTAGTCGGACGCGTCCCGGCCGTGGATCTGGAAGATCGGGAAGACCCGCAGGTCGTTGGAGAGGATGGTCTCCAGCTCACCGGGCTGGATCTGCTTCTCGTAGCTGGGGTCCGGGTGGTAGAGGTAGCGGCCCACGACGCGGAAGCCGTTGGCGTGGAGCCACTTGGCGCGCGCGTCGCTGATGACGAAGCGGGTGTCCGACCCGGTCACCTTCCGGTCGGGGTCCCCCATGGAGACCAGGAGCTGGGCCCAGGTGGTGTAGTCGCCCCTGCCGGACTGCGGGATGTAGGAGAACTCCTGGAAGAGCTTGACGAATTCGGTGGTCTTGGAGTCGTAGGAGGACTTGAACGTGGTCCGGACCCCGTTGCCGATCGGTACGGGCTCGTTGAAGACGCAGGCGGCGGTGAAGAGGCTCACCTTGGTGCCGGAGTCGCCCTCGCCGAGGGTGGCGGTCCTGAGGGCCGCCTGGGTGGCCGGTCCGAAGTTGCCGTTGGGCTCGGCGATGCCCAGCTCGTACTGGAGGGCGACCATCAGGGACTTCTGGACGTCGCGGGAGTAGATGCCGTCGCAGGGGCCGATGCTGTAGGCGCTCTTCGTCCAGTAGTTCTGGTTGAGCCACTGCTGGATGCCGCGGATCTTGTCGGTGCCGCCGGCGACGACGACGTAGGCGTCCATGTTGAGGAGCGCCTTGGCGATCTTGGCGTTGATGACGCCCGCGCCGCCGACGCCCATGTTGCCGCGCAGCTTCTCGACGGCCTCGCGGGTGACCCCGGTGAACCAGCCCTCGCTCTCGGGCTCGACGGCCCAGTACCCCTTGCACCACAGGCCGAACTGGAGGATGGCGACGATCTCGCGGTTGGTGTCCCACTCGAAGCCGATGTCGCCGAGCGCGTCGAACCTGGCGTAGGTGGTCGCACCGAACGACGCCACGACCGGGCTGATGCCGAGTTCGTGCTGGAGCGCCATGATGAGGGAGTTCATGGTCCCCCAGCCGGTCAGGCCGTTCTCCGGGCAGGCGACGTAGCCGGTCACGCCGCCGTAGTGGGAGTTCACCCACTTCTGGGCCCTGAGAACCTGTTCGTCTGCCACCACTGATTCCTTTCGTGTGAACCACTCGGGGACGAGCCCCGCCGCCGTGCCCGGCGGCGGGTGGAGCCGGGCCCGTGCCCCCGGGGTACGGGCACCGGCCCGGCACGGCCGCGGAGACCGTCAGTTGCAGGCGCCGACCTGGAGGTAGTTGTCGACGACGGCCTTGCCGCCGACCTCCATGTAGGAGTACGCCTGGCCGCAGTAGCCGCGGTTCTGGTACACGGGACCGGCGTAGGACCCGAAGGTGCCGAAGTCCTGGGTGTCGGGGGTGGCGGTGTAGTTGTCCTTGAGGCGGACGCCCATGTAGTGGGCGGTGCCGGTGTCGTTGAAGAACACCGCGCAGATCGGCTTGTCGTAGTACGAACTGCCGGTCGTGGTGCCGTTGGTCCAGGTGTAGGCGGTGCCGTAGGTGCCGTAGCGGGCGGCCCCGGTGGAGATGGTGTAGCCGGCCCCGCAGACGTTCGCGGCGGCGGCGGCGACCTCGACGCGGGACTCGACCAGGGAGCGTCCCTCGGCGGCCGCCTCGATCCTCAGGCCCTTCCCGCCCGCGAGTTCGACGGTCTTCGGGGCGGCCTGCGGCCCCTGCTCACCGCGGGGGGCGGCGCTGGCACCGGTGGCGGTGACGGCGGCGAGTCCCAGGGCGAGTGCGGTGACGAGACAGCGTGTGACGGTGCGAGTGTGCACGGACGTTCCCTTCGATACGTGTGACGTGCTCATGTCGGACCGGTGCAGGTGTGCGAGCTAGGTCCGATCATGGTCGCTGCTCGTGGGGCGCGGAGAGGGGAAGGCCGTTTTTCACCTGGAGGAGGGGGGAGCCGGCCGGTCCTCGTGGGCGTCCGGACTCGCCCCGGGCAGAACCAGGTTGGCCGAAACTCGCCCGGCCACGGGTGCGCGCGCGGGGCGCGGTCTCCCCGGGGCGCGCGCGACACGCCTGAGTGCCCCGCCACGGACGTGGTGGGGCACTCAGGCGCTCAGACCGTGTGTCCGCGGGCGCGCGCCGCCGTCCGGTCGTCCCGCGCGTACGCGGGCGCGCGCCGCGGCTCAGTCGTCGTCGCGGTCCACGGAGACGGCTGCCGTCTCCGCGTCCACACGCAGCTCGTGGTACCGGCCGTCCTCGCCCGTGACGTCGATCTCCCAGTACAGGTGCCCGTGGTCGTCGTCGTCCAGCTCCGCCGACGTCACCGTGCCCGGCTCGGCCTTCAGCGCTGCGGCCACCGCCGAGTCCAGGGAGACGGCCGCCGACCGGGCCGCGTGCCGGTCGCGGTCGTCGTTGTCGTCGTCGTCCCGTGTGGACAGCACCTCGCCGGTGCCCGCGTCCACCGTCAGGTCGTGCCGGACCGCGTCCTTGCCGTACACGTCCAGCTCCCAGACGAGCCGGGCCCCGTGGTCGTCGTCGTCCAGCTCCACCTCGGTGACCGTGCCGGGGACCGCCTTCAGGGCCGCGGCGACCGCCTCGTCCAGGGTGACCCGGTCGCCCGGGGAGCGGGTCTCCCCGGTGTGGCGGTCCGCGCTCCGCGACACCCGGTCCGGACGCCGGTCGTCTCCGTCGTCGTGGGCGAACGCGGCCGTCGTGGCGATCCCGCCACCGACGAGCACGGCCGCCGCGACGGCGGTGAGGGCGATGGTGCGCTTCATGAGGTTCCTCCCCGATGGGATGTGCGGTGCGACGGGAACCACACTGCCCGGCCGACGCTGAAGGCAGCCTGAAGCCACCTGAAGCCGTCTTCAGGTCCGGCCTGCGACCCTGGGGCGTATGCGCCTGCTGATCGTGGAGGACGAGAAGCGCCTCGCCGTGTCCCTGGCCAAGGGACTGACCGCCGAGGGCTTCGCCGTGGACGTCGTCCACGACGGCCTGGAGGGACTGCACCGGGCCGCCGGGGGCGGGTACGACCTCGTCGTCCTGGACATCATGCTGCCCGGGATGAACGGCTACCGGGTCTGCGCCGCCCTGCGCGCGGCCGGCCACGACGTGCCGATCCTGATGCTGACGGCCAAGGACGGGGAGTACGACGAGGCGGAGGGCCTGGACACCGGCGCCGACGACTACCTGACCAAGCCGTTCTCCTACGTCGTCCTCGTCGCCCGGGTCCGCGCCCTGCTGCGCCGCCGGGGCGGCGGGTCCCCCTCGCCGGTGCTCACCGTCGGCACGCTGCGCCTGGACACCGCGGCCCGGCGCGTGCACCGGGGCGAGGAGGAGATCACCCTGACGGCCAAGGAGTTCGCGGTGCTGGAACAGCTCGCGGTGCGGGCCGGCCAGGTGGTCAGCAAGGCCGACATCCTGGAGCACGTCTGGGACTTCGCCTACGACGGTGACCCCAACATCGTCGAGGTCTACGTCAGCACGCTGCGCCGGAAGCTCGGCGCCGCCGCCATCCGCACCGTGCGCGGCGCCGGGTACCGGCTGGAGGCGCGGTGAGGTCGGTACGGGCCAGGGCCGCGCTGGGCGCCACCCTGGTCGTCGCCGTCGCCCTGGTCGCCGCCGGGCTCGCCGTCCTCCTCGTGCTGCGGAGCAACCTGACCGACCGGGCCGGGCTGGAGGCGGAGGTCGCGGCGCGCGAGGTCGCCGGACAGCTCGCCCTGGACGTGCCGTACGCCCGCCTCGACCTGGGGGACGAGGAGACCCACCCGGTCCAGGTGACCGACGAGCGGGGGCGGGTGGTGGCGGTCTCGGACGACCTGGAGGCGATCACCGGCACCGGCACGGCCCGGGTCACCCCGGGGCCGACGTCGTCCACCGGCCCGGGAACCCACGACGACGATGACGATGACGACGACGACGTCAAGGACGCCGACACGGACGACGACAAAAGGGACGACGACCCGGGGCGCGGCGAAGTCTCGTCCGACGAGCCGGAGTTCAGCAACGGCACCGCCACCGTCGACGGCGACCGGGCCGACTACCGCTTCGCCGCCGTCGAGGCGACCACCTCGGCCGGGGTCACCCTGACCGTCCACGCGGGCGCCCCGCTCGCCGCGGAGCAGGAGGCCGTGGGCTCCGTACGCGGCGCCATGCTGGCCGGGCTGCCCGCCCTGCTGCTGGTCGTCGCCGCGGTGACCTGGCTGGTGACCCGGCGTGCCCTGCGCCCGGTGGAGGGCATCCGCCGGGAGCTGGCCGCGATCACCGCCTCCCAGGACCTCGGCCGCCGGGTGCCGGAGCCGGGCTCGCGGGACGAGATCGCCCGGCTGGCCCGTACGACGAACGAGACGCTGAGCGCGCTGGAGACCTCGGTGGACCGGCAGCGGCGCTTCGTCGCGGACGCCTCGCACGAGCTGCGCAGCCCGATCGCCTCGCTGCGCACCCAGCTGGAGGTCGGGGCGGCCCATCCGGAGCTGCTGGACCTGCCGGGGGCGGTCGCCGACACCGTACGGCTCCAGGCGCTGGCCGCGGACCTGCTGCTGCTGGCCCGGCTGGACGCGGGGGAGCGTCCCGGACGGGCGGCGGTGGACCTGGGGGCCCTGGTCCGCGAGGAGGTGTCCCAGCGCGCCGGCGACCGGATCCCCGTGGAGGTGTCCGTGGCGGAGGGCGGGGCCGTGGAGGTGAGCGGTTCGCGCGGGCAGCTGGCCCGGGTGATCGGCAACCTGCTGGACAACGCCGAGCGCCACGCGGAGCGTTCGGTGGCCGTGACGGTGAGGGCCAAGGGCGGGGACGTGTGCCTGGAGGTCGCCGACGACGGTACGGGGGTGCCCCCGCCGGAACGGGAGCGGATCTTCGAGCGCTTCGTGCGGCTCGACGACGCCCGGACCCGCGACGACGGCGGCGCCGGACTGGGACTCGCCCTCGCCCGGGACATCGCGTCCCGGCACGGCGGCACCCTCACCGTGGACACCTCGCCCCGGGGCGGAGCGGCCTTCACCCTGCGCCTGCCGGGCCGCTCCTGAACCGGGGCCGTGCCCTACGGCTTGCCCCGCTGCCCCCGCAGATGGTCGGCGATCGGGGTCAGCGCCGCGTGCAGGTCCGCGAGGGCCTCCGGGGTCAGCAGGTCCATGAAGTGCCTGCGCACCGACTCCACATGGTGCGGCGCGACCTTGCGCATGGTCTCGGCGCCGGGCTCGGTGAGGACCGCGTACAGTCCGCGCCGGTCCGACTCGCAGTGCTGGCGGCGCACCAGGCCCGCGTTCTCCATGCGGGTGACCTGGTGCGAGAGCCTGCTCTTGGACTGGAGGGTGGCCGCGGCCAGGTCGCTCATCCGCATGCGCTGCTCGTCGGACTCCGAGAGGTTGACCAGGATCTCGTAGTCGTTCATGGTCAGCCCGAACGGCTGGAGGTCCTTCTCCAGCTGGTGGGTCAGCAGCCTGCTGACGTCCAGGTGGGTGCGCCAGGCACACTGCTCCGCATCGGTCAGCCAGCGGGTGGCCGTCTCGGTCTCCATGTATGCATTCTACCTAAGAAGTTGAAAGCCGGACGAAGTCGGGATGTGTGAGGCCGCGCACGCGCCCGTGGGGGGTCACACTCCGCAGACTACCGCTCACACGCCGAAGCGACGCTGGAGGTCCCCCAGCGGACCGGACCCGCGCGGGGCGGAGCCGGGGTCGCCCGGCACCCCGGGCTCACCGGCCGCCGCACCGGTGGCCTGCTCGGGCATCAGCGCCTCGGTCGACTGGAGCAGCACCGTACCCGCCCCGACGAACTCGAACTGGTGCTCCTCGCCCGAGGTGCCGCCGATCCCGGTCAGCGAACGCAGCCCGCCCAGTACGCCGGTCATGTACCCGTGGTCGTAGTGGTGGCAGGGGGAGGGGCAGTCCGCCCAGCCCACCAGCGCCTGCGGATCGACCCGCAGCGGCGGTTCCAGGAAGACCACCGGCCCGTTCGACGCGGCCACGAACTTCCCCGTACCGATGAGCGTCAGGAAGCCCGGCACGATCGACTGCTTCAGCGCCAGCGTCGGCTGGTACGCCAGCAGGTTGCCGGAGCGGATCGTCAGGTTGCCGTCCTCCAGGTCGAAGGAGTTGACGTCGAACGCCCGGTCCGCGAGCAGCATCTTGCCGCTGCCCTCGGCCACCACCCAGTCGCTCGCGTGCAGCGGGGAGTGGAAGCTCGCGCGGACCAGCCGCTCGAAGCGGCCGTGCCCGATGCCGTCGAAGGCGATCTGCCCGTAGTAGGCGATCATCTTGCCCTTCTGGAGGAACCACCGGCCGTTGTCCAGCTCCACGCAGAAGGTGTAGGAGTTGACGTTGTCGTCCGACGGCAGTGTCGTCGGGTCGAAGATCACGGGGGTGCTCACAGCTTCTCCTCCGACGCCTGGACGTACACCGCTCCACTGCCCCTGAGCTCCAGCTGGAACGCCTCGCCGGAACCGCGCCCCACCATGTCCCGCCAGCCGATCGCGGTGGACAGCTTGTTGGTGACCTCGCCGTGGTGCGCGACGTACGCCTGCGGGTCCACGTGGACCGGACGGTCCGGGGTGATCGGCAGCTCGATCACCCCGCCGTGCGCCATCACCGCGACCGCGCCGTGCCCCGAAAGGGTGGTGGTGAAGAGCCCCTGCCCGGTCACCTGGCCGCGCACCAGGCCCATCACGCCGCCCTGCGAGCCCATGAACATGGTGCCCTGCCGCAGCGCCCCGTCGAACGCGAGGAGCCGGTCCGCCTCCACGTACAGGGTGTCGCCGTCGAGGTCGATCACCTGGATGTGGTGGCCGCCGTGGCCGAACATCACCGTGCCGTTCCCCTCGACCGTCATCAGCGGCGTCGCCTCACCCGCCACCCGCCGGCCGATCATCGACCCGAGGCCACCCTGCCCGCCCTGGATGTTGGGGGTGAAGGAGACGTCACCGCGGTAGGCCAGCATCGCGCCGCGCTGGCTGTACATCGTCTGGCCGGGCACCACCGTGGCCTCGACCATCTTGGAGTTGATCTCGCGGAACGGCATCAGAGATCGCCCCCGACGGTGTTGCGCTCGCTCGGCTGCACGTAGACGAGGCCGTCGCCCTCGAAGCGGATCTGGAACGCCTCGCCCGACCCCTCGCCCATGACCGTGCGGAAGTTCACCCCGGACTGGAACTGCTGGCGCAATGACCCCTGATGGGCGATGTAGGCGCCCGGGTCCACCTGGAGCGGGTACTGCGGGGTCACCCGGAGCAGCACGGCCGCGCCGTCCGAGAGGATCGCGGCCTGGCCGGTGCCCTCGACGGTCGTGGTGAACAGGCCGTTCCCGCTCGCCCCGCCGCGCAGCCCGGTGAAGGCGGTCCCGGTGCGCAGCGCGGCGTCGGTGGCCAGCAGGTTGCTCGCCTCGACGTACAGCTTGTCGCCGTGCAGCGAGACGAGGTTGATCTCGCTCGCCCGGTCGGCGAAGTAGCAGGTGCCCTTCCCCTGCACCTGCATCACGGCCATGCGCTCGCCGGTCAGCCGGCGCGTCACCATGCCCCGTATGCCGTCGCCGCCGCCCGTCATCTTCTTGAAGGTCATCCGGCCCTCGTACGCGACCATCGAGCCGTTCTTCGCCTTGACGGCATCGCCCGTCAGATCGACGGCGAGCGTCTTGCTTCCCTGGAGTCGGAACATCGCCACGGTGCGACGGTAGCCGCCCGGCCGGTGCGCGGACAGGCCCCCAGGGATGATCCGCACCCCGGAACGACCCGGACGCGGTCCTGGAATGCGCCGATACGTGCCACGCCGGCCCGCGTGCGACCCACTGCCGTCCGGGGTGCGGGACGATGCCACAATGGAGGTGCTTGTGCCTGCGTTCACAAGCCGTCACGCCCCCTCCCACCGAAGGTGCCCTCGTGGACATCAAGACCGCTTCCGCCCTGCACCGGCTGCGCCTCATCTCGCTTCCCGAGGCGCTCTCCTTCCCGGCGCTGATCATCTTCGGCTCGGTGCTCAGCCGGGTCTCGGACATCGACTTCCTGATGATGCCGCTCGGCGCGCTGCACGGCATCCTCTTCACGATCTACGTCGTGTTCCTGCTGGACGTGTGGAACAAGGCCAAGTGGCCCCTCAAGCGCGTCGCCCTGTTCTTCTTCCTCGCGGTGATCCCCTTCGGCGGGCTGTACGGCGAGAAGCTCCTCAAGCGGTACGAGGCCGACGGCGTCATCGCCGCCCGCGCCCGCGCCGAGGGCACGGTGAACGTATGATCGTCGCCTCCTCCGTCAGCCCGCTGGGCGTCGGCGAGGACGTGGGCGAGTACGTCGCCGACGCCGTCCGCGTCGTCCGCGAGTCGGGGCCGCCCAACCGCACCGACGCGATGTTCACCTCGGTCGAGGGTGAGTGGGACGAGAGTGGGGTCTCCCCTGCTCGAACGTAGTTGAGAGCTTGGGGAAGGACGTGGTCAAGCGCGCCGTGGCCGCCGTCGAGGCCCGTGCCGGCCGTGTCTCCCTGGTCCTGAAGGCCGACGTCCGGCCGGGTGTCACCGACGGTCTGACCTCCGAGGTGGAGACCGTGGAGCGCCACCTGTCCCGCTGACGGCGCGTGCGCCCGGCTCCCGGGCGGGGCGGGGGGCGCACGCGGGCCGGTGGGCGGGGCGGGCGGGGTCAGATCGCCATGGCCTCCTGGACCCAGCGGTTGACCCGGTAGGGCACCCACCACATCAGCTCGCCCACCGGCAGGACCAGGCGTTCCTCCCGGAACTCCGTGAGGACGTCCTCGGGCAGGGTGGTCGCGGGGGCGCCGTGGGACAGCCGCTCGATGGCCTCCTGGTAGTGCGGCTCGTCGGCGGTGAAGCGCCTCAGGTCGCCCCAGCGGCGGTCGCGGATCTGGACGAAGCCCGGCCCCTGGCGCCACAGGCACTTGCCGAGGTAGTGCCCGTCACGCCAGCCGGCCAGGACCTCCGAGGGCTTCGCCGGGCCGTCGATCCGGCGCGGCGGCTGGAGATGGTTCAGGATCTGCCAGGTGTCCGAGTCCGCCGCGTCCAGGCGGAGTTCCCAGTCGACGAGCACGGCGCGCGCCGTCAGGTCCCTGACGAGGCTCAGCCGTCTGACGGTCCGGGCCGCGGCGGCGGGGGTACCGGTGTCCGTGAGGTCCACGGCCCCCGCCAGGCGCACCTGCCGCGCCCCCTGGTCCCACAGCCGGTCGCAGGCCTCGGCCACGGGGCCGGTGAGTTCGAGGTCGCCCAGGGACATGCCGGGCAGGGAACGCGCCGCCGCGTCGTAGTCGCGCCACGCGGAGACGGCGAGGGGCTCCTCGGGGGCGGTGCGGGCCGGAGTGGTGGTGCTCATCGATGCGGTCCTCCTGGGTGCGTCGGGGGTGGGCGTCAGACGGTCAGTTCCTCGGGTACGGGGTCCGTCCCGGCGCCGGGACCGTCCTCGGTGGCCAGGTCCCGGCCGTGGCGCATGAAGTCCAGGCGGAGCAGATCACCGTTGACGGCCGCGGGGGCGAGGTGCACGTACTGCCCGGCGTCGGTGAAGACGAGCCCGAGGCCGACCCACCGCAGGAGCAGGTCGCGCACCCGGTCCTCGTCGACGGCCTCGCCGGGGACGCGGGCCGCCACCTTGCGGGTGAGCGCCTGCGGGGTGTGCGGCTGGTCCAGGAGCCGGAAGAGCGCGATCTCGTACGGGTCGGTCAGCTGCATCGTCCGCCAGGCGAACGCCCGGCGTCTGCTGACCAGGACGATGCGGTCGCCGAGGTCCGTCTGTGTGAGCCTGGCGCCGGCGTGGTGCTTCTTCCACGCGGCGAGGGTGTCGTTGAGCGCGGTGACGGTCGCCTCGCCGATCCCGCGCTCCGGTGCCTCGAAGACGTACGCGAGGTCGTGCAGCTCCTCCTCGGGGAGGTCGTACGTGAAGCGGTAGTGCAGTTCGGGGCGCAGCCCGGAGAAGCCCAGCTCCGGGCGGTTGAAGTAGGGGCTGAAGCGCTCGATGGCGATGCGCGCCGAGAGGTCCACCGGGGGGTTGAGGTGTTCCAGGGCCGGTATCTGGGCGATGACGGGGTCGTAGTCCTCGGCCGTCTCGCCGGGGAAGCCGTGCAGGTAGTTCCAGGACACCGACAGCCCGGTCTCCGCGCCGTCGCGGAGCATCCGCACGTTCTGGCAGCCGCTGACCCCCTTGTCCATCAGGTCGAGGACCCGGCTGTTGAGGCTCTCGATACCCGGCTGCACGTAGATCAGCCCGGCGTCGGAGAGCGTGCGGAGCTGGGAGCGGCGCATGTTGGCCTTGATCTCGATGTGCAGCCGCAGGTCGTAGCCGCTGTCGATGATGCGCGGCAGCACGGTGGAGAGGTAGCCCATGTCGAGGATGTTGTCGACGACGTACATGTCCAGCACCCGGTGGCGGCGGGCGAGGTCCATGATCTCCTCGTAGAACACGTCCGGGCTCTTGCTGCGGAACTGCATGAAGGAGCCGTTGAGCCCGCAGAACGTGCAGTGGTGCTTCTCGCCCCACCAGCAGCCCCGGGCCCCCTCGACGACCAGCTTGGGTTCGACCCAGTTGCGTGCCACGGACGACGCCAGCCGCTCGAAGTAGCCGCTGTAGTCGGGCGGCAGGATCGTGGCCGGCGGCAGCGGGCTGGTGGCCATGGGGTTCGCCACGCTCGCGCCCTCCGCGTCGCGGTGGCACAGCCCGGAGATCGTGGACAGGTCGGTGGCCCCCTCGGCGAGGGCCGTCAGCAGGGCCGGGAAGGCGGCCTCCCCCTCGCCGCGGATCACATGGTCGACGAACGGGAAGGTGCGGTGTACGGCCGCGCCCTGTTCGGCGTCGCAGTTGGCCCCGCCCATGACGGTCACGATGTGCGGGGCGAGCCGCTTCACGTGCCGGGCGGCGGCCAGGGCCGCGGTGTTCTGCTGGAAGGTGGAGGTGAAACCGACGACGTCGGGCGCGTACTCCACGATGCGGCGGGCGATCGTCTCGACGAACTCCGGTACCTGGCGGTGGAGTTCCTTGGTCATCCGCATACGGGACGCGCGTAGCTTGCCGCTCATGGCGGCCGTGAACTCCTCCTCCCGCCAGGCCGGGTCGTCGTAGAGGGCGGAGGAGAAGACCCAGTCGCCGCATCCCAGGAAGTAGGAGGACAGCGCGTAGTACTCGTAGTCCTCCGCGGTGAACTCGGTACGGCGGGTGATCCAGTCGGTGAACTCAAGGTTGGCGTGCAGGACCTCGGCGCTGCCGCCCGGCACGTGTTCGTCCACACTGCGCTTGAGGATTCCCAGCGCCAACGAGGGAAGGTCGATCGGCGACCAGGGCATGTTGACCAGCAGTACGCGCATGTCGGTTCCTCTTGGACAAGGGCGGAAGCCGGCCGCGGGGCGGACGGCCGGCCGTGGGCACGGGCAACGGCCGGCCCGGCGGCACCGCCGCCGGGCCGGCCGGTGGATCAGTCCTCCTCGCCCTCCTCGGCGGTACGGAACGGCACGGTGATCGTGATGCCGATGCCCGGCTTGCGGTTCTCCTCGTCACCCGCGAGCGGGTCGTTGTGGATGATGTCCTTCTGCATGGGTGGTTCTCCTCTCCATCAGGCGTTACGCGGTGTCGTCTCCCGCCGCGTCGTGGGTGCGGCGGGAGCCCCCCTTCCGGGTGGAAGGGGGCGTCTTGGGGGCGCGGAGGGGGCCGCGCAGTTCCCGGTCGAGGAAGCCGACGGCGCGGCGCAGCACGGCCACGTGGTCCTCGCCCTCGTAGCCGTCGTGGCCGCTGTCCAGCCACATCGCCTCGTGGCGGGCACCGGCCGCGCGCAGCGCGTCGAGGTAGCCGCGCACCTGGCCGGGCGGGCACTTGGCGTCGTGACCGGCGGCGACCACCAGCACCGGGTCCGCGACCCGGCCGGCGTAGCTGATCGGTGAGTTACGCGCATAGCGTGCGGGCACGGTGTCGGGCGTACCGCCGAAGAGCCGCTCGTCCAGGGCGCGCAGGGCGGGCGTGGTGGTGCGGTGGGCGGCGGCGCAGTCGGCGACGGGTTTGACGGCGACGCCCGCCTGCCAGAGGCCGGGGCGTCTGCCGAGCGCGAGCAGGACCAGGTAGCCGCCCCAGGAGACCCCCCACAGCCCGGTGGCGTCCGCGCGTATCAGCCCCCGGCCGACCAGGTCGGCGCGGACGGCGGCCAGGTCGTCGGTCTGGGCGAGCCCCACGTCACCGCCGGGCTCCCGCCGCCAGTGAGGCCCGTAGCCGGTGGATCCGCGGTAGTTGACCCGGGCCACGGCGAAGCCCGAGGCCACCAGGGAGTGCACGATCCCGTCGTAGGCGTCGCGGTCGTGGTCGGTGGGCCCGCCGTGCACCAGGAAGACCGCGGGCACCGGTCCCGAGCGGTCCGCCGGGAGGCTGAGCAGGGTGTGCACCGGCCCGCCCCGGCCGGTGGTCCACAGGTCCCGGTGGTCGCCCGGCACCTGTACGGAAACCGTTCCCAGCGGCGGGAGGGCGGTGCCCGCGGTGGAGTACATCCGGGGCGGGTGGGCCGTGTCCGTCCAGAGGACGTGGACGTCGTCGTCCCGGCGGGGCGCGGCGTCGAGCAGGCTGCCCGGCCGGGTCGGCACCTCCGCCAGGGTCCGGTCCGCGAGCCCAGCGCGGTACAGGACGCTACGGCCGTGCCGGTCCTGCCGGATCAGCACATGGCGGCCGTCCGGGTACCAGCGGGCGGTGATCTCGGTGTCGAACGCGCACCAGGGATGGGTGCGGAGTCCGCCGTCGGGGGTCCAGCAGGCCGGCAGATAGCGGTCGTCGGTCTCCTGGACGAGCAGCAGTTCGTCCGCGCCGTCCCGCCGTACGGGGGCGAAGCCCAGGGCCCAGAGGCGGTGGCGCTCACCGGACAGGACGGCGGCGACCCCGCCGTCCGAGGACAGCACCGTCACCGCGCGGGCGGAGCCGGCGGGGCCGCCGAGCGCCAGCAGACCGGCGGAGGGCGTGGTCCCACGGAGCGTCACCAGGCCGTTTACGCGCGTCACTTCGCGTGCGGGGCCGCCCCGCGTCCCCGTGTACACCGTGGTGGAACGGGGCCCGCCGACGCCCATGACGACGGTGGCGTCGTCGCCGACGGACAGGCCCCGGGGCGTGCCGCGGGGGACCCCGGTCAGTCCGGGGCGGTCGGGTCCGCCGTCGAAGGGCTGGAAGAGCCAGCGGCCCGCGCCGCGCGCGTCCTCGTCGAACCACCAGACGTGCGCGGCCGGATCCACCGCGCTGTGCGCGGTGCCCTGTGGACGGTGGGTGACCTGCCGGGCGCGGCGGGCCGACGCGTCCCAGGTGAAGATCTGGCACCGGCCGTCCGCGTCGGCGGTGAAGGCCATCCGGTCCGGATCGCCCCCGCACACCTGGGGCAGGGAGCCGTGGTAGACGTGGAAACGCGCGGGGGCCCCGTCCTTCGCCGCCGTCTCGCGGCTCCCGGCGCCGCCCGGTCCGTCGTGGCCGGTCGCGGGGGCCGCCCCTGGGAGGCGGGGGGACCCGGTCACGCCGCACGCTCCGGGCCGAGGGAACGGCCGGCCCTCGCGGTCGTCCAGAGAGCCAGCGCGGCCAGCAGCACGGCGCACGCCCCGGTGGGGACGGCGGCTCCCGCCGGGGCGGCGAGCAGCCCGGCCAGCGCGGGGGCCAGGGCGGCCGCCCCGCCCGCCGCGGTCGCCAGGACCGCGCCCGCGCGGGCCTGGAGGTGCTGGGGCGTCGCCTGGATCGCCCGGCTCTGCAGGACGACCGTGGCGAGCGGCATGATCAGGCAGAACGCGGCGAACAGGGCGCCGTACGCCCACGGTCCGGAAGCGGCGGCCAGCCCGGCCGCGAGCGGGACCATGAGCCAGGACACCGCGACGAGCGCCCGGCCCGGACGCAGCCGGCGGGCGAGCCGGGGCGCGGTCAGCGAGCCGACGAGTCCGGCGGCCCCGGAGGCGGCCAGCACCAGCCCCATCGGCGCGGCGCCGTGCCCGCCCTCCTGGAGCGTGAACACGGCGCCGTAGTACAGGGCGGTCAGGACTCCGCCGACGGTGGTGGTCCACACCAGGACCAGGCGTAACAGCGCCGAGTCGCGCACCAGCGTGTACCCGGCGGCGAGCGCCGCCACGGCGGCCCGGTACGCGGCGGCACGGGCGGGTCCGGCGGGCCGGTCCCCGGGCCGGTCCGGGGCGTGGTCCCCGGGTGCCACGAGGTCCGCGCGCATCGCCCGTACGCAGACGGCGGCGACCGTGTACGACACGGCGTCCGCCACGAACGGGAGGAAGCGCGAGACCTGGAAGAGCGCTCCTCCCAGTGCCGGTCCGAGGACGAGGGCCCCCTGACCGCCCGCCTCCAGCCCGGCCACCACCCGGGGGACGTCCTCCGGTGCGGCGATCAGCGCGACGGTCCCACGGGAGGCGGCCTCGTAGCAGGCGGTGGAGAAACGTTCCACCAGGACCGCGCCCAAGAGGTGGGGGAGGGACGGCCTGCCGTCCGCGACGGCGAGGGCGACCGAGGCCATGGCCAGCGCGGAGACCACCGCCGACCAGAACATCACCGTCTTGCGCGCCCCCCGGTCGGCCGGTACGGCGGCCAGGGGGCCCATCACCAGACCCGCGGCGGTGGAGACCCCCGCGATCAGACCGACCACGGCCGGCGAGTGACCGAGCCCCAGGAGCAGGAGGGGCAGGACCACCCCGGACGCCTGGGTCCCGAGCGCGTCGGCCGCGTTCGCGGTCCACAGGAGCCGGATGTCCCGGGACCCGTGTCCGGACGGGCGGGGGAGGGGCCGGGGTTCCGGGCCGAAGGGCGCGGCCGGCGGCCGGGACGGCGGGCCGGACGACGGACACGGGGGCCCGGCGGCCGGCCGGTCGTCCGGGGCGCCGGCCGGAGCGCCGGGGCCGGGCGTGGCGTGGTCCGGCGTGGTGGCGGGCGTGGCGTGGCTGGGCGTGGTGGCGGGAGCGGTGTGGCCGGGAGTGGTGGCGGGAGCCGCGTGGCCGGTTGTCGTGGCGGTCACGGCGGACGGGGGCGCCGTGGATGACGCTCCGGGAGCTCTCTCCATGCCGCTTCACCTCCGCCTTCCGGCAGTCGTCCACAGGGTGATCACGATCTGACGAAAGTACGTAGAAGTTGTGCACGGGATGAAACGGTCGGGAGCCTAACCACGGCCTTCGGAAGGGCACAAGGAGGCCGCCCGGGGACGAATGTCCGGATCGAGAGGTTGCCCGGCCCCCGCCACCCCCGTCCCGGGCATCCCGTCCGCCGCCGCCTCCGCGGGGCCGGGCCGGTGCGGAGGGGGCCCGTGGGGGGAAAGGGCGACGCGGGGGGTCCGGTACGGGATGGCGCGGCCTGCCGGCCACGGTGTTCGGCCGCTCCCCGCTCCTCGCGTCGGCGGACTCGCGGGCAGGACGCTCCGCCGCGCGGCCATTGGCCGAAAAGGACCGCTCCGCCCGCCGCCCGGCCCGGCTCCCGTCCGCCCGCCGCGGCCCCTCGCGAAGACTCCCGGGAAGCCTGCCGAGCTCGGGCGGTAGCCGCGTGGAGCCCTCCCGCAGCCCTCCCGCGGCCCGCCCGGAAGCCCCGCGAAGGTCCCGGGGGTTCCGTGAAGGTCCCGCGAAGGCGCTGCGAACAACTGTCCGGTACCGAAGTGCGAGACAAGGCTGACCGGCATGTGACCAGTGGGTAAGGTCGTGCCGTGCCGAAGCCGCTCAGCCTCCCTTTCGATCCCATCGCCCGCGCCGACGAACTCTGGCAGCGACGCTGGGGCCCGGTGCCCTCCATGGGCGCGATCACCTCGATCATGCGTGCCCAGCAGATCCTGCTCTCCGAGGTCGACGCGGTGGTCAAGCCGTACGGGCTGACCTTCGCCCGGTACGAGGCGCTGGTCCTGCTCACCTTCTCGCAGGCCGGTGAGCTGCCGATGTCCAAGATCGGTGAACGCCTCATGGTGCACCCCACGTCCGTGACGAACACCGTGGACCGGCTGGTCCGCTCGGGGCTGGTCGCGAAGCGGCCCAACCCCAACGACGGCCGGGGCACCCTCGCCTCCATCACCGACAAGGGCCGCGAGGTCGTCGAGGCGGCGACCGAGGACCTGATGGCGATGGAGTTCGGTCTCGGGGCGTACGACGCCGAGGAGTGCGCGGAGATCTTCGCGATGCTGCGCCCGCTGCGGGTGGCCGCCCAGGACTTCGACGACAAGGCCTGACCGGACCCGGCCCACAAGCCCCGACCGGACCAGGACGGACAAGCCCTGACCGGACCCGGACCATGAGGCCCGACCGGACCGGACAAGCCCCGACCGGACCGGGACCGGGGCGCCGCAAGATCGCCCCTGTCCTCCGGTTAGGCTCGACGGCATGAAACCCAGCGTGCTGACCCGCTATCGGGTGATGGCCTACGTCACCGCCGTCATGTTGCTGATCCTCTGCGTCTGCATGATCTTCAAATACGGGTTCGACACGGGTGAGGGCCTCACCCTCGTGGTCTCGCAGATCCACGGCGTGCTCTACATCATCTACCTCGTCTTCGCCTTCGACCTGGGCTCCAAGGCGAAGTGGCCGATGGGCAAGCTGCTCTGGGTGCTGGTCTCCGGCACGATCCCGACCGCCGCCTTCTTCGTCGAGCGCAGGATCGTGCGCGAGGTGGGCCCGCTGGTCGCGGACGGCGCCGCGCAGCCCGTGAAGGCCTGATCCACGCGGCGAAGGCGCCCCCGGTACCGCCCCGCGCGAAAGCGCCGGGCGGTTTGCCATCGACAGATAGTAGGACGTCCTAGTAAATTTGGAGCATGGACGCTGACGCTATCGAGGAGGGCCGCCTCCGCTGGCAGGCCCGTTACGACAAGGCCCGCAAGCGCGACGCGGACTTCACCACGCTCTCCGGGGACCCCGTGGAGCCCGCGTACGGGCCCCGGCCCGGTGACACGTACGAGGGTTTCGACCGGATCGGCTGGCCCGGCGAGTACCCCTTCACGCGAGGGCTCTACCCGACGGGCTACCGCGGCCGCACCTGGACCATCCGGCAGTTCGCCGGCTTCGGCAACGCCGAGCAGACCAACGAGCGCTACAAGATGATCCTGGCCGCGGGCGGCGGCGGGCTCAGTGTCGCCTTCGACATGCCGACCCTGATGGGCCGCGACTCCGACGACCCGCGCTCGCTGGGCGAGGTCGGGCACTGCGGCGTCGCCATCGACTCCGCCGCCGACATGGAGATCCTCTTCGGGGACATCCCGCTCGGCGACGTCACCACCTCGATGACCATCAGCGGTCCCGCCGTCCCCGTCTTCTGCATGTACCTGGTCGCCGCCGAGCGCCAGGGCGTCGATCCCGGGGTGCTCAACGGCACGCTCCAGACGGACATCTTCAAGGAGTACATCGCCCAGAAGGAGTGGCTCTTCCAGCCCGAGCCCCATCTGCGCCTCATCGGCGACCTGATGGAGCACTGCGCCCGCGACATCCCCGCCTACAAGCCGCTCTCCGTCTCCGGCTACCACATCCGTGAGGCCGGTGCGACGGCCGCGCAGGAGCTGGCGTACACCCTGGCGGACGGCTTCGGCTACGTGGAGCTGGGCCTCTCCCGCGGCCTGGACGTGGACACCTTCGCCCCCGGCCTGTCCTTCTTCTTCGACGCGCACCTGGACTTCTTCGAGGAGATCGCCAAGTTCCGCGCCGCCCGCCGGATCTGGGCGCGCTGGATGAAGGAGGTGTACGACGCGAAGACCGACAAGGCGCAGTGGCTCCGCTTCCACACCCAGACGGCCGGGGTCTCGCTCACCGCCCAGCAGCCGTACAACAACGTCGTCCGCACCGCCGTCGAGGCGCTGTCCGCGGTCCTCGGCGGCACCAACTCGCTGCACACCAACGCCCTGGACGAGACGCTGGCGCTCCCCTCGGAGCAGGCGGCCGAGATCGCCCTGCGCACCCAGCAGGTCCTCATGGAGGAGACCGGCGTCGCCAACGTCGCCGACCCGCTGGGCGGTTCCTGGTACGTCGAACAGCTCACCGACCGTATCGAGGCCGACGCCGAGAAGATCTTCGAGCAGATCCGGGAGCGCGGTACCCGGGCCCACCCGGACGGCAGGCACCCCATCGGGCCGATGACCTCCGGCATCCTGCGGGGCATCGAGGACGGCTGGTTCACCGGCGAGATCGCCGAATCGGCCTTCCGCTACCAGCAGGCGCTGGAGAAGGGCGACAAGCGTGTCGTCGGCGTCAACGCCCATCACGGATCGGT
The DNA here is from genome assembly GCA_000720535.1 of Streptomyces halstedii. Taxonomy (GTDB): domain Bacteria; phylum Actinomycetota; class Actinomycetes; order Streptomycetales; family Streptomycetaceae; genus Streptomyces; species Streptomyces halstedii. The sequence goes on from JOAZ01000017.1 coordinate 482,503, forward strand.
CACCGGCGATCTGGAGATCCTGCGGGTCAGCCACGAGGTCGAGCGCGACCAGGTGCGTGAGCTGGCGGCGCGCAAGGAGCGCCGCGACGACGCGGCCGTCCGCACCGCGCTGGAGGAGATGCTGACCGCCGCCCGGGACGGCTCCAACATGATCGAGCCGATGCTCCGGGCCGTCCGCGCCGAGGCGACCCTCGGCGAGATCTGCGGCGTCCTGCGCGACGAGTGGGGCGTCTATACGGAGCCGCCGGGCTTCTGAGCCCTCTCGGCGGGCGCACTCCCGGGGCGGGGCGCCGACCCCAGGCCCGAGAGCAGCAGCAGGGTGAAGCGCCGGGCCCAGTCGGTGTCGACGGGCTCGGCGCTCACCAGCGCCCGGTGCACCACCGCGCCCGCGATCACGTCGAAGATCAGGTCGGCGGTGCGCGCCGCCACCTCCCCGTCCGGCTCCACGGGCAGCTCCCCGCGCCGCTGGGCGCGCTCCCGGCCCTGGAGGACGAGGCGCTTCTGCCGCGCCACGATCGAGTTCCGTATCCGGTCCCGCAGCGCCTCGTCGCGGGTGGACTCGGCGACCACCGCCATGAGCGCGGTCCTCGTCTCCGGCCGCTCCAGCAGGGCCGCGAACTGGAGCACCACCGCCTCCACGTCGGCCGCCAGGCTGCCCAGGTCCGGCAGCTCCAGCTCATCGAAGAGGACCGCGACCGCGTCCACGACCAGTTCGTTCTTACCGGCCCAGCGGCGGTAGAGGGTCGTCTTGGCGACCCCCGCCCGGCTCGCCACGTCCCCCATCGTCAGCTTCGACCAGCCGAGGTCGACCAGCGACGCACGGGTCGCCTCCAGGATCGCGGCGTCGGCCGCCGCGCTGCGGGGGCGTCCCGACCGCGTGGGCCGGGTGAGGCGGTGGCTCGGCATGCGGCGACCATACCGGCCGGTAAGTACCGCTGACCGGGGCCGGAGAGCGTGAGACAGATCACCGGGGGGTCTTGCCCCCGAGGGGGTGCGGCCAGTTACGCTACGGGTCGTAGCGTAAGGCGGCGGCGCGTCCTCCGGCTCGCGCCGCGACTGATCGACAGCCACAGGCACCGGGTGGGGACCCGGTGCGAGGACGGGGTTTTCAGGGCCCCTACGACCGTGTCCGTCCGCCCGTCGCGCACACCGGCGCGGCGACGGGCGGACATGGTTCGCGGATCGCTTTTCGCAACCGTGGGGCCAGGGGGGAGGATGTACGCATGCAGCCTAGGAACATGTCCATGAGCGGCGTCGTCGACCTCGCCGCTGTGAAGGCGGCCGGAGAGGCCAAGGCGAAGGCGGAGCAGGCACGCGCCGAGTCCGCCCGCACGGGGGGCGGCGGCGGGGTGTCCCCGTCCGCCCTGGTGATCGACGTCGACGAGGCGGGCTTCGAGACCGACGTCCTCCAGCGCTCCACCGAAGTCCCGGTCGTCATCGACTTCTGGGCCGAGTGGTGCGAACCGTGCAAACAGCTCGGCCCGCTCCTGGAGCGCCTCGCCACCGAGTACAACGGCCGCTTCGTGCTGGCCAAGGTCGATGTCGACGCCAACCAGATGCTGATGCAGCAGTTCGGGATCCAGGGCATCCCGGCCGTCTTCGCCGTCGTCGCCGGGCAGGCCCTCCCGCTCTTCCAGGGCGCCGCCCCGGAGAGCCAGATCCGTCAGACGCTGGACCAGCTGATCCAGGTCGGCGAGGAGCGGTTCGGTCTCACCGGGATCGTGGTCGACGCGGACGCCGAGGTGACGGACAGCGCTCCGGCCGAGGTGCCCGCCGGGCCGTACGACGCGCTGCTGGAGGCCGCCGCGCAGGCCCTGGACGCCAGCGACTTCGACGGCGCCGTCCAGGCGTACCGGAACGTCCTGTCCGAGGACCCGGTGAACACCGAGGCCAAGCTGGGTCTCGCCCAGGCCGAACTCCTCCGCAGGGTCGCGGGCTTCGACCCGCAGAAGGTCCGCGCCGACGCCGCCGGGAAGCCGGCCGACCCGGCGGCGCAGATGGACGCCGCCGATCTGGACCTGGTGGGCGGACACGTCGAGGACGCCTTCGGCCGCCTCGTCGAGACGGTCCGCCGCACGTTCGGTGACGACCGCGACGCGGTGCGGGTGCGTCTGCTGAAGCTCTTCGAGGTGATCGGCCCCGAGGACCCCCGGGTCATCGCCGCGAGGACGGCTCTGGCACGCGTCTTGTTCTGATGTGACAACACGGCCGCGGTACCTCTCGGGTATCGCGGCCGTTTTCGCGGGGGAGCGACAATGGACGCCCCTGCTTTACCAAATCTTGACACAAAACGCGTCCTGTTACTCCCAGTAAACCCCCCTCCCTGCTCTGTCCGGTTAAGGGCGGCAATCGCACTGTTCGGGCGCCCCGTCGGCGTCACCCTGTGCGGCCGCCCGGTATCGCCCTGTCGTGCCCTGGTTATCGGGTCGTTACTAGCGAGTAACGACCCCCCTTGTGTGACGGCCGGGAATGCACCACGATCGGCCACGCTCGGTCCAATACCCGCCAGCCCGACGGCCAGTCGGCGCCGACGGCCTGTTGGGTCCCCACCGGGTGGTCGGCGGCAGTGGCGCCGATCGCGGACAGGGGGGTTCCCCGCTTCTGGCGGGGCCTGTCCGACCGGCCGCGCAGACGCGTGGCCAGTGGTTGTCGCTCGGGAGTGATCGCCGGTGATTCGGAAGCGGTACGCGCGTTCCGGTCCGGGCGCTCCCCTTCCCGAGGACGTAGCACTTCTCCCATCCCAGGACGGGCACGACGCCCGTACCGGAGATGTACGTCCGAGAAGGAGGAAATGAATGAGTTCCCAAGTTCGCGGTGGAACGAGATGGAAGCGTTTCGCTCTGGTCATGGTGCCGAGCGTCGCGGCGACCGCCGCGGTGGGCATCGGCCTGGCACAGGGCGCCCTCGCGGCGTCGTTCAGCGTGTCCGGGCAGGAGTTCAAGGTCAAGGCCACCGAGCTGGAGGGCTGGGACTTCGTCCAGTACGGCAGCGTGGCCTCGGGCAAGACGCTCGAAGGTAAGGACATGCACGCCCCGGTGGCGGTGTCGGGCTTCAGCAAGGCCAACATCACCAACATGTGCCAGTCGGTCGTCACCCCGAAGGTGCCCGGCATCGGTACCGTGACGCTGCGTCTGGAAGCGGGCGGGGGCGGCACGCCGGTCAAGGCCAAGAGCCTCTACCTCGACGTGTCGCAACTCGACGCCGACGCCGAGTTCAGGAACATCGACATCGGTGTGGCCGCGGGATCCCTGCCGAAGTCGGAGGGCAAGCCCGGTATTCAGCCGAACACCCAGGCCAACCCCTACGGCTTCTCGCAGCGTGCCGAGAAGGCCCTGCTGAAGAATGTCAAGCAGAAGGCGTGGGCCACGACGGCCGGCACCTTCAACCTCAGCGGACTGAAGCTGCGGCTCTCCACCGGCACCGACCAGGAGTGCTACTAAGCACCGTCCGGGTGGCCGGAGCACGCGTCGTGGGCTTCCGGCCACCCAACCCCTTCTCCTCTCACGGCAGTACCGGTTCCAGGGAGCTGTTTTCCATGAGCCCCGAGTCCACAGGGCAGAACGAGCACTACCTCACCGTCATTCGGCGGGGATTCCGCACCTGGCGGGGCGACCGGCCGTTCTGGGCGGGTCTGTTCACCATGGCGGGTGGCCTTCCCATCGCCTACTTCCCGTACGCCAACATGCATCTCGGCAACATCACGCTGGCGATGTCCACCACGGCCGGCGCGGGTTCACTGATCATCGGGGTCCTGCTGGTCACCCTGGGCCTGACCATGTGGTTCCACAGCATCGTCCGGGTGTTCGCCGGGGTCGCCGCGATCCTGCTGGCGCTGATCTCCATCCCGGTCGCCAACATCGGTGGCTTCGTGATCGGCTTCGTCCTCGCCCTTCTCGGCGGGGCTCTCTCCGTCTCCTGGGCTCCGGGTGAGCCCGTGGACGAGGAGGACACCGAGGAGGAGCGGGCACCTGCCTCCGTCGCCGTGGCCGCCGCGGCGGAGCCCGCGCCGGACGACGTACAGACGACCGTGGCCGTTCCCCAGCAGGCGGTGGAGCACGGCGCTACGGTCCCGACCGAGGGCGGGAGTCGTCGTGCGGGGTGACGAGACGCAGCCGGAACCGGCCGGGGAGAGGACCCGGACCGGCGGTGGGCCCCGCCACGCGGCGCCCCGGAAATCGCTGCTGACGAAGCTTCACCTGCCCGCGGGCAAGAAGGCGTTCGCGCTCGCCGCGATGCCCACGGCGGTGTTCGTCGGCATGGGCCTCACGCCCCGGCTCGCCCTGGCGGACGACGCCTCCGACATCCCCTTCGCCCCCGGCCCGTGTGTGACCCGGTCCGACGAGCCGGGCGAGTCGCAGGAGCCGGAGGCGACACCGACACCGGGCGCCACCCCGACCGGCGACACCGGCAAGGGCGGCGAGGACGGGCGGGACGACACACCGGACACCGGCGGGACCACGGCACCGGAGCCCACCACGAGCCCGAGCGCCTCCGCCCCGGGCCGGGACTCCGAGCAGAAGGCCGGGACGTCCGGACAGAAGGCCGGGACCTCCGAGCAGGCCGGGACGTCCGAGCAGCAGGCCGAGGCGACGCCCACGCCCACCAGGTCGAAGAACCCCCTCGACCCGCTCGGTGTCGGTGACGCGCTCAGGGACCTGCTCCACATCCCCGGCAAGGAGACGGCGAGCCCGTCCCCGAGCGCCACCGACGAGCCGGAGGACTCCTCCACCGCCGGACCGGCCGACGAGGACAAGCCCTCGGACCCGGCGAAGGACACCAAGGACAGCAAGGACAGCAAGGACACCGGCAGGTCCGGGGACGCGGACGCGGCGAAGGAGGCGGCCGACAAGACCGCCGACGCCATCCGCGAGGCCGCCGGCAAGGCGGGCCAGGACGTCGAGGAGCTGGACGAGGACGTCAAGGGCCTCGACCCGGTCAAGGACGACGACATCCCGGACGGCGCCAAGGAGCGCTTCCCGTGCCCGGTGCCCGACCCCGAGGCGCTCGCCGCGGCCGAACTGGAGCAGGGCGTCCCGCTGCTCCCGACCGACCCGTGGATCCTGGAGTCGTCGCTGCTCACGCTCAACGGGCTGGACTACAAGGGCATCGTCGAGGTGCGCGCGGGGAGCGGCACCAAGAAGGTGCTCAAGTTCACCGCGAAGTCCATCGACATCAAGGACCTGCACCAGCTGACGACGGGTCCGGCAGGCACCACCGGCCACGTCAAGGCGCGCGGCGGCTCGACGTCCACCATCCGCGACGGTGAGGTGACGATGTACACGGAGGAGCTGAAGGGCAACCTCTTCGGCCTCATCCCGATCACCTTCAGCCCCGAGACCCCGCCGCCGCTGAACGTACCCTTCGCCTTCTTCACCAAGGTCAAGGTCACCCAGGCCGGCCAGTTCGGCGGCACGCTCACGATCCCGGGCCTGCAGAACTACTTCACCGGCGGCAACGCCTGAGACCCGTCCGGGAGCCGCACAGCCCTGTGGCCCGCACCCCTTGGGGAGTGCGGGCCACAGGGCTGTGCGAGCGGCGGGGGCGTCAGGCGCGCTCGGTGCTCAGGTGGTGCACCCGGACCATGTTGGTGGTGCCGGGGACACCGGGGGGCGAACCGGCCGTGATGACCATCGTGTCGCCGTCGCTGTAGCGGTTCAGCTTGAGCAGCTCCGCGTCCACCAGGTCCACCATCGCGTCGGTGTTGTCCACGTGCGGCACGACGTAGGACTCCACGCCCCAGCTCAGCGCGAGCTGGTTGCGGGTGGACTCCTCGGTGGTGAAGGCCAGGATCGGCTGCGCCGCGCGGTAGCGGGACAGCCGGCGGGCGGTGTCACCGGACTTGGTGAAGGCGACCAGCGCCTTGCCGTCCAGGAAGTCGGCGATCTCGGCGGCCGCACGGGCCACCGAACCACCCTGCGTACGGGGCTTCTTGCCCGGCACCAGCGGCTGGAGGCCCTTGGACAGCAGCTCGTCCTCGGCGGCGACGACGATCTTCGCCATCGTCTTGACCGTCTCGACCGGGTACGCGCCCACGGAGGACTCCGCCGACAGCATGACCGCGTCCGCGCCGTCCAGGATCGCGTTGGCCACGTCGGAGGCCTCGGCGCGGGTCGGCCGCGAGTTGGTGATCATCGACTCCATCATCTGCGTCGCCACGATCACCGGCTTGGCGTTGCGGCGGCACAGCTCGATGAGGCGCTTCTGCACCATCGGGACCCGCTCCAGCGGATACTCGACGGCCAGGTCGCCACGGGCCACCATCACCCCGTCGAAGGCGGCGACGACGCCCTCCATGTGCTCCACGGCCTGCGGCTTCTCGACCTTGGCGATGACGGGGACCCGGCGGCCCACCTCGTCCATCACCTTGTGCACGTCCTTGACGTCCTCCGCGTCCCGCACGAAGGACAGCGCGACCAGGTCGCAGCCCATCCGCAGCGCGAACCGCAGGTCCTCGACGTCCTTCTCGGACAGGGCGGGCACGTTGACCGCGGCGCCGGGCAGGTTGATGCCCTTGTGGTCGGAGATCACCCCGCCCTCGATGACGATGCTGGTGACCCGGGGGCCCTCGACCGAGACGACCTTCAGCTCGACGTTGCCGTCGTTGATCAGGATCGGGTCGCCCTTGGCGACGTCACCGGGCAGACCCTTGTAGGTCGTGCCGCAGATCGACCTGTCGCCCGCGACGTCCTCGGCGGTGATGACGAACTCGTCGCCGCGGACCAGTTCGACGGGGCCCTCCGCGAACTTGCCCAGGCGGATCTTCGGCCCCTGGAGGTCGGCGAGCACACCGACCGCGCGGCCGGTCTCGGCGGCGGCCTTGCGGACGCGGTCGTAACGGCCCTGGTGCTCCTCGTGGGTTCCGTGGCTGAAGTTGAATCGGGCCACGCTCATGCCGGCCTCGATCAGAGCGACGAGCTGCTCATGGGAGTCGACGGCGGGACCGAGGGTGCAGACGATTTTGGAACGGCGCATGAGGCGGATCCTATCGGTTTGTTTCGCTGCGGAATATTCCGTCTGGTGGAAGGTACAAAGGGGCGCCCACCCGCTCAGTTGTGGGCCAGGGCGAAGGTCTGGCGGGCGATCTCCAGCTCCTCGTCGGTCGGCACCACGGCCACCGCGACCCGTGCGCCGGCGGGCGAGATCAGCCTCGGCCCGCCGGACCGCACGGTGTTGCGCTCCGGATCCACGGCCAGGCCGAATCCCTCCAGCCCCGCGACGGCAGCCTCTCGTACGGGTGCCGAGTTCTCCCCGACCCCCGCCGTGAACACCAGCGCGTCCACCCGGCCGAGGACCGCCGAATAGGCGCCGATGTACTTCTTCAGCCGGTGGATGTAGATGTCGAACGCCAGCGTCGCGCGCTCGTCGCCCTCCTCGACCCGGCGCAGGATCTCCCGCATGTCGTTGTCCCCGCACAGGCCCACAAGACCGCTCCTCTGGTTCAGCAGGGCGTCGACGTCGTCCATCGACATCCCCGCCACCCGGCCCAGGTGGAAGGTGACCGCCGGGTCGACGTCCCCGGACCGGGTTCCCATCACCAGCCCCTCCAGCGGGGTCAGCCCCATGGAGGTGTCCACGCACTTCCCGCCGGCCACCGCGGAGGCCGAGGCGCCGTTGCCCAGGTGCAGCACGATCAGGTTGAGGTCCTCCAGGGGGCGGCCCAGCAGCTCGGCCGTCCGCCGCGAGACGTACGCGTGCGAGGTGCCGTGGAAGCCGTAGCGGCGGATGCGGTGGGCGTCGGCCGTCTCCACGTCGATCGCGTACCGGGCGGCGTACTCCGGCATCGACCGGTGGAACGCCGTGTCGAAGACCGCCACCTGCGGCAGGTCGGGGCGCAGGTCGCGGGCCGTGCGGATGCCGGTGATGTTCGCCGGGTTGTGCAGCGGGGCCACCGGGACCAGCCGCTCGATCTCCTTCAGCACCTCGTCGGTGATCACGGTGGGCTCGGTGAACCTCAGCCCGCCGTGCACCACCCGGTGCCCGATCGCCAGCAGCTCGGGGGAGTCCAGGCCGAGCCCGTCGGCCGCCAGCTCGTCGGCGGCGGCCTTCAGCGCCTCGTCGTGGTCGGCGATCCTGCCCGTGCGCTCACGGGTCCGCCCGTCCCGCGGGGTGTGCGCCAGCCGGGAGGAGGACTCCCCGATCCGCTCGACGAGCCCGGTGGCCAGCCGTGACCGGTCGCGCATGTCGAGGAGCTGGTACTTGACCGAGGAGGAGCCGGAATTGAGCACGAGCACCCGGCTCGCGTCCGTGTGGTGGGTGTCCGTGTGGTGGGTGGTGGACAACGTGTTCACTCCTCGCCCTGCGCCTGGATCGCGGTGATGGCCACGGTCGTCACGATGTCCTGCACGAGTGCGCCCCGCGACAGGTCGTTGACCGGTTTGCGCAGCCCCTGGAGGACCGGGCCGACCGCGACGGCGCCCGCCGACCGCTGGACCGCCTTGTAGGTGTTGTTGCCGGTGTTCAGATCGGGGAAGACCAGCACGGTCGCCCGGCCCGCCACCGGGGAGTCCGGCAGCTTCATGGCGGCGACGGACGGTTCGACCGCCGCGTCGTACTGGATCGGGCCCTCGATCCTCAGGTCCGGTCGCGAGGCGCGTACCCGCTCCGTGGCCTCCCGCACCTTGTCGACGTCCGCGCCGCTGCCGGAGGTGCCCGTCGAGTACGACAGCATCGCGATCCGCGGGTCCACGCCGAAGCGCCGCGCGGTGACCGCCGACTGCACCGCGATGTCGGCGAGCTGCTCGGCGTCCGGGTCCGGGTTGACCGCGCAGTCGCCGTAGACCAGGACCTTGTCCGCGAGGCACATGAAGAACACCGAGGAGACGATCGATGCGTCCGGCTTGGTCTTGATGATCTCGAACGCGGGCCGGATGGTCGCCGCCGTGGAGTGCACCGTGCCGGAGACCATGCCGTCGGCCAGTCCCTCCTGGACCATCAGCGTGCCGAAGTAGTTGACGTCCGAGACGACGTCGTACGCCAGCTCCACCGTCACCCCGCGGTGCGCGCGCAGCAGGGCGTACCGCTCGGCGAAGCCCTGGCGCAGCTCGGAGGTCTGCGGGTCGATGAGCTGGGTCCCGGCGAGGTCGATGCCGAGGTCGGCGGCCTTCTTGCGGATGAGGTCCGTGTCGCCGAGGAGGGTCAGCTCGCAGACGTCGCGGCGCAGCAGCACGTCGGCGGCGCGCAGGACGCGCTCCTCGGTGCCCTCGGGCAGGACGACGCGGCGCCGGTCGGCGCGGGCCCGCTCCAGCAGCTCGTGCTCGAACATCATCGGCGTGACCCGGCCGCTGCGGGCCACCGAGATCCGCTCCAGCAGGGCGGTGGTGTCCACATGGCGTTCGAAGAGGCCGAGCGCGGTCTCCGCCTTGCGGGGCGTTGCCGCGTTCAACTTCCCTTCGAGTGCGAAGAGTTCACCGGCGGTGGGGAAGGAGCCGCCGGCCACCGCGATCACCGGGGTGCCCGGTGCGAGGCGGGAGGCGAGCCGGAGTATCTCCTCCCCGGGGCGCTCGTCCAGGGTCAGCAGGACGCCCGCGATCGGCGGGGTGCCCGCGCTGTGCGCGGCGAGCGAGCCGATGACCAGGTCCGCCCGGTCGCCGGGGGTGACGACCATGCAGCCCGGGGTCAGGGCCTTGAGCAGGTTCGGCAGCATGGCGCCGCCGAAGACGAAGTTCAGCGCGTCCCGGGCGAGCCCGGAGTCGTCCCCGAGCAGAACCGTTCCGCCGAGGGCGGTGGTGATCTGCGAGACCGTGGGCGCGGACAGCGCCGGCTCGTCCGGCAGCACCGAGCAGTCCACCGGGAGCTGGGCCGACAGCCCGTCCGCGATCTCCGCGCGGTCCTCGGCCGCCACCCGGTTCACGATCACCGTCAGCACGTCGCAGCCCAGCGAGGCGTACGCGCGGTAGGCGTTGCGCGCCTCGGAGCGCACGGACCCGGCGTCCTGGCCCTGACCGCCGACCACCGTGATCACCGAGGCGCCGAACTCGTTGGCGAGCCGGGCGTTGAGCGCCAGCTCGTCCGGGAGCTGGGTGGCCGCGAAGTCCGTACCGAGGACCAGCACCACCTCGTACTCACGGGCCACCCGGTGGAAGCGCCCGACGAGCCGGGAGACCAGTTCGTCCGTGCCCTCCTCCGCCTGGATCGCGGAGGCCTCGTGGTAGTCCAGGCCGTACACCGTCTCCGCGCTCTGGGAGAGCCGGTAGCGGGCCCGCAGCAGCTCGAACAGCCGGTCCGGCCCGTCGTGGACCAGCGGACGGAAGACCCCCACCCGGTCCACCTGACGCGTCAGTAGCTCCATGACTCCCAGATCGACGACCTGGCGGCCGTCCCCCCGGTCGATCCCGGTCACATACACGCTGCGCGCCACGCGTGCCCTCCCGTCCTGATTGGCTGGCCTTGCCCCCTTGACGATACCTACGGAGGCGGGTAAGCCGCCCGCCGGGCCGGACCCGTCCGGAACACCGCTCCGAAAAGCTCCCGCCCCTCGGCGGGGCCGCTGCCGGACACGGCATGGGACAATCACGGTGACTCACGGTACGGGGCGCCGCGTGCCCTTCGCCGGGGCTGCTCCACGGGCCCCGGCCGCCCGGAGCGCGGCCCCCGGTCCGGTGCGTCGTACGGCCCCCGGGGCCGCCCGCATACTGGATGCGTCCGGGTGTTCCGGCCACGCGACGAGAGCGGGACCCCGCTCGATCGAGCGCGGCCGGGAGCGTGGGGACGCGACTGCCCCCACGCGCCCGCCAGGGATGGACGGGACAGCCCAGAGGCACGGCACTAGTGAGCAGGAGACAGAGCACGATGCGCATCGGAATTCTCACCGCAGGCGGGGACTGCCCCGGCCTGAACGCCGTGATCCGTTCGGTCGTCCACCGTGCCGTGGTGGGGCACGGCGATGAAGTCATCGGATTCGAGGACGGTTTCAAGGGCCTGCTCGACGGCCACTTCCGCCCCCTCGACCTCAACGCCGTCAGCGGCATCCTGGCCCGCGGCGGTACCATCCTCGGCTCCGCCCGGCTGGAGCGCGACCGGTTGCGCGAGGCCGCGGAGAACTGCGCGGAGCTGTCCCGCCGTTACGGCATCGACGCCCTCATCCCGATCGGCGGCGAGGGCACCCTGACGGCGGCCCGGATGCTGTCGGACGCCGGGATGCCCGTCGTCGGTGTCCCGAAGACCATCGACAACGACATCTCCGCCACCGACCGCACCTTCGGGTTCGACACCGCCGTGGGCGTCGCCACCGACGCCATAGACCGTCTGAAGACCACCGCCGAATCGCACCAGCGGGTCATGGTCGTCGAGGTCATGGGCCGTCACGCGGGCTGGATCGCGCTGGAGTCCGGCATGGCCGGCGGCGCGCACGGCATCTGCCTGCCCGAGCGCCCCTTCCAGGTCGACGACCTGGTCAAGATGGTCGAGGAACGCTTCGCGCGCGGCAAGAAGTTCGCGGTCATCTGCGTCGCCGAGGGCGCGCACCCGGCCGAGGGCTCCATGCCGTACGCCAAGGGCGAGATCGACCAGTACGGCCACGAGCGCTTCCAGGGCATCGGCAACCGCCTCGCGGCCGAGCTGGAGACGCGCCTCGGCAAGGAGGCGCGGCCCGTCATCCTCGGCCACGTCCAGCGCGGCGGAACCCCGACCGCGTACGACCGGGTGCTCGCGACCCGCTTCGGGTGGAACGCCGTGGAGGCCGTGCACCGCGGGGACTTCGGGCGGATGACGGCGCTGCGGGGCACGGAGATCGTGATGGCCCCGCTGGCGGACGCCGTGACCCGGCTGAAGACCGTGCCCAGCGACCGGATGTACGAGGCCGAGTCGGTCTTCTGACCCGCCCGCCCTGGCTCCACGCGGCCCCGGCCGTCCCCCGTGGACGGCCGGGGCCGCGCCATGTCCGGGGCGGCCCGGCCCGGCCGCGTCGAGCGGTCAGAGTCCGGCCGTACGCCAGAACTGCTCGACCACCCGGTCCAGGAAGTCCTGGCCCGTCCCGCCCTCCGCCCCCGCCGCGTCCCGGCCCGTACTGCTCCAGCTCAGCGTGGAGACCGTCAACGCCTGGTAGTCGGCGTGCAACTGGGCCAGCACGTCCTCGACCAGGACCCGGTCCAGCGGGACCAGCTTGGCCACCGGCTTGACGTACGCCTGCCAGCGCGTCGTCACCGCCCGGTTCAGCAGCTCCGCCAGCTCCTCGTTGCGGCCGGTCGCCGTGAGGAACTGCGCGGCCGACATGTCCAGCGCCGTGCACAGCGCCGCGGCCTGGCGCTCGTTGCCCCGCCACCGGCCCGACTCCTCGATCCGCAGATACGCGGCGGGCGCCATGCCCACCGCCCGCGCCAGGTCCTCCGGGCTCATGCCCCGGGCCACCCGGTGCTCGCGCAACGTGCTCGCCTCGGAGAGCAGTTCACCCGGAGCGCACCACAGCACCCCGGCGAGCGCCTTGAGTTCCCGTTCGTCCGGCAGGGCCACTCCACGCTCCCAGGCGAGCACGGTCTCGGCGGTGATCCGAAGCCCATACTGGGCACCGAGCCCGTAGGCAACATGTCCGGGAGCCATTCCCAGAGCTTCACGCAAGCGGCGCGCGGCTGGGGCGTTGAAGGGGGGATTCTGAGGCACGGTCCCACCGTAGGATGAACCGAACGCCCTGGCTACAGGCTGTGCGTCACCATTCACCCTTCGTACGATCCTCCGAGGAGTAATCACGGGGGTCATCCGATGGTGTCAACGAGTTTCGGCCACCCACCGGTAGTGCAGCTCGGGCCGTCCCACCTGCCCGTAACTGGGGCGCCGCACCGCCCGCCCGACCGTCACCAGATGCTCCAGATACCGGCGCGCGGTGATCCGGGACATCCCCAGCTCCTCCCCGGCCGCCGCCGCCGTCACCCCGTCCCCGGACGCCCGCAGGACCCGGGTGACCGCGTCCAGCGTCGGCCCGCTCAGCCCCTTCGGCAGCGCCGCCGGCTCCGCGATCCGCAGCGCCCCCAGCGCCCGGTCCACCTCCTCCTGGCCGCTCGCCTCACCGGCCGCCGCCCGGAACTCCGCGTACCGCACGAGCCGGTCCCGCAGCGTGGGATAGGTGAACGGCTTCAGCACGTACTGCACGACCCCGAGCGAGACCCCCTCCCGCACCACCGCGAGATCACGCGCCGACGTCACCGCGATGACGTCCGCGCCGTGCCCGGCCGCCCGCAGCGAGCGCAGGAGATGCAGACCGTGCCCGTCCGGGAGGTACAGGTCGAGCAGCAGCAGATCCACCGGGGCGCGCTCCAGCGCCCGTACCGCCTCGGCCCGGGAGTGGGCGACCGCCGTCACCTCGAAGCCGGGGACCCGGCCCACGTACAACTGATGGGCGTCGGCGGCCACCGGGTCGTCCTCCACGACCAGCACCCGGATCACGCCGTCACCTCACGGGCGGCACGGCCCGTCAGCGGCAGCCGCACCGTGAACCGCGCGCCGCCGCCCTCGGACCGGTCCAGCGTGACCGTCCCGCCGTTGCGGTACGCCGCCTGCCGGACGAGCGCCAGTCCGAGCCCGCGCCCCGTCCCGCGCGTCGTCCAACCGCGCCGGAACACCTCGTCCGCGTCGTCCGGGGCGATCCCCGCACCGGTGTCCGCGACCCTGAGCAGCAGTTCGCCGCCGTCCGTGCGCGCCGTCACGGTGACCAGGGCGCGGGTCGCCGTGCGCTGTCCCGGCACGGCCACGCCGCCGCCGCTCGCCGCCTCCGAGGCGGCGTCCACCGCGTTGTCGATGAGATTGCCGAGCACGGTCACCAGATCGCGCGCCGCCAGCGACTCGGGCAGCGCCCCGTCGTCGATCAGGCTGTCCTCCGCGAGCACCAGCTCCACCCCCCGCTCGTTCGCCTGGGCCGCCTTGCCGAGCAGCAGGGCCGCCAGCACCGGTTCGCCGACCGCGCCGACGACCCGGTCCGTGAGGACCTGCGCCAGTTCCAGCTCCGCCGTCGCGAACTCCACGGCTTCCTCGACCCGGCCCAGCTCGATCAGCGAGACCACCGTGTGCAGCCGGTTCGCCGCCTCGTGCGCCTGCGAGCGCAGCGCCTGCGAGAAACCCCGCTCCGAGTCCAGCTCTCCCGACAGCGCCTGGAGTTCCGTGTGGTCCCGCAGGGTCACCACCGTGCCGCGCTGCTCCCCGCCGACCACCGGGCTGGTGTTCAGCACGATCACCCGGTCCGCCGTCAGATGGACCTCGTCGACCCTCGGCCCGGACGCCAGCAGCGCCCCGGTCAGCGCCGCGGGCAGCTCCAGCTCGTCCACCCGGCGCCCGACCGCCTCGGGCCCCAGCCCCAGCAGTTCCCGGGCCGCGTCGTTGACCAGCGCGATCCGGCGCCGCCCGTCCAGCATCAGCAACCCCTCACGCACCGCGTGCAGCGTGGCCGCGTGGTAGTCGTGCATCCGGCTCAGCTCCCGGGCGTTCATCCCGTGGGTATGGCGCCGCAGCCTGGCGTTGATCACGTACGTCCCGAGCGCCCCCAGCGCCAGCGCCGCGCCGGCCGCCAGGGCGAGCGCGCCGAGCTGTTCCCGTACCTGCGTGGAGACCCGCTCCACGGTGATGCCGGCGCTGACCAGGCCGACCACCCGGCCCTCGTCGCGGACCGGGGTGACCACCCGTATCGAGGGCCCCAGCGTGCCGGTGTACGTCTCCTCGAACGTCTCGCCGAGCAGGGCCCGGTCGGTGTGGCCGATGAAGGGCCTGCCGATCTCGGCGGGGGTCGGATGGGTCCAGCGGACACCGCGCGGGTCCATGATCGTGATGAAGGCGATCCCGGTCTCCGCGCGGACCCGCTCCGCGTAGGGCTGGAGCGCCGCCGAGGGGTCCGGGGCGCGGATCGCCTCCCGGACCGACGGCGATTCGGCCATCGCCAGGGCGGCGGTCCGTACCTGCCGCTTCGCGGTCTCCTCCGCCTGGTCCCTGCCCGACACATAGGCGAAGACGGCGCACCCGGTCACGACGGCCGCCACCAGCAGGGCCTGCATCACGAAGAGCTGGCCCGCCAGGCTGCGGGGGAGGACACGGGGCAGACGCATGCCCCCAGTCTGCCTGGCGGACCCCGCCGCCCCAAGGTGGCTCGAAAACGTCTGTGAACGATATGAACGCAAGGGTGACCGGGGTCACGCCGAGGTGGATAGTCGCCGGGACCCCCAGGGACGGGGGAGCGAACCGCAGAGAGCCGAGGAGGGCCCCGTGGCAGAGCAAGCCGCACGCCGGGACCGTACGCACTACCTTTACCTGGCCGTGATCGCCGCCGTGGTGCTCGGCATCACCCTGGGCCTCGTGGCCCCGGACCTGGCCGTGGAGCTCAAGCCCCTCGGCACGGGCTTCGTCAACCTCATCAAGATGATGATCTCGCCGATCATCTTCTGCACGATCGTGCTCGGCGTCGGCTCCGTGCGCAAGGCCGCCAAGGTCGGCGCGGTCGGCGGGCTGGCCCTCGGCTACTTCCTGGTGATGTCCACGGTCGCCCTGGCCATCGGCCTGGTCGTCGGCAACCTGCTGGAGCCGGGCTCCACCCTGCACCTCACCGACGCGGCGCGCGCCGCCGGGGAGAAGCAGGCCGCGGGCGCCAGCGAGTCCACCGTGGACTTCCTGCTCGGCATCATCCCGACCACGATGGTCTCCGCCTTCACCGCGGGCGAGGTCCTCCAGACCCTCCTCGTCGCCCTGCTCGCGGGCTTCGCCCTCCAGGCGCTCGGCTCGGCCGGCGAACCGGTCCTGCGCGGCATCGGCCACATCCAGCGCCTCGTCTTCCGCATCCTCGCGATGATCATGTGGGCCGCCCCGGTGGGCGCGTTCGGCGCGATGGCGGCGGTGGTCGGCGAGACCGGCGTGGACGCCCTGAAGTCCCTGGCGATCATCATGATCGGCTTCTACGTCACCTGCGCGCTCTTCGTGTTCCTGATCCTCGGCGCGATCCTGCGCCTGGTGGCCGGGGTCAACATCCTCGCCCTGCTGAAGTACCTGGGCCGCGAGTTCCTGCTGATCCTGTCCACCTCCTCCTCGGAGTCGGCACTGCCGCGGCTCATCGCGAAGATGGAGCACATGGGAGTCAGCAAGCCCGTCGTCGGCATCACCGTGCCGACCGGCTACTCCTTCAACCTCGACGGCACCGCGATCTACCTCACGATGGCCTCGCTGTTCATCGCCAACGCGACGGGCGACCCGCTGAGCATCGGCGAGCAGGTCTCGCTGCTGGTCTTCATGGTGATCGCGTCGAAGGGCGCGGCGGGCGTCACCGGCGCCGGACTCGCCACCCTCGCCGGCGGCCTCCAGTCGCACCGCCCCGAACTCGTGGACGGCGTCGGCCTGATCGTCGGCATCGACCGCTTCATGAGCGAGGCCCGCGCCCTGACGAACTTCGCGGGCAACGCGGTGGCCACGGTGCTGGTCGGCACCTGGACGAAGGAGATCGACCGGGCCCGCGTGGACCAGGTCCTCTCCGGGGCGCTTCCGTTCGACGAGAAGCTGATGACGGACGACGCCCACGGGGATGCGCACGTCCCGGAGTCGAGGGGCGGCGACGAGGAGAAGCCGTCGCTGGCCAAGGTGTAGGGCGTACGCCGGTGTAGCGGGTACGCCGGTGGGTGCGGGCCGGTACGGGAGTGCCCGTACCGGCCGCACCGGCGTGTACCGGCCGCACCGGCGTGTACCGGCCGCACCGGCGTGCACCGGCGGCGGGTTCCGACGTGGCCGAGCCCGCCCCGCCGCGTCGACTCGGCCATCAGGCGGAGAAGCCGCCCGTCCGGTTCGCGGAGCGGGACACCCCGTCGGCCCTCCGGATCCGGCGCCTCCACACGGCCTGCCGGGCGGCCGTCCTCCCGGCCATGGGAGGCTGCGGTACCACCGTGACCACACACGACCGAGGAGCGGGCATGCGCGGGAACCTGGCCGAGACCGCCCGAGCCGCTCTGACGGCCGCGTGCGCACCGGGTGGTGACGCGTTCCCGGCCGAGCCCGCCCGTCTCGACGGTGCCACCACCGTCGTCGTCGCCGACGTCTGCGTGCGGGGCGACCTCGGTTTCGTCCTGCTCCTCCACCGCCGCACGGACGGGTACGTCGCCGAGGAGCTCTACTTCTCCGGCCGCGACGGCACGGGGGCCTGGGACGCCCCGGACCACCTTTCGGGCGGTGTCCTCCGTATGGAACCCACCAGCCCGCGAAGCGTCGCCGCCGTGCTGGGAGGCAGGGTGCTGGTGCCGTCCGTCGACTCCGAGACCCTGTTGTTCACCGGGCGCCCCCAGGGCGACGAGGGTTACGAACCGCTGCGTTTCCACACGGTGTTGGCGGATCAGGCGGTCGTCTGCCTCGACATCGAGGACGCCACCCCGGGGGCGCCGGACCCCGGTCCCGTCCGCAAGCCGCTCATCTCCCGCATCGCCCTCCTCGCCCTGCTGCCCGGGGAGCGGTTCGTCGTCCGCGCGGTGGTCCGCGACGGGGCCGGGTACCGGCCGTGGGGCGAGCCGTTCGACGTGACCGGTACGGACCCGGTGCCCGACGCCGAATGAGGCCGGCCCGTGGTCCGTGCGCCCGGCACACCGGCCACCGCACCGGTATGCCGGGCCCGTACGCCGGGCGGGCTCAGCCGAACGGGATGTGGACGAACGACTGGTTGCCGACCCCCACCGTGCCGGGGCCGTTGCCGATGGCGTTCCAGATCTCCACCCGCACCGTGCCGTTGACGAGGTTGCCGTGGCTGCCGGTGGACGACTTCAGCCCCTTCGCCTGGGTGTAGTGCTCGTAGCCGGGGACCGGGTCGGTGGCGAAGTAGTGGTACGTCTCCGTACGCTCCCAGGTCCCGTCCCCCGTACGGTCGTAACTCACCCGAACTTGCTGGCCGTTGGCGACCGTGGTGCCCGAGTCGGCGAACACGTCGAACTGGGTGGACCCGCCGTCGTACGCCCGGGTGATGCCGGTCGCCGTGAACGTCTGCGGGTCGTGCGGGGTGCCGTCGTGGTTCGCCCCGCCCGCCGAGGCGAGCGTCACCGAAGAGGCCGTGGACTGCGCCGCGCCCAGCCCGCCGCCGCTGCGCAGGGCGAGGGTGGAGGAGCCGGACGGCGGGTCGGTGGGCGGGTCGGTGGTTCCGCCGCCGCCACGGGTCCAGACACCCACGTAGTCCACGAGCATGGGACGGCCGGGGACGGTCTCGGCCGTCGGGGTCGAGCCGCCCAGCGCGTTCGGGAACGCCCCGCCGATCGCCAGGTTCAGCAGCAGGAAGTAGCCGGCGTGGTCCGTCATGTCCGCCCAGGTCGCCGCGCCCAACTGGCTCTTGGTGACGCTGTGGAAGAGCTGGCCGTCCACGTACCAGCGCAGGGCCTCGGGGGTGACGGAGCGGTCCCACTCGAAGCGGTAGGTGTGGAACGCGGACTGGCAGCTGGCCCCCGGGCAGGCGCGGCTGTTGCCGAGGCCGGTGGTCTCGTCGCAGGGTCCGCCCGGGTTGACCCCGCAATGGAGCACACCCCAGACGGAGTTGAGCCCGTTGACGTTCTCCATGATGTCGAACTCACCGATGCCCGGCCAGTTCCAGTAGTTCCCCCGGTACGGGGAACCGAGCGCCCAGAAGGCGGGCCAGTAGCCGAGGGCCGCGTTCCCCGTGACGTTCGGCATCTGGACGCGGCCCTCGATGCGCAGGGTCCCGCCGGCCGGCGCCTTGAAGTCGGCCCGCCTGGTCTCGATCCGGCCGGAGGTCCAGTTGCCCGCGCCGTCGCGGAGCGGGGTGATACGCAGGTTGCCGTTGCCGTCGAGGCTGATGTTGTCAGGGCTCGCGGTGTAGTTCTGGATCTCGCCGGTGCCCCAGTTGCCGGGACCGCCGGGGTATCCGTGGCCGGTGTCGATCTGCCAGTTCGCCGAGGACGGCAGGCTGCCGTTCGCCCCGTCGAAGTCGTCGCTCCAGGCGAGGTTCCAGCCCGGCGTGGTGGGGACGTCACCCCGGGCGGACCCGGTTCCGGCGACGGTGAGGGCACCCGCGAGGGTGAGGGCCAGAGCGGTCAGACCGGCCAGGAAGGTCGTACGCCTGTGGACGGTCGTACGTCTGCGGGGGGTCCGGGGACGGATCGTGCGGATCGTGCTCAAGGGAACACCTCCGGTGGGGGCGGGCGCCGAGAAGTTGCTGAGAGCGCTCTCAGTGTTGTGTAGACGCGGACGGCGCACCCGTCAACGGTCCCGGCCGCCCCACTTCCCGAAGACCGCTCCCGGCGCCCTTGTCTTGACGCGGGGGATACGGCCTTGCCTTGACGCCGACGTCAAGGATTACGGTCTCGGCATGCGAATCGGGGAACTGGCCGAACAGGCCGGGACGACGACACGGACGCTGCGGTACTACGAGTCCAGGGGCCTGCTGCCCGCGCGCCGCGCGGAGAACGGCTACCGCACGTACGACGACAGCGACCTGCGGCTGATCCAGCAGATCCGGACCCTCCAGGACTTCGGCTTCGACCTGGAGGAGACCCGGCCGTTCGTCGACTGCCTGCGCGCCGGCCACCCGGCCGGCGACGCCTGTCCCGCCTCGCTCGCCGTCTACCGGCGCAAGCTCGACGAACTGGACGCCCTGATCGACCAGCTCCGGTCGGTCCGCGCGGAGGTGGGCGCCCATCTGACCCGCGCCGAGCTGCAGGCATCGGCCGAGCTGCCGGGCGGCCCCGCGCCACGATGTGAACTCGACTGGAAGGACGAGGACCGATGATCCACGCAGAAGGCGTACCCGAGGTCACCGACAGCACGTTCGACGAGGAGGTGCGGGGAGCGGACCTCCCGGTCCTGGTGGAATTCACCGCCGACTGGTGTGGCCCCTGCCGCCAGCTCGCCCCCGTGCTCAGCGCGATCGCGGAGGAGGAGGCCGCCCGCGTCAAGGTGGTCCAGCTGGACGTGGACGCCAACCCGGACATCACGAGCCGCTACGCGGTGCTGTCGATGCCGACGCTGATGGTGTTCCGGGACGGCGATCCGGTGAAGTCGATGGTCGGCGCCCGCCCGAAGCGCCGACTGCTCCAGGAGCTGGAGGACGCGCTGGGGACGCCCGCCGCTCAGCCCAGGTCGTAGTCGAACCAGACGCGGTGTGTGCCGTCGGCGTCGATCGCCATGCCTCCACCACCGGAGATTCCCGCCAGCGCCCCGGTGCCGCTCGTGGGCACGATCGTGAAGAACTCGGCGGTGCGGTCGGTTCCGGACGTGGTGGCCGAATGCACGAAGTTGAACGCCCCCTCCAGGCCGTTCAGCGCCCCCTCGAAGGACTCCATGGCCACGTAGGTGCCGACGCCGGTCGCCTGGTCGAAGGCGGAGGTGAACAGGGTCGCGGAGCGTCCCGCCGTCTCCCCCTCGAAGTGCTTCTCCATCGTCGCGACCCCCACGGGCAGCGCGGTGGAGACGGCCGGTTCGGGCTTCAGCTCGGTCGGGACGAATGCTTGGACGGTGAATGTGCCGGAAGCTCTCATGCGCCGACCGTACCGAGGGGGTCTGACAACCGGCGGTCGAAGCGAGTGACGGCCGGTTCGCGTGCCATCGCCGGCTTCGACGACCTCGTGCTGTGACGTGTCCGTCTCACTCGGCCAGGATCAGGACGCCAGGCCCGTCCTCTTCGCCATTGCCAGCAGACCGGGCCGACTGCGCTGGTGCAGGACGAACAGCACCCGCAGAACCTCCCGGGCCATCGGGTGCACCTCTGTCATCTGCGGAGCCGACGCGAACGCCTTGTCCAGGGCCTCCTCGGCGCCGGGCAGGTCCTTCGTCGCCAGCCTGGCTCGGGCGACATCGATGAAGAGTCTCCCGAGTCTGTTCGGATTCAGCCCGACGGGAGGGTGGGCGATGAGCGAGGTGGACATCTCCGTCGCCCGGTGCGGCTGGTTCAGCTCGATGTGGGCGGCCAACTCATAGAGGGCCGTGTTCCCCTGGCCGAAGGTGAGGTTGTGCCGCAGGACATCGCTCGGCATCTCCCGGGCGTAGTCCCAGGCCCGGTCCAAGTGGTCCTCCGTCGCCTGCCGGTCCTCGTTCCGGGAGGCGAGCACCACTCCGCGAAGGTGCAGCGAGCCGAGCGTCATCACCTTCTCCGGACCGGTGCCGCCCGCCGCTTCGTACCGGCTGATGGCCCTCTCCACGATGGCCAGGCCGTCGTCGTACTGCCCGGCGCTCTGATAGGTGCCCGCCTCGTTCCAGGCGGCTCCGGCTTCCGCCGAGGGGTTCCACGTCTGCTGTGCTGCCCAAGACTGACGGGACACGATCATGTCCGCGAGGTCCGGCTGGGCCAACCGGTGGGCCACGGCATACGCGCAGCCGTACACATCGGCGACCTGTTCCCATGCTCCTGCCTCGCCGGGATGGGCCAAGGCGTGGGCGGTCGCCTCTCCCAGGAGTCGGGGAAGGACGCGCAGGAGTTCCAGGTAGTTCGTGTCGGCCCGAAGCCGGGCAGCCCGCTTCACGCTCGCGCTGAGGACCGAGGGGTCGGGCAGGTCTTCCCTCGGGAGCGTGTATCGACGTACGGTGCCACGGAGGTCGTTGAGCAGGTCCGCCTGCTCCGAAGGGCCCAAGAAGGGCTGCCCGTGGATGCGGGCCGTCGTGACGTGCAGGGCTGCGGCGATGGCGGCCACCACGGGCGGCGTCGCCGGCCGCAGGCCTACCTCGATCTTGCTCAGGTAGGACAGGGAGATACCGGCCTCGCGGGCGAGCCGCGCCTGTCCCACACCTCTCACTTTGCGCAGGACCGCGATGTTCTCGCCTGCGGCGGGAGTGCTCTCCATGGCATCACTCTTCCACGCGCGCCATGGTCTGTCCCAACTTGCGGTCGGCCGAACAGGGTTGTGCAAGGTTTGTGCCAACTGATCTTGATCTGTTCCCGTTGACTGGCTACAGAGAGTGAGTGATGAGTGACAGACGGGAAGGCCGGGGTGTGCACCGGGTTGGAGCCGGTGGTCAACAGCTATCGGTGGCGCAACCGGATGATGGCGCGTCAGCTGCGGTCCGCCTCCACCCGGGTCGATTGCACTCCGCTACGAATCAGTGCTCGCTCTTCTCGTCGCCTGAGGCGCGGTGCCGGCCCGCCGTACGGAGGCCCTGCTCTTCGACAGGTGACGGTTGGCCACTCCACGCCCCGCAGGCGGCGGGACGGGGGGCGTTTCGATGAAGTACCGAGAGGAAGGGACAGCCCAGATGACCCCGATGTGGACGCTCCAGATCGACGGCGGCAACCCGCAGGACGACAGCGACTCCGGCAACAAGCACGGGGGAGGCGGCTCGGACGAAGGCGGAAACAGCAGTGACGGGCAGGGACCGGCGGACGGTCGCTGATCGTGTCCGAGAAGACGATGGCGGAGGCCGGCCCTGACAGGCTGGCTTCCGGGCTCCTGGAAAAGGGAGCGCTCACGTCCGACTGGTTGCCGTCCTTCCAGGCGGTGCCACGTCATCACTTCGTCCCCGAGGTCATCTGGCCGGGCCGCGCAGGGGCGAACCGTCAGGAAGACCGAGTGATCCGGTCCGAGACTCCGGAACTATGGTGGAAGGCCGTCTACACAGACGCGCCCCTCACGACGCAGTGGGACGACGGGGCGTACACCGGCCCTGGTCGAGGGCGGACTCCCTCCTCCTCCAGTTCGATGCCGACCATGGTGTTCTCCATGCTCGCCGCCCTCGATGTCGAGCCCGGTAACCGGGTGTTGGAGATCGGCACGGGTACCGGATGGAACGCGGCCCTGCTCTGCCATCGGCTCGGGGACCTGAATGTCGTCTCCGTCGAAGTGGACGGGCAGGTCGCGGCCGAGGCCCGCACCAGGCTGCTGGTGGCGGGATATCGGCCGGAGCTCGTGGTCGGTGACGGCACGCGCGGCTACGGAGAGGGCGCTCCCTACGACCGGGTCATCGCCACCTGTTCGGTCGGGAACATTCCCGGGCAGTGGGTCGGTCAGGCGAAGCCCGGAGCCGTACTGGTCGCCCCGTGGGGGCCGGTGTACGGCGGTGAAGCGGTGGCCAGACTCACCGTCACGGACGCGGGCACGCTGAACGGCCGGTTCGTGGGCTCGTCGGCGTTCATGCGACTCCGTGACCAGAGGCGGTCACTGCCGCCGATGGACGCATTCCTCGACCCGAGCGTGTGGCCGGCCGGAGGGGCGGAGTCCACGACAGGCCTGTGCCCTGACGACGTCGGCGACTGGATCCACATGTTCGCCATCGGGGTTCAGGTCCCGGATCTGTTCTGCCGGGTGTCGGACGCCCGGCGGGACTCGTACCGGCTGTGGTTGTTCGACACGGGTGGAACGAGCTGGGCATCGATCGACCATGTCAAGGGGGCGGACTCCTTCCGCGTCGTGCAGTCGGGGCCTCGTCGGCTGTGGGGCGAACTGGAGTCCGCGTGGTGTTGGTGGGACGGACAGGGACGTCCTGGCTTCGACCGCTTCGGTCTCACGGTGGACCACCGGGGCCATGTGGTGTGGCTGGACGAACCGTCCGCCCCTGTGCCCCGGCGAGGCCGGGACCCGCGTATGAGGGGAGAGGCCGTCTGAGACCCCGCCCCCAGGTCCCCCCCGGCGCGCCGGGCCCACCGCGTTCGTCGGGCCGTCAGTGGCCGACCCGGGTCTCGGAACTCGGGGCCCGGCGCTCGGGTTTCGAGCCTCGGCGGTGGGTGGTCAGTCACCCGGTCACCCTTTCGTGGGTACGTCTCCGACCCCGGTCCGGCGCTTGAGCTTCGGGATCCGGGAGTCGGGACCCGGGTGCCGGGCTTCGAGCGGTGTTGTTCATCCGGCGGGACATACAGGGGGTTTGGGGAAACCTCCCCACCCTCCCTACCCCGTCACGGCCAGCAAGTATGACTAATCGTGACCAGCTTGCGGCGCAGAGTCGCCACTGCTTACGGTGCCACCGACGAAACGACCCCGACGCGGTGTTGGCTCACCGGCCGGGGTCTGACCCCAAGACCGAAAGCACTCGATCTCGTGGCTACTCAGCAGGTTAGCTCCGCCCCGTGCGCGCCCGCACCCTCGCGCCCGTACCGCCAGGCCACCACCGGCTACGGCAAGCGCTCCGTACCCGGCCAACGCCCGCCCCAGGCATCCGACTTCGCCCGGCTCCCCGAGCGCGAGCGCTATGTCGCCGGGTACGTCGACCACCTCCCCGACGGCGCCGCCATGGA